>NZ_CP022129.1:0-1269353 GCF_002209385.1 Methylovulum psychrotolerans
GGCGCAAAGGGCAGGACAAATGCGATAGGGGCGCTCATCAAAGGGGCGTTACTGACGGTTGCATTGTTCCCTTGCAACATCAACGCCGACGTTTTTTATGCGTGGGCCGCACAGGACTTGGTGCCAAAACTCCCCGCCGGCAGCATCGTGGTGATGGACAACGCCGCCTTCCACAAGCGGGAAGACATTAAAAGCCGTATCGAGAAAGCAGGGCATACCCTTGAGTTTTTGCCCCCATACTCACCAGACCTTAACCCTATCGAACACAAATGGGCACAGCTTAAATCCATCCGCAACCAAGCACGATGTTCCGTTGACGACCTCTTCACTGGGGCGGTTACAGGACATCTTTTTATATCGGATTAGCTATATACAGTGTAATAACTGACTTTACCATTACTGTCGACAGTCGGCACACGGTACATCTGCACCCGCTTACCTGATGCAAAAACCTCCGCATTTTCAAAATAAGCTGTCGGTGTCACCGCAAAACTGGGCAGTGCCACTAGAGCACCAATCACCAAACCCAAACTACGGACAACACCTTTACTACAAATTGTTGTAACTTGCTTAAACATATAGCCACCTTGTCAAAAAACCTATTCGATAATTACCCGCTACCACAGCAGGCAACTTGATATTAACACCAAGAATAGGCAAAATCTGTTAAAGATTACCGTTTTTGCAAAATTTACCCACAAAAAAAGGCCTGACGGCAACAACCGTCAGGCCTTTTTTATCGCTAATAGACGAAGGTTATCAGGCCGCCAACACCACGGCCGCCTTCAATTTCTTCATCGCGTTCTGCTCCAATTGGCGGATACGCTCGGCGGAAACATTATAACGGTCGGCCAACTCATGCAAGGTGGCTTTTTTGTCCGCCAACCAGCGGCTAGAGACAATATCCAAGCTGCGCTCGTCCAAGGTCGCCATTGCGTCGTGCAGAAGATCATGCTCATGACCGCCCCAATCGGCATTTTCCAATAACAGCGCCGGATCGGCACCATGCTGTTGCAAGTAACTGGCGGGAGCGATATAACTGTCGTCGTCGCCTTCGTCGTCGCTGATATCGAAAGACATGTCGCGGTTGCCCAAGCGTTTTTCCATTTCATAGACGCTGCTTAACTGCACGTCCAAATCGTTGGCAATGGCTTCGGCTTCGTTATTGGACAACCAACCCAAATCCTCTTTAGACTTGCGCAGATTAAAGAACAGCTTACGTTGGGCTTTGGTGGTGGCAATTTTGACGATAGCCCAGTTTTTAATGACATATTCGTGGATTTCCGCCTTAATCCAATGCACGGCAAAGGACACCAGACGTACGCCCATATCGGGATCAAAGCGTTTGACAGCCTTCATCAGGCCGACATTACCTTCTTGGACAATATCCGGCATCGACAAACCATAACCGCTATACCCTTTGGCAACATGGACGACAAAACGCAGGTTAGTCATAACCAGTTGCCGTGCGGCTTCTAGGTCGCCGTGGTCACGGTATTTTACGGCTAAATCGTGCTCTTGCTCGGATGACAGTTTTGGCATCTGTTTGACCAGATTCAAATAGGCATCAAAGGTACCGACGGATAAGTTAACGGGTAAAGTTAAGGCATTGCTCATAGAGATAGTCTCCCGATAGGTAAAAACTGATATAAATTTTAGCACTCTCCAAATAAGAGTGCTAATAATTTTTAAAGTTCAAACCTTATTCGGGTTTGGTGCGCTGCAACTGGTACATTAGCACCGCCCAAGCGCCGATCACCCCTAAGGTGGTGGCGATGGCGATAAGCTGGAGGGTTTGGGCAAAACTGAAAAACAGCAGATGAAAATTGCCGCCATAGAGCTTAGATAAGCTTTCTACAGGGACACGCAACACCAACATCATCACCGTGACGATAAACCACGCCGCCACCCCGGAAATAAAGCCTATCCAAGCCCCTGTATATAAAAATGGGCGGCGGATAAAGGCATGGGTGGCACCGACCAATTTGGCGATAATGACCTCTTCACGGCGGCTGTGCAACTCCAAACGGATAGTATTGGCGGTAATGAACAGCACGGCGGCAATCAGCATGGCGTTCAATAAGGCGGTCGCGCATCCGGCCAAGGCCATAATCGACTGCAAACGCTCCAGCCACTGCATATCCAATTGTGCCAGTTCCACCCCCTCGTTTTGCTGGAATTCATGCTGCAAAATTTCCAATTCATCCTTATTGGTCAGGGAATTTTTCGGCAAGACTTCAATCACTATCGGCAGCGGATTGCTTTTTAATGACGACACAGCCGCCCCAAAACCGCTGTAAGTCTTAAATTCTTCCAAGCCTCGGTCTTTGCTGATTAAGGTGGCTTGCTGCACTTTAGGATTGTTTTTGATCGTTTCCAATAGTTTCGCGGCGCGGATGTCCGACACCTCTTCTTTAAGAAATAAAGAAATTTGCGTACTGGCTTCCAGGTGGTTAGTCAATTGCTGGCAATTGACTAACAGCAGGTAAAAACCGCTGGCTAGGGAAATGGTAATCGCCAACACCGCAATGGTCATCAGCGACGAAAACGGTTCGGCAACCAAACGGCCTAAGCTAGAGAATAAGGCATGGGCATGGAGGTCACGGTAAGCATTGAGCTTATCGGCAAAACCGCCTCCAGCGGCCCTATTAGGGCGGACATCAGCTTTGGTCGGCTTATGGTATTTAGGTGCGTCAACTTCGCGTGTTTGCCGCCTATTAGAAGGTTTTTTGTTCATTTAGCTGACCACCAATTGCCCATGGTCGAGCTTTAACAGCCGATGGTTCATCCGGCTGATCAGCGAAATATCATGCGAGGCAATCAGCACCGTCACGCCCATTTGCTGATAGCTTTCAAACAGGCGCATAATTTCGGCGGACAGGTCGGGATCTAGGTTACCGGTCGGCTCATCGGCGATAATCATCGGCGGCTTATTGACTACGGCCCGCGCAATGCCGACCCGCTGTTGCTCACCGCCCGACAAAGCGCGGGGGAATTTTTTCTCCTTACCCGTCAGGCCAACCTTATCCAGCACCGCCCTCACCTTACGCGCCACTTCCTGATGCCCATAACCGGCAATCACCAAGGGTAAGGCGACGTTATCAAACACCGTCCGGTCTTGCAGCAGCTTATAGTCTTGGTAGATAAAACCCATTTTCCGGCGCAGGTAGGGGATATGCTTTTCTCTGGCATGGCTTAAGTTTTCGCCATCCAAGAAAATCTGGCCTTTATTGCAACGCTCCATCACCGCAATCAATTTTAACAGCGTACTTTTGCCCGCCCCTGAGTGTCCGGTCAGAAACGCCAACTCACCACGGCGCAGATGAAAACTGACATCACGCAACACTTCGCCGGTTTCCTGATAGCGCTTACTGACATTCTCAAACTTTAACATAAGCTGCAAATTAACGGTTAGTCGTTAGCAAACAAGGCATCAACAAAAAGCTCGGCATTAAAATCCTGTAAATCATCAATACCTTCACCGATACCAATAAAACGGATAGGAATGCCGGACTGTTTCGCCAGCGCGAAAATTACCCCACCTTTCGCTGTGCCGTCCAGTTTGGTCAGCACCAAGCCGGTCAAAGCCACCGTTTCATTAAACAATTTGGCTTGCGACAAGGCATTTTGGCCGGTGCCGGCATCCAATACCAATAGCACTTCATGCGGCGCGGTCTCATCCAGCTTACCCATGATGCGCTTGACTTTTTTCAGCTCATCCATCAGGTTGGACTTGGTATGCAAACGTCCGGCGGTATCGGCGATCAGGACATCAATGCCCTTGGCTTGTGCCGATTGCACCCCGTCATAAATCACCGAAGCCGAATCGGCTCCGGTATGCTGGGCGACGACGTGGATATGGTTACGCTCGCCCCAGGTCTGCAACTGCTCGACCGCTGCCGCCCGGAACGTATCACCCGCCGCTAGCATAACACTATGCCCTTGGGCTTGCAGACGCTTCGCCAATTTACCGATGGTCGTCGTTTTACCCGCGCCGTTGACTCCCACTACCAAAATGACGAAAGGCTTATCTTGTTGAGGAATCTGCAACGGTTGGCTGCACGGTTGCACAATCGCCAGTAGCTCTTCCTTTAACGCCGCCGACAACGCTTGCGCGTCATTGAGCTGATGGCGTTCCAGACGCTGGGTCAGCCGCGCGATAATATCTGTAGTAACGGTGATGCCTATATCCGCCATCAGCAAACGGGTTTCCAGCTCTTCCAGCAAATCCCCGTCAATGGATTTTGTGCCTAACGCCAAATTCGCCAGAATGCCGCCCAAACCCGAACGGGTGCGCGTCAATTGGCTTTTTAAGCGTAAAAACAAGGATTCGGGCGGGGGTTCGACGTAATCCTCAGCCACTACAGCCGTAGGGATGGAACTCGCCGCAGGAGAAGCCTGAACACCCGCCGCGCCGCTACCATAGCGGCTATAAAAACTGATCGCCAACAGCGGCAGCATCATAACGGCAGCAACCGCCGTATGCGCCAACAGCACCCAAAGCGGCATTTGCAGTTTAAAGCCGGCAATGCCGACGGCAATCTCCACAAATACCAATGCGCTTAGCCACAATCCGGCCATTCTGACTGACTTAGGTTTATCCGCCGCCAAACTGCCCCATATTATGGTAGTCAATAATATGAAGCAGATTACAGCCCCCCAACGGTGCAAGGCATTAATGGCGAGTTGCAGGTCAAAAGCCAAATCGCCGGCATAACCGGAAAACAAACCGCTGACGACATTTAAGGCCGCCTGATAATCGGCAGCGGGCAACCATTGCCCATTACATTGCGGAAAACCGACACACACTAAACTGGCATGGTTGGCGCTGACCCAGATGCCTAAAACGACTTGCAAGAACAGCACCAGCATGGCAAAACGGCACAAACCAACCGAATAGGGTAAGGCCAATGGCAACCGGGTCTGGCTACGCAAATACAGGCCAAATAATAGCCATAACACCATCATGCCCAATAAAGTTGCGGCAGTGACCAAAATAGGCATGGCGTTTAGCCTAACGACCCAAAACGCCAACGCCGCCTGCAAACCTATACAGCTTAATGCCGCCAAACTGCCTGCCACGGCCGCCACACGATAACTGGATTTATGGCCGCTGCTGACAGCCAAGCCGACGACCACCAAGCTTAACAAGCCAAAACCGTACCGATAGGCCAATTCTGCCCACACCGCCGCCATAGCCACATTTGCATTCGGCGGCAATTGGCCGCTGTCGGCAATAAATGGCTGGGCGTAGCACAACGGCCAATCAGGGCAAGCCAGTTGCCCGCCTGTAAAGCGGTCATACGCGCCAATGACAATGACGAGCAACGCCAACACAACGCTAAACAGGGTTATTTTTCTAAACATTATTCTTCTTATCCCGTTCTTTATTATTAGCCAATCTGAGAAATTTTCAGCAAGTGCATGAGATCACTTTTTACTTGGTAAGGATCAAAACCCGGCGCATATTGCATCATTAAATTGCCCAGCGGGTCGATTAAAAACAACATGCCATCTGGTATATCGCCTTTTTTGCTGTCTGTCAGTTTTTTTATTAAGCCAAGACCCGGTCTGATTCTGAGCAAATCCGAAGCCAAGGCCATTTCCGGCTTATCCGTCCCCAACAGCTTGGCAGCCATAGCCTCATCCAGCGGATTTTCCTCGGCCAACAGATGGCTGTACAGCGCATCATCCTGCGGGGTTTGGTTTTGCCGTAGCCGCCATAATAAGGTGTCTTTCAACCAATATTGTTTGGCGGTTGCTTCCGGCACGTCTTTTAAGAGCATCACCACCCGCCGCGTCCTCGGCAGCTCTTTATTGAGCATCAGGCGCAATTGCTTGGTTTTTAAAATCGCCTCCAGACACACCGCCGCACAATGGTCTTGCGGAATGACATTGACAATCAGCCAATGGCCGTTAATTTCGCCGATATTTTGCGCCGAAAACGCATCATAGCCAACAAAATCAGCCCGATCTGTCGCCACCACGGGGGCGATTAACTGACCTTTATTAACACCACCGCCCGTCACTAGCGCGGTATTTTTACTTAAGCCCCAAGCCACCAGAAAAGGGATGACGGTCATGCCGAACAGGCCAAGGATAATCAGGCGGTTTTTTAATTGTTGGTTAATCATTTTGTTTTTTTAAGCGGTAGACAATAAACAGCACGGTTAAAGTAAAGGCCAAGCCGAACCATTGCCATGCGTAAGCCCGGTGCTGTTCCGGCAACATCAACGTACTGGTATGCCAGTCCCGCAGATAGCCGTCTGGCGCTTGCGGGTCCAGCTCGATTTGAAAACTAAATAAAGGGTAGCCCAGTTTTTTGGCCAAAACCGCACTGTCGGCAAGCTGCACCAGCGACGGCCAACCTTCACCCGGCTGCTCGGCACCGGCCAGTTTAAGTCCCACTGAAGGGAATTGGTTAACCCTCCCGGCCACAGCGGTCGGGACAGCAGCAAAAACCAGTGCGGGTAAGACACTACGGTTAGCCGTTAACGGTAGCCAGCCACGGTTAACCAGTACGGCTTTGGGGCCATCATCCAACACAAAAGGGGTCAGGACAAAATAGCCTGCCTTACCTGCATGGATCTGGTTATCCAACAAAAACTGGTGTGCCACGTCATAATGGCCACGGAGACGGACTTTTTTATATCTTAACCCCTGCACGTCGTCTTGAGTAGAGGCCGACAAAGCCAATTCGGCACTATTGGCCTGCTGTGCCTGTAACGCCAAAACGTGCTGTTTTTCGTCAGCACGGTTGAGTTGCCAGTTGCCTAAAGCCAGCAATACGGGCAACACCAGCCAATACGCGGCGGTAGGGAGAGTTTTAAACGCCATGGGAACACATTCCTGTAGTTGGGCCGTTAAAAAAAGCGTTTGGCAATCGGGGCCGAATAACCGAAAATAGCCATACCCCACCAGCATAAAAGATCACTATGATTATAAAAAGCATCGCCATTTTCGCCTTCGCCCTGATTGTCGCCAGCCTTGGCACCGCGCTTTTTAATTTAGTAAGAGCTAAAGACCGGGAACATTCCGAGAAAATCGTCAAAGCCTTAACCGTGCGCATCTCGCTGTCTATCTTATTATTTGCTTTTGTGTGTATCGCTTTGGCGATGGGCTGGCTAAAACCTGAAGGTATTGGGGCAACTCTGCAAACAGCCAGACAGTCTACACCGACATTACCGCTGACCCAATAAAATAAACCGCCAAAAACCGTTAAACAAAAAAAAAGCGTTGCCACAGACAACGCTTTTTTTGTTTTGTCAGATGGCCTAGATCAAGTAAACAAAGATAAACAAACCTAACCAAACCACGTCAACAAAATGCCAGTACCAAGCCGCCGCTTCAAAAGCGAAATGGTTCTCCGGTTTAAAATGGCCTTTGCTGCTACGGAACAACACCACGCTTAAAATAATCGCCCCGACACAGACGTGGAAACCGTGGAAACCGGTCAACATAAAGAACGTCGAACCGTAAATGCCCGAACCTAAAGTCAAACCCATTTCGGTATATGCTTCATGATACTCCATCGCTTGGAACGCCACGAACAAAAAGCCTAAGGCCACGGTGGCAATCAAACCCTTAATCAATTGGTCGCGTTTGTTTGCTAACAGACCATGATGCGCCCAAGTACAGGTCACGCCGCTGGTCAACAGGATTAGGGTATTGAGCAAGGGCAAACCCCATGCGCCCATAGGCTCAAATTCACCGTCTTGCGTCGGTAGGCCGTTAATCAGTTTGGCAGGGCCATTAGTTGGCCAATGGGCTTCAAATTCAGGCCACAACAGAGCTTTAGTCGCCGCGCCGATGCCTTCGCCGCCTAACCAAGGCACCGACAAGTTACGCGTATACCACAAGGAGCCAAAGAACACGGCAAAGAACATGACTTCAGAAAAAATAAACCACATCATGCCCATGCGGAAAGAAATGCCCACTTGGGCGTTGTACATGCCCGATTCGCTCTCGGTAGATTGTAAGGTAAACCAACCCGCCAGCATAACAATAAAAATGGCGAAACCCACCATCATCATCGGCGAACCAATCGGCGAATGGTTCAAATAATTGGCAAAACCCGCCAGCAAGGTCACCAGACCTAGGGTCGCCAGCACCGGCCAAGTGGCCTTGTGCGGAATGTAATAAGTATCATGTGCAGACATGTTGTTCCCCTTTCCTTTCTACTGTGTTTTAGTATTATCAAAAAATGTATAGGCAAGCGTGATTGTTTTGTACTGTTTGGGCAGTTCAGGATTCACCGCAAAACGCACCGGCATCACCCTGCCTTCGTGCGGTTTGAAAGTTTGTTCGGTAAAACAAAAACACTCGGTTTTCTTAAAATATTCGGCGGCCAAGCCAGGAGAAATACTGGGTATCGCTTGGGCGACCATGACTTTATCGGTCAGGTTTTCCGCATAAAAATTGACCGTGTAATATTCCCCCGGATGCACTTTTATCTTATTGGTTTCGGCACGGAACAGCATCGGCGCCGATTCGTTCAGGGAAGTCATAAACTCTACAGTCACCTCCCTGTCCTTGTCCACCTGATAAGCGATTTCCGCTACCGCAGTGCCGGACACTTTGCCGTTCAGTCCGGTCACTTCGCACAATACGTCATAGAGCGGCACCAGCGCGAAACCAAAGCCGAACATAGCAACCACCACCCATAACAGGGTGCGCACTAACTTAGCATTTTTTAGTTGGACATCATCGCTCATTGTGCCGCCGCTTTCATCACCGCAAAGATATAAATGGCAATCACGACAATTGCCAACACTACCGCCGTCAGGATATTTTTTGTTTTTGTGTTCATTTCGTTACCTAGTACGCCACCTGACGGTGGCGTACCGAAAAGCTGGCAAGCTTAACCGGACATCAGATATGTTCGGTAGGGATGACAGTGGGTGGTGTAGTAAAGGTATGGTAAGGCGCAGGTGATGGCAATGTCCATTCCAAACCGTGCTTGTGCGCATCTTCCCAAACTTCGTCACTGACTTTTTCGCCAGTGCCGCCTCTGATGGTATCAATAACGATATACAAAAACAGTAATTGGCTGATACCGAAAATGAAACCGCCAATACTGGAGATCATATTCCAATCAGCAAACTGCACGGCATAGTCAGGAATCCGTCGGGGCATACCCGCCAGACCTAAGAAATGCTGTGGGAAGAACAAAATGTTGACCGAAACCACCGACAACCAAAAATGCAGTTGGCCAATTTTTTCGTTATACATGTGGCCAGTCCATTTAGGCAACCAATAATACCCGGCCGCCATTAAAATAAAGATGGAAGAAGGCACCAAGACATAATGGAAATGGGCAACAATAAAATAAGTGTCATGGTATTGGAAATCCGATGGCGCAATCGACATCATCAAACCGGTAAAGCCGCCCATGGTGAATAACACCACAAAGGCAATCGAAAACAGCATGGGGGTTTCAAAGGTCATAGACCCTTTCCACATGGTCGCCGTCCAGTTAAACACCTTAACGCCGGTAGGGATGGCGATCAACATAGTGGCATACATAAAGTACAACTCACCCGCAATCGGCATACCGACCGTGAACATGTGATGCGCCCAAACGATGAATGACAAAAAGGCAATCGATGCCGTGGCATAAACCATCGAGCTATAGCCAAACAGCGGTTTACGCGCAAACACAGGGATGATCGTTGAAGCGACCCCAAACGTCGGCAAAATCATGATATAAACTTCTGGGTGTCCGAAGAACCAGAAAATATGTTGGTACAATACCGGGTCACCGCCGCCCGCCGCATCAAAGAAGCTGGTTTCAAAAAAGCGGTCAGTCAGCAACATGGTCACCGCACCGGCAAACACCGGCATAACAGCAATCAGCAAGAACGCCGTAATCAGCCATGTCCAAACGAACAACGGCATTTTCATCAGCGTCATAGCAGGGGCGCGCATGTTGAAAATGGTGGCGATAATATTAATGGCCCCCATAATTGACGAAATACCCAGCAAATGCACCGAGAAAATAGCGAACGGCAAGGCTTTGCCAGTCTGCAACACTAATGGCGGATACAATGTCCAACCTGCTGCAGGCGCACCGCCTTCCATAAATAAAGTCGTCGCCAACAACAGCACACCCGCGACCAACATCCAAAAGCTCATGTTGTTCATACGCGGCAAGGCCATATCGGGTGCGCCGATCATCATCGGGATCATCCAGTTCGCCAAGCCGACAAAGCCGGGCATAACCGCACCAAACACCATGACTAAGGCATGCATGGTGGTCATAGAGTTAAAAAATTGCGGTTCGACAAACTGCAAACCGGGTTCGAACAATTCGGCACGGATGACCAAAGCCATAACGCCGCCGACAAAAAACATCGCCAAGGCGAACAGCAAATATAGCGTGCCAATATCTTTATGGTTAGTGGTCACTATCCATCTTAATAGGCCTTTTTCAGGCCCGTGGGCGTGATCATCGTGATGGTGTTCATCATGATGCTCATCATGCTCAGCTACAACAGCGGACATAGTTTATACCTCAAAATTAGGAAAAAAAGTTTGCACGGATAAATTCAGCAACGGCCTTACTCATCATCCTGTGCTGGCGGCAACGCCGCTTGCAGTTTTTGGATGGCTGAAGGCTGTATAACATCATTCACTGAATTACCCAAACTATTGCGGGTGAACGTCACGACGGCCGCAAAATCTTTGGCGCTTAGGCTATGGCCGAAAGCAGGCATCATACCTTTGCCGTTCAGCATCAGGTCAACTTGGGCATTAATATCGCCCTTAACCACAGCACTGCCGTGCAAAGCCGGGAACATCGGCGCCATACCTTGGCCTTCGGCTTGATGGCAAGACGCGCAGTTACTTTCATAAACCGCTTTACCCGCCGCAACCAACTCGTCTTTAGACAGATCGGCAATCGGCTCGGCTTTTTCAGGGGCAGCGGCTTTGGCTTCCGGTTTCGCAGCGGCCGCTTTATTAGGCAACAATTCTTGGATGGCTTTAGGCTGGATGTCGTCACCGACGCTATTGCCTAAGGCATTACGCGTATAAGTGATGACTTGCGCCAATTCGTCCGCTTTCAGCATTTTGCCAAACGCCGGCATACCGCCTTTACCGTTCAGCACCAAATTAGTCTGCGCCTTAATGTCGCCTTTAACAACAGCACTGCCACCGATAGCAGGGAATGCGCCGGGTACGCCCTTACCGTCAGGCAAATGGCAGGTCGAACAGTTTTTCGCATAGATAGCGGCACCTTTTGCAACCAATTGGTCACGCGGTTGGTCGCTTAAATCAGGGCCTTTTTGTGCGTCTTCTTTGGTCTTTTTAACCCATGCATCGTAATCGGGCTGATCCATCGCAATCACGACAATCGGCATAAAGCCATGGTCTTTGCCGCACAACTCGGTACATTGGCCACGGTAAGTGCCGGGCTTGTCAACCGAAGTCCACGCTTCGTTAATAAAGCCAGGAATAGCGTCTTTTTTCCAGCCTAGCTCAGGCACCCACCAAGAATGGATAACGTCCGCCGCCGTAAAGACAAAACGGATTTTTTTCTTAGTCGGCACGACTAAAGGCTTATCGACATTTAACAGATAATGCGGCACCGAGCGCGGGTCTATGCCGGAATGGACTTGCCGCGCCTTATTGCTGGCCTCATCAAGGCTGCTGAAAAAATGGATGCCATTATCCAGATAATCATACTCCCATTTCCACTGCCAACCCGTCACTTTGATGGACATTTCGGAATCTTGGACATCATCCAGTTCCATCAAGGTTTTCGTGGCGGGAATCGCCATACCGACCAGAATCAGGGTTGGGATGATTGTCCAAATAATTTCAACGGTAGTATTTTCATGAAATTGCGCGGCCTTATGTCCTTTAGATTTACGGTGATGGTAAATCGAATAAAACATAGTACCGAACACGCCAAGACCAATGAACACACAAATCCATAGAATCAGCATATGGAGATCATAAACGTCATTACTGACCTTTGTAACCCCTTTCATTAAATTGAGCGTATATTCCGCGTGCGCTGTTCCAAGACCTAAAGCCATTAAAATCAGACCTGCGAATAGTTGCTTTGTATTTTTCACGGAGCAGCCCCTTCGATAGTAGTTATAAACCCTTGTGCATGTTATCTCTAGCCAGTAACAGGAAAGCGGGGCGAAGCCGACTTTTTCTTTACGCTATAATAATCACAAATAAACTGTGTAATTTTAACCCATGATGCTTATAGACACCAGTTGTGCTTGATTTGAATTTGCCTTAACTGAAAAAGGCCTGAGGATAAGCGTTATCCACAAGCCTTTTAGAATCAGATGACTTTACAAGCACAAGTGACTATTCGGGGTTCACATAGCCCAGATATTGGGCGTTCTGGTCAAAAACTAACACGCTGTTACTGTATTTGGATTGGAGCAAAAAGTACAGCATGGCGTGGATGTCGCTGATGTTATGCTTTTGCATGATCGGCAATAGTTGGTTTTTGACATCGGGGTGCTTGGCGATGATTTGGTCTATTTTAAATTGCATAGGTCTTACCTCATTAAAGTGGTCTTTAAGGGGACGGTACAACCAAGTTTGGTGATGGGGGGGGATTTTGTCTTTATTTATCAACCCCAGCATTTTTTCTAAATCTTCGAGTTTGGTGGGATTTTCTGCATAAACAAACGGCGGATGGGCAGCACTCAGAATGCCTAACTTGTCCAAAGCATACCCTTGGTCTGTCAAGGCTTGTGCGGGTACAGTCATAAAACTGTTATCCCAAAATACCACGGCTACAGGGCGTTGGCTATAAAGGGTATGGACACCCCCAAGCAAGGCAATGCATTGGACGGTAGCGATAATTCCAATATCGGTAGCCAATTCACGGGTAGCTTTAGCTGGATTAAAAACAACTAACGTCAACAGCGGGCCTAAAACCACGTCCACACTGGCGACAATCCTAATGCCTTGCCAGCCTCCAGAATCATTGAAATAAGGCCCTGGATACCAAAAATTGACCAATAAAAAAAATATCAGACAAAAAACACCCAAACTAAATGCAAAATGTAGCAATCCAGCCGTTGTGCGTGTCAGTTTGCGAATATTAATCAACATACTTCTATAGTGAGGGATAGTTATTGACACATAAAAAAACCGCTTCTGATACGCAGAAGCGGTTTTTGGATGTACTGGCCGATTTGATAACTTTAATTAAACTAACCCATGAACGGATGTCTCAGAGCTACAAACCAACCAGTACGGCTACCGAAAAGCTAAATTAGCAATAACCAGGTAAAATACAAGTTGAATTACTATCTTTTACCCAAGTAACCATGCCATTGGCATAAGTTCCCTTAAGAACATAGTTTTCTCCATTAGGGAAAGATGGGCCACCTGCAGTAGCGGTCAGAGTACCACCTGAATAAGTAACATCTGCCAAGTAGCCATTGCCTGATGCAGTGTTGGCTGCTCCGGTATTATGCGCTTGGAGTACAGCGGCGGTCACACCAGCAGCGGCCGGCTCAGCAGTGTTGCCGGAATCACAATTACCGCCCGAAATCGGATCAGTACCGCCCGCTGTTTGGGCACAAACATCAACGGCAGATTTAACGCCCGCTGTCGCCAAGACGACTTCTGAGAATTTTGCTTTTTGGGTATACGTTTGGTAAGCCGGAATCGCAATCGCTGCCAAGATACCGATGATCGCCACAACGATCATTAACTCGATTAAGGTAAAACCTTGTTGCATTTTTTGCATTTGATTTTTCATAATGTATCGCCTTTTATAAGTGAATATGTGATGAGAAAACTCGGAAAATATAAAGCATGATATATGCCATAATCTAAAAACCTCACCACCACGCTTAACCGACAAGGCTTTAGCAGTGATTTTAGGCAGAAAAAAACCGTCTTTACCCAAACCATTGCCGTCTAACCCGTCTTAAACAGTGCTTTTTTAGGCTATTATCAGCACTCTAATTGTCCGTGAAGGTCATATTGTGACAAAAAATGTCAGGACACTCGCATCGAGTCTCAAATGACCTCCATCACCAAAAACGGGCCGCCATACGTCAAACAAAAATAAAGCAAAGCCATCCCGATACATTTGGCATAATGGAAGGCAAATACCCGTTTGAACACATAACTGATAATCGCCAGATACCATACAATCAAAAATGCACCTAAATAGAGCGGATAATCTTCGTAGGGCGTGTTATGGGCAAAGGCATCAAAAATCTCGACCCCTATCCCTAAGGTCATCATAAAGTTTTCGCAGATGAAGACAGCGGTCTGTAGCTGATAAAACACCGCCGCTTTCTTAGTGGCCAGAATTTGCGTCGACAATAACATTAACGCGACGATAGCACGCATCGCCACTTCCAGCGTAGCTTCGGGAAAATCACCGATATTCGCTTCGACGATAATCCCCGACACCACATAAAACAGCACATTTTTCCAAAAAAATGCGCGTGCCGGATGTAGCTCAGTGGGGTTATTGACAAACCAGCAAAGCTGTAAATACTCTATTAACAATGACATAGCGAGACAGTAAACAAAAAGTGGCTAAAGAGGCGATGCCTCAGGGTGTTTTTTTGCCAGGGCGGACATCCGCCACCAACCATTGGTTAAATTTCAGCAATTCGTCGCCGATTAAACGCCCGGTCTGAAAATACAGGGAGCTACGCGCCGTAAAATAGCGGTAGCGGGCTTCGCGCTGAGCCTGGCGGGCTTCGGACAGTTGCTTTTCCGCATTCAGCAAATCGACAATCGTCACCACACCCAATTCGTAGCCTTTTTTCATGGCATCACGCGATTGCTCACTCGCTTGCAATTGCCGGTCAGTCGCTTGGCTACGCTTAGGCGATGTCACCATATCCAAATAAGCCGCACGGGTAATTTGCTCAAATTCACGCAGCTTTTTTTCCAATTCCGCTTCGGCAAGCTTTTTCCGCGCCTGTGCCTCCCTGACTTTGGCGCTGGTGATGCCGCCCTCATAAATAGGCACAACCGCTTGGACAGAGGCCGAACCTATATCATAAGGCGACGAAGTCAGATTATTATAAACCGTGTCGCTATAAGTGCCGCTCAATTGCAACTCAATACGCGGCAAATGCCCGGCCTGATAGGCGCTAATACTTTGCCGGGCGGATTCGACCGCATGTTTAAGCCCTTGCAATTCTGGGTTGATTTGCCCCGCTTGCTTCACCCAAGTGTCAACACTGCCTTCCGGCGGCAATTGCACCGCATTCATACGCACAGGCTGAACCGGCCCCACGGCATCGCCAGTCAATTCCCGCAACTTCTCCAAGGCGATCCGCGCATCGTTGTCGTTGTCAATCAGGTTGGTACGCAAGGTTTCGGTACGCGCCTGCAATTCGTACTTATCGGTAATCATCGCCAATTGCCGCTGGCTCATTGCCTCAACCCGCGCCAATTGCTTTTCCGTGGAAGCCAATTCGGCGGCGATAATTTCGCTTTTATCTTGGGCTTTTAAGGCATTGACATAACGCTCCAACAAATCGGCTACCAATTTTTGGTGCGCCGCCAACAAGTTCTCCTCATATTGCGAGGTTTTTGCCTGCTGGCTCTTCATCAGCAAATACGCCTGCAAATCAAAAATCGGTTGCTGCAAGGTGATACTGGCGCGTGTGCCAGGGTAACTGCTATTAGAGCTACGGCCTAGCGTAGAATGTTGCTGGTGATATTCGTTTAAAGAATAGTTGCCCACCACACTGACTTCCGGCAACAGCTTACCAAACGCTTGGTCTTCTTGGGCTTTGATAATATCCAATGAATATTCGCTGCTGCCCAACTCAGGCGAAGCCAAAACCGCCCGCTCATACAGCGACAACAAATCCTCGGCCGCCGCCGGCAAACTCAGAGCCGCCAATAACGGTAACATAACTGGGTAACGCATCAACTTAATCCTCAATTAACGAACGGGCGAACACATTACTGAGCGGCTGCATCAGATATTCAAAAAAGGTGCGGTCACCGGTATTAATCAGCACTTCCGCCGGCATCCCCGGCAACAACACCAAGCCCCGGCGGGTCAATTCCGCCAAACCGTCCGGGTCAACTTCGACCCGCGCCAGATAATAACTGACTTCCTGCTTTTCATCGCTTAAACGGTCTGCCGACAGGGCAATCAACCGACCCGCCACTTTTGGCGTTTTCGCACTTTTAAAGGCACTGAAACGGATTTCCGTGCTTTGGCCGATATGGACACGGTCAATATCTATCGGCGACACCTGCGCCTCAATCACCAGTTTTTCCTGTTGCGGCACGATGTCCAGAATATGCCCGCCCGGCGGAATGACCGCACCTAGCGTGTGGACAGTCAAGCCCAACACCATACCCGCTTCGGGGGCTTTAATGACGGTACGCGCCACCGTATCGTCCAGCCATTGGATTTTTTCACGCAACTCCGACAGCTCAGTTTGCACCTTACTCAGCTCATCAATGACTTCACGCTGGAAATCCTTATCAATTTGCAGCACTTTCAAGGCAATTTCACTGATTTGCGTTTGTGCCGTGGCAATATTAGCGGTGAAATCACCCTCATCACCTTGCGCCTCCGCTTTACGCCTTTCCAGTTCGGTGACTTTTTGTTTCTCCATATAGCCTTCCTTGAGCATGGCGCGATAATCTACCAAATCCTTCTCTAAAGAAGCTGCCAAGCTATTTCGGCTGTTTTTTTGCGCCTTAATGCCCTCAATTTTCGCCAACAGTTGCCGATGCTGCTCTTTTAAAATACCGATTTCGCCATTGCGCGAATGCTGGCGTACCGCAAAAGCTTGATCTTGGACACGCATGGCTTCCTGCGCCCGTGGGTCGTGGTCATCTTGCCTTAATAAATCGGGATAATTGACCGATGCCTTACCGTCACGCTCGGCGGTCAGCCGCGCCTCACGCGCCAAGGCCGAAAACAATTGCCCTCGCATCGTTTCCACTTGCGCGCGTGGCGAGGTGTCCTCCAATTCGACCAACACTTGGCCTTTAGTAACGGTATCACCGTCATGCACATGCAAGGCCTTAACAATACCACCCTCCAAATGTTGCACGGTTTTCCGATAACCTTCCACTGCCACCGTACCCGGCGCGAGGGCGGCACTACCTAGGGGGGCAAAAGCCGACCAAGCACCAAAGAAACCAAAAATAAAAATAACGATAAAATAGCCTAAACGGCGTATCGGGCCGTCATTCGCATAGCGGGATACATCAGTATCGGCAGGCGTATCCATAGAAGATTTGTCCATTACGGGTTTATCAAGAGAGGTCATGCAGAAGCTCCAGGAGTTGCGGGTTGTATTTGCCGTTGGTTAAGTTTTGCCAACACTTCATCACGCGGGCCGTCCAGTGCCACAGCACCCTCATTTAACAGCATAATACGGTCAACCAAACTTAAAATACCGACCCGATGGGTAATAACGATAATGGTACTGCCCCGTTGCTTCAATGCCAACAAAGCCCTGGCAAGCGCCTGCTCACCCTGGTCATCAAGGTTAGAATTCGGCTCATCCAACACCACCAGCACCGGATCGCCATACAGCGCCCGCGCCAGGCCTACCCGCTGCCTTTGCCCCGCCGACAACGCTCCGCCACTACCGCCAATTTCGGTGTCGTAACCTTGCGGCAAGTGCAAAATCATCTCATGCACCCCGGCCGCCTGCGCGGCGGCGACGACTTTATTGCTGTCCAACTCACCAAAACGGGCAATATTATCGGCAATCGTGCCATCAAACAGCTCTATATCTTGTGGCAAATAGCCAATGTACCGACCCATCATAGCACGGTCACACTGCGCCACGTCTGCCCCGTCAATACGCACTGCCCCGTTAGCGACCGGCCAAACACCCAGTAAGGCCCTAGCCAAGGTCGATTTTCCCGACGCGCTGGAACCGATCAAACCAACAAACGTACCCGGCTGAATAACAAAATTAACACCTTTAATAACTGCCACTTTCGAGCCGGGCGGCACAACCACCGCCTGCTCGACCCGCAATTCTCCCCTAGGGGCCGGCAAAGGCATCCGCTCCGGCTCGGCCGGAAATTGCCCCAGAATGGTATTCAGACGTGCGTAAGCCGTACGCGCAGTCAAAAAATGTTTCCAACTGCCAATCATCAAATCGATAGGTGCCAATGCACGGCCTAATAAAATAGAACCGCCAATCATCATGCCGGGGCTAATTTGCTTTTCTATCGCCAACCACGCCCCCAAACCCAAAATTAACGACTGGATGGTCAAGCGGAAAGTTTTTGATAGCGCGGCAATCAGTCCGGCTTTTTCACTGGCGACCGCTTGCAAAACAATCAGCTTTTTTTGCTTGGCTTGCCAACGCGCCAATAAATCCGGCAACATCCCTAAAGCCTGTACGACTTCAGCATTGCGCAAATTACGCGCGGTGATATTGGCGCTTTCTACCGAAACCCGGTTCGCCTGCTCCAAATCGTCATGGGTCGCCCGCTCATTCCAAATCGCCAATAAAATTAACAACACGGCGGAAACAACGGCAACCGCACCAAATACCGGATGGAACAGAAACAGCAAACCAATATAAACAGGTAGCCACGGCGCATCAAAAAAGGCAAATAAACCGTTACCGGTTAAAAATTGCCGTAACGCCAACAAATCGCTTAACGGCTGGACGCTGCTTTTACCGCCACTGATTAAAGCCTGCCTGAATATCACTTTATACAAACGCTCATTGAGCAACACATCAAAACGGGTACTGACACGGATTAAGATTTGTGAACGCACCCATTCCAACGCTCCCAACGTGATAAAAAGGACGACCGCCAATAAGGTCAACATCAACAATGTTGAGGTACTGTTACTGGTCAGTACCCGATCATAAACCTGCATCATATAAATGGAAGGCAACAACATCAGCAGATTGATGAACAGACTAAAAATAGCGGCGGACTGGAAGGACTGACGACAATAATGGATAGCTTGGGCAAGTTCTGAAGCGGGTAAACGCATGATAACGACTTCCTGTGAATAAAAAACCATCAAAAATCGATGGGGCTGGCAAAATTATAGCCTAAAGATGAAATTGTCATTACACCCACAGTAAATTAATCGCCAAAACCACCAGGCGGCATGGCTCCCCCCTTTTTATCCGGCATAAAAAAACCCGCCATAACAGCGGGTTTTCGTTAATGCGCGGTAGCGGTCGCTAAGCTTAATTGCCCATCCAAACCAGCTCGACACGACGGTTCAAAGAACGGCCTTGTTCGGTGACATTTTCGGCAATCGGTCGGCTTTCACCAAAACCTTTTGCTGTCATCCGATTGGTCACACCTTTCATTTTCAGATAGTTGACCACAGATTGTGAGCGGTTTTGTGACAATTTCAGGTTATGGGCATCGCTGCCTTCACTACTGGTATGGCCATGTACTTCAATGTTGACCTTTTCAGGATATTTTTTCAGGCTGACGGCAACCCGATCCAAAATGCCCATTGCACCTGGGGTCAAATCCGCTGAATTGACCTTAAAGTTGACACCTTTCAGTTCCAAGCTGACTGGGCAACCTTTAAAGTCGACCTTGCTGCTGGCCAGCGTTTCCGGGCATTTGTCCTTACAGTCGTTCACGCCATCGCTGTCCGAATCCATCATGGAGCAATCCATTGGCTTTTCAACCGGCAACGGCACAGGAGTCGGCGCAGGCATTTCAAACTTCACAGGGGTTGGTTTAGGGCCAAATGGCACGACAAAACCAAAATTCATGGTCATATCATGAAACTCATCGGTATTGCGGTTAAACTGAGTGCCAAAATTGTTGTTGTAACGGTAACGAATATCCGTCCGCAACAAGAAATTGTCATTCAGCTCGTAAGTGACACCCGCACCTGCCTCGCCAATAAACGAACCTGCTTCAATACCATTCACGGTCGTATCCATACCACCCAAAGCAATCACGGTATAAGGCGCCAATTTGTCACGCGAGAAATAATATTGCAAATCGACTGTACCGCCGGGCATTTCCCAAGTACCTTGATTGCTGTCGGCTTCCTGATAAAACCCTCTCAGTTCGAGATTGAAATGCTTATTCAGGATTTTACCTACACCCGCACCGGCACTAAAACCGTCATCGGCCCCACGATCACCGCCCGTGTTTAAAAAAGAGGCAAATGGCGCGACATAAAAGCGGTTGTCTTCAACAGTGTCGGCATGGGCAGGCATAGCACCGATACCCGTCAAGGCAGCAAGCGCCCATAAATGTGATTTTTTCATAACATATTTTCCTAAAAGAGAGTTAAGGGACAAACAAGGCGACCCCAAAAGAAGCGGCATGTATTTTGGATTCAAACCCAACAGCAAGGTATTTGACAGGCAATAAATTTCATGCAGATAACCAAAAGCCAATCATAGCTTTTTAGCAACCAATAAAAAAACTGTTGTTACATTGGCAATTATAGTAGCTTTATTGAGACAAAGTATAGCGTATATAGCTTATTAAGCAAAGCGAAACACCTTTTATAAATTAATGCCGGGCATGCCTTAATCAAGCCTGCCGACCCCAAAATCACCTATCCCCTCTCCCATAATCTACCCACCCAAGACAGCACGATAAAATCAAGCTAGAATATCGGCCACACAACGCGGGTGACTGGCGTTTTTTATACCCCAAAACCATCAAAGGACAGCTCAATGACTGAAATAACTGAAGTACCCAGTCCTTTTTGCGGTATCGGCACGGATGACCTGAGCATTCAGGTGGACGGCCTATCGCTGAAAGTGACAGCCAATGGCTGCGCGGTCAATACGCCGCTGTTTGAACAAGCCATTACCGACACCAGCCCACGGGTGGGTGGCAAGGAAGCCAGCCTAGAGGCCGCTGTCGCCAAGGCGGCAGAATTATTAAGAAACACCAAACTGCCCGTCATCGGCGGTTGCGCCACCGATGTCAACGGGATGCGGGGCTTACTGGCCTTGGCTGACCATTGCGGCGCGGTGGTCGATAATATGAATTTTGTCGGTGCCCGCAATAACTTTTTGGCCTTGCAAGACTCCGGTTGGATGAACACCACGCTGGCGGAAGTGAAAAACCGTTGCGATGTGCTGCTGGTTATCGGCACGGATTTGGAAGCCTTCGCGCCGCGCTTTTTCGAGCGTTATTTGTGGACGGATGCCATGTTCGTTGAGGACTCCAGCCAACGGCAGGTGATCTATCTGGGCAAAGCCCCCAGCGGTAGCGCCTCGACTTCGCCTAACGGCAATCAAGCCCAAGTGTTTGAATGCGCCACGGCAGACCTGCCCGAAGTCATGGCGGTTTTACGCGCGTTGGTGAAAAAACAGCCTATCCGTAGCGCCTGCGTGGCGGGATTGGCGGTGGCCGATTTGCAGGGCATTGCCGACCAACTTAAAGCGGCAAAGTACGGCGTGGTGACGTGGGCGGCGGGGGCGTTGGCCTATAGCCAAGCCGAACTGACTGTGCAAACGCTCTCGGAGATGATTAAGGACATTAACGACCAAAACACCCGCTGTTCCGGTTTGCCCTTGGCGGGCAAGGAAGGCGACCAAACCGCCAACCAAGTGTGCGGTTGGACGACCGGCTATCCGGCACGGACGCGCTTTAGCCGGGGTTATCCCGAATACGACCCGTTCCTGAACGACTCCCGCACGTTGCTGGCCAACGGCGAAGCGGACGCGCTGGTCTGGGTACAAGCGTTCAACAGCCAGTCCGTGCCACCCGTCACTGGCTTGCCAACTATTGTGGTGGGCCGCTCCGGCATGACCTTTAGCCAAGAGCCTGATGTGTACATCCCCGTCGGCACACCTGGGATAGACCATGCCGGACACGCTTTCCGCATGGATAATGTCGTCGCCATCCGGCTGAAAAAATTACGCGATTCGGGTTTGCCTAGTACGGCGGATGTCCTGAATGCCATTGAACACGCTTTATAAGGAAACACCATGTTAATCAAATTAAGCGGCGGCACTGTCTATGACCCAGCCGCTGGCATAGCCGGACAGCAACAGGACATTTACATCCAAGACGGGCGCATCATCAACGCGCCCGCCGAAGCCACGCCCGATAAGGAATATGACCTGAAAGGCAAGGTGGTGATGTCAGGGGCTATCGACATGCACACCCACATCGGCGGCGGCAAGGGCAACATCGCCCGTACCCTGTTGCCCGAAGACCATCGCGCCGATCCGGTCGAGCGCACCCATATCTGCCGCTCCGGTTGCGGCCATGCCATGCCCAGCACCTTCGTCACCGGCTACCGCTATGCGGAAATGGGCTATACCGCAGGCTTTGAACCCGCCCTGTTGCCGATCAACGCCCGCCAAGCGCACATGGAAATGGGCGACATCCCGATTTTGGACAAAGGCGGCTATGTCATGCTCGGCAGTGACGACTACCTGCTGCGGATGCTCACCGCCAAGCAAGACCAAAAGGCCATTAACGACTATGTGGCGTGGACGATCAATTCCGCCAAAGCTATCGGCGTTAAAGTCGTCAACCCCGGCGGCATCAATGCGTTTAAGTTCAACCAACGCAAGCTGGACTTGGATGAGCAAAACAGCCATTACGGCGTGACCCCGCGTGAAATCCTGCGGGTGTTGGCAACGGCGGTCAAAGAATTGGGCGTAAGCCATCCGCTGCATGTCCACGGCTGCAACTTGGGCGTGCCGGGCAATGTGCAAACGACTTTGGACACCATCCAAGGCATCGGCGGCTTGCCCATGCACTTGACCCACATCCAGTTCCACAGCTACGGCACCGAAGGCGATTTTAAATTCTCCTCCGGCGCGGCGCAGATTGCCGAAGCCGTCAACAAAAACAAAAATATCACCATTGATGTCGGGCAAATCCTGTTCGGGCAAACCGTCACCGCCTCCGGCGACAGTATGCGCCAACACGCCAACCACAAACACGCCAGCCCCAACAAATGGGTGACAATGGACATCGAATGCGATGCGGGTTGCGGAGTCGTGCCGTTCAAATACCGCGACCAAAACTTCGTCAACGCCTTGCAATGGGCGATAGGCCTGGAAACTTTCTTATTGGTCGATGACCCGTGGCGTATTTTCCTGACCACCGACCACCCCAACGGCGCACCGTTCACCAGCTACCCGCATCTGATACGCTTGCTGATGGACAAATCCTTCCGCAACGACATGCTGGCGACCATCCACCCCGAAGCGCAAAAAATGACCACCTTGGCTTCGATAGACCGCGAATACAGCTTGCAAGAAATCGCCATCATGACCCGCGCGGGAGCCGCCAAACTGATCGGCCTAAAAGACCGGGGCGGCTTAAGCGCAGGCAACTGGGCGGACATCACCGTCTACACCGACAACCCCAACCGCGAACAAATGTTCGAAAAACCCGATTATGTCTTTAAGGACGGCCAATTGGTCGTAGTTGACGGTAAAGTGGTGTCCATTAAATGGGGAACCACCCATACCGTCCAACCCGACTTTGACCCCTCGGTGGAAAAAGGCCTAAAGGACTATTTTGACCGCTACCTGACCATGAAAGTGGGTAACTTTAAGATCAGCGATGATGAAATTACCGATGATGGGCGGGGAAGCATTACCGTGCATCCGTTGGTTTAAAAAGAAGCCTTAAAATGCCCTTTCTCCGTTTAACTAAAATAATATGCCAACTATAGAACTGAAAATATTTACCATAAAAGGCTACAAAAGCATTAAAGAAATTAGTGCTTTTGCGCCCAGACCTATCAATATATTGATAGGCCCCAATGGGGCGGGTAAAAGTAATTTTATATCTTTCTTTAAGTTTCTTAGTTGGATACTCAATTCTGACGGCAAGCTTCAAGAACATGTAGGTTATCTAGGTGGGGCAAATGATATTTTGCATGATGGCGCTGACATTACAAAAAGCATAGAAGCCGAAATTGCCATAAAAACAGCATCTGGAATCAATGAATATAAATTTAGCTTAATGTTTGCAAAACCAGACAAGCTGGTTTTTAAGGCAGAAAAATACCGCTTTTCAGAGGCCGGTACCGCTCAAGCAGTTGATTGGCATACCTGTGGCGTAGGCCATGAAGAAGCCAAGTTGCCTGGCATTAACAATGAAACCGCGACCACCATCCTCAATTTATTGCGGAAACTCATTGTTTATCAGTTTCACAATACCAGCGACACTGCGCCGATGAGACTGAAATGGTCGCTGGCCGATGGCAAGTGGCTGAAACAAAATGGCGACAACCTCGGCAGCTTTTTATACCGTCTGCAAAACGAAGAAAAGCCTTACTATTTAAGGATAATCAAATACATCCGTTTAGTGCTACCGTTTTTTGACGATTTTGAGCTGTACGATGAATTTGGGCAAATTTTATTGCGCTGGAAAGAAAAAGGCACCAATAAAGTATTTAACGCCGGACAGGCATCCGATGGGATGCTAAGGACTATCGCCCTTATCAGCTTACTGGCCCAAAACCCTAAAGACTTGCCGACCGTATTATTCTTAGATGAGCCTGAGCTGGGCTTGCATCCGAGCGCGATTGATGCCGTAGCGGGGCTGATAAAAACAGCCTCAAGCCATTGCCAAGTGTTTGTCGCCACGCAGTCCATCAGCCTAGTCAATAACTTTGATTTGGATGATTTGGTCGTCATTGACCGTCATGGCAGAAGCTCCGAATACTCAAGGCCCGACACCGCTTCGCTACAAGCCTACCTGGAAGCATTTTCGACCGGGGAAATTTGGGAGAAAAACATCATTGGGGGCCGCCCTTGAAATATTTGAACATCATCGCCGAGGGCAGCACCGAAGAAAATTTTGTCAATGAGGTTTTGGTTGGGCATTTTGCGGCTTTGGGCATTTATGTCAGCGTCCGAAAAATAACCACAGGCTGGGATAAGCACAGCAATAAACCCGCCAAAGGCGGTTTGCGCCAATACAGTAAATTTCGTGATGACGTGACCCGTTGGATACATTCAGATAATGGCAGGCCGGATACATGGTACACCAGCTTTATTGATCTGTACGCCTTTCCAACCGGAAAAGACAGCCCTTATCAAGCGGATATTCAGGACATCCGCGACCCGTATAGTAAAATTGCTACGCTGGAAGCGGCTATTAGCCAGGACATTAATCACCATAGGTTTATACCCTACGTCCAGCTTCATGAATTTGAAGCCTTTTTATTAGTTGATCCAGACCGCTTAAGCGGCCTATATCCTGATGGGATAACCGGCATCAATAAACTGAAAGCCGATATTGGCAATACAAATCCAGAAGAAATTAACGGCTCACCACAAACTGCGCCATCAAAAAGAATCATCCGCCACCTGCCACAATACGCTAACCAAAAAGCGCAAGTGGGGCCGTTAATCGCCGAAGACATTGGCATGACCGCATTAAGGGCGAAATGCCCCCATTTTGATGACTGGATTGGCAGATTGGAAAAAATTTAATGGCAGGGCAACAAGAACAACGCCAGGGCGGCAATATCAATCCTGTGCCATAAAGGTTGCACACCCTTAAGGAGAAAAACAGATGCAAGCCATCAAACAATACACTGAAGTCATCAACGGTAGCATCCACGTCAATCTGCCGAAAGACTTTACCGCCAAACGGGTGGAACTGATTATTTTGGCCGTGGATGACAACAACCCAGATACCAACAATTTCCAAAAGCTTCTGCTTGATAGCCCGGAAATGACGGATGAGGAGTATCAAGCCATCCAAGAAAAAAGGCGGCATCTTAAACAATGGAATTGATTTATATCGAACTTGTGCCATTGCCCTAATCCCTCTAAAACAAACACACATTAACCATGAGCACACACTATGATCATTAACGGTGTAACCATAGACGCTACGTTTGCCGAAGCGTTTCCTATGAAAGCGACCCGCGCCATTATCACGGCGCAAAACGAGAAATGGGCGCTGATCGCCGCCCAAGCCATGACCGGCTTTGCCACATCGGTGATCGCCTGTGGCTGTGAGGCCGGTATCGAGCGCACGTTAAGCCCCGAAGAAACCCCCGATGGCCGCCCTGGCGTGGCTGTCATGATTTTTGCCATGGGCGGCAAAGGCCTGGCCAAACAACTGGAAACCCGCGCCGGACAATGCGTGTTGACCTCGCCGACTTCGGCCTTGTTTGCGGGCATAGACGGCGGCACCCGCATCCCCTTGGGCAAAAACCTGCGCTACTTCGGCGATGGCTTCCAAATCGCCAAAGTCATCGGCGGCAAACGCTATTGGCGGGTACCGGTAATGGACGGCGAATTTTTGGCCGAAGCGACCACCGGCCAAGTCGAAGCGATTGGCGGCGGCAATTTTTTGGTCTTGGCCCAATCCCAACCCCAAGCCTTGGCCGCCTGTGAAGCGGCGATTGAAGAAATGAGAAAAATCCCCAATGTCATCATGCCCTTCCCCGGCGGCGTAGTACGTTCCGGCTCCAAAGTCGGCTCCAAATACAAATCCTTGGGCGCATCCAGCAACGATGCGTTCTGCCCGACCCTAAAAGGCATGACCAAAACTGATTTGTCACCGGACATTGAATCGGTGATGGAAATCGTTATTGATGGCCTGACCAAAGCCGACATCGACCTCGCCATGCGCGTCGGCATCCAAGCCGTGTGCGACTTGGGCGCGGCCAACGGCATCCAACGCATCAGCGCGGGCAATTACGGCGGCAAACTGGGGCCGTTCCACTTTCATTTACAGGAGATCATGGCATGAGCGCGCTAACCTTAACCTTAAAATACCGCCCCGATCAGCGCGTGGACATGTCACCGCTGTCCTGCCACCTGTTACAGGACAAAGACCCCAGCGACATCGCCGCCATCGAACTGCAAAGCGGCAAATGCAAACTGCGCGTGGCCGACTTGTTCAGCGTGTCCGGCTCCGACACCCAAACTATCGTCATCAAAAACAGCTTTGAAAAGCTCGATTTTATCGGCAAAGACCTTGACGGCGGCAGCATCAGCGTGGAAGGCGACGCGGGCGCGTATCTGGCAATGGGCATGAAAACCGGTGAAATTACCGTCTCCGGCAATGCCGGCTTGTATGCCGGTTGTGAAATGAAAAAAGGCTATCTGGAAATCGCCGGTAATGTCGGCGACTTTTTGGGCGCGGCGTTGCCCGGCAACAAAATGGGCATGAAAGGCGGCATGATATTGGTCAAAGGCAACGCGGGTGAGCGGGTCGGCGACCATTTACGGCGCGGCACCATCCTTATCGAAGGCGACGCGGGCGATTATTGCGGCTCACGCATGACCGCAGGCACTATCGCGGTCATGGGGCAAACCGGACGTTACCTAGGCTACGCCATGCGCCGTGGCACTTTATTGCTCTGGAACCCACCGCAATTGTCCGCCAGCTTCAACGATTGCGGCACCCATACCCTAGCGTTTTTACCCCTGCTGTTCAAAGCCTTCCAAACGTTAAACTCAAAATTTGCCGACAGCGCAGCGGCGTTTAACCGCGTCCAGCGTTATGCCGGGGATATGGCGGAAATGGGGCGTGGGGAAGTGTTGGTTAAAAAATAAGGCCTTTCATACTGACAAACCACATTCACCAAGAAGGACGCGGCGCTTTTTCCAACAATCCAACGGCAACATCGTCGCGTCATTCGCCGTAAATGGCTGGCCTAAGGCCTTGCCTGCTAAACCTTTGTTTTTAGGCTCTTGCTGTTGTAATCGATTTTACGATAAACAGCCCTACGCCAACATCCCCTTAAAAAAACCCAACAAACCATTTCGGCTATGCATCCCGTTGCACCCACGAAAAACGGACTAATAACCGCCAGCCCACCCATTACCCGTAATATACAAATTAATTACATAAATCCTGGAAAAGCCTAAAAACATTGACTATACTGTCAATGCCTTATACCTAAGAATGTCTTTTTCCTAGGACAGGCCCACTTAAATACATACAGGATAATCTATGGCAATTAATACAAAAATGGGAACATCGGCAAACGATACCCTAACAGGCACAGCAGGTATCGACTGGCTTTATGGCTTAGATGGTAATGACACCTTAGTTGGCGGCACGGGTAATGATATGTTGTCAGGCGGTAATGGCAATGATATTTTACAGGGTGGCCTAGGCGCAGATGAATTATTTGGCGGGGCAGGCGCCGATCTGTTTGTTTACAAATCAGTTGCCGACATACAAATAGACCCGTTGAACCTCACCGAAGAAGTGCATGATTTTAGTGCGGGCGATAAACTCGACTTTTCGGCGTTAACCAGCCGACATTTTATCGGCAATGCAGAATTTAATGGCGTGGCTGGAGAAATCCGTTATGTTTATACCTATGCCTTTAGCTACAACACCCTCACTCTCCAACAATCTTTTAATTTTGTCACAGAAGTCTTAATCGACAGCAATGGCGATGCGGTTGCGGACGGCAAGCTTGAATTACTGTCGCCGGGCAACTATAAAAAACCGCTTAATTTAGTGGAATCCGCCGCCAATTCAGGCCTACTGATTTTTGCCGCCGACCAAATTAAAACGGGCGATGCCAATGCCAATACCCTGACGGGCGGTTCAGGCAACGATACCTTATCGGGTTTGGCAGGCAACGATACCTTATTTGGTTATACGGGTGACGATGCCCTAATAGGCGATGACGGCAACGATATATTGTTAGGCGGCTTAGGAGCGGATGAACTGACTGGCGGAGCGGGTAATGATATTTTTCAATTCACCCGCCCAGAGGATCTTGCCGAAGGCAACACTCTATCTAATACTTTATTTAACAAAGACTATTCTAGCAACCAACTAAATAACGACCACATCACCGACTTTGGTAACGGCACTGGCGACCAAATCGCCATCACGATGGCCGGAGTACCGCTGAATTATATCGGCGGCGCTTTATTTAGCGGCGTGGCAGGCCAATACCGTTTTCAAGATAATGCTTATAACACATCCTACACAAATAGCAGCGAAGGCCAAATCCAATTCGATTTTGATGGTGACGGGTTAGTCGATGCCATCATAAGAATTAATAACTTTGCCGATTTAGGCGGCCTTGCCCAAAGCAAAGCCGGAAGCAACAGATTAATCCTTGTAGACAATAAAATAGTGAATGGCACAAGTGCCGACGATACGCTAAGTGGCGGATTCGGCAATGACTCCTTGAATGGCGGAGACGGCAATGACACCTTAAAAGGGTTAGACGGTCACGACGCACTAAATGGTGGTGCCGGAAATGATATTCTGATCGGTGGTTTCGGCAAAGATACCTTAATCGGAGGTGTCGGGAATGATGTATTCCAATTTAATAGCCTATCCGATGTAGGCAACATTGAAGGATACGATGGCCTGTCCGACAAAATCACCGACTTTACGTCTGGTGATAAAATCGATTTGTCAGGTATAGATGCCAATCCCACACTTGTTAATGACCAAGCATTTACCTTCATTGGGAATAGCAAATTTAGCGACTCAGCAGGTCAACTCCGATATTCATATGGTACATTATCCGGCGATGTAAACGGCGATGGCCAAGCGGACTTCAACATTACCCTTAGCAACAATATTTCAACATTAAGCAGCACCGATTTTGTGCTATAAGCTTTTTGCAACCATCCAAGGCAATAAACTTATAAAGCCTTAACTTGTGCGGCACAATACACAAAACCATTGCGCCGCACATTCTCCGCTAGCCATATTCCTTAATGCCCCCCTCAAGACAAAGCCTCCTCCAACGCCCTAGTCTGCGGCGCATAGCGGTAGCCCGCACCATACACCGAGTGGATCAGCTCAAGCTCCGGCAATAAGTCGGTCAATTTTTTGCGCAATTTTTTAATATGGCTATCAATAGTGCGGTCGGAGACAATGCGGTGGTCGTGGTAGATTTTGTCTATCAACTGCACTCTGGAGAAAATCCGGCTGGGCTGCTGGTACAAGACATGCAGCAATTGGAATTCCACCGCCGTCAAGGTCACTTGCCGCCCGCTGGCGGTGACGCGGAAACTGTGCGCATCCAAGGCTAAGGTCGCGGGTAACGGTTCTTCGTCCGGCTTGCCGCCTTGAGTACGGCGCAACACCGCTTTGACCCGTGCGACCACTTCCCTTGGGCTGAACGGCTTACAAATATAATCGTCCGCACCTAATTCCAGCCCCAATAAACGGTCGATTTCTTCAACCCGTGCGGTAATCATAATAATCGGCACAGTGCTGAAACGGCGTAAGGCCTTGGTCACTTCAAGACCGCTAGCTCCCGGCAGCATCAAATCCAACAGCACCAAATCGACCGGATGCTCTTTAAACCAAGGCTGAACATCCAGGCCATTTGCCAGCCAGTGGGCGTTAAATCCCGCCGAGTGCAAATAATCTTCCAGCACCCGCGCCAGCTTTACTTCATCTTCGACAATCAAAATATGTTTTTTTCTGTTCATAAGGCTTTATAGTGCAAGAGGTAAAGTAATACGAATAGTCAAGCCGCCCAAGGCGGAATGTAAAGCGGTGATATGGCCGTTATGCGCTTCGACAATATTCCGGCAAATCGACAAGCCTAAACCCGCTCCGCCTAGGCTACGGTTGCGTGAGCTTTCCACGCGGTAAAAACGCTCGAATAACTTGGCTAAAGCCTCGTTAGGGATGCCCGGTTCACTGTCGGCAAAATCCATCACCAGCGCATCCTGTTGACGGCTAATAGTCACTTGCAACGCCCCACCCATGTCGGTGTAATGCAAGGTGTTGTGCAACAGATTACGGTAGAGCTGTGACAAACGGTCAGGGTCGGCATAAATCAGTAAAGGCTTGCCTTCTTGGCTGTCTATCGTTACGGCAATGGCTTTACGCTGGAACTCCGTTGCCAAAACGCTCAAGTCATAAAACAAAATGCCCACAGGATCGATCAAGGCTTTACGATAACTTAACGCCCCTTGGTCAGACAAGGCTAACTGGTACAAGTCTTCCGCAAGACGGCTTAAGCGCATGACATCACCATATAACGAATCAACCGCCCCCTGGCTCAGTGGCCTGACCCCATCTTGCAGCGCCTCCAGTTCGCCGCGTAATACTGACAAGGGCGTGCGCAATTCGTGCGAAATATCGGCCACCCAATTTTGCCGAGTTTGTTCGGCTTGCGCCAAGGCCGCCGCTAAATCGTTAAAATCGCGGGCCAATTGCCCCAATTCATCGTCACTGTCTACTGATAACCGGGTCTCATACTGGCCTATCGCCAACGCTTTAGACGCGGCAGTGATACGCTTGAGCGGACGGCCTAAGAGATAAGCAATCAATAAGGCTAGAGCGGCGGACAACAAGACCATACCGAGGGCAATCCATACCAGTTCATTAGCTTGTTGCTCCATAAACTGGATATCGGCAATTTGCTTTAAGGGCGGACCTGGCAACAGCCCCAAATAGCCGACCACTTGCCCGGCATGGTAGATAGGTGCCAAACTCAATTGCCCTGCCAACTCCTCACGGCCAAAAATAAGCCGCTTATCCGCGTCCAACAACATCAGGCGCATTTCCAAAGGCATCAGGTGCGGCCTAAACTTACCTTCTAGGGGCGGCGGTGGCGGCGGGAAAGCATCAAGATCGGGCGGCCCATTGCCATTAGAGCCTTGGCCAGGATGACGGCGTTCGCCGCCATCCCGATTACGCTCATAATACTCAGGCGGCTGGGGTGGCCAAGTATTGCCCGGTGTTGTCAACGCCTCTTTAATCCACGGTGGCGGATACTGCGGATGGCGGTGGTCATTAACCGCCCAAACCAGATTCACCCACTTCTTTTTATCGTTAGCCAACGCCTGCCATTGCTGATGGCTGTCATAATGCTCGGTCAAATGGGCAACAAGGTTTTCAATGCTCTTTTTCTGGCGGGATTCCACAAAATCACTAAAGCCACGGTCAAAAGAATCCCGCATAAACCAGTACATACCCGCGACAACGACAATAATTGCCAACAACAAAGTCAAAAACAATTTTATCCGTATGGATTTAAACACCAGGCTTTTCCTCTTAGGTTTGCTTTATTATCAGGACAAAATGTGCAAACAAAATGGATTTAATCATACGCCGCCAATAGTATTTGTTGACTTTATCCAAGCTTGCCTATATTCTGACCACAGCTTGAAATTGATTTACCGTTATGCTTATCTCTACGAAGTTTTTTCTGTATTGCTCGTCCTGTTTATCATCTGTAATTCTCAAATTTCCTTGCGCCATCAGCCCGTAACAAGGCTTCATTCATTTTCAAATTTATTAGGTTCTAACATGACTACAGGTACAGTTAAGTGGTTTAACGCAGAAAAAGGCTTCGGTTTCATTCAACAAGAAAACGGCCCTGACGTATTCGTCCATTTCCGCAACATCAACAGTTCCGGTTTCAAATCTTTAGACGAAGGCCAAAAAGTCCAGTTTAAAGTAACTCAAGGCCAAAAAGGCCCACAAGCTGAAGAAGTTACCATCATCTAAAGCACAGTGGCTGTAACCCTTCGGGTTACAGCCTTTGCCGCCCTCTCCCCGCCCTCCGCTTCGCACAAACTTTTCATCTTCGCCCAACTACTAAAAGCCTTGCCTTTTTAACTGCGCGTGGTTTGATTGTTTTCAGGTATCCCCAGCACTAACGCTTAGGCCTGTTATGACCGCCATCGTCCGCTTTTTCAACCATCATCCCCATCCCCGCTTAGTCATCGCCGTACTGTTAAGCCTACTCTCCGCTTGCCTGCTACCCGCCCACTGGCGCTTAGTCACGCAAATTTTAGTGGCGTGGAATGTCTTGGTATGGTCGTACTTGGTATTGATGGGCTGGCTGATGTTGCCTGCTAAAGCAGAACGGGTGCTAAAGATAGCTAACCAAGAAGATGAACACGGGGCAATGATTCTAACCCTGTTTTCGGTGGCGACTGTGGTAAGTTTCGTGGCGATTATCCTAGAACTGTCCAGCAATGGCCTGACGGGCGGGTTCCGCTTATTCCATTACCTGCTGACGGGTGCAACTATATTGGGTTCGTGGCTGTTTACCGGTGTGCAGTTTACTTTCCATTACTCACGACTGTATTACGCTGCGCCCCCTCAACAGCGTCCATTGCTGTTTCCTGGTGACGGGCAACACCCCGATTATTGGGATTTTTTATATTTTGCCTTCACCATCGCGGTAGCGGCGCAAACGGCAGATGTGGCGGTGACGGGACATTCAATGCGGAAAGCGGTGTTGGCGCAATCGGTGTTAAGCTTTTTGTTTAACGTCACCATCATCGGTTTGTCGATTAACGTCATGGCAAGCTTAATCAGTTAAACCAGCATTTGGCGGATAAGGGTATCGGCGGCAATGCCGATACCCTGATAAAACTAGGCAGGATATGCGTCGCTGTCAATATACACATCTAAAGTGTTAGATGGCTGTATCGTTGCAACCGGCAAATCAGCACCCGCCCGCCAAGCCTCAACAATAGGCCGTTTATTCGTGCCTGTGACCAAAAACAGCAACTCATGCGTATTGCTTAGCGCTTTCGCGCTAATAGACACCCGTTTAGGTGGCGGTTTTGGCGAGTTATACACGGCATGAACCAACTCGTCGGCATTATGGACATGCCCAGGAAACAAACTGGCCGTATGCCCGTCTTCACCTAAGCCTAACAGCACCATATCAAAAGGCATGGCGGCGGCAACAATCGGACGGTACTGCTCAGCGGCAACTTCGCCGCCCAATTCCGCTTGCAAGGTAAAAACTTGCCCGGCAGGAATCGGCACATGATCCAATAACGTTTGCTTGGCAATCATGCTATTACGTTCGGCATCATCGGCAGGCAAACAGCGTTCATCCCCGTAATAAACGATCCATTTAGCCCAATCCGCATCGGATTTTGCCAACAGGCGGTAAATTTTTTCAGGGGTCGTCCCTCCGGCCAGCACTAACTTAAACGTTCCGTGGGCTGCGATGGCTTGCTGGGCAGAGGCCAGAATATGTTGACAAGCGACGGCAGCAACTTCATCAGCAGTTGCCAAGGTGTGCCAGCGGCTATTTTCTTGCATTTATTTACACTCCGGTGTTAACGAACTACGCCACGATTGGCTTTCTTTATCAAATAATCGGCTGTCTTCAGGTCCCCATGAGCCAGCAGGGTAAGTAGCGATATAATCGCGCTCAACCGCCCAACTTTGCAAAATCGGATCGACAATGCGCCATGCATACTCCACCTCATCAAAGCGCAGGAACAGCGAACGGTCACCTTTGAGCACATCCAACAACAAGTCTTCATAGGCATCCACTGCCTTTTCGTCCTGATTACGGAAGCTGGCATCCAAGCTGCTGGTGCGGGTGCTCATTTCCAGCCCCGGCTCTTTCACCGTCATTTCAATGCGGATACATTCTTCCGGCTGAATACCCAACAGCACCCAATTCGGGTTCATGCACTGCACATTGGTGTCACGGAAAAATTGTAGCGGCGGATGACGGAAACAAATCGAAATCGTCGATTGCGCTTTTGCCATACGTTTGCCCGTGCGCATATAAAACGGTACGCCGCGCCAGCGCCAGTTGTCGATATACAGCTTCATCGAAGCATAAGTCTCGGTGGTGCTGCTTTGCGGAATATTCGCCTCGTCCAAATAGCCCTTAACCTTTTCGTTATTCACCATGCCTTTGGCATACTGACCCCGGAAGGCTTGGGCATGGACGGCCTCTTTAGAAATGGGGCGGATGGACTTTAGCACCTTCACCTTTTCATCACGCAAAGATTCCGCCTCCATCGACACGGGCGGCTCCATCGTGACCAAAGTCAGCAATTGCAGCAAATGGCTTTGCAGCATATCGCGCAACGCCCCTGCCCCGTCATAATAATCGCCACGGCTATCAATGCCAATACTTTCCGAATGGGTAATTTGGATATGGTCGATGTAATTGCGGTTCCACAACGGCTCCAGCATCACATTAGCGAAGCGGAAAACCAACACATTCTGCACCATGCCCTTGCCCAGATAGTGGTCGATACGGTAAATTTGCTCTTCCGACAAATAATGGCTGATGCGTTTTTGCAACGCCTGGGCACTTTCCAGATCATAGCCAAACGGCTTTTCGATAATCACCCGCCGCCAGCCGCTTTCTTCATTAAACAGATCATTCGTGCTTAACATGCTCATTACCGGGCCAAAATCTGCCGGGCTAATCGACAAGTAAAAAGCGATATTTTGCGAAAACGCCTTATCCGCCAAAGTGCCAGCCAAACCCGAATAGCAGTCGGCTTGGCTAATATCGCCCTGATGATAATACAAACGGTCGCTAAACCGCTGGAACACCGCCTCATCAAAATCGTCCTTGGCTTTGGCTTGCACCATATCCTGGACTTCTTGCCGCCACTTTTGCTGATCCCAAGGTCGGCGGCCCATCGCCATAATCCGCGTGCCTTCCGGTAGACGGCCTGCGGCATCCAAACGGTATAAGGCAGGCATTAACTTAATGCGGGACAGATTGCCAGTCGCACCGAAAATGACATAAGTACAAGGTTCTGCTTTCATAATAAAGTCCCAATTAAGTTAGAAAGAACACATCCAAACGAAGGGACTAGACCGTATAAGTCGACGACGCAACCTTACCGCCCTGCCCTGTCCAGTCGGTATGGAAAAACTCGCCGCGCGGTTTATCGGTACGCTCATAAGTGTGCGCCCCGAAATAATCACGCTGTGCCTGCAACAAATTGGCAGGCAGGCGTTCGGTGCGGTAGCCATCGTAATAGGCCAATGCCGAAGCAAATGCAGGCGTGGGGATACCTGACTCAATCCCTAAAATGACCGCCTTCCGCCAGCCCGCATCGGATTTTTTTATCGCCTCGACAAAGAAATCAGCAAGCAATAAGTTTTCCAACTCCGGGTTGGCCGTATAAGCCTGCTTGATATTGTTCAAAAATTGGCTACGGATGATACAGCCGCCGCGCCACATTAGGGCAATTTCGCCATAATTTAGCGACAAACCGTACTCTTTTGAGGCCTCGCGCATCAAGCGGAAACCCTGCGCATAAGAAATGATTTTAGCGGCATATAACGCATCACGGATCGCATCGACCAGATCCTGTTGGTCGCCCGTTAAGGTTGTTTTGGTCGCTTTAGGCAAGATTTTCGCCGCTTTGACGCGCTCGTCCTTTTGCGCCGACAAACACCGCGCAAACACCGATTCGCCAATCAAGGTTAACGGAATGCCCAAATCCAACGCATTAATACCCGTCCATTTACCCGTGCCTTTTTGCCCGGCGGTATCGAGGATTTTATCAACCAACGCCTGCCCGTCCGTATCTTTATAAGCAAAAATCGCGGCAGTGATTTCGATCAGATACGAACTTAACTCACCTTGGTTCCATTCCGTGAAAATTTCATGCAGTTGGTCAGCCCCTAGCCCTAAACCTTCCGATAATAATTGATAGGCTTCGCAAATTAACTGCATATCGCCGTATTCAATGCCGTTGTGCACCATCTTAACGTAATGCCCCGCACCGTTATCGCCAACCCATTCGCAACAAGGCTGCCCGTCCACTTGTGCACTGATGGCTTGGAAAATTGGCTTAACCGTCGGCCATGCTGCCTTATTGCCGCCCGGCATAATAGACGGGCCATGACGCGCCCCTTCTTCACCGCCCGATACCCCGGTGCCGATATAATTAATGCTATGCTCTTGCAGGTATTGGGTACGGCGGTTCGTGTCGGTAAAAAGGGAATTGCCGCCATCGACAATAATATCGCCAGGTGCCAGCAAAGGAATCAGCTTGTCGATGTATTGGTCAACCACCTCGCCCGCCTTCACCATCAGCATGACAATGCGTGGCGACTGGAGCAGACCGACAAATTCCTCCAGCGAATGCGCCCCCACCACTTGCGTACCCTTCGCAGGGCCTGCCAAAAACTCATCCACGGTACTGGTCGTGCGGTTAAAAACGGCGACTTTAAAGCCATGATCGTTCATATTAAGCACTAAATTTTGTCCCATGACCGCCAAACCGATTAAACCGATATTTGCTTGCATATTGCCGCCTTATGTTAAGAGTTGTGGGATGGCCGCACCTGCCTGATACTTACCCAAGCGTAGGCCAGTGTTATCAATTACCCGCTGAATCGGGAAATAAAGGCAGATTATAGCTTGTTGCGCCGCTTATGAATATGCGCCGACGGCATTAACCTTCTACGCCTTATTAGATAATAGCCTGATAAGCCACCTCTTAGACCGTTTATGGCAATCCTTCCTTTTACAAGCAACTACGGTTTTCAAACAAATTGAATTTAACGGCTTTGAATATATACTGTGAACGGCCAAGTTTTCGGCTTTTACAATTCACCGTAGGGTACGCTGTACCCTTAGGGGCATAATGCGTACCTTTTGCACTGATTTTATGATGGTTTTTTAAAGGTACGCATTATGCCCCTAAGGGTACAGCGTACCCTACCAAAAAACCGAAAACTTGGCCGTTTGAAGTATAGAAAGGCATCCTGCCACGATCACCAATAAGCCGTGGGCATTCCGTCCAGCCTCTTGCGGTTGCCACAACAGCAAATTTTGGTTGCTTACCGAACGTCGGGGCGCATAATCGCCTCCCAAACCGGCAACAACAATTCCTCGCATTGCCTCTCAAACCGCTCCGCCAATAACAAGCTGACATCGGCCTGCCCATACAGCCGCCGCAGTTCCGGCTCATAAGGCTGGGCGATGGCGCGTTCTAATTGCTCCAGAGCAGCATCTAAGGCGGGCTTGCTGGCGCGGCTACCGTGTTTGAGCTTATAAGCCTGTTGAATATAAGCAAAAGCGGCCTCGACAAAAAACGCATCCGGCTGTTGCTGACCTAACTGGTAACAATCCAACAACGCCAACAAAGCGCCATCTTGGCAATGTTCCGGCAACAGACACAAGTCGCTATCGCTGCTCAGTATATAGGTCACTTGCGGCTGGATCTGGTTCATCAGCAAATGGTGCAGCCAAGCGCAGACGAAATCCTTGCCTTTCAAGTCGGCATAACGGTAAAACAAGCTGGCATTTTCGTACAGATTACCCAGCTTGCCGATGAGTCGGTAGTTGCCGACCTGTATATCCACAGGCAAATCATCAATCGCCATACCGACATTTTTGGCATGGATTTTCTCGACAAAATCATCCATCACTTGCTGCTGACGGTTAAACTCCAACTCGCCGACCGCCCCGGCCAGCCAGCGACCTTGGGCTTGGAGTTTTTGCGCCGAAACCTGCCCGCCGCTTAAGCGGACGGCTAGCCATTCCTGATAAATCGTGTAGGCCTCGGCTTTGCCTAAGGCAAACGGCTCGCGCTCATCGTCGTCCGCGCTCATCCCCCTTAAACGGATGTCCAGTTGCTGCTGCATAAAATAGCGTTGCGGATGCCGGAAGAAGCGGAATAGCTCATTAATTTCCAAGACGGTTATCGGGGCGGCGGCAATTTCACCCTGCCACCACGGCAAAGTGTCCGGCTGGGGCGGTCTGTCGGCGAGTTGTTGCGCGGTGGCGCAATCCACCCGTGAGAAACTGAACAAGGGCGAGTCGCCGCTAAAATACCGCGCACTGAAGGGCTGTAAGGGATGCTTGACCACGACTGCGGCGGACGGGTAGCTGTCTTGCAGAACTTCCAATAATTCATTCACCACCACCGAAGGCGGGATGCTGTCATTGCTGTTGATCGATTGGCCGATATAAGTGATCAGCACTTGCTGGCGGGTGGATAAGAGGATTTCCAAAAATTGGTAACGGTCATCGGCGCGGCGCGAGCGGTCGCCTTGGCGGTAATGGCGGCTTAACAGGTCAAATGTCGGCGGATGGTCGATTTTGGGAAACTCGCCCTCGTTCATCCCCAACAAAGCAATGACCTTAAACGGAATCGAGCGCATCGGCAACATGGAGCAAAACGTCAGTTGCCCGCGTAAAAAGCCGTTACTGGATTTGCGCTCCGCCACCGCCCCTTCCAGCCAACAGATAATCACCTGCAAATCCACGGCATCGCTATGCACCCCTTCCATGCCCTCGGACAATTCGATCAGCAACTCGTTAAGCTGTTGGCGCTCCAGCGGCTCGGCGGCCTGTAACAATTGGTCGGCATAATAATTCAGGCGGCTGCTCCATGCCATCAAGGTCTTCGGACGCTTCAGTTCTTGGCTGGCGCGGAACAGCACGTTCATAAACTCGCATAATCCACCCAAAGCCTGGGCGGAAGAGCCTTCAATATCCCGATACGGCAACACGTCTTCAATAAAACCGTTGTCATCACCGACTGCATAGCCCATTAACAGCCTGTCCAAAGCCGCTTGCCAAGTATGCTCGTTCAACGTCGGCAAGCCCAATTCCTGCTTATGTCGGGCAGATTTGCCCCAGCGGATATGGGTATCCTGTACCCAATACTTGACTAATTCCAAATCGGTTTCCGACAAACCAAAGCCCGGATACACCACCGCCTGCTCCAACAAGTTCACCACGGCTTGCCAGCCAAAGCGGCTTTGGCTCAAGCTTAAAAACGTGATGAACGCCTCCAGCGCGTCATTGCTTAAGCGTAAACTCCGGTCAGCCACCGCATGTTGGATGTCGGCAAACACGGCGGCGATAAACGGCTCGTATTTCTGAATATCGGGAGCCATGACGACAATATCGCGCAACTCCAAGCTAGGGTCAGCCGCTAGGCTGTGCAGCAACTCATTTTTCAGCACCTCCACTTCCCGCAACCGCGAATGGCACGAATGGATACGGATAGACCTATCGCCGTGAAAATCTTGGGCGACCCCGCCCTCGCCTTCAAGGCTATTGTCTAAAATGTCATTTTGGACATGCTGTAACAGGCTAGTGGCCAGCACAGCCTCAAAACTGTCCAATTCCAATTCAAAACGGATGTCCTGCCCTAACATCATATCCTGAAACTCACGCCCCTGCTGGCCTAAGGTCGCCAAAAGCGGATGCCCCTGCGCCGCGTCGAGCAGCACCTGTTGGCGTTTGCTGCCCAAATCCGCCCAAAACGCTTCCGAGGGGTTGAGCAAGAAAAAATGCACTTGGCAATGCCGGGATAAGCCGTGCAAATACTTTAAAAACAGCGGCGGCATGGTGTTCAGGCCGAACACACAAACCCGCTCAGGCATCACCGCACTGAACGCCCCTTCGGGGGAGTCCATTAACTTGCCAATCGCCGCCAACCACAAAGCCCCGCGATGGCGGCGGCCGGTCTGCTCCAACACCTGCAACCACAGGGCTTGTTGCCAACGTTCGGTATCCGTGCCGTACAGCAATTGCCCGCGCTGCCATAATTTCAGCATATCGGGGCGCATCATCTGGTATTGGTCGAACAACTGCGACAACTGCTGCGCCAGTTGGTAGCGCTTAAGGCCGTGGTTAGCCCCAACCAGATATTGCTTAATCGGCGCAAACGCCGGGCCTTGGACACGCCGCAACAAGCCTTCCAAACGCCACATCATCAAATGCCGGTCAAACGCCGCGTCACTTAAGCGGCTATCAATCCGCTGCGCCAAAGAACTAAAAAACTTACCCGGAAACAAAAAATTATAATTGCCCCACACCGAAAACTCCGCCGCCAACTGCTGAGACAACCACCGCTCCATGCCTTGGCTTTGGATTAAGAACACTTCTTGGGCAAACGGCGAGGCCAGCGGCGCATTGGCGATAACAGCCGACAAATGCGCCACTAGGTTTTCGGTTTTGTTGGAACTGTGGAGGATGAACATAAGCGTTTATGGAAGGATAGGTAAGGCTACTTTTTCATAGATTTTAAACCCATTCGGCATCCAAAACAGGCCATTATTTTTTATCAGCAGAACCGTCAGATACTGGCGATTCCCCCACCAACACAATCGCCTCCAAATTCTCCGGCACTGCCGCTTCCGGCGCGGCAAACGCGCCAGAGCGGTATTCCCACAGAAACACCGCCAAGTTAAGCACAACAACCGCCAAAAAAAAGGCTTTCATTCCCAAGCCGCCAAGGCTATCGCCAAACCGCGCAAGACCAAATCCGGGTCTATCACCGCCGGAATGGGCAGATGCTCGGCAATAATGGCCGCATCGCCGCCCGTCAACAACAATTGGCTGGGTGCGGCGCGGGTCGCTAAAACATGTTCGATCAAGCCCCGCGCCGCCAATAAAGTGCCGCCATAAATCGCCGCCTCGGTCGATTGGCCGGGTTGCCCCGAATACGCGGCGGCACTGAACGGCAAAGCATTCGTGCCTTGGGCTAAGGCCTGTTTCATCAGCATTAGGCCAGGGCTGATATAGCCGCCCCGATGCTCGCCATTAGCCTCCAGCAAATCGACGGTAATCGCCGTGCCGCAATCGACCACACACGCCGCCGCCGGATAATGGCGGTGGGCGGCGATTAAGGCCAGCCAACGGTCTACGCCGAGTTTTTCCGGTTCTTGATAGGCGTTACTCACACCAAACGCCTGGCGTTGCGAGCGGATTTGCACACACGGCGCGTCAGGCCATAAGGCGGCGGCGACCGCCTGCACCAAGGCCAACAAAGGCCCGGCACTGACGCAGGCAATGCCGATGCGCCGGAACGGCCCCAAACCCTGCCAGCATTGGCGCAAAGCCGCATCAGCCAGTTGCCCGTTCGCAACCGCCCCTTTGGCCAGTAATTGCCCCGCCGCGTCCGCCACCGCCCATTTCAGGCGGCTATTGCCCATATCAACCAATAAATTCATAGCGGGGTGCGGCTAAAACTGACTTCGCCGGAGGCAAACGCCTGGGTTCTGCCGTCCGGGTGTTGTAACAGCAATAAGCCGCTGTCGTCCACGCCCTGCACGATGCCGGGATAAGGTTGGTCGGCGATAAATAAGGTGGCGGGCTGGCCTTGCAGACAATCATAACTGCGCCATTCGTCCAGATATGCTTTAATGCCGACTTGCTCAAAATCCGCCAATACCGCCAACAATTGGTTAAGCAAACTGGCGGCTAATTGGTTACGGCTTAGGCTTATAGCAGGGTTAACCTTACTGGCATCCGTCCACGCTTGGTTAATGCCTTGGGCGGCGCTGTCCGGTACAAACAAATTAATGCCTAAGCCTATCACCACGGCGCACGGGCCGTCGCTCTCCCCCGACACTTCAATCAAAATGCCGCCGAGCTTTTTGCCCGCGCTCATAATGTCATTAGGCCATTTTAACCCGACGGGATGCAGTTGCTGCTGGCGTAAGGCACGGATAACGGCAACGCCTATCGCCAAGCTTAAGCCAGCGGTACTGGCATAGCCTAGCTGGAAACGCCAAAGCACCGACAAATACAGATTACTGCCGAACGGCGACACCCATTGCCGACCACGACGACCCTTGCCAGCGGTCTGATGCTCAGCAAAACACACCGTACCCGAAGGGGCATGGCTTTGCGCCTGTTGGCTTAAATACACATTCGTGGAGTCGATTTGGTCATGCAATTCCAACTGTGCCAGTAAGGGCAGAACAGCGGGGTCAAGGCCGTTGATAATCGCCTGTGCCGCCAGTAGCTCCAGCGGCTTTTCCAGCCGATACCCCTTGCCCGTAACAGCGGCATGGTGCAAACCTAAGTCCGCCAAGCCCGCCACTTGCTTCCACACCGCCGAACGGCTGACCCCCAATTGTCGCGCCAGCTCGGTGCCGGAGTGGAACTCACCATCGGCAAGCAACTGGAGCAGTTGTTTTTGTTTGTCAGAAATCGCCACGCACACTACCAGCGCAAGGGCAGGCGGTTTTTAATCTCGATACGGTGATTATCAATGCCCACATAGCCGCCGCGCTTTAAGTCGTTCAGGATACGGGTAACCATTTCGCGCGAACAGCCGACCATGGTCGACAGTTCCTGATGGGTGAGGTTATCCGTCACCAAACGCCCATCATCCTGAGGTTTCGCCATATTGGTCAACACTTTGGCAATCCGTCCGTAAATATCCAACAACGCCAAGCTACTGACCTGCTCGGTGGTGTTGCGCATCCGTTTGATAACGGTTTTCAGCAATTCAATGGCGATATTGGGATTATTTTGCAGACAGGTAAACAGATAGGCGCGGGGGAACAAACCTATCCGGCAATCTTCCACAGTCATTACCGTGGCAGAGCGCGGTTCGTCGTCAAACAACGACAACTCACCAAAGGTATCGCCTTCTTGAAGATAATCGAGCAATACCTCGCGGCCTTCGTCATTGCTCATAAACACTTTCAGCTTGCCCGACAAGACGATATAAAGCAGATTATTAGAAGCCTCGCCTTGACCGACTAAGATAGCGCCACGGGTAAAATATTGCGTATGTATGCCTAGCTCCAATTCGGAACGGTCTTCGGGCGACAGCGATTCAAACAAGGGTACGTTTTCAAGCATCGTAATAGCCTTTTCCTAATGTTTTAGAATGTATACAGTATAGATTAAGCCACAATTATATCTAATGGTATATCCTATCCCATTCTACAGGGGTCGCTTGACGATTGCCAGATTGGTAAAAGCGTAAAGCCGTAAGAGCGCGGGAGATACTGGTTTTTCCGTATTAATGGCTTAAAAAAGCCGTTACCATCAGGATAAAAATAGGCCAGCCGCCGCAACACCACCCTGTGACAGTGGCCATCATCTGCCATCACGGGGGCAATGGCGAATAGCACCCTACCTGCCTCAGAGTATAGCTATCAAGCCCAAAGGCCCGTGCACTCTATGGGCAGGCAAATGTGCATAAGTCACAATGCCTATGTACCAATAACACAGATTTTATAGTCGGCGGGTGGTTTAATCTGTCCATACGATCATTCACCGCTACCCAGACACGAGAACGCCCCATGAATAATAAACTGACCACCCTAAGTGTGGCGCTGCTAGCCCCCTTAGCTTTTTCTGCCCAAGCCACCGTCACCACCCCAAACCCTATTGTCTTTGTCACACAAGTGCCGATACCGATGGATTTTTGCACCATCAATGCGGCTTTTTGCAACCATCAAGCCAGTATTGACATTTCAGGACGCGGCGGTGATTTATGGATACGCTATCCTAATGGTACGCTAAAAAACCTAACCGCCGCCGCAGGCTATGGACAAACGGGCTTACAAGGCGACCAAGCTATCCAAGTGCGTGACCCGGCAGTACATTGGAACGGCAAAAAAATCATTTTCAGTATGGTCATCGGTGCGCCCAAGCATTATCAAGTCGTGTCTTACCGCTGGCAATTGTATGAAATCACCGGCTTGGGTAAAAATGAGATCCCCGTCATCACCAAAGTGCCAGGGCAACCGAGCAATTACAACAACGTCAATCCAACTTACGGTACTGACGGACGGATTATTTTTGTCTCCGACCAACCGCGTGGTGGGCAGGCGCAGTTATATCCGCAATTGGACGAGTATGAAGAAGCCCCTTCTAACACGGGGTTATGGAGCCTGAACCCCAGCAATGGTAAGCAAACTATGCTGACCCATTCGCCATCGGGCGATTTTGACCCCTTTATCGACAGTTTCGGGCGGGTGACGTTTACCCGATGGGATCATTTGCAACAAGACCAACAAGCCGCTGGTGACCGCAACGGCACGGACAACTACGGCACGTTTAACTATTCCAGCGAGGCCGCCAATGCGAAAATCCTTAACAGCCGCCAAGAAGTGTTTCCTGAGCCGCTGACCTTTGACACCATTTCGCTGGCGGGCACTAATCTGCATGGCCACAGCTTTAACCATTTCTTCCCTTGGCAAGTGCATGAAGACGGCACCGACTTGGAACTGGTCAACCATATCGGGCGGCATGAACTGGGCGGCTCTTATGTCGATGCGGTGTTTACCGACGACCCTGTTTTGACGTATTTGACCAATAATTCCAACCCGAACAAAATCAGCAATTTTTTCCAAATCAGCCAAGACCCGACTAACCCGAATTACTTTATCGGTATCAACGCGCCAGAATTCGGCACCCATGCCGCTGGGCAGATTGTGCGTTTGACCAATGTCGCACCCGGCCATAATGCCGATCAAATGACAATTGATTACCTCACCGACAAAAGCACTGCCTCAATCGTCGCCGACGGCGCGACACCGCCGCCAGAAAACTCCGGCCATTACCGTGACCCCAACATCTTAGCCAACGGCACGCTAATTGCAGCGCATACCTTTGAAACCCGCCAAGACCGGAACGAAGGCACCACCACCCCTAACTATTCGGACACCTACCCGCAAGCGCGTTATGCGTTCCGTTTGCGTACCTTAAAACAATTGCCGAACGGCACTTGGACGGCAGACCAGCCGTTAACCAGCGGCATCAGCAAAAATATCACTTACTACGGCCCGGATTCTTTATTCCATTACACTAACGAACTATGGGAACTGCAACCGGTTGAAGTCAAAGCCACCACCAAGCCGACCAAATTATTGCCGACTTTGGACACGCCCGAACAGCAAGTTTTACAGGAAGAAGGGGTAAGCGAAGCCAGTTTGCGCCAATACCTGCAAAGCAAGGGGCTAGCGTTGGCGATCATGCGCAATGTCACCACGCGTGACCACAGCGACAAACAACAACCGTTTAATCTGGCGGTGGCGGGTTCTGCCACGCAAACCGTGACACCCAAAGGCAAAGTTTATGAAGTGGCGCATTTTCAAGTCTTTCAAGCCGACCAGTTGCGCGGCTTGACAGGTTGCTGCTCATCAACCCCAAAACCTGGCCGCCGCGTTTTGGCGCAACCGCTGCACAGCGTTACCGCCAATATCCCAGAAGCGGCGGGCGCCCCTAAAGGCAGTGTAAAAGTTGCCGCCGACGGTTCGGTCGCCATGTTATTGCCGACCCGCCGCGCCCTGTCTTGGCAATTGACCGATTCCCAAGGCAAGTTTGTGGTCAGGGAACGTAACTGGCTCTCCATGCAGCCAGGTGAAATCCGCACTTGCCCTTCTTGCCACGGTGTCAACAGCAGCGACCAAATCGGCGACCCGACACCGGTCAATAAACCGGAAGCCTTGCGGGAATTGCTGACTTATCTGAAAGCAAACGGCAGTTTGTAAACGGTCAATGGGGGTTGGTGCTTTATTGATGCCTACCCCTCACCCGCCTAATCCCAACGGTCATCCCTAACCTGTACCACACCGTTGGTAATGCGTACCGGAAAAGAGGCGACATCTTCATAAGCAGGCGCGGATTTGACCGCGCCCGTCTTGACACAAAACCGCGCCCCATGCCGTGGGCAGACTATCTCGTCACCTTCCAAACAACCGCTGGCAATTTCCGCCCCGTCATGGGTGCAGACATCTTCAATCGCATAACACACGCCGTCAATCTTAAACACCGCAACCGCTGTGCCATCGACATCTACCGCGATATGCTCGCCGTCCGCCACCGCCCGCTCGGCAATCACATCCACCCAATCCGACATTTACTTCACCCCTTATTTTAAAAACACATCATAACGTAATAGCTTACCGTGAAAGCTGTCATTCGGCTTAACGCCGCCTAACGGCTCGGCGTAATCAGGGCATTTGACCACCACCCGCTTACCTGTGGCCTGCATAGCGGCGGCGAACAACGCGTCTTTGTCTTCATCATCGCCTAACAAATCCCGCAACACCATCATAGATTTTTTCGCCAAGGCGGATTTTTTACGCTTAGGCGGAAACATCGGGTCAAGATATATGCAGTCCGGCAGTTCCGGCAGTGCCGCTAACACGTCGATAGCATTACCTACTAACAAGCGCGGCGGCTGAAGTTGCAAACGCTGCATCCAATCCGCTTGCGCCAGCCGCTGCAACCCATCCGCCAACAAAGCCGCCATCAGCGGCGAGCGTTCTATACACAACAGTTCGTAACCCATGCGGAAAATATGCAGGCTATCTTGCCCCCAGCCTGTGGTCGCATCAACGACGGTTTTGGTTTTGCGCCCTAGAGCCTTAGCCAACGCTCCGTCTTTCGGGGCCGGCCAAGACCGCTGCTCACCTTGGCGCGGCTCAATATCAACCGTCATGCCGCCTTTTTTCAACAGCTCATGGTCGAGCAGTTTTAGGCAACCGTCGCGCCAGCTTAAAAAAAAGGCTTCGTGTTGGGAAAAATCAGCGGCTTCTGTCGTCCGTAGCGGCACGGCAAGCTGTTCGGCCAGTTGCGCAAAGGGCAGCGGATCGCCGTGGTTTTCGTAAAGCACGGCGAGTTTTCCGGTATAAGGATGGGGTGTGGTCATGGTTTGAGTAGAGCGGCCAAGTGTCGGCTACTATTTGGGCATAAAGACCCGAATAGCTAAAGAATGGGAAGCAATATTGGAGCGTGGGTATCTTGCCCGCAACAACGGGCAAGATAAAAACCTAAACGCCTTTATTCCGTAGAAATGGCCTGAGTTTCATTTTTCAAAGCAGCATCCAGCGTATGCCACGCCAAAGTCGCACACTTCACCCGCGCCGGATACTCACGCACCCCCGCCAACACCGCCAACTTACCCACCGCTTCCAATTGGATGTCTTCGGTTTTGCCTGTGGTCATTTCATGGAAGGTTTTAAACAAAGCCTCCGCTTCCGCTTCGGTCTTGCCTTTAATGATTTCCGTCATCAACGACACCGAGGCTGTGGAAATTGCGCAACCGGAACCCTGAAAACTGGCATCTTGTATGGTGTCGCCCGCCATTTTCAAATATAGCGTCAAACGGTCGCCGCATAAGGGATTAAAGCCTTCCACTTTACGGTCAGCATTGTCTATAACCCGAAAATTGCGCGGGTTACGGTTATGGTCAAATATGACCTCTTGGTAGAGGTCGCGTAGGTCTTCAAACATCGGATTCCTTTATTAGTTTACTATTTTGCATTGGATAATGCTTCACGTTGTTTGTCCACAAATTCAGCAATCTTGTTGCTGTAAGACTTAAATAACGTTTTAACAGCCGTTTCTTGTTTGCGCAACAAGTATCCGTATCCAGTCAATATCGGCTCGTGCTACGGATTTCATCAACATAAGCCACAGCATCAATATCTGCAAAACTCTCTAAAGGCTGTAAAGCATCAAAAAAAGCTTTTAGATCCTTAGGTTTTCGCCGTTGTAATTCGTGAGCCACCGCTTGCTGGATAAACTGTTCGACTGTTTCGTCATATCCTTGTAGATTTGCTTGAATCTGCTTGGCGACTTCATCTTGAAAATGTATTTGTGTGTCAAACATTGGGTAAATCCTCATCTTTATAAATGCAAAGCAATAACTTCGCGTAAGCTTAAGGTCACTTCGTCTATGGCTTTATCTTTTTATCACAATTGAAAGCCAAAATATCATGAACACAGATAGAGGCCGATTGATAAAAAAAGGTTGTTTAAGTTACCTATCACCCAAACGCCTCAATCAAGCCCTTAATCCCCGCCATCAGCACATCAATCTCTTCTTTAGTATTATACATGGCAAACGAAGCCCGTGCGGTGGCAGGAATCTGATAAAAGTCCATCACCGGCATGGCGCAATGATGCCCTGCCCTAATGGCAATACCTAAACTGTCCAGCATTGTGCCGATGTCATGGGGATGAATCCTATCCAAGACAAACGACAAAATCGCGCCTTTTTCCGCCGCCTCGCCGATAATCCGCAAGCCATTGATCTGCTGAGCCTGTTCGGTGGCGTAGGCCAGCAACTCGGCCTCGTAGTCGGCAATGGCGGCCATACCGATGCCGTTCAGATAGTCGATAGCCGCGCCTAAGCCGACCACATCGGCAATATTGGGCGTACCGGCTTCAAATTTGTGCGGCAATCCGGCGTAAGTGCTTTTTTCAAAAGAAACCGTTTTAATCATATCGCCGCCGCCTTGATAAGGGGGCATGGCTTCCAACAACGCTTGCTTGCCGTATAACACGCCGATGCCGGACGGCCCATAAAGCTTATGGCCTGAGAACACATAAAAATCACAATCCAACGCTTGCACGTCAACGGCGAGATGCGGGATCGCTTGGGCGCCATCCAACATGACCGGGATACCCTTGGCATGGGCGGCGGCGATGATGTTTTGCACCGGATTGATCGTGCCTAAAGCATTGGACATGTGGACGACGGCCACCAAGCGGGTTTTGTCGTTTAACAAGGCTTCAAATGCCTCATAAATCAACTCGCCCTGAACATTCATCGGCGCGACCCTCAACACCGCACCCGTTTGTTCGCACAGCATTTGCCAAGGTACGATATTGGAATGATGCTCCATAGCGGTGATGACAATCTCATCCCCTGCCTTAATATTAGCCCTGCCGAAGGTTTGGGCAATCAAATTGACCGCTTCGGTCGCGCCCCGGACAAAAATAATCTCTTTATGGCTAGCCGCGTTGATGAACGCCCGCACTTTTTCCCGCGCCGCTTCAAATTTGTCGGTTGAGCGCACGCTTAAGGTATGTACGCCGCGATGGATATTGGCGTAATCATGGCGGTATAAGTGGCTGATGCTGTCAATGACGGCATTGGGTTTTTGGCAACTGGCGGCATTATCGAGATAGACCAAGGGCTTATTACGGATTTTTTCCGCTAAAATCGGAAAATCGGCACGGATGTCTGCTACGGGGAAATTTGTCATAGTTTGTCTGTTAAAGTTTCTGACGGTTGCAAATTGACTGGCAACACATTATATTTACTATTGATTTTAATTGGTTTTGATTGCACTTATGGCTACCGTTCATCCGACTAAGCACCTGACCAACCTGACCGAATGGCGCAGATTAGGCGAGGCCGCCATTTTTCCGCCGGACAGCCGCGTAGAACTGATCAACGGAGAAATTTTTGATATGGCACCGATAGGCTTTAACCATGCGGGCCACTTAAAAAATATCAATAAGTTATTCACGCGCTTAATGCCCGAACACTTAATCAGCAGTGTTCAAGACCCACTCCAACTCGGCGACCTGTCCGAGCCGGAACCGGATTTTATGCTCTTAAAGCCCCATGCCGACTATTATTCATCCCGCCACCCCACTGCCGAAGATGTGCTGTTGCTGATCGAAGTCGCCGATACCTCGTTAAAGTTCGACCAAAACCAGAAACTGCGCCTCTACGCCTTGCACGGTATCCCTGAATACTGGCTGGTCAACCTTAACGATATGTGCCTAGAAGTCTACCGCAAGCCTTTCGGCGAAACCTATAAGGAAAAAAGCACCCTGTACCGGGGTGACACAGTGGCTTTACTGCAATTGCCGGAGCTTGGCATCCCCATTGCCGCTATTTTATAGCCAGCCCTGTTCAATGCCTTGTTGCGGAAAGCGGGCTAACACTTGCGCCAAGAGCAAATCATGTAAGCCTTTAACTTTAACCTTATCCACCATTTCATTAGCAAACGCAAAAGTCAGCATATTTCTTGCCGTTTCTTCATCAATACAGCGCGATTGCAGATAAAACACCGATTTTTCATCCAACTGCCCAATGGTCACACCATGGCCGCATTTGACATCATCGGCATAGATTTCCAATTGCGGCTTCGTATCCACTTCTGCATCTGGCGATAACAGCAGATTGCTGTTATTCATATCCGAATCGGTTTTTTGCGCCTGTTCCGCCACCACCACACGCCCCTGGAACACGCCCCTGGCGCGGCCATCCAGCACACCTTTATACAATTGGCGGCTGCTGGCATGGGGCTGGGTATGGTTAATGCGGGTATGGTTATCAATATGCTGGCGTTTGACACCTAAGTACAGGCCGTTAAGCTCACATTCCGATCCCTGCCCCAAGTCGGTACGGATATCCGAACGCGCCAGCAAACCGCCAAACGCAAAATTATGCTGATTAAACCGCGCATCCCGCGCTTGTTGGACATATAAGCCACCAAAATGATAAGCCTGTGCCGACTCGCACTGCACCTTATAGGCGGTTAGGCTGGCATTCTGGCCGACAAACGCCTCCGTTACCGCCGCCGACAAATACGCCACCTCAGCACCGACAAAGGTTTCCAGCCATTGCGCCGACGCATTGGCCCCTAGCACCAGCAGATTGCGGGTTGCCGCCACCGCGCCTGCTTGGGTGACGATATGCAGGCATTGGATAGGCTTATCTAACACCAGTTGGGCAGGAATATCGACAAAAACCCCATCAGTAAACCACGCATTAGTAAACGCAATAAAACCGTGTTCGGCACTGTCCACCGCCTTACCGAAATAGGCCGCGACCTGTCCGTCATGGGTTTGCAAAGCGTCCGCCATGCCCAACACCTGCACCGATTCGGGCAAGCCGTCAGTACGCGACAAGGCCGCGCAAAAATGCCCGTCCACCAACACCAAAGACCAAGCGTCCGCCAATTGGTATGGCTTTAACCACTCAGTATCAATGATTGGCTCTACCGCCGCGACCACGGGCGCAAACGTTTGTTTCGCCAATGCGGCCAAATTGGTATAACGCCAATCTTCTTCACGCGCCGAAGGGAAACCGTGGCTAGAAAAACGCGCCAGCGCGTCCGCCCTAATGTCTTGCAGCCACGCCAACGCTTGCCCAGGCAGTGCCGCCGCCAACGCCGGATACGCGGCCATATAAGGGTTCAATGCCGTATTCATGCCGCTACCTGACCATCTTCAAGCCAACCATAACCTTTTTCTTCCAATTCCAACGCCAATTCAGGGCCGCCGGACTTGATAATCTGCCCATGTGCTAAGACATGGACAAAATCAGGCTTGATGTAATCCAACAGGCGTTGGTAATGCGTGACCATAATAAACGCACGGTCTGGCGAGCGTAAAGAATTAACCCCGTCGGCAACCACTTTCAGCGCGTCGATGTCCAGACCGGAATCGGTTTCATCCAGTATGCACAGCTTCGGCTCCAAAATCGCCATTTGCAGGATTTCATTACGTTTCTTTTCACCACCCGAAAAGCCTTCGTTAACGGCACGGTACAAGAATTTCTCGTCCATTTCCAAGGCTTTGATTTTACCCTTGACCAAGGTCAAAAAATCCATCGCATCCACTTCATCCTGGCCGTTATACTTGCGCACGGCATTCAGGGCCGCTTTCAGCAAATACACATTGCTGACCCCCGGAATTTCCACCGGATACTGGAAGGCCAAAAACACCCCTTCCCGCGCCCGGATTTCCGGCGGCATCGCCAATAAATCCTTGCCCTGATAGGTCGCCGAGCCGCCCGTGACTTCATAACCGGATTTGCCCGACAAAATATGCGACAAAGTGCTTTTGCCGGAACCGTTAGGCCCCATAATGGCGTGGATCTCCCCCGCCTTAATCTCAAGGTTAATGCCTTTGAGGATTTTCTTATCGTTGACGTTGACGGTTAGGTCTTTAATACTGAGCATTGGGTTTCCGTTTTTGCTGGTTTGGGTAATGTTTTTTTCGGCTGCGTCACAATTGCCACGGGTTAATCATAGGAATAGTGCACGCATAAAAATCACGTTCGTTGCGTGTCACTAAAGTTAGATGATGCGTGTACGCAACTGCACCGATGATGCTATCCATGGAAGCAATCGGTTGGCTTTTTTTCTCGGCATTGGCGACAAGCAAACTCTAATTTTCCATGACGGCTAAATCCACGGGTAAAATCCGGCTTTGATAATCTTCAAGTAATGTTTCCAGCCAAAATAACAAATCTTGTTTTTTCTTGGAGGCGGGTAGTTTGTTAATGCCTTTTTTCACTTCGCCAATTGTGATAACGCTTAAATATAAATCGTCAGAATCGGTTTTTTCTAACCATCTGATCACACCGCTATTTCCTTGCGGTTTGGTGAATTCAGAAATGGTGCAGGTATCCAGTAAATATTTCAAAACGCTATATCCCTTGGATAATCCCGCTGCCGTTCAAATTCTATTTCCAATTCTTCACACTTAGGCGAGTTAAGCAGAAAGGTTTTAAAATCCAATTTGTTTGCTTTGGGTTTCTCAGCCGTTTTATTTTTTTCGATTAGAAATTGATAGAAATCGAGTAGTTCTTGTTGGGCTATTGGCGGCAAAGCCAGTAAGTCGATAGTAGGCATTTTGGATTTCCTTTAATTACGAACTTAGTTATGGATAAGCATTATCTGGTAGGATGGGCAAACGGCTTTATAGTTTGCCTACCCCGATTAATCGCAGTCGATGTTATAGCATTCAAATCGGCATAAATTCCAATTTTTACTTCCGCTACCGAAGTCTTCACAGGTTGCATAACACGTCTTTTTTGCGCTTCGCAGAGGCGGCGAGTGTTTTCGCGGGCTTCGCGTTGGAGGCGTTCGCGCTCGTAACGGGCGGCTTCTTCGCGCTGTTCTTTTTCCCGCCACGCCGCTTCTTCGCGTTCTTATTTGGCTTTTAACGCCGCTTCTTGGGCTTGTTGTTTCTTTTCGGCGGCGGTTAGGGGCAGGACATAATCGCTGACCCGATCGCTGCTTTCGTTAATGATTTTCTGCAAAATCTTATCATACTTGCCCACTAGCCCACCGAGCCTTCCAAGCTCAACCCCAATAAAGCCTGCGCCTCCACAGCAAATTCCATCGGCAATTCCTTAAACACTTCCTTGCAAAAGCCGTTGACGATCATCGACACGGCATCTTCGGCAGACAGCCCGCGCTGTTGGCAGAAAAATAACTGGTCTTCACTAATCTTAGAGGTAGTCGCTTCATGTTCAACCTGTGCCGACGGCTGTTTGACTTCAATATACGGGAAAGTATGCGCCCCGCATTGGTCGCCGACCAGCAGAGAATCGCACTGGGTATAGTTACGCGCATTCTCCGCGCTTTTTAAGACCTTGACCAAGCCGCGATAAGTGTTTTGCGCCTTACCCGCCGATATGCCTTTAGACACTATAGTGCTACGGGTGTTCTTGCCGATATGGATCATTTTGGTGCCAGTATCGGCTTGTTGGTAGTTGTTGGTGACGGCGACCGAGTAAAACTCGCCCACAGAATTGTCACCCGTCAATACCACGCTGGGGTATTTCCAAGTGATGGCCGAACCGGTTTCCACTTGCGTCCATGACACCTTGGCATTGTCGCCACGGCAATCGGCGCGTTTGGTGACAAAATTATAAATGCCGCCCAAACCGTTCTTATCGCCGGGATACCAGTTCTGCACGGTCGAGTATTTAATGGTCGCATCCTTCATGGCAATCAGTTCGACCACCGCCGCATGTAATTGATTTTCATCACGCATCGGGGCAGTGCAATTATGCACGGCAACGCCTTTGACCAAATAACTATGGCTGTTGGCAACTTCGATATTAAAAACCAAATCCTCAAACGGTTCGTAGCTGACTTCACGGATGGGGACAATAAAATAATCTTCCGTTTCACGCACCATATCCCAGGATTTATCTTCGGCATAACCGACATGGTAAAGTGGCTGGCGGTTGATGATACGGTCAGACTGGTTAGAGAACTTAACGGCCCCGCCCGGACGGGTTTGTATCCAAGCAAAAATCCCTACCGTGTTCAGCAACATTTGCACTTGTTGCGCCAATGTTTGCGAGGCCGTGCAAAACCGCACCATGCGCGAATTGCCGCGTTCGCAACGGTTGCCATCGCCTAGCAAGTAGGCATCCAAGAGAATTTTTATTTGCGCGGTCGGCAATGCCATCAGTGCTGCGCTTAACGTTTTGTTGCACGCGCCCTTGCCACAATGGCCGATAAACCAATCATGGTAATGTTGGGAATAAAAGGCTAGGCTTGCGCCATTGCGGTCGGCCTGTTCGGTCAGATAGACGGGGCGGCCTGTCACCTTTTCGGTCAAGGCTTTGACGTGTTGCACTAAAGCCGTTTCATGCAAGCCAAACGATAGCTGGTTAGTATATTGCTTGTTCGCGGTATTGTAATAGGAACTGCCTTCGGCCAAGTAATAGCCTAATAATTCGACTTCGGCATCGGTAAACGGCGATTCCAGTTGATGTGCCAGTTTGGAAACAAAAATAAAATCACCCGCCGCCAATTCCTTGGCCGCCAGCCAAGCAGGCTCTGCTTCCAATAATTTTTGCGTGGACACTTCGGGGAGCCAATGCGGGTTTCTGGACGCGCGTTTGACCTGCACGTCCTGCCGTTTGATCGCCAAGACCGGATGTTCTGTAGTCAAACGGAAGCTATTGTGCCGCGAGACCGGACGCACGGTAATCATGTCACCACAATAATGCCTGACCATTAACGCATTGACCCGTTGCGCTTGCCCGGCGTGGTCATACACCGTATCCCCCGCCCGCAAGGTTTCAATCGCTTGCCAACCTTGCGGTGTCAATACCTGTTCGCCTGCCGGATGGCAACCTTCCAAATAGGACACATAAGCCCCTTCATCGGCAATAATCAAGGTGCGCTCAAACTGTCCGGTATTGGCGGCGTTGATACGGAAATAAGTGGACAATTCCATTGGGCAGCGCACACCTTTGGGGATGTACACAAACGAACCATCAGTAAACACGGCGGCGTTGAGCGCGGCAAAATAATTGTCACTAGGCGGCACGACCGAACCCAGATATTCTTTAACCAGCTCAGGGTAGTCACGCAGGGCTTCGGAAATCGGGCAGAAAATCACCCCGGCTTCTTTCAGCTTGCCCTTAAAGGTGGTGGCCACGGAGACACTGTCAAACACCGCATCAACGGCAATCCCCGCCAGCCGCTCTTGCTCATCCAGCGGAATACCCAATTTTTTATAGGCCTCCAACACTTGCGGGTCAATTTCATCAAGGCTTTTCGGGCCGCTGTCTTTGCGTTTGGGGGCGGAATAATAGCTGATGGCCTGATAATCAATCGGGTCAAATTTGACGAACGCCCATTCCGGCGAAGTCATAGTCTGCCAGTGCCGAAAGGCTTTCAGGCGGTATTCGAGCATAAACTCCGGCTCGTTTTTGACCTTAGACAGCTTATGGATGACTTCTTCAGTCAAGCCAGGCGGAAAAGTATCGGTTTCTAACTCCGTAACAAACCCTTGTTTGTAATCTTGGTTAATCAGATTATTGATTTCTTCGCTAGTGACTGACATAAAAATTCTACGTTATATGGAGGTAAAATACAGGGAACGCCGGGGCGGCTTCCTGCCCTATAAACTTTGGTACAAACTGGCGACCGGAATGTATACCTCTTCCGGCACAGCCAGCGGCCTGACCAAATCGGCTAAAGTCACCGATTCCAAGGCATTGTGGACGGTTTGGTTGATAAGATGCCAATTGGCGCGGATACCGCAACCGGAAGCTTGCCCACAAGCCTGCTTAGAAATACTGCACTCGGTCAGGGCTATTGGCCCTTCTAAGGCACTGATAATAGCGGCCACCGAAATATAATGCGGATCACGCGCCAAGGTATAACCGCCTTTCGCACCGCGCGTCGACACCAGCACCTTGGCATTGACTAAGGTCTTCAGGATTTTGCTGACCGTCGGTAAGGCGATGCCTGTCAGAGCAGCCATTTCCATCGCCGTGACGGTACGGCCATAGTCTTTCGCCAGCACACTTAAGATCACCGTCGCATAATCAGTTAACTTACTCAGCTTTATCATAGTCCGCCTTTTTTCATTAGGACTATTTTAGTCCTAATTAATTTCATAGTAAAGCAGTAGGTTATTAACAAAAGACCCCATCCACTCAAGGGCCGTTAATAATTTGCTGGATAACAGCGCGGCTTTTTAAAGGCCGTCCCTGCAAATAGCTGTCAATCACTATGCGCATTAATAACTTAGCCTCTGCCACCACCTGCGCTTGGCTAAAATCACGCACCTCCAAAGCTTGTAAAGTTGCCCCAGAAATTGGCCCGAGCGGATCGGCAACCAGCCCCCTACCCGCTTGGAACACATAACGCTGGTCCGCTTCGATAGCCAGGCCGCTACCAGCCGTATAAGCAAAATCCAAACCGTAGCCGCTATGTTCAAGCAGTTCCAGCTCAAACAAACGCAAAGCAATGTGCATATCGCCACCCGTCGCCAAACGCACCAGACATTGCTGATAAGCGCTAAAGACTTCGGGGTGCGGATCGTAAGGATGCAAAAAACGCCCCAGCAGTTCGTTGGCATAAAAGCCGCAATACAACGGCAAACCTTGCAGAACCCCAAAGGGCGGCAAGCTCTCGACATGGGTAAGGTTTTTTAGCTCTGCCTTGCCTTGGTAGCTGAGTTGTAAAGGCAAAAAAGGTTGGAGCAAGGCGGCGGTTTTGGAGCGGGCTTTTCTTACCCCCTTTGCCAATAACGCCACCCTGCCCGCATCGCGGGTCAGGACTTGGAGGATAAGGCTAGTTTCGCGGTAGTGTTGGCAGTGCAGGACAAACGCAGGCTGGAGAATATCCGCATTAGCCGTCATTAAAGCCCAGGCTTTGCAAAGCCCGTTCGCTATCAGACCAGCCGGATTTCACCTTGACCCAAAGCTGCAAATACACTTTTTGGTCAAGCAGCCGCTCAATATCATGCCGGGCATCTGTGCCGACATTTTTCAGCATATCGCCGTCTTTACCGATGACGATATTTTTTTGCGAGGCTTTTTCTACCCAAATAATCGCGTAAATTTTGTTGATATCAGGATGCTCTTCATAACGCTCTATTTCCACGGTCATCACATAAGGCAATTCCGCCCCTAAGCGCCGGGTCAGTTTTTCCCGGATAATTTCCGCCACCAAGAAACGTTCAGGACGGTCGGTGACTTGGTCTTCAGGATAAATCCAATCCCGCTCCGGCAACATCTCCATAATCAGGCCATCAAGTACCGCCAGATTCGTTTTCTTTAAGGCCGAAATCGGCACCAGATGCGCAAAAGGAAAACGTTGCTGTGCCTCGGCAAAAAACGCCAGAATTGCGTCTTTTTCGGCCAGTTTATCGACCTTATTGACCGCCAGAATCACCGGCAAGCCGGCCTGTTCCAGCTTTTTAAAAATCACTTCGTCATAGTCGTGCCAGAACAGCCCGTCCAGCAACCAAACAATCACATCCACACCCAACAAGGTGGTTTCGGCAGTGCGGTTCAAATGCCGGTTCAACGCCCGCTTTTGGTTATCGTGCATCCCTGGGGTATCGACATAGATCGCCTGCCCCGCTTCGGTGGTATTGATCCCCACAATGCTGTGGCGCGTCGTTTGCGGCTTGCGCGAGGTAATGCTGATTTTTTGTTTCAGCAAATGATTCATCAGCGTTGATTTGCCGACATTGGGCCGCCCGATTAGGGCAACATAACCACACTTCATTGATTAACCTTATGTAATAGTTCAAGCATTTTCTCAGCGGCGGCCTGCTCGGCTTTTTTGCGGGTAATCCCCGCACCGACGGTCGTGTCGCTAAGAATAGGGATGGTGCATTTGACACTAAAGGTTTGCTCATGCGACAGACCGGACATACTGATTAAGGTATATTCGGGCAACTCTAGCTTGCGGGCCTGCATCAGCTCCTGCAATTGGGTTTTAGGGTCTTTTTGGCCGCTTAGGGTTGACAGTCCAGCCAATTTTTCGGCAAACAACTGCTCTATCCATTGCTGGCAAGCGACAATACCCTGATCTTTAAATAGCGCACCCATGACCGCTTCCATAGCATCCGATAAAATCGAATCACGCCGGAACCCACCGCTCTTTAATTCCCCCGAACCCAACACCAGATAATCGCCTAACTGATGCTGCCGCGCCAAGGCCGCCAAAGACGACTCGTTGACCAAACTCGCCCGCAAACGGCTTAAGGTGCCTTCGCTGGCCTCAGGAAAACGGTCATATAATTTTTGCGCGATGACAAAGCCTAAAATGGCATCGCCCAAAAACTCTAGCCGCTCGTTATTTTTTGCACTCGCACTGCGGTGCGTCAACGCCAAGGCAAATAACTGAGGGTCACTAAACGTCAGCCCCAGTTTTTTACTCAATAGCTCCGGCTTTCTTACCACTAGCCACCGACCTCGAACGAATCGTTAAATTCGACTAACACACTTAAATTGCCCATAATCGGTTTGACGACCTCGTATTCAATCGTCACCTTAAGATAACCGCCGCTCTTAGTGATTTGGACATCTTCTGGCTTGACATCATAAACATAGTTCACACCAAATTGCTTACGCAAGCCATCACGGATTTGAAAATCGCTCTGATTTTCAATCCCCGGCACTTCCTTAAGCTTATCCAAAGCCCCCGATACCTTGGTGTGATCCATATAAATCGGCCCTATTTTCAAGATCAGCAGGGCGACAAAGCCGATAAACCCCAATATCATAATCAACGATATGAGGGTTATACCGCGCTGGGACTTACCTAATGTCTTCATAATGTTCTCCAGATGCTTAGATTAAATAAATGAAACTGTCATTTTAATGTAAAACCGTACCCAGACGGTCAAAGCCAATAATACCGCTGCGTTCTAAATCCCAGCTCATCCAAATAAAGAAAGCTTTGCCGACCAAATTTTCTTCCGGCACAAAGCCCCAATAACGTCCGTCATTACTGTTGTCGCGGTTATCACCCATGACAAAATACTGGCCTTGCGGAACCTCATAAACGCCTTCCCTGGACACGGTATCATTACGCACCAAAATACTGTGCTCAACCCCCAGCAAATTCTCCATCAACTGCTCAGCCCCAGTCATATCTTCGCCTTGGCCGACCCCTGTATAACGGCCCATCGACACCTCGCTGACTGCCTGACCATTAACCGTCAGACGTTTATTTTCATAAGCGATCTTATCGCCAGGCACACCAATGACCCGCTTAATATAATCCGTCGTCGGATCTTTAGGAAAACGGAACACCACAATATCACCGCGTTGCGGCTCGTTCAACGGAATAATTTTTTTGTTGATGACCGGCAAACGGATACCGTAAGTAAATTTATTGACCAAGATAAAATCCCCCACCAATAAAGTGGGCATCATCGAACCGGAAGGGATACGGAACGGCTCGGCCAAAAACGAGCGTAACAGCAAAACAATCAGCAGAATCGGAAAAAACGACCGGGCATATTCGACCGTTATAGGCTCCTCGGCTTCGTCGAACACCTTGCCTGCGGATTTGAGCCGCAACAGATAAGCTCCCCAAACAATGCCCGTTATCACCGTGCCAATTAACAAAAAAAATGAAAAATCAAAATCAATCATAGTAAATCGGGTCTGTAGTTAATGAAAAATAGGGAGTGATTATTCTTTGTTAAGTTGCAACACCGCCAAAAAAGCCTCTTGAGGGATTTCTATGCTGCCCACTTGCTTCATCCGTTTCTTACCCGCTTTTTGTTTTTCCAACAATTTTTTCTTCCGGCTGATGTCACCACCGTAACACTTTGCCGTGACATTTTTACGCATCGCTTTGACCGTAGAACGGGCAATGACTTTCGAACCTATCGCCGCTTGGATGGCGACTTCGTACATTTGCCGTGGAATCAGCTCTTTCATTTTTTCCACCAAATCCCGCCCCCGGTTATTGCTTAAATCCCTATGGACAATAATCGACAAAGCATCGACTTTCTCATTATTAATCAGTACATCTAACTTAATCAGATCGGCTTCCTGAAAGCGCAGGAACTCATAATCAAACGACGCGAAGCCCCGGCTGACTGATTTTAAACGGTCAAAAAAGTCCAGTACCACCTCGCTCAGAGGCATTTCATAATGCAAAGACACTTGCCGTCCGGCAAACTGCATATCTTTTTGTACCCCGCGTTTTTCGATACACAAACTGATCACACCGCCCAAATACGTTTCCGGCACCAAAATATTGGCGCGGATAATCGGCTCCCGGATTTCCTTGACGATACCGCCATCGGGCAATTTCGCCGGGTTATCCACCATCAGAATAGCACCGGTTTGGGTGATGACTTCGTAAATGACCGTCGGCGCGGTGGTGATCAAATCCACGTCATATTCACGCTCCAAGCGTTCTTGGACGATCTCCATGTGCAACATGCCCAAAAAGCCGCAACGGAAGCCAAAACCTAAGGCTTGCGACGTTTCCGGCTCAAACTGCAAGGCCGCATCGTTGAGGTTCAGTTTATTCAATGCCTCGCGCAACTCTTCGTAATTGTCGGAACTGACCGGATACAGCCCGGCAAACACCCGTGGCTGCACCCGCTGGAAACCGGTTAGCTGCTCGGTCGCGGGCTTATCCGTCCAAGTGATGGTATCGCCGACCGGCGCACCAAAAATATCCTTGATGCCCGCCACCAGAAATCCGACCTCTCCCGTATTCAGCACATCCTTTTCCAGGCGTTTAGGGGTAAACACCCCCACTTTTTCCGCCAGAAACGACTTGCCCGTGGACATAATGGTAATCTTCTGTTTTCTGCGGATGCTGCCGTGCATAATCCGAATCAGTGACACCACACCCAAATAACTGTCAAACCACGAATCAATAATCAACGCTTGCAAGGGGCCATCAATATTGCCGGTCGGCGGCGGCACTTTCAGTACCAACTGCTCCAATACATCATGGACACCAAACCCCGTTTTCGCGCTGATCATCAATGCCTCATCGGCAGGGATGCCAATCACTTCCTCAATTTCGGTCTGTACCCGCTCCGGCTCGGCAGACGGCAAATCAATTTTATTAAGCACTGGCACCACCTCCAGCCCTTGCTCTATCGCTGTATAGCAATTGGCGACACTTTGTGCCTCCACACCTTGAGCCGCATCCACCACCAACAACGCGCCTTCACAAGCCGCCAGCGACCGCGACACTTCATAAGAAAAATCGACATGCCCAGGGGTATCGATAAAGTTTAGCTGATAGGTTTCGCCATCCTTAGCCTTAAAGTCCAGCGTGACGCTTTGAGCCTTAATGGTAATGCCGCGCTCACGCTCAATATCCATCGAATCGAGCACTTGTGCCGACATTTCCCGCTCAGTCAGGCCGCCGCAAATCTGAATAAAACGGTCTGCCAGCGTCGATTTGCCATGATCGATATGGGCAATAATGGAGAAATTTCTGATATGTTTTAAATCCACTGATGTTCTACTGATAAGTTATGAAGATAATTTGGAATGCGGTAAGTTACTGTAGCGCTTGATATGCAGGGCATTGTAACAGATTCACAGGCCATTAAGGGGGCCGAACTGCGCTTTCCGGCAATTGCCCACCGAAACAGCCGCACCCGCCCTGCCACCGCCCGCCAATTTTTTGCCGCCGCCGACACTGCCACAAGGCGGCGAGACCTTAACGGGAATGGAACACTACAATCGTCTTGCCGTGCGCGGTCAACAACTTTTTGGCCTCCAGTTCCCGCAAAATCCGCCCTGCCATTTCTCTGGAACAGCCGACTAAGCGGCCAATCTCTTGACGGGAAATATGTAGCTGGATACCGTCAGGGTGGCTCATTGCATCCGGCTCATTGCATAAGTCCAGCAAAGCGCGGGCGATGCGCCCCTCGACATCCATGAAAGCCAAATCGGTAAATTTACGGCTGGTGGTCAGCAACCGTTCCGCCAACTGCTCACCGATCATATACAACAAATCTGGCGCATATTCCAGCAACTCCGTTTTCAGCAAGTAGTGGAAATGCTCATAACTGACTTCGGCCAGATAACTGGGGCAACGGGTTTTGACCGTCACCTTGCGCACATCGGTTTCCTTAAAAATGCCCACCTCGCCCAAAAACTCATTCCTATTGACATACGCCAGCATCAGTTCCTGCTTACTGTCGATATCTTCGGCGCAGACACTGACCGAACCTTCAATAATAAAATACAGCCTATCACCGCTGTCGCCAGGCTGCATGATAATGGCTTTGGCGGGATAGTGCTTTTTATGGCACAGCCTTAAAAACACCTCTAAGGCTTCTTGTCTATACATTGGCGGCTGGCTTTCCTGTGTCATACTAATCGCAAATCCTCTATTTTTTGTTATGATGCAAATTATCACCCTAGAATTTTAGCAAAAAAATCAACCTAGGAACGTTATCAATGTACATTTATATGCTACCCTATGCGTCTTTTTTCGCTAGGGAGAAAAATAATCATGCAAGCAACAATCAAATGGATAGACGGTGTCATGTTTGTGGGCGAAACGGGTAGCGGCCACGCGGTTGTTATAGACGGCCCGCCCGACCACGGCGGCCGCAATATGGGTGTACGCCCGATGGAACTGCTCTTATTAGGCGTAGGCAGTTGCTCGTCATTCGATGTAGTGCAGATTTTACAGAAAGGCCGCAACAACATCACCCATTGTGTCACCGAAGTGACCGCCGAACGGGTCGATGCCGTACCCAGCGTATTTAGCAAAATACATTTGCATTTTATTGTCACAGGCCATGATTTAAAACCAGCGGCGGTGGAACGGGCAGTCAAACTGTCAGCGGAAAAATACTGCTCTGCCTCAATCATGTTAAGCAAAGCAGTTGAAATCACCCATGATTTTGAAATTATAGAGGTTTAACTATTTTGAACAAATTGCAACTACACGGCTTTAATAACCTGACCAAGTCGCTCAGCTTCAATATCTACGATATTTGCTACGCCCCTGCCGAACAGCAACAGGCCTATATCGAATATATTGACGAGGCCTATAACGCCACCCGCCTGACGCAAATCCTTAAAGATGTCGCGGAAATTATCGGTGCGCAAATCCTTAACATAGCGCATCAAGATTACGATCCGCAAGGCGCCAGCGTCACCATGCTGATTTCCGAAGGCGATGTGACCCCGCCGATGAGCATGAACAGCCAATCGCCAGGCCCCTTACCTGAGACTGTACTGGCGCATTTGGACAAAAGCCATATCACCGTCCATACTTATCCCGAAAGCCATCCTGACAACGGCATCAGCACCTTCCGTGCCGATATTGACGTGTCCACCTGTGGCCGCATCTCGCCATTGAAAGCCCTAAACTACCTAATCCACAGCTTCGAGTCCGATGTTGTGACCATGGACTACCGGGTACGCGGCTTTACCCGCGACATCTCCGGCAAAAAACACTACATCGACCATAATATCACGTCGATCCAGAATTACATTGCCAAAGACACCCAAGAAAGCTACCAGATGATTGATGTTAACGTCTACCACGAAAACATCTTCCACACTAAAATGATGCTCAAAGAAACCGAACTTGAGAATTATTTGTTTGAAAAAGAAAGCAATTTAAGCGGCCCTGAAAAATCAGAAATCCAAAAGAAATTGCAAAAAGAAGTGACCGAGATTTTTTACGGGCATAACTACCGCAAAAAGAAAATCAAAGTCGCCGATTAAATCACACTAAGCGCACAGCAGGGTGTGGCGGCATAAACCCCAACACGCCCTCTACCACCAACAAACAAGCCTCCACGCAAACAACCGAACACCTCTGTCAGCTAATAGGCCTACTCCCCACCCCGAAACCATCCCAACTGTTTATGCAAACTCACCACCGTGCCGATAATAATCAAAGTCGGCGGCGAGATTTTCTCTTGGGCGATTTGGGCGGGCAAGGTGCTTAACGTTCCCGTGTAAACCCGTTGGGTACGGGTCGTGCCTTGCTGTATCAAGGCAATGGGCAAATCTGCCGGACTGCCGTGCGCCATCAGCGACTGGCAAATTTTCTCCAAGCCCATAGACCCCATATACACCACTATCGTTTGGTTAGGCGCGGCCAGTTGCGTCCAATTCAAATTAATGGAATCGTCCTTTAAATGCCCGGTGACAAACGTGCAAGATTGCGCATGGTCGCGGTGCGTCAGCGGAATCCCCGCATACGAGGCGCAACCGGAAGCGGCGGTAATGCCCGGCACGACCTGAAAAGCGATGCCCTCCTGCATTAAGGTCTCAATTTCCTCGCCTCCCCGGCCAAAAATAAACGGATCGCCGCCTTTTAGGCGCACCACACGCTTTCCTGACTTAGCTAAATCTGCCAGCAGCCTATTAATAGAATCTTGCGGCAGGCTATGATTTTGCCGCTGTTTGCCGACATAGATTTTTTCGCAATCGCGCCGAGCCAAATCCAACACTTCCGGCGATACCAAATGGTCATAAACCACCACATCAGCTTGCTGCATCAGGCGCAAAGCACGGAACGTCAACAAGTCCGCCGCGCCTGGGCCGGCACCGATCAGGTAAACCTCGCCTTGAGTGGCGGTATTTTCATAGTCCGCCAAGGTTTGCAACAGCTCTTGCTCGGCTTGCAAGCCGTTACCCGCATAGACTTTTTCAGCCACCGATCCTTGAAAAATGTTTTCCCAAAAAATCCGCCGCTGCTCAGGGACGCTAATACGTTGCTTTACCGCACCGCGAAATTTTTCCGCCAATTGCGCCAAACGCCCATAAGTAGGCGGCACAACGCTTTCTATCTTAGCGCGGAGCAACCGCGCCAACACTGGCGCGGCACCACCCGAAGACACGGCGACCATCAACGGTGCACGGTCGATAATGGCGGGCAAAATAAAACTGCACAAGGCAGGGCTATCGACGACATTAACAAAAATATGCTGGGCATCCGCAGCGGCGGCAACGGCTTGGTTAGTGTCCGCATTATCTGTCGCCGACACCACCAACATAAAGCCTAGTACATCGTCGGGGCTGAAGGCTTTTTCGATCACCGCCAGCTTTTTCTCGCTAGCCAATTGGGCAATAGCGGCGTTAATCGCCAAGGCGACCACCGTCACCTGCGCCCCGGCCCGGAGCAGCAAATCAATTTTACGCGCGGCGATATGCCCCGCACCGACGACCAAACAAGGGCGGTTATGAAGGTTAGCGAAAAGAGGGAAATAATCCATTGCGAGTGATGATGCGTCGATTGAAGTGGGGATGCTATTATAAGCGCTCTAAAACTTAGTTGCGAACCCTTAAAAAGCAAACATGATTGAATGTAATGTAGAAGTAGATGCCAGCGGGCTAATGTGCCCGTTGCCGTTGTTACGTTTAAAAAAGGCGTTAAACAGCATGGCCAGTGGCGAAATCGTTAAAGTCATCGCCACCGACCCGGCGGCACATCTGGATTTTGGCGTTTATGTCGACCAAGCCGGCCATCTGCTGATTGACATCGTGCGCCACGAGCACAGGCAAATTTTTTATGTGCAAAAAAAGTGATGCCGCCCAAAACAGTAAAGGATAGCGTTTTACGGCTACTTGCGCCAGTGCCGGAACTGCTGCTCAGGACACTCCCCCGTCCTTAAGCTGATAATCGGCCAGTTGGCCGTTTGCGCAAAAGCCGCCAACTTCGCATCCGGGTCAACCGCCACCGCATAATCGACCAGTTGCAACAGCGGCAAATCATTATGCGAGTCGCTATAAAACCAACTGTCTTGCAAGTTTGCGCCGGATTCTTTCAGCCACGCTTGCAAGTGGTTGATTTTCCCTGCCTGAAAGCAAGGCGTACCGACAAACCGCCCCGTATAACGCCCGTCCACCTGCTCCGGTGTCGTCGCCAATAAATTATCGATACCGTAAAGCCGGACGATCGGCTCGGTAACAAAGCGGTTGGTCGCGGTGATCACCAGTAAAGTGTCGCCCTGCGCCCGATGCTTATCGACTAACTGCTGGGCAGGCTTTAACAGGATCGGCGTGATGATGTCACGGACAAACTGCTCACGCCATTGGTAAAGCTGTTCCGGCTCATGCTCCGCCAAAGGCTTTAACGAAAACCGCAAAAACTCGACAATGTCCAACGTGCCTTGTTTATACGCTTCATAAAACCGCGCATTGGCCGCCTCGTAGGCCCTTTTATCAACCACACCCTGATCAACCAAAAACTGCCCCCATAAATAATCGCTGTCATCCGCTATCAACGTATTGTCTAAATCAAAAATCGCTAAACTCATAATCATCCTATTAAAAAAGGCCCCGCCGCCTTATTGGCGGGGCAATAATCCGGCCAGTTTGGACAAACCCGCCAAAAGCTAAAAATCAGCAGTGAAATGTATCATCAAAAGGCCGTTGCGCTATAGCTTCCCTGCATGATTTATGGAACAATGGAGTAATTACAAACATCTTGCCAAGCATAACAACACATTCTAAAGGCAGGGTAAAAAACAACAGGTTTTAACATGATAGACTCAAAAGGATACCGGCCCAATGTCGGGATCATCCTTTGCAATGACGAGGGTCGCGTGTTTTGGGCAAAACGGATGGGCGTGGACGCGTGGCAGTTCCCTCAAGGCGGCATTAATGACAATGAAGACCCTGAAGCAGCGATGTATCGAGAATTGTGGGAAGAAACCGGACTACAAAAACACCATGTACAACTTTTAGGCCGCACCCGTTACTGGTTGCGCTACCAATTGCCGGAGCGGTATATCCGCAAAAACTCGCTGCCCTTGTGCATCGGACAAAAACAAATCTGGTATATGCTGCGTCTGTTAACCACAGATGCACAAGTGCGCTTCGACCACAGCCCCAAACCGGAGTTTGATAGCTGGCGGTGGGTAGACTATTGGGAGCCGCTGAACGATGTGGTGTATTTTAAACGCAAGGTCTACCAAAAAGCCATGACCGAACTCGGCGTGATTCTGCCTGCCTACGGCATACCTATCAACATCTGCGGGTGCTTGCCTAAGGCTAATGCGGCGGGGAAGAAGGTTAAGCCTTAAATAAGCCTGAGGTGGGCTACGCGTTCTTGGGGGTAGGTTTTGCAGGACTAACGCTTCTATTTTTGCCACGAAATTAACAAGGCATCGCCATTCCGGCATACCCGCAGAACATAGGGATTGTCGGAATGCGCACCCGCTTACGCTGCCTTAATATTCAAAAAAATCGGTAAAACCCTGTCGTTGCAGACATGTTTTTAATTTATTATCACCTGTCCACAATAACCCGGCCAACTCCAAAGTTAAAGCAACATGCGGAGTATCGTTTTCATCCACGGATTTACATAAACCATAGGCTTGCTGCCAATTTTCAACACCAATCAACTCCTCTTTGTAAATATGGAGCCGCTTTAATAGCACATAATACAACTTGATAAGCTCGTGTTCCGGCAATTGGCTTAATCGGATAATTTTTTCTTTGTGCTTAAACAATTCCATTAATATCAGTTCACAAATAAACAATTCATGCCTACTTTCCAAAAGCACCTGTAAAAAGCGTGACTTTTCATGCAATAAAGCGGAAAAAATAATATTGGTGTCAACAATTATCGGTCGCATAAAACTTTATCTGCCAGCATTTGCCAAACATCACTATTAATCTCCTTAGCTAACTCTTCGGCTTGTTCTTGGTTTAATTGGCTATTTTTACTTAATGCCGTCAATTCAATATAGTCTAAAAAATTAGCCACCGCTTCTTGGGGGATAATCCCTTTAGGAAAACGGATCACAACTTCTTTCTCTTCCAAAGTCACTTGCGCTTGCATATCATTACACCTTATCAACAAATTAAAAGAAAAAAACATCATCTAATGGTTCGTCAAAATCATCATAAACGACGATTTTCTCCCTATATTCACCGACAGTCCGTTTTCCGGCAACTTGTTTTTGTTGCTGCCCAGATGGGGAAACCACAAAATCAGCGACTTACTTTTGTGGTTCAGACATTAAAATTTCAATTTCGCTTAATAATGGCTGGCGGTGCATATGTATTCTTCGATTGGCTTATCAACGGGTAAAAATAACGTCACAACGTATCAGCATTTTTCGGCTATCACTCCGCCCCCGTCTCCGGCTTAGCGCTAGGTACCCGCCGCTTACCAATATTCTTCTTATCCCGCTGGCGAATTTTCACCTTCTCCGCCGGCTTCTTTTTCTCCTCTTCCTTCTTCTTTTTCGCCCCCACCGCCTTGCCTGAGGACTTAACCTTCTTCGGCCCGGTATAACTGCCTTGCAATTCTTTAATAGTGCGGCGGATAAAGGCCTGCTTCAAAAACCGTTGGATGCCGGACATCAAATTCCATTCAGTGCTTTTAACCAAGGCGATGGTAACACCTTGCTCGTCAGCGCGGCCTGTACGGCCTATGCGGTGGATGTAGTCTATACCATTTCTGGGCACATCGAAGTTCACCACCAGATTAATGCCTTTCACATCCAAGCCCCTCGCCGCCAGATCGGTGGAGACCAAAATATCAATCACCCCTTCGCGGAACAGGTTCATCACCCGCTTGCGCTCGTAATGCTCCATTTCGCCATGCAGCACCCCCAAACGTAGGCCTAAATTGCGCAACGGGTTTTCCAATTCAATCGCCTTATTGCGGGTATTGGTAAACACCAAGGCTTTTTCATAATTGTCATTCAACAACAACCACGCTAACAGGCGTTGTTTATGGTCGTTGTCATCGGCCAAAACGATTTGCTGTTCAATGTTACTGTGGCCGTCGTGTAGCGTATTCAGGGCTACGACCTGATGCGGCTTTAGGATTTTGTCAGCCATTTTAATGACCCCATAATGGGTCAAGGTGGCCGAAAACAATAGCGTTTGCCGCTCAGGGTTACAATGCTTAGCAATCGCCAGCACCGCGTCGCTAAAGCCCATATCTAGCATCCGGTCGGCTTCATCTAAAATCAGCACCTCCAAATGGCTAAAATCAGAAGTCTTATTGGTCAATTGCTCCAATAAGCGCCCAGGGGTAGCGATAATGACATCGGCATTTCTGCGCAACACGCCTTGCTGTTGCTTAAAATCTTCGCCCCCCGTAATCAAACCGACCTTTAAATCCGTAAATTCGGCAAGCTGTAAGCAGTGTTGATAGATTTGGCTGGCGAGTTCGCGGGTGGGCGTTAAGATCAGGGCGCGGGTACCGAACAGCGACGTGGGTTTAGCCAGCAACTGCTGGAAGGTCGGCAATACAAACGCGGCGGTTTTGCCGCTGCCCGTTTCGGCGCTGACCAATAAGTCCTTACCCGTCAAGGCGGGCGGAATGGCGTGTTGCTGTACGGGAGTCGGTTGGGTAAAGCCCATTTTGGCAACAGCGGACTGTAAAGCGTCGCTAAGGGCCAATTGGGCAAAAGATAAGGGCGTTTCTGAGGTATTTGCTTGCATGTATAGGTGTGGAATAGGAGGAAACTTGAGCGGGTGCGCTAATGTGCCATTATAAACGCTTTACCCGCTAAGCCCCGTTTAAATGTCAGGTTGCCTATTGGCGTTTAAATGGTAAGCTTAGACCACCTATAGCTTAGAAGAGCCGTCCGTATGATACCGATTAGAGATACCGCCCCGTGTTATGACAAACCTTTAGTGACGTGGACGCTAATCGTCGTGTGCGTCGTGATTTTTGTCGCCATGTACTTTATGCCGGACGCGGACAGCTATCGCTTGATTAACCAATACGGGATGGTACCGATGCGTTATGCGCACGGCTGGGCCAGCTATAACGGCATGGCGTTTGACGGCTACTTTTCGTTTCTCAGCAACTTGTTCCTGCACTCCAGTTGGACGCATTTGTTAATGAACATGTGGTTCTTATGGATTTTTGCCGATAACGTCGAAGACCGTATGGGGCGGTGGCGGTTTTTGCTGTTTTACCTGATCTGCGGCCTGTTTGCGAGCGCGTTACAATGGTTTTTTGACCCTAATCTGACCATTCCGGTCGTCGGCGCGTCGGGGGCTATTGCCGGGGTATTGGCCGCCTATTTCTTCCTGTATCCGCTGGAGCGGGTGATTGTCTGGATTCCGTTATTTTTCTTACCCATCGTCATCCACGTCCCGGCCATTTCTTTCTTGGGCTTGTGGATATTGCTGCAACTGCACAACGCCACCACCTCGATTATCTTTGATAACGTCACCGTCGATGTGGCTTGGTGGGCGCATCTGGGCGGCTTTATCGCCGGGTCGCTGTTATACCGGTTCTTTTTGCGTAAGGATTACTTTGAGGGGCGTTGAGCAACTCCCCCTATTGAGCTTGGCCCCTTATAATGGCTTATTTTTACGATCATCTCGATCATGACATCAAAACCATATTGCTGGCGCAAATCCGCGATTTATGGACGCATAACTCCACGTCGCTTGAAGGCAATAGCCTGACCTTAGGGGAAACTGGCTTTATCCTTGAAGAAGGCCTCACCATTCAAGGCAAGCCTCTTAAAGACCATAACGAAATCTATGGCCATGCCAAAGCCATAGTCCTCATTTACGGCCTGTTAAGCCGTCCGCCCGCCCCGTTTAACCGTCAAGACCTGTTTCACCTGCACGAAACGGTAATGACCGAACGGGTCAGGGACATTGACCAGCCTATCGGCAATTGGAAGACGCAAACCAACTATACCAGCTATATTGGCGCGGATAATCGGCAAGCATGGCGGGAATACCCCGCACCACACTATATCGACAGCTTAATGGCCCAATGGCTAGATGCCTTAACCGCCTATTGCGCGGTTAGCCATACTGCTACCCAAGCGGCGGCGGCCTACGCGGACTTACATCTTAGCTTAGTCAGCATCCACCCGTTTTTCGATGGCAATGGCCGCATGGCAAGACTGCTCGCCAACCTGCCCGTACTCCAATGCGGCTTTCCGCCCATCGTTATCCCCCAGCAAGACCGCTACCAATACAAACAAACGCTATCGGCTTACCAAAACACTCTCCCTGACCTGGCAAACCTGAGCCGCTTAGAACAGCTTCCTGATAACCCTGAAAAACACCATTTTATTGGCTTATGCAACAGTTATTGGCAGGAAACCCTGCACTTATTAGCCAATGCCAATGCCATCCAAGAAAAACGCCGGCAGAGCAAGGCATAAACCGCAGCAGCCAAACAAACGGGGAGCGGCAAAGGAACCCCTAACCACAAGCAACGCTGATTTTTTTAGGTGTCGCTGACAGAGCCAACGCCGACAACCACGCTTGGGTCGGCAAGGGATAAATGCCCGGAAAATCCGTATCCCTAAAATCCGCATCATCCGCAAAAATGATGTTCAACTCGGCGGTCATCCGGTTGGGTAGCCGATACCAAGGCACCAACCCTTCTGTGTGCGTGGCGACCGCCCCACGGGTGCGAAAATCTAACTTGCCTTGCCGGTTGCTGTATTTCATCAGGGTATAAGCATTCATAATAAAGCGTAGCCGCTTCCAACCCGTCAGCTTAGGATGCCAACGCGATTGGTCTTGCCCTTGATGTTCCAACAAGGTCGCGTAATTGCCAAAAGCCAGTTGCGATTCGGCTTCATAAGCAAAGGTCAGGGCTTGGCTAAATGTCCATTCAGCCGGGATACCCGCATGGACTAGCGTAAAATTAAGCTTGGCATCATGATGGATCAGTGGACGGCCACGCAACCATTTCAACAACACCTCCCTATCCGGTGCTGTAAGGATTTCATCCAAAGTATCGCCCGCCTCCGGTTGCCTCAGTCCGGCCGCAACGGTCAGGACATGCAATTCCTGATCACCCAAAACCGTCACGGCTTTTTTCCCCAAGCCTTTCACAAACCGAAGCACCTCTAGCGACTGCGGCCCGCCATTGAGCAAATTCCCAGTAAACCATAAGCAATCGTTATCAGGATTAAACTGTATTTTCTCCAGCAACGCCAATAACGCTTGATAATCGCCTTTTACACTGCCGATCGCATAGGTGGTCATAGCACTTCACTTCCCAATAGATAATGCCCATACCCATATCAATTATTATGCCATCGCCTAAAAGCCACTGAGAAATCGAAAATCCGGCTGGGTATTGGGCAGATAAGCCCTAATAACGTGCCCTAAGCTGTTTTTAACCCGTGCCAAGCGGACAACGGCACTGTCATCAACGACAGGGCATGGCGGCTTTGTCATAAAGCCGCCGTCTTTTAGACGGCATTGTCAGCAATAGCACCAATGCCACTACCGCCGCCAGATGCCCAATAGCCCAAACACAGTGACAACCAAACTTTTTCAGCCCTTAATGCGGATGGTTTAAATATTGCTTGCGCCTAATCATCAACCAACAGGAGCTTATTATGGATAAAATCGGCATATTTTATGGTACTGAAAAAGGCCTGACCGCTGCGATGGCCCAAGTCATGTACCGGGTGTTAGGCGACGGTATTGCCGATGCGCCAGTCAATGTCAATCAGGCAAGAGTCGCGGACTTATTGCAATACCAAGCCTTGATTTTAGGTGTGCCCAGTTACGGGGTCGGTGAATTGCCGGGCAGAACCACAGGCAGTGAAGAAGGCAACTGGGAAGAGTTTTTATTCCGCCTGGATGAGGCCGATTTGTCGGGAAAACGGGTGGCGTTATTTGGTTTAGGCAACCAGCAAAAATACTATGACCGCTTTGCCAGCTCATTAATCCATTTATACCACTATATGGTGTCTTATGGTGCCGAAGTGATCGGACGCTGGGGGACAGAAGGCTATCATTTCACCCATTCCCATGCTGTTATCGACCAGCAATTTGTCGGTTTGGTGTTAGACCACCATAACCAACCGGAACTGACCAAAGACCGGATCATCACATGGCTGGAACAAATCAAACCGGCATTGCTGGAAAAATTGCCGCAACATCATTAACGCTTAGCCTGATAGGCTGTCACGGCCATCAGGCACCACCACCCTACGGAAAGTCAAATTAATCCGCCCCTCACGAAGATTTGCATCCATAGGGACGCTGTGTAACCAATGGTGTTGGAAATTCGGTTGCATCACCAGCAAGCTGCCGCTAGGTAAAACAATCTGCCCCTGTGCCAAGGTCTTTTTATGGCGAAATTGCAAAGGCCGCGCCGCGCCTAACGTTAAGGAGGCTATAACAGGCTGTGCGCCTAACTCCCGCTCATTATCCGCATGCCAGCCGACATAATCGTTGCCATCCCGATAGCAATTGACCAAAACCGAATTGAACGGGTAGTTTACATACGCCTCGACCTTGGCCTTAATCTCCGACAACAACGCCGTCCAAGGCCGGGTCTGCAACAAATTATTGCTATAACTGTAACGTATCCCGGCATCGGCGTGCCAGGTTTGTAACCGGGGCAGGACAAATTGCCGCCCCGCAACACAATAGCGGTTATCCGGCCAAGCGTGTCCGTCGCGTAACAACTGATACAGCCGACTACTATCGTCAGCATCGTAAAAGCCTTCCGTCAACGCCAATTCGGGACACTGCACCCTCTGCCCCATATCCATTAGCTTGGGCGGTTGTTAATATGCGTTGCTAAGGCCATATCCATCGTCGTGATATGCAGCGCTAACCATTGCGGCAAACGCTCTTTGACAAACGAACGCCCAAACACAATCAAACCCTTATCCACCCGCGACTTAAACTGTTTAAATTCCCCCAACACCCGCTGATGCTCACCTTTATGGTCGGCAATCCCAGGATAGGCAAACTCCGCCATCCATTGGTCTTCCCTAGCAAAATGCTGCTCGGTATGCTCGTATAACTGCTGGAACAACGCCGGAAAAGCGGCATTATCGGCGCTGGCCAAGGCGTTAAGCAAGCCGATAAACGCCGCGTGATCCTCATCAATCGGCCCATACGCCACGCTCAGTGTCGCCGAGTTTTCAAGCAAAGCCATAGTATTCCCCTAAACCTAAAAAATGCTTAACCAACCCGATAGCCTTCTTCCTGCAACACCCGCCTGACCACCGGACGCGTCAGCATCAGCCGATAATGTGCCAAACACTTTTCCGGCAACGGCATACCTATTTTGTCCGCCCAAAACTCGACATAAAACAAAGCTGCATCAGCAATGCTGAATGCGCCCAGTGCGTAGCCTTGCGGCGGTAATGCCCAATTAATGACCGCAAACGCCTGTTCGGCAATAGCCCAACCTTGGGCTTTAACCGCCTCACTATCGGCGGTGTTGATAGCGAATTTGTCGGTAGTGAACAGCCGCGCAAAGCCTTGCCCATGTACCGTACCGACCACATAAGCCATCAGCTCAAGGGCGCGGGCATCGCCGTCCGCATCGCCAGGCAAGAGCTGGGCTTTAGGGTAGCTACGCGCCAACCAATAGGCAATGGCTTGGAATTCGGTCAGGGCAGTGCCGTCATTGCGCACCAGCGTCGGGATTGTTGCCTTAGGGTTAATGGCAAGATAATCTGGTTGGGTGTGGTCCCCGGCCATAAGATTGACCAGATAAGCCTCAAAAACCAAATCCAATTCTTCCAACAAGATATGAATACCCGTCGAACAAGAACCCGGTGTCATATACAATTTCATAGGCTATCTTCTCCTAGAATAGAAGGCGGCACCGAGTCCAAAATATACGCATTCACGGCTAAGGCAAAGTTTTGCCACAGCCCGGCAATATCATGCCTGACGGCATTAACGTAGGCCTTGTCGGGCTTATGCTCGCTGGGGAAATTGGACAATGCGCAGGAAGTACGGTGCTTATCGACGACAAACAGCAAAAACTCATCGACAAAACCATCGAAAACCGTTAGCACCTGTTTGCTTAATTCCGATAAGCCCCGGTTTATCGGCACGGCACTGCTATCAAACGGCAAAATTTGCAAATAAGCCAACGCCTCGTCATAAGCCTGAGTCAAAACCACTAAGACATTACGCTGAAAACAGCCGTCCCATTGTTGCCGAGAAAGATCATAAGCCAGCAACTGTTCGTAATGTTTTCGCAACAGCAACTTGCGTTCGGCGATATAGCGGTGGAATTGGCCAATACTTGCGGCATTGGGCGAAATGTTTGTCATCAGGCAGTCCTTAAGAAAAATCTTCGTACATTGACGCAGCTGTTTAGGCGATGACCGTAATGCCAACCCTTAAAGTCAGCATAAAACAGCCACACAAGGGCGCAGAAAAGCCGCCCACCATTGGCCTCAGCGCGTTAAAGCAAAAACACATTCAATAATAAGGCCAACCTGTAATATTTTAATTAATAGTCAGTAAAATCAATTGGTAAGGAACTTAATGGACATTCTACCAAAACCATTAGCATAACGGGGAATCGCTTAAGGTTGTCATAAGTCCAACAAAATCGGCAAAAAAAGCGGACATCGTGACAGAGGAGTATGGGTTTAAAGCATAGAATCCGAAGCTGGCCATAAACATATAGAGCCCGGTAGCCAAATCCAAGAAATGCAACTATTTTGTTTTTTGTGTCTTTAGTGCTTTTCGTGGACAAGAGAAAAACCTACTTACGCTTTTGCTTCCTCAACAGCTTCTTAGCCGCCTTCTCGGCGCGGATAATCTCTAACTCGGCCAGCTCTTGCACCATCATTGCGGGCGTTTCCATGGTCATTTTCCCTAAGGTACCCGTACGGAATTCCGACAAAATAATTTTCGCCACTTTATCGCCGTCGATTTTTCCGCCTGCCCGCAAGCAACCGCGCTGCTTGCCAATCACCTCCAATAGCCCGGCTTCATGTTCGGGCAATTGCGTTAATTGAAAACGGGCTTTGACAGTTTCTGGATAGTGCTGCAACAAAAATTCCGCCAAGAAGGCGGCAATGTCATCGTGCTGAATGGCGGTATCTTTGATAGCCCCGGTCGTCGCCAAGCGGTAGCCGGTGTTTTTGTTCTCCAGATTTGCCCACAGCATCCCTGGGCTATCTAACAGGATAATGCCATTGCCTATATCGATGCGTTGGAGCATTTTAGTAATGGCGGGCTCGTTACCCGTTTTGGCGATCGTGCGGGCAGCCAAGATATTAATTAAGGTCGATTTGCCGACATTCGGGATACCCATAATCAAGGCATGGATTTGCTCACCTGCCCGCTTAGTCACCATCTTATGGCACAAGGCGGTAATCTGGCGGATTTTCTCCGGCTGGCCGGAAGTCACCGCCAGCGTTTTTACTCCCTGCTCTTGCTCCAGATAATCCTGCCAGTGTAGAGTCAGTTCCGGGTCGGCAAGGTCGCTTTTATTCAGCACCTTAATGCAGGGCTTATCGCCACGCAACTTGCCTATCATGGGGTTTTGGCTGCTAAAAGGGATGCGTGCATCAAGCACTTCTATAATCAAATCAATCTCAGGGAGAATGGCTTTAATTTCTTTACTGGCCTTGTGCATATGGCCGGGGTACCACTGAATCAACATAGTATATTAATCAATTAGAAAAAAAGAACGCTAAACCGACAAGATAGCAGATATGGCTTTAATTCGCTGAACAATCCCTTTATTATGGGAAACTGTTTTTTCCACCGCCGGTAAACCATGAAAGAAAATACCCTGACCAGCAGTTTTTACGCCTATTTGACCCGCTTAAGATGGATTAAGCGTTGGGGACTGAAACGCAACGCCCATGAAGAAAATGTCATGGAACACAGTTGGGAAGTGTCGGTCATCGCCCATACCTTAGCGCTGATTAAAAACCGTTACTTTAATGGCCAAGTTGATGCCAACGCCATTGCCACGGCGGCCTTGTACCATGACATCACCGAAGTCATCACCGGGGATTTACCCACCCCCATCAAATATTATTCCGAAGAAATCCGCAACGCTTATAAGGAGATTGAAAAACAGGCAGAAATGGAATTGTTACACCTATTGCCTAGCGAAATCCGCGAGGATTTTAGGCCACTGATTTGTCATGAGCACCTGCCGGAAGAACACATAAAAATCATCAAAGCCGCAGACAAAATTTCCGCTTACCTTAAATGCCAAGCCGAACTGAAAGCGGGTAATTTAGAATTTGAAATTGCCGCCGAGCATCTGGCGTTAAGGATTGCCGAATCCGACCAACAAGAAGTGGCGTTTTTTATGCGGGTGTTCGCGCCCAGTTGCGGCTTGACCTTAGACGGTTTAATGAAGACCTATTGAAATGGTGGGCATATAAAGCCTCCGACAAATTTTAGCCAAAAAAAAGCCGATGCAAACGCATCGGCTTTTTTAAGGGCAGGACGAAAAAGCTTACAAGCTGTTAACCGCGTTCAAATCTTGGAACGCTTGTTCCAAACGGGTAACGATGCTCACTTCGCTGGCACGTTGCCAAACCCGTGGGTCATAGAATTTTTTGTTCGGTTTGTCGGCACCGTCTGGGTTGCCGATTTGGCCTTGCAAATAACCTTCATTTTTCAGGTAATACTGTCTGATGCCGTCCCATGCCGCCCATTGGGTATCGGTATCAATGTTCATTTTGATAACGCCATAGCTGATAGATTCGCTGATTTCTTCAGGAGACGAACCGGAACCGCCGTGGAACACGAAATTCAAGCTATTAGCCGGAACGCCGTATTTTTCGGACACATATTTTTGTGAGTTATCCAAAATGCTCGGAGTCAGCTTAACGTTGCCTGGCGAATAAACGCCGTGGACGTTACCGAAAGAAGCCGCGATAGTGAAACGGTCACTGATTTTGCTCAAATGCTCGTAAGCATAAGCCACATCTTCCGGTTGGGTGTACAACATGGAATGATCCATGCCGCTGTTATCGACACCGTCTTCTTCACCGCCAGTCACGCCCAATTCAATTTCCAAGGTCATGCCCATTTTGGCCATGCGCGCTAAGTATTGGCCGCAAATTTCGATGTTTTCTTCCAAGCTTTCTTCCGACAAGTCCAACATGTGCGAACTGAACAGTGGCTTACCGGTTTGGGCAAAATGTTTTTCACCTGCATCTAACAGACCATCGATCCAAGGCAACAGATTTTTAGCGGCATGGTCAGTGTGCAAAATAACCGGCACGCCATAAGCTTCCGCGACATTATGCACATGTTGCGCACCTGAAATCGCGCCCAAAATAGCTTGTTGTTGACCGGCTAATTTCAGCCCCTTACCTGCGACGAATTGTGCGCCGCCGTTAGAGAACTGGACAATAACCGCCGACTTAACTTTAGCCGCCGCTTCTAATACCGCGTTGATAGAACCGGTACCGATAACGTTAACCGCTGGCAAAGCAAATTTATTTTCTTTGGCGATGGCAAAGACTTTTTGTACATCGTCGCCTGTAACTACACCTGGCTTGACGACATCTGAAATTTTTTGTGACATTGAAGTAAGAGTCCTAAATTTTGATAAATAAGCCCGAAAAAATCTAGGCCGCTTATCGCCGATAGCGCATAAACGGCCTACGCAGTGAATACTTAGGCAGCCACTTCTTCTAATGTTGCCAAGCGCTCAGCCAACAGTTTTTCTAAAGCTTCTAAGGCAACGGTAAAGCCGTTGATGCCTTCTGCCAGCTTGTCAGTCGCCATACGGTTTGCAGCGTGCATGGTATCAAACAGCTCTTTAGTGACATTGATTTTTTCGATAGACAAGGTCGCCGCGTGCGCTGGGTCTAATTTGCGTGGCAGTTCGCCTTCAGTCGCTTGCAATTCAGCCAACAAAGAAGGGGCAATAGTCAACAAGTCAGAACCGGCCAATTCGGTGATTTCGCCGATGTTACGGAAGCTTGCGCCCATAACTTCAGTTTTGTAACCGAACTTTTTGTAGTAGTTATAGATTTCAGTGACCGACAATACGCCTGGATCTTCCGCCGCAGGGTAAGAATCACGGCCTGTGTCTTTTTTGTACCAGTCAAGGATACGGCCTACGAAAGGTGAGATCAAGGTGATACCGTTTTCGGCACAAGCAACCGCTTGGTGCAGACCGAACAACAAGGTCAGGTTGCAATGGATACCTTCTTTTTCTAAAACGGCGGCGGCTTGGATACCTTCCCAAGTTGACGCTATTTTAATCAAAATACGCTCACGCGCAATGCCCGCCGCTTCGTATTGGGCGATCAGTTCACGGCCTTTAGCAATAGTTGCATCCGTGTCGAAAGACAGACGTGCGTCAACTTCGGTAGAAACCCGGCCAGGAATAATTTCCAAGATTTTCAGACCAAAAGACACAGCCAAACGGTCAAACGCCAAAGAAACGACTTGAGCGGAAGTGGCATCCGCACCTAAAGTTGCTCTTGCACCTGTCAGGGTATCGTCAACAATGCCTTGATATTGTGGCATTTGTGCCGCCGCAGTGATCAAAGAGGGGTTAGTTGTCGCATCTTGAGGTTTAACTGTTTCAATCGCTTGAATGTCTCCAGTATCTGCGACAATAACAGTGAACTCTCTAAGTTGCTCAAGTAAATTTTTTGCCATAAATAGTGCCTTCTTATAATAGTAAAAATTTTTTAAATAGCCGGATGGGAAAGCGTCTGTATTTTAAAGCGTTATGCCAGCTACTGGGGGGCGGGCTAGAATTCACAACGCCACAAACAACAAACAGCACCTAAGATGCTGTTTGTCTATTCCACACATCAATCATCTGAAAGTTAAAAACTAGGCACGATTCCTCATATACTTATCGACACCTGTTTCAATCATTTCAATTTTATTTTTGTTTGCCAATGCTTGTCTTGCCATGTATTTAGTTACACGGCTAATTTTAGGCAGACTGTCCTGGTTTTGTAAGTATTTGGCAACGCCTGTCAATTCAGGTTTTGCCACGGCGGCAGGCTTTTCTAATTTAGCCAGCAACGCCTGCTTTCTCATGTACTTAGCGACCTTACTCAATTGCGGCAGATCTTCCTGTTGCTTAAGATACTTTTCCACGCCAGTTAGTTCAATATGAATAACGGCTGGTTTTGCCTGTTTCGCTGCCAAGGCTTGTTTGGCCATATACTTAGCGACTTTCGTTGCGGGCGGCAGGCTCTCTTGTTTTTTCAGATACTTTGCCACGCCGCTCAACACAGGTGCGTCTTTTTGGTTGCTTAAATATTTGGCAACACCGGTCAATTGCAGTTTAGCGGCTGGCTTTGGGGCGTTTTTTTCCGCCAGTGACTTTTTCAGCATGTAGCGGGTAACACCGCTAACAGGCGTTTGTTGGGCTTTTTCTAAATATTTAGCCACGCCCGTAATCACTTGAGTATTTCTTTGTTCTTCGAGTGACTCCGCTTCTTCTTTATCCGCCTCTAAAAGCCGTCTTTGGCTTTCCAAATATCTCGCAACGCCAGTCAGACCACTTGCATCGGCAGCATAGACAGGCGCAGCAATGTGAGTTTCCACATGCGTCCCTTCATCATCGTGCCGTTTCATAAAAAAGAATAAGCCAGCCACAGCGGGGAAAAAAAATCCACTCAAGTAATTTTGGTTCATTGCTTATCCCCGGTTACGCATGTATTTTTCAACGCCAGTCGCCGCACCTGCCGCTGTTGATTTGGCGACAGTCACTTGTTTGGCAAGATATTTGGCAACACCTGTAGAAGGCGCGGCTTTAACTTGTTTTTCCAAGTATCTGGAAACGCCAGTACCGGACACTTTATTTAAGTATCTGGATACGCCTGTCAAACCGCCTTTAGCGACGGGAGCAGGAGCAGGGCTAGCCGCCGCTTTTTTACCGCTGCATTTGGTTTGGCCTTTAAACAGGAAGCCGCCGACCAAGCCTAAAGCAATCAGGCCGATCAAGTAAGTGGATTGTGACTCTTCTTTAGCGGCAGCAGCGACGCTGGTGCTTTCAATTGGGGTCTCTACAGCAGCACTTTCGCTGACGCTTTCTGATTTACTGGCCTTAGCAGGTGCAACGGCACCGGGTTTATAGTTAGGGTCACTATAGACAACTTGTGGCTGAAAGTTGGCGGCCGGATATTTCGCATCCACTTCATTGCTGGCAGAAGCCTCTGCAACTTTTGCCGCAGGTTTGCTGGCTGAACCACTTTTGGCTATCAAATCGTTATCTTGAAAAACGACTTGTGGTTGGAAGTCTGCCGCAGGGTATTTCTGATCTGCACCTGCTAGCGGACTAGCAATCAATAAGGTCGCAAACAAACCATTTATAAGATTATTTTTTTTCACGTTGTTCACCTTTAAGTCGGAAGAAATAGAGGGTGGGCCTAAGGAGGATAAATAGCCATTTATCTTACTTAGGGCTTACCCTCCATGAGTAAGCTATGCAAATAGTCTAAAAGCCATTGCCAACACCAAGCTGCTTGTTGCCCGGTGCTGCGGCAACGGCTTAATTTTAGTTTTAAAGTACCGCTTCTACATTTAGAACTACATTTTCAACAGTAAAACCGAACTCTTTAAACAGTTGCCCTGCGGGTGCTGATTCACCGAAATGATCAATACCGACAATTCTTCCATTGGTGCCGACATACTTCCACCAACCATCGGTCACGCCTGCTTCAACGGCAACGCGTTGGGTTACAGAAGAAGGCAATACGGACTCTTTATAAGCCGCATCTTGGGCATCAAAAATGTTGGTCGATGGCATGGAAACGACACGGATGTTCTTACCTGAGGCTTTTAACTGTTCCGCCGCCTTCACAGCCAGCTCAACTTCTGAACCGGTCGCGATAATAATCGCGTCAGGTGTACCTTCGCTATCAACCAAGATATACCCGCCACGGGTGATGGCACTAATTTGTGCATCAGTACGCGGAACATGCGGCAAGTTTTGGCGTGAAAACACCAGTACCGAAGGGCCGTCTTTACGTTCAATCGCAGCACGCCAAGCGACAGCGGTTTCGACTGCGTCACAAGTACGCCAAACGTGCATACCCGGAATTAACCGCAGGGTCGCCGTTTGTTCGACAGGCTGGTGGGTCGGGCCGTCTTCACCTAAACCGATAGAGTCGTGGGTGTAAACGAAGATAGAACGGATTTTCATTAAAGAAGCCATTCTGACCGCGTTACGTGCATACTCAGAGAACATCAGGAAGGTCGCACCGAAAGGCACCAAACCGCCGTGTAAGGCCACGCCGTTCATAATCGCGGACATCCCGAACTCACGGACACCGTAATTGACATAGTTGGCATTGGGTTTATCGGCCCGCATAGGCTTATAACCTGTCCACTCCGTCATGTTAGAGCAACCTAAGTCAGCAGAACCGCCAAAAATTTCCGGCAATAATTTCGCGTAACCTTCGATAGACGCTAAAGAGGATAAACGGGTAGCAGTGGTTTTGGCTTCAGCGTTCACGGCACTGACAAACGCGTCCGCGCCTTCAGCCCAATCTGTCGGCAAATCACCTGCCATACGGCGTTGGTATTCCGCCGCCAACTCAGGATATTCCGCTTGATACGCTTGGAATTTTTCATTCCACGCCTGTTCGGCGTGCGCACCTTTTTCTTTGGCATCCCAGCCGGCATAAACGTGTTCAGGCACTTCAAAAGCACCATAATCCCAACCTAATGCCGCCTTAGTCAGATTGATTTCGGCATCACCTAACGGTGCGCCGTGGCAAGCATGGGAACCGGATTTATTGGGCGAACCAAAACCGATAGTGGTTTTGCAGCAAATTAAGGTCGGTTTGCCGGTAACAGCTTTTGCCAACTCAATCGCTTTGTAGAGAGCATCAGAATCGTGGCCGTCAACATCGGCAATCACATGCCAGCCATAAGCCTCGAAACGTTGTGGGGTATTATCCGTAAACCATCCATCAACATGACCGTCGATAGAAATGCCGTTGTCATCCCAAAACGCCACCAGTTTGCCCAAACCTAAAGTACCGGCTAACGAACAGGCTTCATGGGAAATGCCTTCCATCAGACAGCCGTCACCTAAAAAGACGTAGGTGTTGTGATCAACGACAGTATGCCCGTCACGGTTAAATTGCGCGGCCAGAGCTTTTTCGGCAATCGCCATACCGACAGCATTAGTAATACCTTGGCCTAATGGCCCAGTGGTGGTTTCTATGCCAGGCGCGTAACCGTATTCTGGGTGTCCGGGGGTTTTAGAATGCAACTGACGGAATCTTTTCAGCTCGTCAATCGGCAGATCATAACCTGTCAGATGCAACAGGGAGTAGATCAGCATTGAGCCATGACCATTTGAGAGAACAAAACGATCACGATTCGACCATTTTGGGTTGGTCGGATTATGGGTCATGAAGTCATTCCAGAGAACTTCGGCGATATCCGCCATGCCCATTGGTGCCCCTGGGTGACCAGAGTTTGCTTTTTGTACAGCATCCATGCTCAAAGCGCGTATGGCGTTCGCTAATTCTCGGCGCGAAGTCATATTGTTCTCCTTACTATTTAAATTACTTATCAGTGACAACAGCCATAACAAGGCCTTGCCAGGAAAATTATTTTGTTATTATGCAAATAAAACGGGAACGGGTATAACTAACCCGTTCCCTTGGCATTATTCTAAGTTAGCGTGCCTTTCTCTCATAATCTCTTCAGGAATTCCTTTTTCATGAATGATATGGGATACAGTCGATTCTAAAAATAATAAAGTGGACAGTTCAAACACAGTACCCATTGGCATACCAAAAACTTTTCCGTATTGCTCGGCACGGCCAATTTGAAACACTGCATCCGCCATATCACCGATAGTTGATGAATCCTTAGCGGAAATCAACACGATGTTAGCGCCTATCTTTTTAGCACTTTTAGTAAATGCCACTAATTGCTCAGTTTCCCCAGAACCGGAGATAATGATCAACAAATCACCGGCTTTTATGCTCGGTGTGACAATCTCACCTACGACGCTTACATCGTAACCACCATGCACTAATCTCATAGCAAAGAAATTACCGACAAGCTTGGAGCGGCCGGCACCCGCGATAAAAATGCGTTTGGCGCTGTCGAGCAATTGAGTCAACTTTACATCGTATGTGCCGTCTGTGGCTTCAAGAATGCTTGAAATCTTTTCTATGACAAGTTGCTGGTGCATTCTTATACCTCAGTTGCGTCAACCAATTCACGGATTTCACGGGCAGCTTCAGCAGGAGATGGAGCGCCGTAGATAGCCGCGCCAACAACGATGATATTTGCACCTGATTTGACAACGTCTTGTACGGTTGCCGCTTTGATACCGCCAGCAACTGAAATTCTGACGTTCAAGCCTAATCTGGCGATGTCGTTCAGGTCAGAGAAAGGTGTGTGGCCGGCCGCTTGTGCGTCCAGACCTGTGTGGATACCCATGATGTGGGCGCCAGCTTCAAATGTTGCGCGTGCGCAAGCAACTTTGTCTTCAACGTTGATCAAGTCGATTTGGGCTTCTGCGCCGAAGGCGTTAGCCGCTTTGATAACACCCATGCAAGTTGCCAGACCGGAAACACCCAGAACTGTACAAATGTCTGCGCCAGCAGCATAAAATGGCGTTGCTTCGTATTCGCCAGCGTCCATAGTTTTAAGGTCAACCAAGATCAGCTTGTCTGGGAATTTAGCTCTCAATGCTTTAACCAGGTTAACGCCGTTGTGTTTGATGCATGGAGTTCCGATTTCAAAAATGTCAACGTGTGGTGCAACTTGCTCAGCAAGCGCAACGGTTGCGTCGAAATCTAATGAATCCAATGCCATCTGAATTAATGGTCTAGCCATGATATGTGCTCCGAAGGGTTATTAATAATTATAGTTTGTTGCATAATTGTTTTGCGGACGTAACTGTAAAGTAGAATAGGCATATATGTCAATGCCCCAATGCTTAATGCCCAATTAACGCCGCCGCCCGCTTACGCGACCCCATAAAAATATCATACAAAATCATTATTTTACAATTAATATCTCCACCTCCTTATTTCCGCCCGCCCAGCAACAGCCCCGTAAGCCTAAGACCGCCTAGCAAACACTCTAGTTAAGCGGACTACGGCTAACGCCAAGCCCCCACCGCACTGCGAAAACCGCCTCTTTTCGGCACTATTTAAAGATGCCAATTGACAATAAACCTTTTATACTAGTCGGCTAACTAAAAGCCCTTTCATTTGAGACCCTGTATGGAACCCTTTATCAATATCCGCGCCCTTATCATTGACATGGACGGGGTTTTGTGGCACGGCGACCAAGCCATCCCCGGCCTGACGGATTTTTTCCAAACGCTACGCGCCCAAAACCTCCGTTTTATTCTTGCCACCAACAACGCCAGCCTGACCCCGCCCCAATATGTTAACAAACTGGCGAAAATGGGCGTAACCGTCACCGAAAATGAAATCTTAACCTCCGGCATGGCCACCGCCCTCTACTTGAGCCAGCATGAAGACCCTGCCACTACCCGCGTTTTCGTCCTTGGTGAAGCGGGCGCGAGCGAACCGCTACGCCAATGCGGCTTTACCTTGACCGGACTCTACCAGCTTAACAGCGCCAAAACTCCAGGCGAAGGCGCGGATATTGTCGTCTGCGGCAAAGACCAAACCCTTAGTTGGGATAAGCTCGCCACCGCCAGCCTTAACATCCGTGCCGGGGCTAAATTCATCGGCACCAATGCCGACACCACCCTACCCACCGAATACGGCATCACCCACGGTAACGGCGCGATTTTGGCCGCCCTGCAAGCGGCGACCGGTGTCAGCCCGACTATCATCGGTAAACCGGAACCGATCATTTATCAACAAGCCATGGCCTTACTCGGCACCGACCCAGCCGAAACCGTCGCGATAGGCGACCGCCTGGAAACCGACATTTTAGGCGCAGTGCGGACGGGTATCCGCAGCCTGATGGTCTTAACAGGCGTATCGACCCAAGCCGACTTGGAAACCTCAGATTACGGCCCGACCTGGGTCATGGCGGACATCCGCGCCGTCACCGAGGCCTTAAAAACCTTAGCCGCTTAACCCCCAACCTCGCCAAGGCGACCGCCATGAAGAAATTTCTAAACGCAACCGACACCTTGCTTACCGAAAGCCTCGGCGGCTTTGCCTTGGCACATGCCGACATCATCGAATTAAGCGCCCCGCCTTATGTTATCCGCCGCAAACAGCCCAAGCAGGTAGGCAAAGTCGCCTTGATCTCCGGCGGCGGCTCCGGTCACGAACCGTTGCATACCGGCTTGGTCGGCTTAGGAATGCTCGATGCCGCCTGTCCTGGGCAAATCTTTACCTCCCCTACCCCCGACCAAATGCTGGCGGCGGCGCAAGCGGTCGACACGGGCGGCGGGGTATTATTTATCGTCAAGAATTACGCGGGTGACGTGATGAATTTTGAAATTGCCGCCGAACTGCTGGACAGCCCGAACGCGACTGTATTGGTAAATGATGATGTCGCCATACCCAAAAGCCAAAGCACTGGGCGGCGCGGTGTCGCAGGCACCTTAATCGTGGAAAAAATCGTCGGGGCCGCCGCCGAGCAAGGCGCCGACTTGGCGGCGTGCAAAGCCTTGGGCGAGCGCGTCAACCAAAACACCGCCTCTATGGGTGTAGCCCTGAGCAGTTGCACCGTACCCGCCCTAGGCCACCCGACCTTTACCTTAGGCGAGCAGGAAATGGAAATGGGCGTCGGCATTCATGGCGAACATGGCCGCGCCACCTTACCGCTGACTACCGCCAGCGCGATTACCGCGCAACTGGCGGCACACATTGACGACGACTTAAAACCCCAAGCCAACGCCCAAGCGTTGTTGCACATCAATGGCTTTGGGGCCACACCGCTGATGGAGTTGTATCTGATCTACGCCTTAGCCGCCGAACATTGGCAACAGCAAGGTGTCAACATCGTCCGTTCCTTAGTCGGTAACTACACCACGTCCCTAGACATGGCAGGTTGCTCCATCACCCTAACTTTGCTCGATGACGAAATGCTGCGGCTCTGGGACGCACCCGTCCATACCGCCCAGTTACGCTGGGGCTGCTGACAACACCGCGCTAATGGCGCAAATCATCAACTGGCAGGACTTTGCGCCCGCATCGATATGGCCGACCGAACGTTCCGCCAAAAACGCCGCCCGCCCCTTGGTCGCAAACATCGCGCGGGTAGACTCTACCCCCGCTATAGCGACCGCCTGCACCCCGGTTAACACCTCGGCGGCGGTACAGGCATCCGACTGGAGATAAACCGCCACTGGCACCAAAACATCCAGCATGGTTTTCTCGCCTGCCTCAGATTTGCCGCGCCGCTTCATCGCCTCAACCCCCTGCGCAAACACCCCGGCAAAGCCCTGCAAATCCAAAGTCTGGTCTGCCGCCGCCTTCGCCATCGTCAGCAACAACGTCCCCAACAAAGACCCCGACGCACCACCCACCGTCGACATCAAGGTCATACCCATCTTTTGCCACGCCGCCGACCACGTCAACAAACCCAATTCCTCGCGCTGCGCCAGCAAAGCCACCAGCCCGCGCTGGAGATTAATCACATGGTCGCCATCACCAATCGCCTGATCCAACGCCGCCACCGCCTCGGCATTTTCGTCAATGGCATTGGCAACGGCTTCGATTAACTGGGGTAACAGGGTGGTAGGATAAGTCATGATTAAGTCTCAATTTTTAACGAATAGACGGGTAATAATGCACCGTGTTTTTAATATCCGCTTTACAGCTTCGCCTGCAAAGCCTTGTCCAACGTCAACAGCTCAAGGCTGTGGGCTTGTGCTGTGGCGGCAATAATGCTGTCGGGCAGTTTTGTACGGTGTTGCCGCCGGAACTGGATGGTCAGCTCCTCAATGGCGGGGCTTAGGCTTAGGTAGGTCATCCTGTCCAGCAAGGCCTTAACCGTCCGCTCCTCATGCTCTGTTATGCCAACAAAGCCCAATAGCTCCATACGGGTGACGGTACTGTAGGCGCATTGGCTAATACCTACTTGCTTGCTTTGCATTAAGGCAATCACTGCCGCGCTGTGTTGGTACATACCAAGGATAATATTAGTGTCCAGCAAATAGTTAACGCCATTCATCGCGCATGGCCTGTTGAATGGTCAAAGGGTCTCCAGCAAAGGAAGGCAGCTTAGGAAGCGTGCTTATGATGTCCGCCATCAGTTCCGGCGGCGGCTCGGTTTGCTTCGCGCCCAAATAGTCAGCAAGGGCTTGCCTGATCAATTGCACCGCGCCCGTGTGTTCGCGTTCCATCAGTTGATGCAATAATCGGGCAGTATCGTCATCAAGCTCTAAGGTCATCATGGCTTTGGCTCCGTTGGGGTTTTGTGTTTGGGTTTGTTGGCGGGTTCAGCACCCGCCCCTGTGTACCAGTCAAACTGCACTCAATCCGGTGTTGGGTACACGCTTGGGTACACACCAATTGTGCGGTTAAATGACACTATATGCAACAACCTGACACGAACAATACCTTATTTTCAAAGTCTTAAAAGTATTTTGACACCACATGACACCACCTGAAACATCACTCAATGTTTTGAATCTGCTCCCGCATCTGCTCAATCAGCACTTTCAACTCAATCGCAATCTGGGTCATTTCCTTATCCGCCGACTTTGACCCTAAGGTATTGGCCTCACGGTTCAGTTCCTGCATTAAAAAATCCAAACGCCTGCCGACGGGTTCGGGCTGCTTCAACACCCGCAAAACTTCGCTGATATGGGTGTCTAAGCGGTCCAGCTCTTCAGTGATGTCGAGCTTTTGCGTCAGAATGACCAACTCCTGTTCCAAGCGGTCAAAATCCGGTTGCGCGACCAACTCGACAACCCGGTCTTTCAGGCGGTTACGGATCAGGCGCAACACTTCCGGCATCCGCCCGCTGGCGGAGACGACAAAGCCCTGCATTTTTGAACAACGCTCTTCAATCAGTATCTTCAACTGCGCACCTTCGCGCTGGCGGACTTCCAAAAAGATCGCCAAGGTTTGTTTAAGCAAGCGCTTAATGCCTGCATTCAATGCCTCGCGGTCAACATCCGGCTCTTGTTGGATACCCGGAAACGCCAAAATATCCAAAGCCGAGAACGACAACGCCGCCGGCATCAGTTGCTCGATTTGCTCGGTCGCCGCCAACAAGGTCGATACCGCCTGCAAATTGACGCTAAAACCCGCCCCATCGTTGGCTTTCTTATAACTGACCGTACATTCGACCTTACCACGGCTAACTTTTTCGGCAATCAGACTGCGCAAGTCGGCTTCTACACTCCGTAAACGTTCCGGCAACTTGACTGTGACATCACAATAGCGGTGGTTGACCGAACGCAATTCACAATTAATGGTCAAGCTTCCTATTTCCGCCTCCTGGCTGGCATAAGCCGTCATACTTTTTATCATTTTTCACCTAATGCGAATGGGGTTATGTAAGGTAGGCACATCTGTAAGCCGCGCCATTTTAGGTGCAACTATACTATGATTAGCTTGTAAACAGCAGATAGGCCGATTAACTTTCTTAACGCTTTGTGTATTTACATCAGAATTACCGCCAATTCAGGTATACTGTGCGGTTTTCATTTTGGCGGAACAAAACTTATGAGACCAAGCGGACGCAATCCCGATCAACTGCGCGAGATAACATTTACCTGTGGCTATACCAAACATGCAGAAGGCTCGGTGTTAGTTGAATTTGGTGATACCCGTGTACTATGCACCGCCAGTGTTGACCGTAGTGTACCGCGCTTTTTAAAAGGCAAGGGCGAAGGCTGGATAACCGCCGAATACGGCATGTTACCCCGCTCCACGCACAGCCGCATGGGGCGCGAAGCCAGTAACGGCAGACAAGGCGGGCGGACACTGGAAATTCAGCGCCTGATTGGCCGTTCCTTACGCGCGGCGGTTGATTTAAAGGCCTTAGGCGAACACACCCTGACCATCGACTGCGACGTTTTGCAAGCGGACGGCGGCACCCGCACGGCGGCGATTACCGGCGGCTTTGTCGCCTTATCATTGGCGGTCAAAACCATGATGAAACGCAAGCAAATCAAATCCAACCCCTTATACGGCCAAGTTGCGTCGATTTCGGTCGGCATTTTTAACGGTATCCCAGTTTTGGATTTGGACTATGCCGAAGACAGTAACGCCGAAACCGATATGAACGTGGTAATGAACGATGCCGGCGCCTTCATCGAAGTGCAAGGCACCGCCGAAGGCCACGCCTTCCGCAAAGACGAATTGGATGCCATGCTGATCTTAGCAGGCGGCGGCATCAACCAATTGATGGAAAAACAACGTCAGGTGCTGGAGGCCTACCGTTAATGTTCCCCCTAGGCCAACAAATTGTTTTAGCCAGCGGCAATGCCGGAAAAATCCGCGAAATCCAAGCCATTTTGGCGGGGCAAGTCATTGTGCCGCAAGCGGCGTTTAACGTCGCCGAATGCCCCGAAACCGGCTGCACGTTTGTTGAAAACGCACTATTAAAAGCGCGTAACGCCGCCTTACAATCCGGCCTGCCCGCCATTGCCGACGATTCCGGGCTGATCGTCGATGCCTTACACGGTGCGCCCGGTGTCCGCTCGGCGCGTTATGCGGGTGAAGTGGCCAGCGACCAAGACAATGTGCAAAAACTGCTCAGCGCCTTGGCGGACGTACCGGACGGGCAGCGCACGGCAAGGTTTGTCTGCGTCCTCGCCCTGCTGCAACACGCCGAAGACCCTTGCCCCCTCATCGCCCAAGGCGTATGGGAAGGACACATCTTGCGCCAGCCTGTCGGCGAACGCGGCTTTGGTTACGATCCGGTGTTTTGGGTGGCGGAGCAACAATGCTCATCCGCACAACTGCCTGCGGAACTGAAAAACGCCCTCAGCCATCGCGGGCAAGCGTTAAGGCAGTTATTGGCGTTGGTGGCGGGTAAACTGACACAGCCGTAACAAAGCCTAACACCGACACGCCCGTTTAGGCTACCGTGCAAAGGCTAAAGACCTTTGCACTCCATCCCTTATCATCCCAAGCCAAGTAGTCTTTATAATTTTCCGATAAATCAGTGACATCCGGCATACCGCCTAAATAACCTGTTTTTTGCAAAATTGCTAAAACCCTTTCACCTTCCATTGGCATGTACCTCGCCTTATCTATTTCATCAATAGCGAAAGCGATTAACTCAGACGTATTTTTTTTGAGTGTCTGCTCCAGCATCCCTAACTTTTCCAAATGCTGACTATCCAATTCGGCGGAGATTTGCATTGTGTTATCCTCTTTTTGGCTTAATATGGCATTGTTTTTGTCGGCCAATATACCCTACCCAACCGCCCTTTTTAGCCGCCAAGCCACCCAAAACCCAACAATAACCCGCCTCGCCTCCCTTAAACCAAAAACTAACACTTAACGCCAAGCCGCAAATAAGTTAAATTAGTTACCATGACGACAGAAACCAGCCTCCCCCACCACATTGCCCGCCAATTTGACGCGTCCGCCTGCGCCCTTGCGCCGTTGGGCAATGGCCTAATTAACGACACTTTTTTAGTCAGCACTACGGATGGGCGGCACTTTGTCTTACAACGCATCAACCAACAGGTATTCCCCCAGCCTTTGCTGATTAACGCCAACTTATCGGTGCTCAGCAAGCATATCCGGCAACAGCCTGGGGCACGGCTGCAAATCCCCGCCATCGTGTACACGGCGGCTGGCGAAAGCCATGTCCAAGATAGCCAAGGCGGCTTGTGGCGGGCGCAAAGCTTTATCGCCAATACCCAAAGCCTGGAGTCCCTACGCAACCTAGACGATGCCAGACAAACTGGCTACGCGTTGGGGCATTTCCATCGCCTGCTCAGCAACCTTAACCCCTTAAGCCTGCACGACACCTTGCCGGGTTTCCACATCACCCCGACTTATTTAAACCATTATCATAACATTAGCAGCCAAACCTGCGGAACCGACCCGTTTTGCGCCGACTTCATCAGCAACTTTCAAGACCGTGCCGACCGCTTAGAAACCGCCCAACAACAAGGTCGCCTATATTTACGGGTCATCCATGGCGACCCTAAACTGAATAATTTTTTGTTTGCTAAAGACACCGCCAGTATTGTCAGCCTGATAGACTTAGATACCGTCAAACCTGGCCTAGTGCATTATGATATTGGCGACTGCCTACGCTCATGCTGCCACGACCCCGTTACTGACCACTTTAACCTGGACATCGGCGCGGCGATTTTAACAGGCTACCTTAGCGAAGCGGGGGCATTTTTCAGCCCCGACGACTACGCCTACCTGTATGCCGCCATCGAATTATTGCCGTTTGAACTGGGCTTGCGGTTTTATACCGACTACCTGCAAGGCAACCGCTACTTTAAAGTATCTGCACCCGAACAAAACCTGCACCGCGCCCAAGCACAATTCCGGCTCTGCGCCTCAGTTGCCGCCCAACAGGCCGCACTCAGCGCATTAATTAAACAACTGACACCCGATAAGGCCACCCTTGATTGAGACCGCTGCCACCGAACGCCGCCAGCACCTGCTTGGCTTCACGCTGGTGCTATTGGGTGCTTTTGGTTTTTCCGCAAAAGCCATCCTGATTAAGCTCGCCTACGCCGAAGACACCCCAATCGATGCCATTAGCCTAATGGCCTTGCGCATGGCATTTTCCCTACCGTTCTTTCTGCTCGTCGCAGGCTGGCAACAACAGACCACACAAGCCGCCATGACCCGCAAACAATGGCTAACCATCACTGCCTTAGGCTTAATGGGTTATTATATTGCCAGCTACTTAGACTTCCTTGGCCTGCAAAGCATTTCCGCCGGGTTAGAACGGGTTATCCTCTTCTTATACCCGACCTTGGTTGTACTTTTTTCAGCCCTATTTTATCGGCGCCATATCACCTTACGCGTCGGCGTGGCGCTAACCTTAAGCTATGCGGGGATGTTGCTGGTGTTTATCGAACAACTGTCACTCACCAATCAAGCTATTTGGTTAGGCTCAGCCTTAGTGCTGGGCAGCGCTATTGTCTTCGCCTTATTTACCATGGGCAGCGGTGTCATGACGCACAGTATCGGTGCCGCACGTTTTACCGCTTACACCATGACCGTCGCCAGTTTGGCGACCTTAGTGCATTTTGGCTTAAGCCACGGCTTGGAACTGACCCAGTGGCCGTTAAAAATTTATGGCTTGGCTTTGCTGATGGCGATTTTCTCAACCGTACTGCCCGCGTTTTTAATGAATGCCGGTATCCGCAAAATTGGCGCAAGTTCGGCTTCCATCATCAGCACCATAGGCCCCATCGCCACCTTAGCGCTGGCGCACTTTGTCTTGGCAGAAGCCATTACCGCCCTGCAAATAGCCGGCACTTTTTTGGTACTGGCAGGGGTTTATGTGGTCGGCAAAAAATAAAAACCTTAAAAAGTGACATAGTACCTTTACATTAGCTTACCAATTTTCTAAAGTCCCACTTTAACAAACGGACTGACCGCCCATAACGACACATCCAAAAGCTTCCACCTACCCGTAAATGATGGATAAACGATGATTAACTTTACAAAAATGCAAGGGTTGGGCAATGATTTTGTAGTCATTGATGCCATCTCTCAAACCATTAGCTTAACGCCGGAACAAATCCGCTTTATGTCAGACCGCCATTTCGGCATTGGTTTCGACCAATTGCTGCTGGTGGAGCCGCCCATCAATGCCAACGCCGATTTTAAATACCGCATCTTTAACGCTGACGGTGGCGAAGTCTCACAGTGCGGTAATGGCGCCCGTTGCTTTGCCCGCTTTGTCCGTGACAAAGGTTTGTCCGATAAAGCCGCCATTTGTGTCGATACCGACTGTGGACAACTGACTCTCTATTTTGACGATGACGGCCTCATTACCGTCAATATGGGGGTACCACGCCACGCCCCCCACGAAATCCCCCTACAAGCGGAACAGGAATCCAAGTTTTATACCGTCGCGGTAAACGATACCGAAAAAGCCTTTGGCGCGGTCTCTATGGGTAATCCCCACGCCGTCATCCAAGTCAACGACATCCGCACCGCGCAAGTCAAAGACATAGGCGCCGCCTTAGAAAGCCACCCCGTCTTCCCTGCCCGCGCCAACATCGGCTTTATGCAGGTGCTAGACCGCCAACATATCAAGCTACGGGTCTACGAACGTGGTGCGGCAGAAACCTTGGCCTGTGGCAGCGGCGCCTGCGCGGCGGTCGTCATCGGCATAGAACAGCATCTGCTCGACCACAATGTCAGCGTCGAACTGCCGGGCGGCACTCTCAAAATCCACTGGGACGGACGGGGCGAACCGGTCTTAATGACCGGCCCTGCCATTTCCGTATTCGACGGCAACATCAGCCTGACGAACGAACCCTACCTATCGGAACTGTCAGAAGGCCAAGTCGAACGTTACCTACAAAAACACCCCGAATTTTTCAATGAACACCTTAACTTGCTAGAACAAATTCACATCCCCCACCCCAGCGGCAACGCCGTGTCGCTGATTTCCAAACAACTGGAAATATTCCGTAGCCGCCATCACGAAATGGAAAACCAGTTGACCGAGCTGATCGACATAGCGCGTGATAACGATACCTCCATCATGCGTATGCACAAACTGTCTTTGGCCTTATTGGATGCCACCACCCTGGCCGATGCCGTCAAAAACCTCAATATCGCCCTGTGCGAATATTTCCTGACCGATTTTGTCGCCATCAGAATCATCAAAGAAGGCGGCCACCCTCACTTAGACGAGCTATTTATCACCCCGCACAGCGAAAAACTGAAACCGTTTATCAAAGAATTGTCCACCCAACAACCCGGCTGCGGACGGCCAACCTTGGCACAAGCGCGGGTACTGTTTGGCGAAGCCGTCGCCGCCGATGTAAAATCCTGCGCCATTATCCCGATGATGTTTACCGAACTGGAAGGCATACTCGCCATCGGTAGCCGTGAAGAAGACCGTTTTGTCGAAGGCATGGGACATTTATTTTTAAAACAAATGAGCGAACTGGTCGGCACCCGCTTTATCGCCCTGCTCAAAGCCTCCTGATGCACACGGATGCCGAACAGCAACTGGCGGCCTTTTTCACGCAGCTGGCCGAAGAGAAACGTGCTTCCCGCCATACCGTCAAAAGCTACCAACTGGACATGGCCAATCTGTACCGCTATTGCACAGACAAAGCCATTACCCAATGGCGCGACGTACAGGCCGCCGACATCCGTGCCCATATCGCCGGCCGCCATCGCCAAGGCATCGCCAGTAAAAGCCTACAGCGCGAACTCTCCGCCATCCGAAGCTTTTACCACTACCTGCTGCAACACCAATACGCCAACATCAATCCGGCACAGCACGTCAAAGCCCCTAAACAAGCGCGTAAACTGCCCAAAACCCTTGATGTCGACCAAGTTAAAGGCCTGCTCGAAGCCGGCACCAGTTCCATCCTGGAAGTCCGCGACCTCGCCATGTTTGAGCTGTTTTACTCCTCCGGCTTACGGCTGAGCGAACTGTCGGCGCTCAACTTAGAAGATATCGACCTAGGCGACCACTCGCTGCGGGTACGCGCCGGTAAAGGCGACAAGGCACGCTACCTGCCCATCGGCGGCAAAGCCATCGCCGCCCTGGAAAATTGGTTGCCACAACGGCAAAAATACGCCAAACCCGAAGACAGCGCCCTGTTTATCGCCGCCAAGGGGAGCCGTTTAGGGCAACGCAATATTGAACTGAGGCTAAAGGTCTGGTGTCAGAAAAAAGGCATTGCCGAAGCCGTGCATCCGCACATGCTCCGGCATTCCTTTGCCAGCCATTTGCTGGAAGCCAGCCAAGACTTGCGTGGTGTCCAGGAACTGCTAGGCCATAGCAACATTAGCACCACCCAAATTTATACCCATTTAGACTTTCAGCATCTTGCTGATATTTATGATAAAGCCCACCCAAGAGCGAAAAAAAAACCGTAATATTGACCGCCCCGATAAGCAAAAACCCAAAAAACCTGCTACCATGTAGCCTATTTTTAACATAAAGAAAGAGCTTTCTTTTAAGCGGGTATCGATTCAAGGCATAGAGGCCTGCCGATACTGGCAAATTAAATCGGAAGCCAACCAGGCAATCCGTTTTAATGCGCATACTTCTGCAAAGGTACTGAAAAATGGCGGCGAATAATACAACGCAAGATGTAAAATCTAGAGGCATACTCTGGGGCTTTGGTGTGTTTATCGCCATTGTCATGGTAGTCCTGATAGTTTTAGGTGCTTGGTGGGGAAGCGAGCCTGGGCAGTTCAATATCTTGGATGAAGCGGAAACCCGCGCCAAAGAAACCCACGACACCGAAAATATGCCGGTCGGCTACGTCTACACCAACACCTTGGCACATATCGCCGAAGTGCTGCTCCACAAGCCCGGCGGCTACATCACCAATGACGTAGGCCCACCGGGCGTACTGCTCGACAACGTCCCTAGCTGGGAATTTGGCGCCTTGGTCATGTTGCGCGATGCCACCTCGGCGTTACGGAACCACTTCGCCCGCGACCAGTCACAATCGGCCGAAGACCCTGATTTGGCGACCGCCGAACCGTACTTTTATTTTGAGAATGACTCTTGGGCCTTACCGTCCACCGAAGCCGAATATGAAAAAGGCGTGGAAGCCCTGCATAAATACATGACCCGCCTGCAACACTACGGCGGCAACGTCAAGCAGGCACAGTTTTATTCCCGCGCCGACAATCTGTGGCAATACACCGAAGTTGTCATCAAACGTTTGGGCGGCTTATCCACCCGCCTGACCGCCAACAACTCAGGCAACAACTTTGGCCCAGGGCTTACCCAAGTCGATATAGACCTTAACGAAAAAGATGCCAACGTCGCCAGAATCCCTTGGATGGAAATTGATAACGTCTTTTATGAAGCGCGTGGGGCGGGCTGGGCGTTATTGCATATCCTGCGGGCCATCAAGCATGACTTTAAAGACATCCTGCTCGACAAACGCGCCATGCGTACCGTCGACATTATGATCAAATCCTTGGAAAACTCCTTAGAGCCTATCTTAAGCCCGATGATCCTAGACGGCGGCGGTTATGGCCTGTTTGCCAACTACTCCTTGACGATGGCTAACTACATCGCCCGTGCCAACGCCGCCGCGTTGGATTTGCGTGACATTATGAACCGAGGTTAACCGTATATGGACGAACAAATCAACAGCAACTTAAAGCAGCTTAGCACTTGGAAACGTATTTTCTTTATGCTGATTTTCGCCGTGATCGGCGAACTTATCCGCCTACTGGTATGGACAGTTGTCATCCTGCAAGTCGCCTCTTCCCTGCTGACCGGCAAACCCAACCCCAACGTCCTTAGCTTTGGGCGCAGCCTGTCGCTTTACAGCTACCATATCCTGCTGTTTTTGACCTTCTCGACCGAAATTGTCCCGTTCCCGTTTTCAGACTGGAACAGCACCACCGCCCTACAACTCGCCGACACCGAAGCCACCAAAGACTAAACCGCCTTTAACTAAGGCAAACCTAAAAGGAGCGCGGGCATCTTGCCCGCCCCAGCGGCCAAACCAACCGCCCTTCCTAAACCAAGCCGCCAATAAGGCCATTCGCAGCGGCGGGCTCCACCGCCCCCCCTATTGCAACAGCGTCTGCAATACCTTGTTTTGCCATCAAATACTGCACCATATCCTGATTATCCACTTGCTCATAAATCGCTTCAACAGCCAGCGTTAAGGCTATCGACTCAAAAACCGCCAAATCGCCCAAATAATAATAATCTGGCTTCCAAGCATTGCTTTTGCGCAGCACTTGTACTTGGACGAAATCTTGCTCAATCACCACATATTCCTGCAAAGACGGCAGATTGATATACCTTAACAGTTTTGTGGTAAGATCGGATTTTCTGGTCGATTGCGACAACACCTCGACAATTAAAGTCGGGGCGTTCGAGAAATAACTCTGTCCCTGCACTTTTGTGCAATCAACGACAACATCAGGGTAAACATAATCATGCCCGACGCTAACCTTCAACGGCACCTTAATGTCAGACATAAACGCGGTGCAAGGCTTACCCTTCAAATGGTTTCTGAATTCACTGGCTATATTTAAAGATAAAATATTATGGTTGATGCTGGATCCGGCCATGGCATAAACCTGCCCACCGATATATTCGCGCCGGACATCCGAACCCGGTTCAGTCGCCAGATAATCTTTTTCAGACATCGGGATGCCTGCATAATCAAAATAAGCGTGTAATGCCATATCTACAATCTCCAAGTGGGACTGGCGCTAGCTGAATGCAGGAACCAGTATATGAAATGTTAGGTTTTGGTTTTATAAGCCTTATGATACCTGAAATTGCCCACAAAACGCTGTAAGAGCAGGCCAATTTCAAGCCACCGCCCCGACTTATAAATTGTCCTTCCCTTGGCATCGGCAAAAGCTTTTTCTGCCCCATCCAGACAAAAATAAAAGCACATCAGTATAGCGGCTAATAACCACTGCTCCAGCTACATTTGCCAACCAACCCGAAAAAAAATTCAGAAAAGCTCAATTTTTTTTCCAAAAATGGTAATTTTCAACAGACACGGCTCTTTTTATTTGCCAAAATGAAGACCAGTTAAACAATGGATGCCAAAAACCCATACCCATGATCTTTACCTGGCCGATTTTAAGCGGTAGCTCCCCCCTTAACCGCGTTTTTGTCAAATCCTCCAAACTGTGCCTGCTCTCCGTAGCGATAGGCCTAGTAGGTGCGGTTTTGTGCTTAACGCCGCTGGGTGAAACCCTTGAAGAAGAAGGTGGCTTGGCTTGGCTGTTTGCTCTGCGCGGCGAAACTGCACCGCCGCAAGATATTGTTATCATCAGCGTCGACCAAACCTCAGCGGATTTTTTCAAACTCGCTGACGATCCAACAGACTGGCCGCGCGAATATTATGCGCAATTGATCGACCAGATCAACCAACAGCATCCGACGTTGATCGCCCTCAATATCTTTTTTGGCAAACCCATTAATGCAATAACCGACCAACAACTGGCGACTGCCATTGCCCGCGACAACAATGTTATTTTAGGCAGCTACATCAAATATAAGACGCTTAACCCATCAAGCGGTGGCGCTGCTCCCAGCACAGAAACCCTGATGGAATCCATTGAGCTTATTAACAACGCCGCGCTCAGTGCCGCACCCTTCCCCTTACCTAAAGGGGCTTCCACCGTCAAACAATTTTGGGTTGACAAAGAAAGCGCCGGCCTTAGAACCTTCCCCGACTTTATTTTTCAATGTTATGTCCTTAAAAAAGCCTATCCCAACCTTCTGACCTTACTGGCTATCGCCCAATCTCCTCTAGCCACGCAGTTGCCGCCCAGCTTTGCCGAACTGGCCAAACAGCACACTCTATCCGAAGACCTAGAAAAACTCCGCGATGCGTTGGCCTTACAGGCGACCAACCCCGACCACTGGCAACACCTGCTTAACCAAGCCGCCGTACCTGCCCAACAGCAACGCCTCTTAGCCGCTTGGCTAAATTTGGCCGACCATAAAAGCCTCTATTACAACCACTACGGCAATGTCGGCAAAATTACAACCATTCCGTTTTATCAGGCCCTCAACGGCCTACCGCCCGATACCTTACGCGACAGAATCGTCTTGGTCGGCTTCTCCGAAAGCATCGAACCCGAAAAAGCCCAAGGCTACTACACCGTCTATTCACACGCCCATAACCAAACCACCAGCCCGATTGACCTTGCTGCCACCGCCTTAGGCAATCTCATTGATAATACTTGGCTAAAGCCCTTAAGAAGCGCCTATCAGTTTCTCCTGTTGCTAGGCTGGGGTATGCTGCTATCGGCTTACTGCGTGATACGCTCTTACCGCCTCGCCATCACCGTCATTTTGGCCTCAGGAGCAGCATACACTTATTTCGCCTACTACGAATTTGTCACCGCCGCTATCTGGCTACCGTTAACTATTCCCCTCGCCCTACAAATGCCCTTAGTGCTGACCGCCGCCTCGGTTATCCACTTTCGCCACACCAACCGTACCAAAACCAAAATGCAGTTGGCATTGCATAAACTACTGCCCAAAGAAGTGGTCGATAACATTCCGCACCAGCCCGATACCATGATCATGGACACCAGCGGTAAACTGACTCAAGGTGTCTGTCTGGCTACCGATGTCTGCGACTACACCCAATTGTCCGAAGCCTTAAAGCCTAAGGCCTTAATTGACCTGATGAACGCCTATTACCAGACCGTCTTTCCGCTGGTCAACCAACACGGCGGGTTTGTCACCGATCTGGCAGGCGATGGCATGTATGCCGTATGGGCCCACACCGACCATAATCAGCAAGCGCGTAGTAACGCCTGCCAAGCGGCACTGACCATTAAACAGAACTTGGCAGCGTTTAACCAAGATCAGCCCTATCCCTTAATCACCCGCTTTGGTTTGGCCTGTGGCGAAATCAGCATTGGCCATACCGGCTTTACAGGCCGACTGATCTATCGGGCAATAGGCGATCCGGTCAATACCGCTTCAAGAATTGAAGCCCTTAACAAACAACTAGGCACTCATATTTTGGTTAATGCCGCGGTCATTGCCGACTTAGACGATTTTTTCCTGCGTGATGTCGGCTTATTTATCTTAAAAGGCAAAGCCAAACCCGTACATATTTTTGAACTGATGGCGACCCAGCAACAAGCGAGCGACCGCGACCGCGCCTTAACGGCTGCCTTTGCCAAAGCCCTAGCCCTCTTCCAAGACCACCAATGGCTGCCCGCGCGGCAAGCTTTTAGCAAAATAACCGAACAATTTCCTAATGATGGCCCTAGCGGCTTCTTCCTGCGCTACTTGGAGAACACCACAAAATTGCCAGAAAAATCCGTCGATAATCAATTACCCATGATTATCAATGTCACCACACTGAGCTTTTAGTTGTAATATGGGCAGTGATATGCTTCAATTAGCCAGCAAAAAAGTGCAGTTGATTTTGTTTCGGGGGAAACAAACGCCGCACCTCTTTCAGTCAGCTATAATAACAATAACTATGCGCCAGAAAGTCCGCTATTCTTACATTGTCATTGCGCTGCTTGTACCCTTAAGTACACAAGCGGCACTCAATTGTGGGCAGTCGGTCGCACAAATCGTCTCCGCACAAGGTAAAGTCGAGAGCCAACAGCCCGACAGCAATACCTGGTTAAACATCGAAGCGCACAATGAACTTTGTCCGGGCGATAAAATCCGCACCGGCAAACACAGCCGCGCCACCTTACAAATGCGCAACGAGTCGGTCATCACCCTAGAGCAAGCCACTACGCTGATTTTTCCGCCACCCTTCGACGATACCCCAAAATGGCTAGCTTACCTGCGCGAAGGCACCGCCTTCTTCCGTAGCCGCCAACCGCAAAACCTAGAAGTGCAAACCCCCTTTGTCAACGCCGTGCATGAAGGCACCGAATTTTTGGTCAGCGTTAACAGCGGACAAACTGCCGTTACTGTCTTTGATGGGCAAGTCCGTGCCTATAACGCAATGGGCAGCGCCCAAATCAAACCCGGCTTTATTGGTGTTACTCCTCAAGGCAAAAAGCCCTATTTGCAAGCCCTGCTCATCAAACCCGAAGATGCCGTGCAATGGGCTTTATACTATCCGCCGCTGCTGGATTATAAAAAATTTCTCGCCCCCAACACGTCGCCGTCCCAGCAACAAACCGTCAAAAGCCAATTACTGGAAAATTTTGATACCGCCATACCCAGCAACCAACAGGACAACGGCTTTTTAGCGACAAAAGCGTCTTTGTTATTAAGCGTCGGGCGTGCCGACGAAGCCCAACAGCTCATCGGCCAGATCTTAGAACGTGACCCCAAAAACAGCGAAGCTTTCGCCTTACAAGCCATTATCGCGGTCAGCAAAAACCGCCAAGACGAAGCCTTAGCACTGGCGCAAAAAGCCGTGGGCAACAACGTCAAATCCAGTGCCGCCCTACTTGCCCTATCTTACGCTTACCAAGTCTTATTTAAACTGCCGGAAGCCCTGCAAGCCGCCCAGGCCGCTTTGCAACAGGAACCCACCAGCGCCCTGGTCTTGGCCAGAATTTCTGAACTGCAACTGTCCTTAGGCGAACGCGACCAAGGCCTAGCAGCCGCCCAACAAGCGCGTAACGCCGACCCGGCTCTGGCCCGCACCCAAACCGTATTAGGTTTTGCTTATCTGGCGCAAGTCAACACCCAATTTGCCCAAGAAGCCTTTCAGCAAGCCATTAGCATAGACTCTTCCGATCCATTAGCTTGGTTAGGCTGGGCACTGACCGATATCCGCACCGGCAAACTAGAGTCAGGCAAGCAAAAGCTGGAAACCGCCGCCAACCTCGACCCCAACAACGCCGTTATCCGCAGCTACCTGGGCAAAGCCCATTTTGAACTGCGCAACCCCGACTACGCCGAAACCGAATTTAAACTGGCCAAAGCCAACGACAGCAAAGACCCGACTCCCTGGTTTTACGATGCCATCTTAAAGCAATCGACTAACCGCCCCGTCGCCGCCCTGCACGATATGCAGCAAGCCATGGACTTAAACGACAACCGCGCCGTCTACCGCTCACGTTTCTTGCTGGACCAAGATGCCGCCGTGCGCGGCACGGGCTTAGGCCGCATTTACAATGACTTAGGCTTTAACGATGTCGCCAACCGCCAAGCCATAAAATCTTTAGCCCTAGACCCCGGCAACTATTCGGCGCAACGCCTGCTATCGGACAGTAGCTCCAACCAACCGCGCCAAGAAGTTACCCGCGCCAGTGCCTTATTGCAATCGCAACTCCTGCAATCGGTCAACCTTAATCCCGTGCAACCGCGCTTGGCCTACACCGACCTTAACATCCCCAAAAGCGTCGGCCCTGCGGAAGTGGGTTTTAACGAATACAATAAAGTCTTTGAGCGCGATAACTACCGCATCACCAACACCACCAGCTACGGCTCCAACAACCTGATCGGCAACGAAGCCGTACTGTCGGGGATCGCCAATAAACTCTCTTACAGCTTTGGCCAGTTGCATTATGAGAATGACGGCTATCGGGCGAACAACGACATTAAGCATGATTTGTATAACGCCTTCCTGCAATATGAATTCTCGCCTAAATTTAATGTTCAGGCGGAATATCGGCGCCGGGATACCGAGCATGGCGATTTGCAACAAAAAGGCGATATGTCGGACTTTAATGCCGATTATCGGCGGAAATTGGGGCAGGATACTTATCGGCTAGGGGCAACCTTTGCGCCTACCCAGCATTCTAAATGGTTGACCTCGTTTATTTATGCTAATCGGAATGAGTTTTTGAATAGCTTTTCTTATCTGAGCAGTTCAGCAAAAAATAGCGGTTATCAGTTAGAGTCGGCTTATTTGCTTGAATATGAACGCTTTAACTTAACTGTAGGTAGTAGCCGATATTCTTATGATATTCAAAACCAATGGAATTCAAGCAACCCTTTTCTTTGCTCGATCTTAGGTTGCCAATTAACCAACACTAACGATACCCAAAATTCCGGTTACGTCTATTCAAACATCAAGTTATTGGACAATCTGACCGCAACAGGGGGGGTGAGCTATGATAGCTACAATGATAGCCAAGCAAACAATTTAACCATTGAACGGGCAAACCCTAAATTCGGCTTGCTCTGGCAATTTAATAAAGAATTATTATTCAGATTAGCCGTTTTCGACACCTTAAAATCGCCGATTATCGTCAATCAACAGTTGCAACCTATGCAAATTGCGGGCTTTAACCAGTTTTTTGATGATGGCAATGGCACTCAAGCCACGCAATATGCCATTGGTATGGATTATCACCCAAACCAAAATTGGTACACAGGCATAGAACTCTATACCCGCGACATCCGTTTTCCCTATCTGCAAGGAAGTATGTTTTTATTCGAACCACGCACAGAAAATCTCTACCGATTCTATGTCAACTGGATCATCCATGAACACTGGCTGATGAACTCAGGGTTCCGTTATGAAGATTTTCATGCGACAGGTGTCAGCACCCCAAAGGCCGTTGCTACCGCCTACCTGCCGACCAGCTTACGCTTTTTCCATGAAATTGGTGTCTTTGCCGAATTACGCGGTACATATATCAACCAACAGGTGGACACACTATCAGGTGGCGACCCAAGCTTTAGCACCGATTTTTATCTGGTTGATGCCGCTATCGGTTACCGCCTGCCCAAACAATACGGCATATTCAGCTTAGAGGCCGATAACCTGCTGGATAACCGCTTCAAATTCAGAGACCGCGCATTTCAAACCAACGAAATACGCACGTCTGATATTACCCCAGCGCAAACCTTTATGGCTCGCTTTACCTTTAATTTTTAATTACTTTTTAAGGAATCACTATGCCAACTCCACACCATAAATTGCCTAAAACTGCCGAAGATGCTATGGCAAAAGCAATGGGCGGACAAACGCCAACCAGTACCGTCGCAACGGTAGCTAATGGCGATATCAGCCTTTTTTATCCAGACGGCGTAACGCCAACGGAATACAAGGACATACCTGCTGATCAAATGCAAAATGTACAAGAAGTGACCACTTTTTTATATACACCTACCCCGCCAACAACGGGCGTAGCCGCCTCTGCCAGTGTAAAACAACTAACTTGCGTTGTTATGAATGGCGTGACTTATTGCTGGTAACCATCAATACACCTCCCGCATAAGCGTTAACCATAGTCATCGGTAAACGGAACTGACAAACGGCTTAGGCTTTAAATAGTAGGCCAACTTAGCCTAACCCGCTTGTCCAGCCCGTTAACTCAGCACTAAGCAGCACATTGCATTTAGGCCTTTCAGTGCCCCAAAACCTGAAAGGCCTAACTCGTTCAGCCAATCTTGTTTCATGCACATTTCTTAGCTACCCGATTAACCCATAGATGGGGAGAAAGCCTCCTGAATACCGTCATGTCAGCACAGCCGTAAAAAAACTTCATCGGCACAACCTTCTCCCTATTAGGCACTAAACCACTGCATTTTCAGCAAAACACCGTTGACACGTGTGCTTAGGCTCTCGAGCAATGGCTGAAGACCTTTGCATTGGGACTTTTAACCCCAACTCTTGGCTTCGGCTCCGCTCAGCCACAACGCCTCCGCCCTGTTCCCTGAGCGAAGCCGAAGGGAACGGAGGGAAGCTTCGCTTGGCCATCGGGCAATGGCTAAAGACCATTGCACTCCGTTGAACGTTGCCAAAGCACTTTAATTTCCCCATCCAATAGCCTGTTATCCGCACTTTAGCAATTCAACTTAACAAGCTTCTCTAAGCAAGTGTTTTTCTGTTATCATCGCCCTTTGCACTGTTAACGTTTCATTTTCTTTTTGGCGTTCGTGCGTCTATAATCGCCACCATATATCAAATCAGGAATATTTACCATGCAGCAAGATGCTTTATTAGGCTTAAAAAAAGTCGCGTTTCTCTCCTTGTTACCTAATGAAGCCATTGAGTCACTGGCGTTAAAGGCGAAGTGTTGCACATTCCCTAAGCAAACCATCATCATTACCGAAAAAGATGAAACAGACTCGCTGTATATCATTATTTCGGGTAAGGTAAAGATTTTTACCAGTGACAACGGCGGGCGGGAAGTGACTTTAGTGACCCAAGAAACCGGGTCGTATTTTGGCGAGTTGGCGTTGCTGGCAAATGAGCCGCGCTCTGCGTCGGTCATCACCTTAGAAAAAACGGTCTGTGGGGTCATCTCTAAAGTCGACTTTACCCTCTGGCTGACCGAACACCCGGATGTGACGCTAAACCTCTTAGCCGACTTATCGGAAAAAGTCCGCCAGCTCACCCAAAAAGTCAAACATCTGGCATTATCGAATGTCCATGAACGCACAGTGCAAGTTTTGTATAAATTGGCCGTCAGGGATGAACACGGCAATTTTTTCATCCAACGCCGCCCCACCCAGCAAGAGCTTGCCAGTATGGTCGGCGCATCACGCGAAATGATTAATAAAGTGCTGAAAGATTTAAGCCAAAAAGGTCATATTGAAATCCATGAAAGAACAATGATCCTTAAAATTCCTTTTTAGCAAGCAGGTTTTACCCGTCTTCTTCATCCTCATCGTCTTCCTCATAAGACGGGTCTGGCCTATCCAAAGCATCGTCGGCATCGCCATCAAACGCGAACAGGCTTTTTAGGTAGCGGTACAGCAGGCGCGAGGTTTTGGGCGGTTTGCCCAACTCGGTTTCTTTTTGGGCGTTGCGGATCAGTTGCCTTACCTGTTGGCGGTCGGCATGGGGATAGTCGTCCAGCAATTCGCTTAAGGCCTCATTACCTTCGGTCAGCAAGCGTTCCCGCCAGCGTTCAACAATATGATGCTCCCTGGTCGCATGGGCACTTTTGTTTTCCAGACGCGCCAATTTATCGGTAAATTCCTGCACATCGATTTTGTAAAGTTGCCCCGCGATATATTTCAGCAGACGTTTGCGTGCCCCTTTCAGCGGCATCCCCGACACTTGCGCTATGGATTTATGGATATTGTCAGGCAACTCTAAGCTCGCCAGTTGCGCAGGCGAAAGCGCGGACATTTTTTCGCCCAATTCAAACAGCGCCGAAATTTCTTTTTTTAACTGCGTTTTGTTAGGACGGATGGCGTAGTAGACAATCTCGCCGTTTTCGTCATATTCGTATTCATAATCGTCTTCGTTTTCTTCGTTCATAGCCAATCAATAACCACCCGTGTGCCGGCAGAACCGACGGTAAAACACCCTACTTTATCACAGTCTCAGCCATTGCCATCGGTTTAATCGCTTGCCAAGCGGCGATTTTTTCCGCTACCGCCAAAGTGGCGTAAGCAGGGCTGGTGGAGGGCAGGCGCTGATAGTGCAAATGGCAAAAATCCTCCCCTAACATCGGCAAAACCCGTTGCCGATAAATTTTTTCAGCCATACCGCCATTAAAAAACACTCGGACAATAGAGGGATGTTGGCGGTAAAAGCCTAAAAAATCGTTAACCTCAATACTGTTAGGGTCGATATTCGCATCCAAACTGCCCTTACGCGCCGCCTTGCGCAATACGTCCCAAACCGCCATTTTCTGGTTTTTTAGCAACGTTTGCCGCTGCGCATAGTCTGGCGGCAATTCGCCGAATAATGCCGCCATAATCGGCCAAAAAGCGTTTCTGGGATGGGCGTAATATTGCTGCGCCTGTAAGGAAGCTGCACCGGGCATGGAACCTAAAACCAATACAGTCGCGTACGGGTCGGCGATGGGGGGGAAAGCGGTGTGTTTAGTCATACGGATAAATTAAAAGCCCGTTAAATCGGAGTGCAACGGTCTTCAGCCATTGCACGATAAGCATTTTTAGGCTGTGGCCCCTATGGCCTTGAGCCATCGTGGCAAAGTCTGAAGACCTTTGCACTCCACTATAAAATTTTCCGGTACGCGCGGTTAAATTTGCGATAATACACGGTCATTATTTTTACAGGAAATTCATCTCGCCATGTGGTTTAAAAATCTTAGCATTTTTCGTCTTACAGAAGCCTTTACCTTATCATCCGAAGAGCTGGAGCAGAAGTTGGAGGCTTTAGCGTTCCGTCCTTGCGGGCCGCATGAAGAGTTTGCGTTTGGCTGGACGGCGCCGCTCGGCAAAAGCGGGCAGCAGTTAGTCCATAGCAGCAATGGCTTTATGATGCTGTGCGGCAAAAAAGAAGAGCGGGTCTTGCCTGCCTCGGTGGTTAACGAACTGCTCCAAGAAAAAATTTCCGATGCCGAAGACAAACAAGGCCGGAAATTGAGCAAAAAAGACCGCACAACGATTAAGGATGAGCTGATTTTTGAGCTGTTGCCCAAAGCCTTCACCTTTTCGCGCAAAACCTATGCTTATATCGACCCGCAAGGCGGCTGGGTGATTGTCGATGCAGCTTCGGCTAAGGCGGCGGAAGACCTGCTTAGCCTATTGCGCAAATGCTTAGGCTCTCTGCCTGCCGTGCCGCTGAATACCGTCAACAAACCGACAGCCGTACTGACGGAATGGCTAAGCAGCCAACAAACGCCTGATGACCTGACGGTTGAAGACGAATGCGAATTGCGTTCGCCCGAAGAGGCGGGCGGCATTATCCGCTGTAAGCGCCATGACCTGGCTTTGCCGGAAATTAAAAACCATTTGGATACCGGCAAGCAAGTGATTAAGCTGGCGGTCAATTGGGCGGATCGGCTGGCGTTTATTGTCGATGAACATCTGGCCATCAAACGCCTGCGCTTTTTGGACTTAGTCCAAGACCAAGCGGCGGATGTGCAAGCCGATAACGAGGCGGAACGCTTTGATGCCGATTTTGCGATTATGTCACTGGAGTTGGGACAGTTTCTGCCACGTTTGGTGGAATTGTTCGGCGGTGAACAAGCCGGTTAAGCACACGGCATAAAAAAAGCCCGATGGCAAAACCATCGGGCTTTTTTATGAAGCCATAAAGCGATGGCTTATTTCATCATCGTTTTTTTGAACATGCTGTCCAATTTGCTGCTAGTTTCTTGTGCGTATTGAGCGGCACGGTTAGCGGCAGATTCAGCGGCAGCAGCTCTTGAAGAAGCGTCGTTAGCAGCAGACATTGCGCTAGAAGCGTCAGAAGAAGCTTGGGCAACAGATGTTTTCAAGCTGTCGATTTGTGATTGCAGACCGTCGATGTCTGAACTGCTTGCGCAACCGACAACCATGCTAACAGCCAATGCGACCATTGATAATTTCACTACTCTTTTCATATCATTTTCCTAAATATAAAGTTATTACAAAAAAATCTTACACCTGAGTGTAATTTTATCACCGATTACTGCATTTTCCAGCTTTATTTTATCTTTACCACTGTTCCTGTATCGACAAGCTGGCTTAAATGGTCAATTTGGCCGTTAGTCAGTGCGATACAGCCGTGTGTCCAATCAAAAAGCGTATGGACTCTTTCATCCGCGCTACCCAAGCCATGAATGCCGATTTGGCCGCCTAATGGCGTATTCTGTGGGGGTATTTCGTTGTTCATGTGCGCGGACACAATTCTATAATAGGTAGGCTCGTCTATGACATGGCGCTGAAAGGCTTTTTGGGCATCGTCAACAGAGGGATAGGTTAAACCAAAAAAGCGCCGAAATGAAGATTTTTCGCCAACCCAACCAATTTTGTAACTGCCGTGGGGGGTGATATTATCGCCACGATAAGCTTTCGTTCCCGCCCCGCCCCGGCCTATGGCAATCTTATCAATGGTTTCAATGGTATGCTCCCCTTTTTTGACTTCGATTTTACGCGCTTTAGTATCGACCAACAACCATACATCATCGTTTGCCGAAACGACCACAGAAAAAAAACTGCAACAGACTAATGAAAATATTCGTAACATATAGCTTCTAAACTCACAAAAACAATAAACGCCCTTCGGCATCCGATTAACAACACAAAGGATTCAGTATGCACATAGAAATGATTACTACCCATCCCTATCAAGACCAAAATCCAGGCACATCAGGGCTCAGAAAGAAAGTGAAAGTCTTTCAGCAACCTGGTTATCTGGAAAATTTTGTACAGTCAATTTTTGACTCGTTAGAAGATTTCACCGGAAAAACCCTCGTCTTGGGCGGTGATGGCCGTTATTTTAACCGGGCCGCGATACAAATCATCATAAAAATTGCTGCCGCTAATGGCTTTGGCGAATTGCTGATCGGCCAAGGCGGCTTATTATCGACACCGGCCGCATCACATATTATCAGAAAATATCAGGCTTTTGGCGGTTTGATTTTATCGGCAAGCCACAATCCAGGCGGCCCCGAAGAAGATTTCGGCATTAAATACAATGTCGGTAACGGAGGCCCAGCACCCGAAAAAGACACGGCGGCGTTTTATCAACGTAGCCAGTCCATCAATGCTTATAAAACAATCGCAATGGCGGATGTCGACTTGGACAACCTGGGCAGCCAGCAAATCGGCGACTTAACAATCACTATTATCGACCCGGTGAGCGATTACGCCGAACTGATGCAAAGTATATTCGATTTCCCCCTGCTAAAGCAAAGTATCAGTTCTGGTTACATCACTTTATTGTTTGATGCCATGCACGCCATCACCGGCCCTTATGCCCGACGCATTCTTGTCGATATGCTAGGCGCACCTGCCGAATCGGTGATTAACGCTGAGCCTCTGGAGGATTTTGGCGGCCACCACCCCGACCCTAACTTGGCCCATGCCCATGAATTGGCGGAAGTGATGTTCAGCGACCATGCCCCCACGTTTGGGGCAGCCTCTGACGGTGACGGCGACCGCAATATGATTACGGGGAGCCAGATTTTCGTCACCCCTAGCGACAGCTTAGCGATCATGGCCGCCAATGCCCAGTTAATTCCGGCCTACTCGGCGGGCTTAAGCGGGGTCGCCCGCTCCATGCCGACCAGCCAAGCGGTCGACCGCGTGGCCGCCAGCTATAATATCCCCTGCTATGAAACTCCGACAGGCTGGAAATTTTTCGGCAATCTGTTAGATGCGGGCAAAATCACCCTATGCGGCGAAGAAAGCTTCGGCACCGGTTCCAACCATGTCCGCGAAAAAGACGGCTTATGGGCGGTGCTGTTTTGGCTAAATCTAATTGCCAGAAGACGGCAATCAGTGGCGGACATTGTCCATGAACATTGGCAGAAATTTGGCCGTGACATTTATTGCCGCCACGATTATGAGGCGGTGGAAACGCCGATAGCCAATGCTATTGTCGAACATCTGCGGGCGCAATTGCCGACCTTACCCGGCCAAGTGTTCGGCGAGTACACGGTGAAATTTGCCGATGAGTTCTGTTATAAAGATTCGGTGGATGGCAGCATCAGCCGTAACCAAGGCATCCGGGTCGGCTTTACCAACGGCTCGCGGATTGTTTTCCGCTTGTCCGGCACGGGTACAGTCGGTGCGACCCTGCGGATTTACATCGAACGCTTCGAACCTGACAGCAGCCGCCAAAACCAAGATGCCCAAGTGGCGCTGGCGGAACTGATCGAATTGGCCGAGCAATTGTGTGAAGTAAAAAAACGCACCGGACGGGTCGGACCTGACGTGATGACTTAAACCGCAACGGTTTTTCGGGAGCGCGGACATCTTGACCGCGCTCCCAGGCAAACCATCGCTAATGGCCTCTAGCCCGCCGCCTCAAAATGATGGACGACGCTGTGTAAATAGCCAATCACCAACACCCCGGCAGCAATCAAAGCAATCTGCTCTAAAGAAGCCTTCATGTCGGTTTTTTTATGCAATGACGGGATTAAATCCGCCACGGCGATATAAATGAAGCTGGAGGCCGCCAGGGCAAGAAAATACGGCAAGCTGTCATGCAGGTCTTCTAGGCTGTAATACGCCAAGACACCGCCGAAAACGGTCGATAAACTCGCCAGGATATTATAAAAAAGGGCTTTGCTTTTAGAATAGCCGCTTTCCAATAAAATGGCAAAATCACCGACTTCTTGGGGGATTTCATGGGCGGCAACCGCCAGGCTGGAGACGATGCCCAACTGCACGTCAGTCAAAAAAGCGGCGGCGATCAAAATACCGTCAACAAAATTATGGATGCTGTCACCCAAAATAATCAGCGCCCCTGCCGATTTTGCGCCATGCCCATGATGGTGGCTATGGTCATGCGCTTCATGTGCGTGGTGTGCCTCTTCGTCACCGTGCGCCTCACAGCTGCCCGAATGGCAATGCCGCCAAATCAATAACTTTTCCAGGACAAAAAAGCCTAAAATACCCGCTAAAATCGTCGCCGACAAGGTTTGGAACTGCTCAGCGCACACTTTAGCAAACGCTTCGGGGATCAGGCCATAAAAGGCGACCGTCAATAACGCGCCAATGGCAAAACTGATGCCGTGCGGCAACACCGCCGCCCTGTGCCTATCCGGCAACAGCAAGAACACCGCCGCCGCCAACACGCTTAACAAACCGCCGACAGCGGTAAAAATAATAATCAATAACAATAAATTCACTACTGTCAAATTCTCCAGATTAAGCTCGCCATGCGCCCGGTCACTGGCTCGCGGCGGAAAGAATAAAAGCGGCTGGCATCGGTAACGGTACACAAACCGCCGCCATAGACGTGGCTAACACCCAAAGCCGCCAATTCTCGCCGTGCTAAGCCGTAAATATCGGCCAACCATTTATCGCCGCCTTGGGCGGTAAATTCAGCCCCGTTAGCAGGGTCTTTCGCCACAAATGCCGCCCGCACCTCGTCGCCGACTTCAAAGCAAGCCGGCCCTATAGCCGGCCCTAACCATACCAGCACATCAGTCGTCTGTAACGCGGCAATTGTCTTGCTGATAATGCCTGCCGCCAAGCCCCGCCACCCGGCATGGATGGCGGCGACTTTTTGCCCGTCCGCCGAACACACCAACACAGGCAAGCAATCGGCGGTCAACACCGCGCATACCACGCCCGCTTGGTCAGTAAAACTGGCATCGGCAGACACCACGCCACTGACTATCGCAGCATCAACCACTTGGTCGCTATGGGTTTGCGCCAACCACACCGGCTCGGCAGGTAAGGCCAGCATCGCCCTAATGTGCTGGCGGTTTTGCGTGACCGTTCCGGCATCGTCACCGACATGCAGGGCGGGGTTAAGGCTGGCATAAGGCGGCAAACTAAATCCGCCAGTGCGCAAGGTCGTAGCGGCGCGTATCTGGGCAGGAGCAGGCCAATCCGGGCTTAGCCAAGACTTATTCTTGCTCATTGTCTGCCAAAGCCCCGACTAACTCAGTCATATCATCCGGCATTGGCTGCGCCCATTCCATATACGCATCCGTAACGGGATGCTGCAAGCCCAATTTTGCCGCATGTAGGGCTTGACGCTTAAAACCGCGTAAAGCCAACTCCAAGCGTTCGTTGCAATCGGGCGGCATTTGGAAACGCCCGCCATACACAGGGTCGCCGATCAAAGGAAACCGGATATGCGCCATGTGCACCCGAATTTGATGGGTACGGCCTGTCTCCAGCTTCACTTGAATTAAGGTATGGCGGGTAAAGCGCTGCACCACCCGATAGTGGGTCACGGCAAACTTGCCCGACTCTTTGACAATATAACGCTTGCGGTCGGAAGGATGCCGGGCTATCGGCTCGTCAACCGTGCCGCCTGCGGTCATACGCCCGCGCGTGACCGCCAGATATTCGCGGTGGATGGTCCGCGCCTGCAATTGCTCGGTCAGGCTGTTATGCGCCTGCAAGGTCTTGGCGATCATCAGCAAACCGCTGGTTTCTTTATCGATGCGGTGGACAATCCCCGCCCGCGGCAAGGTCTCCAAATTCGGCTCATGGTGCAACAAGGCGTTGACCAAGGTGCCGCGCCAATTGCCGACCGCCGGATGGACGACCAGCCCGGCGGGCTTATTGACGATCAGGATGCTGTCGTCTTCATAAACGATGTCTAACGGGATGTTTTCCGGCTCCGAGGTAATCACCACCTCCGGATCGGCATCTAAGGCAATCTCTTCGCCGCCTTCCAATTTATCTTTGGCCTTAAGGGCCACGCCGTTGACTTGGACGCGCCCGGCTTTGATCCAAATCTGCAATTTACTGCGCGAATACTCGGAAAACAATTCCGCCAACGCTTGGTCTAAGCGCATCCCGGCCAATTCATAAGGGACTTCTGCTGTCAATTTTGTCATAACAAATTTTCTGAATAACCTTTTGTTAAGTTATACTCACGGATTACTGAGCTGACTCTACTCTATCGCGTCAATCCAGCGAGAAAAACCCCTAATATTACAACGTGTCGTTAGAACTATGCGATTAATTTTTATAAAAATTTTTATCATCTGCTGTTTAGGGCTATCTTTGCAGGGATGCAGCCTGTTCGGCGATAAAGCCGCAGAAGAGAATCCAGAAAACGAATATAATGGCTGGAACGCGGAAAAATTCCGTACCGAAGCGCAAAAATCAATGGATTCAGGTGCTTATGACAAAGCCATCAAAATCTATGAAGCCTTAGAATCGCGCTATCCGTTTGGTGAATCGTCCGCCCAAACCCAGTTGGATATTGCTTACGCGTATTTCAAAAATAGTGAGCCTGAGGCCGCAATCGCTGCCGCCGACCGCTTCATCAAAATGAATCCGCGCAATCCGCATGTCGATTATGCCTATTATCTAAAAGGCTTGGTCAATTATAACCGCGACATCGGCTTTGTTGACCGCTTTCTGCCCACCGACACTTCGCAACGCGACCCGGGCAGTGCACGGGAGGCCTACCGCAATTTTGAAGAACTGATCCGCCGCTACCCGGGCAGCCGCTATCTGGCCGACGCGCGACTACGGATGATCGCCCTGAAAAATAATATGGCGATGCACGAAGTCCACGTTGCGCGGTATTATATGAAGCGCAAAGCTTATATAGCCGCCGCCAACCGCGCTTCCGGCGTTATTGAGAACTACCAGCGCACCCCTGCCGTCCCTTATGCTTTACTGGTGATGCAGGACGCTTATACCGAACTGGGCCAGAAAGACCAAGCCAATGATGCCAAACGTATTTATGAGCAAAACTACCCAGACGGCCCGCCCGTACCGGAATTTAAAAACATGACCTTCTCACACCGGATCTGGGATTGGATAGGTTTTGACCAATAAGCACCTTTAGGCGATGGCATTATTTTATGCGCATCCTTAAAACGGAGTGCAATGGCTTTTAGCCATTGCACAATAGCCTAACCACCTGCACCAACGCTTAGCCTGCCGTTTGCTTAACGCCGGACGCTATAACACAAAAAAAGGCGGGCAACCTCAAGGTTGCCCGCCTTTTTCCGCAAAAACAGCTATTGGCTATTTTAAAGAGGCGACAATTTTGCTGACAATTTTCGCCGGCAAAGGAATATAACCATCTTTAATGACCACATTCTGGCCTGTTTTGGACAAGACCATTTTAATAAACTCATTCTCTAAAGGCGGCAACGGCTCGTTAGGTTTTTTGTTGACGTACACAAACAAATAACGGGTTAGCGGATAACTGCCGTTAATGGCATTTTCGGGCGTGGCTTCAACAAAAGGCTGGCCGGCTTTTTTCGCCAACGGCACCATTTTGACACCGGAGGTGGTATAGCCCATACCCGAATAACCTATGCCGTTTGCGGATGAAGTGACCGACTGGACGACCGAAGCCGAACCTGGCTGCTCGTTGACGTTGCTTTTGAAATCGCCCTTACACAAAGCATGTTCCTTAAAGTAACCGTAAGTGCCGGATACCGAGTTACGGCCATAGAGCTGGATGGTTTTGCTGGCCCATGCCGCCACGCCGACATCGCCCCAATTTTCGATATCTTTTTCATAACCGCACTTATGGGTGCTGGAAAAAATGGCATCGACTTGCTCAATCGCCAAGCCTTTAATAGGGTTATCTTTATTGACCAAAACCGCCAAAGCGTCTATGGCAACCGGAATCGCGGTCGGTTTATAGCCATATTTATCTTCAAACGCTTCCAACTCGTCTTCTTTCATTTCGCGGCTCATCGGCCCCAAATTGGCGGTACCTTCGGTCAAAGCCGGGGGAGCGGTTGACGAACCCGCCGCTTGGATCTGAATGTTGACATTCGGGTAGGCACGGTTAAATTCCTCCGCCCATAAGGTCATTAAGTTTGCCAAGGTGTCGGAACCGACACTGGACAAATTGCCGGAAATGCCTGTTGCCTTTTGGTAGTCAGGCAAGGCGGCATCCACCGACTGCACCGCCCCCGCTGTGCCAGCGGTTAAAGCAAGATAACTAAGGCCCATCGCACAAATTAGTGACTTGGTTTTAAAAAATAACGTCATCGTCAATTCTCGAAAAAAAATAATTATGTGAATACAGCGCGAAGGATAGAGTTTTTATATGACAGAATTATGACAATAACAAAGACATTTTCAGCATAATATTTTCTATTTGTTTTCAATAGATTAAAGCCTATGGAAAATGAGCCAGACCTCTTTTCTTATAAGTCAATCTTTGCATATAAATCAATATTTTATCATTTTCAAATAAGGCTATCACATATCCTTATTTGCAAATAAAATATAACACTTTGTTTATAAAATAATTTTCATTAAAACAAAACCCCACCCCTTCCTATTGTCATATAACTGTAACATATTCGTCATATATTCGTCATATTAAGGCTCTATGCTTGCGCAAATTTTTGATAACAAACCCACCGCAAACTATGACCTTTTCTAAACTTACCCTCGCTGCCGTTACGGCACTAGGTGTCAGCGCATCATTTCAGGCAATGGCACTTGATCTCTACATGGACAACAAAACCAAACAGCTCTATGCCGAGCCCGGCGCTAACCGCACCAAGCTGGGTTCGTTCACTAAAGTCGAAGAACCCGCCGCCGCTCCGGCAGCAGACCCCAAAGAGTTAGAAGCGTTGCGGCGGGATTTGGAGCAAAAGACGAATGACATTGCCGTATTGAAAGAACACGTTTTTGAACAGAAAAAAGACGCGGCGGAAGTCAAACTAGGCGAAAAAGGCTTGGAATTTGAAAGCAAGGACGGTAATTTTAAAGCCGCCCTGACCGGACGCCTGCAAGTTGACTCGCAAGTGAATGTCGACGGCAACAATCCGGCAGCTAACGCCGCCACCGCCACCACCAACCAACTGGCGGACAGCACCAACATCCGCCGCGCCCGTATCGGTATCGAGGGGACATTTTTTAAAAATTACGACTATAAATTTGAATATGATTTTAGCCGTGGCAATGGCACGGCAGCCGCCGGCATTACCGATGCCTATATCAACTGGAAGTTGTTCGACCCGTTTGCGGTCAAATTTGGCCAGTTTAAAGAGCCGTTCAGCTTAGAAGAGGCCACCAGCAACCGTTATTTGACTTTCATCGAACGTAACATGGCGGTCAATTCTTTTTCGGACAACCCCAACGCCTATAAAGTCGGTTTCGGCGCCAATTACGTCCAAGAACGCTTTGCCTTAATGACAGCGGTACAAACCGAGCCGGTCGGCGGCGGCTGGGCTTACAACACCTCGGTCAACACCAACGGCAACAATAACCGTAACAATGGCAGCGGCGATACCGGCTGGGACATCACCGGACGCTTAGTGGGCCGCCCTTGGCTGCACAGCGAGAGAAAGTTTTTGCATATCGGCGCATCCGGCTCTTACCGCTCGGTCAACAACAACTATCTGGGTAACGGCACATTCAACAATGGCGGCATGACTTTTACCGCCACGCCCGACGGCAACGTCGACCGTACTGCCCTGCTGACCACAGGCAATTTGACCAGCGGCACACCCGGTGCGGCGGGCTTTAGGCAAGTCAGCGGCATCACCCGCTTTGCCGCCGAATCGGCGTTTGTCTACAAATCGTTTTCTGCACAAGCCGAATACTTACAAACCAACATCAACGGCACAGGCTACGGCAGCGGCGAAACCCTAGACGGCTACTATGGCTATGTCAGCTATTTCATGACGGGCGAGTCACGCGCTTACAAGGCGAAAACCGGCGCATGGGACCGTATTAAACCCGCCCATAACTTCGACATGAAAAACGGCTGGGGCGCATGGGAAGTGGCCTTCGGTTACGATAACCTGAACCTGACCGACAACCTCATCAAAGGCGGTTCGGCGCAAACGGCAAAAGCCGCGTTAAACTGGTATCCTAATTCCCACATGCGCATGATGGCTAACTATATCCATGTGCTGGACATGAACACCACCGGCAACACTAACGCCAGAGCCTTGGCGTTTAACGGCACAAACTTGGATATGGTCGAATTACGCGCCCAAGTGGATTGGTAAAAAGTAAACTCCCACCATTCAAAGCACCTAAAACGCACAAGGCCGCCCACCGTAAGGTGGGCGGCCTTGTGCGTTTTAGGGCCGAGACCTTAAAAAGGCCTTAGCCTTTCATTTTCTCTTCCAATTGTTCTTGGCTTAAATGCCTGACCGCTTCACCTTTAATCATAAAAATCAAATGCTCGCAAATATAACAGGCATGGTCGCCGATACGTTCCATAGCGCGGACAGTCCACAGCACATTTAACGTCCGGGTGATATTGCGCGGGTCTTCCATCATGTGGGTAATCAACTGCCTGACGATACTGTCGTATTCACGGTCGACATTTTCATCCTTACCCGTAATGGCGGTGATATCGTCGATCGACATGCGGGCAAACGCATCCAACGCCCCGTGCAGCATTTCCTTGACCAAATCGGACATGTGCTGAAGCTCATAATACTGATAATTTCTGGTGTCGGTATCCGATAATTGGATAGCCATCTTGGCGATACGTTCCGCCAAATCGCCGACAATCTCCAACTCATTGATAATTTTAATGACGGTCAGCAATAAGCGCAAATCAAAAGCGGTGGGCTGGCGTAAGGCCAAAATCTGTGTGCACTCCAAATCCACGTCCATTTCCATCGCATCAACTTGGTTATCCTGTTTGATGACCAGTTCCGCCATTTCCATATCATTGGTCGTAAAAGCCTGGATAGCCAGCTCGATTTGCTGCTCGACCAAGCCGCCCATGGTCAGGACTTTATTACGGATATCCTCAAGCTCCCGATTGAACTGACCCGATATGTGCTGCCCTATTTTACTATTATCCATCTAAATGCTCCTAGTTAACCGTAGCGGCCTGTAATATAGTCTTCGGTTTGTTTCTTTTTCGGATTAGTGAACAACTCGCTGGTCGTGCCCATTTCAATCAACTCGCCCATATACATAAAGGCGGTATAATCAGAAACCCGCGCCGCTTGCTGCATATTATGGGTGACGATAACAATAGTGTATTTTTCTTTCAGCTCATTAATCAGCTCTTCAATCTTCAAGGTTGAGATGGGATCCAACGCCGAAGCCGGCTCGTCCAACAACAGCACTTCCGGCTCAATCGCAATGGCACGCGCAATCACCAGGCGCTGTTGCTGACCGCCAGACATACCCAAGGCGTTGTCATTAAGGCGGTCTTTCATCTCATCCCAAAGCGCCGCGCCGCGCAAGGCGTTTTCGACGGTCTCTTCCAGTATCCTTTTATCGTTAATGCCTTGGATGCGCAGGCCATAAGCGACATTTTCAAAAATAGACTTAGGGAAAGGGTTAGGCTTTTGGAACACCATACCGACCCGACGGCGCAGCGCCGCAACATTAACGCTTTTGTCGTAAATATTTTCATTATCCAGCAAAATTTTGCCTTCAATGGTGACATTGTCGACCAAATCATTCATGCGGTTAATGCAGCGCAACAAGGTAGATTTGCCGCAGCCGCTAGGGCCAATATAAGCGGTGACTTTTTTCTTGGGCATTTCCATATTAATGCCATACAACGCTTGTTTTTGCCCATAAAACAGCTTCAAGTCTTCGACTTTGATACTGACCTCATTGGTGCCCTGATGTTTTGTCCGGTTGTTTAAAACAGAATTGATGTCAATTGCGTGTGTGCGTATTTCTTGTGCTGTCATTTTTTAACCTTCTAAGGCCCGATATTTTTCGCGCAGATGATTTCTTATCAGGATAGCTGATAAATTCAGCCCCAAGATCACCACGACCAGTAATAATGATGTTGCATAAACCAAAGGCCTTGCCGCTTCTACGTTGGGGCTTTGAAAGCCGACATCATAAATATGAAAGCCCAAGTGCATAAACTTTCTGTCCAAATGCAGGAAAGGGAAATTGCCGTCCAATGGCAACGTTGGAGCCATTTTTACCACCCCCACCAGCATCAGCGGCGCCACCTCACCCGCCGCCCGCGCCACCGCTAAGATCAAGCCCGTCATCATGGCCGGGCTGGCCATCGGCAACACCGTCAACCACAAGGTTTCCAGTTTGGTCGCACCCAATGCCAAGCTGCCTTCGCGGATGGCTTTAGGGATGCGTGACAAACCTTCTTCAGTGGAGACGATGACCACCGGCAGGGTCAATAAGGCCAAGGTAATCGAAGCCCATAACAGGCCGGGCGTACCGAATACTGGTGCAGGGGCGGCTTCGGGGAAAAACAATTGGTCGATATTGCCGCCCAAAATGTAAACAAAAAAGCCTAAGCCAAATACCCCGTAGACAATTGACGGCACCCCCGCCAAGTTATTGACGGCAATCCTGATGACACGGGTGATAAAGCCTTGCTTGGCATATTCGCGCAAATATACGGCGGCGATCACACCAAACGGGGTCACTATAACCGACATCATCATCACCATCAGCACCGTACCGAAAATGGCCGGAAAAATGCCGCCTTCGGTATTGGCTTCGCGCGGATCGTCGGTCAAAAATTCCACCAGCTTACTGCCATAATGGCCAATTTTGCCGAACACCCCCATCTGGTTAGGCTGATACAGCCTGACCACTTTTGCCAAGGAGATTTCCAATTCTTTGCCGTTATCGGCCTTGACCATAACGCTATGTTGCCGGACTTTTTGGTATAGGCCTTGTAACTGTGCCTGATAAGCATGGTACTGGGCATCATCGGCGGCTTTTTCGGCCGCCCAGTCGGTTTGGGCTTGGGCATCCCATTGGTTGCGCAACTGCAAACCTTTTTGCTTGAGCCGCAAACGCTCTAAGTCATAGTTGACCGCGCCGATTTCTTTTTTCTCCAGATGGGCGATGTCCTTAAACACCACCAACGTCTCGGCAAGCTTTTGCAACGCCACCGAGATAGCCGCCTCACCTGAAGCGATGACCTTGCCGCTCTCTTTAACCGCCGTCAAATGCCCATAGAAGTTACCCCATTCGCGCCGCTCCACCACGACAATGGCTTCAGGCACTGCTTGGCTTTTAATATGGCGTTCCTGTATCCAACGGAAATCGCTGCCGGTCACATCACGGTTGCCGGTTTTGATCAGATACTGTATCAACACGTCTTCATTATCCGCCATTTTTATGCCATTGGCTTTCGCCATCGCCGCTGGCGTAACGCTGCTGTCGACATGTTCGCCAATAATCGGCTGTACCGTACCGTCATCATCCTGATAACTGAATTGCAGGACTTCGGCAGGCCAAAAGTGGCTAGCCCCCCGCACTGCGACCAGCCCCAGCACGGAGATAATCATAATAAGACAGATACTGACGGCGGCGGCGTTTAGCCATACCCAAGGCGAACCTGTTTTAAACCATTCTTTTATCATAATGAACTGTATTTTTCGCGTAACCGTTGACGGATGACCTCCGCCAACGTATTAAAAATAAAGGTGAAGGCAAACAGCACCAGAGCAGTCAAAAACAACACCCGATAATGCGTACTATCCACTTCCGATTCCGGCATTTCCACCGCAATATTTGCCGCTAATGTCCGCATCCCCTGAAACACGCTAAGATCCATCACAGGCGTATTGCCGGTGGACATTAACACAATCATGGTTTCTCCGACCGCACGCCCGAAACCGATCATGACCGCCGAAAAAATGCCCGGGCTGGCGGTCAGTAACACGACTTTCGATAAGGTTTGCCAAGGGGTCGCCCCTAATGCCAAAGAGCCGACCGTCAAATGTTTAGGCACACTGAATATGGCATCTTCGGCAATCGAAAAGATGGTGGGGATGACCGCAAAACCCATCGCCACACCGACCACCAAGGCATTGCGCTGGTCGTAACCAATACCCAGCTCATTTTTAAACCAATCCCGCAAACTGCCATGAAATAGAGCGATCTCTAGCGGCGTGCTGACCGAAAAGGCAAAAAAACCTGCCAACAAAATGACCGGCACCAACAACATGGCATCGGAACCTTCAGGGATTTTTTCCAAAAAAGGTTTGGGCATAAATTGCCAACAGTAGGCAAACACCATAATAGCCATCGGCACGATCAGAAATAAGGCAAAGAACCCCGACAAATGCTCCTCAATAAAAGGCGCCAGCCACAGCCCTGCCAAAAACCCTAAAATAACCGTCGGTAACGCCCCCATCAGCTCAATGACGGGCTTGACGTACTGGCGCATGGTCGGATTCATAAAATAAGCAGTATAAATCGCCCCCATTAAAGCCAAAGGCATGGCGACTAACATGGCATAAAAAGCCGCTTTCAAGGTACCGAAAACCAGAGGCACTAAGCTGTATTTAGGCTCAAAGTCATTGTTAGAGGCTGACGACTGCCAAATATAATCCGGTTTAGGGTAGCTCTCATACCAAACTTTTTGCCATAACGCCTTTAACGACACTTCCGGGTGCTCGTTCTCAATCGTCCAAAAACGGATTTTGCCGTCCGCCGCTTCCATCAAAGCCGCATTGGCGCGGGGCGACAAGGCCACCGCCGATAATCCGTCCGCGACATGCTCGCTAATCAATTGCTTTTCGGCGGTTGAATGGTAAATGCCCAGTTCACCCGCCGCATCCAAAGTTAAAAAGCCTTTCCGGCGCTGTTCTGATTTTAGCGCAATAACGGCCTTATCAGAAACCTTAAAGGCACGGATTTTCTGCATCATTGAACGGTTAGACTCATCCCTGACCATGCTCCACTGTGCCACCAAACCGCTGGAATCACCCACCAATAACGACAAGTCGCCATTCAGGAAGGTCAGGCTAGTAATGCTTTGCTTAGCGTCGACAATGTTTTGTGCTTGCTTAAGGACAGGCGAACTTTTATCGCCAATATCATAAAAATCTAAACGGCCTTGGCTACTGAGCAAATACAAATGGCTACCGTCCTTGTCAATCAGCATGTCCTGCACACCCGACGTGGGTAAGTTCAGCATGGCATCGGTACGCGTCAGCGTCGCTTCGTCGGCAAATAAGGCCTGTTCCTTTTGAAAGCTGCTCAAATAAATGTGCTGGGCGGTTTTTGCCACCACCGTCGTCGAGCCATCGCTGATTTGGGCAGTAATTTTGTCCAAGGCCAAACCGCTTTCGGCCAAGACCAACGGCTTGTCGCCCATCGGATACTCTATCGATGGGGTAATGACTTTGGCATTATTAGCATAAGTGACTTTATACTGGTGCTTGACAATAACCGCTTGGCCATTAGATAGGCCATAAATGACCGCGCCCTCGTTTACGGGAGTGGCTTGGGCAAAACTGGTGATATGGCTAGCCGCCGGGATGGTGACGGCCGCCTTGAGTAAGGTTTTACCGCTGGCGACATCAAAAAATACGATATTGCCGGTGTCGGTAAATCGGGCGGCGACTTGGTTTTGCTCTTCCATATCCAACAACAAGGTCTTACCCAATGCTGGTTCAGGTACAGGGTATTGGCTGGCCGATTCTGCCGTGGCGGGCAAAAACAGCGGAAATACCACATACAGCAGATAAAAGAAAATCATCACCACCGCCGCAATTACGCCCATGCCGCCGGCCACCACCCCATAACGCGCGATGGTATCTTTTGCTAAACGCCATTTTTGATAAAAAGAATTTGATGATTTGTGCATAACGGAGAGGTGGGTATGGGTATTTATTTCGGACATTTAATGTCGATTATAGAAATACAATGTTACAGTGGTATAACAGCGCTTTATAAAAAAACGGCTGGTGCTTTGGCGATACAAAGCCCAGCCATCTTCGATAACAAGTCGCGGCTATCCTTTCAATAACCCTTGGCAACCCCTTTAAAGGGACTGCCAATGCTATCGGCTTTTAAAGCATCTGCCTATTATAAGCCATAGCGGACAATTATTTTAAGGTTGCCAGCACCTTTTTAATAACTTTTGCGGGTAAAGGGATGTAACCGTCTTTAATGACGATCTCTTGGCCAGTTTTAGACAACACCATTTTGATAAATTCGTTTTCCAGCGGTGCTAAGGGCTGGTTAGGTTTTTTGTTGACATAAACATACAAATAACGCGCTAAGGGATATTTACCTGCCAACGCGTTTTCAGGCGTGGCGGCAACAAAGCCTTTCGCGCCTTTTTTCGCCAACGGCACGGCTTTAATGCCCGATGTGACATAGCCTAAACCCGAATAGCCGATGCCGTTAATTGACGTGGACACCGATTGCACAACCGAAGCGGAACCAGGCTGCTCATTAACGTTACTTTTAAAGTCACCCTTACAGAGCGCGTGTTCTTTAAAATAACCATAAGTGCCGGATACTGAGTTACGTCCATATAACTGGATGCTTTTGTCCTTCCAACTCGCCACGCCAACATCACCCCACGCACTGATATCAGTGGCATAGCCGCATTTACGGGTTGAGGAAAAAATCGCATCCACCTGCTCTACAGACAAACCTTTGATGGGGTTATCTTTATTGACGAACACCGCCAAGGCATCAACCGCCACAGGAACCATTGTAGGTTTGTAACCGTATTTCGCTTCAAACGCGTGCAACTCCTCATCTTTCATTTCACGGCTCATCGGCCCCAGATTAGCCGTGCCTTCTGTCAACGCTGGCGGTGCGGTTGACGAACCCGCTGCTTGGATTTGGATGTTGACATTCGGGTAAAAGCGGTTAAAAGCTTCCGCCCATAAAGTCATTTGGTTCGCCAAGGTATCGGAGCCGACACTGGACAAATTACCGGCAACACCACTGGCTTTTTCGTATTCGGGGACACCAGACTCGACCGTTTGCACAGCTTGGCCGACCGCACTGGCCGCCAACAAAGACACAAAGCTCATTGCCAACAATAGCGGCTTAGTTTTAAAAGATAAATTCATTATCGGCTCTCAACAATAGGTAATGGATGCAATTTAGACACTAATACCTGCCCAGCATATTGATTTTATATGACAACAATATGACTATAGCATGTAGTTTCATGATTGCCTCCCATTTGCCGGATTCTTGCGAAGCCATACCGGTCAGAAAAGCCGAGGCGGGATAAGAGATAGCTTATTATTTTTCAGAAAGTTGTTTTTTGCGGCCTACCCTAGCCTAACAAGTCCGGCCACTATAAAACGCCAGGTGTTTAACTTATCGGCAACTTACTATAAGATGTGGGGTCTAAGGGTCATCCTGCCAAGGATAAGCCCAGTACATTGCCCCAACCCCCTAACCTATCCGCTTTGACCATGACGACCACCAGCACCCTTATCCCCTCCACAGGCCCAGTAACCCCAGATTTTTTCTCTTCGGCGTTTTTAATGAACAATGTCGGCGCACCGTTTGTCATCGGTATGGCAGTCGGCTATTTTGCCAAAAAAATGCTCCGCATGACCTTATTTCTGTCAGGTGCGGCTATTGTGATGTTGTTTGCTGCGGAATACTACGGGGTGGTCAATATCAGCGATACGGATTTGCAACAGGCCGCCAGCTCGGCAACCAATGCCGCCAAATCATCGGGCGATTTTTTAGTGCATCGCTTATCGAGCATCACCAGCAAAGGCGCCAGTGGCGCGGCGGGATTCTTTGCTGGCTTTAAACTGGGCTAAACCTTAACGCTTCATCGAGTCAAAAAACTCGGCATTGGTCATAAAATCCTTCAATTTGCCGATCAAAAACTCCGATGCGGCCGTTTCGTCCATAGGCTGGAGAATTTTGCGCAAAATCCAAGTTTTTTGCAAGGTGTCAGGATCAACCAAATACTCTTCGCGCCGGGTACCTGAACGGTTAATGTTAATCGCCGGATAAATGCGTTTTTCGGCGATTTTACGGTCCAGATGCAACTCCATATTACCCGTACCCTTAAACTCTTCGTAAATGACCTCGTCCATTCTGGAACCGGTATCGACCAGCGCCGTGGCGATAATGGTCAAACTGCCACCTTCCTCGATATTACGCGCCGCCCCGAAAAAGCGTTTCGGTTTTTCTAAAGCATTGGCATCGACACCGCCCGTCAAAATCTTACCCGATGACGGCACGACGGTATTGTACGCGCGGGCCAAACGGGTGATGGAGTCTAACAAAATGACCACATCGTGTTTATGCTCAACCAAACGGCGGGCTTTTTCGATAACCATTTCGGCCACCTGGACGTGGCGCACAGCAGGCTCGTCAAAGGTACTGGAAATGACTTCGCCGCGCACACAACGCTCCATTTCCGTGACCTCTTCAGGACGTTCGTCAATCAGCAGCACAATCAGGTAACATTCGGGATTCTGTTCGGCAATGGCCTGCGCCAAGCTTTGCAGGATCATGGTCTTACCCGCTTTCGGCGGCGACACAATCAGGCCACGCTGACCCTTACCAATCGGGGCGATCAGGTCGATAATACGTCCGGTCAAATCTTCGCTGGTACCGTTACCCTGCTCAAGCACAAAACGCTCTTTGGCAAACAAAGGCGTGAGGTTAGAAAAGTAAATTTTGTTCTTCGTGTTTTCGGGCGGCTCAAAATTGATTTGCTCCACCTTCAGCATGGCAAAATAACGTTCGTTATCTTTAGGGGGACGGATCTTACCGCTGATGGTATCGCCCGTCTTTAAGGAAAACCGCCGGATTTGGCTGGGGGAAACGTAAATGTCATCGGGGCCGGCAAGATAGGAGCAACCTGGAGTCCGTAAAAACCCAAAACCATCTTGTAAAATTTCCAGAACGCCGTCGCCATAAATATCGTCGCCTGCTTTTGCCTGTTTTTTAAGGATGGCAAAAATTAAATCCTGTTTGCGTGACCTGGCGACACTTTCCAGTCCCAAAGACTCGGCGATGTCTATAACTTCACTGATTTGCTTAAGCTTTAACTCGGTAAGATTCATAAAAAAAGATGACCCGAAGGGAAGCTGCCAGGACTATTGCGCCTAACTGCTTGAGTAGAATGGATTGAATGATAATTCAGGGGTGTAACTATCGGATGATGTGATTGAGTGCGCGTGACCACCGCACGGGGTAAGTATAACTGATGCACTCAGACCCGTCCAACCTTTTGTGACAGATCTGAGTCAAGAGACAAACTAGATGTTATTATCGAGAAATTTGGCCAGCTCTGATTTGCTCAAAGCACCCACTTTAGTCGCTTCCACCTCGCCTTCATTAAACAACATAAGCGTTGGGATACCACGCACACCGTAACGTTGTGGAGTCAGCGGATTTTCGTCTATATTGATTTTTACCACTGTCAACTTACCTTTGTACTCTTCGGCAATGGCATCAAGAACCGGAGCAATCATTTTGCAAGGGCCGCACCATTCCGCCCAATAATCGACCAGCACAGGGCCTGCGGCTTTAAGAACCGTATCGTTAAATTCACTATCACTTACATGAAGGACTGAGTCACTCACACTAATTCTCCAACAAATAAAAGGTAAAACTATAGGGGGCTTAGCAACGCGAGTCAATCAATTTTTAGGCAATACCTCTGACAACAGCAACGCGGTATTTTAACCTGAGCAGTTTTTAAGTTATCCTATAGCACATGAAACAGACACATCTTACCGAAACCCGCTTTAATAACCTGGAATTATCCGACAGCATTTTGCGTAGCCTCAACGAGGCCGGCTTTACATTCTGCTCGCCCATCCAAGATAAAGCCCTGCCCTTACTGCTGCGCGATAAGGACATTGCCGGCCAAGCGCAAACCGGTACCGGCAAAACCGCGACCTTTTTACTGGCGCTGTTCCAGCACCTGCTTAATGACGGGCAAGCGGAGCCTGACGATGAAGAGGACGATGACGAATATGGCGACGATGACGGCCACACCCACGCCAAAATCATCGCCCCACGCGCCAGCACGCCCCCAAAAACCAAGCAGAATCCCCGCGCCCTTGTGTTGGCACCGACCCGCGAGTTGGCGATCCAAATCCATAAAGACGCGCTCTTGCTCAGCAAGCATCTGGATTTAAAATTCGCGCTGGTCTACGGCGGCACCGACTACGAAAAGCAGCGCGAAAAGATCAAGTCCAATGTCGACATCATCATCGGCACACCCGGACGCGTCATTGATTTTTACAAACAAAAAATCTTCTCGCTCGACCATATCAAAGCCACCGTCATGGACGAGGCCGACCGGATGTTTGACTTAGGCTTCATCAAAGACATCCGCTATTTGCTCCACCGGATGCCGCCGCCCGACCAACGCCTGAACATGCTGTTTTCCGCCACCCTGTCCTATAAAGTGACCGAATTGGCTTACGAACACATGAACAATCCGGTGCTGATCCGCATCGAAAGCGAAGAAGTCACCTCCAAGGCCATCGCCCAAAGCGCGTTCTGCCCCTCTAACGAGCAAAAGCTGCCGTTGCTGATCGGCATCCTTAACCAATACCAGCCCTTGCGGAGCATTATTTTCGTCAACACCAAACGGTGCGCCGAGCAATTGGACGACACGCTTAACGCCAATGGCTACAAAACCGCCGCCTTAAGCGGTGACGTGCCGCAAGACAAACGCCAACGCCTGCTAAACGACTTCCAAGAAAACCGCATCACCCTACTGATCGCCACCGATGTCGCCGCCCGCGGCCTGCATATCGCCGACGTTTCGCACGTTTTTAATTACGACTTGCCGCAAGATGTCGAAGATTATGTCCATAGGATAGGCCGCACCGCCCGCTTTGGCGCCAGCGGCGAAGCCATCAGCTTTGTCTGCGAGCAGTACGCCTATTCCATGCCCGACATTGAAAGCTATATCGGACAAAAAATCCCCGTCAAGGCCATTACCAAAGACTTGCTGGCAGAGATTATCATCCCCCCGAAAAGGCCGCGCCCGCCCCGCCCGAACGGCGACCGGAGCAAGCGCAGTAGCAAACCGTACCCGCCTAAAGCCCCACCAACAACTCCCGAAAATCCTCAATAGCCGGAAACCCGGCAATAGCGCGTTTAGGCTGGCGGCTATCGGGCTTGGCGACCGCGACCACTTGGCCGATACCAAACTGCCGCGCCGCCGCCAACACGGCCAGATTATCGTCAACCATCAGCGCCGCCTGCTTGGCAAACGGCTGCTGTTGCTGAAACAGCGGCCAAAATTCCGGCTGCTCTTTCGCAAAGCCCAGATCATGGGAGCAGATAATGCCGTCAAAAAAAGGCCGCAAACTGGTTTGCGCCATTTTAATGTCCAACCCGTCACGGTGGGCATTGGTCACCAAAAACACCTGCTTTGCCGAACCGCGCAACACCGTCAAAAACTCCACCACATGCGGCAACACGCTAATCAGCCCTGCCAGTTCCGCTTTCAGCCCGGCAATGTCCAACTGCAAGGCCTGCGTCCAATAATCCAGACAATACCACTCCAAACGCCCTTCCATGCTTTTAAACTGCGGGATCAGCCGCTCCTTAGCTGCCGCTAACGTCAAGCCATGCCGCTCGGCATAACGTTGCGGCACAAATTCCTTCCAAAAGTGGTTATCGAAATTCAAATCCAGTAAAGTACCGTCCATATCCAAAAGAACCGTATCAATTTTATTCCAATCTATCATAAGAGTGCGTTATAGTGAGGTGACTGACTTGAAAATTATCCCGATGGCAGAAAAACCGACTATCCTAACCCAAACCACTGTTGCCAAAAGCCGCTTGTTCAGGATTGAAGCTCTGGAAATACAGTTTAGCAACGGCGAGTTACGCCATTATGAACGCCTGGCACGGGGCGGTTCTAACGGCGCGGTCTTGGTCGTGCCGATGCAAGACCCCGATACTGTGCTGCTGATCCGCGAATATTCGGCGGGCACCCACCGCTACGAGCTGGGTTTGCCGAAAGGCAAAGTCGATGCGGGCGAATCCTTTTTTGAAGCCGCCAACCGTGAACTGAAAGAAGAAATCGGCTTCGGCGCCAAACGCCTGTACCATCTAAGCACCTTTTCCCTAGCCCCGTCTTATTTGGAACATACCACCGAAATCATCCTCGCCCAAGACCTCTACCCCGAAAAACTGCTCGGCGACGAACCGGAAGAACTGGAAGTGGTGGCTTGGCAATTGGCGGATATTAACACGCTTTTGGCGACAGGCGAATGCACCGAAGCCCGCTCCATCGCCGCATTATTTATGGCACGCGAATATTTGGCAAGCCTTGCCCAATAACCCCTACCCTGCAAAATATGGCGGCGACCCCAAAGCGCTGTGCGCAAAAAGCGTCCCTAGGCTTACGCCAATCATCGCCCCTACGCGGCCCGTGCTGTTGATATGAGCCTATACCGTCGGTTTATTGCAACCAATCACCGCCCCGCCCTTTACCAAGCCCCAGCCAACAAGGCTTCAGCCCTTGATTTTACTGAGTTTGCAACTTAAAAAGCCATGGCACGAAACTCGCTTACTGTTTATCAGCTACTGCATCACTAAGTAGCCATCGGGCTTATCCCATCTCTTTATGAGGACTACATCATGATTAAACATATCCATAAATTGGCGCGTTACACCGCATTAATTTTAATTTCAGCCTCCCCCATGCCTTTTGACGATGCTTACGCAGAAACCAGCGAACAGCCAATCGCCGCCGCCGAATTGGCGTTAGACGAAACCCCGGCCAACCACAAACCCAAAAGCCAAGATAGCGAATAAGCCCTTTCCGAAGCCTGCCGCAGTCGGCCAGCTCATGACAGGCTCCGGCAAGCTGTCTGCCGCAGTGGCGGCAATACGCCGATCATAATTCCCTCTGTTTAAAAGGGCGGAAACGGTGTCCGCCCGTACACTTAGGTTCCTGATAGCATTCCCACACAGCGTATACCCGCGCACCTACAAGGAAGTAAAGGGCATAAATGGGACGAGAAACGAGATCCCTACTTTTATTTTGTTGAAATTACAGATATAAGTCCATTAAGTTAATGGCGGTAAGAGGGCGAAGCAAAGTGCCGCAAACTGGGCGGTTATCCATGTTTGCAGTATACCGCCGTCATCGCTCTTCCGTTTCCGTCACGCGGTAGTTGTCCTCCTCCTGTTGCAAGAAAGGCAAAAAGTCCAGGGTCTTATAACGGTGTATGTCATAGCCGGAGTCGCCCCCAGCCCAGCCCCAAGGGGTGGACTTATAGCTTATATTCGGTTCCACCCGCCGTTCCACTTTGGGCGGATCGATGCCATTGCCGAAAACAACCAACAGGATGAAGGTGCTGATAGGCCCTAACAGGCCGCCCAGCACCAGCGGGACGGTCAGCAGCCGCCTTAGGCCAGTCTGTTGGCAAGACGCGACCAGATAACAACAGGCAAAATAAACCAGGGGCAAGCCGATAAAATTGGCGGAAAAGCGGACAAAGCTGATGGCGTTGGCGTTGGCCAGCCCATAAACCACCGGCACCATCACCAGCAACGCCCCGTTGGCCATCAGTAATTGCCGATGCACTACCACTGCCGCTTTGCGTCGGATGAGAAAGGCCAAAGGCGGCAGCAACAGGAAGCTGGCCCAAATAAGGTGCGTGGTGTTGGCATGATCCGGCTCGTCCTGTGCGATACACACATAGCTCAATAAGATCAGCGCGGCCAAGAACGCCCCGCCACGGCCCAGCAAAGACCACGGCCTATCGGCGTTATCCTCCCCCGCCCCGTTGTCGGCCTGCCCGTCTTGCGCCGCCGTGCCGATGGCTGTCTTGTCCTGCACCGCCGCGCAGTGCGGGCAAGTGGTGGCGGTTTCGTCAACTTGGCCGCCACAGTGGCGGCAATAGAGCATCGTCATAGTGTTTTTAGGGTGGGGATGGGTTGCCGCCCGTGGCTGGCTTGTTGGCCACAGGCGGGGCGGGGGTTATCAGCGGCTGTTTGCCAATAAAGTCCAGCAGGTCGGCGGTGACATTCAAGACGATTTTATTGCGGTTGAACAGCACATTACGTTCGCCGCTCTCAATAATTAGCTGATAGCCGTGCGCTTGCGCATAAGTGTCGAGCAGTTGGGTGAGGGTACTTTCGGTGTTTTGCCGCAACGTCTGCTCGCGTTGGCTGTACTCCCGTTCCTGCTCAAAATAGTAGGTATGCTGCTTGCTTTGTAAATCGTTGAGTAGCGGGTCAGTGGTGATTTTTCGCAAACAGGCCCTATAATCGGGGTCATCGTAGTCAATGGGATTGCTTGGCGAATAATCGAGCCGGGTCGGTGGCTTGCTAGGGGGCTGGCCAGATTTGGCCGGCCCCTGTTTATGGACTTTGTCCCACGCCTCATAGCATTGGAGCCTAAGATCCAGTTCCAAGTGCTCAATTTGCTTATTGAGAAACTGCCGCTCGTTACTCATTTCTTTATACTGTTTTTTCCCCAATTCAATGGCGGGATCGGCGCGGGTCAAGGCGGCGGTGACCGCTTGAGTCAATGTGTACTTATCCGCGACCACCCATTTTATCTCGGCGGGCGCGGGGGCAGGGGGTGAGGATTGTAGTGCATCACAGCCTGCAAGCAGGATGAAGAGCAAACTGGCGGCAGTTTTTTGGGGCATAGCGGACTCCTAGGGCAGAGTGGGCTTGGCTATCTAGAGTATAGGCCGTAATTAACAAACACTATCAGGCAGAATAGGCAACGCCGCCGTCGAGCGAGCCATCAGACGTTGATGTCATAGTTAAGCGTGACTTCATCGCCGTGCAGCCCCCGAAAGCCCCAATTACAGGCCGGGCTTTCATACAGGCAAATCTCTATGTCCATAACATCAATGCCCAGTTGCGCGTTGATGCGGTCGAACAACAGGCGGATCAGACGCTTGCGCGTCGCCACGCTGCGTCCGGTTATCAGCGAGATTTCAATGATAGTATAGGCATCCGACCTGCCGCCCGGCATGAGGAAGTCTTCAGGCACTAAGGGAAAAAACCGCTGCGCCCGTTTGTCGGCGGGCATACCCAACGCGTCCATCACACAGGAATGGATTATCTCGGATAAGAGCTGTTTGATGGGATTGAGTTTTTCAGCTAGGCCATAAATTTTTACTTGTGCCATTGGGTTGCCAGTGTGGTTTGTGGGGTAAAATAAGAGAGGGTAAGCGTGGCTAGAAAGCCCCCCGGCTATCTACCTTTGTAAAAGCAGCCAATACCGTTGGGATAAGCACATTGTCGCCGTCAATAAACAATGCAGTTGAATCAAACAACCCGAACCGAATTTGCTTATCGTCATCAGAACAATCCAAATCATAAAATCATTGCGTAGGATCTTGGGCAATGCCAATCAGGCTTTCTGCTTCAATTTCAACAATATCTTCAGCGATAACATCGTCTTCGAGAGTGCAAATAGCCAAGCCATAACCGCGTACCTTAGCTACGCGCCAAATGGCTTTTGATGGGCCGTAAATGACCGCAACGATTGTCTGTAGTAACGGTAATAGAGGGAAGCGTTGGCTATCTGCCGTTACGTCGTATATAAAATACATTAGCGATTATTTTTAGCGTCAAATACTATCATAACAACTGAGGATGAGCTATAAGTGCGAATAAAAATCCAGCCCCCCCCCCTACCCCAAATCAACCCGCCTTTCCCCGCTGCTGATACGCCCACCCTCCAACGCTTCAACAATATACACCTTCCCGTCGCCATGTTGGCCGCTACACGCCACCGTCATGATGGTGGTAAAAATAAGCTCCACCAAACTGTCGGGGGCAAATATCTCCAGACGCTTTTTCGGCATAAACGGACGGTAATCTTGGACATGCTGGGTACGTTCGCGCCCAAACCCCTGGCAATCGATCACCGTCATACCCGGAAAGCCCGGAATGTCCATTAACGCCGTCGTAACGCTATTGAGCTTATTGGGCTGGATAAAGGCGCGGATCTCTTTCATAATTCCTCGTTAAGGTTCATCAGCTTCGGCGAAATAGCGGTACAGGGCAGGCAACAGCGTCAAGGTCAGCACGGTGGCGGTCAACAGGCCGCCGATAATGACCACGGCAAACGGTTTCGCCGTTTCCGAGCCGACACTGGTGGACAGCGCCGCCGGAAACAGCCCTAACATCGCCATCATGGCGGTCATGACCACCGGCCTGAGACGGCTGACCGAGCCGTTGACAATGGCATCGTGCAGCGACTGCCCTTCCCTACGCAGTTTATTCAATTGTGAGACTAAAATCACGCCATTTTGGACGGCGATACCGAATAGGGCGATAAAACCGACCGCCGCCGAAACGCTTAGGTTAATATGGGTCAGCAATAAGATCAGGATACCGCCAATCATGGCAAAAGGCACGTTCATGACAATCAGCAGGGCGTTTTTAATCGACATAAACGCCCAGAACAGCAGCACAAAAATTAAGCCCAAACTAATCGGCACAATAATCGCCAAGCGCTTCATGGCGCGTTGCTGGTTTTCAAACTGCCCGCTCCAGACAATACGGTAGCCGGGCGGCAAGTCCACTTGCGCGGCGACTTTTTGCTGGGCTTCGGCGACAAAACTGCCTTGGTCGCGGTTGATCAGATTACACTTGATGGCAATCCGGCGCATATTGTCTTCGCGGCTGATCCGTGACGCACCTTGATTGACCCTAACCGTCGCCAATTCCGATAACGGGATCAACTGGCCTGTCGGCGTCTTTACGGTCAATGCCTCCAAGCCAGCGACCGAATTACGCGCACTTTCCTCATAACGCAAGGTAATGTCAAAGCGCCGCTCGCCTTCCAAAAACTTCGAAGCCGCCCGCCCGCCCATGCCTATATCCATCACCTGCTCGACATCGGCAATATTGATGCCGTAACGGGACACTTTGGCACGGTCAATATCGACAATGACTTGCGCCAAACCCGCTTGCTGCTCGGCGGCAACATCGGTCGCGCCTTTAATGCCCGCCAAAATATGCGTGACCTGATCAGCCCTGTCCTGAAGCGTCGCCAAATCCGCGCCGAATATCTTAATGGCAATTTCCCCCTTTACCCCAGAAATGGCCTCTTCGACATTATCTTGGATCACTTGGGAAAAATTGGTCAAGATGCCGGGGAAAATCTCCAGTTCTTTATTCATGGCTTGGACTAATTGGTCTTTGCTCTTATACCGCCAAGTGTCTTTAGGCTTAAGATCAATCAGCACTTCCAAATTATTAAAGCCCTTAGGATCAGTACCGTCTTCTGGGCGGCCTAGCTGGGTCAGCACAGTTTTAGCTTCGGAAAATGCCGCCAATTTTGCGCGGATTTCTTCCTCAAAACGTTTGGAAGCCGCCAGCGAAACCGGTGTGGGCAACGTCACTGTCAACCAAACATTGCCCTCGTCCAATTTGGGCATAAATTCAGTACCGATATAGCGTACCGACATAAAACTCAGCACTAAGGCTGCTACCGCCGAGAAAAATACCAGCCGTGAATGCCTAAGCACCCCTTCAAGGATACGCCGATAATGGCGTTCCATCACCGCCACCAACGGATTATGGGTTTCCGCGAGTTTAGGGCCCAGCAAATAGGTCAGCATGGCGGGGACAAAGGTCAAACTAAACAGCATTGACGCGACCAACGCAAAACTGAGTGTATAGGCCATCGGCGAGAAAATTTTCGCCTCCACTTGCTGGAAGGTAAAAATCGGTAAAAAAGCGATGATAATAATAGCCTTGGAAAACAAAATGGGGCGGCCCATTTCGGTCGCCGTATTTAACAAGGTTTGCCGCAAATGGCGGATGTCGGCCTTACGGTGCAAATCCAGCGTCACCTGCACCATCACCGCTTCGACCAAGACCACGGCACTATCGACGATAATCCCGAAGTCGATAGCACCCAGCGAAATCAGGTTGGCGGAAATGCCGCCCAAATCCACCAGAATGAACGCAAACAGCAAGGAGATGGGGATAATCAAGGTGACTAAGAAAGCCGCCAGAAAGCGCCGCAGGAACACCAATAAGATAATCAGAATCAGTGCCGCACCTTCAAGCATATTGTGCATGACCGTATGCACGGTATGGCCGACCAGTTCGGTGCGGTCATAGATGGGCGTGATTTTAACCCCCGGCGGCAAGCCAAAGGTGTTCAGTTCGTTAATCTTCTCCTTCACCCCCGCCAACACATTAACGGCATCACGCCCTTTTATCAGCAACACAGTGCCTTCCACCACATCGTCACGCTGGTTCATGCCGACAATACCCGTCCTAGGTTGCGGGCCGACGCTGATGTCGGCAACATCCTTAATGCGGACTGGCACACCGTCATTGGTGACAATGACAATTTCGCCAATTTCCTCTGCCGACTTTAACAGCCCTGTACCGCGCACCACTAAGGCCTCGTCGCCGTGTTCGATATACCCGCCGCCAGTATTGGTGTTATTGGCGGCAATGGCGGCAAAGACCTGCCCTAATTCGATGCGGTAATTTTTCAAACGTTCAGGTTTGGCGGCAACCTTATATTCCTTAACGCCGCCGCCATAAGAGACCACATCGGCCACCCCTTGCACAGTGCGTATTCGGGGTTCTATCACCCAATCCTGAAGCGCCCGCTGCTCGACTAACGGCAAATGCTTGGCATCAATGACATAGCGGTAGATTTCGCCGACCCCCGTCGATAACGGCCCTAACTGCGGGCTGGTGCTGTCGGGTATGTCGGCGTTTTGTAACTTCTCTAAGACCTGTTGTCTGGAAAAATAATCTTCGGCCTTATCGTCAAAGGTCAACGTCACGACCGACAAGCCAAAAATGGATACCGAACGCATATTCATCAAATGCGGCAGACCGTTCATGACCCGCTCAATCGGCAAGGACACTTGCTTTTCGACCTCCTCCGGGGCTTGTCCGGGATATTGGGTCACTACTTGGACAAAAACGTTTTGCACATCAGGAAATGCCTGTACGGGCAAATTTTCAAAGGCGATAATCCCTGAGATAATAATCGCTATGGTCGTGCCGATCACCATCAAACGCTGCTGTAAGCAAAACGCGATAATATGTTCAATCATGTGGCTCTATCCTTTGGGCTGCTATGGGTTGGCGCTATCGGTTTCCAGCTCTTCTTCCGCACTGAGCATCAGTGCGCCTTCCGTCACCAGCAGTTCATCAGGCTGTAAACCTTGGCTAATGACGGCCTTATCTTTTAAGTGCAGACCCATTTTAATAGCCCGTTGTTGATAATGCTCGGCATCCAAGGCAATAAACACATAATCGGTGTCGCCTTCCGTAAACACCGCCGTCAGCGGAATCACCACGGCAAGGTCGTCCGGGCCACTACCGACTTCAATATTGGTATACATGCCCGGCAACAAACGCCCGTCAGGATTGGGCAAATCGCAACGCACCTGGATGCTGCGCGTATCTTCATCCAGCACTTGCCCGATATATTGCACAGTGGCAGGAAACCGCTCACCCGGATAAGCCGGCACCGACACAGATAACTTTTGGCCTAATTTGATTTTGCTCAGATTGACTTCAAAGACCTCCATTAACACGGTCAGTTTTTTAATATCGGAAATCACAAACAGCGGCTTTTCCAAATCAGGCCGCACTTCAGTACCCGGATTAACGTTTTTTTCGACCACAATGCCGGGTACGGGCGAACGCAAGGCAAAATGGCCGTCGGTTTGCTGCTCGTTGATATGCAGGTTTTTCAAACGCTCTTGGGCGCGGCGGGCTTCACTGCTGGCACGGCTTAACTCATCTTGGCTCTGCTCTAATTCTTTGCGGGACACAGCCTTACCTGCATACAGCTCTTGCTGGCGGTTGAAGGCATGGGTTGCGAGCATCAAATCGGCCTGCGCCTTGGCAAAATCTGCCTCGGCATCGGCTACATCAGGGCTGTTCAATTCTAACAACACCGAACCGGCCTGCACCGTCGTCCCCAAGGCCACCGGCGTACCGATAACCCGACCCGCCACCGAAGAGCTGATTCTGGAGGTCAAACTTTCATTGTAGCTAATCTTACCTACCAGCGGCTCCAATAAGGGATGCTCCGACAAGCTTAAGCGGGCGGTTTTGATATAGGCTTTTTTCGGTGAATCCGACGGCAAATAAACTTGCCCCGCGACTTTAGGCCGCTGCGGTGCGGGCGGCGCCTGATCGGCGGGGCCGGAACACCCCACTAACAGCAACCAGCCTAGCAACACCATTAAAACCGCTATTTTTCTGTGCAAATACATTTGATTCATCATATCCATTACTGATATAAACTACGCTGCGAGTGCGGGGCCAAATAACCCCCTGCGATTATTGCTGTCCTAAGGCCGCCTTCTGTCCGCTGGCCTTGTCGTTAGTCGGCTCAACCCCTATGGCTTTCGCCAAATCATAGTAGGCATTGGCGCGGTTAATCAGCGCCGAATAATAATCACGCATCACATTTTTGTAACTGCGCTGGGCTTCGATAAAATCCAGTACGCTGGTCGCCCCCCGGCTATAGGCCAGCTCGGCGCTATTACGCACCACCACCGCATCATTGAGCAATCCGTCTTGAAAGCGGCGGACTATCTTATCGGTACTGTGCCAAGTGGCTAAGGCACCGACCACATCCTGACGGATGCCCAACTCGGTTTGCTCCACTGCCAAACGGCTTTGGCTGAACTGAACAGCGGCCTTATCGGCTTCGCCTTTATATTGATAAAACAAGGGTAACGGCACACTGACCCCGACAAAACCCGAATTTAAGGCATTGTTACTGGGGTCACGCGCATAACCGGCGGTGACGGTCACATCAGGGTACTTTAACCGCCGCGCCAACTCCATTTCTTTATCGGCTTGTTCGGCCCGTAATTTATCCGCTTGCAAATCAGGGCGTTGCTCCAAGGCCTTGGTGATCAGTTGCTCCCTGCTAAGGCTTTGCCCCAAGTCTTTAACGGTCGGCCACTGCTCTTTCGCCTCGAACGACAAACTTTGCTCAGGCCAGCGCAACAGCATGGCTAACTTGGCCTTAGCCTGCTCAACCGCCGTTTGGGCGTTATCCAAATCCGACTCGGCGCGTACCGATTCCATTTTGACCCGCAAAAAATCCGACTCCGAAATATCTCCGCTGTGCAGGCGCAACTGGTTGGCCTTGGCAATGACTTGGTAATGGTCAACAATTTCTTGCGCTAACCAGCGGTTTTTCTGGGTTTGTAATAATTCGTAATACGCATCCCTGACCATATTAGAAAATATCCGCACGGCATCCTGCAAATCACTGGCGGCGGCTTGCGTGGCAAAACCGCTGCTTTGGATGCGCAAGCCCCGTTTACCCGCGACCTCAATTAATTGGCTGAAAGAGAAATACTCGGCAGGCCCGCAAGAAACGCCGGGATTATGGCTGCACCCTGTGGCACTGGCACCATTATTCAGATTACCGCTAAGCTCAGAAAGCTGAAAACTGAAATTAGGGTTGGGAATAGCCGAAGCAATGACGGCATCGGCTTGGGACTGGTCGATATTATATTGCGCGGCAATCAAATCGAGATTGCGTTGGTAGAAAATGGCCAGCACTTCATCTACCGATAGCTCCTTATTTTGCCCATAGGCATCAAAAGCCATAAGGCCATTCAATAACAGCAACAATGCCGTTCTTTTAAAAAAAGTCTTCATAAATCCTAAACCCTGCCAAAACCCTTAACGCCTTAGGTTTCGGGGTAATACACCATCAAATAGGGAATAACTTGGCGAATGGGTAAACAATGCCTTTTAAAGCCTGACACCCTCAGAAGGTATGCCAGCTTCAAAGGCCTTACCCTGCTAATTTATCACATGCCCATCCCTAAGCTCAGTTATCGCCAACCCCGATGCCATCCCATTCCTGGATGATACCAACCCCAACCATAAGTGGGGTGTTGCCGCCAAAGATAACCAGGTCCCGGTATCGGATAAGCCGGTCTCACTACGGCGGCCGGGCGTATCCCGACACCTACAGGCTGTACGGCACATCCCGCCAAAAAAACACTTAAGCCAATGGCTGTTAATAATAATTTCATAAAAGACCTTCCTTAAAAATAAGCAATAAACGCCTAATCTACTCCGGTAAAAACGCCATCAACTATCGCCACCCCCTATGCCAACCCAATCGGGGATGGTACCACCCCCAACCATAACGCGGATGCTGCCGCCAAAGGTAACCGGGGGCGGGAATCGCGTAGGTAGGCCGTACCACAATCACCGGACGAGGGCTAATCACCACTCGGCTATCCGCCCTCAACTGGCTAAGCGCCCTTTGACAACCAGGAGAAAGCTGGGCAAACGGATAAGTGTGCAAACACCGCAACAAACCGTCCCCAACAACTGCCCGGCCACAATGCGCCAGCCTCGCTTCTTCAGCGCAAGCCATCGCCACAACCTGCCTGTCTGCCACGTTACCTGCACGCGCAGACACGGCATAGACCGACGCAACAACCATTAATGCCATTAATAATTTCATACGCACACCCTCACTATTTTGCGAAAACACCATCTAACAAACGCTATAAGCCGACATTATCAAACCGATCAAATAGAGTTGCCGCCGCCAAACTGTTTTCAGCAAAATAGTGTTGATACCGCTATTTTGTCAGGCGCACACAACCCTTTACCCCAATGGCTACACACTGCCCACAGCAATATATAGACCAAAAAAACAATAACTAGAAATCAATTGCTTAAAATTCAAATCAGCCCTTTACGGTTGATATGAACAAAATACCAACCGTTTTGTTGTTCATATCAACAGCCCCATCCATCTGAAAACCATAGCGTCTTGTTTAACGGAAGTTCGCAGGCATAACCCAAAAGCCCCTATCCCTCTAGCTAAATCCACTTGCCTCTACTCGGCGGGCGGTTCGTCGCGCTTGATCTGAATATCCTCTTTCATAATCTCGACCATTTCATTAAGCTTAAGCACATCATTTTTCATATCCATCAGTAAAAAGTACAACACCAACGCCGATAAAGACGCAACAATACTCAAAATCAGCGTAATCGTATTAATCCGTGCCTGCTCCGTTTTATACTCGCAACGCTCGGTGCCAGAGGTAGCGGCGGGCGGACTTACCACCACAACGGACGGGTCGGAATGTGGTAGCCCATCATCAGAAACTAACGGCTTGGCAGCGTCATCAAGTGCGGACATCATCACCCCCGTTTCGGCGGCAACCTCCAGTCCCGGCGGCGTGTCCGCTTCTTCTATCGGCACTGGCTCAAAAATCGGTTCAACACGCAGCGGCGAATCGGCCATGCCCGCCGCCCACAAATCCGGTGCGGTTGCCATAGGCCGGTCGACTGCCAATCCTAACGGATTGGCAAGCTCATCGTCAATGAGGGGGACAGGCATCGCCACTCCCGTTTCGGCAGCAACCTCCACCATTGTCGGCGTATCGGCCTCTTCTATCGACGCCGTCTCAAAAATTGGTTCAACACGCAGTGGTGAATCGGCCATGCCCGCCGCCCACAAATCCGGCGCGGTTGCCATAGGCCGGTCTTCAACAGGCGACACCAAGGTTTGCCCGCCCGGCTCAGGCTTAGGTTCGGTGACCGAGAAAAAAAACGCTTGCGTTTCGACAACGCCATCGGCATCATGGCTAGCAACTTTTAACGTCACACCGGACAACTCAGGCTCTGCCTCTGCCTCACTTGGCGGTTGCGTAGCTGCCAACGGCACCACCCTATAAGCCGCCGCCTGAGCCCTATCCGCAGCGGCATCAGGCAGAACCTCGATCTGTTCGGCGCTGGTACGGCTGGTCATATCTTCAACCTGAACTATACTGGTAATGGGTTTTTCAACACCGCTGACAACCAAAAGGCGGTCTATGGCATCTTCATCGTCAGGCAAATTATCCAATGGCGTTACCGTAAACACCGGGTCGTCACGGGTCGCGCGTAGCTCTGCCAACACCAGCATTTCATCGGCGGCACTGCCCGGCCCGTTGAGCCTGCTGAAACTACGGTCTTTAGAAATGCTTCTCTTACGGGTCTTTTTCATGGCTTGATCGGGTAGGTAATGTAAAATCGGGGAATGCCGTTATCTTTCTTAATCAGCGACAACGGCAACTTTTAGCGGCACACTCAGCAATGTGCATAAAGTTTCGCTCATTTGATGCTAAACTTCCAAAAAAATATTCAAAAAAACTCATTATGCAACTCGCCATTACTGCCTTAGGTAACAACAAAATCAATTTTATTGCGGAACTATTGCCCGCTATCCGCGATTGCAAATGCAATATCGTGGAAATCCGCGCCTCGCGGCTGGCACAATCCACCGCCACTTACTTGCTGGTACAAGGCAATTGGAATCAAATAGCCAAATTAGAAAGCACCTTAGATGTCATCCAGCGGCGCATTGACATCAAAATCCAGACCCTACGCCCAGAAAGCCGGGACAAAGGCAAAGACTGTATGCCTTATTTACTGGAAACCCTCTCACTCAACCACGACAGCATCGTCGAGTCGGTCAGTTCGTTCCTGATTGACCGCGATATTGACATTGAAGACATCACCGGCAGTTGTTATCCTGCCCCCTATATCCAAAATCCCGTCTTTGCCAGTAAATTTATTATCCTGATCCCCCCGCAACTGCATTTGCTGTCGCTGCGCGAAGAATTCATGGAATTTTGCGACCAGCTTAACATCGATGCCATTCTTGAACCCATAAAACGTTAGGTAGCTTATGACCTCACCCAGTATTGGCACCGTCGTGCCGGATATGGAACTGGCCTCAACAGGCGCGAAAACTGTCAAACTCAGTGACTATCGCGGCCAGTATCTGTTGCTCTACTTTTACCCTAAAGACAACACGCCTGGCTGTACCCTAGAAGGCCAAGCGTTCCGTGACGCTATCGCCGATTATACCGCGCTCAATACCGTCATCATCGGCATATCACGCGATTCGGTCAAAGTCCATGAAGGCTTTAAAAGCAAACAGGCATTCCCGTTCGACCTGCTGTCAGACAGCGACGAACAGCTATGCAGCCTGTTTGAGGTCATCAAACTCAAAAATATGTACGGCAAACAAGTACGCGGTATTGAACGCAGCACCTTTCTGATCGGCCCTGACGGGACGCTGATCCATGCCTGGCGTAAAGTCAAAGCCCAAGGCCACAGCGACGAAGTCTTGGCGCTGTTGCGGACACTAGCGGCGTAACACCCGGCATAACTCCCAACCGCACCTGGCGGCATACCCATGCCCCAGACCCACGGCGGCCTTCGCCTTCCTCCCGCCCAACCCAATGGTACCGACATGAATATTCAGACCATGCCTGATAACAAGCTGTTTGTTTTAGATACCAATGTGCTGATGCACGACCCTGCGGCGATTTTCCGTTTTCAGGAGCATGACATTTTTATCCCGATGGTGGTTCTGGAAGAACTAGACCACGGTAAAAAAGGCCTGACCGATGTCGCGCGTAACGTCCGCCAAGCCAGCCGCTTTCTTGACGGGCTGATCCGCGACACCAGCCAGCAGACTCTTAACGACGGCCTGCCCTTATCGCGTATTGAGCACAGCCCCAATGGCGACAACCTGAACAGCTCAGGCCGCCTGTATTTCCAAACCAGCGCCATGACCGCGCTCTTGCCTGACAGTATGCCCGGCAACCTTGCCGACAACTCCATCCTCAGCGTCGTGCTGGCGCTCACCAGCAAATTCCCGCACATCAAAGTCATCTTAGTATCGAAAGATATTAACATGCGCATCAAAGCCGCTACCCTAGCCTTAACCGCCGAGGACTACCACAACGACCAGACTTTAGAAGATATTGACCTGCTCTACAGCGGCGCGACCGCCTTAGAGGATGATTTTTGGGAAAACCACGGCACACAAATGGACTCCTGGCAGGAAAAAGACCGGACATTTTACCGCCTTGAAGACCCTTTAGTCAGCGAATGGTATCCTAACCAATACTTGTACATGGACAATGACAGTAATTTTGAGGCCATCGTCCGCCGTTGCGACGGCGAAACGGCTATCTTGGAGCTGGCGCGGGATTACCGCTCCAAACACAATAGCGTCTGGGGCATTTATGCGAAAAACCGCGAGCAAAACTTTGCCCTCAACGTCCTGCTCGATCCCGAAATTGATTTTGTCACCCTCTTAGGCACGGCGGGCACTGGCAAAACCCTGATTGCCTTGGCGGCAGGCCTCACCATGACCCTAGAGAAAAAAATCTACAACGAAATCATCATGACCCGTGAAACCGTACCTATTGGCGAAGACATCGGGTTTTTACCGGGCACAGAAGAAGAAAAAATGGCCCCATGGATGGGTGCGTTGATGGATAACTTAGAATTGCTGGGCAGCCGTTCCGGGCAAAACGAATGGGAACAGGGCGCGACCAAAAATATCTTAATGAACCGCGTCAAAATCCGCTCGTTAAATTTCATGCGCGGACGCACCTTTCTGAACCGTTTTCTGATTATTGACGAGGCACAAAACCTCACTTCGAAACAAATGAAAACCCTGATTACCCGCGCCGGCCCCGGCACTAAAATCATTTGTATCGGCAACCTGTCGCAAATCGACACCCCTTACCTGACCGCCACCACCTCAGGCTTGACCTACGTCGTCGACCGCTTCAAGCATTGGCCGTACGGTGCGCATATCACCCTCCGGCGCGGCGAACGCTCCCGCCTCGCCGATTACGCCTCGGAAAATCTGTAACGTTTATCGGCAAAATACCTTACAATCAGAAACATGGCATTACTATTGCTTTTTGTTTACAAATCCGTCTGAAACATTACCTGATGAGTGCCGACCACGCTGCTTACTGAGAGACCATGCTATGAGCAATATAAAAGTCCTAAAACCGTCCACCTATCTGACCGAAGTGAAGGCCTTATCCGACCGTATCGTTAAGGCGCAACAGCCCATCCGCATCCTCGACGCGATCAAATGGGATGACAGCATCAAACAGGCATTTTTACAAAGTGGCTGTAAATCCCTGCCCGCTATTGATGCCGATTATTACAAGCAACGCCCCTTAGGCTTTGACCCTAGCGACAAAAAAGAAGAATTCCATCAAATAGAACGCGATTTAGTGCGCAAACTCGGCCAACTTAACCCGCTGAGCGTCATCATGCGCCGCATGTGCCGCGAATACCAAGATGTCGTCTACATGCTCGAAGCGCGTGGCACCTCGACGTTTTCTAATATCTCCCAAGAACTGTACGGCTCATCGCAAGACGTGTTCCATGTCGGCGACCCGACCATTGCCGACTTGGGCAGCATGATGGAATCGACCTTGGAGCAACTGCTGCAACTGGACTTTTTGAACGAAGACCCGAAAACCATCACCGCCAAAGAAGCCGTCGACATCCTTAACCAACGCATAGAAGAAGTGCTGCCGGGCGAAGGCCTACGCGCCATGCTCAGCGACGGTATCGTTTCGGATGCCGCCGCCGGTACCGATTACGTTAAGCTCCGCGCCGACGCGCTGTTTAATATGCGCGACTTACGGGTACTGGAAGTGCATGAAATCTGGGTACACCTCGGTACGACCCTCAACGGTATGGAACAGCCATACTGCACCTTCCTCGGCAAAGGCCCCCCTTCGGCCACCGTCACCCAAGAAGGCTTGGCGGTGCTGATGGAAATATTAACCTTCAGTTCCACGCCCAACCGCCTGATGCGCCTGATTAACCGCGTCCGCGCCATTACCTTAGCCGAAGAAGGCGCTGATTTTCTGGACATTTTCGCGTTTTTCCGTGCCAAAGGCCTGGATGAGGAAGACAGCTACACCTTAAGCAGCCGTGTGTTCCGAGGCAGCAGTTCTAACGGGATGCCCTTCACCAAAGACCTGACCTACATCAAAGGCTTTGTGCTGACCTATAACTTTATGCGCCTAGCGGTCAATAAAGGCAAACCTGACCGCATCCCTTTGCTGTTCTGCGGCAAGACCACCATTGAAGACATGAAAATACTGGTGGATTTGGTCGAAGAAGGCACGGTCAGCCCACCCCGCTTCCTGCCGCCGCAATTTCGTGACCTCAACGGCCTTTCCGCTTGGATGAGCTTTAGCCGCTTTATGACCTCGCTGAACTTCCGGCAGCTAGAACAGGATTATGCCAACATTTTGTAAGCATACCCAAACCCCATCTGCACTGTAGAGACGTTGCACTGCAACGTCTCTAGCCACCTTGGATTGGCATAAACGTTAAGCCCGGTCAAAACAATACCCCAGCCCTTTTACCTAAATGCGGTAATTTTTCACTTTTCTTTGTAAGCAGGCAATAGCATTTACTGCAAAAACATGTTATTTTGCAAGGCTATTACGTTCGTCTAAACATGACATATAGACATCTCTTGCATCTCCCATATCCCCTGAAATAATCCGCCCCAGCAACCCAAACCTATGGGTTGGACAAAACGGCATCCCGCACACTGACGAAAGGCCACTGGCCAAAATAAGAATGACCTGATGAAGCACATCACCGCCGCCTTTACAGCAGCCGAACAATTTGCCCCTTTTTTTTCCAGCGCAGCCGTACAAACCGCCGCCAAATCCGCCCACAGCGTCCTGATACAACTTTTTGTCGGCCAATGCAATGACGCTTGGATTCTCAACCTCGTCAACACCGCCCAACACGCCTTACCCCAAGCCGTTATCGTCGGATCCACATCAGCGGGCGAAATTTGTGCCGGACGGGTGAGCCTGGAATCGACTGTCGTCTCCGTCAGCATATTCAGCTCGGCCAGTTTGCACCCTATCGCCTGCGCCAGCCACCAAGGCGGCGAATATACGGCAGGACAAGCCATTGCCGAAGCCTTACAACCTATCCCCCACCTGCAAGGCATTCTGCTCTTAGCCACACCAACACGCATCAATTGTGCAAACGTGCTGAAAGGCATAGAAGACCGCCTACCGACCGTACCCGTATTTGGCGGCGGGGCGGCCGAAACCTTAAATTGCCAACAACCGCGCGTCTTTCTGCACACAGCCCTGCTTGCCGAGGGCTGTGTCGCCGTAGGCTTGGCGGGGGCGCAATTGCGCATCGAAACCCACATTACTTTTGGCTGGCAAGCCCTCGGCCCACAAATGGCCTTAACGGCGGTTGATGGCTTTAACATCCAGTGCATCGACGATAAACCGGCACTGGATGTCTACCGCAAGTATCTGGGTATCCATCCCGATGATGAAGACATGTATTTGGTCGAGTTTCCGCTCCTGATGGAGCGGTACGGCACACAAATCGCCAGAAACCCAGTCTCCGCCAACCAAGACGGCAGCGTCACCTTAGTCGCCGACGTTTACCAAGATGAAACCGTGCGCTTAGGTTATCTTAACGTCGATTTGGCCCTAGAGAACACCCATGCGGTGGTAGCCGAATTGGCGGCCTTTGCACCGGAAGCTATCTATCTGTATTCGTGCATTTGCCGCCGCTTTACCCTACAGCAAGATGTCGAACTGGAAACCTATCCGTTTCAGGCACTGGCCCCCGTGGCGGGCTTCTTTACCAGCGGCGAATTCTGCCGACACGGCAACCACTTACAGCAACTCAATTCCAGCCAAATCGTGGTAGCTATGCGCGAAACCGAAGCCGCCGAACCCGCTCATTGGACAGACACGGGAGCCGATACCGCAAAAGACCGCTACCGTTTCCGTCACGCGCGGATTACTAGCCACTTACTGCATTTCATCGCCACCCTAAGCGACGAACTGGAGATGGCGAACAGCAAACTACAGCACTTAGCCGAACATGACCCACTAACCGGGGCATTGAACCGCCGTACTTTAGATAACGCGCTGGACACCGAACTCGCCATCGCCGACCGCTATAACCGCTACTGTTCTTTAGTCATGTTCGATCTGGACCACTTCAAACAGTTTAACGACAATTACGGCCATAGCGCGGGCGACATCGTCCTAAGCAGTATCGCCCAAACCGTCCGCCAGACCATACGCCGCAGCGATATGTTGTTTCGCTTTGGTGGTGAAGAATTTTTGCTGTTGCTACCTGAAACGGCCACCGAAGGGGCATGGGAAATTGCCGAAAAAATCCGTCTGGCGATTGCCCGGCTGACCTTAGCTTACACAGAAATATTGTTGCCCAAGATAACAGCTTCTTTTGGGGTCGCCAGCTACCCGGCACACGGCGAAGAGGCCTTGGCATTAATCAATGCCGCCGATGCCGCCTTATATCAGGCCAAAGCACAAGGCCGGAATAGGGTTTTGGCGTTTGCGGAATGAATTGGGGGAGGTTTCTAAGCTACTCGCTAGAATCGGCTGGGCTTAAGGTTTCCCACCAGGCTAGGCCTTTATGGCCTCTGTGTTTGGCGATAGGGTAAGAATTGCTCATGAAAAAGCCTATTGTAGGACGCTGCACAGCAATACTAGCTTGCCAAGCATTGGGCAAACGTCAGCAAACGCCCCTTATACGGGTCGCCGTTTTCGATAAGGCGGTCGGCGGTTTTACTGGTGAAGCCATAGCCCAAATCCGCCATGGCCCGACAGAAACCGACGCGGTTGCCCCGGTTGGGGTCAACAATAATAATCTCGGCGGCGGGGGCGGCATGGCGGTGGATAAAGGCGGCGAGTTGGCCCGGCTGTTGGCGTTCGTATAACACATCACTACCAATAATCAAATCAAACTGCCCCAGCCCCGGATTCTTCCCCGCCCAGTTGCCGGCGTGGTATTTCAGTACCGACAGTTGGTTCAGGCGGGTATTTTCGTTTAAAAACGTTTGGCTTAAAGGATGCCAATCGCTCACCGTCATATCCCCCGCCCGCCGATGGATGACCAAACTGGCGAGGGCCAGTCCTGCGCCAATCTCAAGAATGCGCTGTCCGGTCAATTCCAAGCTGTGCATGGCTTGGGCGAGAATCCGCGCCGACGGCCATAAATGCCCAAACAGCGGCCAACTGGCCGGGGAAATGCCCGCCAATTCGGCTTCTTGCAAGGGATCGTAATATTGCTGGAGGTCAGCAAGCGAGCGGATTTGATACGCAAAACCGCCGACAGTGACGGTTTCAAATTTGACATGGTAGCCAGGCATAACGAGTGTTCCCTAAAGGGTTGTGCATCAGGAAGGTTCTGATCGAAAGGCACAAGACTTCGTGAGAAATGCTATACAGGCCGACAAGGCGCTTAAGAAAACCCACCCCCCATTAGGGAGCAGGCAAAAGGCTGGCGCAGGCACCGCCCGCGCCAGCAATAGAACAGTAAGCCGTTTACCGCCGCAAAAAATTCGCCAGCAATTCGTGGCCGTATTCGGTGAGGATGGATTCGGGGTGGAACTGCACACCCTCTATGTCCAAGGTCTTATGGCGTACGCCCATAATTTCATCTTGGTTGCCATCGGCATCTTGCGTCCATGCGGTCACTTCCAAACAATCGGGCAAGCTGGCTTGGGCAATCACCAAGGAATGGTAGCGGGTGGCGGTAAAGGGGTTGCTAAGGCCTTGGAACACACCGTTATTATGATGGTAAACCAGCGAGGTCTTACCGTGCATAATGCTTTTGGCATGGACGATGTCGCCACCGAAGGCATAACCGATACTCTGATGCCCCAAACACACCCCTAATATCGGGATTTCGCCCGCCAATTCGGTAATGGTGGCGACCGACACCCCGGCCTCTTTCGGCGAACAAGGGCCGGGGGAAATGACAATTTTATCGGGTGACAAGCGGCGGATGTCCTCCACCGTCACTTGGTCATTACGGACTACCGTCACTTTCGCGCCCAGTTCGCCAAAATACTGCACCAGATTGTAAGTAAACGAGTCGTAATTATCGACCATCACCAGATTAATCGCGCTCATACCCTTGCTCCTGCCAAACCGGCCTCTGCCATTGCCACGGCGCGGAAAATTGCCCGGCCTTTATTCATTGTTTCTTCCCATTCGCTCGTCGGCACCGAATCATAGACGATACCCGCCCCCGCTTGTATGTATAACATGTTATCTTTGATGACGGCGGTGCGGATGGCAATCGCCGTGTCTAAATTGCCCGACCAGGACACATAACCGACCGCGCCGGAATAGATGCCGCGCTTAACCGGCTCCAATTCGTTGATAATCTCCATCGCGCGGATTTTTGGTGCCCCACTGACCGTGCCCGCCGGAAACGTCGCCGCCAAGACATCAAAGGCGGTTTGGCCAGATTTAAGCGTGCCGGTGACATTGGAAACAATGTGCATAACATGCGAATAACGTTCGACAATCATTTTATCGGTCAGTTGCACCGTGCCGATTTCCGCCACCCGTCCGGTGTCGTTACGGCCTAAATCAATCAGCATCAGATGCTCGGCCAGCTCTTTCGGGTCCGCCAACAATTCTTTTTCCAGTGCCAAATCCTGCTCGGCAGTCGCGCCCCGGCGGCGGGTGCCGGCTATCGGGCGCACCGTCACCGTATCGTCTTCCAATCTGACCAGAATTTCCGGCGAAGAGCCGACGATATGGAAACCATCCAGATTCAGGTAGAACATATACGGCGAGGGGTTCAGACACCGCAAAGCCCGGTACAGCGTCAACGGCGAGGCCGTATAAGGGATGGACATGCGTTGCGACAAGACCACCTGCATGATGTCGCCATCGGTGATGTACTCTTTAGCTTTGCGTACCGCGTCTTCGTAACCTTGTTGGGTAAAGCCGGAGACAAAATCCGCTTCATCGACACTTTTCGGCTGGTGGCCAGTATCGGTTTTAATCTGCACCGTGCGCAATTTAATGGCCAGCGCGTCCAAACGGGCGACCGCTTGTGTATAGGCATCGGCCTCGGCAGGGTCGGCATGGGTCAATAAGAGCATTTTACCGGACAGGTTATCAAACACCAGTATCTCTTCCGATACCATCAGGATAATATCAGGACAGCCCAGCACATCAGGCTTGGCCATCCGGCAAGCCTTAGGCTCGATATAGGCGATGGTCTCATAACCAAAATAGCCCACCAAACCGCCGCTAAAACGCGGCAAGCCGTCAACATCCGGCACTTTATAGCGGGCTTTGAATTGTTCTATCCACACCAGCGGGTTACTGTCGGTAACAGCTTCGAGCAACTCGCCATTTTTTTCTAAGCGGATGTCGTAACCGCTAACTTTCAGCACCGTCTGGCAAGGTAAGCCCAGAATCGAATAACGTCCCCACTGCTCACCACCATGCACCGATTCAAACAGATAAGAATAAGCGCCATCAGCTAATTTCAGATACGCACTTAAAGGCGTATCCAAATCGGCGAGGATCTCACGGCAAACCGGAATACGGTTATAGCCTTGTTGGGCATAAAGGGCGAATTGTTCAGGGGTCATGATGGTTGGCACAAGATGTTATGGCAAAACCCAAGCGTGGCAAGGTACGGTTAAATGTTCGATTATAACCGAAAATAGCGGATTTGGGTGGCAGCAATTGGGAGGGAATGCAATACGGGGGCATTTTAGCGGGGTCGCCACCGCAAAAACAGCCTATTTAGCTTAATAAATGGGCAGTATAGGCATTGCTGGCGCCTTGTCGGGAATGGCTTAAAGCATTATTCGGACGGCTCACCGTCACTATTATAGGCATCGAACAAATACTGGATGTCATTGTTTTTATCGATAATAATCGCCTGATAAAGCTTATCGGCTTGGCATAAACATTCACTAATGGCATCTAGCTGTGCCAAGGCTTGCTTGTTATCGCTGCGCAGCCTTAACTTGCCGACAGCACGGTAAGCACGGGGAATCAATTCTGAAAAGCCTGCAAAAACCGCATCGGTCGCTGGCATACGTTGATGGTAATAGGTCGGTTCTATTGCCGCTAAGGCAGCGGCCATAACCTCAGGCGAGCTATTTGGCCAAGCAATCGCGCACTGCTTAGAAATACGCGCCATGGTTTGTCCAGGTTCCTGTAACAAATCACCATAATTGACAAAACAGCGTTTTAAGCCGCGCGTATGGAATTCAGCCGCCAAAATATGCCGCAACCACACCAAAAAGGTTTTTTCCCATAAAAACAAATCCCTTTTTTCCAACGACTTCGCCACTTCAACAGGATGCCTGTAAGGGATGACCACCTTAACCTGCACCTTTAGCGTTTTCAAAACATCCAGCCATAAAGGGATGAATCGGCACATACGCGGGTCTTTAATGGCAAAACACGGCGAATAGCTAAACTGCTTGAGCAAATAAGCACCCAGAATCGCCTTATAGTCGTTACCGATAGGCGAGGCTAACCAACTTTCATCAATCGGTAACAGATCATCCCAAGCCGAACCCAACAAGGCGAACAAATCGTCATGGATTTGTGCCAACTCAAACGACTCCCAATAGCCCGCCTCGTTATCCCAATTAGGTGTCATTAAATGGTCGGCTAAATCGACCCCCAATAAGTTGATGACCCGCGTCAGTACCGAAGTGCCGCTACGGTGCATCCCAAGAATCAAAATAGCCTGTTGGTTACGGCATGGCGCACCCAAATCGCGGGCAGGTGCGCCAGTCGGCTCAGATAAAGCGTCGTCAGCGGCTAGCTTAACGATTTTATCTAAGGCTATTTTTTTTTTACACAAAACGCCTTGTCAAATGCGTCTAAATCGATCAATTGCGCCAAATAAGGTGTCGCTGAGGCATTGGCTTTGGCAATGTCCCGATGGTTGACAACCCATTCCGGTTGCTCAGGATAATCTGCCAGCAATTGCCCAAACAAGACCGTCGCCTGTGCCCAGAAATCTGCCGCTGCGGCATCATTTTGGGCTTTTTTATCGGTAGCCACGCGATGACAAGCAACACTGCCTTCCAATAATTGTTTGGCATGGGCATTCAGCACCCATTCCTGATCGTTACCATACAGCTTCAAATACCGGCCCAGCAATAAGGCCCCTTTTGTCCAATAATCAGCGGCCTTAACATCGTCAACACCTTTGCTGGCGGCGGCGACACGGTCACAAGCCAACGCACCTTCCAGCAATTGTTTTTTATGGGAGTTAACAACCCATTCAGGGGCATCAGCCATCGTTTTCAAATACTGCCACAATAACGCCGAGCCTTTTATCCAGTTATCCGCGGCTGCGGTATCATCTGCGCCTTTATTGGCACTCGCGGCACGGTCACCCGCTACCCCACCTTCTAAAAATTGCTTTTCAAATAACCGCACCACCCACTCAGGTTGCTCAGGATACTGCGCCACCAAGCGCCCCAATAATAGGACACCATTCACCCAATAATCGGCGGCCTTACCATCATCACTATTTTTAGCGGTATCCGCCAAGCGGTCATAAATCATGCCGCCTTCCAGTAACTGCTTGGTATACATAGGAGTAAGCCACTCAGGGGCATTGGGGTAAAGCTTGATATACTCACCCAATAACGCCGAACCTTTTAACCAATTGCCAGCGGTTTTAAGGTCGTCAGTGCCTTTGGTGGCCTGCGCTACACGATCAAAGGCCGCACCACCTTCCAACAAATGCTTCTGATGATAAGTTACCACCCACTCCGGTTGGCTCGGATAGAGAGACAACACTTGGCTAAACAATAAACTACCTTCTAACCAATAACCCGCTGCTATATCATCATCGCTTTTATTGGCAACCGCCAAAGCGTCACAAGCTAAGGCGCTACCAATAAGTTGCTTGGCGTGGAGAGTAGCGGCCCATTCAGGCACTTGCTGGGTTTTCTTCATCCAAATCTCAACCATCTCAGCAATACGCGCACGCTGTTCCAGCACTTGCTCAGGCTGTGTGTCGTCAACAGCTTTGTTTAAAAGGTTCGCTTCTTCAATAAGTTGGGTCGTCGTTAACGAATTCAAATCAACGGTCATAAATTGCTCCAGTTGGCTATTGATGCGGATATTTTTGTTGATCAATTTTGGCTTTTTCTTCGCCTGATTCTTTCTTGCTTTTTTCATGCTGATACCTTGTTATTTTCACAATTTCCAATTAAATTTGACTTGCCATCCACTTAAAAACCCACCTTAAACAAAAAAATTAACCACTATAGCTCATTATTGTTAGCCAGATAGAAAATTACAACTAGCATTGCAGGGGAAATTTTAAACATTGACCGCTTTAGCAACTACAGCGCACAACCTAATACTTCGAACCTTAAGTTAAGCAAACTATTCTACAGGCAACCCAAGAACGCCAAATTTGGCAGAAAACTTATCAATAATCCGCCCCACTAAATCTTTTTCGGCAGAATCGAGCTGTTCATCTTGGGTAACGTGCTGTTCAAAAACGGTATCCCGCTCTAAAATGACCGATGAAATGCTTTTTAATATGTCAGGATTATTCTCAAGACCAACAAAATCTAAAATTCTGCCTATCACCAACTCGTCACCAGAAACCAAGTCTTCGAACCTAATAACTAAAGCACAGTTACCACGAGATTTTATGGATCTGACAAAATTGGCGATCCTAAGCGCGTATAATTCGATTTCATTCTCTAATGAATCTGTCTGATGAATTTTTTTCAGGAACTTAATCCTAGAACTAAGATAATCGCTAAAATTCCTAATCAGAATAATTTCCTTAAAGCCCTCAATCATCAAATGCCCTAGATAAATGCCGATAGGATCCCAAGACTTTTCCACCAAATGGGTCGGTGCAGGCTTATCTTCACTGGTATAGCAAGCTTCAAAATAATTGGCCAAGAGTCTAAACTGACCTTCTTGGTAAACCTTGGGATAAGTATGGCAAATATAGCCTTTCAATCGGCTATCCTCCGCCTTTTTAAATAGGCTAGGTGCTAAGAACGGTGGCCGCTCCAAATATTCCAAGCTGCTGTAAAGGCTACCTTTATTTAGATCGGTGCTAGGACACTGTCCGGTCTGGATAAGGCAGTTCATTAAGAAATGCTCAATAAAGCGCATTTCCCCAGGATTATCTAAAACATTAGACACCGCTGCGGCAGGATGCCGGGTCAATGCCCTGCACAATATCGTACTACCGCTCCGTCCCGTGCTAGTAACCACGACAGGAGTAAAATCCAACTTACCTATCAATTCCTTGCGAGAACTGTTAAAGATCAGTTTACATAAGTCTATCGAATACTCCTCAACACCATCTGAAACGACAGCCATCAATAGCAAAGGCGATTGTTCATTTGTAAGGTAAGCAGGAACTGAAGCCAAAAAACCACAAGTCAGTTCGACAACTTTATCTTCGGTAGCATGAATAGCTTTCCTCACATCAGGGCGTGGAAAAAACTCAGTGACCTCATAAAACCCCCGGTCGCCAATGATAAATACTAGACTTTTGACAGAAAAACCTTCATGCAAGCTAACAACCCAGCCAGCTATTTCAACCATGTGATTTGAAAAAAGTTCGCCATTCCTTGGAGTGTCGATAGAAAATGCAACAGAATCAACATTATAATCTTCAATTTTAATGTTTGTTTGATATTCCAAAAGCCAAAAGTTGCTCATTGATTAATCCGGTAAATAAATAAGCCGATGATTGTGCAGATGCAGCCATTATCGGCGAAGGCTAACAAAACCCGCTATTAGGGCAAACGCATACCAATAAACCAATAAACCAATAAACCAATAAACCAATAAATAAATCAAATCTTACTGAATTAAATTTGCTTAACTGGAATGTAAAATGGCTTTAGCTTTAGCCAACGGCCAGCTTACCAGCATAGCATCTGAGGATAAAGTTATGCATTCACCAAAAACCACTGATAATATCCGCCGTCTTTTTCGGTAGAATAAGGGTCGGTAAAATAATTTTGTAAATCTTTTCTATGGCGATAGAGGATACGAGCCTCGTTGGTCACTTTCTCGCCATTCGCATAGTAGCCGTAATACCACGTTTTGGGCAACCGCTCATCTTTAAACTCGATAACCTTGCGCTTATACCAGGCCCACAACTCATAGACCTCGACATTATCCTTCGCATAGCGCTCCGTCATTATGTCACCAATTGGCCCTAATTTGGTAAAATGATAAAACTTCAGCGTATCATTCTTAACTAAAATAGTACCCTCATCGGTGATTTTAATTTTTCTATGGCCTAAGTTCCAACTGGCGACATTACAGCCATAATCCCGCAGAATATACAGTTCGCTGAAATAACAGGGAGCTAGGTCGCACAATTTTTGGTCAACAAAAATCCCCTTGTCTTTCTCGTCGAAACAAAACGCTTGTAGGCGGTCACTCCACCACGTCGCAAATTGGTTGCCTTGCTTGTTATTTTTAACGGCCACAAAGCCCAAGTTAAAAACGCCATGCAACGATGAACACAACTCGTTATCTTGGATGGCAAACACCTCATGTTTGCTTTCCGGTTCCAACTGGTGCGGAGTCAGGACAATGCTGTAAGTATCGAGCAACCTTTCGATAGAACCAAGGCTATCAAAAACAGCGATGTCAGGGTCTAAATAAATGACTTTTTCGCAGCCTTGGGCCAGCAAATATTCTAAAAACGGCCCCTTTACCGCCGTACACAACTCCACCACATCATGCTTAAACATCCATTGGTTAACGTTTTGTACCGGCAGGTCGGTACTCCAAAACACCTTATCAAACGGCTCGGCACTCCAATCGTGGCTATAGACTTCATCAGGATAATCGGTTAGCAGCAACCAAAACGTATAATCGGGATTATGCCTTTTTAAGCTGGTCGCCAGCACTTTGGCACGATCAAGATAATAATAGTTGCAACTGGTATAGACATGGACATCGCTCACTGGGCACCTCAATCAATTAACGTTTTCAAGAACACACGCTGACATAACGCCAGGCTTTAAGGTATAGGTATAGGCTTTGGAGGCCTCAAGCAACTGGTCGACAGCCCCACCCGAAAACATAGCCACCAATTGCTGGATATTGTCGTATATCTGGCCGCACTCATATTGCTGAATCAACGCCACCACATTGCCGCTATCTTTGTGCGCGACCAACGCCGCCCCTGAAACCAACGCTTCGTGGGCAGTAAAACAAAACGTTTCCGGCCACTTTGAACCCAACACCACCACATCTATCGCATTATCTTTTAATGCCGTAATCATGGCATCCGGGTCGGTGTTAGAGACATGGACACTGAGATGGGTGATATGCTTTACCTCAGGATTATTAACCCCAAATACATAAAATTTATATTTGCCGCTAGCGCCAAACGTTTCGGCTAATTTTTCAAACTCAAACCAGCCTTTATGACCGACTAATTGCCCCAAATAAGCCACCCTAATTTCTGGATGTTTTTTCGCTTTTGGAACCGGCAACAGCGTTTTCTCCAAATACCGATGCGGGGAAACGACCACATTTTTATAAGGCAAAGTCGTCTTATCGACAAAAATTTGCGCGGCGACCGCTGAAGGGGCAATCAATGAGAAAGGGATTGTGCCAAATAAGGTTTCAAACTGCGCCAAATGCTTGACCCTATCGTCATGGTAAACGCATATTTCACAGCCAGCCTTATCAATTTTAGGCGCATTACAATAAGTAATGTCGTTTCTCAATAAAGTATATTGCGGGCAGATCATAAAATAATCATGCAGCCACAGATAGGCTTGGTTAAATTTAAAGGCGCTGTGCAAGGCCAATAACGAATCGACATTACAGCCCAATAAAGAATGGATCAGCATCAGCCACTCTTTGTCACCCGAATAGTTAGCGCTATAGTCAGAAAACACCTCAACCAAGCAGTCGCTGCTGACAAAGCCCACCCAAGTGCCATTCAGGCTCATGCCATAATAGAATGTCCGCGCCGTCTCAGCAAAATCCAGAATCGGCAGGGGTTGCTTTGGGTATAAATGGATATACAAATAGCCCTCGGCATTAAAAAGCTCCAGTTCTTGCTGAATCGCCAATTGAATGCCGCCCACACCCGACATGGCATTGTCATGGCTGACCGACAAAACAATGCTGGTGCTGTCGGTCAAGAACTTATCCAACAAAAGGCTAAGGATAGACTTGCCGACTAAAGGGTTCCGGTCACGGGTCAGCCAATGCTTGGCACGGCTCTCTAATGTTTGCAACGTGCCGAGAGTTTTTCTTTCAGCCGCAGCGTACGGCTTATAAGGCCGCCCCTCGTAACGCCCTGAAACCGTATAATGATAAAACGGATTGACACCGCTATCCTTAACATCATGATTGTTATCCAAATAATATTTGGACTCAAACTCCAAATTCGGATCAAAACCTTTTGCTGCCCCGACAGTAAGATAATGGGCAATCGGATCAACTTGCTCCTTTCTGACTTCGGGATACTTAGTCAGATAATAAGAGATGTCAAAACCGTCCTTGATCTTTTCGTATTGATATTTCAGGCCATCATCCAATTCGATGATCTTGGTGACGACATAATCTGCTATCAACCCAGCCACTGGCTCAACAACCGCCTCATCTTCCTCACCTTCTGCGGTATCGGTAACGGCAGTGCTTTCGTAGCGGTCAGAAATATGCCCGCTCATATCAATAAAACCGTACTTGCTCCATTCCTCCAACAACTCAAGGGTAACGGGGTCGGCCATCACCAACAAATACTGGTCAGTACCGGAAACTTGGCAGGTCAGCAGGTGTTTGATGGTTTTATCATGGAAATCAAATTGTCCGTCCAGACAGACATCACTCCATTTTAAGCTGAATTCGCAGCGCACGGGTACGCCATAGATAGCCGACACATAGGTATCCACCGTATCGGTGACAACCGTGCCCAATTTTTTATTATCCAAGAAAATATCCAAGGCAACGGGTGCGTCTGGTTCCGCGGCCATATCGAAAAACCAGCCACGGATGCCTTCCTCATTCACAGAGCGGATACAGCCGTATTGCCCCTCACGGGTCGATTGGGTAATCCCCGGATGGATTATTTGCGGATTTTCCACCCCATAATCAGCGAGTAAACTCTCATATAACTCCGCCACTTTTTGGTAAAAATAAGCCGCTTCCGTCGTTTCACAAATGCCGGCATACAAAAGGGCGATTAATTTAGTGATGTCAAATAACTGCCCGTCATCCAAATGATCAGAAATAAGTTTCTTATATTCATCTATCACAATCAGGGTATTGAGCTGTTTTAGGCGGATTTTTTCCAATCGCGCCAGCAACGCATCTGAGCGGTTCGGGTTTAAATCAACCGCCCGTTGAAAATACAAGGCGGCAACATTAAACTCGCCCTTCATCTCTAAAGCGTTACCTAAACCTATATAGCCCCAAACCACAGGCTCGCGGCTTAATATTTCTTGATAATAGCTTATCGCCAGATCAAGCTTGCCTTCCATGAAGCACCGCTCTGCCAAGCGGCCAATATACTCAATCCGATGGGAATCCAACTCATAAGCCCGACTCAGATAACCAAGAATTTGGTCATTATTAATGCCTTTTTGGCGGTAAATTTCCGCGCATAAATAATGCCCTTCCGCTTCATCAGGAAATAACTGTAATGCCAATTCCGCCATCTCTAATGCGTCATCAAGCTTATTATCATGAAACAAGGCCTTAATATCACCAAATACTTGGATAGCTGTTTTTTCATTCATATTTTGAATTTCCAATAAATTTATAGAGGAGGGATAACCTCTCAAAGAACGGCTTAAAAATATCTTATCTACAGTAGTTTTATTGCTACACGCGGATTAACTTAAAATGAGCATTTTTGAAAGAAGAAACATTTTTGCACGATGGCAATGATAGGGGTATAGGCAGTAACCCACTAATTTATGACGATTAAAACGCTTGGCATGTCTGTCGGCTGAGTTGTCGGCCATTACAGGCCTTTAGCGACAATAGGGTGATACCCTATGCAAACTGGGATAAAGCTAGAAAACTTTTCCAAAGAAACACCGCCACAACCGATATTGAGGTTGCGGCGGCATTTTCAGAATCTGACAGCCTGCCGTATCCTTGCCGGATACCCGTCAGCTTACTCGGCCAACGCTAATTCCACCCGCATATCATCAATCACTTTTTTATAATCCGGTTGGTTAAAAATCGCCGAACCGGCCACAAAAGTATCGGCGCCCGCCGCCTTAATGGCACGGATGTTATCGGCTTTGACTCCACCGTCGATTTCTAAACGAATGTCTAAGCCGCTGTCATCGATGATTTTTCTGACTTGGCGCAATTTGTCCAATGCGGAAGGGATAAACGATTGGCCGCCGAAACCTGGATTGACCGACATCAATAAGATGATGTCCAGCTTATCCATAACGTAATCCAGATAATGCAAAGGAGTACCCGGATTAAATACCAAACCCGCTTTGCAACCGTTGTCATGGATCAATTGCAATGTCCGGTCAATATGTATAGACGCTTCAGGATGAAACGTAATAATGCTCGCACCTGCTTTGGCAAAATCAGGGATAATGCGGTCAACAGGTTCTACCATTAAATGCACGTCAATCGGTGCAGTGACACCGTGCTTTCTTAATGCTTCACACACTAAAGGCCCGATGGTCAAATTAGGGACGAAATGGTTGTCCATCACGTCAAAATGGACAATATCGGCCCCAGCAGCCAACACGTTATCGACTTCTTCGCCTAATTTGGCGAAATTGGCGGATAAAATAGAAGGGGCAATCCAATTTGGTTTCATTTCTCGTATTCCTCGTTATTAAAAAAACCCGTCAGCAATTGTTTCACTGGGGGTACTTACGTTATAGTTTATTGTTATATTGTCTCCACCGCCGCCTATCGGCAGAGCCGCCACGCCCTGTGCTTGTAGAGTTTAGCAAACGATAACATTGCCGACACAATACCGTCAATTGTAAATAAGTCACAGAGTGGCCGAGCTTTGCCCATCAAAACGCATCAAGACCTAAAAATATCAACCAGTTACCCTATTTACCCATAGCCGCACTTTACTAAAAACTTTGCTACTAGGAACCCATCATGAAACTCGTCACCTTTACGCACCAAAATAGCACCCGAATGGGTGCAGTCGTCGGCAACTATGTCATTGATAGTGATGGTAGCCCCGACCTGCCCGCACAAATGTTGGACTTTCTCGCGGCAGGCACTACTGCAATGGCCGCGATGCAACAATGGCTTATCAGCGGTCAGGGTAGGCGCATCCCTTTAAACGAAGTTATCCCAGCATCACCTGTGCCAAGACCAGGAAAATATCTGGCCATCAGCCTTAACTATGCCGACCATATTGCCGAGACAGGCCGTGAACGCCCCGAATATCCCAGTTTTTTCACCAAACAAAGCACTTGTGTCATCGGACACGGCACGGCCATCCAGCAACCGAAAGTATCCGATAAGCTCGATTACGAGGGTGAACTGGCCTTTGTCATCGGTCAACGCTGCCGCCATGTCCCCGTAGACAAAGCCCGCGAAGTCATTGCCGGTTTTACCGTCGCCAACGATGTCTCCGTGCGGGATTGGCAAATGCACGCCCCGACCATGATGGTCGGCAAATCGTTCGACACTTGCGGGCCATTAGGGCCGTGGCTAGTCACCGCCGACGAAATCCCCGACCCGCATAATCTGACAATTAAAACGTGGGTGGACGACGAGTTGCGGCAAAACGCCAATACCGGACAAATGCTGTTTAACTGCTATGAAATGGTCGCCTATTTATCGCAGGCCATGACCCTAGAGCCCGGCGATGTGATCGCTACCGGCACACCAGCGGGGGTTGGGGTAAAAATGAAACCGCGCGGCTATTTAAAGCCGGGGCAAACCGTGCGCGTAGAGATTGAAGGTATCGGCACTTTAGCAAATCCGGTCATTGCCGAACGGTAAAGTATTTATCTTAAGTGCTCTGCGGCCTATTCCGCCAAGCTTTTGAAAAAACTCAGCTTGCGTTGCCACGATTGGTTGCTGTCGGCTTTTTGCAAAGGGAAGCCGATAGTCACTTTCAGGCCGCCCAACTGCGACACACCCAGTATCAAATCGGCATTGTGGATGGCGGCAATACGCTCGACAATCGAGAACCCCAAGCCCGTACCCGGCGCGGTATGCGCCGTTTCCGTACAACGGTGGAAGCGTTGCAGGGATTTTTCATACTGGTCAGGGGCAATGCCCGGCCCCGAATCTTCCACCGATAACAGCAACTGACCGTCTTTCTCTACCAAGCTAATCAGGATCGAACCTTTGGCAGGGGTATACTTAATGGCGTTATCAATGATGTTACGGATTAAAATCGCCATCAGCGGCGGATTCACCTGCACAGGCGGCGGGTTATCCTCGACAAATTCCATAAAAATGCCTTTTTTATACGCTTCCGGCTCCAATTCGGCGACGATCTGCACCACCTCACGCCCTAAAGGTGTCGGCTCTTGGGTCAAAAATTCCGCGCTGGATTCAATCCGCGAAAAGGTCAACAATTGTTGCACCATATAGGTCATCCGATTGACCGCCTGCTCGATGCGCTTTAAGGCCTGCTTGCGGACATCATCATCATGGGTACGCAAAGCCACTTGGGCTTGGGTCAATAAACCCGCCAACGGTGTCCGCAACTCATGCGCGGCATCCGAGGTAAAACGCCGCTCATGCTCAAACGCCTGCTCAAGCTGGGCGAACAGGTTGTTAATTTCGTAGACCACGGGCAAAATCTCATTGGGCAGTTTGCGCGTGGACAAAGGCTTAAGATAACTGGCCTCACGCTTGGACAATGACCGCTCTAGCCTATCCAAAGGCTTTAAACAATGCCCGACAATAAACCAAATCACCAAGCCCAAAAACGGCAGGCCTATCAACAACTGCAACGCTGTATGCGCGGAAATTTCATCGGTCAATTCGGCGCGGATCTCTTCCTTCTGCCCGACATGCACCACATATTGGCCTGTCGCATCGGAAATACTAAAGACATGCCATAACTGCCCGTCAATATTGGCTTGGCTGAAACCGTCATCCTCTTTAGAAAAAGCGAATTTAGGCGCGCTTTCCGAGCGCAGCAACAGGCCATCTTTTTTCGACCAGAGCTGGAAAGCGATTTTGCGCTCATAATCCCGGCCTAAGGCATTGGCTTGCAGGACATCATCAAACACATACCATAACTGGCTGTCGATACGCCCCTTATCAAAACCCTGCACAGAAAAATTTGGCTTGTCGTTAGACTGGGCAAAAAAATCGGTATTCCATGCCCATAACTGCACACCGTTTTTGCGCTTAAACTTATGCTTTAAAGCATAATCATGGAGATTTTTATCCAACTGCCCTTGGCTCCATAAACTCGACAACGAGCCTTCACGCAACAAGCTTTCGACAAAGGCATGTAACACCCGTGCCGATTGCGACAGCTCGGCATCGAACAGATTGGCGACTTCGGTGCGGGTCTGCTTGTAACTGACATAGGCGGCAATGCCCCAAATCAGCATCGCCGCCGACAGCAAACTGACCAGCAATAACTGGCGTAAGGAATAATTCATTGTCCGGTGTCGCTGTCAATAATGTAACCGACCCCGCGCACCGTGCGGATCAGGCTGGCATCAAGCTTTTTGCGCAAATGGTGGATATGCACCTCCACCGTATTGCTTTCGATGTCGGCATTCCACGAATACAAACTCTCTTCCAACCGGGCGCGGGAAATCACCCGCCCGATATTGCCCATTAAAAAATTAAGTATCTCGAATTCTTTTTGCGACAACTCAACTTTTTCATTGTTGAATGTCACCTGATGCGCCGCCGGGTCCAGCACCACACCTTTGTATTCAATCGTCGGCACACTCCGGCCTTCATTGCGCCGCGCCAACGCGCGGAGCCGGGCACAGACTTCGTCCAGATCAAACGGCTTAATGACAAAATCATCGGCGCCGCTGTCCAGCCCCAACACGCGGTCCGGCACGGTATCCCTGGCCGTCAGCACCATGACAGGCGTTTCGTCCTTACGCGAGCGCAGGGCGCGTAGAATCGATAATCCATCCATATCCGGCAGATTTAAATCCAATACAATCAGCTCATAGCTGTTCAGCTTCAGTGCCTCGTCCGCTAACTTACCGTTGGTCAGCCAATCCACCGCATAGCCTTCCATCGTCAAACCAGCGACCAAACCGTCACCGAGTATCTCGTCATCTTCTACTAGCAAAAGTCGCATAGGCTTATATTTTTCCCACAGGGGTTAAATTAGGTTCAGAAAACCATTTTCAGGTAGTTTTATGCCCATCCCCAGAGCTAGGCACAATGCCATTTTGTATAATTTTATCCAATAACCGATAGAGCGTGGTTGACGGGTTCCCATACGGATCGCCCGTAGCCTCATGCCCGGCCAATTGCCGTTCTGCGCGGGTTCTGGCTACCGTAAACCTATCTTTAATGGCTTCAAAGTCAATTATTTTACTGCCGTCCGACTGATAGCTTGGCATGTGTTCCGCCAATTCCCGTTGCAACTTATGCCTGTGAATAGGGGCTTGATGGTCTGCAAAATGCAATAACGGCCAGATTTCTATGCAGGGATTGGATATGGCTATCTGCACGTTATTGGCTTTGGCCATATCAAGCGCTTGGGGGATATTGGGATGCTCATCCCTATCGAATACCGCCCAGACTTCAAACAGCTTATCAAAACTATCGGTTTTCTTCCGCCCGTCACGCGCCTTTTTTCGGGCGACAGCGGTCTGCACAATCGTTAAGGGCGCACCGGCCGGGGCTACCGTCTCAACCTCCACCAAGCCGTTACCATAATGCCTGGCAAAACTTTTCAAATATGCCGGTTCCGTGTTTTTGCCTTCGCAGACCGCGATAATTAAAAACTTAGGGGACTTATTGGCTGGTTTCCGGCTTGTCGACCTGGAGGACGGAATTTTTCTAGCCATTGGAAGAGCTTTCGCTTTGGAAAAGCTGTTGCATATCCCCCAAGAACGGAATGGCACCAAACCGCCCTTCTAAATAACCTTTTTGGATATTGTCCGTTGCGCGTAATTGGTAATCCGTTAAAGGGGCGATGACGGTCACGCCATCCGGCGCTTTTTCAGAAAACCAAATTTGGTCACGCCTTAAGATATTGCTGCACAAAATATGGGTTTCATGCGTGGTGAAGAGCAACTGCGCCCCTTTGGGGTTGGTTTCTTTACGGTTAAACAGCTTGATTATTTGAATCGTTAGGAGTACATGCAGGCTAGATTCAATTTCATCGACAATAAAAACACCGCCCTGATTTAAGACTTTAAATGCAGGGGCTAATAACGCGACCATCGCTTTAGTGCCAAGGCTTTCCTCTTCTAGCTCAAACGGTACGAAATCGCCATTTTGACCTTGATGAACCAATTCAATTGCGTCATCATCTTTAAAAAAACTTTCCCAATCTAAGGAATGCCCCGGCGATAACTCCTTCCGATCATTTAAGAAATTAAGCTCCGTATTATCAGACTCTTTTATTTCTAACCTAATCGCCTTTATTCCAGCCCCAGCGTTTTTGATAAATTCACTAACTTGCTCCAGTGTGCCGTAAAACTGAAGCAATTGGACAATGGTTGCCGAGGACAATGCAGATTCAAATTTAAAGAAGAAATCGGAACTAAAATAACTATAAATTGCCGCTAAAAGTTCGTGATTATTTTGGGCCGCCGTACTCAAATATAAGCTGTTCGCCCTAGTAAGCTTGGCAATAAGCCTATTTTCACCTTTTAAATGGCTGCTGAATTTATAGACATTCTCTTCGGCTATACTTCTATGAAATAAGACCTTCCTAGATTTACGCTTATCATAAGCATAAGCAAACAACCATTCTTCTGTCACCGCCTCATCATTAATTTTAAATCCATAATGATAATGCCTATTGGCAAGAATAAAATCTATGTCGAACTCGCTTACTTCAACTTTGGCATTGGAATTTAGCTTAAAGATAGGCCGCTTAATGCCATTTGGCTTAGCTTGCGTATAAGAATCATTAATAAAACCCACTAAAAACGCCAAGGCCTCAATCATATTCGTCTTCCCTGACGCATTCGCCCCATAAATGCCAATACTGGGCAAAATAGGCTCAGGGATGCCGACGTTTTTCAGCACATCAGCCTGCGGGTCTTTCAAGCTAGAGGCAGTGAACAGCAATTCTTGATAGCCATAAATGGATTTGTAGTTGGCGCATCCGAAACGAATCAGCATTGGCGTAATAAAGGATTTAACGTGACGTATAAGCTCGATTTTTGCATTATTTTGGTAAAAAGTCTAATTAGACACACCTAACCGCCAATCCGATAGGCCTCGATCATCGCCTTACCCGTATCGGGCATTTTGGACGACAGATAAATCATATCCCCGACAATCAACGGCATGGACAATTGCCTGCCAGTACCTTGCAGGGTCTGTTTAACGACCACCGCCCCGTCTTGGGCGCGGATACCGTACAGCGTACCGTGGGTGCCGATGTCGACAATCCAGATAATCGCCTCGCCGTTAGTGCCCAAATGGGTGGTGAGGGCCGGAAAAGAGGGGTGGCTTCTGAACATCTGTAAGGCCTCGGCCTGCCCTGCCTTAGGAAACGTCCAAAAGGGCTTGAGTTTGGGCTGGCCATCGACTAAAACCACTTTTAAAGCAACCACGCCCGATGAATGGGTCTGGTCGGCATTGAAGGCCGGGATAACCACAACCGGATCACCGCCCACAGCCGTTTGCACAGGCTGGGTCACAATCATCCCCGCCCAGCTCAGCTTACATAAATCGGTTGCCGAACCGCACACAGGGGCGATTTGCAAGCGGTCATATTGTTTGCCCAACTGCTCGGCATCAATCAAATAAGCCGCCCCATCCTTACCCGCTTGCACCAACACGGTCTGCCCGTTCGGCAGGCTGACTTTTATCGGCGTGTTGCCGCCTAAATCATAATCCATCCACGCCAAACACTCCCAAAAATCCTTATCGTCACATTCATGGTAAGGCGGTTTTAACGGTGCATTATGCGCCGCCAAACGGGGAATAAACAGATTTTTACAAGACTCCAAACAAGCGGTGCTGGGTTGCTTCGGGTTAAAGGCCTCGCACAACTGGGCATCACACGCGGCGTCAAACTGCAAGCCGGGTTTAACCCGCAGCAAAGCATTGGCATAATCATGCCGCACCAAATCGACTTGGCCATTACCTGTGGGGATAAACAAATCGACATCACCTTGATTATCGACCACCAGCGGCCCGGTCGGCACCCACACGCCGCCGCCACAAATCATTTCCTGCGTGCCGTATTCCATTTTCACCGGGCAATCGGCTTCGGGCGTGGTCAATAAGACATTTTTAACCGCTCCCGCCACGCCCTGCCGCCGCCAAGCATCCATATCGATTTCAAAAACCCAGCCATGATAAGGCTGCACATCACCCGCATTGCCAAACGCGGCATAGACCAAGCCGTATTGGCTATCGACCCTATCAATATGTTTTAGCTCGGCATGGGAAAAAACGGTCGGCGGATTAAATTTGACCATACCCTTACCGTCGGAACTGGGCTGTTCGGCGGTAAAGGTCAAGCTCGGAAAACTGTCGTCAATGCGCTGACGCTTAAGGTCGACCACCACCAATTGGTGGCGGGTGCGCACCCCCTGCCGCAAACATTGATAAGAAACCACCAATTTATCGCCTATCATCACAGGCGTAGAAATCAGTTGGATTTGCTCGCCAGGATCGGCGGGCATTTGCAACCGCCACAATAACGTGCCCGTTTCCGCATCCAATATCGCCACGACCCCATCGGATGCAGGCACAATCAGGCGCGGCTTACCGTGAGCGGTATCCAGCAAGGGCGAGGCAATAATACTGGCCGCGAATGCCGATGACGGTAAATTGACGGTAGGGAAGATTTTTGCCAACGGTAAAAGGCCATTCTGCACAGACATTGCAGGATCAAAAGAGCTACACGCGGATAATATAATACTGGCAACTAAAAAGCCGCAACGGCTCAATGCAGATTTCATGAAGGCCTAGAACAGAAAAATAAAGGGCTTAAGAAGAAGGGTTAAGGGGAAAAGTTCAACACAGTTGCTGTTTCAGACGGAGCAGGTTATTGTACGTTTTCGATTAGCTGTTTTATGACACTTAGGAGTTCAACATGAAAGTAAAAAATGCGCTGTTATTGGTCGCTCTGGCCAGCCTGTTACAAGGCTGCTTGTTTACCAAACTTGTCAGCGTCCCGATGCGGGTCGGCGGCGCGGTCGTTTCTATCGTACCTACAGTAGGCAATACCGCACATGATGCGATTGATGAAGCGGCAGAAAAGGTTGACGACCTGCCGATTTAAGCGATTCCTACAAAAAAAACCAGGCGAACTATGAGCTGTTGGGGGCATCCCCCAACAGCCTTAACTTAACCAGCCCTGCCCCGCCATCAGCCATAATAAGACACCCGCAAATACCCCGGCCAACACATCGTCGAGCATAATACCCAAACCGCCGTGGACATGGCGGTCTATCCAACGGATAGGCCAGGGTTTAGCAATATCAAAAATACGGAACAGCACAAAGCCCCAAAACACCGCCGCCCAACTGAATGGCACCAACCATAAGGTGATCAGGTATCCGGCAATCTCGTCCCAGACAATACCGCCAAAATCATGCTCTCCCAGCTTGTCGGCAGCTACCCCACACAACCAGACCCCTACCCCCGTCACCAGCAGAGTCAAAATACTGTACAACAGCAATTCTGTTTGTGCAAACATACAATACAAGGGAATGGCGGCAACAGTACCAAAGGTGCCGGGGGCTTTTCTGGCCAGCCCTGAACCGAAACCAAATGCCAAAAATAGCACGGGGTCGGTTAATATCTGCTTGGGAGTGAGTTTATTGGTGCCGACCGTCTCAAGAAAAATGCTCATAACCTTTGGTGTCTATAGAATGGAGAAGCCCGTCTTTACGCAAGCGCAAACCTGCGCCCGCGTCGATCACACCAATCTTCCGGCATTCGGCGGGTACTTGTGCCGCCAACTGCGGCGGTACGGTAAAACATAACTCATAATCATCGCCTGCAACCAAAGGCATCCGCCAATCGCCCGTAGCCTGACAATACCCCTGCACCGCCGCCGATAAAGGCAAGGCCGCCCAATCCACACACGCCCCGACCCGGCTCAGCCTGAGAATATGCCCTAAATCTCCCGCCAGACCGTCAGAAAGGTCGATACAAGCCGTCGCAATAGGCCGGATAGCCAAACCGGTGGCGACCCTAGGCACAGGGCAGTGAAAGCGATTTAAAGCCGCTTGCGGTTCAGAACACGCATGGCCTTGGAGGATTTTTAGGCCGAGCCCGGCATCGCCTAACGCCCCGCTCAAATAAATATCATCGCCGACTTGAGCGCCAGAGCGCAACAACGCCTGTCCGCGCGGCACTAAGCCCATAGCTTGCACCGTTAAGGTCAGCGGCCCTGACGTGGTGTCGCCGCCGATCAAATCTACCCCAAACTGCCCCGCCAAAGCCAAAAAACCTTGGGCGAACGCCGCCAGCCAAGCCTCGTCAACACGCGGCAAGGTTAACGCCAAAGTCACCGACAAGGGCTGTGCGCCCATACTGGCAAGGTCACTCAGATTCACCGCCAATAGCTTATGGCCTAAGCGATAAGGGTCTGTCCCAGCAAAAAAATGCACGTTTTCGACCATGGTATCGGCAGTGACCGCCAATTGGTAGCCGTCGGGTATGTCCAACAACGCGCAGTCATCACCTATACCCAAGGCCGTAGAACGGTGGGTAACCGTCTGACGGGTAAAAAACTGCTGGATCAAACCAAATTCGGATAAGGCCATGAACCGGTTAACGCGTTATTGCGCGGCTTGTTGCTGGGCTTGCATTTCGACCACCCGCTTTTGCCGGGCAATCTTATCCAAAATGCCATTCACATACTTATGGCTGCCGTCCGCGCCGAAACATTTTGCCAAATTGATGCTTTCGTTCAGCACCACCTTATAGGGCATATTCAGACGGAACAGCAATTCATAAGTGCCGATGCGCAAAATCGCCCGCTCCACCGGATCAATCAAATCCACTTCACGGTCGACAAATTCCGCCAAAGCCTGGTCTATGGTGTCAAGATGTTCGGGCACACCGTGGAACAGTTCCTTAAAATAACTTTTCTGCACATCTTTCAGCCAATCTTCTTCGCCAAACTGCCGCTCGATCAAGCTCAGATTTTGTCCGGTCATTTGCCATTGGTACAAGGCTTGTACCGCTGCCTTACGCGCGTTGGTGCGGGCCTGACTCATTAAAGTTCCATATTTTTAAACAAACTGACCATCTCGATAGCAGACAACGCCGCTTCCGCACCTTTATTGCCCGCTTTGGTTCCGGCACGTTCTATCGCTTGCTCAATGGTATCAACCGTTAACACACCAAAACTGACTGGGATATTATATTGCAAAGACACCTGCGCCAAACCCTTCACACACTCGCCCGCCACATACTCAAAATGCGGAGTGCCGCCGCGTATCACCGCGCCCACGGCAATAATCGCATCGTATTTTTTGCTGGCGGCAACACGCTGCACTACCATCGGCAATTCAAACGCCCCAGGGGCTTTGACTAAATGGATATCGTCTTTATCCGCACCATGACGCACCAACGCGTCAACCGCCCCCGCTTCGAGTTGCTCAACAATAAAGCTGTTAAAGCGTGAAGCGACAATACAAAATTTTCCGCCTTGTGCGGAAAAAATCCCTTCATAGGTTTTTATTTTTGACATGATATTCTCTACTGACCTTACTTAATAAACTTCAACCGACATGCTCGGCGACTTCCAAATCAAACCCCGATAGGGCGATATATTTTTTCTGGGTTCCCAGCACCTTCAACTTATGCACCCCCAAATCCGCCAAAATCCGCGCCCCTGTGCCTGTGGTGCGCCAATCGGGATCAACGGCCTGCCCGGCATGGGCAATGCCATTATCTTCTAATTGGTAACTGTGGATCAGCTCCGCTAAGGCCTTATTATTTTCGCTTTGGCGGATAATCACCAACACGCCACGGCCTTCTTCGGCAATCTTTTGCATAGCCAAACGGACAGGCATATTACAGTCGCTACGTTTGGACGAAAACACGTCATCCAACAGATTCCGGGCATGAACCCGCACCAGCACCGGCTCGTCACCCGACACCTGCCCCATCACCAAAGCCAAATGCACATTATCGTCATTACAGTCTTGATAGGCATACAGACGGAACTCGCCAAACTCAGTAGGATAAGCGCATTCGCTAATCCGCTCCAACGTGTTTTCATGTTGGATACGGTAATGGATCAAATCGGCGATAGTGCCGATTTTCAGCCCATGCTGCTGGGCGAACGCCTGCAAATCCGGCAATCGCGCCATAGAACCGTCTTCATTCAAAATCTCGACAATCACCGCCGCCGCTTCCACCCCCGCCAACCGCGCCAGATCACAACCCGCCTCGGTATGTCCGGCACGGTTGAGCACACCGCCGGATTTCGCCATCAGCGGAAAAATATGCCCCGGCTGCACCAAATCATCCGGTTTGGCACTATGGGCGACCGCACACTGGATAGTCCGCGCCCGGTCGGCGGCGGAAATACCCGTCGTCACCCCCGTGGCCGCTTCTATCGACACGGTGAAATTAGTCGAATGCGGGGTTTTATTTTCATTGACCATCAACGGCAAGCGCAATTGCTGGCAACGCTCAGGCGTTAAGGTCAGGCAAATCAGCCCACGCCCATAACGGGCCATAAAATTGACATCTTCCGGGCGGGTAAAGGCAGCCGCCATCACCAAATCGCCTTCATTCTCGCGGTCTTCATCATCCATGATAATGACCATTTTACCCTGCCGTAAATCGGCGATAATTTCTTCGATAGTGTTCATTGTTGCCTAATTGAGAGTGAGACCTGCTAGGTCTAAGAGCGGAACCTCCGCTACCGTGCCATAAAGCCCCGACGGCAAACCGTACCCGCCAAGGTCAACCGAAAAAGCCGCTTTTTTTCAATAAATCTTCGGTAACGCCGCCGTACGGCTGCGCCGCCGCCTCGCCACGCATCAGCCGCTCCATATACCGCGCCAGAATATCCACTTCCAGATTCACTGCCGTCCCCACCACCGCGGTCTCCAGCGTGGTTTCCTGCAAGGTATGCGGGACGATATTAACCCCAAACAACGCACCGTTGACTTCGTTGACCGTCAAACTGATGCCGTTGATGCAAATGGAACCTTTTTCGGCGATATACTTCGCCAAGCCATCAGGCACTTGCACGGTAAAACGCTGCGAACGCCCATCCTGCCGCCTGCCAACCACCTTGCCGATGCCGTCCACATGGCCGCTGACAATATGCCCGCCCATGCGCGTGGATGGTGTTAACGCCAATTCCAAATTAACCGCCGTACCTACCGCCGCTTGGCTCAGCGTCGTCCGCTCCCAAGTTTCGTTAGAAACATCGGCACAAAAATGCCGCGCCCCCAACTCCACCGCCGTCAGGCACACGCCGTTAACGGCAATACTATCACCCAACTGCACGTCTTGAAGCGGCAGCTTACCCGTATCGATTTGCAAACGGAAATCGCCCGCCTTACGTTGGATAGCGGAAATTTTGCCTATGGCTAGAATGATGCCTGTGAACATTGTTTGTTTTAGAAAAGTAGATTATACGGGAATAACCGTTAATAGAATTATAAGCTATCGTTAATATATTAATTTATAAAACACCTTTTAACGACCCATGAACTATGAATCATTGCTTATAATATCAATATGTTTTGATATATTGCCATTTACTACTAACCAATATCTATAACGTTCAAACTTTTCGGAAAAAATCAAATGGTAATTATCTCCGCGTACCATATTCGTAGAGGCCATAGTAGTGACATAAGGAGGACTATAACTTTTTATAAGCAAACCATACATTAGTAACTCATTTTCTAGCGTATCAAGCTTTTCTACTGAATATATTTTATCTTTGGATTTATCAAATGGAATATTACCTAAAATAATTGCAGAAAGCCTATACCAATCATATTTCTCTGATGTAGAAACAAACGAGATCAATGATGCCAGGTTAATAGAATATTTTTTAGTTTCTTCATGTGCATTATTTCGCACACTTATATCTATACTTATATTTTCAAAGCGATTAAGCTGGCTATAAATATACGAGAAATCTTTTTCTTCACTGCTCGTAAAAATGCTTGGCTCGATTTCCGATAAAGCTTTGCTCATTTCCTGATTCTGTTTGCGCAGCTCATTAATCTCAGTCAACAACTCTTCACTGGATACTTTATTAGCCCTAACCCAACCCACTGCCGGAAACATTTTTATCGTTTTTGGCAAGCTTAACGCCACAATCCCAGGTAACTCCTCTTCATTCTGCCAGAATTCGACCAATCTTCCTTTAGAAACTTTTTTTCGAAAAGCATTTAATTGAGCGCGAAGCTTTGGCTTTTGCTCAGATTTAGCAAGTGGTAATTGATCTGGATTTTTGTGTAACAGGGCAATAACCTTTAACTGACGCTCCAGCGCATATTCATATTCTTGTTCGGTATAACTAATCCCTTTGGCAGTTAAAGTACCGTACCTACCACCGATAATTAATAGATAATAATCGCAATCATCGATAATACGTTTAATAAACTCAAATTGGTCTTCATCGGCAGCGGGAAACAGCTCCATACCCGCCGGAATACAATCCAATTGCAATAAAGTTTGGATGACTTTTTTGCGTTCATCCTGCAAATCCGCATAAGTGGAACTGACAAAAATTTGGTATCTTTTTTCCAATGATTACCCCTATCGCTTGAGTTACGGCTTGCCTAATAGTGAGCCTGTAACGGCTCAACCCATCCCAAATCCACCAAATGCCGCCAAGCGACCTCAATATGCGCAGGTTGCAACAAACGGCGTTTACGGTCATTCCACCCTTGCACCGCTGCGGTTACTTTCGGCAAATCATCGGCCTGTTCGCGGGTCGCCACCCAATGCACCGTCGCCAATAACTCCATACCAAAAGGCGACTGAAAGCCCTCAATCAACTCAGTAACCTTGGCGATATGTAAAGACAACGCCTGATTTTGCGATTGCCCGATAAATAACGCCGCCTCGTCAAGAGCTGCCTCGTCGGGGGCGATTTCCGCCGCCACCCTACCATCCCCTAAGCCTCGGATAAAATGCCCATCCATTCTATCCAAAGCGTGACGTAGCGCGTCTGCATACGGACCATACTGATGTTTAACAAATTGTAACCGTAAATCCTCACCAGATTCTTGCAAAAAATAAGCAAGTTTCTGCACTTCAATTTTCGACAAGCCGTAGTTCGGCTCACGATAAATATCCAAAACCTTCAGGATGGCTGCCCTGCCAGCGGTCATTTTGGGGCGCGGACTATTAACAGTCAAATCACTTGCTTTCAGTGTGTCGGTCGGCGTAAATAACAACACCCGCACAGAACTATCGGCAAACGCTTGCTCAATCAACGGCTTTACCTGTCGCCACTCTAAACCACCATTGCCACTCCCCAAAGGCGGAATAGCAATAGAGCGAATTCCTAACTCTGTTACCTGCCGAACCAAATCAAGCAATCCTGCTTGAATAAATTCGATGCGCGATGGCGACCGCCAATGTTCCTTAGTCGGAAAATTAATAATATAGTGCGGTGTCGCTAAGGCTCCCGTCTGATAAACCAACATTTGGCCTATCTTAACTTGCCCTGTTTTACAGGCAGTGGCATAGACCCGAAAATTGGCCGGCCATTTTTTCTTAAATTGCAAAGCAATGCCTTTGCCCATCACGCCTACACAATTCACCGTGTTAACGATAGCGTCAACATCAGTTCGAGCCAACAAATCGCCTTGCGTGAGAATAATCGCCATATTTTTGCCTCTAAAAATACCAATCGGTTTTGACTTCTACCGATAAAGCAACACCTGTCTCCGCCAATATGTTGCGTACAACATCGGCCTTGACCTTATTAGCCACGCCGATACGGGTCATAACAGACAAATGGACACGATGTTTTAACAAAAACTCGGCCTGTCTGCGCTCCATACGTCCTAGATATTTTTCCGCCGTAGGATTATCAAAGAAATATTTACAAAAACCATCTAAGCGGGGTGCTTCAGTAAGCAAATCCCAAGCAACTTGTGTCGCCAATTCCGCTAAATCCGTAAAAGCAAGACTATAGGGTTTGGTGGCGTTGCGGTCATAAAACACAAAGGCCGAATTACTCGCCGTAGCCCGCTCTACCGTCGTTTCAAAATGTAAAATGTCATCTTGTTTATACAAACACCCTGCCACATTGCCGTTGTGTAGAGCCGACAGCATGGGCGAACGCGGCGCAAAATAAAATGGCACATAATCATGGACAGAACCACCCGGTGGATTAGGCACAGGCTTTACTGACCGGGTTGTTTGCGCACCCAGATGGGCAATATTTTGATAAGCCAGCCTCTTGGCACACAGCGCATTCTTGCTAACTAAAGCCCCTTGCCGACAAATAGCCGCCAAATTATCAATAGCCGTAATATGAAATAGCCTGACTGGTGTAGGCATCATGACCGTTTTTAACTCTTAGCCTGATATTCCATAACCGCTTCTTGTGGCCGCAACGTCAAGCGCAAATCCCCGCCCACCTGCCGCACATCCAGCAACTGCAATTCGCGCTTATCCGCCATTGTCAGCACCTTAGGCAAATGGAACAAGCCACGGCCTTGATCGCCTAAGATCGCAGGCGCCATATAGACCACGATTTCATCCAATAAATTTTCCGCCAGCAACGCGCCGTTTAATACCGCCCCCGCTTCGACCAAAACCTCGTTAACCTGCTGTTCGGATAAAAATGCCATAACGGCAGGCAACGCCAACCGCCCGTTTTGCTCAGGCAAACGGTACACCTCAAACCCCGCCGCTTGTAAGCGTTGTTGCTTAACCGCATCATCCGAGCAAGTCAAGATTAACGAGCGGCCCGGTAGAGCCGCCATCCGCGCCGTCGGCGGCGTTTGCAAATGCGTGTCCAGCACAACCCTAAGCGGTTGCAGTACCGGAAAATCGACCCGCGCATTCAAGCTGGGATCATCCGCCAGCACCGTATTAACGCCCGTCAAAATCGCCGAGCTTTCGGCGCGGAGGCGGTGGACATCAGCCCGCGCTGGTGCGGCGGTAATCCATTGGCTTTCTCCAGATGCGCAAGCGGTGCGCCCATCCAAGCTCATCGCCAATTTACTGCGCACCCACGAGCCTTGCCCGGTCATCCGTTTGATAAAACCCCGATTTAACGCTTCGGCATCGGCGGCCAAAACACCGACCTGCACCTCACAGCCAGCCGCCTTAAGCCGCGCCAAGCCCTGCCCTGCAACCAATGGATTCGGGTCTGCCATAGCGGCGACAACACGGCGGATACCCGCCTTAATCAGCGCGTCGCAACACGGCGGAGTCCGGCCAAAATGGCTGCACGGCTCCAGCGTCACATAGGCGGTCGCGCCTTGAGCATCGGCAACACTGTTGAGCGCCGCCACTTCAGCATGGGCACAACCTGCCTGTTGATGCCAGCCTTCGCCAATAATGACACCGTCCCTGACCAGCACACAGCCGACCCGTGGATTAGGGTCTGTGGTATAGCGGCCATTCGCCGCCAACTGGACGGCACGCGCCATATAAAACGCATCATCGCGGGCAGATTGGGACATTAACTGGTCTTCTGTAAATCGGCGATCATTTGGGTAAACTCGCTGACATCCTGAAAGCTACGGTACACCGAGGCAAAGCGCACGAAAGCGACATGATCCAGACCGCTCAATTCTTTCATCACTTTTTCGCCCAGTTCCTGCGCCGAAATTTCCCGTTCACCCAACACCATCAAGTCTTTTTTGATACGGTTGACGGCAGCTTCTATGGCATCGCCTTCGACTGGACGCTTTTCCAAAGCCTTCAACATCCCCGAACGCAATTTCTTTTCATCAAACGGCTCCCGCACACCACCGCGTTTAATCACGCGCGGCATGGTCAGCTCCGCCACTTCAAACGTGGTAAAGCGCTCTTTACAGACATTACATTCACGACGACGGCGCACCTGATCGCCTTCATTCGCTAATCTGGAATCCAGTACGCGGGTATCGTGTGCTCCACAAAACGGACATCGCATAATTCTTAAGCCACTGTTTTATTATGGGCCGGTGAATCCCGGCAGTAATTTTCAAAACCGTTTATTCTATAACATTCTTGCCCGGATAAGGTTTTTTTCTTCGCCGTCACCCAGACGCTAAGGCCGTTCATGCTCAGCGATAATGCCAATACCGCGCCTCGCTGTGCCGGAACCACGCCAAGGCCTTAATGCCATTCGCATAGTGGACAGTCACCGCACCGCTGTCGGCGGTATTCAACACTTGCGCCCCTAACGCTTGATAACGTTGCAGGATTTTCGCGTGGGGATGGCCAAACGGATTTTGGAAACCCGCCGGGATAATAACGGTTTCCGCTTGCACGGTTTGCAAAAATGAAGCCGTTGACGAGGTCTTACTGCCATGATGGGGCGCGACCAACACATCGGCGTGTAACTGGTCGCCATAGGTCCTCAACAAACCGAGTTCCGCCCCCCGCTCTATATCCCCCGTCAACAGCGCCGAACCATAAGCCGAGGTGATTTTGACGACACAAGAATTGTCATTCTCCGAGACAAACAGCCCGGACGGCGGCGATAAGACCGTAAAGCTAACCCCATCCCACTGCCACGCTTGCCCCGCCACACATTGTTGCGGCGCGTAGGCCTGCAAAAGTTGCGGCACACTGGTCAACACCTCAGCCGCCGGGATTTCATGCAACAGCGATTCCGCACCGCCGATATGGTCATTATCGCCATGACTGATCATCAGCTTATCCAACCGCGCCACCCCTTGCAAACGCAGAAACGGCAAGATGACTTGCAACCCGCTGTCGCTTTGCGCGGAAAACTTCGCGCCCGTGTCGTAGACCAGCCAATGGTTAGCCGTCTGCACCGCCACCGCCAAACCTTGCCCGACATCCAACACGGTCACATTCAACTCGCCGGGGCGCAATTTCTGGCTATCCGGGAACAGCAGCGGTAACAGCATCACCGCCCCTAAAAACCGCGACGGCAACCCACGCGGGGCGAACAGCAACAATAAGCCCAACACCGCCATAGCCAAGGCCCAGCCGGAAGGTTGCGGATGGTTAAGGCTAGCCCAAGGCCATTGCGCCATACCAGATAATAGCCACATCAAACCCTGCAATAACTTATCCGCCGCCCCCAGTAACATATTCGCCAAAGGCGCGTAAACAAACAGTAACAGCGTAGCAAGTAAGGCCAGCGGCACTAACAAAAAACTGATCACCGGCACGGCCACCATATTGGCTAACGGTGCGCACAAAGACACTTGCTGAAAAAAGAACAGCAACAGCGGCGATAACCCCACCGAGGTAAGCCAATTGATACGGATAGCTTCGCTCAGATAATGCGGCTTGCCCAAACGCCCCATAATCGCGTAGAAAATCACCGCAACGGCAAAATAAGACAACCAAAATCCCGGTGACAACACCGCCAACGGGTCATAAACCAACACCACAAACGACGCTAAGGCCAAGGTATAAAAAGGCCGCACCGGACGCTGCCAAACAATCGCCAACATCATCACCGCCAACATGACTACGGCGCGTTGCGCGGGTACGGAAAACCCCGCCAACCCGGCATAGACAGTCCCCGCCACTAATGCCGCCAGCGCCGCCACCCGTGGCGGCGACCATGCCAGATAGCCCGTCCGCGCCCACAACCGCGCCACTAACCAATACACGCCGCCCGCAATCAGGCCGATATGGGAGCCGGAAATGACCACCAAATGGGTGGTGCCGGTTTGCCGGAACACCGTCCAAGCCGCTGGGCTAATGTCATTGCCGAAACCGATGGTTAAGGCTTTCAGCAACGCGATGGACTCAGCAGGTATCGGTGCCGCCGACAAACGGTCACTGACCGCTTGCCGCCATAAAGCCAGCGGTGTCCGCCACGAGGCTTCCACTACCCGCACCGCCTTAGGAAAGGGGCGGACACTGCCCGTCGCCCCCATACCTTCGGTGAACAGCCAGCGTTCGTAATCAAAGCCGCCCGGATTGAGCGTCCCATGCGGGGGTTTAAGCTTAACGGTAAACGTCCATAACTGCCCCGCCTTTAGAGCCTGCTCAGGCGCATACCAACTCAGGCGTATTTTCGATGGGATCTGCGGCGGCGCGTCCGTAACTTGCAAATCAAAACGCACCAGATGCTCGGCCTGCTCCGGCAAATCGGCAACCCGCCCGGTAACGACCGTATCAACCCCCGACAACGCCACGGGCAAGCGGTCGGCGAGGCGGTGCTGGGCAAACAGTGCCGCCCAGAGCACACCCAAGAAGAAAAACACCCCGAAGAGCCACCGCCAATACGCCATCAGCCCCGCCGCCCCAGCACACAACACCAGCCAATACCACGACGGCAACTGCGCCAATTGTTGCACCAACACAATCCCTGCTAAAAAAGCCGGGGCGATGACCATCATGGGCGGTCAACGCCGCTGCCTACGTCTAGGCACATCCGGCGGCACACTGGGCTGATAGGCTTTTAAGCCTTGGTCGCCTGTAAGAATTTCCACCACATAATTCATTTGGGCATAATAGTCGGCGACATCTTTGATGGTCGCATCGCCTAATGATAGCTTTTGCGCCGCCAATTTAGGCCAAGTGTCAGCGAGATATTTAAGCTTTTCCGGCGACCATAAGCTAGATTGTTCAGAAAACGCCGCCCACGGGGTTTCACTATCCGCCGTCTTGCGCAACAAATCCGCCAAGGCTTGCCCACGCTCAAACCGATAAGCAGGAGCTTGGGCGATATGGTTGCCCGTTTCAATAAGGGCGGCTAAGGGCAGGACAAACGTCGTTTGGGCTTGTAGCTCGTCTTGAATTGTTTGATCGACCCGCTGCTTATCCCAGCGGTTATCATCTGAGCCACAAGTGTCTTTACCCGGCACAGCCAACCAAACACATAAAATGCTGGTGTCGATAATCAGCACTTTTCTCACTGCGCATCCTCACGCTTCAAAGCGGCCTCAATCCGCCCTTCCGTGCTAAGCTTGCCTAAACTGCCCGAAGCCATCAGCTTGGGCAATTGGTTAACGTCCTCAAGCTGGATTAATTGGCTTACACCCGTTTTGCCGTCACGGTGCGCCACGGTAATGAACGGCAACATTTTGCCGCCTGCCGCATCCAGTAATGCAGGGTTATGGGTGGTGACAATCACATCCACCCCACGTTCTTTGCCTAATGTCCTCAGCATTTCTAACAGCAAATGCGCCCGCGAAGGGTGCAAACCGTTATCAACCTCTTCAATCACCAACAAACTGCCTTTTTCGCGTGTCAATAGCGCAGTGACTATCGCCAGATAGCGTAAGCTACCATCAGACATGCCGCGTGCGTCTATCTCATGGCTGGCCGCCTCGCCCCAGCCTTCCTCACAGTAGAGCATGGCATCAGAGTTAAATCTACCGATGGTTTCTGCCCAGACCCGTTTAATATCCGATTCCGGTAAGGACTTAAAGTAGTTTGTTAGCGTTGCTTCAACTTCTTCTTTGCGCGAGGGTTCAAGTGCCGCTAAAACGCCTGCGATATTGGAACCATCGGTATTGAGTTTTTTTGATAGAGGGGAGTCGTCGCGTATATGGCTAGGGATGGGGTCAAATATGAAAATTTGTTTAAGTTGTGCGAGAACATAATTGATATTAACGAGGGCATCTTTTTCAAAAAATGTTTTAGTTTGGTTTAAGCTAAGGGCTGAGCCAAGGTTTAATGTTAGAATTCCATCTAGGCTTGGAATAGAAGCAAAACTGCTCAGCAAACACAAATTATTCCCGCCACCACCATCTTTACTGTTATACCTGAAAATATCTTTTTCTTTGGGAAGAAGCCCTCCTACCGATTCATACGTCAACAGCGTTAAGCTCTCTGCAATCAACTCTACGTTAAGCTGATTGACCTGAACCGTCAGCACATAACGGCAATCTTGGTTTGCCTCCACACCATCCGCCAAAACTTCAAGCGTAAATTGTCTATGCGGCTTAAGGCAAACCCACTCAATCCCACCCCGCAAAGCCTGAAGCTTGGTATCGCCATTACCATTAATCGCATCAAAAATATAACCCCCAGAAGCCAATCGATGCAAAAACAACAAAGCATCCAAAGCATTCGACTTACCACTGGCATTAGTGCCTATCAACAACGTCAACGGGTCAATATACAACGTGGCATCGGCAAAGCTTTTCCAGTTTTTTAGCCTTAATTCTTTAATCATAATGGTTGCTTATGCTTATCTGTTGTATCGGACAATACGGCTTGGCTACGCGAGAACAGCTACCTATCCTCCCACAATCACCCCATCTTCCATGTGCAACACCTTACCCATCTTCGCCGCCAACTCATGGTCATGCGTCACCACCAAAAAACTCACCTGCAATTCTTGGTTCAGCTCCAACATTAATTGATAAACCTGTTCGGCGGTTTTGCTGTCCAAATTTCCGGTCGGCTCATCCGCTAAAATCACCGCCGGTTTGTTGATTAACGCCCGCGCCACGGCGGCGCGTTGGCGTTCGCCGCCGGACAACTCCCCCGGCTTATGGGCAATACGATGCCCCAAACCGACCCGTTGCAATAAGGTCGTAGCGCGGACTTTCGCCTCGGCGACCGACAGCCCGGCAATCAACAACGGCATGGCGACGTTTTCCAAGACGGTAAACTCGCCCAGCAAATGGTGCGATTGGTAGATAAAGCCCAGCGACTTGTTGCGCAGTTTCGCCTGCTGGCTACTGCTGACCTTGTTCAAGTTCACCCCGTCCAACACCACCTCGCCGCCCGTGGGCTTATCCAAACCGCCCAGTAAATGCAGCAACGTGCTTTTGCCGGAACCGGACGCGCCCATAATGGCAATTTGTTCACCGATGCCTATCTGCAAGTTAACGCCTTTTAAGACCTCGACATCCAACTCACCTTGGCTATAGCGTTTGGTCAGATTCTGGCAAGTTAAAATAGCTGGCTTATTCATAACGCAACACCTCCGCCGGATTGACTTTCGACGCTTGCCAAGCGGGATAAATGGTGGCTAATAAGGACAGCAAAAACGCCATGCCCGCGATGCCATAAACATCCGTCCACAGCAATTTTGACGGCAAATCGCTGATGTAATAGATTTCCGCCGATAAAAATTTAAACCCGGTCGCCTCTTCAATGGCATGGATCAAATCGGCGATATTCAGCGACAGCAACACCCCGCCGACCACACCCAAAGCCGTCCCCGCCAAACCGATCACCGTGCCCAGTACCATAAAAATGCCCATCACCGAACCCGAAGTCAGGCCTTGGGTCTTCAAAATGGCAATATCGCCGCGCTTATCCGTCACCACCATAATCAGCGTCGAGACAATATTAAACGCCGCCACGGCAACCATCAGCAGCAAAATGATCGACATCACCCGCTTTTCCATTTTAATGGCCTGGAAAAAATTATCGTGCGCCTTTGTCCAATCGCTGACCGCATACTCACCGGCAAATTGGTTGGCCAACGCCAAGGTAATGCGCGGGGCATCCAACAAATTATCCAGCCGGATGCGCACCGCCGACACCGCCCCCTCCATGCGGAACAGCTTCGCGGCATCGTCCAAATGGATAAAAGCCATATTGCGGTCATATTCAAACATGCCCACCTTAAAAATGCCGACCACGGTAAAGCGGCGCATCCGAGGCACCACCCCCGCTGGCGTAGAATTGACCTGCGGGCTGATGACGGTGATTTTATCGCCCATCATCACCCCCAAATAATTAGCCAACTCCGCCCCCAAAACAATACCGTATTGCCCAGCCACCAAATCGCCCAGTTTGCCGTCAACCATTTTCTGCGCGACTTCCGAGACATTAGCTTCCTTATCCGGCAACACCCCGGTCAGCACCGTACCGCTAACCCGCCTATCGGCGTTAATCATCACCTGCCCGTTAATAAACGGCGCTGCACCTTGGACATGCTGGATACCCGCCAGTTTTTGGTCTAGGGCTTGCCAATCGTCTAATTGCCCGTATTTTCCGGTCATCGTCGCATGGGCGGTCATGCTGAGCATACGCGCACTGATCTGCTCGACAAAACCGTTCATCACCGACAGCACCGTGATTAAAGCGACCACACTTAAGGCAATACCCAGCACCGATGCCAAGGTGACAAAGGAGATAAACTGTGTGCGCCGCTCTGCCCGCGTATAACGCAGGCCGATATAAAATATTAAGGGTTTAAACATGAATAGTATCGGTAGGAGGAAAAATCAGGATTTTCTGCAATGAGGGCAAAAACCGTATAAATACAGGCCGTGGTCAGTCAGTTCATAACCGAGCCGGTCGGCAATTTCTTTCTGGCGGGTTTCAATCACATGATCGGTAAATTCATCGACCTTGCCGCATTTCATGCACATAATATGGTCATGATGGTCGGCGGTCGCCAATTCAAACACCGAATTGCCGCCTTCAAAATGGTGGCGGGTCACCAGGCCTGCCGCCTCAAACTGGGTCAGTACCCGGTAAACGGTCGCCAAACCAATTTCCTCATTTTCGCTGAGGAGAATTTTATAGACCTTTTCCGCCGTCAAATGCCGCTCGTTAAGCTGTTTTTCTAAAATTTGCAGGATCTTAACGCGCGGCAGCGTCACTTTTAAGCCCGCATTTCTTAAATCATGGGATTCCATTGGTAAACTCCGGTTCGCCGCAATGGCGGCAGTGGGTGAAAATTCTGTCCATTGTAGCCTTTTTCAAGCCATCAAGGCATGACAGTTTTATAGGATAATCGTTTAACATCCTGTATGATTTTACGTTTTTAACCGAACTTGCCGGCCCCATGAGTAAACCGCTTTTTTCCGTCTGTCTGCTATCACTAACCCTAGCCTCCTGCTCGATGGTCTTAAACCACCTGCCCGGCGTATATACGTTGGAAATCCAGCAAGGCAATATTGTCGAACAGGACATGATAGACCAGCTCAAACCGCACATGAGCAAACGCCAAGTGCTGTATATCATGGGTTCGCCGATGTTGAAAAACGTCTTCCACCAATCCCGTTGGGATTATATCTATGCCGATAAAGTCAGCGGCCAAGACGAAGTGAAAAAACGCGTCACCTTAGTGTTTAACGGCGACGAACTGGCCGGAATGCAAGGCGACCTGAAACCGGGCGGCGGCGTACCCACTATCAAAGCCCCTAAGGAGCAGACCGTCAACGTGCCCAAACGCGACTTGGACAAAACCTTATGGGAAAAAATCACCAGCCTGTTTGGCTTTATGCGCAGCGGCGGCACTGACAAAGACCCCGAAAACTTAAAGCCCAAGCCTAGCGAAGCGCCTTACTAATCCCTTTGAAGTGCGGGCAGCCTGCCCGCCTTTGCGGCAAGCCCCTCCCACAAGTAGCTGATGAAAAAGCTACTTGCGCGTGCCGTTTAAAGCCGCAATTTGTTCGGCGGACAATTGCGTGTAACGGATAATTTTTTCCAAGGGTTCGCCGTCCGCCAACATCGTCTTGGCGACAGCATACTTGCTTGCCATTAGCCCCTCTTCCTTACCTTTCGTCACCCCTTCCAGCAAACCTTCCTCTTTGCCTTTCGCAATCCCTTCCGCCAAGCCTTCCTCTTTACCTTTCGCAATCCCTTCCGCCAAGCCTTCCTCTTTACCTTTCACAACCCCTTCCTCAAACGAGGTGTCCATTACATTTTTCACCTCCCAATAGTCCAGCAAGCTTTTTTGGTAATCGTCAAACTGCTTAGGCCGCAAGTGCGCCAATTCGGCAATCTCAAAACCTTTTTGGAAAATCGGCTCATTAAGTATCGCGGGGATATGGTCGAAGTTCTCCAGATTTTTAAGAAAATACAGCCACTTGTCAAAGTGCGTTGCCAATTCATCCGCCTGTTTGTTAAACAACGGCATTTGCAGAAACTTAAAATGCAGCTTATCGTAGAAAATATCGCCGTCCTGGTCTTTCAGACAAACATCGCGGCGGAATTTCGCCGCCTCTTCCTGTTCGTCATAGACAAAATCCAAAATGGCGATCATGTATACGGGCAGTAGCTTGAACGACCAGCCGCCTTTTTGGGCTTGGTTCTTAATCGGAAAAGTCGAATAAAACAGCGAGCGGTCTTTAAAAAATTTCACCTTGGCCTTCTGCATCTCGACGATAAACTGCTCGCCATTGACGTTCTTACAGTAAATGTCAAAAATCGCCTTGCGCTCTTTCGCCGTGCCGGGCATTTTTTCCGGGTTCTTAAAACTCAGCTCCGCCACTTGATGCTGGGGCGGCAACAGTTGGTTTAAAAAATCCACCAACAGGTCTTTACTGGCTTCTTCGCCGAACAACTTTTTAAAGCCGAAATCGGTGTAAGGATTGAGATATTTAGTCGCCATTATTAAGCCATCATTATCAAAAAATGCCCGGTAAGCTGTACCCTAGGGTACAGCCCCTTCAATCGGCGTTCACATCAACGCCAAAATATCCGCTAAAACCTTGCCATTGGTCGCCAAAATCTGCTTAGGGAACACCCCAGCATTACCCTGAAAATCCGTGACCGTACCGCCCGCTTCCAAAACGATCAACGCGCCAGCGGCGACATCGTACAAATTCAGTTCCTGCTCCCAAAACGCATCGACCTGACCGTCGGCGACCAAGCATAAATCCATCGCCGCCGACCCGAACCGCCGCTGCCCGGTAGTTTGCTGGGCGATACGCCCGAACCGCGCCAAATTATTATCGGTCAGATACGCGCGTAAACAGGCAAACCCCGTCGCCACCATTGCATCCGCCAAACTGGCCTCAGCAGAAACCGTAATCGCCTGACCGTTTTTAAACGCACCCTGACCTTTTGCCGCCGTGTAATAGTCATCCAAAGCCGGCGCATACACGGCCCCCGCCATCAGCTCACCGTCAATTTCCAACGCGACACTGATCGACCAAAAATACTGCCCCCTAGCAAACGAATGCGTACCGTCAATCGGGTCAACAATCCAGCGCGAAGCTTGATTTGCCGACTGCCCGCTCTCTTCGCCCCAAAACCCATACTGAGGATATTTTTCCGTCAACACCGCCTGCAAATACGCCTCCACCGCCAAATCGGCGGCAGTCACAAAATCACGCGGATTTTTTTTGTGGATAGCGGTATTTTTTAAATCTCTAAAATGCGCCAAGGCAATTTGCCCCGCTTCGCGCACCACGGTTTCAAGTTCAACAAGGGAAAGGCTCATAGCTTAAACAATCTCAAATTAAAAACCGCATTATACAAGGATGCCCGCGTAGCGCGTGTGACATTGCGCCGCCACCCAAAGAAAATCCGGCACACCTTGCCAGTGCATATACCGGATGCGTAGCCACCCCATCACCTTGTTGTGACAAATTTACCTAGCCTTGGGTAATACTTAATAGTTATTCCCGCATTTATTTGCTACCGTAACGCCAGCCAAACCAAAGGCGTTATATTCTGTTTGGCGAAATCCAGAAGAAGTACGCGCAACAATAGGCAACACTCAAATAGATCCTGTCAGACATACCCAAGTCAAGCCAAAATGGGCTTAACAGCCCATAACGCCTGCATCTTGGCTTACTTAAGACATATTTTTGACGGATTCTATCCGGTAGCCTGCAAAAAACTAATAGATTATCTAGTTAATAATGCAGTCATTTTAACCAGATAAGCTGTGAGCGGTGGCAAAACCGCAGCATGGCGTTAAGCACATAAACTTTTATTAAGCGGTGGATATATGGCAATTTTAAAAGGTAATGACCAAAACAACTCCCTAATCGGCGGCCTGTCCGACGACAAACTGTTCGGCTACGGCGGCAACGACAACCTGATCGGCGACGCGGGCAATGACATCTTAAAAGGCGGCGATGGGGACGACATCCTCATCGGCGGCAACGGCAACGACAGCCTGAATGGCGGCAGCGGTGCCGATATTTTAATTGGTGGCAGCGGAGACGACGTTTACTTCGTCGATAATGCCGCCGATACCCTGATCGAAGCGGCCAATGGCGGCACCGATAAAATCAAGTCCTCCATCAGTTGGACATTGGGCGCAAACTTTGAAAAGCTACTATTGACAGGCACAGATGCCAGCAACGGCACCGGCAACGACCTCAACAACACCCTGAAAGGCAATGATGCAGACAATATCCTAGATGGCGGGGCGGGCAATGATATTTTGAGCGGCGGCTTGGGCATGGATACCCTGCTCGGCGGGGCGGGCAACGACACCCTACAAATCAGCGATTTTAACGGCGATATGATAGACGGCGGCACAGGCATGGACAGCCTGCAAATTATGACGGATAACCAAACGTTGGATTTGCGTACCGCCACGACGCTAAAAAGTATCGAAACCATCCGCTTGGCGGACAGCCACGACACTTTAATCGTCGATGCCCAAAGCATCCTCAACCTCGGCAACACCAACAATACCCTAAAAGTCGATGCCAGCGACAACAGCAACACCCTAAAAATAGACGGCGGTTGGACAGACAACGGCATCATCAACGGCTACCACACCCTGACTAAAGACGGCGCAACCTTGCAGATCAATACCGCCATCACCGATATTGTCGCCCCCGCCCAATACACCATTTCCGACCCGACCAGCGCCGCCAATATCGGCAGTGTGTTCGACAGCTCAGAACAAGACATCACCATTGACTTTGGCGGCAAGCCTTATGACGCTTGGGGAGTCTCCAGTATCGACCTCAGCGGTTTTGGTCTGGAAGACAAATTGCTCATTTCCTTAGGGGATGGCGGCATACAAGGATGGCCCGTTTTCACCATTAATCACGTCAGCCGCAGCCGCTACATCTCACAAAGCTACGGTTTTACCAACCACTGGGGCCATGACTTAGTGTCTTGGCAAGCCGGGGCGACCAAGGCTCTGCTGATTTCTAGCCAGCTAACCCGCATCAGCACCTTTGTCCAACATGTCTATCCCGGCAGTTCCAGCGGCTATTACTACACAACCACTACGCTTAGCGTCAAAACGGTAGGGCATAATGGCTCGGTTGAATTAACCGGACTCCCCGCCGGTCTGCCCGACAGCCAATTTGTTTTTGTCTAAATAACCTCATTCGGCCTGACAAGCTGCGGAACAAAAATCGCAACCAACTCATAATCAATTTCTTGTAAACGGTGGATATATGGCGACTTTAAAAGGTAATGACCAAAACAACTCCCTAATCGGCGGCCTGTCAGACGACAAACTGTTCGGCTACGGCGGCAATGACAACCTGATCGGCGACGCGGGCAATGACATATTAAAAGGCGGCGACGGCGACGACATCCTCATCGGCGGCGACGGCAACGACAGCTTGGACGGCGGTAGCGATGCCGATATTTTAATTGGCGGCAGCGGAGACGACGTTTACGTCGTCGACAGCACCGCCGACACCTTGGTCGAAACGGCCAATGGCGGCACCGATAAAATCAAATCCTCCATCAGTTGGACATTAGCCGCAAACTTTGAAAAGCTCATGTTGACAGGCACAGATGCCATCAACGGCACCGGCAACGACCTCAACAACACCCTGAAAGGCAACGATGCCAATAATGTCCTGGACGGCGGGGCAGGCAATGACATTTTGAGCGGCGGCTTGGGCGTGGACACCCTGCTCGGCGGGGCGGGCAACGACACCCTGCAAATCAGCGATTTTAACGGTGACACCATCGACGGCGGCACAGGCAGCAACAACCTGCAAATCATGGCGACCAACCAAACCATCGACTTACGCACCGCCACGACACTAAAAAACATCGAAACCATCCGCCTAGCGGACAGCCACGACACCTTAATCGTCGATACCCAAAGCATCCACAACATCAGCGGCAACAACACCCTAAAAGTCGATGCCAGCGATGGCAGCAACACCATAAAAATGGATAGCGGCTGGACGGATAAAGGTATCAGCAACGGCTACCACACTTTCACCAAAAACGGCGAGACCCTACTGCTCAACACCGCCATCACCGATATTGAAGCCCCTACCGCCTACACCATTTCCGACCCGACCAGCGCCGCTAACGTCGGCAGCGTGTTCGACAGCTCCGTACAAGAAATCACCCTGCTGACCAGCCCCTACTGGACAACACCCAGCATTGACTTAAGCGGTTTTGGCTTAGAAGACAAATTATTGTTCGCTAATATAAGCGGCGCGTCTTTTGTCGGTACCGACCACGTCAACAGAAGCCACTATATTTCGCAAGCCGATACCTTTGGAATCGGGACGAATGGCATTATCACTGCCTATGCATTCCATGATCGGGTCTCTTGGCAAGCCGGGGCGACCAAAGCCTTGCTAATTTCCAGCCAATACACGCGCAGGACCGGTTATGTTCAAGAATGGCACACCACCTCTCGTGGCGGTTATAATTCAAGCTTCGTCTTTATCTCTAGCACGGCACAACATACCGCGACCATTGAATTGACCGGACTCCCGGCAGGCCTGCCCGATAGCCAATTTGTCTTTGTCTGACACCCCGCCCAACCACGGCTTAGGCCTTTCAGGTTGAAAACACCTGAAAGGCCACCAGCAAAATATCGGGCGGAATGCAAAGGCCTTTAGCCTTTGCGCGATACTAAACCCAGAATACCAACGTTCAGCCCCGCCTACCAGATTCTCGCCGCTTATGACCCAAGCCATCAACCCGCCCCAACTTACCGCCGCCAGAACCTTACAACAACAAGGCGCGTTAGCCGAAGCGGCGGCGCTGTGCCAACAAGCCTTGGCAGAACACCCCCAGCAGCCAGCCTTATTGGCTTTACTGGGCGTATTGTTTTGCCAACAGCAACAGTTTGACCAAGGCCGCGAATGCTTACAGGCCTTGCCGCCGGAAGCTACCCTAGCCACCGATGCCGACACCTTAACCGACATCGCCGCCATCCATTTCCTGTTAAAAGACCCCTTACCCGCCTTAGCTGCTTTAGACCAAGTCCTAAGCCAACAGCCGAACGCCTATCTGGCACAGGCGCGGCGCGGTTTAGTGCGGATGCAATTAGGCCATTTTGCCGACGCGCTGGCCGATTTCCAACGCGCGGTACCATACAGCCCGGCAACGCAACAAGCCGCCTTGCACATCAATATCGCCCGTTGCGCTTTATATCTGGAAGACTTTGAACTCGCCCTGCAAGCCGTGGCACACGCACAGGCGGCGGGCGGTGGGCATTTACAGCAATGGTTACTGGTCGCGGTGGACACCTACGTCGCCCTACGGTACTGGGAAGCCGCCGAAACCGCCATCCAACACGCCTTAGACGCAGGTTTGGATGAACTCAAATGCGTCAAACTCTTAGCATTGGTCTTAGCCGGACAAGACAAACACGCACAAGCCGCCGAATCGTTACGCAACGCCTTAAGCAAGCACCCAGAAGATGTCGAATTGCTGATGCAGCTAGCCACCCTGGCGCGGGTGCAAGGCCATTATGGCAAAGCCGTACGCTATATGCAGACCGCCATCCAACACGCACCGGATAACGCGTCATTATGGGCGCAACTGGCGCAACTGGGGGCAAAGTATTTTGACGAACAGGGCGCACGGTTAGCCGCCGAACAAGCCCTAACGCTGACCGCCAACGATTCGGGCTTAAGCCGCGCCGAAGCCCTAGTGGCAATCGCCAGCGTCACAGGCGAAGAAAGTCTGGCGGAAGACTACTATCGGCAAGCATTAGCGCAAGTGCCGGACTATACCCCCGCCTGCTTAGGCCTAGGGCAATTATTATTGCAATGGGGGCGGGTAGACGAAGCCCTCACCCATTTTGAAGCGGCAACCGCCCGGCATCCGGTCGCTGCCTTAGGCGCGTTGATTAACGCCCGGCGCTTCCCCGAAGACCCCGAACGCTTGGCGCACATAGAACGGGTCGCCTACCTGCCCAGCTTACAAGGCGCGGTGTCCGGCTGTTTGCTGTTTGATTTGGCGGCGGTTTGGGAACACCTAAAAGACTACCCCAAAGCCTTCCAGTTTGTTAACCAAGCCAACGCCGCCAACCGTAAATTACTCAGCTACAATGCCGAGCAACATAGCCAACAGTGCCGGGCGATACGCCAAACCTTCACGGCGGATTTTTTCGCCCAAACCCAAGCTTACGGCAACCCGTCCGCCCAGCCCACCTTTGTCTTAGGGATGCCCCGCTCCGGCACCACCTTAGTCGAACAAATCTTAGGCGGCCATAAAGACATTTTTGTCGCGGGCGAAATCGGCCTCCTGTCAGGCATTATCCAAAAACTCAACGCCTGGGAACGCCATCTAGGCTCAGGGCAACACTACCCCGCCTGTGTCCGCGACTTAACCGCAGACCAAGCCCGCCACTATGCCGACGAAATCCTCGCGGAGTTGCGCCACTACGCCCCCGATGCCCGCTATATCGTCGATAAATTGCCGCATAATTTTGAAAACATCGGCCTAATCCGCCTGCTTTTCCCCAACGCCCCCATTATCCATGTTCTGCGCGAACCGCGTGATGTCGCCGTCTCCAACTACTTCACCGATTACCAAGCCAAATTTGGCGGCATGGGCTTCGCCTACGACCTAGAAGACATCGGCAAACAACTGCGCGACCATCAAGCCTTAATGCGCCATTGGGATGCGGTACTGGTAAAACCGATTTTGACCATCCGCTACGAGGATGTCGTCGCCGACACCGAAGCCGCCGCCCGGCAAATCCTCACCTACCTGCAACTGGACTGGACAGACACCGTATTGAATTACCAAAACTTAGAACGCGCCGTAAAAACCGCCAGCGTCTGGCAAGTGCGGCAACCCATCTACAACACCTCAACCGAAAAATGGCGGCGCTACGCCGATTTCTTGCAGCCCTTGGAAGACATCCTCAACGCCCCGCCAAGCGAGGCGCAAACCGACCCGGAGCCGCCCGCCGCCTTACCCGCAGGCTATTTCTTTCAAGGCATGACGCGCTTACAAGCAGGCGAACAGGAAGCCGCCGCCACGATTTTTAGCACCATCCTGCAACACCAGCCCCAGCACGCCGCCGCCCTACACATGCTGGGCATTGTCCGCTTCCAACAAGGCCAAGCCGAAACCGCTCTCAAGCTCTTACAACAGGCCATCGCCAAACAGCCGCACCATGCCAGTTGGCACCAAAACCTCAGCGTCATCTACAACACCTTAGGGCTAAGCGAACAAGCCCGCCGGGCACAGGCAACAAGCCAACAACTACACGCAAAGCAAGCCGCGCAAAAACTGCAAGCCGAAAACCCCTTAGGCTTTTCGCTGGCTATGCCGTGCGGGAACGACGGGGAAGACATTGGCTCCCTCCCCTGCAAAGGGCCCTTCGGCTTCGCTCAGGAACCGAGGGGTGGGGTTTAACACACTGAGGCGTAAATGAACGCCTACTTAATTTTATGCACGCTCCTAAGTCCTCAACGTAAACGTCACCGGCCCGTTATTGACCAACGCCACCTGCATATCCGCACCAAACTGCCCGAACGCCACCTGCGGATAAGTCGCTTGCGCCAATTCCTGCAAATAGCCAAACAACTCACGCCCCTGCTCAGGCGGGGCGGCACTGGCAAAACTGGGACGGTTGCCTTTTTGGGTATCCGCCACCAAGGTAAACTGCGGCACCAACAACAAGCCGCCGTTAATATCCCGCAGGCTTAAATTCATCCGGTCATTGGCATCGGCAAAAATCCGATAATTTAGGATACGCTCTAACAAACGTTGTGCAGCTTGGCGGGTATCCGGCTTTTCCACCCCCACCAACGCCATAATCCCCGTACCGATCACGCCAATATCCACCGCATCAACCGTCACCTTCGCGCTAGTCACGCGCTGTATTACACTAATCATCGTTTATCCGCTGTCAAAAAACCCCTACCCTCTCCCTTAACCATCACAGCCCTCCCCTACGCACTGGTTAACCTCCACCGTAATATGCGAAAGCTTACCCAAACCGCGTAAACGGTAAAAAGGCTTAAGCAAGGCCTTATAATAATCCGGCGCTTGCGGCTGATGCGACACCACCGAAACAATCACCGCAAAATGCCCAGGCCCTACACACCAAATATGCAAATCCGCGACCCGGTTATCGGCATCTTGCTCAAGGGCTTGCCGGATCTCCGTTTGATAATGCTGCCCCACGCTTTCATCCAACAACACCGGGCTAGTTTCGCCAATCAAGGTATAAGACCAACGGGCAATCACCAGCACCCCGACAATCCCCATCACCGGATCCAGCCACACCCAACCATAAAACTTACCCGCCACCAACGCGACAATCGCCAGCACCGAAGTCAGCGCGTCCGCCAAAACATGCGCATAAGCCGCCTTAAGGTTATGGTCGTGATGATGCTCGTGGCCGTGGCCCTCATGAGCGGCATGATGATCGTGATGGTCATGGTCTTTCAGCAACCACGCACACAACACATTCACCAACAGCCCCACCCCAGCCACCACCAACGCCTCGTCAAAATGAATCGTCCGAGGATGAAAAATCCGCTCGCCAGACTCCAGCAACATCATCAACGCCACCACCCCCAGCGCGATAGAACTGGCAAATCCACCCAACACCCCCACCTTACCCGCACTAAACGCAAACGTATGGTCATCCGCATGAAGCCTGGAATAGCGGTAAGCCAACAGCGTAATCATAAACGCCGCGACATGCGTCGCCATGTGCCAACCGTCCGCCAGCAACGCCATCGACCCATACAGCGTCCCCGCCATAATTTCCAACACCATCATAATCAAGGTCAGCACCAACACCTGCCAAGTACGCCGCTCACCTTGTCGACTAATCACAGCGAAATCATGATGATGCTGCAAATCCTTGAGTTTTTGTGTGTGCATGGCAGTGGTTCCGAGGTTGATGGCGAAGGGGCGCGGGAAATTGGACATTCATACTGCGCTTGCCCCATCTGTTTGTGCTGCGGCAGGATTCTGCACGAACGGACGGGGACAAGCGCATGAACACCACGCCTGTTGGCTTATAGTACGCCAAATGACTGGGAGAACGGTAATTTCATTGGTTTTGCCGTGCGGCTAAAAACAACTCATAATTTGATTTCGCCTGTTTTGTCGTTGGGTGATCTGCACCTAAGACCTTTTCACAAATTGCCAGATTTCTTATAAAATACTCTTTGGCTTGATCATGCTTACCTTGTACATAATAAAGCAAGGCTAAATTATTCAAACTGTTGGCGACATCAGGATGATCTTTACCTAAAACCTTTTCCCTAATACGCAATCCCTCTTTAAACAACGGTTCGGCTTGTGCATACTTGCCTTGTCTTCGATAAAGTTCCGCTAAATTGCTTAAACTCAGCGCAACACTAGGATGCTCTTCCCCTAAGGCGTTTTGCCTGATAGTTAAACTTCGTTGACACAAAGGCTCGGCTTCATCATATTTTCCTTGAGCATGGTAAACTACAGCTAAGTTACTTAAAACATCGGCAACATCAGGATGATTTTGACCCAAAGCTTTCTCCCTAATAACCAAACTCCGTAAATACAACGATTCAGCTTCTCCATATCTCCCTTGCACCTCATAAAGTGTTGCTAAGTTATTTAAACTGCTAGCAACATCGGGATGGTCTTTTCCTAAGATAGCTTCCCTAATAGCTAAACCTTGTTGATACAAGGGCTCTGCTTGCTCATACTTGCCCTGCTTCCGATACAGTTCCGCTAAGTTGCTTAAACTCAGTGCCACATCAGGATGCTCTTGCCCTAAAGCGTTTATCCTAATTTCTAAACTTCGTTGAAACAAAGGCTCCGCTAGCCCATATTTACCTTGCGCGTAATACAGCATAGCCAAGTTATTTAGACCAAGAGCTACATCAGGATGTTCTGCCCCCAAAGCTTTTTCATAAATAGCCAAGCCCCGCTGATACATAGGTTCCGCTTGCCCATATTTCGCTTGCGCTTGATAAAGATTAGCCATATTATTCAGTATATTAGCAATCACTGGATGATTTATTCCCAAAGACTCCTGCAACACCGCCAGAACCCGTTGATATATGGGCTCTGCTTGCTCAAACTTAGCTTGCGCTTGATACAGATTCGCCAGATTATTTAAACAATTAGCAACATCAGGCGCATTTTCTCCTAAAGCTTTTTCATAAATAGCCAAGCTTTGCTGATACAAAGGTTCGGCCTGTTCATACAATCCTTGGGCTTTATAAATAACAGCCAGATTATTTAAACAATTAGCAACATAAGGATGATCTTTTCCTAATGCGTTTTCATAAATTTCCCTACTTTGTAGAAATGCTTGTTCCGCGTGCGCATACATCCCTTGCTCTTGATATGCATCACCTAAGCTATTTAAGTTTTGCGCAATATCAAGATAATGCTTACTGGCTTTTTTAGCAGCATCGTAATTAACTACAGGAGAAAAGCCGTTAACCGGAACACTCTTTGAAAAATCACCAACAACTATTGACGTGTTCATCATATTCCTCTTTTATTTCTCAGAATCATTTTTTAGCCTCTTATAGTTATCGGCTATTTGCCGCAACCTATAGTCAAGGTCTTTGGGTAAAGAATTTTCTTCGCCCAAAATTTCAAAGAAGTTTGCCAACGCCCTTCTTATAACCACCAATTCATCGTAATATGGCAAAATGACATTGTCTTTGTTAGCCGTACCGTATTGGAAGCTGTTCCCTATTTGCCCGCTCATTCCATCAGCACTTTGTTTACAATCGGTATTTTCTTTGCGAATTTTCTCAGCAATTGAGCGTATTTCTTGAGCAATATCAGTAAAAGCATCATCTTGGTCGCCCCACTTAGACACTGGCATTAAATCTTTTGGCAACCCCTGCAACTTCATAAAATCACAACCCTCAGTGTCACAAGGACGCAGCAATACCGGAACTACCGTCGCTGACTTTTCCTCGTGTCGCTGCATGGCGCGTTTTACTTCATAATCGCAATAATCAGAATTCAAAAAATCAGAGCTAATCAGCAATAAAATAATATGGGCAGCTTCAAGATTGTCATCAATGGCTTTTTCCCATTCCTCGCCAGCGGGGATTTTACGGTCGTGCCAAGCATCAATCACCTTGTCACGCTTAAGCTTACTTAAATGCTCCGCCAATTTATTACGAAAGCACTCGTCTTTATGCGAATAAGAAAAAAACAATTTTACAGTAAACTGATCTGACATAAGCTAATTCAGGAAGAAAGTATCCAAGACGCCGTTTTATAAAAACAACAAATTTTCTTGAAAAACAGGATTATTTAAATCAAGACACACCTTAGACATTCTGGCATCACTCGCCTTCATGCAGTTTTTCCATCACGCTATCGAGACTGGCATCGCTTGCCGGATGGGCGGTAGCCCATGCTAACGCCTGTTGCAAATCGGCGGCTACTTTAGGATGCTGTAACCAGTGTTCGTTGTCGGGGATAACCGTTATAGTGCGGATTAGCCACACGCCTTGCTTTTGCTCCTCAACCAGCACTTGCCTGTCCAGCGATATTTGCTCATTCCGGCTTATCACTTTGATACTGGAGTGGGATATTTGTCGTGCCATAACGGCTCCTAAAATACTAATGCACTATGCAGTAATTTAACACAAAAAACACAAAACATACCCTTGCTTAATAACGATATAAAGCCCATCCCCTAAAACCAAAAATGCACCCCAGCCACCCAACGGGTCATATCGGTGCGGCTGTCGATATGGTTAACCGTTGGCGCGGTAGACCATTCCACACCAATATAAGGCGCGAATTCGCGGCGGATTTCATAGCGTAACCGTAAGCCGCTTTCAAAATCAGACAAGCCACTGCTAATACCGCGCCCGGCATCGCCTTGGCTATAAAAATTGGCTTCGACACGCGGTTGCAGGATCAGGCGTTGGGTAATCAGCAAATCATATTCGTTTTCAATCCGAAACGCGACCCGGCCTTGCTCGCCGATATAGGCGGTGGCTTCGACATACAGCCAATACGGGGTAAAGCCTTGTAAGCCGAAAGTGGCCCAGCTACGCTCAGGCCCTGCCCCCGCATCATAGCGGATACCCAGTTGCGTATCCCAGAACGGGGTTAAGGCGTGGCCCCATAGCACTTCATTACGCGCATCGGTAAATTGCCCCGCGTCGATATTGCCTTCCGCCCTGATCACGGCCCGGTCGGCGGTTTTACCATACCACGCTTGCCAATCGTAGGTCATCAGGCTCTGCGCCCCAGTACCTAAGCCTTCCAAACGGTCAACCAGCAAGGCGGCAAGGGGGTGTTCTTCTTTATGGCTATGGGCAATCCCTGGGCCAAAATCATAGCCGTCAGAATAGGCATCAGGGTCGCGGGCATCTTTAGGGGGGTGGTCGTTAGCTGCGGTATACCCTGTGTGCTGATGCAGACCAGCCGCAACACCAACGCCATGCTGGTGCTGTTCAGGCGCGGCATCAACACCATGCTGGTGCTGTTCAGGCGCGGCATCAACGGGATGCTGGTGCGGTTCTGGCACGGCACCAACAGGATGCTGGTGCGGTTCTGGCGCAACATCAACGCCATGCTGATGCGGTTCTGGCTCGGCATCAACGGGGTGCTGATGCGGTTTGGGTGTGGCGGCAGGATGCTTAGGTTCTTCCATCGCCTCCATGTCCTCGGCGGACATATCCGCCATATTATGATGCTGATGATCCATAGCAGGCTCGGCCTTAGCTGACGGCACATTGCCCAACAGCGCTAAAAGTAACAGGCGTTTTTTCATGCCACCACCACCACCCGGAACATGCCGCCGTGCATGTGATAAAACAAATGGCAGTGCCAAGGCCAATAGCCCCGCGCATCGGCGGTAACTCGGAAACTGACGCGCTGGGCGGGTTGCACCACCACCACATGCTTGCGTACCTGCACTTGGCCGTCGGAGCTTTCCAAATCGCTCCATAAGCCGTGCAAGTGCATGGGGTGGCTCATCATCGTATCGTTAACAAAAATCACCCGCAGGCGTTCGCCGTAACGGAAATGGATAGGCGTGGACTCGTCAAACGCCACCCCATCCAAAGACCAACTATAACGCTCCATGTTGCCAGTCAGGTGCAGTTCTATGTCGCGCCCTGGTGGCCGCTGATCGCTGATAATACCCTCTACGCTGCGCAAATCGGCATACGTCAAAACCCGGCGGCCATTGTTGCGCAAGCCCACACCCGGATCATCCAAATTCGTGCGCGGCGTATCGACCCGCATATCGACACTCGCGCCGTATTCGCTTTTGGCGTGATGGACGGCGACTTGGCTGGACATTGCCCCCATCATATCGGTCATGGCCAAGGGTTCCGGCTTATCCGGCGTGGGTACAGGGGCCGACAAACCCGTGCGAATGGCTAAGGTAGCGCAAGCAAAACCGCTTCTGTCCATAGACTGGGCAAACACGGTATAGGCTTGCTGGCTGGGGCTAACCAGCACATCGTAGGTCTCCGCAGGGCCTATACGCAACTCATCGACACTAACGGGAATAATCGGCTGGCCATCGGCATGGACAACAGTGAGGCTAAGGCCGGGGATACGCACATCAAAAAAAGTTTGCGCCGCCGAATTGATAAAGCGCAAGCGCACCCGCTCACCCGGTTGGAACAGCCCCAACCAATGATCCGCCGCCGTTTTGCCATTGATTAAATAAGTGTAAGTGTACCCGGAAATGTCCGCCAAATCGGTCATGGACATGCGCATTTCGTTCCACATCGCCCGCTTGTCCAACGCCGCCCCTAGGCCATCGTGCGCAACATCATGGATAAAATCCACCGCCGTGGGCTGGTTGAAATTGTAGTAATCGCTCTGTTTTTTCAGCTTGGCAAACACCGCCAACGGGTCTTCATCCGTCCATTCCGACAATTGCACGACATAATCACGGTCAGCGACAATGGTTTCGGTGGCGGGGCTGATGACAATCGCCCCATACAGCCCAGTTTGCTCCTGCATACCCGAATGCGAGTGATACCAATAAGTGCCGGATTGCTGGACTTTAAAGCGGTAGGTGAAGCGGCTGCCCGGCGGGATACCGTTAAAACTGATACCGGGCGCACCGTCCATTTCATAAGGCAAAATCAAGCCATGCCAATGTATCGACGTGGTTTCCGCCAACTCGTTAACCACCGTTAGCGTCACCGTATCACCTTCGCGCCAGTGCAAAGTCGGCGCGGGGATGGAGCCATTAACCGTGGTCGCAGGACGCGCTGTACCCGTAAAATCAACCATAGTTTGGGCAATAGTCAGGGTAAACGCCGTGCCGCTAAGCACGTCGGCACTCGCTGCCCGACACTGGGCAGGCAACAGCGAGGCAATGCCCGTCGCGGCAAGGCCTTTCAGGAAATAGCGGCGGGTCGGCACAAAAGGCGGCATAGGCAAAATAGGGGCTGATAGACGGTAACTTAGTGTACCTTAAGTACCGTTAACCACCTAAAAGCGGCAGGCCGCGTGAGGGTCAAAGCTGGGCAAGAATGGCACTCATGTGCTTATTATTGCGCATATAGCCATGCCGTTCATTGACAAAATACTTGCCCAAAGCATGTAGCCTGGATATTTGCGCCACTTCAAACACATCCCATTCATAGCCTTGGCCAATATAATTGACCGCCATAGCCTTAGGCATACCGCCCTGAGTGGCGGCAAGCGGTTCGGCATGGAGTTGGAAACACCACAACACAGGCGTACCTGTCGCAACCGATACCCCAACAGCATGAGGCTCTACGGTATGGATAAGGCTACCGTATGCCAAAGACAGCATTTCCCGATCATTTACTGCGTTGATAATCGTCTGTAACATAAAAGCTCTCTGATAATGAATCTCCTCAGCGGTTACCTGTTTGGGTGGCTTTGGCCTTCCCTATCAACCGCCAAGCTTAACTCAACACCCATCAGCTAAAGCTGGCGGGTTGAAAATCCGCTGACTAAAACACGGGCTACCTGCACATTTGTGCGGGCTGAAGCCGCCAGATGGAAATTAAAACCAGATATAAGCTGATTGTACCGGATGATGGGGTGCGTATAAATCGGGTATTTTGTTGATTTTGTTGCCCAACATGAACGTGTTGCGCCATACGATTGCCACAAGCATTAAAAGATCATCGCTGCCTCTTGCCAACAGATTGACAATAAAAACACGTGCCGCCCGAAACACAATATCGGCGGCAATTCGGTATGGATTGCCATAATGACGGGGCTATTTATGGTCGCTGCATTTCTTCACAGTAAACGTCCTCAAAACTCATATAGCCTAAACTGATTTTAAAATTTGCCCTCTTTTACCATAAGTATCTACACAAATTTTGCAACCCTTTAATTTTGATAAAATCATCACTTTTATCAAATGCACTAACCATTAGTTTTACAATGACTAATAAAAGTTGCGTAGACACTTATGCCCCTTTACATTGCAAACAGCGAGGCACACGGTTATGGCAGCTTGCCTTTAAACTACTAAAAAATCTGCCGAAGTCATCGCCAGCCCCTTACCGAGCAGGGCGACCAGCACCACCGCCGCCTTGCCGCTGCCATCGCTATCGTAAAACAGGCCACCAGAGGTGCTGTTATAGAGGATGTGGTCGTTACTGTCTTCGACCGCGCCAGCGCCGAAAATTTTGAACTGGTCGGCGGCCAATGTGCCAGTGTCTAAGGCGGTGAAGATGCCGTGCGCCAGTTGGATGGTGTCATCGGCGACCGTAAAGTCAGTGACGGTGTCGGTGTTGCCTAGGCCTAAGGCAGAGCTAAAGACAAAGCGGTCTTGGCCTAAGCCCCCCGCTAGGACATCGTTGCCTAGGCCGCCGTTAAGCACGTCATTGCCCGTCCCGCCCCATAAGCTGTTGTTGGCGGCGCTTCCCGTCAGGGTATCGTTGTAGGCGCTGCCGTTGAGGTTTTCGATATTGCTCAGGGTGTCGATGCCGGCGCCGCCAGTGTTCTGCGCTCCGGTCAATCCTAGGTTGACCACCACCCCGGCAGTGGCGGTCGCGTAGTGGACGGTGTCCACGCCATTGCCGCCGTTGATGCTGTCATTGCCCGCATCGCCGCGCAGACTATCGTCGCCGTCGCCGCCGTTGAGGCTGTCGTTGCCCGCGCCGCCATCAAGGACATTGTTGGCGGTGCTCCCCGTCAGGGTGTCGTTATAGGCACTGCCGTTGACGATTTCGATGTTGCTAAGGGTGTCGGTGCCGGCACCTAGGGTGTTTTGCGCCGTGGTCAGGCTGAGGTTGACGGCCACACCAGCACTGGCGTTCTCATAGTTAGCGATGTCCACGCCATTGCCGCCGTTAAGGATGTCGTTGCCGCCATCGCCGCGCAGGTTATCGTTGCCGTCACCACCGTTAAGGCTGTCGTTGCCGTCACCGCCTTGCAGGATATTATTGGCGGCATTGCCGGTCAGGGTATTGTCCAAACCATTGCCGACCGCAAACGCCGCGCCCGCCAATAAGGTCAGGTTTTCGACATTGGCCGATAACCGCCAACCCACCGAGCTGTAGACGCTGTCTATCCCATCACCGCCGTATTCCAAGACCTTATCGGCGGCACTGTCCAGCCAATAGCTGTCATTGCCGGTACCACCGACCAAGACATCGTTGCCCGTACCGCCATTGAGGCTGTCATCGCCGGCATAGCCATAGAGGATGTCATTGCCTGCCAAACCATTCAGCGTGTCGTTGCTGTCGTTATAACCATATAAGGTGTCGTTGCCCGCTGTGCCTTGCAAGGCTTTGGCCTTGATGTCCGCCCAACTCCACACGGTGCCGTCACTGAACTGGAATTGCTCGATAAGGGCGGCAGTTGAGCTAAAGCAGTTGTGGACGGTCAATTGGCCGCCGCTATACGCCAGCAACAAACCGCTGCCATCGTAACCGATACGGCTGACTTGGCTGATGTCGGTGGCCAGCAGGTTGGTAAACTTGATGGTGTCGGTGCCGGATTCATCATAAAGCGTGTCCGCCCCGTCGTTTTTGGCGAACAAATAAGTGTCATTGCCCGACCCGCCGATCAGAGTGTCATTGCCCGTGCCGCCATTGAGGGTGTCATTGCCGACATAGCCATAGAGGGTGTCATTGCCCGCCAAACCGTTAAGGGTGTCGTTGCTGTCGTCATAGCCGTACAGTTGGTCATCGCCGCTAGTGCCGGTCAGGCTGATGTGCGTCTTGATGTCCGCCCAGCCCCACACCGTGCCGTCGCTGAACTGGAACTGCCCGATGCGGTTGTTGGTTGAATAAAAATAATATTCGACGGTCAATTGGCCACCGCTGTAGGTCAATAACAAAGTGTTGCCAGGGTAGTAGCCGTTATAATCAATCCGGCTGACACTGATGTCGGTGGCCAGCAGGTTGGTGAACTTGACGGTGTCGGTGCCGGATTCATCATAAAGCGTGTCTACCCCATCGTTTTTGGCGAACAAATAAGTGTCATTGCCCGACCCGCCATTCAGATAGTCATTGCCCGTGCCGCCATTGAGGGTGTCATTGCCGCCATAGCCATACAGGGTGTCATTGCCGGCCAGACCGTTCAGGGTGTCATCGCCGCCGTCAAAGCCATATAAAGTGTCATTGCCGGAGGTCGCGTGCAAAAATTTCGCCGTGATGTCCGTCCAGCCCCACACCGTGCCGTCGCTGAACTGGATCTGCTCGATGCGGGTGTTCGCCGAGGCAAAGTAACTGTACACGGTCAGCTGGCTGCCGCTATATGAGAGCAGCAAATCATTGCCGTTATAGTTGGTACGACTGACTTGGGTGACACCGCTGGCCGCCACATCGGTGAACTTGACCACATCGGCACCGCCTTCATCATACAGCGTGTCCGCGCCATCATTTTTGGCGAACAGATAAGTGTCGTTGCCCAGCCCGCCATACAGGGTATCATTGCCGGAGCCGCCATTGAGGGTGTCGTTACCCTGACCGCCAGACAGGTAGTCATTGCCTGCCAAGCCGTTCAGGGTGTCGTCGCTGTCGTCATAACCGTACAGCCAGTCATTGCCCGCCGTGCCTTGCAAAACTTTGGCTTTAATCTCCGTCCAGCCCCAGACCGTGCCGTCACTGAATTGGAATTGCTCGATACGGTTGTCCGCCGAGTCAAAATAACCTTGGATGGTCAGTTGGCCGCCGCTATAGTTCAGTTGCAAACTGGCGGTGCTGTTGTAAGTGATGCGGCTAACCTGGGTGATGCCGCTGGCGGTGACATCGGTGAACTTGACCACATCGGCGCCGCCTTCATCATACAGCGTATCCGCACCATCATTTTTAGCGAACAGATAGGTGTCGTTGCCCTGCCCGCCTTCCAGGTAGTCATTGCCCGTGCCGCCATTGAGGGTGTCGTTGCCAGCATAGCCAAACAGCCAGTCATTGCCCGCCAAACCGCTTAGGTGGTCGTCGCTGTCGTCATAACCATTGAGAGAGTCATTGCCGTTGGTGCCGGCCAGGCTGATGTGCGCCTTGATGTCCGCCCAACCCCACACCACCCCGTCACTGAACTGGAACTGTTCGATGTGGTAGTCCGCCGAATCAAAATAATTCCAGAAGTACAGTTGGCTGTTGCCGCCATAATTTAGCTGCAAATCCAAGCCCGCCACTCGGCTGACCTGGGTGATGCCGGTGGAGGCTAAATCGGTGAATTTGACCACATCCACGCCACCATTATCATAAATATCGTCCATGCCATCGTTTTTGGCAATCAGGTAGGTGTCATTGCCACCCATGCCCCCTAAGGTGTCATCGCCCGTGCCGCCATTGATAGTGTCGTTACCATCATTGCCCCACAACGAGTCATTGCCGCCATAGCCGTAGATAAAATCATCCTGCGCCGTGCCGTCATAAAAATTGTCGTTATTGTCGCCATTATACGTTGCCATTGTGTGCCACCTTAGGTTGGATTGCCAGAAAAACCTGCTTACAAAAACCTAGAGCTTATACCAAGTATTATTCAATATCCATAGGATTTTTAGTTCAACTTAAACATTTTAGGTGTTTATGTTATGCTGATTTAGTGTTGAGTTTCTGTTGAAAATGAGGCAGGATATGGGCGTGGCAAATGGGACAATCAGCAGGAGCCGCAGGTCGGATTTACTTACAGGGCATAAAAGCACTAGCGTAACCTGACAGGATCGGCCACGACAAACCTATCTAATTGATAGTAATGCTCATATTGTGTTTTGAGGACATAGCCAAATAAGGCATTAAATGTTTTAACGCCCTTAAAATATCCGTCATTCCGGCAATTCCTTTATGCCCCTGAAGGTATGCCGGAATGAAAGGTTTATTAATGGCCATCGTATTTTCGTGTATTTTAAAAAAGACCTCAAAACACAATACGGGCTTTTTTATAGCATAGTAAAGGCAAGCAGTTACCGTTAACTTATTCCACCTTTTCCAAATCCTCAAGCCAATCGCGCCACACCGACATCAAAACCGCCATCAGCGTGGGGCCTAAAAACAACCCCAACAAGCCCCATGCTTCCATACCGCCAAAAATCCCCAGCAACGTCCAGATAAACGGCAGTTTGACCGCATTGCCGATCAGCACCGGACGCACATAATTATCGGCAATTAAGGTCAGCACCATGCCGTAACTGAACAGGGCAATGGCGGCGGTGAAATGGCTTTCTGCCGCCAACACCAAAGAACACGCGCCAAAAATCAGCTTGGCGGCAAACGGGATCATGGCAAAAATGCCAGTCAAAGCCCCCAACATCGCCGGATGTCCCAACCCCGCAAAATGATAGCCCACCCCCATCAAAATACCTTTGGCGATACCGATCAGCATCATGCCGTTGACCGTACCGCGCACGGCGGCGGCGGCGTGGCGCAGATAACGCTCGCCAACATCACCAAAAATCCGCCGGCCACTGGCTAAGACTTGGCGGCTTAGGGTATCACCATGCTGGTAGACAAACAGCAACACCAACAAAATGACAAAAAAACTCATCAAGCGTTGTATCAGGTGACCGGCGAAATTTTTGGTATAGCCCAACGCCCCGCTAGTGCTCAGCCAGTGCAAGGTACTATTGGCCGCCTCCCGGCTACCCAAGGATTTTTGCCAAAATTCTTGCGCCGACTCGCTCATCATAGGCAATTTTATCAACCAATCAGGCGGCGGAATGCCAGTCTTTTGCACCACCAACAACCATTGCCCCAGCGCATTCGTTTCCGCGAACAGTTTAACCAAGGCATAACTGAGCGGCACCAGAATCATCGCCCCAATCAGCAAGGTCAGGCCTACCGCCCCCCAAGTGATACTGCCATGGCGTTCTTTACTGAGCAGTAAGCGGCGGTAAATCGGCCAAGTGCTGATGGCCAGCACCACCGCCCACCCCAATAAAGGCAGAAAGCCTTGGACAACCCAGCCCCCTAATAATAAAAGGATAGCGACGGCAGTTAAACGCGCCCGTGTTTGCAGTGAATCGGTCATGACAGATACAGGATGATGAAAACGGTGCGGCATTCTAACACCGAAGCCCCACCGAAAACACACTGTCTACAGAAAGTGGCGGCTAGCGTTTGCCCCGGCGCAGCGGAGATTGCTCCAATAACGCCACCACCAACAAATATTCGCCCATTAACGCCGAAGCCAATAGCCAGCTCGGCCAAGCCCAATACGACTGCAAATAAGCTTGGGTAACCGATAGGCCGATACCTAACAGGATATAGCCCAAAATCCGCACCAATGGATAAGCGACCGGATAAAACCGCCGCCCCAACAGATAAGACACCGCTGCCATACTGGCATAACAGGCCAAAGTCGCCCATGCCGACCCCATATAACCGAATAAGGGAATCCACCAGACATTCAGGCCGATAGTCAATGCCGCCCCGCTTATAGATACCCACGCGCCCATTAAGGTGCGGTCAGTCAGTTTGTACCAAATCGACAGATTGACATAAATGCCTAAAAATAAATTCGCCAACAATAAAATAGGCACCACCCCTAAGCCCGTGCGGAATTCCGCACCCATAAAATATTGGAAAAAATCTAAATACAGCGTCACCAGCAGAAAAATCGCCACACAAAAAATGACAAAAAACTTCAGCACTTTGGCATACACATCACGCGCATCATTTTTGTCGGCATAGGCAAAAAAGAACGGTTCGGCGGCATAGCGGAACGCTTGGATAAACAGCGACATCAGGACAGACAGCTTGTAACAGGCACTGTACACGCCCAGCATCTGCATATTAGTGGCGTAATCGTAGGGCAATAAATATTTTAACAAGGCGCGGTCGAGCATTTCGTTAATAATGCCCGCGAAGCCGATCACCATCATCGGCGCGGAATACCGCCACATCCGCGCAAACAAACGGCGGTCAAACCCCCACACCAACCCCGCCAATTGCGGCAGCAGCAATAACGCCTTACAGGCACTGGCCAGCAAATTAGCGATAAACACATAACCCAGACCGATATGCGGGCTGTACACATAGACCAGCCAAGGCGGCGGGTTATGTGCGTACAGCTTGGGGCAGTAGACAATAAAAAACACCGTCAAACCCACCGTTACGGCAATTTCCAGCAGCTTGATAAACGCAAACCTAAACGCCCGCTCTTCGGCACGGAGCCGGGCAAACGGCAACGCCGCCAACGCATCCAAGGCCAAAATCAACCCGAACCACAACACATACTCAGGATGGCTAGCGTAATTCAGTGCAGTCGCTGCGGTCTGGTCGGCAAAAAACACGCCCAGAAAAAACAGTCCGTTGACCAACAGGACAAACCATAACGCCGTTGAATACGCCGTGTCATGGCGTGGGTTCGCCTTATCGCGGAAGCGGAAATAGCCCGTCTCAAAACCGCCCAGCAACAACACCGACAAAAACCCCGAATAGGCATAAAACTCCGACACCACCCCATACTCTTGCGCCGAAAACGAATAAGTCAGCAGCGGTACCAGCAGATAATTTAAAAATCGGGCGAAAATACTGCTAAGCCCGTAGATGGCAGTTTGCGAGGCGAGTTTTTTTAAGATGCCCATAGCGAGGATGTGATTGCAAAAAGGGAGGCGCGATTATATAGGAGTTGACGCATTACGGGGTGGCCGTAACCGCTACTTTCAGCTACTTTTCTGGTGATACAACCAAAAACTGTATTCTACCTACCTTTAGCGATAAAAATTGCAAATTTATTTTTAAAATAGTGAGGTATTCACTACCTTGCCAGTAAACCAACACCTATAATCCGCACTGTGCACAACGCAAACCTATCCACAGCGTTTGCCGATATTGCACAAAACCACCCGCAAGGTTAAGACAACGGCACAAGAGCGAGATATGTCGCTTTATACCGCTTGGCCTGAAGTACAACATCCATTAGGAGAAGAAGAGATTATGAAAACAAGCATCTTGATAGGCATTATTTTATGCACATTGTCAACTTATGTAGCCGCAGCCGAGACTCCGGTCACACCAGCACCAGCCCCCACCAGCACCCCGACACCTGACGCTGGCAAAGCCAAAACAGACGGCACTAACACCCCCAGCGCCCCAAAACCCAGTATTGCGGACTACTGCCGCGAACACACTTGCTAACAGAAGGGGTACACAACATGACTATTATCAAACGTCTGCAATATGCCGCATTCATCGGCATGATCGCCACTGCCGCCGCCAGCCATGCCGCCGACCCGCATTGGACCTATGACGAACAAGCCGACTGGGGCGCATTAGAAAACACCGACCCCACTGCCCCCATTCCGGCCTTGTATCCTTTTGCCGAATGCGGCTTAGGCCAAAAGCAATCGCCTGTCGACATCAGCGTACCCGCCGCCAAGGCTTCCTTAAACCACCTAAATCCGCTGTACGCATCAGTACCGCTTTCGGTCAGCAATAACGGCCATACCATCAAGGTAAACATGCCGATAACCGCTAACCCGAACGCCTTGTTCATCGGCAAAGAAAATTATCAGTTGCTGCAATTCCACTTCCACGCCCCCAGCGAGCATACCCTGAACGGTAAGACTTTTCCGCTGGAACTGCATTTTGTCCACGCCACACCTAGCGGCAAGCTGGCCGTACTGGGTGTCATGATCAAAGCGGGCGCGGAAAACCCAGAATTCCAAAAAATCTTGGATAATGCACCAAGCATTGCAGGCAACACCAACACCCCCGTTGGAGTCACTTTAGATCCCAACGGGCTGTTATCGCCCAGCAGAAAGTTTTACTCCTATGCCGGTTCATTAACCACACCGCCGTGTACTGAAGGTGTCGATTGGTCGGTCGCCCGCGCCCCCATTACCGTGTCCAGTGCCCAAATTGCCGAATTTGAAGCCCTGTATATCAATAACGCCAGACTACCCCAAGCATTAAATGGCCGCATAGTGGACATTTTACCTTAAGCGCTTAGGCGGATGTCGGCAACTGGCGGCATCCGCCTTTTAGGCGGTTCAGGATATTACCAATACCGCCTAACTTAAGCAGGCAATTGCTATACTTATGCCACAACCAAGCTAGTGACCAAACCAGCCCATGAAGCTATTCTTTCTAGCCGCACTACACTTAATAACCGCTTGTGCCGCACAGCCCTACACACCCGCTCCATTAGCCGACCAAGCCCAAAGCAGCACGACCGTCTACGTCGTTAGCCACGGTTGGCATACCGGCTTTGTCATCCCCGCCGACGCTCTCCAAGCGCGTATCCCTGCCCTAAAAACCCGCTTTACCGATACCCTGTTCTTAGAAATTGGCTGGGGTGACAAAGGCTTTTACCAAGCCCAAGAAATCACCACTGGACTGACCTTAAGGGCGATGTTTTGGTCATCCGGTTCCATTCTCCACATCGTCGCCGTACCGCGCAATGTCCGCCGCTATTTTGCCAGTAGCGAACTGGCCAGCCTTTGCCTCAGTGAGCGCAATTACACGGCACTGCTTGGCTTTATCGCCGCCAGTTTCGCTAAAGATCCACAAGGGCAGGTACTGCCGCTCAAACAGGGCATTTATGGCGACAGCCAGTTTTACGAAGGCGTGGGCACTTACCATCTCTTCAACACCTGCAATAAATGGACGGCGAAAGGCCTGCAACAAGCAGAGCTAGAACTATCCCCCACGTTCAAATTAACCGCTGGCAGCGTCATGGCGCAGGTGCGCGGCGGTAGACAAACTTGCCCCCAAATCGCGCCGTAATATCAAAAATCCAATTACCTTATCTTTATTGGCTCTATATTGTTTCAGGGTCTTTTGCCAAAAAGGTAGGAGAAGCCGTTAATAAGCTTGGTAGAAGTTACGCATTGACGGCCAGGTTACAATATAGCTAATCCGATATAAAAAGATGTCCTGTAACCGCCCCAGTGAAGAGGTCGTCAACGGAACATCGTGCTTGGTTGCGGATGGATTTAAGCTGTGCCCATTTGTGTTCGATAGGGTTAAGGTCTGGTGAGTATGGGGGCAAAAACTCAAGGGTATGCCCTGCTTTCTCGATACGGCTTTTAATGTCTTCCCGCTTGTGGAAGGCGGCGTTGTCCATCACCACGATGCTGCCGGCGGGGAGTTTTGGCACCAAGTCCTGTGCGGCCCACGCATAAAAAACGTCGGCGTTGATGTTGCAAGGGAACAATGCAACCGTCAGTAACGCCCCTTTGATGAGCGCCCCTATCGCATTTGTCCTGCCCTTTGCGCCTTGAGCCTTTGGAGTTGAGCCGCCACCCCTAAGGTGGCCATTATTGACAGGCCGCGTTAGCGACCTGTTTTACCGCTTTGAGCGGTTCACACCATAAAGCCCCCAGCTTTGCTGGGGGATATTTACTTTAACAAAAATCTCCATTTCAACGTAACCATCATTTCTTACGTCGTTTAAGTAATGTTCTAACATTGGAAATTCATCGGGTTCAAAACCACTACCTGGAAGCCAATCGGAATATATGCCTAATTGAGCGTTAATTGTGTTTTCTGGACTACCTTTGAAATAGAGTACAGCGTATTTACCTTTGGGTATTTTAGATAATGTGAATGGAGGATTAACCTGAATGCTGTCACCAATAACGACCGACGCTATATAACGGCATTTATCTATCGGTGTAACGGTTGGATTATGATAACAAAAGGCAAAACGTTCTTGCTCATTGGTTTTTATAGCGTTAGCAATTGCCCATTGGTTTAATTTATCCCATGCCTCAAATATGGAGTCAGGCCTATAGCCAGATGCTGAAGCCAAAGTACATACAAGGCGTTTTTCCAATTCTTTTATCTCTACTTTTATCATTTTATCTCCTAAAGAAGTTTGCTTCGCCACTTGATTAGGATACAAATCTCTAGGATTGAAATCTTTTCCATACTTGCTAAAAATTTTTCCAATCTTGCTATCTTTGACTGTCTCTGGATTTCTTATTTCTGATGGACTAAAACCAAAATAGATTTTTACTGTTTTTGCAAAATTAGCGCTCGAAGAAAAACCATTCCCCAAAGCCACATCAGTAATGCTCATTTCAGGTTTGAATATTAGAATATTGATTGCATGTTCAAGCCGTCTCCTAACGATGTAGTCATTAACGGTCTCTCCTACCACACCTTTAAAAATACGATGGAAGTGAAAATCTGAAAAATGACTTATTTGGGATACCTCATTGAGTGATAATTTTTTATTGAGATTATCTTCAATATATTTAATCACCCGTTCTATGCGCTTTTTATATTCTGTATTCATAAGACATTATCGAAGTTAAAACACCTCTGGCAAAGCCGGAAGCTTGTAAATGTGAATAGTCCAATCCCATTTCCGCCACTAGAGGTCTTTCTGGACACTAAATAAACTACCTTGTTTTGAGATACACAGAACTGAGAAGTGTTGATGCTTGCATCTATAGCATATCCGATGTATAAATCGGCTATTAATGTCTGTTTTGTCAACAAAACAGAACACATAACTAAATGCTTGCACAGAAGCGTTGGCTAAAAAATAATTTTTCCAAACATTCGTGACATTACCGGATACCCATGCCATCTTAACTGAATTCCAGACAGTAAAAAATCTGGAACTATGGCCGTCCATATCCTCTCCTTATCTGGATTGTTTCCATTGGGCTTTTAATGGTCGTTTTTTAATTGCACCGTCCGGCGTATAAATCCGCTGACGTTTTGCTGAGATTTACATGCGTTGTCGGATTACCCCCCTTTTGATTTATACCTTGCTTACGATTCAGCTTAGCGGCTGCATGATGGGGTCGGATTATGTCCGCCAAAAACTGACCGTACCCGCCGAATTTAAAGAACTTAAAGGTTGGAAGCAGGCCCAACCTAAAGATCATGTTTTGAAGGGGAAGTGGTGGGAAATGTTTAACGACCCTAGGTTGAATAGTCTGGAAGAACAGGTCGCCACAGGCAATTTTTCCTTAGCCCAAGCAGAAGCCCAATACCGCCAAGCCGAACACTTGGTGCTGACGGCGCAGTCGGCGTTATTTCCGGTGGCCTCGGCCAGCGGCACGTTTAACCGCTTCTTGGCCGCTAGCGGCCAAAGTGTCGCCGTACCCGGTGTGCGCAACTTATTTGGTCTAGCTTTGTCCATGTCTTGGCAACCGGATTTGTGGGGCAGTGTCCGCCGCCAAATCGAGGCCAATACCGATACTGCCCAAGCCAGTGCCGCGACGATGCAGGCTCTGCGGCTATCCCTGCAAGCGACATTGGCGGTGGATTACTATCAGTTGAAAATGCTGGACGGACAAAAGGCCTTACTGGATGGCACCGCTGATGCCTATAACAAAATTTTAACCATCACCAAAAACCGCTATGCTGTGGGGGTTGCCGCCAAAAGCGATGTGGTGCAAGCCGAAGCACAAACCGAGTCGGTCAGGGCGCAAGCCATTAACCTCGGCGTACAACGGGCGCAATACGAACACGCCATTGCCGTCCTGATAGGCAAAGCCCCCGCAGAAGTGGCCATGCCAGCCGAACCGCTTGCTGTGTCACCGCCATCAGTACCACTGCAACTGCCTTCAGAATTGCTGGAACGGCGACCAGACATTGCCACTGCCGAACGTAAAATGGCCGCCAGCAACGCCCAGATAGGTGTGGCTAAAGCGGCTTATTTCCCGACCTTGAATTTGGGGGCTACCACGGGTTATCAATCTACCTTGTTAAACACCCTATTAGACTCGGCTCGCCGTTATTGGGCTTTAGGCCCTGCCGCCGTAGCGTTGAGCATTTTTGACGGCGGTGCTAAAAATGCCCAGTATAAACAAGCTATTGACCAGTATGATGCCAATGCCGCCGCTTATCGGCAAACGGTGTTAACCGCTTTCCAACAAGTCGAAGATAATTTGGCCGCTGTACGGATTTTGGAAGAAGAGTCGCAAGTGCAAAACAAAGCCGTGGCCGCCGCTAATCAAGCGTTGGAGCTTACCCTAAACCAATACAAGGCCGGAACCGTCAATTATCTGAATGTCATGACGGCACAGACGGTGGCTTTGTCAAATAGGATAACGGCAGTGCAGCTACAGGGTGCGCGTCTGACCGCTGCCGTACAATTGGTGACTGCCCTAGGCGGTGGCTGGGATAACAGCAAGGTGCCATCCTCTAAAGATATGGGCAAGGACATTAAATGGACAGATTATTTGAGCATCCCGCTGATAGATCAAGGCAAATGACCCTACCCTATAACCGATTACCTGATCCGGCTAACTTATATCCGCTTATCCATGAATAAAGATACACCCGCTCAACCCAACCCCCCCAAAACCACACCTTGGCGGCTCATCCTGCTTTGGCTGGCCATTATTATGATGGTTGTAGCTGCCGCCGTGTATTTTTTCCGGCCAGCCGCTAATGATAATCCTACCGACCAAAAACACGCTAAGGGGAATTTTGCTAAAGGCGGCGATAATAGCGAGACCAAAGGCGACTGGTCGGAAAATGCCCCGATTAGTATCAGTGTCGCTACGGCCCGTCAAGGGGATATGCCCATTTATCTAAATGGCTTGGGTACAGCGACCGCCCTACGCACTGTGACCGTCCACTCGCGGGTCGATGGCGAATTGATGCGCGTGGCGTTTACTGAAGGGCAATTAGTCCGGCAAGGCGATTTGCTGGCAGAAATTGACCCCAGACCTTTTCAAGTGCAATTGAAGCAAGCGGAAGGCCAGCTCATACGCGACCAGGCCTTACTGAAAAATGCCCAACTCGATTTAAGCCGTTACCAAACCTTGCAGGCACAAGACTCTATTTCCGGTCAACAAACCGCGACCCAAGCGGCTCTGGTCACCCAATACCAAGGCACTGTAGAAATGGATCAGGCGCAAGTTGACAACGCCAAGTTGCAACTCACCTATGCACGGATTACCGCACCGATAAGCGGACGCATCGGCTTGCGCTTGGTTGACCAAGGCAATATTGTCCACGCCAGCGACACGGCGGGGATAGTGGTCATCACCCAGACCCAACCCATTTCGGTGGTATTCACGCTACCCGAAGATGCGGTGCCGTCGCTCATGAAGCGCTGGCAAGCGGGTGATGGCCTTAATGCCGAAGCCTTTGACCGGGCCGGACATACCAAGCTCGCCAGCGGTAAGGTTTTGGCCGTGGATAACCAAATAGACACCAGCACCGGCACGCTCAAACTCAAAGCCCAATTTGATAATATGGAGGGCAAGCTGTTCGCCAATCAGTTTGTCAACATTAAAATGCGCCTGGACACCTTACAGGCGGCAGTGCTGGTTCCCAGCGTCGCTGTCCAGCGCGGTGCTGACGGCGCTTTTGTTTATGTGGCTAAAGACGATGGCAGTGTTGAGGTCAGAGCCGTCAAAACCGGCCCGTCCGAAAACGAAACCGTCGCCATTCTTGACGGCGTGGCCGTCAATGAGCAACTGGTGGTTGACGGTACCGACAAGCTCCGCGCTGGCAGTGCCGTTAACGTGGTCAAGCGCGACAACCAAACCCTAGCGCCAGAACCCCAGCCATCTTCACCCCAGCCTCCTACTGGCCGACACCCTGCCCGCCCATGAGCTATTCCCAAACGCCAGCAGGTGGTTTTAACCCCTCGCGTCTTTTCATCCTCAGGCCTGTCGCCACCTCATTGCTGATGCTGGCTTTGCTGCTGGTCGGGATTTTAGCGTACCGATTATTGCCCATTTCGGCACTGCCGCAGGTTGACTACCCGACCATCCAAGTCACCACCCTTTATCCGGGCGCCAGTCCGGAAGTCATCACCTCGGTCATCACCGCACCGCTGGAACGCCAATTTGGGCAAATGCCGGGGCTAAAACAAATGTCCTCCAGCAGTTCGGGCGGCGCGTCCATGATTACCCTGCAATTCAATCTGAAATTGGACTTGGATATTGCCGAGCAAACCGTGCAGGCCGCCATTAACGCCGCCAACAGCTTTTTGCCCACCGATTTGCCTATGCCGCCGATTTACAATAAGGTCAATCCGGCGGACACCCCTATCCTGACCTTAGCGGTCAGTTCATCCAGCTTGCCCTTAGCCAAGGTTGAGGACATGGTCGATACCCGTCTGGCGCAGAAAATTGCCCAGATACCCGGGGTCGGCATGGTAAGCATCAGTGGCGGACAACGCCCGGCGGTGCGTATCCAAGCCAATGATAAGGCTTTGGCCGCTTACGGGATGAGCCTGGATGACTTACGCACCGCCATTGCCAGCGCCAACATCAACCAGCCTAAAGGTATGCTTGATGGCCCGTTGCGGTCGGCCATTATCGACAATAACGACCAACTCCGCTCCGCCGCCGAATACCGTGACCTTATCGTCGCTTACCGCAACAATGCGCCGGTGCGGCTATCCGCCGTCGCCGTCGCGGTGGATTCCGCCGAAAACGTCAAGCTGGCGGCTTGGGCCAACAACACGGCAGCGGTGATCGTTAATATCCAACGCCAACCCGGCGCCAACGTCATCGACGTGGTTGACCGGATTAAGCAACAGTTGCCGCATTTGACCTCGACCCTGCCAGCGGCGGTTGATGTGTTGCCTTTGACTGACCGGACGGTGACTATCCGCGCCTCCGTCCATGATGTGCTGTTCGAGCTGATGTTGGCGGTGGCTTTGGTCATTATGGTGATTTTCGTATTTTTGCGGAATGTGCCCGCAACGCTGATACCCGGCATTGCCGTGCCGTTATCGCTGATCGGCACGTTCGCCGTGATGTATCTGGCTGGGTTCAGCATTAACAACTTGACCCTGATGGCACTGACCATCGCCAGCGGTTTCGTTGTTGATGATGCCATCGTGGTGATCGAAAACATTTCCCGCTACATCGAACGGGGTGACCCGCCGCTCCAAGCCGCGCTGAAAGGTTCTGAGCAAATCGGCTTTACCATCATTTCCTTGACCTTTTCGTTGGTGGCGGTCTTAATCCCTTTGCTGTTCATGGGGGATGTGGTCGGACGGCTGTTCCGTGAGTTTGCGATTACCTTGGCCGTGGCCATTCTAATTTCTGCTGTCGTGTCGCTGACCCTGACCCCCATGATGTGTGCAAAAATGTTGCGCCCACTCGGTGCGAAACAGCCAGAAACTGCCCGCCCCGACGCTATTTTTAGCCGTGTCACCGCCACTTACGGACGTAGCCTGCATTGGGTGTTCCGCCACCAGAGCTTGGTTTTGCTGGCGGCATTGGCCACTATGGTCATGACGGTTATACTCTATATTTCCATCCCTAAAGGCTTTTTCCCTATCCAAGATACGGGGCTGATTCAAGGCATTTCCGAAGCGCCGCCGAGCATTTCCTTCGCCGCCATGGCCGAACGGCAAACGGCTTTAGCCAAAGGAATTTTAAACGACCCGGACGTAGAGAGCCTGTCATCGTTTATCGGCGTGGACGGCAGCAACCCCACCCTGAACAGCGGGCGGTTTTTAATCAATTTAAAACCCCAAAACCAGCGTGCGGCGACCGCCGAGGGCATTATCCAGCGCTTACGCGATAATCTGGCAACGGTTGCGGGCATTACGCTGTATCTGCAACCTGTGCAGGATTTGACGCTGGAAAACCATATTAGCCGCACCCAATTCCAATTCACCGTGCAGGCGGTCAACTTAAAAGACCTGGAGCTTTGGAGTCAACGCTTAGTCACGCGGATGCGCAACGTCCCACAAATGGCCGATGTCGCCAGTGATGTGCAAAACCAAGGGCTACAAGCCTACATCACTATCGACCGCAGCACCGCCAGCCGCTTAGGGGTCAGCACCGCCGCCATTGACAACGCTTTATATAATGCTTATGGGCAACGGCTAATATCCACTATCTTCACCCAATCTAACCAATATAGGGTGGTGCTGGAAGCCGACCCGGCCACCCAGCATGGCCTGGAAGACTTGGCCAGATTGCGGATACCTTCCACCAACGGCAACCAGATTTTACTGTCGGAATTCTCCCAGGTATCGGAACGGCTGACCCCCTTGGCCATTAATCACCTCGATCAGTTCCCGTCCACCACCATTTCCTTCAACCTGATGCCGGGCGCGGCCTTAGGGGATGCGATTGCGGCCATTGAGGACATTAAAAAAGATTTGGCTATGCCGCTGAGCATCCAAACCGACTACCAAGGCGCGGCGTTGGCATTTAATGCCTCGCTAGGTAATACCTTATGGCTCATTGTCGCGGCCATCATCACGGTTTATATTGTGCTGGGGATATTGTATGAAAGCTATATCCATCCCTTGACCATCCTGTCGACGCTACCGTCCGCCGGGGTGGGGGCTTTATTGGCCTTACTGGGCAGCGGCAACGACTTGGGCATCATTGCGGTCATCGGCATTATCCTCCTGATCGGCATCGTCAAAAAGAACGCCATCATGATGATAGACTTTGCCTTGGAAGCCGAACGCAAACAAGGTCTGCCGCCCGAAGAAGCCATTTATCAGGCCTGTTTGTTGCGCTTACGGCCTATTTTAATGACCACCATGGCCGCTTTACTGGGTGCGTTACCGTTGATGCTGGGTACGGGTGTCGGTTCGGAGTTGCGCCATCCTTTAGGGATAACCATGGTGGGCGGCCTGTTATTCAGCCAGTTACTGACTTTGTACACGACTCCCGTGATTTACCTCGCTATGGATGGCCTGGCCCGTCGGCTACGCGGCGGCTTGCCGCATAACAGCATGATTGACAACAGCGAAGCCTAACCGTGAACCCGTCCGCGCTCTTCATCCGCCGCCCTGTCGCCACCACGCTGCTGACCATCGCCATTGCCTTGGCAGGCTTTGTCGCATTTTTGCAATTACCCATCGCGCCGCTGCCGCAAGTAGATTTTCCGACCATTACTGTGGGGGCTTCCCTACCGGGCGCCAGCCCACAAACAATGGCCGCCACGATAGCGACACCGCTAGAGCGTGCCTTAGGTCGGATTGCCGGGATCACCGAAATGACCTCGGCCAGTTCGCTAGGGGCCACTTCCATCACTTTGCAATTTGATTTAAGCCGCGATATTAATGGCGCGGCGCGTGATGTGCAAGCCGCCATCAATGCCGCCAGCAGCCTATTGCCCACCAACCTGCCCAACCGCCCCAACTACCGCAAGGTCAATCCTGCCGATTCGCCTATCTTGATTATGGCCTTGACCTCGACCACCTTAAGCCGTGGGCAAATGTACGATGCGGCAAGTACCACACTCGCGCAAAAAATCTCCCAACTGCCGGGCATAGGTCAAGTGTCGGTAGGCGGCGGTTCCTTACCCGCTGTGCGCGTTGAACTGAATCCGGGTGCCCTTGCCAAATACGGTGTCGGCCTTGACGATGTCCGCACCGCCATCACCAGCAGCAATGTCAACCGCCCGAAAGGTATATTGGAAAGCGGCGACCGCCACTGGCAAATCCACGCCAACGATCAGGCGGCACAAGCAAAAGACTATTTGCCGATGATCGTCTCTTACCGTAACAATACGCCAATACGGATAGCCGATTTGGGCACGGTGGTGGACTCGGTGGAGGATTTGCGCAATGAAGGCCTAAAAGACGGCCAGCCGGCGGTACTGTTAATCCTTAGCAAACAACCCGGCGCCAATGTCATCGAAACGGTAGGCAGCGTCAAGGCTATGATGCCGCAACTACAAGCCATGATTCCTGCCGCCATGAATTTGTCGATAGTCATCGACCGTTCCGTCACCATCAGCGCTTCGGTACATGAAGTTGAGCGCAGCCTAGTCATTGCTATTGTCTTGGTGATTTTGGTGGTGCTGCTGTTCCTGCGCAACCTGCGCTCGGCCTTAATTCCCATCATCGCCGTGCCTGTCTCCCTGATAGGCTCTTGTACCATCATGTATTTGTGCGACTATAGCCTGGATAATCTATCCCTGATGGCGCTGACGGTCGCGACCGGGTTTGTGGTCGATGACGCGATTGTAGTGTTGGAAAATAGTAGCCGCCACATCGAAAAAGGCCTGTCACCTTTTAAAGCCGCCCTTATCGGTGCCCAAGGGGTCAGCTTTACGGTCTTGGCGATGAGCCTGTCCTTAATTGCCGTTTTCCTACCCATCCTGTTAATGGGCGGTATCGTCGGGCGGCTGTTTCGGGAATTTGCCGTGACCTTATCCGCCTCGGTCATGGTATCGTTGCTGGTGTCGTTAACCGTCACCCCCATGCTGTGCGCCCGCTGGTTAAAAGCGGCCGATCCCCAACAGCAACCTGGGCGTTTAGCGCGTTTGTTGGAACATTTTTTCCAGAACGTACACAATGGCTATCAGCGTAGCCTGCGCTGGGCTTTACGCCATGCCCCGTTGATGGTCGTGATGCTGTTCACCTGTATTGCTTTAAACGTGTATTTATACAGCATTGTGCCGAAAGGCTTTTTTCCGATACAGGATAGCGGCAGGCTCAGCGGCAGCATCCAAGCGGATCAGGGCATTTCTTTCCAGGCCATGAAAACCAAGCTACATGATTTCGCCGAGATATTGGCAAAAGACCCCGCTGTCGTCAATGTCGTCGGCTTTGCGGGCGGCGCACAAAACACCAATTCCGGGCGCATGTTTACGGTACTGAAACCACCCGGCCAACGCGAGCCAATTGGCGACATCAGCAAACGCCTGCGCAAAGAACTGTCGGTGGAACCGGGTGCCCGCTTATTTTTGCAACCCGTCCAAGACCTGCGCATCGGTGGCCGCATGTCGTCGGCCATGTATGAATACACCTTGCAATCGGAACATTTAAGCGAACTGCGGGAATGGACACCCAAACTGGTCACTGCGCTGGCGGCCTCTCAGGAACTGGCTGATGTTAATACCGACCAGCAAGACCGGGGTCAGCAACTGTCTTTAGTGGTTGACCGTGACAAGGCTTCGCGTTACGGCATAAGCCAAGCCGCTGTCGATGCTACCTTAAACAACGCCTTCGGCCAGCGCCAAGTGTCGGTCATCTACCAGCCGCTCAACCAATACCATGTCGTGATGGAACTCGCGCCCGACTATTGGCGTGACCCGCAGACCTTAAAACAGCTCTATGTCGGCTCTACACCTACCCGGCAAAAAACCACGGTCAGCCAAGTGCCGTTATCGGCCATCGCCGAATTTAAGCCCAGCAACGCGCCTTTGACCGTCAACCACCAAAGCCAATTTGCCGCTTCGACCATTTCTTTTAACCTTAAACCGGGTATATCATTGTCGGATGCCACCCGGATCATTGACCGGACGATGCAGGACATCGGCGTACCTTCATCGGTGCATGGCGGTTTTCAAGGTTCCGCCAAAGCCTTTCAAGAATCCCTACGCAACCAGCCTTGGTTGATTTTGGCGGCATTGCTGAGCATTTATATTGTCTTGGGCGTGCTGTACGAAAGCTATGTGCATCCTTTGACCATCCTCTCCACCCTGCCCTCGGCAGGTGTCGGGGCGCTCTTGGCATTAATGGCCTGTGACACCGAATTCAGCATCATCGCCCTGATTGGGGTGATTTTGTTAATCGGCATCGTTAAAAAGAATGCCATTATGATGATCGATTTCGCCCTACACGCTGAAAGGGAACAAGGCATCAGTGCGGAAGAAGCCATTTTCAGCGCCTGTTTGCAACGCTTCCGCCCCATCATGATGACCACCCTAGCCGCCATGCTCGGCGCATTGCCGTTGGCTTTTGGCTCAGGTTACGGTGCTGAGTTACGCCAGCCCTTAGGCATTTCCATCGTCGGCGGCTTATTGGTCAGCCAGTTGCTGACCCTATACACCACTCCCGTCGTATATCTGTATATGGATAGGCTGAGTGTTTGGGGGCAACGGACATTTAAGCGCAATGGCTGAATTTATCTATAGGATGTGGTCGGTAAGCGCAACAGTCAGTTAGCGTCTTTGCCTGCGTTGATGCGTTCAATGGCATAGCTAAGGTTAATTCTTGCTTGCTTTTCATGTGAGCCAAAAAAGTAGTCTGTCCGGTAAATTCTTTGTTGGTCTAAAAAGCGTTGTAGGATTTCTACCCGTTTCCCGTTAAATATTTTTTCAGGCACAAAGCAGTATTCCTCCCGAATTTGCTTTTCGTATTCATAAAACCTTGACGGGGCAGCACCTAAAATGCTCAGGTCAATATCGACAAGTAGTGCTTCATCGGTGGTTTTAGTCGTGCAGCTATGTTTTGTTGTCAGGATCAGATCATAAATTCGCTGGATGTTTTCTTGAGGCACTAACTGAGCTTCAAGGTAATGCTTGGCGAGATTTGCGCTTTGCTCCTCATTGTCCAATTTATGCGTGTCGTAAATTGCGTCATGAAACCATAAGGCTATTATGATTTCACCGTAATGAGCCGCCAAATGCTTTGCCTGTTCCGCTTGAAGCAAGCATTCGTATAGGTGCTGGATAGTGTGATATTTCCGATGTTTTTCGGAATACAGCGCTATTAAATAGCTAAACCCTTGCTGTGGCCCAGGTTTATGGCTAATTTCATGCCAAGCAACATTCCACAGTTGTTGAAGCAAAGACAGTTGCATAAAACTCGAATTATCGTTTGATGAAAGAATAGTATTAAGCGTTGAAGGGAGACCATTACAGGGAAACCCGAAAAAAATGCATAACATAAATACAGATTGTCGCAGATTATGGGAGAATTTCTTATTGATTTTATTTTAAGTTTTTTGCTTTCCCTCTCCCATAATCCGTTACAATCAATCTTTATCCATGTTATGCCCCTTTCCTAAGGCTTAACCGCCAACACCCGCAAGCGCACATAATCGGCAACCCAACCTTGGTCTTGGCAATACAAGTGCGGGCGTAAGCAAGCGGTCATTTCGTCCAAAAACACGGCTTTTTGCGCGGCGTTTAATTGACGGGTAATGCCGTCGGCGAAAATTTCCAGCCATTTGCGGATGCCGCTGTTTAAAGGCGTGGGTCTTGGGATTAGCTGGATAGTTTTAACCTGAAAGCCCGCCTGTTCCAGTTTGTGCCGATACTCATCAGGATGCGGGAAGTACCACGGGTTAATAAAGCCACCCCAGTCTGGGTGGCGTTTAAAAACATCTTCCATTGCCCAGACTAAAGCGGCAATGTCACCCGCACCACCGAATTCGGCGGCAAATCGTCCGCCGGGCATTAAGGCGCGGTATATGCCTTGCAAAACTTTATCCGATTCATGTATCCAATGTAAGACGGCATTACTGAACACGGCGGTAAATTCTTGTTGGTAGCTTAAGGCACAAGCGTCTTGGACGAACGCGGTCAAGCCACGTTGTCGGGCACGCGCGATCATATTAGGGCTGGCATCAATACCGACGACCGTGCAGCCATACTGTTGCAGTTGTGCGGTCAATGCACCGTCACCGCAGCCAATATCCAGTATTTTGTCTTGCGCTTGCGGATTCAGTAACCCGACTACACCGCCAGCCGCTTCGGCGACGAAAGCCGCATGGGTGATATAGTCGTCGGCGTTCCATTGGGGTTGGGTCATATTATCTCCTTAGTTAAAACTGTTTAAAACGGCGGCTAACGAGGCACTGACGATGTCGTTATGACAGGCCATGCCGATTTGGGTAACGCCAGCGCAGTGCAGGCGGATATAACAGGCCGCTTGTGCGTCGCTGCCTTGCGCCAAGGCGTGTTCGTGGTAATCGCTAATCTCTATGGCCTTACCCAAATGGCGGCTTAAGGCATTAGTAAACGCCGCCAACACGCCGTTACCTTGGCCAGTGAGATGCACCTCACCCGCTGCCGAATGCAGTTGTGCCGATACTTGATAGGGCGATGCCACTTCAAAGCTCACCAAGCGATAAGCGGCAGGCTCCAAATAACGGCGACGGAATAAGGCCACCAGTGCTTGGGCACTGATTTCACAACCTTGCCGCTCCGACTCTTGCTGGACTATTTGGCTAAAATCCACTTGTAACCAGCGCGGCAAGTGCAAGCCCAAGGCCTGTTCGATCAAATAGGTAGAGCCCGCCTTACCCGATTGGCTATTGACCCTGATCACCTCCTGATAATTGCGCCCGACATCGTTGGGATCTATCGGCAAATACGCGACTTGCCAAGCTTCTTCGGGTTGGGAAGCCGCCAAACATTTTTTAATCGCATCCTGATGGCTACCAGAAAACGCCGTGAACACCAAATCACCGATATATGGATGGCGCGGATGCACGGCGATTTGGTTAAACTGGCTAACTTGCCGGGCTATGTTGGTCATATCGGAAAAGTCCAATTCCGGGTCGATACCTTGGCTGTAGAGGTTCATCGCCATCACGGCAATATCCAAGTTTCCGGTGCGCTCGCCATTACCCAACAACGTGCCTTCTACCCGTTGCGCCCCCGCCAACATCGCCAATTCGGCAGCAGCCACCGCACAGCCCCGGTCATTATGGGGATGGATACTCAATATAACCGCTTCGCGGGGCTGGATATGGCGGCTGAACCATTCGATCTGGTCGGCATAAACATTCGGTGTGGCCATTTCCACCGTCGCGGGCAAGTTAATGATGATAGGGCACTTGGTGCTGGGTTGCCAGACGCGGCACACGGCTTGGCAAATCTCTAAGGCGTAGTCCAGCTCGGTGGCATTAAAGCTTTCCGGTGAATATTCAAACCGCCACGCCGTTTCCGGTTGCGCCAAAGCGCAGGCGCGAATGGCTTCGGCGCCGGTCACCGCTAAGGCGGTGATACTGGCTTTATCCAGGTTAAAAACCCGTTCGCGCTGGAGCTTGGAAGTAGAATTGTACAAATGCACTAACGCCCGCCTAACCCCTTGTAAAGCGGCGAAGCTGCGTTCAATCAAGGCCGGACGGGCCGGGGTTAATATCGAAACAGTGACATCGTCGGGAATTAAGTTTTGCTCAATCAACAACCTGGCAAAATCAAAATCGGTTTGTGAAGCGGACGGAAAGCCTATTTCGATTTCTTTAAAGCCGACAGCAACTAACAAACGGAAAAAATCCAATTTCTGGGCAATAGACAGCGGATTAATTAAGGCTTGGTTGCCATCACGCAAATCGACACTACACCAGCGCGGGGCTTGCTGAATCTGCCGATTGGGCCATTGCCGTTGCGGCAAATCCACAGGCGGGAAAGACCGATATTTATGGTGATTAAAGGCGGAAATTTGGGCTTTGCTCATAATGATCTACACTCACTGTTAAAGGTTTGAATACAGCGATAGTATAGATAAGACCTGAGGGAGAATAATTGTTATTATGACCGTGATGATCATTATTTTGGCAAACATACACCATTAATTTACATTAAACGCTTTTATATTGCGTTATGTATAAATAGTTGGCAATTACAGTAGGTGAAGGTATGAAATTGGACATGATGGACAGACGCATTCTTGATGAAATGCAAAAAAATGCGCGGATTTCTAATTTGGATTTGGCGGATAAAATCGGCTTATCGCCGTCGCCTTGTTCGCGGCGGGTCAAGCAATTGGAGGATGAAGGATTGATAGACCGCCATGTCACATTATTAAACCAAGCCAAGCTGCAACTTAAGCTAATTGCTTTAATACAAGTGAGTATGGATCTGCACACGCCGGAGCGTTTTGAAGCATTCGAGGCACAGGTGCGCAATTACCCGGAAGTGCTGGAATGTTATCTGATCACCGGCCAGGCAGCGGATTACCTATTAAAAGTGATTGTACCGGATATGGAATATTATCAGGCTTTTTTGCTGGGCAAATTGACCCGCATCCCAGGGGTCAGCGGGGTGCAGTCGAGTTTTGTGCTGCGCAAGGCCGTTGATACTACGGCATTACCCTTGGGGCATTTATGACAATACCGACAAAAAACCCTACTGTGAGCAAGCCTACATAGCCACATCAGACAATTGTTTGAAAGATAACGGAGCTTTTACCGTAAAAATAAAATAATAATTTATTTAAATCAATAAGTTAAAATTATTTTTAATGTTGGCACAGCGGTTGCTATATCTGTAATGTCATTAACCACAACATCCTACACGGGAGAAGATCATGGCATTACGTCAATGTGCAATATACGGTAAAGGTGGAATCGGTAAGTCTACCACAACTCAAAACCTGGTGTCTGCTTTGGCAGAACTGGGCAACAAAGTAATGATTGTCGGCTGCGACCCTAAAGCGGACTCCACCCGTCTGATCCTGCACGCTAAAGCGCAAACTACCATTATGAGCTTAGCCGCCGAAGCAGGCAGTGTTGAAGACTTGGAATTGGAAGACGTGTTGAAAGTCGGCTACGGCGGCATCAAATGCGTCGAATCAGGCGGCCCTGAGCCAGGCGTCGGCTGTGCAGGCCGCGGTGTTATCACTGCGATTAACTTTCTGGAAGAAGAAGGTGCTTACGATGATGAGCTTGACTTCGTTTTTTATGATGTACTTGGGGATGTTGTGTGTGGTGGTTTTGCCATGCCAATCCGTGAGAACAAGGCGCAAGAAATTTACATCGTTTGTTCAGGCGAAATGATGGCGATGTATGCCGCCAACAACATTGCTAAAGGTATCGTGAAATATGCGAACTCAGGCAGTGTGCGTTTGGCCGGCCTGATCTGTAACTCGCGTGAAACTGCGCGTGAAGACGAACTGATTTCTGCCCTGGCTGCCAAAATCGGCACCACTATGATCCACTTTGTACCTCGCGACAACGTTGTCCAACGCGCTGAAATCCGCCGTATGACTGTTATCGAATATGAGCCAAATGCAAAACAAGCGGATGAATACCGCCAATTGGCCATTAAAATCCGTGATAACAGAAACTTCATCATTCCAACCCCCATCACGATGGACGAATTGGAAGAACTGATGATGGAATTCGGCATTATCGACCAAGAAGACGAATCTATTATTGGTAAAACTGCCGCTGCTGAAGCAGCTGTGGCTTAATACCGAACCACCGTAGGGACGCAGCTGTAGGGACGCAACTTGCGTCCCTACACCACCAGCTCACCTCTCTACAGCATTCCGTCCTAAAACCTGTCTATGGGGGATTACCCATGACATCAGTAGGAGACACAACATGGCCGCTCTAACCAGAGAAGAGACTGAAGCGTTGATTCAGGAAGTTCTGGAAATCTATCCCGAACAAGCCAAAAAAGACCGCGCAAAACACTTGGCGGTTAACGATCAATCGCTCGAAAAATCCAACAAATGTATTACTTCAAACCGTAAATCCCAACCGGGCGTAATGACCATCCGTGGTTGTGCTTACGCAGGTTCCAAGGGTGTGGTTTGGGGCCCTATCAAGGATATGATCCATATTTCCCACGGCCCAGTCGGTTGTGGACAGTATTCGCGTGCTGGCCGCCGTAACTATTATGTCGGTACAACAGGCGTGAACACTTTCGGTACGATGAACTTTACATCAGACTTTACCGAAAAAGACATCGTTTTCGGCGGCGACAAAAAGCTGGCGAAAATCATGACCGAAATCGAACAATTGTTCCCGCTGAACAAAGGCATCAGCATCCAATCCGAATGTCCGATTGGTCTGATTGGTGACGATATTGAAGCGGTCGCCAAAAAAGCCAATAAGGAAATCGGCAAACCGGTAGTGCCTGTCCGTTGCGAAGGTTTCCGTGGCGTGTCGCAATCCTTAGGCCACCATATCGCTAACGACGCGATCCGGGATTGGGTTTTGGAAAACCGCGACGGTGATGACAGCTTCCCGACCACCCCTTACGATGTCGCGGTCATTGGTGACTACAACATTGGCGGTGACGCTTGGGCTTCACGCACCTTGCTGGAAGAAATGGGTCTGCGGGTCGTTGCCCAATGGTCTGGCGACGGTACGATTGCGGAAATTGAAAAAACCCCAAAAGTTAAGCTGAACCTGATCCATTGCTACCGTTCGATGAACTACATCGCCCGGCACATGGAAGAAAAGTATAAAATCCCCTGGATTGAGTACAACTTCTTCGGCCCTACCAAAATTGCCGAATCGCTGCGCCGGATTGCCTCACATTTTGATGACACCATCAAAGAAGGCGCCGAAAGGGTGATTGCCCGTTATGAAGGCGAATACCAAGCCGTCATCGACAAATACAAACCCCGCCTGCAAGGCAAACGCGTCATGCTGTACATCGGTGGCTTACGTCCCCGCCATGTTATCGGTGCTTATGAAGATTTGGGCATGGAAGTGGTCGGTACTGGTTATGAATTTGGCCATAACGATGACTATGACCGCACCATCAAAGAAATGGGTAACTCTACCCTGATTTATGATGACGTGACCGGCTATGAGTTTGAAGAGTTCGTCAAGAGAATCCAACCTGACCTGATCGGCTCAGGCATCAAGGAAAAGTATATCTTCCAAAAAATGGGTATCCCTTTCCGGCAAATGCACTCTTGGGATTATTCCGGCCCTTATCATGGTTATGACGGTTTTGCCATTTTCGCCCGCGATATGGACATGACTTTGAATAACCCTTGCTGGAAGCAAGTAAAGGCACCTTGGAAAACGGATGCCGCCAGCAGCGAAGCCGTTAAGGCCGCCGCGTAAGTTTGTATCTTGTTCCCATGCCGGAACAGCGCTGCCATTAAGCCAGATCCTTCCGATCCTTAATGTAAACCGCCTCAGGGCAGTGCTGCGCCAGTATGGGGATACTGCTAGCCACTCCGGCGATACCGGACAGAGCGTTCACAGAGGCCAGCCTATAGCCGATGGGCGCGATTCATTCTTTCCATCAAAAACGCCGTCCACAGATTAGTGGCGCGTAGGAGATTACCATGAGCCAAGAAGTCGATAACATCCAACCCAGCTATCCCTTATTCAGAAACGACGAGTACAAGGAAAACCTGGCTAACAAACGTGCCGCTTACGAAGAGCGTCATCCTCAGGAACAAATTGATGAAGTATTCCAATGGACAACCACCAAGGAATACCAAGAACTGAACTTCAACCGCGAAGCCTTAACCGTCAACCCTGCGAAAGCTTGCCAACCCTTAGGCGCGGTCTTATGTGCGCTAGGTTTTGAAAAAACCATGCCTTATGTGCATGGCTCGCAAGGTTGCGTAGCCTATTTCCGTACTTACTTCAACCGTCACTTTAAAGAGCCGATCGCTTGCGTATCCGACTCCATGACCGAAGACGCGGCCGTTTTCGGTGGCCAAAAAAATATGTTCGCCGGTCTGGAAAACGCTAAAGCCTTATACCAACCTGACATTATCGCCGTATCGACCACCTGTATGGCGGAAGTTATCGGTGACGACTTGAATGCGTTTATCAACAACGCCAAAAAAGCCGGCCATATCGAACAGGATTATCCTACCCCGTTCGCACATACCCCAAGCTTCGTCGGTAGCCATACCACAGGGTGGGACAATATGTTCGAGGGCATGATCAAGTATTTCACGCTCAACCATATGACTGACAAAACCGTTGGCTCCAACGGCAAAATCAACTTAGTGCCGGGCTTTGAAACCTATTTGGGCAATTTCCGCGTCATGCACCGCATGATGAAAGAAATGGGCGTTGATTACAGTTTGTTAAGTGATCCGTCCGAAGTGTTGGACACCCCGGCTGACGGCACCTTCCGCATGTATGCGGGCGGCACGACCCAAGCGGAAGTGAAAGACGCACCGAACGCCATTGACACGCTGTTGCTGCAACCTTGGCAATTGGAAAAAACCAAAAAGTTTGTCCAAAACATTTGGCATCAACCAGCCACAGCCATCAACATCCCAATGGGCTTGGAATGGACTGACCAGTTCTTGATGGAAGTGTCCAGACTGACCGGCAAACCCATTGCAGCGTCTTTGGAACTGGAGCGTGGCCGTTTAGTGGATATGATAACCGACTCCCACGCTTGGATGCACGGTAAAAAGTTCGCCCTGTACGGCGATGCCGATTTCGTCATGGGTATGACCAAATTCCTGCTGGAATTGGGTGCAGAACCTTCTGACGTATTATGCAACCATGCCAACAAACGTTGGTTGAAAGCGATGGAAAAAATCTGTAAGGACTCACCTTACGGCAAAAATACCCAAATCCATATTGGCCGTGATTTGTGGCATTTCCGCTCATTGATGTTCACCAACAAACCGGATTTCATGATCGGCAACTCTTACGGCAAATTCATCCAACGTGACACCTTCTACAAAGGTGAAGCGGACGAAGTGCCATTGATCCGTATTGGCTTCCCGATTTTTGACCGTCACCATTTGCACCGCATGACTACCTTAGGTTATGAAGGCGCTATCTACATGCTAACCACGCTGGTCAATGCCATCTTGGAACAACTGGATAAAGAAACCAAAGGCATGGGCACAACGGATTACAACTACGATTTGATCCGTTAAGATTTAAGCTAACCGCTTAAGCCGATAGGGCGCACTTTGAATAAAGTGCGCCCTGCCGCGTTCCCACCTATTTTCGGCGTAAAGTGCTCGCTGCTTTATGTTAAACCCAACGGAGAGTCCTAATGCCTAGCGTCATGTTGAAAAAAAACCCGGAAGGCAAGTTGGTCTTCTACGTTCCTAAAAAAGACTTGGAAGAAGTGGCGGAATCCATTGAGTTCGACACCCCAGAAAAATGGGGTGGTGAAGTCGTCCTGAGCGACGGCTCAAAATACTACTTTGAACCGATAGATCCACCTGACTTTCCTATTACCTTACGCGCAAAACGTGTAGATTCAGGAGAATAATCATGGCCTTATATATTGTTGAAGCGGATTGTATTTCATGTGGCGACTGCGAACCAGTCTGCCCTACCCAATCCATCACGGAAGGTGCTATTGTCTTTAAGATTGACAAACGCACCTGTACCGAATGTGAAGGCGATTTTGACGTGCCACAATGCGTTAAAGTTTGTCCTATCGACAACTGCATTTTGCCATTAGAGGCATAAGATCATGAGCCAGAACGCGCTATCACGGGAACTGGCTCTGCGCATCGGGCTGGCGGCACGCGCCTTGCCCGATACCGATGCCAAACGTCTGCTAACCGTCTTGGCCCATTGTGTCGACGCGCCCCTGACCGAGGCCAAAGTTGCCGCACTTGATCTGCTGACGCTGAAAACGGCCTGCCGGGGTGAGTTTTCCCATCTTGGCGATGACGTTTTACAACAGGCCTTAAGTATCCTTAAAAATACAGCGGCGGAAAAAATTTTACCCGCTATCGTGGCCTACCAAGAAGGCGATCTGCCGAATTCGGTCAGAATCGCCTGTGCCAGTGACGATGCCATCCATGTCAATGGCCATTTTGGCGCTTGTACTTGGTTTATGGTCTACCAAGTTAACCGAGACGAAGCAAGATTGGTCGATATCCGCACCGCCGACATTCCGCAAGGCTTGGTAGTCGATGACAAAAATGTGTTCCGTGCCGAACAGATACAAGATTGCAAGGTGGTGTACGTCACTTCCGTCGGCGGGCCTGCTGCGGCCAAAATCGTCAAACTGGGTATCCATCCCATGAAATTGGCCGAAGTCGTCAGCTTAGCCGAGGTTATCGCCGAATTACAGCAAGTCATGGCGGCCACCCCGCCACCATGGTTAGCAAAAGCGATGGGCATAGCCGCCAGCGAACGCTTTAAATTTGAACGTGAGGCGGCGGGTAGTTGAATTGAAGGCTTGGTTGGCTAAAAGCCAGCTTAAAAGCCTGCTAGTTTAAAGGTCTGTTTAGTTTAAAGGTCTGTTAAAGAGTTGGTCGGACAAGCCGTTTCTGTCCGGCCTTCCTCTGTGAATTAAAGGCAAGATAACGATCCCATCCCCATTTATAATCCCTAAGGGTATGTGTTGCGTACCCTTAGGGGTTATAAATAGAATCCAGAAATAGTTTATTTGGAAACCCACAAACCGCGTAGCCAATCATTGAAAAAAAAGCAATATTTCAAGGTAATTCAGGAGAAAAGCATGATAACAGTAGAGCAAACCCAAGAAATAGCCCAAAAAATTGCTGAGTTGGGGCTTTCGGACAGCACTGTGTCAGAGCTTAGACAAGACTATCGGCCCATTCATTTTACTTATTGTATGGATGATGATTTGCCTAACAACACCCCGATACTGAGCCAAGATGGCTTTAACTTGTATTTGATTGATGGCCGGGAACATTGTCTGTGCCTCACCCAAGATTATGCGACGGCAACCGGTATTGTCGTTGCCGAAATTATCCCAGACTAGCGGGAAGTACGCGCATGTCCAATCAAGAGCGCCCAGTCACCCTGCCCATAGCCGATTGCAGCTTATGCGCATTCCGCAGCAAAACCTTACTGATGGGCCGTTGTATGCCTGGCGACACCTGCATCACGGCAGAAAGTGGCCGGCAAATCGACCGCTTTTTACGCGTCAACCCTGCTTATGCCGAGCATTTTCTGCATGATGCATTTTGGGAGCGCCGCGCCATAGCCGTCCGTTATGCCCCGCAAAAAGCCTTGGCGGAATTAGTCCATGATGACGATGAAGTGGTCAGACGCGCCGTCGCCTACCGTTTGCCAGTCTCACAACTGAGCCAACTGCTCAATGATTCCGACCGCGAAGTGCGTATGACCGTCGCCGACCGCATCGCCCCCGAAGCTTTGGAGCAACTGGCGAACGATCCCGATTATATTGTCCGTCTGACCGTCGCCAGACGCTTGCCGCAAGGCCGCCTGTTCCGTCTCATCCGTGACTATGACATACAGGTACGGAAAGTGGTTGCCGAACGCTTACCTGAGGTCAGTTTAGGGCTGATGGTTAACGACGAATCCCCCGAAGTCAGGCGTATCATTGCCGAGCGTATGAGTCCTGACGATGCTGTACTTCTCTTAGGGGATCCTGATTGGGTGGTACGTTACACCGCTGTGCAACGGGTTGCCCCTGAAAACTTAAGCCCCCTGCTCGACGACCCCGAGCCGGATGTGCGGGCCGCCGTCCGGCAACGCTTAGGCGGCCCTGCCCAAACCACAATACTGGATGTATTATGACGATGGAGCAAACTGCCCAATTAGCCGGACAACAACTCGCCAAACTCTGTAAGCACACCTTACCCGGCCAAAATGACGATGCGTTACTGGCAAAAATCCAAGCCTTAGTGCCAGATTATGCAGTGCGCTTAGCGCGTACCGGCAGCGAATGGTATCGCTTAGGCGGTATTGTCGATATGCACGGCAACCGTATCGCTAACGACTTGGTGGAATGGACTGAGCGGACGTTTATCGAATGTGGCAAAGATTTACAAACCTTAATTGACTACACCCATAGCCAACAACTGATCGCCACCCGCCAAACCGGCAACACTTTATATTTTGTCATCCAAACGGGCAATCGTGCCGAGGATTTTATCCAGTTAGATATTGATAAAATCCGAGAAATGTCTGACCGCCTGCTCGCCAGTAACGTGATGCCGCCGGAAGACTTGGAAGATTTTATCGATCCCTTAAAGCCCGAATGTATCGACACGTTTGGCATTGGCAGTGCCCGATATGCCTATCGGCGCAAAACCGATGTGACGGTGTTCATGAGCGAAATCAATAAATACCATCTGGACAAACATCCGGTGCAACGCTTTATGGAGGATTGGGACCGTAGCAGCATCCAAGCCAAAGCGATGTTATCGGACGACTGGATTGTCCGCCCGTTCCGGCATACCGGACGTTTTGGCGAACAGCAGATTAACGTTGAAATTATCAACACCCAGACCAAAAACCTTCCGCAATTAGACGACATACAAGGTAAAAAAGGCCTAGCCTTACAGAACTTGCTGACCCGTTTCGACCGTCAGGCCGGTTATCCCTTTGCATGGTTTTTTTACATGGTCAAAGGCAAGCTTGTTTCACCCCACTGCGGTGTCGCCGTTTTTAAAGACATCAGCGGGGATTTTTCTTACCTGCCCGAACGCGATGCGGCCATCCTTACCGATTGGATTAACACGCCCTATAACGTTTAGGTAGTATCTTGACTTTCATCAACCGCTTTGCACATCAAGCGAAGCACGCTTAAAAGGAGTACCACTATTATGTCAATCGCACAAATTAAAGCCTTCTCTGAACAGGCAAAAACCGACCCTGAGCTTAAGGAGAAACTGTTGGCTGTGCAGAAAATCCGCGAATTGATCGCCTTAGGCAAAGAATATAATTACGAACTTGATGAAGTGGAACTGTATCCACCCAATGAGCCGCAATTTGTCGAAGCCCAACTTTCAGAACGTATGGCTAAGGCTTTGTTACGCGTTTAAATTAGCGCATGGACTTTCTGGCCGCGTTAAAAAAATACCCTTTTTAGCGCGGTTGGGGCTTTAAGCTAAGCTTCCCCCCTTCCCTTGTCTAACAGATGCATCCTTGCAAAACTCTCTGCCTTAAAGGGTAACAACAGCAAAACGCCGTATTTGCTGATTAATTACTTCCCTTCAAACCAACTGTCATGCTTGGAGCGTGGGCATATTACCCGCTTGCAGGCAAGATGCCCACGCGTGCCCTCTAATCATCTACTTGCTTTGCCCATTGCGGCAGTCACTCACTCCTCAAAAAATAACGCCTTTCCCATTAAAAACATAATGTCTATTTTTTAATATAGATGTGCAAAAATACACTTATGTTGGTATTCATGCTATTATCTAACAAAGACAATAGCTTGTTTAGCAAACAATAGACTTGGATTAACCATGAGAAAAGCATTTGGGGCAAAATTAAAAATGGCCAAAGAATTTGTCGGTTTTGATGGCGAGGCGCGTGAATTCCGCGCCCTGTTCAACAAGCTCGACAAAACCGACAGTTACCACAATTTATACAGCCCCCAAGACATCAGGGAGGCAAAACTAAAACTGCATGGGCTAGACCCAGCCGCAGGCCGCTCGCGTACCCTCCCGCCCATTATCAATTGCCGCATGGCCAAAGGCGGTACGGGTAAAACCACCATCTGTGGTGGTGTGGCGACCGCCTTGTCGATGTTCGGTTATAAAGTCCTGATGCTTGACGGTGACCCACAAGCCTCGCTGACCGGATTGTTTGGCATTAACTGGGCGACCGAAGACATTACCCACATCGGCGAACTGATGTTTAAGCACTGCCGCAAAGAAAGTTACGATATCCGCCAAGCCATCTGGCCGATTTATGAACATGGCATGTTGGACTTGATTGCCTCGGACATTTCCTTGGCGAACTCGGACTCGTGGTTAATGTCGCTGGCGAACCGGGAATTCACCTTTAAAAAATTCCTAGAAACCAACGTCGATTTTTTTAGCCAGTACGATGCGATTCTGATTGATTCCGCCCCCTCGACCAACTTATTGACCAACACCTTTATGTGCGCCTGCGACAAAATTCTGGCGGTGGTGTGGTTAGACGGGCAATCCCTTAAGGCCATGCAGGTCTTGGCGGCGAATGTCGATGAACTGAACAGCGCGTTTGAAGGTACGGGCTTCCATTTAAATGTCCATATTGTCGCCAACGGTTACCATCCCAGCTACGGCTCTTGCAAAGAAGCCCTGACGACCTTGGTGCAATCTTATCCCGGCCTATTAAACAATGTCGTCATTCCCCACTCCACCAGTTTTATGCGGCAAATCGAATTGTTTAAGGAAGAGGATAGCGGTACGGTACTGGAGCGCGAACCGAATTCGATGGCGGCGCGGTCGATTATTGACCTAGCGAGAAGCTTGATTAAAGAATATCATCTGAAACTCGCCGACCACGATTTAATCTAGGACAACCCTCATGAGCAACAAAAAAAAACGCCTGACGATAAGCGGCCTAGTGGACAGCGGCGTGATAAAAACCGCCCAGGATGATATTCCTAAAGCCATCTTGCCGCAATTTAAAGCCCGCAACGACACGATTAACCTTGACCCAAACGTTGCCGATGTCAAAAACATCAATGTCGATTTGATAGAACCCAATCCCTTCCAACCCCGCCGCTACTTTCCCGAAACCAGTCTGAGCGAGTTGGCGCACTCAATTGCCGAAACAGGCTTGCTACAACCTATTTCCGTCCGTCGGAGCCGTAAAGAAGGCTGGTATGAAATTATTGCGGGCGAACGTCGTTGGCGGGCCTATAAGCAACTGGCAATGGCGGCGATTCCGGCCATTATCTACGCCTGCGATGATGCCGACATGGCGATTATGGCGATCACCGAAAATGTCGAACGCGAAGAGCTGAGCGATTATGAAATCAGCAAAGCCATTAAGCAGGTCGAAAGCCTGTTCCCGTATAAAACCCGTCTCGCTGAAGCCCTAGGCTTCCAACGCGAAGACATGTACCGTTATTTCGCCTACGATGCCTTGCCGGATTTTATCATCGAAAAATTGGAGATTAACCCAGTGCTGCTGTCCCGCAACACCGCCAGCGACATTAAGCGTCTGTTGAAAAGCATACCCGAAGCACAACAAGATGTGGCTTTAAATGCCCTGAAAGAAGCCATTGCGATGGTCGAAAAAAAAGACTTGGACCAATCGAAAATCGCCCGCTATGTCGCCACCATGGTCAGCAAACCGATCAGCCTGCAAACCAACCAGCTGCATTTCCGCTTGAAAGGTAAAAAAATCGGCTATTACTCGTCATCAGCCAATGGCATCACCCTTAAACTGTCAGCCGGGGTTTTTGACGATGCGGAATTAAACCAATTGCAGACGATTATTAATACGATGCTGGCGGATAAAGAGCAGCAGGAAGCAAGTTAGGCGTTTTAGCAGGCTATCGCCATGTCCTATCAATTGCTATAGCGTTTGACGTTAAGCAAACGACAGGCTAAAAGGGCAGATAGTTTGTATGGCGTGTTGCGGTGGCTCAGCGTTGGTACATGCGGTTAGGCTATTGTGTTCCAGTTGGCGGCTGCTTTCCATTAAAACCATCACAGTTATCGCAGAACATAATCGGAAAAACGCTAAGAAGTGTATCGACTAGATACACTTTTTCACTAAAAACGGGCAGGCTAATTTCAGTGAGTTTGTCCTTAAAATGCCCAGAGTAAAATGGTCACCGTTATGACCTATCAGTTGGCATTCCTCTTCAAAGCCATCGGCAAGACGATTGCCCTTCAATTGGGCTGATTACCCCCTATGAAGCTATAGTTGCGAGGATAAAAACTGTATCTACTAGATACACTTTTTACCTTTCGCTTAAGCAGGGCAGTTACATTAAAATTGTTCACCCCATTATTCCGTTTTAAGCTGCCAATTCAACGGCATCACTTCCCCGTTGGCTGGTGTCAGGGAGTCAGGTTGAACACGCTGGGGTGCAATGAACACCTACTTAATTTTATACACGGTTCCTAGGTGACTTTAAAGCGGATATTCACATTTTGGCAACGTCAATTGAATGATCTCCCAAGATTGGATGATTTTCGGCGTTACCCATTTTGACCGCAACGATTGCGGTCTATAAAGATATTTCTTTACACAAAAAAACCATCTATTTTTATAAACTATGTTATATGCCACATTAACTTTTAATAGTTGTGTTATATAACATAGTTCTCGTTTTTCAAGCCGCAATAGCCTGCCATGCGACACTTTGTCGCATTCATTTATCTCACCACACTGCTTACCATTACGCCATTCAAAACAGGTGATTTTTATAAATCAATCACATAGAGCATTTGTGCCCATTAAATAGTGGTCTCAAATGTAATAACAAAAAGGGGTGAAGTATGGCTTGGGACGAAGACACGACGATTTACCATGTAGTTATCAATCATGAACAACAATACTCGATTTGGCCGGAATATAAAGAAGTGCCTAAAGGTTGGGATACTGTCGGCAAGATGGGTCTCAAACAAGACTGTCTTGATTATATCAAGACAGTCTGGACAGATATGCGCCCTTTAAGTTTGCGCAACGCAATGATGGCAAGCGCAAAACTTATCGAAACGCAAACGGCGGCAGGCTAATGGCATTCATTCCACTTATCGGCCATGTAAAAGCTTGGCCTGTTGTTACCGGATACATTCTACTATCGCCCTATAGCGGTTCATCTTATCCGTTAGCTATGGTTTTGGGGATGTGTTTACGATGGCTTGGAAAATCAGCCTCAATCCATACGGAAAAAAGACAAGCCTCATTCTCTGATTGGTATCTAACCCCAACCCGCATCATTGGAGATTTTCTGGCACACCGCCCATTCCGACACGCCCTAAGCGTGGCGCAGGCAGGGCGATCAAAGGAAACTTATCCTCTACTGGAGGCATTATGGAAAATTTGATGGCGTTCCGAGCGGCTACCGACTCTTCGGCAAAAAAGGCACCTGCAAAAAGCCCCTATCCATTGTTAGAACGTAGGGAGGGCTTATCGCCGTTAACTTTCTTTAGCGATTTTGTGGAAAAAAGCCGACCGGTCATTATACCTAACGCACTGAAAGATTGTCCGGCACTCTCGCGTTGGACTATGGATCATCTTGCTCAAGTTGCAGGTAATCGTCCCGTCCAACTTAAGCAAGGCTTAAACGAAGAAGGCGTTAACGGCTTACGGACAATTACCACCCGTTTGGATGGCTATTTGGAGCAATTGGCAGATTTTGAAAACTTGCTTCAACGCAACGGGGCAACGGCGAAACAAAGACCCGCTTATTTGCATGACTTACCGTTATTGAGCGTGTTACCGGATGCCGCCAACGATCTTGAGGGTTTTCCTACCACTTATTTTCCAGAATGGTATCAGACTGACTGGCTTAAGTTTGCGCAATTTTTTCTAGGCCCCAGCCATAGCTTAACGCCCCTGCATTTCGATTGCTTGCTCACTCATAACCTATTCTTCCAAATCAAAGGCCGCAAACGTTTCACCTTATTGCATCATGACCAATTACCATCTTGTTATCGCTATAAATGGCGTTGGTGCGAAGTGGATGTCGAAAACCCCGATTTTATACGCTACCCTCTTTACCGTGCCGCGCAAGTCCAGGAATGTATTGTGGAAGCGGGTGACATGCTGTACATGCCGCCGGGAATGCTTCACCACGTCCGCAGCCTCGATTGTTCCATCTCTTTCAATGTGGATTGGCATACACGCGGCAGTGCCATCCGAGGCGTTATGGCATTGCTGAAAGGAATGCCTATTAAAAACGTTTATTACAATACTGTGATCGCTTTGGGGCAATGCGCCGGATTATCCGCCGGACAGGTATTGCCTTGGTACCGTTCATATCTGAATTACGTCTCATAGGGAGATTATTGTGCGCTTCATCGAAGAATCAGGACTGGCTGCGAACCCCCAAACAACTTACGCCAATTTTGTAGAATTGGCCCGTGGGCGGGCGAGTGAACAGCCCGATAAGACGGCCTACGTTTTTTTACAGGACGGCGAAAATGAAAGCGGTCGCTTCACCTTTGCCGAATTGGACTATCGCGCCCGCACTATCGCCGCCCATCTTCAGCTTATGGGCATGACCGGTGAACGGGCTTTGTTGCTCTATCCGCCGGGGCTTGATTATATTGCGGGTTTTTTCGGTTGTTTGTATGCCGGTGTGGTTGCCATACCTTGCAGTCCGCCTACACGGCGGCAAAAGTCACGGCTTTGGGCGGTGATTAACGATGCCACGCCCGCCATTATCATGAGCACCTCTGATTTTGCGGCGAAAATCCGCAATGAATTGGAGGAATGGCCTGAATGTTTAAGTTCAAATAAAGAACCCAACCTGTTAGGAGATGACAAGAGCAAACCAGGCTTGACATGGTTTGCCAGCGACAAGTTGGAATCCGACATTACCAGAAATTGGCTACCACAGGCATTAGGTTCCAATAGCTTGGCTTTTTTGCAATACACATCCGGTTCCACTGGAAATCCTAAAGGAGTGATGGTTAGTCACGGTAATCTAATGGCTAATCAGAAAGCGATAAAACAGGGTTTTGGACATACCGACCAAACCACCGTTGTCGGTTGGCTACCTCTGTATCACGATATGGGCTTGATCGGCAACCTGTTACAACCGCTTTATCTTGGTGCCACGGCAATTTTAATGCCGCCTATGGCATTTCTGGAAAAACCTATCCGTTGGCTTAAAGCCATTTCATTCTATCGGGCAAGCACATCGGGCGGGCCGAATTTTGCTTATGACCTTTGTCTGCGTAAAGTGACGGCAGAGCAGATGCAATCCTTGGATTTGAGTAGTTGGCGTTTAGCCTTCAACGGTTCAGAGCCGGTACGCAGTGCCACCATGGAGCGCTTTGCAGAAAAATTTGCCGATTGTGGTTTTCGCCGCGCCAACTTTTTCCCTTGCTATGGCTTGGCTGAAGCGACGCTTTTTGTGTCAGGGGAAAAACTGTCCGCTACGGAAAATGTTATGTGTGCCGATGCGGGTCAGCCCGCAAGTGCAGTGGCTTGTGGCTTAGTCTCTGAGCATCACGAAATCCGTATTGTTGATCCCGCAACAGGCCAACTATGCCCAACAGGACACGTCGGTGAAGTTTGGGTGTCCGGGCCTAGTATAGCCAAAGGCTATTGGAACCGTCAGGAAGAATCGGAACAGATTTTTCGGATGCCTATAAGCGATGCAAGCGTCAACACCGCGCAAACTTTTCTTCGCACTGGCGACTTGGGATACCTTAATAATAGCCGCCTGTTCATAACAGGCCGTATCAAAGACTTAATCATCATCCGGGGACGGAATTTTTATCCGCAGGATATTGAACAAGTGCTGGTGGAAGAAATCCCTGAACTTATTCCCGATGCCTGCGCCACCTTTTCGAAAAGCGACGGTGACGAAGAGCAATTAGTTGTAGTTGCCGAAATAACCCGTACCGCGATACGCTCAGATAGCTATCTGATGATTGCCGCCGCCATGCGTAAAAGCTTGGCCGAAACCTGTGGGCTGGCGATCACCGAATTGGCTTTGGTACAACCAGGTACGGTGCCGAAAACATCCAGCGGTAAGCTTCGCCGTCAACCCTGCAAGCAAATGTACATGGAAAACGCCTTGCCGATCTTATTCCGTTCCGGTGCTCAAGCGGACGTGGATAGTTCCAGTGCCGGAGAATCTGGCGGACAAGTCAACGAAGCGGAGGCGCGAGCCACGCTGTCACCAGAATCCCAAATCCTGCAACAGGCGTTGGCGGTTGTCCCAAAGGCACAGCGCGTGGCGTTAATCGCCCGTTTTCTCTGCCAAAAAACCGCGCTTTTGTTGAAAATTGAAGCATCAACCCTAACCACCGATGTTCCCCTGCGCTCGTTGGGGCTGGATTCGCTCAAAGCCGTTGAACTTAAGTATACGACCGACGAATTGCTAGGTACTGATGTGCCGTTATCGTTGTTTTTGTCCGATTATTCGTTGCAAACAATAGCTGAAAAACTCTCCGAAACCGCCACAGACACCACAGCAGGCATTGCCGCCACCCAAAATACCGCCACTCATGGCACGCTTTACACTTCGGGCCTGTCTGCGGGTCAATCCTCCATGTGGGCGATGCAGCAGTTAGGGGGGGCTTCCGGTGTAATGACAAAGCCGGATAGTATTGTCTATAACCTGCATTTGGCCTTACGCATTAATGGCAGTATTGATCTGGAACGCTTAAAGCAAGCCTTTCGGCATTTGCTGGAACGCCATACCCTATTACGCACTGTATACCGCGCTGATGACAATGGGCATATTAGCCAACAAGTGCTACCCCTATCTGGATTAGCGGATTTTTTTACCTCCGTTGAAGCCTGTTCATGGTCACAAACCCAATTGCAAGCCGATATGACCCATCGGGTTAGGGTGGCTTTCGATTTGGAAAACGAGGCGTTACTGCGTACCGTTTGTTATCTGCATGGAAAATCGAACCCAGATCATACCGATCCGGTATCTGCTGGAGAAACCTATACGCTGTTGATTTGCGCCCATCATATCGCCGTCGATTTGTGGTCGGTGCTTATCCTGGTCAAAGAATTGCAAGCCATCTATGCAGGTAAGGAAAGGCAATTAAACGCGCTCAAGTCCAACTATGCCGATTTTGTTGCTTGGCAAAGGCATTACTTGGATGGTCCGGCCTGCGGTAAGGCTTGGGATTATTGGCATCAGCAATTGCAAGGGGAACTTCCTTTGCTGGCTTTGCCAACCGATAAGCCAAGACCGGCGGTGTCAGATTATCAGGGCGCTTCGGTGGCATTCACCTTAGATAGCGAGATCAGCGAACAACTGAAAAGACTGGCCGGACAGCAGGGGGTAACCCTGTTTGCCTTATTGCTCACCGCATACAAGGTGTTGTTGCATCGGCATACCCATCAGGAAGATATTATTGTCGGTGTTCCTAGCAGCGGACGTAGCCAAGCGCGGTTTACCCAGATCGTTGGGAATTTCGTCAACCCGTTACCACTGCGCAGTAGCCCTAACGGCAACAAGCCGTTTTTAACCTATTTGACGGAAGTCAACGAGGCTTTACTAAACGCGTTGGCACATCAGGATTTGCCTTTCCCCTTGATGGTGGAGCGGCTACAACCCGAACGCGTTGCCGATCATTGGCCGATTTACCAGACTATGTTTGTATTGCAACAAGTCCAGGCCGATTTTGATAAGCATTTGGCTCAGTTAAGCTTGGGGGAGGATGGCGACTTTTCAGATTGGGGAGTCATGCAAGCGCGACCATTGGCACTACAGCAACGGGTCGAGAATTTTGATTTTAAGCTCATGGCCGCACAATGCCACAATGGGTTTCAGTTTTCCTTCCAGTATCGCAGTGACTTGTTTGAGGCCGCGACCATTGCCGCTTGGGCGCAGCGTTTCCAACAATTGCTTATGGGTATTGCCAATGACTGTACCGCCAAACTGAAAGATTTGCCGTTGCTTACTGAGAACGAGCGGCATAGCCTGACCGTTGCCTGGAATGCTACGGCAACCGTTTATTCGGGAGCAGACAGCATCCATCGCTTGTTTGAAGCGCAAGTAGACAAAACCCCGGAGCAAATAGCTCTCGTTTATCAAGACCGGCAACTTAGCTACCTAGAGCTGGACGCGCTTAGCAATCGCTTGGCCAATGCCCTGATAGCAGCAAAACTGGCCATCAATATCCCTATCGGTATTTGCGCCCAACGCTCATTGGCAATGGTGGTGGGGTTACTGGGTATATTGAAGGCAGGCCATGCTTATTTGCCGCTTGATCCTGATTATCCACATGAACGCCTGTCGGCGATGTTGGCTGATGCCGACACGCCGGTGATTTTGGTTCAACCGGAATTTGCCGGAATATTTGCGGATTTTAACGGCAAATTGTATAGCCTTGATGTTGGCTTGACAGATTTTGGCGGTTTTTCCGAACAAAGGCCGACTAGCCCAGTTGATAGTGAAGCGCTGGCTTATGTGTTGTTCACTTCCGGTTCTACGGGACGGCCTAAGGGTGTGGGTGTGCCGCATAAAGGGGTGCGTAACCGTCTGCTATGGATGCAGGCCTACTTCGGCTTAGATGTGGGCGATGCTGTGCTGCAAAAAACCCCTTACACTTTCGATGTCTCAGTATGGGAATTTTTCTGGCCGTTAATAACCGGTGCGCGGTTGGTCATGGCGCCTCCAGGCGACCATAAAGACCCTGCACGGTTAGTTGACCTGATTGAACGGCACGGTATCACTACTCTGCATTTTGTGCCGTCGATGCTGGCGGCCTTCCTTAACATGGCTGATTTTGACCGTTGCGGATCTTTGCGGCGCGTCATTTGTAGTGGTGAGGCGTTGACTGCCGATTTACAAAATCGCTTTTACGGACATGCAAAAGCTGGGCTTTTCAATCTATATGGGCCGACCGAAGCGTCTATTGATGTTACGGTGTGGAATTGCCAACGTGACACTTCCGAGCATCTGGTACCCATCGGCCATGCTATCGCCAACACTCAAATCTATCTTTTGGATAAGTATCTGAATCCAGTACCGGTCGGGGTTGCAGGTGAGCTTTACATCGGCGGCGTACAATTGGCCCGCGGATATGTAAACCAAGCAGGACTGACTGCCGAACGGTTTGTACCCAATCCCTTTTCTACAGCGGGCGGGCGCCTATATCGTACTGGCGATCTGGCTTGCTATCGTCAGGATGGCAATATCGATTATTTGGGCCGGATTGACCACCAAGTGAAAATGCGTGGTTTTCGGATTGAATTGGGTGAAATCGAAGCCGTATTGTTACAAAACACTATGGTCAGAGATGCTGTCGTAGTTGTCCGCGAAGAGGGCCCTAGCGATAAATATTTGGCGGCTTATTGGGTGGCCAAACAAACATCCGTATCGGACAAGGAAGCGTTACAACGCTTTCTGCAAGAGCGCTTGCCCGATTATATGGTTCCGACCATTTTGATAGAACTGGACAACCTTCCAGTGACGGATAACGGCAAACTGGATCGTAAAGCCTTGCCAGTACCAAACCTTAGTGCCCAATTTGCCGGACATTACCTAGCGCCAAGCAATGAAACAGAAACGGTATTAGCGCAGATATGGGCTGATTTGTTAAAAGTCGAACGGGTCGGCATCCACGACAATTTTTTTGCCTTGGGTGGAGATTCCATTTTGGCTATCCAAGCCGCTGGCCGGGCGCGGCAAGCCGGACTGGCCTTTATGCCCCGCCATCTTTTTGAACTTCAAACTATCGCCAAGTTGGCGGAAACGATAAGCCAAGACCAAACCCATAGCTTGGCTCAGGATAACAGCTATGGCAACGTGCCATTGACACCTATCCAACATTGGTTTTTCGAACAAAATTTCGCCAATCCCAATTATTGGAACCAAGCGTTGCTATTGACAATGAAAACGCCTTTGGCTGTGCCATTATTGGAAAAAGCCTTTGATTATCTGGTTTCTCAACATGATGCGTTAAAGTTTCGCTTCAGCCAAGAAAATAAGGTTTGGCATCAGGAAAGTTTGCCCCATTTGGCGCATTCTGTATTCCGACGTGTGGATATGGCTGGTATTCCTGATGCGGATAAAGCCAATGTTATGCTTGCCGAATGCGGACGTAGCCAAGCCAGCTTAGATTTAAAGGCCGGTGTCCTATTGCGGGCGGTATGGTTCGACTATGGCGACCACCAACACTCCCGTCTGTTTATCGTTATCCATCATTTGGTGGTGGATGGGGTCTCCTGGCGCATTTTATTGGCGGATTTACAAAGCATTTATGTTCAGCTTGCCGAGTCAAAAACCGTGGTGTTGCCCGCCAAAACCACATCATTCAAACACTGGGCCGAACAGCTTAGGCTATTTGCCCAAGGCGGGGAGTTGCAAAATGAAGCCGATTATTGGCTAACTATCACCGCTGCGGATACCCCTGTCTTGCCGTTAGACTATCCTGACGGTTCACGCCTTGAAGGCGTTGTTGCCAACTGTATTGAGTCGCTAGATGAAACGGGCACCCAGGCATTACTGGGTGACGCACTATTAACCTACCGCACGGGCGTTGATGAGTTGTTGCAGGTCGCCTTGGCACAAACCCTATGCGAGTGGTGCGAGGGCGAAAGCGTGGTTTTTGACCGTGAAGGCCACGGGCGGGAAGACTTGTTTGACAACCTTGACCTGTCACTTACGGCAGGTTGGTTCACCAGCTTATATCCAGTCCGGCTCCAGTTGCCCAAAGATGCCAGCATCAGTCAAACCATCAAATCCATAAAGACGCAATTGGCGCATATCCCCCGTAAAGGCATTGGTTACGGCGTGTTGCGTTATGCCGATTTGCCCGCCATTTCGGCAAAACTGGCCTCTGCGCCTAAAGCACAAGTGCTGTTCAATTATCTTGGCCGCTTCGACGAAGCCTTCACCAATGCCCCTTGGCAACTCGCCCCTGAAACACCGGACGCGTTTAGGGGCTCCAATAACACCAGCGTTTATGAATTGGAAATCAATGCCTATGTGAGCCAAGGGCGGCTCTATACGCAATGGCGATACAGCACCGAACGTTATCGGACAGCAACGGTAGCGGGTTTGGCCAAACGTTTTATCGAACATTTACAAAAATTGCTTGACCATTGCCTTAGCGCAGAAGTGGCCGGATTTATGCCATCCGATTTTCCTCTGGCGGACTTGGATCAGGACGCGCTTGATGCGTTGCCGTATACGGCCTCAGAAATCGAAGACATCTACAGGCTTTCGCCCATGCAGGAAGGTATGCTTTTCGATACCTTGATGGCTCCCAATTCAGGCATTTATCTGATGCAGGATCGGTTTGAGATGCACGGGGTGATAGACGAAAATCTGTTCCAACGCGCTTGGCAAATGATCATTGACCGTCATAGTGCCTTACGCAACGGCTTTCTGTGGGAAACCACCCCTCATCCCGTGCAGATTGTACATCGCCATGTCAATGTGCCTTTTGAATTTCACGATTGGCGGTCGTTGCCTCCTGACGAACAGCATAGCCGATTGGAAGACATCCTGGCGGCGGAACGGTGGCAAAGTTTTGATTTCCTTAAGCCGCCTTTAATGGCTATCCGTTTAATACAGTTAGCGAAAGGGCGTTACTGTTTTGTCAGAAGTTACCATCATATTTTGATTGATGCTTGGTGTATGTCGTTGATGTTGGTTGAATTGATGGCTAACTATAAGGCCTTATCCAGTGGTCAGCCCCAGCCCCAACCACAACCGCCGCAATTTCGCAGTTACATCGCTTGGCTGCAAAAACGCGATACCGAAACCGCCAAACAATTTTGGCAACATTATTTGTCCGGGATTACTGAAGCGACACCGTTTAATGTCGATAGGCTTTTGCCCTCTACAGATACGGGCACGCTGGGTGTCGCCGATGCGATTATGTTACTGTCGGCGAAAAATACCAAGCAGTTGGCCGCAATGGCCCAACACCATAGGGTCACGCCCAACACTTTTGTGCAGGCGGCTTGGGCAGTGCTGCTGAGCCACTATAGCGGATGCACGGAAGTTGTGTTTGGCGTGACCGTCTCAGGACGGCCCGCCGAATTGGCGGGCAGTGAAGACATGCTGGGGGTGTTCATCAACACCCTACCGTTACGGGTCGCCATCGACACGACGCTGTCGGTATCGGAATTCTTAAGCCTGTTATTACAGCAAAATATCGAATTACGGCAGTATGAATATACACAGCTGGTGCAAATACAAAACTGGACTGGAATGGGGCGCGAACAACCCTTATTCGAAAGCTTATTGGTATTTGAAAATTACCCTGTTGACCCCAGTCTGCGTACAAACGCAAACCCGTTGCACATAGTGGATGTGGCGACCCGTACCCATACCAATTACCCGCTCAACGGCATGGTTATCCCTGGCGAACAATTGCATCTGCAAATCACCTACCATAAAAACAGGTTTGAAACGGCAGTCGTAGAGCGGATGCTGGGACATTTCAAAAATCTGCTGGAGGCCATGATCGCTAATCCAGGCCAACGGCTGGGTGAAATCTCCCTGCTGGCACAAACAGAACGCCAGTTAATGCTGCAACACTGGAATCAGACGGCACACGCCTACCCAGAACCTTGCGATATGGTCAGCCGTTTTGAGTGGCAAGCCGAACACAAACCCGATGCCATTGCAGTCGCCTGTTCCGGCAAGCAACTGACTTATACAGAACTCAACCAGCGTGCCAACCGCGTCGCCTACGCATTGATGTCCGAGGGCGCTGAGCCAGAGACGCTAGTCGCGTTATTTGGCGAGCGCGGCATTGATTATCTGGTCATGATGCTGGGTGCGTTCAAAGCAGGCATGGCTTACCTGCCCTTAGACCCTAGCCATCCAGATAGCAGGATCGCCCAAGTGTTGGAAGAAAGCGGCACCTTGTGGATATTGACTTGCACGGCACATTTTGAACGCGTATCGGCATTGGCGGACATCGCAGGGGGGACACCAGCGATGCAAAAGCCTGCGTCATTAAATCTCCAGTTGCTGTCACGCCCCGATGTCCTTGTTTTGGAAGACTTGGAATTATATGAAACCAGTTTGGAAAACCCGCCCAAGCTTCATCACCCTGACAATTTGGCCTTCGTTATTTTTACATCCGGTTCTACCGGCACCCCTAAAGGGGCGATGGTTGAATATAAAGGGATGTTCAATAACCTAATCACCAAAGTGCCGACCCTGAACTTAACGGAACGGGATGTCATTGCGCAAACGGCGGGGCAGTGTTTCGACATTTCTGTTTGGCAGCACCTGACCGCTTTGGTCTGTGGGGCGCGGGTCGAAATCTTTCCTGACGACATTGTCAAAGAACCTTACCTCTTGCTGGCGAAATTGGCCGAACGCGGCGTTACTGTGTTGGAAGCGGTGCCGTCCATGCTTCAAGCCCTGTTGGACAGTGCTGACTATACCGTTGCATTGCCTAAATTGCGCTGGCTGATTGCCTGTGGCGAAGCCTTCCCGCCGGAAGTCTGCCGCCGTTGGATGGAGTGGATGCCTCATGTCAAGGTACTCAACGCCTATGGCCCGGCGGAATGTTCGGATGACGTGTCGTATTACCACGTTCCGGGCATACCTGGCGAAACTGAAACCATCGTACCTATAGGCCGGCCCGTACATAACACACAGTTGTATCTACTGAACCAATGGTTAGAACCTGTCCCTGTCGGCGTACCTGGGGAAATTTGTGTGGCCGGTATCCAAGTCGGGCGCGGTTATCTTGAGCGGGCAGATTTGACTGCCGAAAAATTTATCCCAAATCCCTTTATCTTTGCCCAAGACGGGCTTGGTGATGAAGTGGGCGGACGGTTGTACCGCACCGGTGATTTAGGCCGCTATCGTGAGGACGGTGCTATCGAATTCCTAGGACGTATCGATCATCAGATCAAAGTCCGTGGGGTTCGCATCGAACCGGGTGAAATCGAAGCACAGCTTCTGTCTTTTGCCGATATTGAACAAGCCTTAGTTACCGTCCGAGAAGATGGAGTGGGGGAAAAACGCTTAGTGGCTTATGTGGTATGTAACAAATCGCTTGCCAATAGCGATGCTGAATTATTCGCAAAATTGCGCGGCCACTTAGCGGCTAGATTGCCCGATGCAATGATGCCGCAGGCTTTTGTCCGACTTGATGCCATGCCGCTTGGCGGAACTGGCAAGATTGACCGTAAGGCCTTGCCGATGCCGGACATGGCAGGACAAAGCGACCGCGCTTATGTTGCCCCGCGTAATCCCACCGAACAAGCGCTTGCCACTATTTGGAAAGAGGTGCTGGCTATAGACAAAGTTGGCGTGGCGGATAACTTTTTCGATCTGGGTGGACATTCGTTGTTGGCGGTGCAAGTGTTGTCACGGTTACGGCGGGCTTTTGGCATTGAAGTACCGTTACGCAGGCTTTTCGAGGCCTCCACTATCGAAGCGTTGGCATTGTTGGTTGAAACGCTGCTGATAGAGCAATTGGCCAGCCTGTCTGAAGAAGAGGCGGAGGCGTTATTGCTTGAAGAGGAACAGGACTTAAGGTAGGCCAACACAAAAATCCGTTACTACTTTCAAAATAAAAATAAAAATAAAAATATAAAAGGCATAAATGACTACTAGAAAAATACAGCAAAAAATATTTTATCCGACTTCTTTGGTGCTGGCGGTGATAATGTCAGATGCCTGTTTGGCCGCCGAGGTGCTGACAAAAAAAAGATCACCTACCAAAAAGACAGAAGCGGTTTTAAAAAATTCGGATATCGTTGAATTGAAGACAGTAACTGTGGCTGGAAAAGCCGCTCAAGAACCTGGCGATCCTTATGACAAAAGCTACAGTTCCACTAATAGCACTGCCGCCACGAAAACAGATACGCCATTAATAGAAACTCCAGTGTCTGTGCAAGTTGTGCCAAGAGTGGTAATGGACGACCAAAAATCAGTGACGGTTAAGGACGCATTAGAAAATATCAGTGGCGTAAGGCCTCAACCTACGTTGGGAAATGATGTTGGTTTTTTGATTAGAGGATTTAGGCAGCCTAAATTTTTTCGGAACGGCTTAGTTGCCAATGGGACAAATGCCAATTTCCCCAGTTTTTTCGATACCGCAAATATTGAACGCTTAGAGGTGTTGAAAGGCCCTGCTTCTATTCTATTTGGCCGTATCGAACCTGGCGGGCTGATCAACTTAACCACAAAAAAGCCGCGTGATATAGCTTATTATTCCTTAGAACAGCAGTTCGGCTCCTACGATTTCTATCGTACCCAGTGGGATGCCACTGGGCCGGTCACAAAAAACGGAAAAGTACTGTATCGCTTCAATGGTTCCAACCTTAACAGCAACTCTTTCCGAGACTTTATCTTTAAAGATCGCGTCATGGCTGATGCCAGCCTGACTTGGCGTGCGACCGATGCCACGGATTTTACTGTCGAAGTGGAAGGTATAGACCAAGATTATCAGGCAGATTACGGTATTCCGGTAGTCGGCACACGTCCGGCCGCCATTCCGGTCAGCCGGAGTTTCGGTGATCCTAACGATCCGGTGGATCACGCCTCAAAAGTCAATCTGAATACCGAATTGACGCATCGCTTTAATGAGTCATGGATATTCCACAACCGTTTTTTGATGCAACGCACCAATTCTGCAGAAACATTCATTAACCCGGCACCTGCTTTCGGAAAGGCTTTAAACGAAATAACTGGCGAGATGCAACGGAATATTTTCTTTCAGAGCCAGGACACGGAATCGTACGCCACCAATCTCGATTTGACCGGCAAATTCCAATTTGGCTTGACTCGGCATGAGATCTTAGTGGGCTATGATTATTTAAGATCGTTTACAAAGTATCACACACAAGGTTTTTATGATACGGCGAACTCGGCATTAAACATCAATATCTATAATCCAGGCCCTAGTTATGGTATAGATCCGGCGCTGTTCACTAGCACTCTACTTAATACCGAGCCTTTAGACACTGGGAGTAATTTTTCCGTATTTAAGGATCAATGGCATGGCGTTTATTTCCAAGACCATATTGTCCTTTGGGATAAATGGCATGTCTTAGGTGGCGGCCGTTACGATTGGACGGAAACTGGTACAGCCTATAGGGAATCTTTCGCGGTGGCCGATAACGCTTTAAGCCATTCCTCCCCTAGCATTATCCGAAAAAATGAAGGTTTTAGCCCTAGAGTAGGTCTTCTTTATCAACCTTTGAATTGGCTAAGCGTTTATGGAAATTGGACAACATCGTTTGGGGCTAGTAATGGCATATCTTCCACGGGCGCTACCTTTGCTCCCCAAATTGGCGAGCAATTCGAGGCGGGTTTCAAGACCGAGTGGTTTGATAAACGGTTGTTTGCAACCATTGCCTATTACCATCTCACCAAAGAAAACCTGTTGGCCCCCGATCTGTCCACACCCGATCTGAATGATAGCGTGGCAATTGGCAAACAAAGAAGCCAAGGCCTTGAGTTGGATGTGTCCGGCCAACTAACCGAAGAAGTGAGCATGATCGGAAATTATGCCTATACCGATGCCCAGATCATTACAGATACTCGGAAACTGAATGGTCACCTGAACGGCTATGAGGGTAACCGTTTACCTAATGTGCCCAAACACTCAGGCAGTCTTTGGCTGAAATATGACATAAAGCGGTATGTGCCGCTTAGGGGGGTAAGTTTCGGTGTCGGCGCCTATGCGGTAGGCCAACGTGAAGGTGATAACGAAAACTCCTTCCAATTGCCAGGTTATGTGCGTCTCGATGCTTTTACCGCTTACCACTGGAAAGTCGGTGGGATGAAATGGACAGCGCAATTAAACGTCCGTAATTTGCTTGACAAAACCTACTATGAATCGACTGATCCTAATTTGAATCTCTCGCCGCGTTTAAGCGTTTATCCGGGTAGCCCATTGTTTGTGATGGGTTCGATTAGATTGGAGTATTGATTTGATGCTTAACCGCATCAGATAGGTAGTTTGCCCGATAATCTGTTGGTGTTGTATTTAGGTAATCTGGGCAAAAACGTTGCGATGGCAAATGGCTGATAACCAATCGGGTTACTGAACCATTTCATAAAAGCCACAATAATCGGCCTTATTAAATATGAAACGTACTCATGATGGCTTATCCGGCGACGGTTTCGGATCTGCCGTAAGTCTTACTAAAAACCAGTTAGTCAAACTCAAAACACGCCGCAAATTTTGGTTGGATGTCCATTTATGGTTGGGTCTATTGTTGGGGCTGCTGTTGGCAGTCTATGGTGCGACCGGCAGCATTTTGGTATTTCATACCGAAATTGACGAGTTGTTAAATCCAGGGTTATTGAAAGTTCGTTCAGACGGTGGTTATTTGGCGTATAAACCGCTAGCAGACATTTTCGAAGTCGGCAAATCCGCATTACCGATAGATGCTAAACAAACGTTTGCAACGTATCCGCGCAACGACGAAGCGGCTTTCCAATTGGCTTATTTAGTTCCTGCCTTAGATGGAAAAACCGAAATTTGGCAAGTTTACGTCAATCCCTATACCGCGCAAATCGTCGGCAAACGCCTGATGGGGGCATCGGACAACCTATTTCCGTCCACTTTCATCGGCTTCGTATTCGAACTCCATTATTCCTTGCTGTTAAAGGAGGAGTTCGGCGCTGTCGTGGTCGGTGTTTCTGCCGCCCTACTTATTATTTCGGTGCTAACGGGTCTTATCGTTTGGTGGCCGTTGACCGGACGGTGGTTGCAGGCGTTAACGGTCAAACGCAAGGCAAGCAGCGAACGTTTTAATTACGACCTGCATAAAACCTCAGGCTTTTATACTGCGCTAGTGATGTTGCCAGTCCTATTTTCAGGCATTTATATGGTCTTACCGCAAAACGTAGTGCCGGTATTGGAAGTGTTTTCACCTGTGACATATCGTTATTGGTTCCGCTCCACACCCGTCGCTGGAGAGCAGGCTATTTCGATGGATAAGGCTGTCGCTATCGTTGACCAGCGATATCCGAAAGGGCGGCCTCATTGGATTTATGGTGCGCCCAATATTTATGACACTTATACCGTATGCAAAGATGGCGTTGATAGGCCGGGTAGTTGGTTGCAACGTATTTGCGTCGTAGTTGACCGTTATTCTGGCAAAATTCTTGACATTGACGATCCGGCCGATGCCTCTGTCGGTGATGTTTTCACCCATTGGCAATGGCCTTTACATTCAGGGCAAGCGTTTGGCTGGGTGGGGCGTATTTTGGTGTTTGTGACGGGATTGGCGTGTCCGGTGCTGTTTATCACTGGGCTGATCCGCTGGTTACAGAAAAAAAATGCCAAATCATTATGTAAATCAAATAGCAATAAAAATACGCATAATAGCTTCCAGTTAATTGCCAATAGTGATTTAAAAACATCTGAAGACTAATACTTATTAAATGTTTCATGTTCCCCCTGGCAGTTGCCGTTTTCGTCATCTTGTTTAGGTTTTTTTTCATAAATATTGAGGTTTACAAATGCAAGAAACACAAAATAACGTTTTAAACGGCCAAGACGGTGTTGGGCCTATTTTTGTCCTTTCGTTGGAGCGCTCCGGTTCCACTTTATTGAGAAATATATTGGACGCTCATCCAGATATATTTAGTCCGGCCGAATTGCATATAGGCAGCTTATGCCAATTTATGTATGAAACGTCTTATTCTTGCCTATCGCAAATCGCCACTCATTTGAGCGAGGAAGATAAACAGGCTGAGGCAAAAGTTGAGGTTAGACGCGTTGTGACCGAATTAATGAATGGTTATGCTGCGCAAAAAAACAAAATATTTTGGTGCGACAAAACGACAGTCAATATTAACCATATTGACATCCTGAGCAGTGTTTTTCCGAATGCGAAGTTCATTTGTTTATATCGCAATTGTCTCGATTTTGTCTCTTCTTATCTGAGCGTAAGCAAATTAGGGTTTATGGAGGAGATAGCGCCTTATATACAAAGGAATCCCTATAACATCGTTTCTTCCATCGTCGATTATTGGATAGATAACAATAGCGCTATCCATGCATTTGAACTGGATAGTTTTCAGAAATGTTTCAAAGTGACATACGAACAAATCGTTTCCTCCCCCGATGAAACATTGGATGCATTATTTGCTTTTCTCGGTTTGGCTTGGGATAGCCAATTTCTTGAACGCGTGTTCTCCCACGAAGGAAAAGGACCCGTGGACGGCGACATAAAATTCCAATTTTCAACTAAGCTGTCTACAGATTCCATAGGTCAAGGTTCCAAGATACCCTTGACATCAATCCCAGATAATCAGCTTGTCAGATTGAATAGTTTGCTAGTCAAGCTTGGCTATCCCACATTACTTTGCCGCCAATTTGAAGAACATCCTACCCAAGCACCCACCCAGAATATTAACGGTGATTGTGCAAATCCTTTTTTGGCAGACTTGTTCGCCAATCATTTTCCAAAATTGATTAAGGATCGCTTAGGGACTTTCCGTGCGCTCAACTGTGTTTGTAAATTGCAAGTGAATGGGGCAGAAAGCGGGGTGTGGACTTTCGATCTTACTAAGCCGGAAGGTTTAGTGCATACAGAAGATGCGGAAGCCGTTTGTACCTTGGGTGTGTCGGCGGAGGTGTTAAAAGACTTAGTTTCAGGTAAGGCAACAGCTTTGGAGGCGTTTCAAAGAGGCCTGATAGGCGCGTCTGGGGATAGGAGAATGGCAATTAATTTCGGGCGGCTTCTGTTTGGCCAATAGGCCATATCTGACAATTCCAACAGGGTTCTTTAAGGATGGGGCAAAAGCTGGTTTCTTTAGGTTTGGCTTCCGATGATTTGCGTTTGTTCGAAGAACAGGGTGTGGCTAGGTCAGTTGCAGAAAGGGTTTCAACTACTAAACCGCAAAAGTGAAGCGATTAAATAAAATTACTTTATGTTAATGAAAGCTATGAAAAATAAAACGCAATTATCTGATCCTAAGCTTGGCTTGTCTGCCGCCAAACAGGCGCTATTGCAAAAACGCTTGCAAGCGAAACCGATATTCCATCAGCCTGGGCAAGCGGCCATTTCCAAACGCCCTATCGGTCAATCACCGTTATCGTTTTCCCAGCAACAACTGTTTTTTCTTGACCAATTGGAAGCCGACAGTTCCGCGTATAATTTTTCCATTGCTGTACGCCTTAAAGGCACGCTCAATGTCCCGGTATTAGAAAAAGCCATTAATGAGATCATCCGTCGGCACGAGGCCTTACGGACTCAGTTTGTCACCATCGGTATAGAGCCTATCCAGCAAGTTTTGCCAGAACTGAGGGTATCCGTCACAGTGGAGGATTTATGCGGGTTGGATAACCAAGTCGGCCAGCTGTTTAACCAAGAGTCGGCAATGCCTTTTAATTTGGCCCAATGTCCTTTGCTGCGGGTCAGGCTTTTTCTGATGGCCGATGTCCGTCCAGACCAGCAAGAGTTTGTGCTGATGATTACCATGCCGCACATTATCACGGATGGTTGGTCGGCCGCCGTTTTGTATCGGGAATTGGCGACGTTATACGAGGCTTATGTCCAAGGTTGGCCTTCGCCATTGCCGGAATTGGCTATCCAATATCCTGATTTTTCTTATTGGCAACGCCAGCAATTGCAGCCAGATGTGCTTGCGAAAATGTTTGCCTTTTGGCAACGCCATTTGTCTGGGTTAGACACCGATTTTGAATTGCCGACCGATAGGGTAAGACCGGCGGTGCAAACCTATAACGGTAGTGACCACCACTTTTTTTTGGCGCAAGGATTGACTGAAAACCTGCGGCAATTGTGCAGGAAACGCAACGTGACCTTATTCGCGCTGTTGTTTAGCGCGTTTAATGTGCTTTTGCACCGCTATGTCGGGGAACGGCATATTTGTGTAGGGACTCCGGTAGCCAACCGTGGCAGTGAGGATATTGAAGCCCTGATAGGTTTTTTCGTCAATGTGCTGGCTTTGCACACCGATCTTTCCGGCAATCCTACCTTCACCGCCTTACTGGATAGGACACAGGCAACGATGCTCGATGCCCAGCCCTATCAAGAGTATCCCTTCGAATTGTTAGTCAAACAGCTGAAGTTGGCTAGGAATCCCAGTTTCAACCCCTTATTCCAAGTTATGTTCGTATTGCATAACGTGCCTTTTGGCTCGATACGGGTGACAGGATTGGATATCACGCCATTTCCTATCGAAAATACTATTGCCAAATTTGATTTGACCCTGCATGTGACTGAAGAACACGACCAGTTGCATGCGGCCTTTGAATACAATGTCGATTTATTTGATGCGGACACGATTGCCCGCATGGGCGAACATTTTCGGGCGTTGCTGGAAAATATCGCCGATGCCCCAGAAACGCGGATCAGTGAATTGCGCTTGTCAGTTCCGCAGGAAAATCGGCAATTGTCGCCAAAATGGCAGGATGTCGAGTACATTACAGCAGATGAAAACCCTTGGCAAATCACAGAAGGCGATGTTGTCCACTCGTTGTTTGAAAAACAGGCGGGCCGTATACCCTCTGCCATCGCCTTATCGGCCAGTGGCCTGACCTTGACGTATGCCGAACTTAACGCTAAGGCCAACCAATTGGCGCATTATTTGTTGGACAAAGGCCTAAATCCCGGTGCGTTGGTCGCCTTGTGTTTCGGGCGCAGTTGGGAAATGGTGGTGGGCATTTTGGCCGTACTCAAAGCAGGCGGTGCTTATTTGCCGATAGATCCGCAATACCCTAAAAACGAAATCAAGTATCTGTTGGAAGATTCCGGTACGGCTCTGATTTTGTCTAAAACATCGGTATTGCCTGTTTTGCCGGATATAGCGGTGCCCATAAGCTGCATCGACAGTGATTGGGATATGATTTTTGGGTATTCCGCCACAAATCCGGTGCTGGCGATCCCTTCTGGTAATCTGGCTTATGTCATTTATACCTCCGGCTCTACCGGGCAACCCAAAGGTGTCGCCATTAGCCACCGTAACTTGTGGTGCTCGACCCTAGCCCGGTTCGCTTACTACCCCGGTCAGGTGGCAAGCTTTTTGTTGCTCTCGTCTTTTTCGTTTGACAGTTCAGTGGCTGGCTTATTTTGGACATTGTGCCAAGGCGGGAAGCTGTGCATACCTTCCGACACCCACCATACCGACCCGACGTTTTTGGTGGCATGGATAAGGCAGGAGAAGATTAGCCATCTGTTATGTTTGCCGTCTTTTTACAACGTTTTGTTGGAGCAAGCCGATGCCGGACAACTGAAGAGCTTGCAGGCCGTTATTGTCGCAGGGGAAGCCTGTTTGGCAAAAGTGGCCGCCTATCATTACGCCCAATTGCCTGCCACCACCCTCTATAACGAATACGGGCCTACCGAAGGCACCGTCTGGTGTACGGTCTACCAAATCCCAACAACAATTGCGGATGGCTCAATACCCATTGGCCATGCCATTCCTGGGGTGCGCATATACATTTTGGATACCTATTTCAATCCGGTGCCGGTTGGCGTACCAGGGGAAGTGTATATTGGCGGAGAAGGTGTTGCTATCGGCTATTTGAACCAATCGGCATGGACAGCAGAACGCTTCATACCCAATCCCTTTGACCAAGTGGTGGGAACCCGCCTTTACCGGACAGGAGACCGTGCGCGTTACTGTACCGATGGCAATATCTTATTTTTAGGCAGAGCCGACCAGCAAATCAAACTGCGGGGATTTCGGGTGGAATTAAGCGAAATCGAAGCCAAATTGCGCAAACATTCCGCTATCAAAACAGCCGTTGTGCTTCATGCTGAAACGGCCTCAGGAAGTCAGCGCCTTATTGCCTACCTCACCGTCAAGCCTGAGCAAATCCAAACGGACACCAACAGCTTGCGCACTTTCCTGCACGACCATCTGCCCGATTATATGGTTCCGTCCACATTCGTGTTCCTTGATAGCCTGCCAACTACCTCTAACGGCAAGCTAGACCGTAAAGCTTTGCTCAAAATGGTTATCGATGAACAACCGGAAGGCCAGTATTGTCCTCCCAACACCCCCACCGAAGAAACCTTATGCGTGATCTGGGCACAGCTATTGGGGTTAGAAAAAGTCGGTATCCGGGATAATTTTTTCGAGCTGGGCGGCGATTCCATCCTGAGTATGCAAATGGTCAATCGGGCAAAACAAGTCAATTTGACGGTCAAGCCTAGGCAAATACTCGAATGTCAAACCATCGAGGCGTTAGCGAAAGTTATCGGTTACGCCAACGCCGTGCAGGCAGACCAAGGTGTCATCACTGGGGAAGTACCGTTGACGCCTATTCAGCGGTGGTTTTTCGCACAAGCTTATACCAATCCTAACCATTGGAACCAAGCCGTTTTGCTGGATGTAAAACAACCTATAAATCCTACCTTGTTGGCGGGTGTCGTACAGCGGTTGCTGAGTCAGCACGATGTCTTACGCAGCCATTTTTACCAAGACAATGGCGTTTGGCAACAATTGTTGCCGGAAACCGCCGACAGTGCGTGCGAAATTATTTCGAACGACCTCTCTAGCCTTGCTGGAAACGGCTGGCAAGCCGCATTGGCCGAACAGGCAACGCATTGGCAACGTAGCCTTAATTTGAGCCACGGGCCTATGGTCAGAGTGGTTTGCTTTGATTGCGGGCAAGATGTGGGCAGCCGTTTATTGGTTATTGTCCACCATCTGGTGATGGACGGGGTCAGTTGGCGGATTCTGTTAGAAGACGTGGGTGTTCTCTACCAACAAGCCCTTGATGGTAAGAAAATGGTCTTGCCGGACAAAAGCTCCCCTTTCAAACTGTGGGCGGAACGTCTTTCCGCTTACGCGCAAACGGCGTTGGCGGAGCGCAATGTCAACTATTGGCTGAATACCGATTGGGCCAGAGCCAATCATATCCTGCCCACCGATATTGCCGACGGCCTGGATTCTGAAGCAACCAGCGAAACCTTATCCGTTACTTTAAGTTCGGCAACAACGTCACTATTGTTGCAAAACGCGCCGCTTATTCATGGCGTACGGATCAATGAGGTACTGCTGGCGGCAGTTGTGACCGTACTGGCCGAATGGACGCAAAATAATGCGGTATTGCTGGAAATGGAGGGTCATGGCCGTGAACAGCTTTTTGATGATGTTGATATATCGCGTACGGTCGGCTGGTTTACCACCTTATTCCCTGTTTTATTCGAGTTTTCAGCAGGCCAAAGGTTTCCCGCGCTGGTGCAAGCGCTACAAAAGCAACTGGCTATTATACCCAACCATGGCCTTGATTATGGAGTGGTGCGCTATTTGGGCAAAAATCCCGAACTTACCAAACGTCTGGAAGCCATTCCCACCCCTCAATTTGGCTTTAATTATTTAGGCCGTATCGATCAGGGCAACGGGGCAAATCCCCAATTTTCCCTTGTGCAAGCACCTGTCGGCCATCTCAAAGACCCGGCGGCGCAACGGACGCACAAGCTGAATATTGACGCTTCAGTCATAGCCGATGCCTTACATATTGATTGGAGTTACAGTAGCGCGTGTTACCGACCAGACACGATTGAAGAGTTGGCTAACACGGTTTTAAACATACTCGAAGATTTTGCTACGGCTTGTCCTGCCGTGGCATTGCCTGACAACACCTTGGTTTCAGATTGCGTCGAAAAATCACCCGCCCCCCTAGATTTACGGGCGGAAGCGACATTGGCTACCGACATCGCCCCTAATTTCAACATCGGTGCTTCTTACACCCCTTCACGCAATATTTTGTTGACGGGTGTCACCGGATTTGTCGGCGCGTTCCTGCTTGACGAACTCCTTACGCACACCCAAGGGCTTATCTATTGCTTGGTGCGGTCTGATACCGTCCAAGATGCCGCCATTAGAATTGAGGTGACCCTTAATTGTTATGGCATCAACAACCCTTGGGTGAAACATCGGGTCGTGCCTTTATCCGGTGATTTGGCAAAACCGTTGTTAGGTCTGCCAGAAACGCAATTTCGGAAATTGGGCAAAACCATTGACGTAATCTATCACAACGGCTCATCGACCAATTTGTTATTGCCCTTTCAGGCCTTGAAAGCGGCCAATGTTTCAGGCACGCGGGAAATTTTACGCCTCGCTTGTCTCGGCAAGCCCAAGCCCGTCCATTACATTTCGACACTATCCATTTTCGAAGATGATACCGCAACGCTGCCGCCCGGATTTTCCGAAGATGATCTACCTAGCTTAAAAACTAAGCTGACAATGGGCTATGCGCAAAGCAAGCTAGTGGCGGAACATTTGCTCCGTGTTGCAAGCGGACGGGGCTTACCGGTTAGCGTTTACAGATTGGGTGCCGTAACAGGACATAGCCGTACGGGCGCTTGGAATATCGGGGATTTCCATTGCCGATTCCTTAAAGTATGTCTAGACCTTGGCATGTTTCCGGCCAATAAGGCCGGGTTCATGCTGATGCCCATCGATTTTGTCAGTCACGCCATCATCGGATTGGCCAACTCCGATGCCGCACCAGGACGTACTTATCATATCTGTAACCCTAATGCGACACCCATGGACGAGCTTATCACTTGGCTAGACAGATATGGGTACCCAACCGTGAAAGTGCCGCCATCGGAATGGATTTATGCGTTTCACGCGCTGACTTCGCAATTGCAACACTCTACGTCACAGACTATAGCAGGGATGGTCGAACCTTTTGTCGAACACCACCATGATAACGCTGTCCCTTATCAAAATGGCCAGACAACACAAGCGTTGGCAGGCATCGGCATTGCCTTACCGACTATTGATGAAGGCGTGTTTGGCAAATCGCTTGATTATATGATCGGCTCAGGCTTTTTGGAACCGCCCACCGTGTCCTTATGCCAAGGAAAAGTACCGAGTACCGCCAAAAGCCACGGCATTATGACAAGGCCCTAATGCCCCGCCGATGAAACTGACCAAACACACGGCATCGCAGACCGGCCACCCTAATTTCTGAGGATATGACATTGAGCAAAAATCTTGACAGCAACACCATTGGACAAAATGCCCTGAAAGCCAGATGGGCAATCTATGAACCTGCGACCAGCACAACACTAGACACTATATGGCAACGTAACCAAGCCGGTAAAGCCACTTTCTTATTGGCTTCCCAACCTGTGTTTGCCGAATCGGCACAAGCCGCCTATTTGTTGTGCGAGTATATTAATGCCTTACGGAATAAAGCCGCCAAAGACATTTATAAGACTTTTTTTTGTAACTCCCGTATTGAGGCGCTGCATGGGGCAATAAAAATATCCCGGCACAATGCGCGTCTCAGCCATCCTGACAATGACGGCTTAGTATTGGTTTACGACCAAGAGCGCTATTACGCGGATTTATTCGATCCCTTGTCACAAGGCATCGACAAAGCACTGGTTCCCGGAGTGCTTTTTTATGAGGAACTGGCAGACTTGTCAAGTCAGCTGAATAACAGCAGTACGAAAGCCGCTGCGGTGGTCATGTGTTTATACGATGATTTTCCTCTTGATGAACTCAATCGGATACAACACCTGTGCCGGGAAAAACAAACCCTCTTAGTTCTTAACACCGCCCATGCCTCCTGTGGTATGACGGAATCAAGCTTGGCACATTTGGCTGATAAGCCGGATATTGTCGTTTGGGGAGAGGCGTTGACCGACTATCAAGTGCCTTTTGGCGCTTTTTCCGTGCTTGATAGGTTTTATAAACCGTGGGCTAAGGTCTCCACTTGTTTCATGCACTCGTCCACCTACGGTGGCAACAGCTTAGTCACTAGCATGGTGCGGGATAAAATCCTCAAGAGCCTGCCCATAACGGCAAAGATAGCCGCCAAGTTCAACGCTATTGCCGATAAGCCCGCCGTAAGGATAAACGCCTTCTGCACCTACATTAACCCCATCACTCCATTAATTTGTCATGCCGCAAAGCTGGATTTGGATATCACACAGGCCAAAGGTACAAAAATCACCATTAAAAATCAATCTACTGGAGAAATTGATTTAATTGATTGCATTGGCGGGGCGGGCAGTAACCTGCGCGGCTATAACCCGGCCGATATCGGCCAAGCGTTGGAAGCGCACCAGCCGGACACCGATTATTGGTCTGAACTTGCCCGCCTGTTAAGCGGCTTGGTCGGGCTGGATCATGCTTTTCCCGCCGTTAGCGGCGCGTGTGCGGTCGATATTGCCATTACTCTGGCGATGTTGGCTAACCCGCAACGCAGCAAGATCGTTATTTTCAAAGGCAATTATGCCGGCAAAAGCTTGATTTCCCTAAACGGCAGCGAGGATGAATTTGATCGGAAACCCTTTGTGCCGTTGTATTGGGATATTGTCTATCTGGATATTTTTTCGCCGACCGCCGATGTTGACTTGTTGCAGCAATTGCGCTCTGGGGAAATTGCGTTGGTTTGGTTTGAAGTCATGCAAGGCAATAGTCTAAACCAAGTGCCGCCCAAGTTGATAGACATCATCTTTCAGTATAGGAAAGACCTTGGTTACATTGTTGGCATTGATGAAATCCTCAACGGCATGTTTAGGACAGGGTCATTCGTATCGTTTGACCGTGACCAATACCAACCGGACATTATTACCCTGTCCAAAGGTTTAAGCGATTTGACATTCCCGATTTCCGCTGTACTGGTTAGCGATACTGTTTATCAGCAAGCCAAGCATACCAATGAACAGGTGGTGACACGCTATGAGAACCAGTTCCTAAACCAATTAGGGGCGCATATCGCTTTGAATGGCCTCACCCAAGCAAATGCGCCGGGCAATCGGGAACGGATCAGGTACGCAGGCAACCGACTAAAATCCGAGTTGTGGGGAGTTGCTGGCCGCGCCCCGTTATTAAAAGGGATTAGGGGAGAAGGCTTACACTTGCACTTGATGCTTGATATGGAACAATTTCCGTTGTCCTTATTTGGTAAAGACGTTTCCGAATTACTCATTTCCCGCTTATGCCTTTCCGAAGGCCATGTCCTGCAATATTTTTGCCGACTGCTGCCGCCGTTGAACATCTCCGACCGTGAAATGGAGCAATTGGTGGTGGGTATAGAAAAATCTTTAAAAATCAGCCGTTTTTCTTTATTTTTATTTGGCCTCAAGCAAATTTTAGTTTTTTTGTACTTATTATCACTGGCACAACTAAAGTCGGCGATTACAGGACTGACGACACAATTGTCGGGTTTACGGTATGGCAATGAATAGGTTATTTTTTGTTGACCTCAAGGGCGGCGGCAATAACGGTTCTATGGAGTAAGGTATGCGGAAAATTACTTTGTATACTTTGCTTGGCTTAACTGTTTTAGCCTTAGCTTGCATGTATACCGCCTATCGTTTTGTCGGGATGTTGCCGGACTCCGATATTAAGGCCGATCTAAAAGGTTTAAGTGCGCCTGCTTATTCAGAAATCGATAACTACGGTATCCCGACAATACATGCCAACAATAAGGAAGATGCTTTTTTGCTATTAGGTTTTATAACTGCCCGTGACCGCTTGTTCCAGATGGATTTGTTACGGCGGCATATGGCCGGACGTTTAGCAGAAGTGATGGGGCCTGAATTAAAAAACACTGACCGATGGCATCGCGTGATGGGCTTTGAGCAGGTTGCGCACGCTATTGTTGAACGTCTTCCGCAAGAGCAAAAGCGGGTGCTCGAAGCTTATGCGTTAGGGGTCAACCAAGCCATAAAGTCTTTAGCAGTTTTACCGCCCGAATTTTCGCTTTTGGGCTATAACCCTTCCGCTTGGCGACCTGAAGACAGTTTACTGGTGATCTTGGGGATGGAAGAGGATTTAGGTTGGACAGGCGATGAGGAACGCATGACCACTGTTATGGAAGCGGCCTTGCCAAAATCTGTAACGCAATTTTTTTTGCCGCCCGTCGACCTTTACACCACACGGTTACTGAACGGTAAAGCCAGCACAGCAATACCTTCCATCCCCACGAAAGAGCTGTCCGCATTATTGCACAACATCGGCAATCCCGAATACTATGCCGGTTTAGCGACCAAAGCACCTCCGCCTAAAGGATCAAATGGCTGGGTAGTCGGATCTGCAAAGACTTGGGATGGTCGGGCTATTTTAGCTAACGATATGCATTTATCACTACGCGTTCCAAATATTTGGTATAGAGCAGAAATCCGTTATGGTGATGTGGCGCTTACTGGCCTTACTTTGCCTGGCGTCCCCCTGCTTGTCGTTGGTTCTAATGGGAATGTGGCTTGGGGGTTTACCAATATAGAAGGTGATTTCGTGGATTTGGTGTCATTGGAAATTAATCCCACCGACGCTGGCAGCTATCGCACTCCGAAAGGCTGGATGAAATTCAATGAACGGGAAGAAACGGTTAAGGTTAAAGGCGAAGCGGATTTGACGTTTAGAGTGCAATCCACCGAGTGGGGGCCGGTGTTACCAGAATTCTCATCCGTTACACCGACAGCGGTACACTGGGTCGCTTTAGATCCCGAGGCGACAGATTTGCATTTGCTTGATTTGGATGCCGCCAAAAATGTTATAGCCGCACAAAAAATTTTCAATCAGGCGGGAGGCCCGCCTTTGAATGCCTTGGTGGCTGACAACCAAGGCAATATTGGCTGGACATACACAGGTAAAATTCCTAAACGCTTCGGACTGGACGGTTCAGTGAGCCGTTCCTGGGCTAACGGCTTAGTTGGTTGGGCTGGTTATATTTTGCCGGAGGAATTACCGCGCCTGCTGAATCCTCCGTCTGGCTTTATCGTCAACGCCAATCAAAGAATGCTGGATAGTAGCTATCCTTATGTAATAGGACATTATTTTGACCATGGGTATCGTGCCTACCGGATTAGCGAACGGCTCCTTGAAGCGAAAAATATCACCGAACGGGAAATGTTTGCGTTGCAATTGGATACTAAGGCGGAATTCTACCGTTTTTATCAGCAGTTGGCATTATCCCTCCTAGGGAAAAGTCAAGATAAGGAACAAATACATCTAGCGGAGATTTTGAACAAGTGGGATGGTTTTGCCGAGCGGGATTCAGTGGGATTTGCCGTCTTAGTGGAATTTAGAAAATTATTGCTTGATGCCGTGATTTCCCCATTTATGGTGAAGTGCCGTGAACACGATCCTAAATTCCGTTTCACCTCGACCATGGCCGATGTGCCTTTACAGCAATTATTAACAGCAAAACCGCCGTCATTACTGCCTGATAAGCAGCATTTCCCCAACTGGGAGGCATTTCTTCTTAAGCTACTGATACAGGCTGAAGGTAAAGTATTGGCAGGCCATTCAGCCAATTTTCAAGAGGTGTTCGCATGGGGTACCGTCAACCAGGTAGCTATCGCCCATCCTTTTTCAGATTCGTTACCGTTGTTGCAGCGTTGGTTAGATATGCCGCAGGCCGCAGTATCGGGTTGTGATGAATGCGTGCGCATGTATACGCCAGGCATTGGTGACAGTGAGCGTCTGATTGTGTCGCCAGGGCGTGAAGGTAATGGCATTTTGCATATGCCTGGCGGACAATCCGGTCATCCGCTTTCACCCCATTACGGCGACCAACAGCAGGCTTGGACAGAAGGTATTGTTTTGCCTTTGGAAGCCGGAACAAGCCAACACCGCTTGGAATTTGTACCAATAACCGAATTGCAAAATTAGAGAGGACTTATGCACATGATTTTGCCTATCATTTTTTATCTATACTGGGTTTGTAAAGCTTTAGCTTGGAAACCTTTAAGACGGATTAGATTCGTCAAATATGAAACTAGGGTTTTCCTAATCGGATACCCAAGCCGGAGTTTCGGTATTAGCAGAGGATGGCTAACCGTATGATGTTTTTTTTACTGCGTAATTCAGGCTGGCTTTTGATTTTCTCAATGAGTTCCGGCTTGCTGGCTGGCTTGTCTGGTGCTGGTTTGATAGCTGTCATTAATATGGCTCTGGACGGCAAACAAAGTACTTTGCCGCAATTGGGCAAGTTGTTTGCCGAATTGTGTGCATTGTTGTTTCTGGCTCGGATTGGCTCGGCTTTTTTATTGATGCGACTGGGTCAGAATGTCATTTTCAATTTGCGTCTGAAACTGAGCCGACAGATTTTGCGGACTTCTTTTCCACATTTGCAGGCTATTGGGCCGGCTCGAATCTTGGCTTGCCTAACCCAGGATATCGCCACTTTTGCGGAAGCATTCCAATGGCTGCCGATGCTGTGTGTAAATGCCGCAATTATTGGGGGATGCCTACTCTATTTGGGCTGGTTGTCAGGTACTTTGCTGGTTATCGTGATATTGGCGATCATTGTGGGGATAGGTGGTATTCAGTTAGTCGAAAGTCATGCCCAGCATAGGTTAAGCATGGCTCGGGAATCTGACGATAAGCTATACGGGCATTTTCGTAGCCTGACGCAAGGAATGAAAGAGTTGAAGCTGCACGAGTTACGGCGCAATGCCTTTTTGACTGACCGCTTGGAAGTGGCGGCAAAAAATTATCGGCAGCATTATCTGCAAGGTAACGGTTTTTACATTCTGGCGGGTAATTGGGGCAACATTTTATTTTATCTGCTGATTGGTACAGCACTTTTTCTGTTGCCGAATATCCGGGAAGCTGTCGCTGGATTGTCTACGCTTGCCTGTCTGGATGTAGTTAAATTGCCCGCTTGGCCGGACATGACCCCAGAAATTGTACGCGGCTATTGTTTGACCATTCTCTATATGATGTTTCCTTTAGCAACCTTAATGGACGGGGTGCCCGTTTGGGTCAGGGGCAGTATTGCCTTAAAGAAGATTGAGGCTTTAACGTGGGATTCTTGTGAACCTGAATCAGCCGAGACAAGCGGGTCATTGTCTTTTGCCGATCCGGAAGTTTTGATGCTCAACGGCGTAACCCACCGTTACCGCCGGGAAGGCGAAGACCGCCCTTTTACCTTAGGCCCCTTGGATTTGACCTTACAACCCGGCGAAGTGGTTTTTCTTATCGGTGGCAACGGTAGCGGCAAAACGACACTGGCGTTGTTATTGGTTGGACTTTATGTGCCAGAGCAAGGGGAGATTCGCTTAGGTGGGCAGCGTATTAGCGAAACTAACCGAGAAAGCTACCGCCAGCAGTTTTCAGCCGTTTTTTCCGATTTTTACCTATTCGATAGCCTATTGGGTTTTCAAGGCAAAGAGTTGGATACGGAAGCGCGTGTGTATTTAGCCAGATTGCAATTAGATCATAAAGTCAGTATCGAAAACGGAGAATTTTCGACACTGGATCTATCTCAAGGCCAACGGAAGCGGCTAGCATTGTTGGTCGCTTATCTGGAGGATCGCCCCTTTTATCTGTTCGATGAATGGGCGGCCGACCAAGATCCGATATTCAAGAAAATATTTTATACGGAACTACTGCCCCTACTAAAAGCTAAAGGCAAAACGGTGATAGTGATTTCACACGATGACCATTACTTTTATATGGCCGACCGATGTTTGAAAATTGAGGATGGGGCATTAAAAGCAATCGTGGCCGAAAGCCCTATATATGAGAGAGCCGAAGAAGGCTTAACAGGAGATGCGCCAATAGTGTCAAACTAAATCCGGCAAACCGCACTTTTTGGCTAATCTGGATTAGCAGACTTGTTGATCGTATGAATATAAGATGCCCTAACCTTCAAAAGGGCAATAATTTAAAAATAATGTGGAGATATCATCATGGCACAAGAAGTTATTCAATCCGAAACGGGCTATGCTTTCGATAGAGGGGCGTTATTGCACCCGCTTATTGATGAAGAATCGGTTGTTGTTGAGACGCAGGGTAATAACTATTACCTTGACCGCCAAGCGGGGGTTGAATCGAATGCCAGAAGTTATCCCCGCCGTATCCCCATTGCCATTCGCCGGGCGGACGGCATTTTTGTTGAAGATATGGATGGCCGTCAGTATATGGATTGCTTGGCCGGGGCGGGGGCTTTAGCTTTAGGACACCATCATCCTGTTATTGTGGAAGCTATCCGACGGACTTTAGCGGAGGGCATACCCTTCCAGACCTTGGATTTGACGACACCGGTCAAGGATCTGTTTGTCGAAGAGTTGTTTGCCAGCTTACCTAAAGCTTTTGCCTCCCAAGCCCGCATCCAGTTTTGCGGCCCGACAGGTGCCGATGCCATCGAGGCGGCCATTAAGTTGGCGAAAACAGCTACCGGCAGGCGGTCAGTTTTGGCTTTTCATGGCGCTTATCATGGTATGACACACGGCGCATTAGCATTGACTGGCGAGATTGCCCCCAAATTGCACATATCTGGGTTGATGTCGGATGTGCATTTTCTCCCATTCCCCTATGTTTACCGCTGTCCTTTCATGTTGGGTGGTGAAATAGGCTGGCGGGCTTCCCTTGCCTATATCGAACGGCTCTTAGATGACAGCAACAGCGGCATCACCCCGCCAGCAGCCATGATTTTGGAAGCCGTACAAGGAGAGGGAGGGGTTATTCCGGCACCGGACGAATGGCTGCGGGAAATTCGCCGAATGACCAAAGAACGGGGGATTCCGCTGATTATCGATGAAGTGCAAACCGGTGTCGGCCGGACTGGCTGTATGTATGCTTTCGAACATGCCGGTATCCAACCGGACATCTTGGTGCTGTCAAAAGCGATAGGCGGAGGCTTACCGTTAAGTGTGGTCATGTACCACAAAGATTTGGATCATTGGCAACCTGGTGCCCATGCAGGTACTTTTCGCGGCAATCAACTAGCGATGGCTACCGGAACGGCGACGCTCCAGTATGTAAAATCCCATAGGCTGGAACTGCATGCCCATGAAATGGGTATACGGTTGATGGGCATACTCCAAAATATTCAGAAAAATAAACCGCAAATCGGCGACATCAGAGGGCGCGGATTGATGATTGGCATTGAGATCGTCAATCCGGTGGCAGTGCCCGATGCGCTCGGTATCTATCCCCCCAACCGGCAACTGGCTGTCCGTATCCAAATGGAATGCCTAAAACGCGGCTTGATTGTGGAATTGGGAGGCCGCCAAGGTAGCGTGGTACGGCTTCTACCGCCTTTGATCGTGACAAGCGAGCAAATCGACCAGATAGGCACTATTTTCTCCGAAGCGATTCGGGCCGTACAGCACTGAAAAAAATGAAAGTTTTTTTATTAACATCTCCCAAGCCGAGACTTAACGTTTACCTTTTGCCGCTATGGCTGTTCGGCAGCGTTTGGGGAATCATGCACATCGTCACCGCACCTTCATTGACACAACTAGTCGGCTTAAGCTGCCGAAAACCGAACAGACCGAACCGGCTCCAGACCGGCACGCCGTGATGTTAAGTGTGACGGTTGACGGGCGAGCTTTATCGGACGAACGTGCGGTGGCTTTGGCAGCCTTGTTGGAAGCCGAATTGAAGCCCTTGCAGGAACAAGATCCGGAAATTAAGCTGCAATTGCAAGCCGACCGTACCGCTATGCTTGATGTTGTGGCCAAAGTGATGGCGAGCGCACAGCGTTCGGGTATTGGTAAATTATCGTTTGTGACAATGCTGCGCTAGCCTGATGAAAACGGTCTATCAACCTTTATGGTTAGCATTTTTTGTGCTTATTCTGATGTTGCCGGGTTGTCAGGATTTACCTAAACGCGATGCTAAAGCCAGCGGTATTAGCTTGCCTGCATCTTGGCAAACGCCAAATTCCGACACATCTGAAGCTATACCGCATTGGTTAAGCAGCTTTGCCGACCCCTTACTGACAGCCTTGGTGCATACCGGATTAAGCCAAAATTATGATTTGCAAGCGGCGGCGGCGCGGGTGCAAGCCGCGCGGGCATCGGCAGCGCTTGCAGGGGCCGGGCGGTTGCCGCAACTGTCATTTTCCCCCAGTTACCAGAACAACAATGATGTGGTTTCCGGGCGGTTTTCTGAATTTTCCGCCTTGTTTGACCTCAGTTGGGAAATTGACTTATGGGGACGTATCCGTTCTTCACAACAGGCCGCCCAACACGATGCCGAGGCGGCTGTCGCCGACTTGCGGGGTGCCCGGTTGTCTTTAGCGGCGCGAACCGCACAAACGTATTTTGAATTGGTCGAGGCCAAACGTCAGGTACAAGTCGCCGAACAATCCGTCAGCGACCGTCAGGCTATTGGCGATTTGGTGCGCGGACGTTTTAATCTGGGCCTGACCCGTGGTCTGGACGTGCGTTTGGTGTTGACCGATTTAGCCAATGCCCAAGCCCGGCTTGCCGATGCGCGTAACCAAGTGCAAACCATCACGCGTAGGCTAGAAACGTTGCTCGGCCACTATCCCGAAGGCAAGACCTTGGCGACAACACAATTGCCCGCACCGCCCGCCAACTTAGCGGAAGGGTTGCCCGCGCAATTATTGGTACGGCGGCCTGACCTTGTGGCGGCATTTGCCCGTCTGCGCTCGGCGGATGCCCGCCTGTCCAGTGCACAACGGGCATTATTGCCGCGCCTGACATTAACAGCCAGCGGCGGTTCGGCAAGTCCGGCATTAGCGGAAATCATCGGCCCGCACGCCGCCGCCTGGAATCTGGCGGCGGGTCTGACCCAGCCGCTGTTCACTGGCGGACGCTTGCAAAGCGGCATTTATTTGCAAAAAGCTCTGGTCACAGAAGCCCTCAACAATTACCGCAGCACGGCCCTAAATGCCTTCCGCGAAGTTGAACAGGCATTAGCGGCGGAACAATGGTTACAAAAACAAGAACAATCCTTGCGCGAAGCCGTGGCTCAAACCCAAGAAAGCCGTAAATTGGCAATCTATTCTTATCGGCAAGGACTGATCCAAATCCTCACTTTGTTGGACAGTTACCGCAGTACCTTAGAAGCCCAGAGTGCACATCTTGCCGTACAGCGGCAATTATTGAACAACCGGATCAACTTATATTTGGCTTTAGGTGGGGATGTGGATGCTATCAATTGAAATTAACCGCATCGTTTTTGCCAGTAAGGCACTACGCGCTAGCAGATCACCCGGCATTTGGAGCGCTTGATGGGTACTGTCAAACAGCTAAAAATTCTCTTGCCCATTGCCGTACTTTTGCTAGGTATCGCCGCCGTTTGGAGGTTATTGGTTTACCAACCTGCCATGCCTACGCAAACCCGTATCAGCGAACCACCGTTGGTAAGTACGTTGACCGTCATGCCGGAAACCGTGCGTTTGGATGTACAAACACAGGGTGTAGTCAGGCCGCGCACGGAAATTGATTTAGTCCCGGAAGTGTCCGGAAAAATTATTTTTGTCCATCCAGAATTGAATGCAGGCGGCTTTTTTGCCAAAAACGAATTGCTCATTGCCATAGAGCCGCGTGATTATGATTACGCCGTTACCGAAGCGCAAGCCCGTATTGCCGAAGCCCAACGCCTGTTGATCGCCGAACAGGCACAAGCCGTGCAAGCGCGGAACGAATGGAAAACGTTAGGCGAAGGCCAGCCCACACCGTTGGCGATGCGTGAACCGCAATTGGCGGAAGCACGGACGAAACTGCAAGCCGCCGAGGCCGATTTGGCAAAAGCGCGGCTTAAACGTAGCCGCTGCGAATTACGCGCACCTTTTGCCGGGCGGGTTAAGGAAAAACTCAGTGGTTTGGGGCAATTTGTCCAACCTGGGGAAAAACTGGCACGGCTATATGCCACCGACATTGCCGAAATCCGTCTACCGATAGCTATGGATGAACTGGCCTTTATCGATTTACCGTTAGGCAAACCTAAACGGGAACAAACGGCGGCCACATTACCGACGCTTAGCTTGACCGCCCAGTTAGCCGGACGCACAGCAACGTGGGAAGGGCGTATCGTCCGTACCGAAGGCGTTGTCGATGAGGCTAATGGGCAATTATATGCCATTGCCCAAGTCAGCGAACCTTATGCACAATACGCGGGGCAAACCCCATTGCTTGTCGGCTTGTTTGTACAAGCCGCCATTCACGGCCACACTTACCAGAATGTGTTTGTATTGCCGCCAACGGCTATCAATAGCGATCAAGAAGTTTGGTTGGTCGATGCCCAACAGCAGTTGCACAAACAGAAAGTTGCTATTTTGCGGCAAGAAACGCAACGGATATTGGTTGTGGGTGGGCTTAAGGCAGGCGATCAAATTGTCACCTCCGGCCTCCAAGTCCCCATCATGGGGATGCACGTCCGGCTGGATGGCGCAACCGAAAAGATGCAAGCGGCATCCCCCAATACAGTAAACCATGACCCTTCCTAAATCAGATCCTACAGGTATTTTAGCGTGGTTCGCCAGTAATCCGGTTGCCGCCAATTTGCTGATGCTGCTGATTTTAGTCGGTGGCGTGTCCAGTTATACACGGCTGGATACTGAAGTGTTCCCGCGCTTTAGCCCGCAACAAATCGAAATCAAAGCGCTTTATCCAGGTGCTGGGCCTTTGGAAATAGAAAGCGCGGTCTGTATCCGCATTGAAGAGGTCATTTTTGATGTCCAGGGTATCAAACGCATCAATACCGAAATCACCCAAGGCGAATGCCTGATCAAAGTCGCGGTGTTACCCGATTACGATAAGTTACAACTGATGAACGCCTTGAATGGCCGTATCCAAACTATTTCGCGGCTACCTAAAGGCTTGGAAAAAATCAGCGTGAAAGCCGCCGCCCGTGAAGAAGATGATGGCCTGATTTGGGTGGCTTTGCATGGGGCTACCGATAGCTTGGCGTTGAAACGTTACGGTGAATACATCCAACAACAATTGACCACCGTTCCGGGCGTGAGCAAGGTGGTCAATTATGGTGAGGTTCCCTATGAAATAGCCATTGAAGTGTCATCGGCCAAACTGCAACAATACCATTTGGCCTTAAGTGATATTGCTGCCGCCCTGCGCCGTGCATCACTGGATTTGCCGGCGGGTGTCGTCAAAAATCCGGCGGGGGAAGTACTGTTGAAGATCAACGGCAAAGCCAGCAACGCGGCGGCGTTGGCGGCGTTGGTGTTGCGTAGCCAAGCCGACGGTTCGCATATCTTGTTGGGCGATGTCGCCACCGTTACGGACAGTTTGGCAGAATTGCAGTTTGAATGGTACCACAACGGTGAAACGGCACAAGGCTGGGCAGTCCATGCCGAACGTGACAGCGTTGTGGTTGCCCAACGTGTCAATGCCGCAATCAAAGACATGCAAAAGCATCTCCCCGAAGGCTTGACGTTGAAAACTTGGTGGGATGATTCCCAAGCTTACCAAGAACGTATCAGCACCTTAATTGAAGACGGCCTGAGCGGCTTTGTGCTGGTATGTCTGGTGTTGACTTTATTTTTGCGCCTGAAAGTGGCGTTGTGGGCAGGTATGGGCATTTTAACCTCAATATTGGGGGCGTTGTGGCTGATGCCCTTATTCGATGTGTCGTTAAATATGTTATCGCTGTTTGGCTTTTTGTTGGCGATGGGCGTTTTGGTGGATGATGCCATTATTATTGGCGACAGCATCCACAGCCAACAAAGCCAAAACAAAACCTCCAACTTAAATGCCGCCATCCGTGGTGTCCAAGAAGTCGCTGTTCCCGTAACCTTGGCAGTGCTGGTAGCTTTAGTGGCATTTCTGCCCGGCCTGTTCCTGTCCGGTTGGTTTGGGCAAATGATGCGCCCCATTTGCATGGTGATGATCCTGACATTAGCGTTTTCGCTGATTGAAGCCATGCTGATCCTGCCCGCACATTTGTCAGCCCCCTCGCCCATGCCCACCCAAGCGTCCCGCTTAGACCGTTTACGCGATAAACTCAATCAGGGTTTGGATCACTTTGTCCAGTATGCCTATCGGCCTTTTTTGGAAACCGCACTGGCATGGCGTTATCTGACGATTGCTTGTTTCATATTACTGTTGTTGGTCAGCGGGGCATTGGTCGGCAGTAACCGTGTCCGCCAATCCTTGCAACCTGATGTCACACTGGACAGTTTTTGGGTCAACCTGACCGTTCCCGAAGGCGCACCGTACAGTGAAGTCAAAACCCTAGCAAAACGGGTGGAGCAGGCGTTTTTTTCCTTGCGTGATGAACTCGATGCCAAGCAACGCCAACAACATGGTTTGGCATCTGGGCAAGCCGGAGAAACAAGTGTCATTGCTGGTTTAGAAACCATGATATGGGCAAGTCAGGCAGGATTTTGGACGGAATTTTCCGCGTTGGGCAGGCAACACATCGTCGTTGAAGATTTTATCCGTGAATGGCGGCGGCGTGTTGGCGACGTGGGACGGGGCAAAATCGACTTTTTATACAAAGAAGGTGATGTGCCTTATGACTTGGAATTTGATTTGGGTGCAACCGACCCGGCTGTTTTGGCGGCGGCTACCGAACCGTTCAAACAGCAACTTGCCGCCTATCAAGGCGTTGCCGATGTCATTGATTCCGCCGAACCCGGCAAACCGGAATTGCAGCTCAAGCTAAAACCTACCGCCGAGCGCCTAGGGTTACGTTTGGAAGATTTAGCCGAACAAGTGCACGGGGCCTATTACGGCGAAGAAGTGCAAAGGCTACAACGTGGGCGCAGTGAGGTGAAAGTGATGGTACGGCTACCGCTTGCCGAACGCCGGACGATAGAGCACTTAAAAGTTCTGCCGATACGGATTGCTGAAGGCGCGTCCGCCCCTTTGGGAACCTTGGCGGAATTAAGCCAAACGCCAGGTTATGCCAAACTGATCCGCCAAAATCGCCAGCGGGTGTTGAAAGTACAAGCACGGGTTGACCCTAAAGAAGCGGATGTCAACGCCATTTATACCGACATAAAAAATCGTGTTTTGCCTAAATTCCAACAAAATTATCCGGGGCTAAACGTGGAACTGGGGCAAAACCGTCAAGAACAGGAAGCCACCACGGCATCGCTAGGCCGCAACACCTTAATCGCTTTATTTGTGATTTACGCACTGATTGCCGTGCCGTTCCGGTCTTATGTAAAACCGTTGATTTTTCTGCTTGCCGCCCCTGTGGCTTGGAGCGGCGGGATATTGGCGCATGGCTTGTTGGGGTTGCCGTTGTCGATGGAATCTTTGGTAGGCATGATTGCCGCCAGTGGTGTGGTCATTAACGATAGCTTGGTGTTGCTGGATAGCATTAGGGAACATGATGACCCTGACCGCCCACTCACTGAACAGATTATCGAGGCTTGCACATCACGCTTCCGTCCTATCTTACTGGCGTTCCTGACCAATTTCGTCGGATTCCTGCCGACCTTGATGGAAACCAGCCCCCAAGCGCAATTTTTAATTCCGATGACCCTGTCGTTGTCCGCAGGATTATTGTTAGGCATGGCGGCAAGCTTGATATTGACCCCGGTGTGTTATGCAGTCGGTTCTGCTACAACTATTTACGGGCGTTGACCTCGCAGCGGCTGCTCAATGCCGCTTTGAGGCGTTTTCAACAATCAACGGTAACATTGCCATTTAAGATAGACCTTTATTGCTTAAGTCTTTATCATTCTAATAGGGGTGAAAGCGGTTAGCTAATAATAGAGGAGTGTTTATGCCCTATCCGGGTGGTGGTGCTGATAAAATGGGCAATTATTATGAAGCGTTATGGACGGTGTACTGTTTATTGCGCATACTCAAAGGCGAAGCAACTGGCATTATCTTAGAGCCATTGGGCGATGAAGGCGATGGTGTCGAATTTAAACTGGAAACAAACAGCGGTAGCGAATACCACCAAGTCAAACGCCAAAACGGCTCGGCAGGGCATTGGAAACTGCCGGAGTTAAATGCTAAAGGGGTATTGGCTGCTGCCAAGGCGAAACTCAGTAAGGATGAAGCCGCGCAGTTTCGGTTTATTTCTCAAGACTCTGTCGCTAACTTACCCGAACTGTGCGGGCGGGCAGTAACCGCTGCTGACTATGATGCCTTTAAGACGTTTGCCTTAGATGCGGAGGTGCATTCGACCGCATTTGCCCAACTGTGTGCTTATTGGGATATGCCTGATGAACGGGTTTATGCGTGTTTGCGGTGCGTTAGGGTTGAAACCCTCAGCGAAGATACGCTGTTGGAGTTGGTTAAAGCACTGGCGGCAACCTTAGTATCAGGCAATGAACAGGCTATTGTTGCCAGCCTACGCGCTTGTTGTGAAGACTATTGGCATCGGCCATTAGACCGCGAGGCGATAGTGGCGCACTTGGCAAATGCGGACTTTACGCTGATAGCTTCGGCGCAAGACAGGCTAAAGGATGGCGCGGGCAATACCATACTCTGCAATCAAACCCAAATAGGGCGGCAAATCAATCTGGGCAACAACAGCACTTATCACGAAACCCACATCCACTATGCGGAAAAATCTCTCCCCCGCCACCTGACCACCACGCCGTTCATCCCCGACGTGTTCCAAGGCCGCGAGGAAGATTTATTGGCGATACGCGCCAAGCTGGAAGCAAACAGCCAGCCCTTGCTATTGGTCAACGGCCAGGGCGGTATCGGCAAAACTTCGTTGGCGGCGAAGTATTGGCAAAGCTACCAAGGCCATTACGCCCACACCGCTTGGCTGTATGCCCCCAGCCGCTTGGACGATGCTTTGCTGATGTTGGCCTTGCCTTTGCAGGTGAACTTCCCCGATACCATGCTCACGGCGCAACGCTTGGAGGTGCTGCAAACCGCCGTCGCCAACCTCACCGCGCCCTGTTTGCTGATTATCGACAATGCCAATAATGCCGATGAATTGGCGCAACACTGGGGCTTTTTACATGCTTGCACCAACTGCCATATTTTGCTTACCAGCCGCCTGAACGGCTTTAACGGCGCGGGCTATTATCCGATTAAAGCCTTGCCGGAAGATGTGGCCTTACGCGTATTTAACAGCCATTACCCGCAGCACCGGACAGCAGATGACGGGCTGTTTTTTGGCATTTATCAAGCGGTGGGCGGCAACACGCTGGTGCTTGAGCTGTTGGCGAAGAACTTGGCAGCGGTGAACGCCAACAAGGTGTTTTATCCGCTTAGCCAGTTGCTGGCGGATTTACAACAGCGCGGGCTGTTGCAGTTGGCGAAAACCAAAACGGTTAAGGTCATGGGCAAAGGCGCGTTGCCCGCCTTACAGGTCGCCAACCCCACCGCCATCATCGCCGCCCTGTATGATGAGTTGGAACAGATAACACCGCTCAGCAAGGTGGAACAATGGTTGCTTTGTAATCTGGCGGTGTTGCCAGCGGAAAACTGGGCTTATGGCGATTTGGCAGACTTGCTGTTAAGCCCTGAAGATGATGAAGAAATCTTCTCCGACACTCTCAGTGGCTTGGCGGTACGCGGCTGGTTGGAAAACAGTATCCAAAATGGAATAAGCCACTACAAATCCAGCCCCGTGGTGCAGGAAATTACCCGCCATAAAAACGCGGAACGCTTGCAGGGTTATTGTGCGGGCTTGGTCGTTAAGCTGATAGACAAGCTGGATTATGAAGCTGACAGTGGGCATTTACTCAACGCCAGCTACGCGGACGCGGCGGCTTACTGCCGCCATGCCGAAACCGTCACGACTGGGTTGCCGGGGGATCGCAGTCTTGCCGTGTTACACGAACGCATAGGCCGCTACCACTTGACCACTGGCAACATGGACAAGGCTTTAAGGGCTTTTACGGAATACCATACATTTATGGCTACGCTCCACGAGTGTGAGCCGAATAACCTAAGCATTAAAAGCAGTCTGGCGGTTGCTTGCCAATACTTAGGCAGTGTCCACAACATGCTTGGCGACCTAAGACAGGCCTTGCACTGGTGTGAAGAAGACTACAGACTGTCACAGGAACTCCATGCCGCCGCCCCCGGCCATCTGGACTTTAAAAACGGCTTGGCGGTTGCTTGCCAACACTTAGGCATCACCCACACCACGCTGGGCGACCTGCAACAGGCCTTGCGCTGTTACGAAGACTACCACTGCCTGGAACAGGAACTCCATGCCGCCGCCCCCGGCCATCTGGGCTTTAAAAACAACTTGGCGGTTGCCTGCTCAAAATTAGGCGACACCCACACCAAACTGGGCGACCTGCAACAGGCCTTGCACTGGTACGAAGAATACCATCGCCTGGAACAGGAACTCCATGCCGCCGCCCCCGGCCATCTGGACTTTAAAAATGGCTTGGCGATTGCCTGCCAATACTTAGGCATCGCCCACACCACGCTGGACGACCTGCAACAGGCCTTGCGCTGTTACGAAGACTACCACCGCCTGGTACAGGAACTCCATGCCGCCGCCCCCGGCCATCTGGGCTTTAAAAACAGCTTGGCGGTTGCCTGCCAAAAGTTAGGCACCACCCACGCCACGCTGGGCGACCTGCAACAGGCCTTGCGCTGGTATCAAGACTACCACCGCCTGGTACAGGAACTCCATGCCGCCGCCCCCGACCATCTGGGCTTTACCAACGGCCTAGCCTCTGCCCTCGTTTTTTTAGGCCAACATTATGAACAACAGGGCAATCTCCCCTTAGCCTTGGGCTATTATCGGCAAGCTCAAACCCTATCGGCGGAATTAGTAGCCAAGTCGCCGCTTTATGTGGAGTTTCAAAATAATCTGGCTTGGGTTAATGGACGACTGGAAAGCGGATAAGCATAAACCATTTTCTCCTAAGAAAATGGCCTCTAATTTATCCGGTCTGTTTTTACAAAAAATTGGGCGGTAGCCATAAAAAGTGTATCTACTAGATACACTTTTTATGGCTGCGCTACCTGATCCGTAATCAATATCTGTCCTTTGATAAAGGCAAGTACAAAAGCCGTTATAGGATTTGTACTTGCACCCACACCACAGGCAGATTGCCGCTGATTAAATAATCACAAATAAGTTAGGGAATTTAGAAGGGCTGGAACGGTCAAAAAAGTGTATCTACTAGATACACTTTTTACCCTAAACGAAAAGCAGATTATCTGCTTTCATTGCGAAAAATTACGGCGTAATATAAGGGGGTTGTAGGTATATCATCATATCCTTATTAAGGAGAGCATAAGAAGGTAGAAAAGTGTATCTAGTAGATACACTTTTTAAGATAGGGTGAATATGTATGGGGGGATTATTGGTTATAGTCGCCATAATTCGTATGGGTGATACTATTCCATCAGCGTAAAAAGCAACCCTACAAACCCCTAAAAAGTGTATCTACTAGATACACTTTTTAGGGCTAAACACACACCAACCGGACAACCACACACCCTACGCGCATTAAACATCAGCAAAAAGCTATCGGATCATTCTCTGTCTATAAAAAAATAGGCTTGTCGGCATCCCCCACAAAGCCCATCTATAAAAACGAATAACAGGAAAGCACCATGAGCAAAACCATCAATTACATCCGTTGGTTCAATGAACTGACTATCGACGACATCCCTTTAGTAGGCGGTAAAAACGCTTCGTTAGGGGAAATGTACCAAGAACTGACCCCACAAGGCATTTTAATCCCCAATGGCTTTGCCATCACGGCCGAGGCTTACCGTTATGTGTTGGAACAAAACGATAGCTGGACAGCATTGCATCAGGCTTTGGATGCGTTAAACCCCGATGATGTCAACGATCTTGCCAAACGCGCCCGCCAAGCCCGCGAGATCATTTACGCCGCGCCCTTGCCCGATGATTTGGTGCAACAAATCCTGACCGCCTACGCGCAATTGCAACAACAATATGGCGAAGAAGATACCAGCGTCGCGGTGCGCAGTTCGGCGACGGCTGAGGATTTGCCGACCGCCAGTTTTGCTGGTCAGCAAGACACTTATTTAAACATACGCGGTGAGCAGGCATTATTAGAAGCCTGTAAACGCTGTTTTGCCAGCTTGTTTACTGACCGGGCTATCCATTACCGCATCGACCAAGGCTTCGACCATTTCAAACTGGCCTTGTCCATCGGCATTATGAAAATGATCCGCTCTGACTTGGATGCCAGCGGCGTGATGTTTTCCTTAGATACCGAATCCGGTTTCAGCGATGTGGTGTTCATCACTGGCGCTTATGGTTTGGGTGAGAATGTTGTCCAAGGCGCGGTAGACCCGGATGAGTTTTACGTCCATAAACCGACTTTCCGGGCAGGCTATAGGGCGGTACTGAAACGCACCTTAGGCGCGAAAAAAATTAAGATGGTGTATAGCGACGGCAACACCCGCGAACCGACCCGCAATATTGTCACCTCGGAAGCGGAACGGCAACGCTTTTGCCTCAGTGACACAGACGTACTGACCTTAGCCGATTACGCCTTAAAAATCGAACAGCATTATAGCCGTAAGGCAGGCCATGATAAGCCGATGGATATGGAATGGGCAAAAGACGGTTTGGACGGTAAGCTGTACATCGTCCAAGCACGGCCCGAAACGGTGGTGTCGCAATTGCGCGGCATGATTTTGGAGCAATATGTCCTAAAAGGCCACGCCCAAGCCATCGTCACTGGCCACGCAGTCGGCAGTAAGATTGCCACGGGCAATGCGCGTATCATTCACCATGTCAACCAACTGGGTAGCTTTAAGGCAGGCGATGTACTGGTCGCCGATATGACCACGCCGGACTGGGAGCCGATTATGAAAATCGCCTCGGCGATTATCACCAACCGGGGCGGGCGTACTTGCCACGCGGCGATTATCTCCCGCGAATTGGGGGTTCCGGCGGTTATCGGTTGCGACAACGCCACCACGGCCTTAAGCAATAACTCACCTGTGACGGTGTCGTGTGCCGAAGGCGATAACGGCAAGGTGTATGCGGGGATATTGGATTTTGACATCAAAACCACCGATTTGTCCGGCCTGAAACACCCGAAGACCAAGATCATGCTGAACATCGGTAACCCTGAACTGGCCTTTAAGACCAGCTTCCTGCCGAATGACGGGGTCGGTTTGGCACGGATGGAGTTTATCATCACCGAATACATCAAAGCCCATCCTATGGCCTTGCTGCATCCTGAACGGGTGCAAGATGCTGATGAGCTGGAGCAACTGCAATTGCTCACCCAGAATTACGCCAACGCCAGCGAGTTTTTTATCCAACGCCTTTCCGAAGGGGTAGCCACCATTGCCGCCGCGTTTTACCCCAAGCCTGTGGTGGTGCGCATGTCGGACTTTAAGACCAATGAATATGCCACCTTATTAGGAGGCCGCTGGTTTGAGTTTAACGAAGAAAACCCTATGATCGGTTTCCGGGGCGCATCACGTTACAGCCATCCCGCGTATGCCGAAGGCTTTGCTTTGGAGTGTGCCGCCATGAAACGGGTGCGCGAAGAGATGGGGCTGAGCAATGTGATATTAATGATCCCGTTCTGCCGCCGTATTCAAGAAGCCGAACGGGTCTTGGCCTATATGGCGGAACTGGGCTTAAAGCGCGGCGAGAATGGGCTGGAAATTTATGTGATGTGCGAGATACCCAATAACGTCATTCAAATTGACGGCTTCTCCGAACACTTCGACGGCTTCTCCATCGGCTCCAACGACCTGACCCAATTGACGCTGGGGGTAGACCGCGATTCCGCTATCGTCGCCGAGGATTTTGACGAGCGCGACGCGGGCGTTAAGGAAATGATCCGCTTGGCCGTGACAGGGGCGCACCGTAACCACCGCCACTGCGGCCTGTGTGGGCAAGCCCCATCCGATTATCCTGAAATGGCGGAGTTTCTGGTGGAAATAGGTATTGACTCCATGAGCTTAAACCCGGATACCGTATTGCAGACGACGCAATTGGTCTTGGATACGGAGCAACGCTTAGGAAGGGGATAAAGATAAGGCAGGTACAAGCTGGGTAAGTCCCAGTTTGTACCTGCCCAGCTTAAATAGGGTATTTATCGGTTACAGCCAAAAACGCTTCATCCCGAAGGATGGCAACCCAATAACATGGCGGCTTTCGGCATGACGTATTTGCAAAAAGTAGCGGTCAGCCCAGATCCTGCCAGATCAGGATTTGGGCTCCTCAGTATCATCCGATACGTTTCCACAAGCTGCGTCAATGCCATGATTATCAATATCGCACACCGATTCCAGCCACATGGCGTTGATGATGGCAAAAGCGGCGGCGAAACCAACGCCGAGTATCCAAGTAAAGTACCACATGATGTCGCCCCTTTTAATAAAGTGTGTGTGAATCTTTGGCAATCGCCGCTTCGGTGATGCTGCCCCACAACACTTTGTAAACCCAACGTGTGTAAAGCAAGACTATCGGCAAGAAAATAACGGTAATCCAAAATGACAGCAATAAGGTCGTATGGCTGGCGCTGGCATCCCATAGCGTCAGGCTGGAACGGGGATCGCTCGTAGAAATAAGTAAGAACGGAAACAAAGCAAAACCCACCGTCAGCAATATACTGGCAAGCCCGACACTGCTGCACAAAAACGCCGCCATCGTTGTCGGGCCCCGACCCAACAGCCATGCTAAGGCCAGTCCTAAAAAGCCCAATATCGGCGCCAGCATCATTAAGGGATAAGCCAAAAAGTGCTGTAACCAGCCTGGGCCTGCCGCAATCACGGTTTTATTTAGCGGATTAGACGGCGCGTCGGTCGCTGCCATTTGTGTTATTTCTGGGCGGTCTACGCCGATAAACGCCCACAGCATGACGGCGGCCAGACCTGCCAACAGCAACGGCGCTAATAAGGACAATGCCTGGGTAGCACGTTCATGGACGATGCCTTCGGTACGCCATTTTAGGAACAGCGCACCATGAAAACTGCTGGCCAATAAACTGACAACGCCGCATAACAAGGCGAATGGGCTTAGCAATTCCCAGAACGAACCGTCGTAAAATGTCCGTAAATCTTGGTCGAGATGGAAGGGCAGGCCGAGCAGCAAATTGCCGACCAGCACCCCCAGTAAAATCGGCGGTAACGTCCCGCCCACAAATAAGCCCCAATCCCAAGCGTTACGCCAGCGCGGATCACTGATCTTGCTGCGGTAATCGAACCCGGCGGGGCGGAAGAACAAAGCGAACAGCACCAACAGCATCGCCGCGTACAAGCCCGAAAATAGCGTCGCATAGACGGCAGGCCAAATGGCGAATATTGCCCCGCCCAGCAAGATCAACCAGACTTGGTTGCCTTCCCACGTTGGCCCGATCGTATTGATAATAATGCGCCGCTCGACATCGGTCTTACCCAGTAACGGCAATAAAGTGCTGACTCCAAAATCAAAGCCTTCCGTGACCGCAAAAGCAATCGCGACAACGCCGATAAACACCCACCAGATCAGGCGGATAGCTTCATAATCAATCATAGTTCAATCCTCGTCAATAATGGCCGGGTTATGGCTGATGGCCATGATGTTGCACATGGCGGGCATGGTCGCTCAGTTGCGCCGTAAAATAGGCATGGATGGCGGCTATCAGTCCAGGCTCATCGCTGACAAACGCAATTTGCCCGCCATCCGGCAAATCCTGATAAGCAAAATGCACCCGCCCCGCTGCCGCACTCAGTTCTTTAACGCCCGGCATGTCATTGCCGTGGATGCGTTGCGGCCCGGAGAAATCGCCTTTAACAAACTGTGCGCTAAGTCCTGCCAGATGTTGGCGGATCAAGGCAATTTGCCTGCTATCACCCGCCTCTTTAGCAATCACCTGCTGGATGCCGCCGTTATCGGTCGGCTTGAAAATATGCAGGGTCTTTTCTAAACTGAACGGCATGACATGGCTACCGCGTTCGGCAACGGTATCGAGCCGCTCGGTGGAAGCGGGTTCAAGCGCGTAGACACCCGTGCTAAACGCACACGAGATTAAACAGTAGGCTATTAATTTATTCATGGACGGCTCCGCTGGTCTGTTCATGATAATAACGCCCGGTATGTAAGCTGCTGGGGCCTAGGCGGACATATTTAAGCATCAGATAAATCTCGATAATCAGCAACACGGTATAAAACAAGGCAAAGCCCGCGATACTGAACCACAATTGGCCGATACTGACACTGGACACGCTCAGATGGGTTGGCAATACGCCGGAAATCGTCCACGGCTGGCGGCCCACTTCGGCGACGAACCAGCCAGTTTCGGCGGCAATCCACGGCAAGGGGATGCACCAGACCGCCAACCGCATCAGCCAGCGTTTTTGGTCGGCGACACGGGTGGCACAATAGTAAAATGCCATAGCAAACACGAACAGCATCGTAAAACCGCAGGCCACCATAACCCGGAATGTCCAGAACAGCGGCGCGACTTTAGGGATACTGTCATTAGCGGCTTTTTCTATCATTACAGAGTCGGCATCCACCACGTTTTCGGTATACTTTTTCAGCAACAGGCCATAACCCAAATCGGCCTTATGTTCGGCAAAGTGTTGTTTTGCGGTATCGCTATGGTCACCACTGCGCAGTTTTTGCAAGTCCGCGTAAGCCACCATGCCATTTTTGATCCGTGCCACACTTTCCGTGCGCAATTCTTGTAAGCCTTTGACTTCTTCATCAATGGAGCGGGTGGCAATCAAGCCCAGCAGATAGGGAATTTTGATGGCATAATCGGTGGTTTGCTTGTCTTGGTTGGGAAAGCCGAATAGGGTAAAACTGGCCGGCGCCGGTTCTGTATGCCATTCCGCCTCAATCGCCGCGAGTTTTATTTTTTGCGTTTCGCCTTCGGTATAGCCGCTTTCGTCACCGAGTACGATGACAGACAATATTGAGGCCAAACCAAAAGCCGAAGCGATTGAAAACGAACGGCGGGCAAAGCCCATGTCACGCTTGTTCAGCAAATACCAAGAGCTGATGCCCAACACGAACATCGAACCCGTGACATACCCCGCCGCTACCGTGTGGACAAATTTGACCTGCGCCACCGGATTTAAAATGACTGCGGCAAAGCTGGTCATTTCCATGCGTAACGTTTCGTAGTTAAATTCTGCCCCCACCGGATATTGCATCCAACCGTTAGCGATCAAAATCCATAATGCCGACAAGCTAGTGCCGACCGCGAGCAGCCAAGTTACAATAAGGTGTTGCACCTTTGTCAATTTATCCCAACCGAAGAAGAATAGGCCGACAAACGTCGATTCCAAAAAGAAGGCCATCCAGCCTTCGCTGGCTAATAACGGCCCAAAAATGTCGCCGACATAATGCGAGTAATACGCCCAATTGGTACCGAACTGAAACTCCAGCGTCAGCCCCGTGGTTACCCCCATAGCAAAATTGATGCCGAATAGCTTACCCCAGAATTTGGTCATATCCTTATATACTTCACGTCCGGTCAACACATAAACCGATTCCATAATGCCAAGGATAAACGTCATGCCTAGGGTTAGCGGCACAAATAAAAAGTGATACAAGGCCGTCAGGCCAAATTGCAGCCTGGACAACATAACGATATCGTCACCGATCATGACGGGACTCCTGTGTGGGTTGTGAAGAAAAAGGCACCGCCGTTGGGGCAATGGGTAAGGCAAAATGCACGGCAATATCCGGCTTGGCCGCTGGGCGGTCTTGCCAACGGAAGATCAAAAACCAAAGCCCCGTCAGTAAGATGATTTTGACGGCCAGAGCCAAGGCTATTTCCCGGCGCAATAAACTGGGCGATTGGTGCGGATTGTTAGGCATATTGGCTTCTTGGCAATAAGGATTGATGTTTTTTAAGATTTGTCGGCTTTATCGGTAGGCTTGCCTATCACTAAGGTCGATAAACCCAACAATAAAATGGAGCCGGATATTAACAAAATCTCTGTGCCCTCTGTGTGGTGGGTCTGGATATCGGCGATCAATAACCGGGATAATGCCGTAATGGCGATATAAATCAGACAGCGCACTGGCATGGCATTGGTCTGAAAATAAATCCCGACCATCGCCCCCAATTCCAAATAAATAAACAGTAACAAAATATCGTCTATGGTGGTATGCCCCTGGGCGACCATACCCACATAAGCGGCAACCGCCGACCAGATCACACTCGCCCCGATAACAAAGAGCGCGAAATAATGGAAGGCCTCAATGAGCAAATTGCCCACCATATCGATACGCGCCTTATAAATTTCGCAAAGCTCGCTTAGCGGTAGTTGTCGTTTCATAGTATCCTCATTTTAGTGGCTAGGGTATTGTAAAAGAAAACAACCTGCGTCTATTTTTATTAAAATGCCGCTGTTGCTGACTCACTTTAGCCATTATGCCACTATATTACAAACATCTAATGCAATTGACAGGCCAAATTTAGGCTTAAGGGCGATTTGTCCTTATTTGCTGGGAGGAAAGGTAAAATGCTTGATTTTAAAATGTTTCGGATCTAAAAAATGAAACATTTATATTTCATATTGAAACAATTTTGAAACGTGTTAAGGGTTAACCATTCGCTCTTAGTCTTCGATATAACTCGCTTAGCGATTATTGTTTCATAGTGCCATACAGATTATTTTTAAGGTTGCCATCATTGGGATTATCAACAATATCTTGCCCGTTTACACAATGGTATGTTTTTAAAAGGTGAGAGGGGGATTGCTTGTAGAGTTGTGAAGAGAAATGGTGTTTGCTGGACATAAAAAAACAAACGACAGTCGCCGCCGGGCTTTTAGAACAACGTTTCGTTAGGCAGTTTTTGCGTGTATATACTTTAAGCGGTCAGGTTTTCGGTTTTAGGATTAACCGTTCGGCCTGAGCTTGTCGAAGGCTGGACGGTTAATCCGCCCATGGTTCGACGGGCTCACCACGAACGGATTAACCGAAAACTTGACCGTTCAGAGTATAACTAGAGATTGTTAACAAAAGGCTTTTGGAGTATATTTCCCAAAGAATGGGAGTTACCTTATGTTATGCACCTATTTCGGTATATTTAACGGCATCTTTTTAGAATGCCAACTTAATGTTAGACGCATTCTGGGCTTCGTAGAAAGTTTGTTAAAAATAATGGTAAGCGGCATTTTTTAGCTGAATATTCGGTGTCGTTTAATTACATAACTTTGGCTTCGCTATAGGCTTTCGGGTGGTATACCTCTTACTACAACATTAGGCATAGTAAGTAATGCAATCAACGGTTGAATTTGATTCAGAGCTGTTTAGCCCTTACCTTCCTGATGAATCTCAGGTTAATCCACATTGCTATGGAGCGGAACTCGCCTATTGGCTTTCAAGAAAATTGGCAGACCATGGGATTGTCACTTCGTATCCCAACGCTGAAGACTGGGGCTGGTTTATTGAATATCTGACTGAATCAGGTGATGAGTTTTGGCTATGTTGTTCAAATCGCAATAGTTCAGCTAAACAGTGGCAATGTTTCATTGAAGCTAAGACTAAGCGTTTATTTGGGAGGAATAAGCCTAAAATTGAATGCGCCAAATCTCTGTTAAAAGCTTTATGCTGTATTTTAGAAGAAGAACAAGAAGTCAAAAATATCAGGTGGTGCAAAGAACCTTGGATTACTGATTGGGCTAACCGCCCTGAGTAGCCAAACTCAGGGCGGCAGATGCAGCATAGTCCGACATGACTACCTACCAAGAATATGCACTGCCTCAATCCATATCAATACCCAACACCCTAACCGCATGGGCCATAATCTCATCAGGGTTGAAAGGTTTGGTAATGTACATATCAGCGCCGACTTCTTTGCCTTTTTCCTTATCGTATTCCTGGCCTTTGGCGGTCAGCATAATAATAAACACGTCATCTAATGCCCAGTCTTGCTTGACGATCCGGCAGACTTCAAAGCCGTTCATCTTCGGCATCATCACGTCTAACAGAACCAGGGCAGGGCGTTCCTCTTCGATAATCGCCAACGCTTCCTCACCATTTTCGGCAAGGAAAAACTCCACATCGTAATCTTCCAAGTCTTCTAGGGTTTGTTCCAGCAACATGCGGATATGGGGTTCGTCGTCGGTAATCAGGATTTTTTTGTTCATAATCGTATCGGGTTAGGTAAAAGTCAAAGATAACGTGAGCGTAGCATATCCGCCGCGCTTTCATCCAGCAATTCGCGGCGGCGTACGTTTTCAAAATGCGCCAGCAGATCATCAACGCGCAGCCGTTGTTTTTGCGCGTCCCTAAAGTCATGCAGGACATTGCCACGGTGCATCATGATAATACGGTCGCCGAGATTGACGGCTTGCTGCATGGAATGCGTCACCATCAGGGTGGTCAGGCCTTCGCGTTGGATGACTCTATCGGTCAGGGCAATCACTTGGTCGGCGCTTTTGGGATCTAATGCGGCGGTGTGTTCGTCGAGCAGTAACAATCTGGGTTTAAGCCAAGTCGCCATCAATAAGGTCAAAGCTTGGCGTTGGCCACCCGACAAGGAGCCGATGGCGCTGTCCAAACGGTCTTCCATGCCCATTTTCAGTTCGCGGACGCGGTCGCGTAATTCGTCGCGCAACTGCCGCGAATTCGCCCAACTTAAACCGCGGAATTTGCCGCGTTTAGCCGCCAATGAGAAGTTATCTAAGATCGACATGTTCGGGGCAGTGCCGGAAAACGGGTTTTGGAATACCCGACCAATCAAGGCGGCACGGCGGTGTTCCGGCCAAGTGCTGACATCTTGCCCATCCAGTTCTATACGTCCGGCATCAATGGCAAAGCTGCCGGCAATGGCATTCAGCAGGGTGGACTTGCCGGAGCCGTTGCCGCCTAAGACGATGACAAAAGCCCCTTCGGCAATGTCAAGGTTGATGCCGCGCATGGGTCGGACTTCATTAACCGTACCCGCATGAAAAGTTTTATAGACTTGGCTTAAGCGTACCAAAGGGGCGGCGGCCAAGGTGGTGCTAGTGTTCATGCGACCCCCGGCTGTTTGCGTGCGCTCAGCTTGCCCATCATATCAGGTAAGATCAAGGCAGCGAATACAAACACCGCCGTCACCAGTTTCAGATCGTTGGGGTTAAGGCCGAACGATAAGGCAATCGCCACCAATTGCCGGAACAGGATAGAACCGACAATCGTGCCGACAATGGCGACCCCGACACTGCTTGCCCCCGTTAAGGCTTCGCCGATAATGACGCTCGCCAAACCCCAGACCACCATACCGATGCCCATTTGTACGTCGGCAAAGTTTTGGTATTGCGCCCATAAGGCGCCTGCCAAGCCGACCAGGCCATTCGCCACCGCCAGCCCAAAGATACGGTAGTTTTCGACATTGCCGCCTAAGGCGCGGATCATTTGCGGGTTATCACCGGAGGCGCGCATGGCGGTGCCGATGTCGGTGCGCAGAAACGCCCACAAGGCCAAGGCCACACAACTGACCAAGGCAAACATCAGCAACAGCATGGTCAGGTCGGCACTGGACACTGTCCAACCCCATAAATCCGTTTCGGCTGCGCCAAACCAGGCAACGCCTAATTGTTCGCAGTAAGTGGCGACAGTAACAGTGCCTAAAAAAGGGATGTTACTGCGCCCCATGACATGCAGGTTGACCGAGTACAGGGCCGTCATCACCAAGATGCCCGCCAGTAAGGAATTGATGCGGAAACGGGTTTGTAAGATGCCGCTGACCAAGCCCGCTGTTGCCCCGGCCGCAAATCCGGCACAACACGCCCAGAGCGGGTGGATACCATGCCTGACCAGTAAGACACTGGCGACCGCCGCGCCAAAGGTCAGCGAGCCGTCAACGGTAATGTCGGCAATGTCAAAAATGCGGTAAGAGACATACACGCCCAGAGCCAGTAGGGCAAGTATAATGCCTAGCGTTAACGCGCCTATTAATAATGTCATAAGGAATCCTCAGCGTTGAAATGGACGGGGGCGCACCATAACGCGCCCCGCCGCAAATAGCTTTCGCCCGCCCCGATGCCTTCACGGTCATCATTGAGCAAATGCAATACCCCGCGTAGGGTCTGTGCGTCCATCAACCGCTCCAAGCTTTCGGACAGTTCAACAAAACCTTTGCGCACTGGCGTGAAGGGGACGACACTGGCATGGACGTGCATAAACAGATCGCTGTCTTCGGCGCTGGGGTGCAGTTGGGCGGCTAATGGTAAGGCGGGGTTACGCGCGACCACCCCAACAATTAAGCAGGTCTCTTCAGCATACGCCGGTTCGGCGGTAAACAACAAACGGTCGCGGATACCCGGAAAGCTAAAAAAGTCCGCATCTAAAGGTGTTGGCGGCACTTGTAAGGCCGCGCCGATCAGATGGGCCGTTTCAGCGACCAAAACCCATGAGACAATGGGGCTAGCACAGACCTCTAATGCCGCTTGCGCCAAGTCGCTCAGGCATATCGGCGGCGTTGCCGGGGTTTCGCCAAACCGTAACAGATAACGGAACGGGCCGCTGGCTTGCAGGCCGTGCCAAATACTGACTTCAGGCTGTAGCCCGCCCTCTTGCTGTAGCCAGTCGGGATGTTCGGGATCATTACCGGGTAAGCTGATGGCTAATCCCGCCACGGCGAGCAATTCCCCAGCATGATCGGCATTATGGGCGGCCCCTAAGCTCCCTAAGCCGATTACCCAATGGTCTGCACTGACGGCGATAGTCTGCGGCTGTTGGGCTAAAGCCTGCGCGGAGCCTATCACTGTGCCGTGCTGCTGGGCGGCGGCATCTAGGGTATAGACGGAAAAGTCTTGTCCTGCCAAGTGGCTTTGTCGGCAGGAGCGGCTAGGGATGGCGGAGGGCGTATGAGGTGTGGGGCTACCTACTGTTACGGGTGTACTATCCAACAGTTGGTTAAAACCGACCAGTTTCAGCACCTCACTGACCGTAGGGGAGGGGTTAATAAGCCGTAAGCTACCGCCGATAGTTTTCAGGTTTTTGACCAATAGCACCAGCACCCGGATGCCGGCTGAACTCAGATAACTGACTTGCGCCAAGTCCAAAGCAATACGGTGGGCACCATCGTGGATAATATCCTGCAAAGTTTTGCTGACCGACTGGCTCCAAGCGGCATCAAGCCGTCCTTGCAAGGTGATGTGCATTTCGTCACCTTCCAGTTGGGTAATAATTTCCATGGGCTTGCTCCTTTAGGATGGTGGGGGCTAGGGGAGGCGTAGGTCGGCTTTATTGACCAGCCCGACGGGTAGCGGCAGTTGTAAGGCCTTGGCATGTGCTTCGCTAATAATCAGGCGGATTTTGCTGGGCTTGGAAAAGGCGATGGCCGCTGGCGGCGTATCGCGCATGATGTCGGCGGCTTTGAGGGCGGCATCAAAACCGGCTTGATAATAATCCATAGAATAGGCGACGGCGGCTCCTTGCTTAACTCCCGATTCGGTAAAGGTAAACAAGGGCTTTTTAGCGCGGGTCGCCGCTTGGGTAATGGCGGTGAAGCCGGAAACTATCTGATTGTCCAATATTTGCACCCAAGCGTCAATCGGTTGGCTAGCCATTGCCAAGGCGGCGTTAGGCAGTTCGCTGGCGGAATTGACCGGCATTTTGTTTACCGACAGCCCTTGTGCCGTCGCGGCTTTTTCAAAAGCTTCCATATTGTAAACGGAATTGTCTTCCCCAGGGGTAAACAAAGTGCCTACCCGCCGTAGCTGCGGAAAATACTGTTTTAACAATGCCACCATTTCTTGGAAAGGGGCGAGAGTATAAACGCCCGTGACATTCGGCAGATGGTGGGTATCGTCCGTACCCGCCCCGGCAATGATTGGGTTGGCCACAAAGGTGAAGACAATGGGGATTTTTTTGACCTTGTGCAATACCGTCTGCAAGGTGGGGGTGGACAAGGTCATTAACAGCTCAGTACCGTCACTGCCCGCCGCATCGGCAAGGCCGGACAAGACGGTCATATCGCCTTGTGCTGACGCGTCGCTTAAGACAAAATCGCGTCCCGCCTGCAAGCCAGCCGCCTTAAAGCCTTCGTCAATACCGTGCAAGGCCTCTTCGGCAGGGGGTGTTTCCACATACAACATCCGCTTGATTTTCCAAAGATGGTCTAAAGGTTTGGCGGGCGGTGTCGGGGCAGTGTCAGTAGCTGCAACCGCCAAGGCGCGTAGTTCGTCAGGGAAGGTGATATGTAAGCGTTGGGCACTGGCTTCGTTAAGCACAATGGATTTTTTGCTGACATTGCGGAAGGGAATCCCCGCAGGTTTGATACCTGCCAGTAACTGTACCAGAGGTTCGGCAACGGCACGGCCACTTTCTTTGTAATCGACACCGACAACCATTAAGGCATCGTGACCGATAAAGTCCGGTTGGTCGAGGATTAGTGGGATATTGGCATCTTTGGCGATTTTGGCAATCGCATCCACACCTTGATACATGGTGTTGTCACCTACTGCGACTATCGCCCCGACCTTACGCGCCACGGCGGCTTGTGCCGCTTGCACTACGTCGGCAGTGGTGTTGATAGGGATTTCTTCTAAGGTGATGCCCGCTTTTTGGCATAGCTCCCGCAATACGGCGGCGACTTTCACCGAATTGGCTTCGCTAGGGTTATACAATGTACCCAACGAACGGACACCCGGCAAAACCTTGCGCGTCAATTCCAACATATCGGCGACGGGCGGGAAAGAGCCGATACCAGTAAGATTGGGCAAATGCTCGGTAAAACTTTTCCCCGCCCCCGCCGCCAGCGGGTCGGTGACATAGGTGAAGGCTACGGGCTTATGTTTGGCCATCATGCCCACGCCTTGCAGCACGGGTGTGGTCAGGGTCACAATGGCATCGACATCGCTGTTGTCCAGCACTTGCCCGATAGTCGGAATTTGGGAAATTTCCGCTTGTGCGTGCATAGTCTGGAAGCTAAGATTGCGGCCTTCTTCCAAGCCTAGCGCCTTCAGGCCTTCACGCAATCCTGCCATGACCGAATCAATGCCCGGTTCAGGGGCAAAATATGCCACGCCGATTTTATATGTCCGCCCTGCTGATAAAGCCATGGCCATTGGTGCAACTGCTGGTAAAGGCAAGGCGGCATTGGCAGGTTTAAGCGGGGTTTCCACGCCATTTTTATCAATAACAAGGCTGGCTTGGGCATACAGGGCAGGGTTGAATTGCCAAGCATCACGCAAGCTGCTGAGGGTTTTTTCGTTGAGAAATAAACGCTTAGGCACATAATCTTTGACCGGCAAAGTGGCTGGATTAGCCCCGTTCAAGACATCGGCGGCAATACGGCCTATTTGCTCACCGACTTCGTGATAATCGGCGCCTAAATCAAATAAGCCGCCATGTTTGGCATGGCCTGAGATATTGGAAAAAACGGGGATATGCGCATTATGGGCCACTTCTATCAGGCTATCCACGGTGGCGTTTACAGTGGCATCGCCGCCTGTCCAAAAGGCTTCCACGCCACGCGCCACCAAAGATTCGGCAGCCTCACGCACATCTTTGGCTTGCTCGACCGGGGCTTCCAAGAGGGTTAGCCCCAGCTCTCCGGCCACTGCCCGCGCTTGTTTGGTACAAAATTCCGAATTCACTTCGGCGGGGTTCCAGACCACACCGACCGTTTTTAAGGCCGGATTAAGTTGTTTCGCCAACCGGAAAATGTCCGCAACCGGTTGCGGGGTGCCTATGCCTGTCAAATGAGACGGCTTATCCAAGCTGTCCAAGGCTTTGATGCCGACCCCCGCCGCCACGGGCGAAGTCACCGCCCCAAATACATGCCCGACCCGCCCGTTGCGGTTAGCATTGGCCAAGGCCTGTAACATCACGGTAGAAATGGACACGGCCAGGCGATAATCGCCACCCGTGATTTTTTGCGCCATCAGATTACCCGTGGGCAAATCGCCTTCAGGGTTATAAGTCGTGATTGCCAGATTTTTCCCGTCATCCAGACCTTTGCTATGCAGGCCAGCCAAAATCCCAGCGTGGATTTCTTCCATCATCGGGTTGGAGCTATGCTGCAAAATGGCGATGGGGATGATGGTCGCGGGCGTGTTTGTACGCGCTTGGCCTTGGTGGCGGTTATGCCGATCAGACCATAGTTGCAGGGCAGCGGCAAGAACAATCAGCAAGATGGAAAAGGCAAGGCGCTTAGTGGCTTCGGTCATAATCAGTCGCTAGGTCGAAATACTCTGTTATAGGGCAAAGGAGCCGCCGCCCATTTGCCGGATGGTTTGCAAAGGCGACCCCTTTTTTTCAAGGTCATTAGCCTTAGCGATAACTATGGGGTTAACAATCATTTTTGCGGGTGGACATGCAGTTATATAGTATCGCATATCACAAGAAAATGACCGATAGATGAATTAATCAGCGCCTCCAAAAACATCCGGCAATTTTTCATTGCTGCTGTTGCACACCCAATCCTTAAGCGCACTTATTGTTTTAGGGTAAGCGCATATAAAGTTAAAGACATTTTAATCAATGGGCTATAAGAATAAATAGCCCCAATCAATGCCGATTTCCATGCGGCATATTGATTGTGCGGCAGTTTAAAAAGCCGCTGTGTTTTACTCTACACAACATTTTTTGAGCTGACCGAATGCCCTTTGACTAAAATGTCCATCGATTCAGATAAGGAGGCTTTGCCATTGTCAAACAGACGGCTATCGCTTGCTGAACAAAAGCTACACGGCTTTTAAAAGGTTAAAGTTCAGCGCATTTCTTTGCCAATGTCTCTGCGCTTGCCCTGCTTATTGCCACTTTCGGTTTTTCACCCCGTCAGCTAGTGATACAATGGGCTTTGTCAATTATCCGTAACACAGAATAGTAGTGGACTCAAAACTGCCCTCCCTTTTTTCCGAAGCGTCACCGACACGGTTGCGCGAAATCCCTTATAACTATACCTCTTTTTCCGACCGCGAAATTGTCATCCGCCTATTAGGTGCCGAGAGCTGGCAAATTTTGGAATCCTTGCGTGGCGAGCGGGTGACAGGCCGCTCCGCCCGGATGCTGTTTGAAGTACTCGGCGATATATGGGCGGTACAGCGTAACCCCTACCTTGAAGACGATTTACTGGATAACCGCAAGCGCCGTCAGGCCTTGCTGGATGCTTTGCGCCATCGTCTGGGGCAAATGGAAAAACGCCATGCCGACCATGAAGGCGAAAATGCCGAGCGGGCGAAGCGGGTGGCAGTGTTGCTCACTGCCGCGCATAAGGCCGTGGATGATTTTGCCGCCCATTTTGAACGTACTCACGCCATGCGCCGTAAGGCCTTGGCCTTGTTAGCCAAACACACGCGCAAAGATAATATTTGTTTTGACGGCTTTGCCCGCGTCTCCCATGTCACCGATGCCACCGATTGGCGGGTTGAATACCCGTTTGTGGTGCTGTATCCCTGTAGCGAAGACGAAGTGGGGCATTTGGTGCGCGACTGCATCAAGCTCGGCCTGACCATTATCCCACGCGGCGGCGGTACAGGTTATACGGGGGGTGCCGTACCGTTGACCCCCTATGCCGCCGTCATCAATACCGAAAAATTGGTGGAGATAGGCCGGGTTGATCCGGCCAGCCAATTGCCGGGAGCCGGGCAGCCTTACGCGACCATTTATACCGGGGCTGGCGTGGTGACACGCCGGGTCATGGAAACGGCGGAACGGGCAGGGCTGGTGTTTGCTTGCGACCCCACTTCCGCCGATGCTTCGTGCGTGGGCGGTAATGTCGCGATGAACGCAGGCGGCAAAAAAGCCGTGCTGTGGGGTACGGCGTTGGATAACCTGTGGTCTTGGCGGATGGTGACACCGGATGGTAACTGGCTGGAAGTCGAACGCCTCAACCACAATCTCGGCAAAATCCATGAACAGGAACAAGTCACCTTTCTGCTAAAACGCTATGATGCCACCCGCCAACAGTTACTGGCCGAAGAGCCTCTGGTCATCCCTGGGGCGGCGTTCCGCAAAGGGACGCTAGGCAAAGACGTGACCGACAAATTTCTCGGCGGTTTGCCCGGTATCCAAAAAGAAGGCTGTGACGGCATCATTACCTCAGCACAGTGGATTTTACACAAAATGCCTGCACATACCCGGACGTTTTGCTTGGAATTCTTCGGGCAAGTGCGCGAGGCCGTGCCCGCCATTCTGGAAATCCGGGATTATCTGGCGGCTTTGCCGAAAGAAGGCCCGTTACGCGTGATGCTGGCGGGGCTTGAGCATTTGGACGAGCGCTATGTCAAAGCGGTCGGTTATGCCAGTAAAGCCAAGCATCATGGGCGGCCGAAAATGGTGCTGATCGGCGATATTGTCGGCGATGACGAAAAGCAAGTCGCCCTCGCGGCTTCCGAAGTCGTGCGCTTATGCAACGCCCGCAATGCCGAAGGCTTTATCGCCATCAGCCCCGAATCCCGCAAGACCTTCTGGTTGGATAGGGCGCGTACCGCCGCTATCGCCAAGCATACCAACGCCTTTAAAATCAACGAAGACGTGGTGATTCCGCTGCCGCGCATGGGCGATTATTGCGACGGTATCGAACGCCTGAATATCGAACTGTCGCTACGCAATAAATTGCGCTTATGTGCGGCCTTGCAAACGCTATTGTCCGGCGATTTACCGCTACGCTCTTATGAAGACAGCGTCGACAAAACCGAGCTGATCGGCGACCGCCGTAACCTAGCCCTATCAGCCTTAGCCACCGTACAAACCCGCTGGCAGTGGCTGTACACACATCTGGACTTACCGTTAAGCGCGGCGGAAGCCCAGTTCGCCGACTACGGTATCGAAGCCGACACCCTGACTAACCGTACCGAACAGCCGACCTTGTTCCATCGCCTACAAGACCGCTCGGTGCGCGTGTCGTGGAAGCAAGAATTGTTGCCCAGATTGAAAGAAATTTTTGAAGGCGACAATTTCCGCCCTGTCATCGAACGTATTGAAGCGGTGCATAAAGACATCTTGCGCGGGCGCGTATTTATCGCCTTGCACATGCACGCGGGTGACGGTAACGTCCACACCAATTTACCCGTTAACTCCGACCATTACGAGATGTTGCAGGAAGCTAACGGGGCGGTGGTTGCCATTATGGCCTTGGCGCGTTCTTTGGATGGGGTCATTTCCGGCGAGCATGGCATCGGTATCACTAAGTACGAATTCCTCAGCGAAGCCGAACTGGCTGACTTCCACGCCTATAAACAGCAAGTGGACCCCGAAGGCCGTTTCAACCGAGGCAAACTGATGCCGGGCGGCAATCTCAGCACGGCGTATACCACCTCGTTCAGCCTGATGGGCTATGAATCGCTGATTATGCAGCAAAGCGACATCGGGGCGATTTCCGATTCCATCAAAGACTGTTTGCGTTGCGGCAAATGCAAACCCGTGTGTGCCACCCATGTGCCGCAAGCGAATTTGCTCTATTCGCCGCGCAATAAAATCCTCGCCACCTCGTTGCTGATCGAAGCCTTTTTGTATGAAGAGCAGACCCGGCGCGGCATATCCATCACCCATTGGAAAGAGTTTGAAGACGTTGCCGACCATTGTACGGTCTGCCATAAATGCTTTAACCCCTGTCCGGTCGATATTGATTTCGGCGAAGTGTCAATGAACATGCGCAACCTGTTGCGTAAAATGGGTAAGCAAAGCTTCAACCCCGTGAAAACGGCGGCTATCGCTTTCCTCTCCACCGGACATCCCAACAGCATTAAAATCATGCGTAAATTGCTGATTGAATGGGCCTATAAAGCCCAGCGCTGGGGCAATGTCCTGCTCAAACCGTGGACGCGTAAACAATTGGTGCAGCCGCCGTCTTCGACCGGACAACCGCAGTTACGCGAATATGTCTTGCACTTCACCAACCGGAAAATGCCCGATAAAGTGCCGTCAAAAACCGCACGGGCCTTATTAGGCATAGAAAGCGACCAGATTGTGCCGATTATCCGCGACCCGGCCAAAACCCGCGCTGACTCGGAAGCGGTGTTTTACTTCCCCGGTTGCGGTTCCGAGCGCCTGTTCTCGCAAGTTGGTCTGGCGACCCAAGCCATGTTGTACGAGATTGGCGTACAAACGGTATTACCGCCGGGTTATTTATGTTGCGGCTACCCGCAACGCGCCGCCGGACAATACGACAAGGCGCAGAAAATCACCACCGATAATAGGGTGCTGTTCCATCGGGTAGCCAATACCTTAAACTATCTGGACATCAAGACCGTCGTGGTCAGTTGCGGCACTTGCTTGGACCAATTGCTCGATTACGAATTTGAGAAGATTTTTCCGGGTTGCCGCTTAATCGACATCCACGAATACCTGTTGGAGAAAGGCGTACAACTGGACGGCATTAACGGCAACCGTTATTTATACCACGACCCTTGCCACAGCCCGATGAAGCAACAAGACCCGATGAAAACCGTCAACGCCCTGATCGGCACGACAGTCGGCAAATCCGAACGCTGTTGCGGCGAATCGGGTACATTAGCGGTGGCACGGCCTGATGTGTCAACCCAAGTGCGCTTTAGGAAAAATGCCGAACTACAAGAAAACGCCGCCGCCATCCGCGCCGACGGTTTCAGCGGGCCGATTAAAATGCTCACCTCCTGCCCCTCCTGCGTCCAAGGCTTACAACGCTTTACCGATGATGTGGAGCAGTTGGAAGTGGATTATATCGTCGTGGAAATCGCCCGCCACAAACTGGGTGCGGATTGGTTGAAAAACTATATCGGCCAGGCAGGTAATGGTGGGATTGAGCGGGTTTTGTTGTAAAAAACCAAAAGTTGAAACGTCGCTTAAGGCCTTTCAGGCTTGCAAGCCTGAAAGGCCAATGTTATTGCTAATTCCCCATCGGCTTTAATTACTATTCGAGTGTTGTTACACCCAAGGATTGATATGGGGCATACGCGAAAAAGGTATTGTCGGAGACATTAATAGACCTAAACTGTTACCAGACAGATTCTTAGCTGCTTAACCGTACGCCAAGCTTGCAATCTCCCCGTTCTTCTTCGGATAATAAGCCTGCCCACTCTCACTTAAACTTCTGGAATCCCCCTATGCGTCGATTAGCTATTTTACTGTGCCTTGGTCTGGCCTCATTCAAGCAAGCGGCAGTTGCCGCTACGCCACCGTCGATATTCGAATTGCAAACTAATGTCGGGACTATAACCTTCAAGGTTGATTACACAAAAGCCCCTATCAGCGCCAATAATTTCTACAAGTATATTCAAAGCGGTTTTTATAAAAACACACTCTTTCATCGCAGCATTAAGGGCTTTGTGGTGCAAGGGGGCGGTTACAGCCGATTTGATGGTAAGCTGAAAACAACCTTGGCCGCTATCGTTAACGAATCAAACAATGGTTTGAGCAATAAAACCGGCACCATCGCTATGGCACGGACTTCCGACCCTAATTCCGCCACTTCGCAGTTTTTTGTTAACCTCACCGATAACCTGTTTTTAGATTATGCCAGTGCCAGTAGTCCGGGTTACGCGGTTTTCGGCAGTGTGATCGACGGGATGGATGTAGTGGGAAAAATCGCCAATTCAGCGACTTATAATGACCTGCCTTTTACGGGTTTCCCCAGTCTCGTGTATATCCAAAATGTGTTCAGTTCCTACGCGCTTAACAGCAATGTCTCGCTCACCCGCATTACCTTAAACGGTTCGGGTACGGTCACCAGTTCGCCAGCCGGTCTCAATTGCGGTACGGCTTGTGTGTTATCCCAACCTGTATTAGGTAAGGTGATTTTAACGGCGACCCCCATCAGCGGCTTTTCTTTTACGGGTTGGACAGGCGATTGCCAAGGCTTTAACCGGACGATTACCTTAGATACCCTAAAAGGCAACCATAATTGTATGGCAACATTTACCAAAGATTCGACAGTTGCCCAATAGCGGCTGCAAAGGGGAGGGGGTTATTCCCAAGACAAGGTTTGGACTAATTCCCCTAGGCGTTTAAGCAAATCGCCCCGGTGACTGGTTTTGCGCCATACCAAGCCGATGGTGCGGCTGGGGGCGGGCAGGGCGAACGGCAGGTAACAAATGCCTTCATCGTGGGTACGGATGGCGACGCGCGGCATAAAGGTGATGCCCGTACCCGCGCGGACCATTTGCCGCAACGTCTCCAGCCCGGTGGCGCGGACATCTTGTTGCTCCTGCAAGCCGTTGAGCTGGCATATTTGTAAGGCATGGCCGCGCAGGCAGTGGCCTTCATCCAGCAATAACAAAGCTTGCCCGGACAAATCGGCGGGGTTAACAGTGGCTTTACTTGCCAACGGATGGTCGGCGGCAACAGCCAAAAAAAACTCGTCGGCAAACAATTCTACCGTCGCCAGATAATCATCAATAATCGGCAACGCCAATAAAGCCGCGTCTATTTGCCCCTGTTTCAGTTGCTGGAGCAATTGCTCAGTTTTTTCTTCCACCAAAATCAGCCGTACTTTGGGTAAAGTCTGTTTAATCAGCGGCACTAATTGGGGGAAGATATAAGTGGCTAGAGTTGGAAATGCCCCCAAGCGCAAATTACCCGCCAAAGGATCTTGGGCGATACGCGCCAATTCGTTGATATGCCCGACTTCCTGTAAAATCCGCCGCGCCGAAGCGATAATCTGCTCGCCCAGCTCGGTCGGCAAGACTTTTTTATTGGTGCGCTCAAAAATCTGCACACCCAAACTGTCTTCAACTTTTTTGATTTGGGTGCTTAAGGTCGGTTGGCTGATATGGCAACGCTCCGCCGCCTGCACAAAACTGCGCAAATCGGCAACTGCAATCAAATAATGCAAATCCCTTAGGTTCATAGGTTATCGTCCGGCAAATTTATCTTATCGCCATAAAGATAAGCCATTATGCCGCGGCTAGCCAACTATAATCCCCTCGCCAATGATTTTAAGCCGTTTTTAAATTCCGCTTTCAACCGATACAACTGGGCGGGCCTATGGGCACCCTCCGTTTCCATTTGTCCGGGTACAGCTTCCAATACGGCTAATTCCTGCATTTTTCTGCGGAAACTGACCTTGTTTAAGGCTTCCCCCAAACAGGCTTCATAGACTTTTTGCAGTTTGGGCAAGGTAAACGTTTCCCCTGCCAAATGGCACGGCAATGAGGAATACTGCGCCTTATTGCGTATCCTATCGACGGCTGTGGCGATAATGTCGTTATGGTCGAACGGTAGGCGGCGTAAGGCATCAACCGGGAAAATCGCCACATCGGGATGGTGTGCGGATTCGATGACGCGGTAATGCACCAAAGCAAAATAGGCCACCGATACAGACCAGCCGCGCGGATCTCTGGCCGCGCCCGCGAAAGTCTGCAATTGCTCCAGATAAGGCGGCAAAATCCCGGTTTTCTCATGTAGTATCCGCACGGCGGCATCTAAGCAATCACGGTCTTCTTGGGCATGGATATAACCGCCAGGTAAGGCATCACCACCTTGAAAAGGTTCTTTATCGCGTTTGGACAAGGCGACACCTAAGCGCCCGTTATGGATGGTCAAAAAAACAATATCGACAGTGGCAATGACAGCTTGGTGCATGGGCTTTAAAAGTTGGTTTTCGGGTGTTTGACTTAGTTTACCGAAGATATTCCCTACACAACACCATTAAATTTTATCGGCTTATCAGCAATATACTTAGTTGCATTTTGTAACTAATAGGATTACACTAACTGCACATCACTTATTTTTACCAATGGCTTCCCTAATGCCCGACAGACAACTGCTGATTATTGATGCCCAAAACGATTTCTGCGCTTTGCCCACCTATAGCTATTCGCCAGCCTTGGCGGTTAAAGGGGCGCATGACGATTGCCTCAGATTGGCGCTTCTGATCCAACAAGGCGGCTTAGCCATTTCCGACATCATCGCCACGCTCGATTCGCATCAGCCATTAGACTTGGCTAACGCGGTCTGTTGGCGGGATAGGTACGGCGGCAGTGTGTCGACCTTCACAGCAATCACTGCCGCTGAGGTGCGTAACGGCGACTATCGGCCTATCATTGGGGTATCCGCCCAAGACGGTGGCCAATTTCTGAGGGCGTATTTTGACGCGTTGGAACAAGCCGGGCGAACATTGACCCTTTGGCCTGAGCATTGCCAGATCGGTACGCCCGGACATAATCTGCACCCTGAAATTGCCAGCGCATTGCGGCAATGGTCATTACAGCGCTTAAAACCCATCACATTTATCCAGAAAGGCGAAAATATCTGGACGGAGAGCTTTTCCGCCCTAAAGGCCGTGTTTCCGTACCCTGACGACGAATCCACCCAATTAAACCAAGATTTATTGGCTTTATTGGCACGCCAAACGGAGATTTTGGTGGCGGGCCAGGCAAGCAGCCATTGTGTGAAAGAAACGGTGGAAGACCTATTGCGTTATGCCCCTGCCTTGCGCGACAAATTGGTTTTGTTGACCGATTGCATGAGCCCGGTGCCGGGTTTTGAAAACATTGCTCAGCAATTTTTCGCCGATATGCAGGCACACGGCGTACGCTTAGCCAGCAGTGCCGATCTGCTTGCCGAACTTACCGATTAAGGAATGACTATGCCTATCGTTAAAAGCTTATTGGAAAATGACCTGTATAAGTTCCCAATGTGGCAAACTATGCTGCACAAACGGCCTGAAACCTTGGCCGAGTATGAATTTGTCTGCCGCAACACCCCCGCTTATCCGCTGGCCGATTTGGTTAAGGATGTCCGGGCGGAGTTGGCGCATCTGTATAGCCTGCGCTTTACCGATGATGAGTTAAATTATCTGGCGGGCTTGCCTTTTCTCAAAGCGGATTTTATCGGTTTTTTGGCGGCATTCCGTTTTCAGGCAAACTATCTGCAAGTATCAGCCGAGAGTGGGCAGCTTAGGATTCGTGCCGTCGGCCCGCAAATACAAATCATGAATTTCGAAATATTCTGCTTGTATATCGTTTCGGAACTGTATTTCCGGCGTTTCGACCCCGCCGTTTTGTTAGCGGAAGGCCGCCGTCGGCTCCATGAGAAAATCGCCGTACTGAAAACCTTTGCCGCCGAACCCGCCTTACGGCATCCGTTCGAGTTTTTTGATTTCGGCTTACGCCGCCGGGCTTGGGGAGCATGGCAAGAGGAAGTGGTCACCACCCTACAGCAAACAGTGCCGACTCTACTGAAAGGCACTTCCAACGTTTATTTGGCCAAGCAACTGGGCTTAACGCCCATCGGCACAATGGCGCACGAATATGTGCAATCTTACCAAGCCCATGTCCGTTTGCGGGATTTTCAGCGGGTCGCCCTAGAAGATTGGGCGCAAGAGTTTCGCGGCGATTTGGGTATTGCCCTGACCGACACTATCGGGATGGAAGCATTTCTGCGTGATTTTGATTTGTATTTTGCCAAGCTGTTTGATGGTTTGCGCCATGATTCCGGCGATCCGTTCGCTTGGGGGGAAAAGGCGATCCGCCATTATCAGCAACTTAACATTGATCCGAACAGCAAACGCTTGGTGTTTTCCGATAGTCTGGACATAAGCAAAGCCATCGCCCTGTATCGGCAGTTTGGCGGACGTATCCAACTGGGTTTTGGTATCGGCACCCACTTAACGAATGATTTGGGGGTGCAGCCTTTGAATATTGTCATGAAGCTGATGCGTTGTAATGGCGAACCAGTCGCTAAACTGTCAGACTCGCCCGGCAAAACCTTATGCCAAGACGCGGCCTTTATTGCTTATTTATGCCATGTTTTTAACCATTTTGTTTGAAATGATCCCATGTTGGCTCTGTCCGCTGTGCTTTTGGTGCAGGCAGGTAAATGCCAGTTTTAGTATTTTATTTCAATAACATAGAAAGTACCCTTAATTTAAGGCAGAGAGACGTTTATAGCTCAGCCGAATTTTTTGTATAGTGCTTAACCGTCTTAAAATCCAAACCATATTTACTAAGAAATTGGATTAGCCTATGGCTATCGTTACCCGATGCCTTCTGTTGACGGCTGACGTTAAACAGTTTGCGGCCTGCTTCAGCGGCGCTGTGCGAAGTTTGGCAAATGCGGATGACATACGCCAATTGCGCTTGGTCAAACAAATCCACGGGCGCATCCAATAACTCTGCCAAATCCGTTGCGGCGTTATCGCCTTGGTTTTGCCGCCAAGCATGGCGCAGGCGGTCTATTTCCTCGGCCACCACTTCTAAAGTGATGCGCCCGCCGTCCGCCAAGGTTGCCATGCGGGTAATGCTGGCGTTAAGGTCGCGGAAATTGCTGTTCCAGGTCGCTTCCGGGGCTTTCGCAAATTGTAGGTAACATTCCCTGGCCTGTTTATTAAAGCCTATCAATGTGCGGGTCTTCTGGCTGTACTTTTCCAGCTCATAGTCTATATTGGCATCCAAGTCTTCCAAGCGCTGTTTTAAGGACGGCAATTGGTAAGACCACAAATTAATCCGCGCGAGCAAGTCTTCCCGAAACCGCCCTTGTTCCACTTGCGCAAATAAATTACGGTTAGTACCTGCTATCAATTGGAAGCGGCTGCTGGTCTCCTTATCCGAGCCTAAGGGCATAAAGCGTTTATCTTCAATAGCGCGTAACAGCATGGCCTGTTCATCCAAACCCAGTTCGCCAATTTCATCCAAAAACAACAGCCCGTTATCGGCTTCGGCCAGTAAGCCCTTGCGTACCATAACCGCTCCGGTAAACGCGCCTTTAACATGGCCGAATAGAGCCGACATGGCATTATCGCCGCGTAAAGTCGCACAATTGACTTCCACCAACGCCCCAGGAAATTGCCCGCGTTTTTTCTTCAATTGATAAATGCGCTTAGCTAATTGCGATTTGCCGGAACCGGACGGGCCGGTCAGCAAAATAGGTTCTTGCGAGCGGATGGCGACTTTTTCGACTTGCTCGATCATTTTATTAAAAGCCGGGTTACGGGTTTCGATGCCGCCTTTCAGGTAATGCGCACCTTCCTGATGCTCTTTGGCAAAACGCGATGCCAACTGATCGTATTTGGATAAATCCAAATCAATGATTTGATAATGTCCCGGCACAGTCTCCCTTTTATAGGGTGGCGACGTTTGCACCAAACGCCCCGGCAAGTAGCGGGCTTCAGTCAGCAAATACAGGCAAATTTGCGCGACATGCGTACCCGTGGTGATATGTACAAGATACTGTTCCTGCTCGCTATTAAACGCGTAGCCTTGGGCAAAATCCAATAACTCGGCATAGACGCTTTGAAAATCCCAAGGGTCGTCCAGGTTGATAAGATGTTGCCTGACTTCGGTTTCTGGGGAAATGGTGCGGATGTCTTCGGTGAGATTTTCGGCAATCTGTTGGTATTGGCTTTGGAACAGTAACTCCAGCCTATCAACCAGCAAATCGTCATGCTGGCATAAGGACAAAGTAGGCCGCCAGCGTTCCCAGCGTTTGTAATTAAAGCCGCGATTGTCTAAAGACGTGCCGAGCAGGCTGATGACAACGGTTTTCATAATATCTATTTTGATAGGCTGTTATTTATTTAGATAGCTTTTACTATAGTGGCTTTTTGGCAAAAAGCCACTATTTAGTATAAGTGCTTGATAAATTTATCATGATATTATAGATGGATACTTGGCGCGGCCTTTGCAATGGCTTAAGTAGGGCTTTATAAACTATCAGGATATAAAAGCTTGGGGGATAAGCCCCCAAAAACGTAAGCGGAAACTCTACATTGTCGGCATTTTGCCAAAGCCAAACCTAAGGATGATAAACCATGAGCCAACCCAACTATGAAGTGACCCACGTCAGCGGCGGTGTACCGATCAAAACTTGGACACGCGGCGTACCCTTTGAAGAGCAGGCCCGTGAGCAATTGATTAACATCTCGCGCTTGCCGTTTATTCATAAATGGATAGCCGCGATGCCTGACGTGCATTTAGGTAAGGGGGCGACGGTCGGCAGTGTCGTGCCGACCTTAAACGCGATTATTCCAGCGGCAGTGGGGGTGGATATAGGTTGCGGCATGATGGCGGTAAAAACCGAAATCCGCGCCGAGCAATTGCCGGATTCGTTACGCGATGTCCGCCATGCCATTGAACGCGCCGTACCGCACGGGCGGGATATGCATCCGGGTCGCCGTGATAAGGGGTCTTGGCATGACTTGCCCGAAGAGATTGCCCAGGTGTGGAATTTACAACTGGCGGAGCCGTTTAGCCAGTTGTGCGAAAAACATAAGGTGCTAAAGAACACCAATAATGCCAAACATCTGGGCACTTTAGGCACAGGTAACCATTTTATCGAAGTGTGCTTGGATGAAAGCGATGCGGTCTGGGTGATGCTGCACAGCGGCTCACGCGGGGTCGGCAACCGTATCGGCACGCATTTTATCGAACTGGCACAAAAAGAAATGCAGCGCTGGTTTATCCAATTGCCTGACCGTGATCTGGCCTATTTGCCGGAAGGCTCCGAGTATTTTGCCGATTATGTCCAAGCGGTGGAATGGGCGCAACGCTATGCCCAACTGAACCGCGATATGATGATGCAACGGGTCTTAAGCACTTTGTCACTGAGCTTGGGGCTGAATTTCAATGCCCAAGTGGCGGCGGTCAACTGTCACCATAATTATGTCAGCCGTGAGCACCACTACGGCAAAGACGTGCTGCTGACCCGCAAAGGTGCGGTGCGGGCCGGGCTGGGGGAATGGGGGATTATTCCCGGCAGTATGGGGGCGAAATCATTCATCGTCCGTGGTTTGGGTAACGAAGAAAGTTTTTGCAGTTGCAGCCACGGTGCCGGGCGGGTGATGTCCAGAACCGCCGCCATAAAAAATGTCTCGGTGGCAGAACATGTCGCCGCTACGGAAGGCGTGGAATGCCGTAAGGACAAGTCGGTCATCGACGAAACCCCGTCCGCCTATAAACCTATAGAGCAAGTGATGGCGGCGCAAAGCGATTTGGTGGAAATTATGCACACATTAAAACAGGTGGTTTGTGTCAAAGGTTAGCGAGGGTATTGAAATTGACGGTAGCCAAGGTGAAGGCGGCGGGCAAATTTTGCGTACCGCTTTAGCGTTATCGGCGTGTCGCGGTGTGCCTGTGCATATCCGTAACATCCGCCAAGGCCGCCAAAACCCAGGCCTGATGCGCCAGCACTTGGCTTGCGTCAAGGCCATTGCCGATGTTTGCGGCGCTGACGTAAAAGGGGCTTTTATCGGCGCGACGGCGCTAGCGTTTACCCCCGGCCCTATCAGGGCGGGGGATTACCGCTTCGCGGTGGGCACGGCGGGCAGCAGCACATTGGTGTTCCAAACCGTCCTGCCCGCTTTGCTGATGATAGGGCAACCCTCACGCCTGACTTTGGTCGGCGGTACGCATAACCCGATGGCCCCCAGTTTTGATTTTATCGAGCAGGCGTTTTTGCCGATCTTGCGCCAACAAGGCGGCGAGTTTAGCTGCCAATTGCACCGCTACGGTTTTTATCCGGTCGGGGCGGGGGAATGGACGGTAACGGTTAAGCCCGCCGCCGCTTACCGCCGCTTATGTTTGGAAACGCGCGGCGAGTTGGTGACGGCCCACGCCCGTTGTCTGAGCGCGAAAATTCCCGGACATATTGTAGTCAGGGAAAAAGACCGTTTATTGCGCCGCCTAAAATGGCCGGAAGAGAGCATCAGCACCGCGCAAATTGACTCCTTGGGGCCGGGCAATAGTGTCATTGTGCAAATGGATTATGCGCATATTACTGAGTTGGTGGCAAGTCACGGGGCGTTGAATATCAGTGCCGAAAAAGTCGCCGATAGTGCCGTTGATGCCTTACGCCGCTACCAAAGCAGCACCGCCCCAGTCGGTCATTATCTGGCCGACCAATTGTTGTTGCCTTTGGCTTTAGGGGCAGGCGGTTCGTTTATTACCGGAAAATTGACCGAGCATTGCCGGACGAATATGAATGTTATCCGGCAACTGTTGGCGGTGTCAATTGATACGGAAGAAGTCGCGCAAGGCTGGAGGGTTACGGTGGAGACGTAAACTCACAAACACGCCGTTAAAAAGTCCTGATAAGCCGCCAGCACCTGTTCATGGCTAATTTGCCGGGTGCTTCTGGCCAGAATCTCGACGATACCCAACACGCTGGGCAACAAGGTGGCGTTGAGTTCTATCATGCCTTCAAAGTCGGTGCTGTCGGTGATTTTATAGGTTTGCCCCAGTTGGCAAGTCTCCGCCTCTAATTGGGCAGTCAGGCCGCTGTCATATCGGGAGACAAATTTGTTCTGGTAGCCGGAGCGTTTGGATATGGCTTCATAAGCCCAGTTATCATAATACAAAACAGACACTTGCTTGTGGGTGGCGGTCAGGCGGGCCGATATTCTCTTAACCTTGCCGATGCCTTCGGCGATACCTGCCTCATCCAGCTCAAAGGTGCAAAGCCCCGGAAAATATAAGCAACGCTCAAAGCCTTGGGTTTCATAAGCCTTTGATAATGGAAGTATTTGCCAGTTATCCGGTAGGCGGAATTGTTGGTTACTGACAAATAACGCCAATAAACGGGTAAATTTCGAATCGCCTGTAATCAGCACCGCCTCTTGTGCCAACACCGCCGTCAGTAATTGCGTTAAGGCCCGGTCGAACGCCTGGAACACGGCGGATAAATCCACCGCCGTTTCACCCCGCAAATAACGGTTGATATAAAGCCAGCCGATCAGGCTGGGATGGGCGCTGGAGTCGATAAATAGCCGTTCGCCGTGGCCAAGCATGGCGCGGCTATCAATGGCTATGTCGGAAAATTGCGCCAACACCGCGTCCAGATTCCAAACCGGATGCCGATAATCTCCGCTCTCTTGATAGTAACGTCCGGTGCTGCGGTTTTGGTATTCGCGTATCGACAAATCCCAAAATAACAGGCGCAATCGGCCATTAAGCTGCCGCTTAAGCGCGTCCAGAGCCGTTAACGACAACGCGAACAAACGTTGGTCATTGGTTTCGTTAATCAAATCCTTCTCAATGGAGAGATACTCTTTCGGTTGCGGATAGTCCGGCGTAAACGTCGGATCATTCAAGACCGGATTGCCGAACCTGAAATCGCCGACGATCACAAAAACTTCTGACTCCGGTGTGGCGGTGGCCAGTTCTTTCGTGATGCGCGGACTCCAAATCGGTAAGCCACCGACCCCAATCAGGCGGCTAGGTAGCGTCAGTTCCGGCAGTTGCCGGGTTGCCAGCGCGTGCCGGAGCCTGACCACATGCGACGGGCCAATGATAAGACGTTCAGGCGTTGTTTTGGACATGATAGGCCTCGTAATTAGCTTATGGGTTTGGCGCGGCGGCATCCGCTTCGGCTGACTGTGCATGGCCCGCCTCAGCAAATTCGGTGACTTTAAGGTCCGCCAATTTAAACTGATAGCTTTCCACGGTGTTTTGGGTTTCGACTTTACCGATACCGGTAAATGGCTCCAATTCCGCCGCTTTACTCCAAAAACCTTTGTCTTGGTATTTGCCGACCAACGCTTGGTTGACCTCCAGCAATTGGTGGTTCTTATCACGGCATTGGCCTATCCACTGCTCACGTTCCTTGACAGCGGCGACCAGCAATTGGTTATCGTTTTGGATTAATTTCGCCTGCGCAACAATATCTTTCAGTTTATTGTGCAAGTTTTGCAGTTTGTCACGTTCGCCTTGCAGTTGTACCGCCAAGGTGCTGTTGCTGGTGTGTAAAGCCTCTTCTTGGCTTTTATGCAGCACCAATTCGGCTTGTAAAGGCCCTAACTGTTGGGCAGTGCCTTCTAGTTTTTTAACTTGGTCGATTAAAGCGGTTTTTTCCGCTTCTAAGGCTTGCTTTTCTTCCGTCAACTGCCGGACGGCACCTTGGGCTTTTTTTAAAGCCAGTTGTCCGGCGGATTCCTGCTTAGGTGCGGCCAAGGCGGGTACACTTAACAGGCAAGCTAACAGCAAACCGCTATAAAGAGTGGATTTTGGGTTCATTTTTGTCTCCGCCTATATACGCATGTTCAAATCCAATACCGCCGAGTCAATATCTAATGGCGGGCCGTCAATGGCCTCGGTGCTGAACCAACGGAACATCAGCCAAGTATTTTTGGCCACACCGTAACTGCCGCCTAGCATCCAACCTTTGGCATCCGTACCGCCTTGATGGAAAACATTGTCGGTAAACGCGTCTAAAATAGCGTCACGTTGGATGTAACGGTAAGCGATAATGGTGCTCCAGTCTTTAAAGTATTTAATTTCTGGCTTACCGACATCCAGACGGATTTGGAAAGCATCCGTCCTTGCCCGGTTGTTGTTGCCCAAATAGCCAGGAAATTCGCGCTCGATGCGGGCGGCATCATAGCCTAAGTTTTTCGCATAATCGAATGACACTAAGGCATGGGTCGGGGCAAAATCGGCAAAATCGTACATCACCGTCGCGTTGAATATTTTAAAGTCTGAGGCCAAGCCAAACAAACAGCCTTGGCCTTGTAGGCTTTGGCTATCGGTACAGCGGCTGTTGCTGCCGTTATTGACGTTAATCGGCACTAAAGTATTGCCCTTTTGGATAAACTGCGGGGCTGTCCAATCATAAGTAAAGCTGTCGCTGGCATTGCTGCGGGCGCGGAGATTTTCATAATCGTAGTATGCGGCGGCGACTTTCAGGCGCGAATCGTTATGTACCAGCCAATCGGCACCGATTTGCCCGCCGAACAGCCATTTGTCGACAGTGGAAAAGTTGACTTCCTGAATCGGAAACGCGCCTAAAGTGACAAATAATGAATCGGGGGTCTGTGGCCCCATTTGCAAGCCGAAGCGGCTATTAGCTTGGGCGGGCTGATAGTATTTGACACGGTCTTGCTCTTGGTTAGTATGCCAACGGAACGTAGCCGCAAAACCTTCAAAACTCAAATCCGGGCTGTAGACCATTTCGGTGGATACCCAAGGGTTGGCAATCCGCCCGCCGGAAAGGGTAAACCAGTCATTATGTTGGCTGTCGACAAAATCGTATTGCGCAAAGGCACGGTCAATGGCAAGTTGGAACGATTGCCCGGTATTGCCGAGCGTCTGGTTGCTGGAGACCGGACTGTACTGGTTAGTGGTAGACAAGCGTAAACCCGCCTTTAAGCCGTCGGTGATTTTCGCATCAATGGCTAGGCGAAAGCGTTCGCGTAGGCGTAAACGGTCTTCGGTGGTGTTGAGATATTGCTGGTTTCTGCTTTGCGCCGCCAATTGGCCGCCATCTTGATTGATATTCAGATAATCCAGATAGGAGCTTGGGCTATTGGCCGAGCCGAAAATGTCATCTTGGGCGCGCAAGCGCATGTCACCGGAAATTTTGATGTTATTTAACCATTCCGGCAACGCGGCGGGTATGCCCCATTGTTCTTTTTTGGCATCCGCTTTCACTTCGCTCACTACTTTACCCGTCATATTGGCAATGACATCTTGGCGGATCTCTTCTTTGACAAATTCAGGCACATAAGCAAAACGGATACTTTTGGCATCTTTTGGTTTGCCAGCGTCTTGGCTTGCGGTGCTGTCCGGCACAGCAGGGGGCTGTTTGGCCTCCAGCGCCGCTTTCGCTTTGGCGGCTTTCATCAGGCTTTCTGCCTTCTCTTTATTTAATAAGCCTTGTTGGACAAAAATATCAATCAGATTGACGGCAGTGTTTTTTAAGTTAAGCAGTTCCTCACGCTCACCCGCAATTTCTTGCTTGAGCTTAAGCAAATCCTCTTTTTCATCCGCCATAATCGGCGTTACCAGCGAGCTTGCCAGTAGGGCCGCCAAGGTTTTTTTGGTCATTATCGTTACTCTCATTACGGTATTTTGAATTCTATTGGCATTGCCCTTTAGGGCAAACAACATTGCCGATCCGCCCAAAAGCTTGCGGACACGCCCTAAATCCTTGAGGTGACGCGCAGCTTAATCGGTTGCGGCATCGTTTCGGGCGGCGGTTTGGCTAAGCTGAAACGTAAGGTCGGCAGGGCGGCGCGGATGGCTTGATCGACTTCCGGCTTACCGCTGGGGCTGGCTAATTCAACGCGGTTGACGCTGCCGTCGGCATTGACCCAGACATTCATTTGTACGCTATAAGCCGCCTTACGCGCCGGGCTGTCCGTCAGTAGGCGTTGCAATTCCTCCTCCAGACCGCGTTTTACTTGCCCGCCATACCAAATCGCGGCACTGCCTGCCGTGCCGCCTAACAAGCCGCGCCCACCTTTTTTACCGATTAGGCCAAAGCCATCAGAACCTGCACCGCTATCGGCATCTACGCCCAGTTCTTCACCAGCGGGTTCAGCCGCCGCTTCTGGGGCGGGTTCAGGTTCTTTTTCCGGTTCCGGTTCAGGCATTTTTTCCGGCTCAGGCTCCGGTTCCGGCGGTTTTTGCTCAGGCGGCGGCGGGGGTGGCGGAGGCGGCGGTTGGATCATGGTGATTTGCTGCATCTGTTTTTTCGCCTGCGCCGGTTTTTGAAACATGCCTTGTAGAAAATACACCGCGACGGCGATCAGCAGGGCTAAAACAATACCGATAATCAGCGGCAAGTTGCGTAACCAACGTTGGTATTTCTCCATAACCGCCTACTTGACCAGTTTTTGGGTCACCAGACCCAGTTGGCTAATTTCCAGCCGGGTGACAATATCTAACACTTCAATGACTTTTTCATACTGTACGGCGGCATCAGCCTTCACTACCACGGGCAAATCCGGTGTCGCCGCTTTATATTGCCCTAAACGCGTTTCCAAATCGGCCAGAGAAATCGGGTAAGTATCCAAATACACCGTACCGTCTTTGGTGATGGAAATGGCTTTAGTTTTTGGTTTCGACAACGACGGCGTACTGCTGGCTTTGGGCAGGTTGACGGTGATGCCCTGTACAGTCGCCGTGGTCATAATGATGAAGATCAACAACAATACATAAGCCACATCGAGCATGGGGGTGATATTGATGTCATCGTAGACTTTGCCTTCTTCCCCGACTTTCATGAGCTTAACCTCTCTTGTTTGGCGGCGATGCGCTCGGCAATAATGTTGATGAACTCTTCAGTGAACACGACTTTTAAATCCGGTTCGCCGCGTTGGCGGTCGGCGATACGTTTGGCGATCATCGCTAAAAACTCATCAGTAAAAACGTGCATGTCGGCGGTGATGTCCTTAATTTGCGTGAGCAAATAGTTGTAGGCGAACAAGGCGGGGATAGCCACCGCCAACCCGGCAACTGTAGCCGCCAAAGCACCGGAGATACCTGGGGCAATCGAGTTGATATTGACATCTCCTGTCGCGGCGATTACCGCAAAGGTGATCATTACCCCCATAACCGTACCTAGCAGACCTAAGAACGGCCCGCCGGAAATGGCTATGGTCAGCAACACCATATTTTTGTTGAGTTTTTGGCTCTCCCGCACAACAGCGGCATCCAAGCGGGTACGCACCAAGTTTAAGGCTTCGGCGGTCAGCGGGGTAACGCCCATGCCATCACCAAAATTCACTTTCAACTCATGCACGCCAGCATGGTAAATGTGATAAATCGGCGAGCTTTGGAAATGGTCATGCTTGCCGACGATGGCGGCGAGAAAATCAGAGTCGTTGACTTCTTGCTCGTCTTCGTTTTCTTCCCGATCCAACGCATCCAAATGTGCCGCATCGACATTACGGTATTGCTTGAGGAAAGCGGCGTTATCCTTACCTGCCCGCCGTAAAGCCAAGCCCTTACCGATCATCACTAACAGGCTGATGACTAACATCACACCGCACAAGGCGATGACCACCCAGCCGTCTACCGTCAAACTTTGCAGAATAATGACGAAATAATTGGGGCCTTCGGCGGAACCTCCGGTTTCGTCCTGACCCAAATTCAGGACGCTAAAATCGGGGCTTTGGCTACGGAATTGCAGTTTAAGCCAATCGGGGCTACGCGCCTGTTTGGCGATCTGCACTTCATCAAGCAAGCCAGTTAAACCTTGCCCGATACTGACCGACGGATTCATGGCCGCGAGTTTGATGGCGGTGTTGCCGACGGCTTCGCCGTTCAGGTATAAGGTCAAACGGTCCGCTTGCGCCACTAGGGCAATTTGTTGCCATTGGCCTAATTGCAGGTTGGCGGGTAACGTTTGGCTAACGCCGCCGCCTACGCCCTGATAGCTGGCGGTGATAGCCGAGCCTTGTAGCGTTAAGGTGATTTCAGCTGCACCTTCTTTGGCCTGTACCAATACAGCGTTGGTTTGGGCTTGGTCAATCTTCGCCCAAGTAGTGAATGTCCAGCCGCTGTCTGGCGTAATGGCAAGTGCCGGGGCGGCGTTAACGCTAATACCGCCTTGCCCGTCAAATTTAGCCGCCGACCCTATCCAGCCCGCAGGGTCGATAGTGGCTTTGGAAGCCGAGGCATGGAGGCTATAGGCCGTGGCATCTTGCGGCAAGGTTTCGCCATCATTGAAATGGTAGACTAAGGCTTGGTTGACATCGTAAATGCCTTGCGGGTCTGAAGCATCGGCAACTTTGGGGTTGCCATAATACAGAGTGAACACATCGGTACTGACACCGCCGCGCACTGTCGGCAGTTTTACCCAAACCAAACCGACTTCGGCCAGCGGATCGACTTTTTCGATGGCATATTTCAGTGCCGTTTTGTCATCCAACATAAAACGCAAGTCTTTGCCATTTTCGGCCAGCTCGGCAAAATAACCGAAATTGCCGGTATGTAGACGTAACAAAACCGGCACGTCGCTCAGCGTCTCTTGGATGTCCGCCCCTGTTGCGCCGGCATCTACCGTTAAAGGTTTGCGTGAAGACCAATCGTTATTCCACCAAGCCAAGGCCACGGTAGGTAACAAAGACAGCAGCAAGGCCAGTTTAAGAGAATTACGGGTAGTTTTTTTCATGGTTTAGCTTGGGTTGATTAAAAATAATTTAGCTGTTGCCCAAAATAATGGGTCACTTAACCGCCGCAGCCTTTTTTACCGTCACGGACATCAGCCACGCTACAATCACCATAACCGACGACATCGGCACTCAGTAGGCTGACGGTGGTTTTTTTCTTGTCGCCATCGCCGTTGGCGGCGTTGTTATCTTCTTCATTCGTAGTGGTGGCCTGTTTGGCGGCACTGGCGGCGGCACTGGAAACCCCTGAAGGAACAACCGGAGTTGCTACGGCGGTAGGGACACCGGATGTACTGCCGGAAGCGGAAATGTTCGCCGCACCGACTACCGCTGTGGCGGCGATAATGATTTGTCCGCCACTGATTCCGGCTTCGCCCGCATCAATCACCCCGACTGGGGCGGCAAGGTAGACATTGCCTTGTTTTTTGGTTTTGTCTTGCGGATTGATGGTTTGGATACCGCTACCCGATACGATAGGCGGGAAGGTGGTGACGATATTGCCTTTGGCATCGACAGTAGTAATCGGTGCCGGGGCAGAAATCGCCGACTTCGCACCTTTACCCGCATCAATATTGCCCGTCGATGACCAGATGGCGATGTCGCCGCCGCCCATAGTGAAGACCCGCGACTGGTTGACGTTAAAGTCACCGTTACTGACGGCATTAATATCACCCGTTTGTTGGGCGACGATACCCAACTGGTCAGCACCTTTGGAAATGCCGCCCACTGTACCCGCCAAACCGACGTTGACCGCCCCGCCTGGTACCGCCAAGTCAATACTGCCGCCCGCTAAGGTTTTAATTTGGCTGAATACTAAAGACAGGTCACCTTGGTATTTGCTACCCGGAAATAATGCCGCAATGGCATCAAAACCTTGTTGGTAGAGGGCTTTGCGCTGTGATTCAGGCGCCACCGCCGCTGCGGCGGCGGACAATTTGATTTCATTAAACAGCACATCCAGTAACAGCTTTTGCTTGCGGGCATCAGGCAGTTGTTCAAGCACCGCCAATTTTTGCGCGGGTGATAAACCAGCCAGTTGGTCGTTGCCATTGTCATCAAGCAGTTTTGCGTTACTGAGGTAACTGCTGCCCACCGCGAAATATTTGTTGATAAAGCCGGCATAATCGACTTTGTCGGAAATACCCGCCAAGACATTAATGTCCGCGCCGTTAGTCGCCGACAAGCTGGTGTTTTTGGTATTGCCTATAGTATTAATACCTGTCGAGCCACCTAAGCTAATATCGCGCCCAGCTTGGATTTGCAATTGCCCGGGGCCGCCCAATTCAATACCTTTATCATTCGCCTGGACGATACCATCGGTACTGATAAGCGCGTCAAAAGTAATGTCCCGACCCGCGACAACCCGTGTCACATCGTTGACGGAAAGGTTTTGGCCGAACAGGCTAAGGTTAGAGATGTCGCGCCCGGCAATAAAATCGGCGGCTTGCGGGAGGAAAAACGTCACTTCCGAGTTGGAAGAAAATCCAATATCACCCGTTTGGGCGATAATTTTCGGTTTAGCGCTAGCTCCGCTATGTACTGGTGTGGCGGCATGGATTAACGTGGCATCTGGCGTGGATGGGTCTAAACGTTCGCGTGCCCGGATCAGGCCATCGCTCAGGCTACCTTCAAGTTGTTGGGCAGGACTGTTTACGCCGGGTAAGAAGCTGAGGTCGGCATCGGACATATTGACATTAATCAGCTGCGCGGCATCGCTATCTGTGCCGATGTTGCGGTAAGCCAATAATGCTAAGATACCTTGTGCCGAAGGCATTAAGGTCATGGAGTTATCGATGCGGATATCACCTGAAAAGGCAACCGCACTTAAACTGCCCGGATAGACGGCGTATTCAAAGCCTGAGGAGGTGCTGGTATCGACATTTTTCGAGTTTCTGATGCCGTCCACATCGTTTTCTAAAACGATATTGCCCGCTGTCGCCAACAGATTAACTGCGCTGGTGTCGCTATAAGTGAAAAACAGCGAGTCGCCGCCTGCCGCTAATGGCAAAGGATTATTTTGCTTGATAACAGTGGGATTCAGCACTGAGGCGATCACGACATCTTGGCGGGCTTGCACAGTAAAACTGCCGTCACCCTCTTCTAAAATCGCCCCCAAGCCGTTGGCGGCTTTACTGACGCTGCCGCCCGCATCCAATTCTGCCGTACCACGGCCTATATAGTATTCGCCGCCGACAATGTCATTGCCCGCTTTGAGTTGCAAATTACCGCCGCCGTTGACTACCGTGCCGGTTTGCGTCCATTGGTTAGTCGCCTCACTGAGTTGGCCAAACGGCTTGCCTGTGGTCGGCAGCATCACGGACAAATTGTTGACGGAACCGCCCGCTTCGATGTTGACATCGCCACCCGCTAAAGAGCCGATGTTTTGGTTGAAATAATGCTTGCCTTTTGAGGAAATGCCGTTAGCCGGGTTGGTGCGGTCGCCGCTGATATTAATCCCCCAAGCGGTAGGACGGCTGTTATCACTGATAGAGCCGCTACGCACCAGCCAATCGCTGGTTTGTTGTCCGGTATAGATGCCGTTGATATTGCCGCCCGCATGTAAGCCGATAGCACCGCCTTGCGTGGGATACTCTGCGACCATGAACACCAGACCTAAGCGGCTTTCGTCAAAATAACCGTAGCGCAATAAGGTGTTCATTTGCACGGGGTCTAGCCGATTCAGATACTCGGCATCGGTTTCTCCCGTCAGTTTTGCCGGAACCCCCGGTACCGACCCGCTTAACAGTTGCCCACGCGTATATTCGGCGGTTGTCCCCATGGTGTACACGGCTGCTGATGCAGTGCTGTCATTCGGGTCAGCGACAAATTGGATATTCCCACCCGCATTAATATCAATACTGCCCGTGCCAGTCCTGACCATCACTTGCGTACTGACTTGCGTGCCTGTGCCGTAAGGGTCAGCCGCCAGATAGCTGTTCGCCAGATTGACATTGCCGTCAGCAGACAAATCATAGCTCCAAGACCGTCCTGTTTGCAGCACATCTTGCAGCTTCATTGACGACTGTCCGGGTAAATAGGCTGTGGCAAACGCATCAGTGATGCTGGCCTTAACATTAAGGTTACCGCCTGCGTGTAAGGTCAAAAAGCCCGGCAGGGTCTTGTTGCCTTGGCTGTCGGCATAACGCCAGTTGAGAAAATCCCAAGTAGTGTTCAGGCTCAAATTACCCGTACTGCGGATTTCAAGGCCGGGCAACAAGTCAATCGCCGTGCCGGAATCATTCACCAAACTCGGCGCGGAGGCCATGAAACTGCTGGTGTCATGTTGCCAAGCGGTAATATTACTGGCTTTGATCGTGCTTTGCCCATCATAAACACGGGTCGCTTCCAGCGCGGTGCGGGTCGCATCAGCACCGATAATATGGCTATGGATCGCCGTCGCGTTTACGGTATGTAAAGTATCGTCGCGGCCTGTGCGCAAATGCACCGAACCGCCCGTACCACCAGAGCCTGCGGATACGTCAATTGTCCCGCCCGTTTGCGATAAGTCCAGCAAACCGCTGCCCGTGTCATCACGATGGACAGTATCCAGTATGACACTGCCGCCAGCCGCTCCGGCAGTGGTTGTTGAAGCGATGATATGGCCTGTTGACCCCAAGATAATGCCGTTGTGGCCATAAACCGATACGCTGCCCGCTTGCTTGCCGCTGGCATTAAGCGTGCCGTTGATGGCAACATTGCCTTGATCGGCCAGCAAGGCCAATTGCTGGGCGGTGACGGTATCGGTGGCGGCGACTGTCAAGTCGCCCGTATGTTGCTCAACCGTCAAGGCTTGGGTGAATCCGGCGGCTGCCAATTGGCTGTTCAGCGCCGAAAAGCCGCCCTCCCCCAAGGTATTGGCGTTCAGATGGAAAGAGCCTTGTTTGACCGCGCTATTGGCTTGGGCACCATTCAATGCCGTTATATTACCTTGCCAGTTGAATTGGCCTTGAGTAACGGCGATGTCTAAAGTTCCGGCATCGCTGGCCTGTTGTGTGCCATTGGCCGCTCCGGCCAAATTGATGCCGGCACCGTTTGCCAAGGTGATGTTACCTTGGTTGGCCGTCAGCGACACATTGCCTGCGGCGGAATATTTGACCACGTCGGCAAAGTTGAGCGTCCGGCCTGAGACGTCAAGACGCGCCCCGTCATTAAGGGCAATATCGCCTTTTAAGGCGGTGAGTTTGACAATGCCGGACGGCAAGTCAAAACGTCCGTTACTGGTGATAGCATCGCCCGTGATTGACCAACTGACACCCAGCCCGCTAGTCCACGTCGGGTCAACCGCCCCCAACGCCGTAATATTGACTTGGTGGCCACTGGCATCAATGGCTGTCGTCGCTCCTGCGTCACCGATAAAATGTCCGGCATTGAGGTTTAAGTCACCCGCCACGCTCAGATTGCCCGCAGCAAGCAACGAACTTTGCCCAGTACCGCTGGCTAAGATTTGCCCTAAACCTTTAATAGCGGTGCTGGCATTCAAATTGACCGTAGCAAACCCCGTCAGCGCATAACTGCCGCTACCCAACTCGATTTGCCTAGCATTCAGTGCCAATATGCCCGTACCCGTACCACTGCTGTCCGCAGTCGCCTGGGTATTGCTCAGCTTAATGGTGTCCCCGCTTAAGTTGGCGGTAGCCCCATTATTATTAAAGCCATTGATGTGTGCAGCATTAATGTTGATCAGCCCGGCATTGACGTTGATGCCGCCGTAGATATTAAAATCACTGGCACTGGTCAGCGTCAATTCATCCAAACTAAACTGCGTGGAGGCCAACACCAAACCCGATGTACCTGTAGGTGCCGGGCCAAAACTGATTTTGCTGGAAGCCAAGGCCAGAGAACCGCCCTGCATATCAATTGAGCCTGCAAATACTGTGTCCTTGGTCGAATCCAGCAACATTGAATGGCCGGACTTAAGATGCGCACCGCTTTCCACCACCAATGTACCGATTGCGCCGGATACTGTCTTATCGCGTGTCACTTCCGCCTGTGCCGACGAAGACAACCGCACCAATGCCCCATCACTGTTATCCTTACCTTTTTCGGTTACGGTCAGGGCTACGCCTGTCGCATTAGTTTTGCCCGTACTTTCGACGATGGCACCGGATTTTATGCGCACTTCTTGGTTGGCCGCCAACAACAGTTCTTGGCCTTGCAGATCGGCATCACCGGCAATGCTCAGGGTTTTTGACGACACACTGACGCGCTGCCCAGTGGCGGTTTTACTGCGGATACCGCCCAACAGTAAGCTGGGGGCATTCAGATTATTCAAATCCTCGGCTAACAGGCTGACCGTACCTGAACCTGCCGCCGCCAATTCTTCGCGCCGCCCGACAATCGCCAAATGGTCGGCGCTGATGTCAACTTGTCCGCCCCGGCCATTATTGGCCGGCGCCGCCGCCAGTTCCGCCCCCAGTGACAACCCGGTTTGGGCGCTGATAGCCAAGCTTCCGGCATCTTGTGGCAAAGCGGCCACGACTGTGCCGTCAGTTGCGGCTTTGGCGGTGAAAAAACTGTTGGCAAAATAATCGGTGTATTGCGAATAAGTCCGCGCGATGCTGCCCGATTCCACGGTAAAACCTTGCCAACGGCTGTTAGCGGTATCGGTGCTGGCCACTCCGTAACGGCCGGCAACAATGGTGGTTCCGGCCAAATCAGTCACCGTCACTCCGGGCTGCATGTCTTGCGTACCCGTTTGTGGTGTGACCAAATAGGCCCCAGGCAACAGTGCGTAATGGGCGGGCAATAAGGTATACCAGCCAGCGGCCAAACCGGAACCGGCACTGAGATAAACGCTGTCACCAACGCTTAAACCCGAAGCGGCAAATTCTTGTGGATCATAAGGTGTGAGGGAGTTGCCCAAGCTGGGAATGACCGCAAATTTTTGCGTAAAGCCATTGGTATTGGCATCCAGCACATCAGTGGAACCGCCGGGGCCAGTGATAAATTCATAGGCGTAGAGGTCACCGCCGCCCGATAAATCGACCTTGGCGCCGCTGTTTAAGGCGATATTCTTACCGTTTAGGGTCAGGCGTTTTTCAGGCGGATTGCTGATGACAATATTGGTATTCCCTGTGCTGTCTAATGGGTACAGCCAATTTAAGCCACCGGAACCTTGGCCGAATAATACCGTCAGACCATCGCCCGATACCGAAGTCAGGCTACCTGCGGCTAAGGTCAATTGTTGGCTGGCATTCAAGGCCAAAGTGCCAAACGGCACTTTCACTACCCCCTGTTGGTTGATGTTCGGGGCATTGATAGTCAAACTACCATCGGCGGAATAAACCGCACCCGGTGTGTTGCCGCTGTTTTTAATGGTAACGGTATGGTCGCCGCCACTGACAGAAATCTTATAATTGCTTAAGGTCGCCGGATAGACTTGGCTGGCGGTAATGTTTAAATCACCCGCCAGTTTTAGCTCGCCCAGATAATCTTTAGTATCGCTACGGACACGGATGCCAATAGCACGGACATCACCTTGGCTGTCCAAATTGACTTTGTTAAAGCCATTAAAACTTAGGCCTCCAACCAAATCAATGCCTTTGGCGGCGACTGTCAATTGCCCAACCCCGGTTTTAGCGGCGGGCGCTAAGGTACTGGAAAAGGTGCCGTCACCCAAATCCGTATCGACCCGGCTTTGGCTGGAACCCAACTTGGCGTAAGCGGTGTTCAACGTCACTTGCCCGTCAGTGGTTTTCAGGGTCGGCGTATCCAAGACGATTTGCTGGCGGGCGGTTAAGCTGACATTGCCTTGAAATTCGATAGCGCCGGCATATTTGCCGTTTGCCCCCAAGACATCGGTTGTCAACAGCAAACTATCAAAACCGCCATTATTAAGCGGCTTTTCATTAAATAAAGCCCGGCCACTGTAGGTGTTAGAAGCGATAGAGCCACCTTCGGCCAAATCCTTAGGGATAAATTGAGTATCGGTTTCGGCAATGACAATCGTACGCGGTAGGGCAGGGTTTATATCATCAGGAAATAGACCGCCGCTGATCGGCAACACCGGCTTATTGCGTAAGCCCCGGTTAAGTTCAACGCTAAGCGTACCGCCAGCGGCAGTGCCGCCGCCGCTATGGGCGCGTAATATGCCATCCGCTAAAATACCTTCACCTGCTTTAAAATTAATGCTGCCGCCTGCGGAAGTAATGGTTTTGGAGACGGTTTCCGGCTTACCTGTGCTGAGGTTGGTCTGTTGAAAATCCAGTTGTTCTGAGGTGCCTGACACGTTAATGACCGAGCCGGCCCGGCTGACGATATAGCCGCGATTGGCGGTCAAACTGACGCTGCCACCCGCCAACACCTCACCTGTTTTCAGGCCATAGTTGCTCACTTCGGGCTTAAACACGCCTTTCGCCAATAAGCGGCTGTCTGCCCCCAACCAAATGCCTTGCGAGGCATAAAAACCTTTGTCGCCACTGGTCGGTGTGTTGATGTTCAGGGCAATCGCCCCGCCGGGTGTGCTGATTGTGCCGTCCACAAAAATGGAAGTGTCGGAAGACAGTGTTACCGAGCCTGCCGCATCCGTTTGGATTAACGCCCCTGTACCGATACTGAGGGCTTCGGCGCGGTTTTGCGTCAACAACTCGCTAAAGGTCAAGCTCAGATTCGCGGCATTCCTTTCGCTGTCAGGTAAGGTGGTGATGGCCGTAAAATCTTGCAGCTGGCTACCTGAGGCTTGGGTGATGGCAGTAGTATCCACTAGCCAATTGTTTTGCCGGACAGTCAGGTGGACGTTATCGGCGACTTTTAGGCCATGCTGGTTAGCGGTGAGGTTGTAATTGGCAAAGCCGCCTTGTTGGAAGAAATCCGGAGCTAAAACCAGCGGTGTGGTGGTCGCGCCTGTATGGGTAGGCACATCACTGGCGGTGCCGATGACGATTTCATTTGTGTTCAGGCTTAGGCTACCGCCTTCGTTAATGCCAAACGCGGTCACGCTACCGTCCATCAGCAGGCTGGAAGACACGCCGCCGCCGTCATGGGTGGCGGCGGTCAGGCTGATTGAGCCGCCTTTGCCCGCCGTAATTTTGCCTTGGCTATTGAGCCATGCGCCGCCGTTGGCATTAATTTGGCTGCCCTGTGCCAAGGACAAATCACCTTGTTCGGAAACCAAGGTGACGGAACCGCCTTCACTGGCAATCAAGCCCAAGGTATGACCAGGCTTACCGTCAATGACATCGTTTACCCATAGCCCCGATACATCAATCAGTGCCGAACTGCCGAGGTTTACCGTACTGGGCTGCAAGGCATCGTTAATGCTGATCGGGTTGAGCTTAACCGTACCTGCATGGGCGGTAATTGTCCCTTGGATGTCAAAACCGCTCGCGGCTAAATTAAGGTTACCATAGACAGGCAAATCCAAATTGGCCCCTTTTTGTAAGCTGACCGAGCCGTTGGTTTTGATGCTGACGTTAGTGATGCCGGAGCCTTTAAATAGTTGGGCATCCAATTGTAACGCCGCCGCGTCGGTAGAACTGTCCGTTGTTCTGGGCAAGGCATCAGTAAAGCCCACATCGGCTAAATGTTCGCTTTTATTGAACACCACATCTTGTTTGCCCAATAAATTATTATTGCTTAAATTAATATTTAAGGTGCTGCCAGTGGCTTGGCTATCTGCTGTGCGCTGCAAAGTACCCGCCACAGTGGAGCCGTCCAACGTGCCGTTCAATAAGGTTTCATAAGCGCTGATATTTAAAGTCCCGCCCGCTTTGCCGTCGGTATAACCAGCTTCAAAATACTTAACCGCCAAGCCCGGAATCGACCACGTTTCCGTTACGCCCCATTTCGGATGGCTGTCGCTGATCTGGCCTAATATCGTGTCGTAATGGCGGTTGGCATGCGCTTGGGCAATATCGTAAATTTGCCCATCCGCCACCAGTTTAGTGGTGCTGATATAACCGTCTTGATACACTACCGAACCGCCGGAAAAATCAATGGTGCTGCCGGTCTGGGTAATGACATCGCCGCTGGATTGTAGGTTGACCGTACCGCCGGAAGTGCTGCGCTCATCAATATTGCGGGCGATGCGGTCGACCGCACCTTTAATGTCGGCGACCGGAATAGTGGCGGTGTTGACTGTGCCGTCGCTGTTATAGCTTATTGCCGCGTCGCGCAAATCCACCGAAACAGTTTGCCCGTACAAGACACCGTTACGCTGTAACGGCGCATCACGCAATTCGTTTTTACGCAATTCGACTTTAACGACATTACGCTCCATCGCCACGTTGACGTTTTTCATCCCTGAAGCATCGACGACGCTACCCGTTTCCAAGAAAATCCGCGCATTGCCTTTCACTGTGCTGTCGGTAGGATCATCAACGGCCTTTATGCTAATATCGCCGGATTTCGCCTGTACTGTAGAGCCTTTATGCAAATACACATCGTGGCCGCTGATTTCTATTTGTGAGCGGCTTTGGGCTTGGGCATCTATCGCCGTGGTGGTTTTGTCGCTATCTAAGCCGACACTGGTGATACTGCCTGCCGCCAAATGTACGGTGGCTTTAGTGCCTAAGCCGTCATCCAAATCAGTCGTCCTAACCGTGGCTTTAGGCAAAAGCTTACCGCCTGTGCCGGACGGATCTTGAATGCCTTCATGCGCTAGTAGCCTGACCGAACCGTTGAGACTAACCGAAGTCGTCGCCGAGGCTGTGCCTTCTTGGTTGACAGCGAAGCCCATTAAGCTGACGTTACCGCGTTCCGCCAACACTTTGCCCATATTATTGACTTCACCACCCGTACCCACTTCAACCAACAAGCCACGGATATCCGAATCACTGCCCGCTTCCTGCAAATAGACCTTATCTGTAGACGCGGCGAGGATAGTTTGCCCGTCCGGCGTTTCTATAGTCCCGGCATTATTAATGACCGGGGCGGCAATAATGACGCGACCTCCCGGAGCATTAGCCTTAATATGCGCCCCTTGCTCGATAAAAATCTGGATTTTGATTTTATCGCCATTCTGATCATGGATAATATGGCCTTGGCTATCTTTAAGATACACCTCACCATTACCTTGTAAGGCTGCCGAGCCATCGGTATTGAAGGCTTTAGTCAGACCATTTTGGAAGGTGGTTTCGCTTACGCCCAGCGTGCTGGCAACCAAGGTATTGACATTAACTTGTGAATTAGCCCCAAAGACAAAGCCGTTTTGGTTGACCAGATAAACTTGGCCATTAGCAGTTAAAGACCCCATGATGCGGCTGGCATCAGCTTGGTGGATATTATTTAAGGCCACGGAAGTGGTGGCGGGCTGGTCGAAATGCACACTATTGTCAACGCCGATATTAAAGCTTTGCCAATCAATACTGGCCTTATCGGTGCTTTGGTTAATCGTCATGGCTGTACCCGACACCGAAGCCGCTGCGTGGCCTTGGCTGGCAATATCCACTGGGGTATCGGATAAGGTGACGGGATTAACCGGCACAGGCAGTTCCGCGTAAGCCGCCGATATACCCGCGCCCATCGCCAAGCCCCCGGCGATTAAGGCGCGGATCGCCACAACCAAAGGCTTAGGGCTAAGCGGATGGCTAGGCCTTAACACTAGCGGGGAAGGTGTAGTTAAATGCGTTTGCGTCATCATATTGCCGCCCTAAAATTCGTAAGCCATGCGAAAGTCAACGCGTTGGGTGCCGACATTGACCGTACCTTGCCTTTCCAGCGGATAAGCCCAATCCAATTCGCCCAGCCAGTGCTTAAAAAACTGTAGGCGCACCCCCGCCCCTGTGCCGGCAAGGCGATAATACTGGGGGTTCGGTGCTATGGCATGGTCAATCCACAAATAAGCATAATCAAAAAATGCGTGCAGGCGCAGGTTTTGGGCAAACTCCCAATCGCGCCGTTTCAGTTGCGGACTTTGCAATTCCACCGACAAATTGGCCCCGTCATCACCCAATTGTTGGGTCTGATGGTAACCGCGCACGCTTTGCGGGCCGCCGACGGCAAATTGCTCGTTACTGATAAGAGGCATATTGGTAATCTGTCCTGACGCGCGGGCCGCCAAACGCATATCCCACGGCAATTCGCGCAGATGTTTAAGTTCTGTGGTGAAATAGGCGTAGCTGGCTTTCGCCTTATAGCGGCGGTTTTCAAATTCCTGATCGTCGCTACCGAATCCACGCAACGAAAAGTGCAGGGCGGAATTGAGCGTTGTCAGTACGCCTGAAGAACGCCAATTGGCATCGTAACCGATTAAAAAAGGCACATAGCTGATCGGCGAGGTTTGTAGGTCTTGACCCTGCTGGCTAATGCCCTGATTAAAACTTTTATAATCAACCCCTAAATTTAAGGTATGGCCATAGTTGTTAATGCCAGGCAAGGGCGTGACCAAACGCGCCCCATAAATTGCCCCGCTACCGACTACTGATAAGCCGCCGACACTCGCCCCCAATTGGGTATTGGAACTGATGCCGATACCGTAAAGCGCCAAACGGCTATCCGCCCAATGGGTAGGTAAGACATAAGTGCCCGACCAGACATCCACTTCATCGGAATTTTCCGGCGACACCTGATACTGTAATGATGCGCTGTGGAAACGCTGCCACAGGTTGTCATAACGTAGTGAACCGATCAGGCGCGAACGGGAGGTGTGTTCGGAATTGCGCCCGTTCATTTCGAGGCTGCCATGTAAGGGTAATTGGTCTTTCACACGCAATTCCACTTCAGTGGTGCCGGGTGTAGATCCGGCTCGGAAAATCGGCGTAATTTGGCGGTCTGCCGACTCTTTGCCCAAATCAGCTACCTGTTCTTGTACTTTGGGCATATACGGTACTTGCCCAGTCGCTAAAGCAGGTACTTTGTCCCGAATTTTGCCTAAGAAAAAATACCGCGACCCTGTTACTTTCAGCCGCTCCACCGCCCCTTCAACGACTTTCAGCCGCACTAAGCCATTCACCACATCCTGTTCGGGAATATCCACCAATACAGTCGGATAGCCATTATCTTTGTACAAGGCTTCTAAGGCTTGGCGGGCTTTTTCGACATCATCAACGGTTTTGGCAGGCCCTAAAAAAGGATAGAGTTTTTTTTCAACCAGGGTTTGTGCCAGTACGGTATTGCCGTCAACCTGCATTTCCAACATATCAAACGTAGGTAAAGCTTCGGTAGGGGCAGCAGGCGTGGCGGTAACTTGCTGCGCCGCTGCACCTGATGAAAAAAACCACACGCTAGTGCTTATTAAGGCGTATTGGGCTAACTGCTTCATAAAAAATAAGATAATCGGCAACGCTGCATTAGAAAAACCCAATGCTTTCCGCGCCAAGAGAAGGGTTTATAAGTACATGAGTTATGCTTATTGCAGATAGTATGCCAATATTTACGCTATTGATTCATAATAGAAAATAATGGCTTTGCTAGTGAATGGCTGTTGAATTATCAACAGCCATTGCTGATTTGCTGTTGATAATTCAACAGATAGGCAATAACTTCTCCCCAGGCAACCAGAAATTGATAGTGCCGAAAGCAATTCGCCACAAATGGCGCGACCTTGTTAGCCATAAATCTGGCCACGCCCTTTGTGGCATATAGCTTGCTAAACAGCAAACGCCGCTTGCAGCTTAGCTGAGAATATCCGTATTTCCTGAGTTATTTCATTTGTACCGCTAAGCCACCTGCGGCATTGGCATCTGCCACGGGCACCAGTTCCGTATGTACCGTGCCGTTGTTTTTATGCGAAAACGGTACGACCGGACTGCTGGAAGCAAACGGGATGCTGGCAGTAAAGCCGCGCGGGTCGGCGGTGGTGGCAAATGCCCCGGTTTTACCCCATGGCTGGGTGGTAGTAACCGCACCTATAATGGTTGGGCTGCCCAAATTGTCGGCCAGGGTTTTCATGAGTTTGGTTTTTAACGCCCAATTTGCATCCCAATATTTGCTGGTACGGTACAGCACAACACCCTCGCCCCAGTACGGATAGCCTCCCGCAGCAATGTTTTCTAGCGTCGGCGCGTAGCCGTCAATCCGAATGTAACGCCAAGGGTCGCCGCCCGTACCTGTAACCGTAACGGTGTTATTGCGGTCGGCCGAATTGACGGCGATACCCCAACGTTTGGCATAGGCGCTGCCATCGGCCACGTTGTTAAAACCCAGGACATTAGTACCGTTTTGCCAGTCCTTCAGCAAGGTACCGGTATCGGCAACAATAATTGGCTCCTTAACGATAGGCAAAGAGGCATCTTCATCGACGGCACTATCAGGCGTTTTAGTAGCTGGACTAAAGGCATTTTTGGTCGCCGGATAATTCAGGAATACCGAATAGGCAATGACACTGGTGGCGGCACCGTTATTTCTTAAACCCAAAGCCACTGGGGTTAAGTTATTACCTGTTGTCGATTCCTTGTAAGGGGCGGTGACACCTGCATCAGCCAAGATGCTGCTGTCCAACAAACTTTTGACTTTGTTACTGTCCGTTTTATCAACAATTTTTATCTGATCCCATGAACCTATTTTGCCTGCAATCAGCGAAGCCAACAGGTTATGGTTAAGGCTGGGCATATCGTTTTCGTTATAATTGCCGACCACCACGCTACTGGACAAGGTGCCTGCGCGTTTTTGCGCCGCTTGCAGTACCTTATATAAATCTAGCGTCACCGCCACTCCGTACGCCAAGCCGCCTGTAGGCACTATGGTAAACGCGCTCGTACCTGTGGTCGGAATTTGTATGGTCGTCAATGGCCAACCAGGTTCAGGCAAGCCCGTCATCAGTTCGTTTTGTTGGTCGGGATAATTGGCTGTGCCGGGTTTTAACAAAATTGCCGGATCAACCGCAATAGAGCCACCATCAGAAATGTGTTTGATCAGGTAGGTGCTGGCATTGGTTGCGCTGATTGTCTGTTTCCAAGCCTGCGTGCCGTCCGCTATCCAAGCGGATGCCGGCTTGCCGACAATATTGAGATGCTCAAGAGGAATATTGCTGTTTAAAGGGATGACCCCATAGCCAGACCCACCTGCGGTACGTCTGACCAAAAGGATTTTTTTACCCGCCAAACCAGAGCCTAAATTGGCGTTACCCGTGAAATAATGCGCTGTCCACCGCGAGCCTTTAGAACCCGTGACCGGATCGACATCATTAAAGGTATCGACGGTGCCAGATGCAGCCAAAGTGGTGGTGACCACTTGGGTGTATGCATTGGTTAGGGCTACTGCCCCCGAAATAAAGACAGTAAGGTTAGGTGTGCCGTTTGTCCAAGGTGTCAGTGCCTGTGCCGTGTGCGGGCCAGCGAATAATGACACGGCGATAGCGAGGGAGGTAGAGAGTTTTTTCATAGCCGCTTTCCTGATGAGGGTAAATGAACGCTTGTGTATAATGTTACAAATAAGTAAGGTAACGCATTGGTTGAGGCAGTTATCATGCCATTTCAATACGATGTATACTTAACTATATAACGATAAATAAAGCAAGCATTAACGGGTTATGAGGATTATTTTTGTAGCCTGTGCAGAACGCTTTAATGTCATAAAGCCGACAAAATACGTTAAGGCCAGTTGGATTATTGGCGTAAAACCGACAAGATAGCCGCACCAATACAGAGTCGCTGATGCCTGCGAAAGCTCTGAAAATAGCGTAACGTAGTGATAGGTAACATGATGGAGTGGGCAGAATCCTCAGTCGCTTGCAACAAGTAGCTTACAAGCGACTGGGTTTAGGGAGGGCAGATGCTGAGCCAAAGATAGGGGCAATCTGTATAGGCTGTAGGGTCTTTTGTGAATCTCTGTAAAATCCGTGGTCTTATCTGTCGCCCAGTGCTTTTTAGGGCTTGCCGTCATTGCAACGGCGCAAAAGACGAGCCGGGCAGCAGTGTGTCCGGCCTGTTAAGGCAAAAGCTTATTTCAATTGGATGGCAAAACCGCCAGCGGCATTCGTGTCGCCAACAGGCACAATGTCAGCATGTGGGTAAACGCCGTTTTTATGCGTCAATGCCACAACAGGGTTGCTGGTATTGAAAGGAATGCTTGCGGTAAAGCCGCGCGGATCGGCAGTTGTGGCGAAAATGCCAGTTTTGCCCCACGCTTGGGTGGTGTTAACTGAACTGGCAACGGTCGGACTGCCCAAGTCATCCGCTAAAGCCTTCAACAGTTTGACCTTAGTCGCCCATAAAGCATCGGTGCTTTTCGCTGTACGGTACAATACTGCACCCTCCGCCCAATGCGGATAATCGCCTGCTGCGACGTTTTCTAAGGTCGGGGCGTAGCCATCGATTTTGATATAACGCCAAGGGTCGCCGCCTGTTCCGGTGGCTGTCACCGCATTATTGCGGTCGGCACTGTTGATGGCAACACCCCAACGCTTGGCGTAGGCAGAACCGTCAGGAACATTGTTAAAGCCCGTCGCGTTAGTGCCATTTTGCCAATCTTTTAACAAATTGCCGGTATCAGCCGCCCCGCCAGGGGATTTAACGATAGGCAAGCTGGCATCTTCATCGACTGCCGTATTAGCCACGGTACTGGCAGGTGGGAAAGAATTGGCGGTGCTAGGATAGTTAAGGAATTTCGCATAAGCCACCGCGCCGATAGCCGCGCCGTTGTTGCGTCTGCCTACCGCTACCGGAGTCAGGTTATTGCCCGTAGTGGTTTCTTTATAAGGTGCGGTGACACCGGCATCGGCCAGAATACTGCTGTCCAGCAAGGTTTTGACCGTGTTGCTATCGGTTTTATCAACAATTTTGACTTCTTCCCAGTTTTGGATTTTACCCGCCAGTATAGAAGCCAGAACATTACGGTTCAGGTTAGGAAGGCTGGCTTCGTCATAGTTGCCGATAACCACAGAGCTGGGCAATGATCCGGCACGTTTTTGCGCAGCTTGTAAGACTTTATACAAATCCAAAGTGACCGCCACACCATAAACCAAACCGCCAGTCGGTACGACAGTAAAGGCATTAGTTCCTGTTTTCGGTACTGACGTTAATGCTAAAGACCAATTGCCTTCAGGTAGGCCAGTAATCAGTTGGTTGACGGGCAACGGATAGTTTTGGGTATTGGGTTTTAGCAATATATCGGGGTCAACACCCAAGAAACCACCATCAGAAATTGCTTTAATCAAGTATTTGGTCGCGTTGGTAGAACTGATTGTTTGTTTCCATTGCTTAGCGCCGTTAGCAACCCAAGCGGTAGAGCCTAGCCCTATCACTTTTAATTGCTCAAGGGCAATACCATTGCCTGAGTTGGCGATTAAAGGCACAACCCCATAACCGGCCGCCCCATAGATACGTTTTTCTAACAAAATTTTCTTGCCCGCTAAACCTGCACCTAAATTCGCGTTGCCGGTAAAGTAATACGCCGTCCAACGGCCACCAATAGTGCCAGTAGCCGGATCGACATCAGCGAAGGTGTCAACTGTGCCTGATGCAGCCAGTGTGTTGGCGACCACTAAGCCATAGGCCTTATCCTGCGCCGCCCCGCCTGAAGTGTAAACGGTAAGGTCGGGTGTGCCGTTTGTCCAAGGGGTAAGGGCGTAAGCTGCCTGTGTACCCGCCAGTAAAGAGACCGCTAGTGCCAATGTGTTTAGTTTATTCATAAAAATCACCTTTTTTAGTTTTAAAAGCCAAGCGTTATGCAGATAGCTTGCAGGGAAGGATTCTGCTGAATAAGCTATTGCACTCATTGTGCCAATATTTAATCTATTGATTTTAAATGATTTTTATTTTTAAAGTTTCAAAGAGGTGTTGGCAGACAAACAGGGTGCTGTTGGTGTGGTGTATTTTTAAAAACAGTTGCGCTATCCAGCCGCATCATTTGCCTTCATAAACCATGATGCTTTGGATGTGTTCTGATAGCCGGCCAAAAATTGATGGTAGTCCGCTGTTGCAGAAGACAAAACAGCCTGATCGTCTTTTTGCTACACACTCTGTCCAATCTTATGGTTTTTCTTCCCACATCGGTGCTGGCTTCTCATTTCCAATTGCACCAAAAATAAAATATATTTTTCACTTTAAAGGTGTAAAAATTATTATTAATTCAACACTGATATAGATAATCCCCATAATCTATACCAATGACTGCGTCTATGAGATTTAAATGGTTGGCAACTATTGCACCCAGACGGGCATCCCATGAGATGCTTACAAAGGATTGCCCAAGCCGTTATCATGTCAGTAAATCCAGATGCCACGGATGGCATCTGTCAATTTCGTACCGTTGAAAATGATCGGATTTTATTCAATTTCCGCCAGTTTTCTTGTGAGATTAATGCGCTCATTCCTGCGAATTGGATTCTCTTGCTTGGCCTACGGCTCTCCGGTACTCGCGAGTACGCGATAATAGCGAATCTCTGCCCCTAAGGGTATGCCGGAATGACAGGTATATTGCTGATTGTGGCTTATAGCCTATCGGCTACTCTCTAACCTAAGGGCGGCGGTGATGGCAGGTAGTTGGGCGGCTAAGTTGTGGGAACTGCTACGCAATAGGTGCAGGATGTCGGCACTGCGCCAGTCGGGGTGCAGTTGCATCGCTAATGCCGCGACCCCGGCGACGTGGGGGGCGGCGAAGGAACTGCCGTTCATGAAGTTATAGCTTTGTTGGGGTACGGTCGTCAGGATGTCTTTGCCGGGGGCGACAATGGCGGGATGGTTACTGTCATCTTCGCCGACAGCTATCACACCCTTAACATTGGCCGGAAAACCGCCGATTTGGCCTAGTTTCGGCATGGCGGCGACCACCAACGTGCCTTGCGCTAAAGCTTTGTCCACTAATTGCCGTAATAACGGATCATCCGGGCCGCTTAGGCTAAGATTAATGATACCGCAACCCATGCGCAAAGCTTGGTTGAGCGCGAACGCCAACGTAAAACTATTGCAGTTCGCCGCCAAGGCCTGAGGCTTGCTAGGCCAGCAAGCCCGAAAAGCAAACAGCTTAGCATCAGGGGCGATACCAGCTATGCCGATGCCATTGTCAGGACGTGCCACCAGCACCCCCGCTACCGCTGTACCGTGGAGATCGGCCATATTATGGTCGGCAGGTTCTGGCGCCATATTTTCCGAATAATTGATTTGTCCTTGTAAATCAGGATGGCTGCTGTCAACACCCGTGTCGATCAAGGCGATACGCACACCCCGTCCGGTGGTGGTGCGGTGTAACTCGGCGATGCCTAAGGCTTGGAAACCAGTCTGCAAATGCACATAAGGGTCGGAAGCCATTGGCACAGGGTCGCCGCCCAGTACCCGAAAATGCTGTAGGGCTTGTACTGCGGCTACTTGGCGGTCTTTATTCAGGGCGCTCATGACGGCAGATAATGGCAAACCTTCGGGGACTTCGTAAAGTACGCAACTAACCCCTAATTCCGTAACCGGCCATTGGGCGACAACCTGTAAATGGTGGCGTTCCGCCAACGCCCGCGCCACCCGCCCGCTCCAACCTGAGTTTTGGTATTGGCCGCCGGTAGGGTAATTGTCAAGCGCGTTGCCGGACACAGTACGCCCGATGGTCTGGTCTACAAACGTCACCAGCAAACGGCGTTGATCGGCGGCATTGTCGCCGACCCGGCTAAAGTCGGTAATATGGGAACAAGCCGCCAAACTCAGCCATAAGCTCAGCAAAACAAGGCGGCTAAGAAATAATGACATGGCGGTATCAAGGGGTGATAATGGGTTCGGCGAACAACACATCAGGCTGGGCGCGTAACATTGCCAAAGCAGCCGCCATATCGGGGCTGTCCGGTACGACTTCCAGAAGGACGGTATAAGCGCCGACACTATTCGGCTCACCGATCCGTTGCCCGTGGATTTGCGCCAACAAAGCGTTAATACGCAGATCGGCTTGCTTATCCGCAAACACGACATGCAGCTTGGTGCCGCCAATAGACACGGGCGGGGTGGCTGATAAAGTGTAATAATCGGCAGGTGCCAACCGCCACGTCTGTGTCCCTTGCGGTATGAGCACTAACAGGAGCAGCAGAGCGGCGGACAGCGGCACGCTGACCCACCGCCATCGCCTGCGCCGTCCACGGTTAGCCGATAACGCCACCAAGCCGGGTTGTTGCGGACAGGCCTGTGCGGCTACTGGGCCAGTTTGCAATTTTGTCCGTAAACTGGCAAAAGAGCCTTCGGCAGCAATATCCAGTACCTTGGTTTGCTGTACGGTATCTGCCAATTTATGTAAAAACAGCAATTCCTGTTTGCATACCAAGCAAGTGCGCAGATGCCGTTCGACTTGTTGCCGCTCGTCTGCCGCCAATGTGCCGTTGACATACCAAGGCAACAGCTCCGCTAAGGCTTGGTGTGGTTCTTTTGCCAATAAGTCGGCTGTATTCATGTCATTACGCTCCATTAGTTGTTTGAAAATGACTGAAGCCTTTTACGCGCATGGAACATACGGGTCTTCACGGTATTTTCAGGGCAGTTGAGGATATGGGCGATGTCTTGGTAAGGCAAGCCATGGTAAAAAGCCAGTTCGATAACCGCCCGTTGGTCTGGCGGTAACGAGGCAAGGGCGCAATTGAGCCAATCTTCGTTTTCATGGCGTTGCGCCAAATTGGCGGCCGGATCGGCCACTTCGGCCAGCCAATCGTCACTGTCGGCATGGGCGTTACGCGCATTATGGTCTAGGGCTTTCAAAGTCTTATTGTAAGCAATGCCAAAGACCCAAGTGGACAGTTTACTGGTATAGTTAAACCTCTCCGGTTTTTGCCAAACCACTAATAACGTTTCTTGGATAATTTCCTCAACGGTTTCGGGTTGGCGGCTAATGCGTTGGATAAAACGGAACAACCGGGGGTAATAGAGCTTATAAAAGGCCTCAAAGGCCGCCATATCGCCCGCCTTAAGGCGTTGGAACAGCGTGTTTTCATCTTCGGCCGGGCTGGGTTCCGGTATCGGCGGTTTTTCGCGGGTTCGCACTAAACGCAACATTGCCACTTTTCCTTTGCTAATCTGGGTTTGCTTCTCTCCTATATCCTGATAAATCGGCTAAAGGTTCAATCGCCGCTAATAATTTCTTAAAACCCCAGACTCATTGACAGCAAATACTGGTTCGCCATAGGCGAGGGCTGGAACCAGCCATAGTGGTAATTTGCCCAATAGTTACCGCCTAACTGGGTATCGACATAGCGCAAATCGAGGCTTAAAGAGCTGGTCACAAACCAAGATAGGCCTGCATTCCAATAAAAATAGTCCTGCCCCAGCAATTGCCCCATTTGGGCATAAGCCAGACCCGCCGACACCTGCACAGTATCGGCAATATCCCGGTGGTAGTCCAATTCATAATTGACCGTTGTGGCATGACGTTGGTAAGCATTCGGTGCCATGGAAATTTTCGCACTGATGCTGTCCTGATAATGCAGGGCGGCGGAATATTCCGCATAGTCAGCAGTTTGGGCAAATACTGTCCCGTCGTATATATAACCTGTCGCCGCTACCGCCACTTGCCAATCCGTAGCAACCGGTAGCCGCCAACCCGTATAAGGCCTCGCTTCAAACTCGGCAGTCCCTTTATAATAACGGCTACTCAAAGCGACTGGTGATACCCCCAAACCCGCAAACCATCCGCTCTGGTTTTGGTAATCGAATTGGCCTTGGCCAACCGGATCCCCTTGGCTTTTAGAATACCCCCGATACACATAGTCGCTCAACAGGCGCACTTTACCGTGCCACTCCGCCCCAACAGGCGGCAGGTAAAGCGACAAGCCTAAGTACCACAAAAACAGATGCTGTGGCGGTTTTCCCAACGTAGCCGTCAGTTTCATGGAGGTCTGGCCTTACTTAAAAACCAGAACAGCCGCGCTCACCGCGCCGCCTTTTTTATTAGCGTAATCGCCTGTAAATTATCATCAATCGCCATTTGGTAACGGCCTAACACGCTCATACCCAACAGGCGGGTATTGCCTAACAGCCGATCAGCGACAAAGGCCACTTCCACATTAAACACGGTCTCCCCGGCAATTTTCAATTCCTGCAACACCCCTATCTTGGCATCGCTCAGGCCATTGGCGGTTTGCATTTTTTGTAGCGTAAATTGGCTCTCACTCAGGCCTAAAGGGGCGATCATGGATTCGGGTAAGACCACCAAATCGGCTCCGGTATCGATCAGCATATCCACCGTTTGCCATAGCCTGCCATCACCGGAAAGGGCGACGGAAACCATCAGATGCTTGCCTTCCTGACGGGTCGGCAAGACAATGCCCCGATTTTCGCGGGCGGTTTTTTTGTTGATAATGGCAATATGCGCCAATTTGCCTTGCTTGTTGCGGCTAGTGATATAGTTAAACCCCGCCAGCAATTGGCTCAGTTGCTGGTCTAAATTGCCATAAGCACGCACTTTTGCTTCATTCTGGATGCGTTCCAAGCCGCTGATTTCGATGTGCATCTGTTCTTGTAGCGACTGGATTTGCCCAAACAGATCGTCACCTTCCAGCGTGGCTTGCGCTCGTGCCGTTAAAACTGCCCCCATTAAGCTGATAACGGCCAGCAAACGCAAGACGTTATGGGGGTGGTTAAGCCCGCTAAACAGGGTCATGGCTGCACGCCTATCTGTTCGATAGTTATCATGTCTGCGAGACCCAGTTCGGGCAGGCGGTAACTGGCCAGATCATCGTGCAGATGTTGTGCGTTGCTGCTGCCGGTCAGCGGTATCATGCCGATTTGCAAGGCGAAGCGGAACACCAGTTGCGCTACCGTACAGCCTAAGCGTTGCGCCATCTTAAGTATCGGGGCTTGCTGTAGTTCGGTCGAGTTGGCCGTTAATAACGAGAAGCCTTGGTAACGTATCCCATTAGCTTCGCATAAAGCGCGTATTTCCGCATCCCATTGGCTACGCGCATAACAGCGGTTTTGGACAAAAGCCGGTTTAATTTCGGCTTCCGCCAACAAGCTGTGCAATTGTCCGAAACTGACATTAGAAATACCCAATAACTTCACCACACCTGTGTGGCATAAATTTTCCATCGTCCGCCACACTTGCCAATCGGCATCAACCAAACCCTGCCGCGCCGCCGGGCCATGCAAAATATAAGAGTCCAGATAATCGGTCTGTAAATGCTCTAAAGAACTGGCCAGCGATTGCCGGACTTGGGTGCTGTAATCCGCCTTAGGGTCGTAAGGCAAACGGTGGTCTTGGCTGGAGACAAACGTGAATTTACTTTGTAAAAACAGCCCGCTGCGTTGGCACAACCCATCCACCACCGCCTGTTGGACGGCCTTGCCAATCGCCGCTTCATAGTAATGGCGGCGTTGGTTGGCGGTGTCGATACCTAAAAATCCTGCCTTAAGCGCTTGGTAGGTCAGGGCTTCGGTGAGGTCCTCTTTCCAGGCCGTACCGTACAGGAACGTTGGAACGCTTACGCCTCTATGGTCGATAAGCGGGCTGATGGATAATTGTGGTTGGCTCATGACAGTTTTCGCTGAGGTCTGAAAGATAGACAACAGTTTCTATGATTAAAGGCCAATTGGCAATAGCCTTAAAGCCTATCCAACACCAGTCGCCCCGCCTGCATGGCCTGCTTGCGCCATTGTTGCCAATAGCTTTGGCTTTGTTGGTGGCGCAGACAACGTAAATACCGCACCCGCTGGGCTTGGTCGAGATGCTCGTGCAGCAAGGGAATTAAGCCATCTTCGATATTGTAAGCGGCTTTGTCCGGTGCCAAACACACAGGCACGACAGACGCTAACGGCAATTGCAAATCCCCGGCAATGGCTTCGCAGGCTTGGCGGATGTGCTGGGCTTTGGGGGTATCCGGCTGCTGGATATTGTACGGCGGCTGCCAATCCCGGATAGGCCGGAGGCGGTCGATTTGGGTCGCTACGGCGAGGATCACAGGCAAGGCTTGGTGTGGGCGTTGCTCCTGAAAGTAACGGCGTATCTTGGCCAATTGCCCGGCATCGGCGGCGCGGGCCGCTTGGGTGGCAGAGCAGACCAACAGAATCACATCGACTTTCGCCCATTCGTGCAGTAACGCCGCCGGGGCTTCGGGGTGCGCCAACCCGGCATAACCTGCACTGTCGAGAATAATGGCTTGTTGCAAACCATCGCGCTCCAGCGCATAAGGCGTAATTTCGCTGGTGCTGGGCAACAGGCTAGCGGCACTTTTTATTTCCCCAAACAAGGCGTTAATCAGGCTGGACTTGCCGCTGCTGACTTGTCCTAACACCAAAAACCGCAACGGCTCCAGAGCTTGCGCCTGGGCGGCGGTTTCGGCAAGGTCTGCCCTGGAATCGGGCGTTAACTGCCCAACCGTCACCATATCATCCAAGCTGATCTGGCCGCTGTACAGTTGGATGGCGTAATAGCCCAGTTTATTAATATACGCCGTGATGAGGCGTTGCGATAATTCTTTGGTGACGGTACTTACACCCTTACTGACCAACACCCCCCGCGCCGCCGCCAGAGCCGCCCCCGACCAATTGAATAACCAGTTGCCGATATTAAAAACCGCTTTGAATTTATTCAGGTTAACCGCCGCCTGTTGCAGGCGGAGCAGATCGCCGACCCGCACCGCATGGCTGCCCGGGATTTTATCCAACACCTCACGCTGGAGGTCTTCGCAAACCAACACAATCAGCTTGAGCAAGTACGGCAAGGGAAACTCTAACACCGGATACTTAGAATCGGCGTGAAAGTGTCTGGCAACCACGGCCAACACTTCATTGCTTAGCTTTAGGGCTTGGCGGGGGTCGGTCAGCACATCGGTTTGGCTTTGCCAACGTTGCGTCAAGGGTTCCAGGGCTTGCCAAGCCGATTGCGCGGTGTCCGACCAGTTAGGATTAGCCGGGTTGCTAAATGCGTCTATGATAATCGGCTGGGCGGCATGGCTACGCCAGTACAACAGGGCATAAACCAAGGCGAAGTTAGCCGATAACGCCACCATGCCTTCATAAAGCCAGCCCTGTTGCCATAACCAATAGCCCCCCAAACCGACCAAGCCCAACACGGGCAATAACGCCAATACGGCGACCAAAATGCCAAAACGGGTGATGGAGACCGGCATATCAATTATCCTTCTGCTTAAGAAAGTGCCGCGCTTGGCTAAATGCCTCGTTGTAAGTGGCTTTTATGGTTTCGGCGGTCGGTAAGGCACCGCGCTCGACACCGTATAAATACACACAAAAGGCTTTGCCTAAGGCATAAGTCATCGCCCCTGAATACACACCCGCCACCGCCGAGCCGTACACCGGGACTAATTTCAGCAACTCGCGCCCTAATAGCCCCAGACCGACACTCACCCCTATCAGGCTGGTAAATTCGGCATACAGCCTGCGGGTCAGTTCCAAACCATAAATCGACGCGATGCTATGGAACAGCTTGGCCTGCACCGCCAGCACCAAAGGCAAACCTGCCAACGGCACTGCGCCCATGCCGACATTTAACAGTGCGTAACCGATCAGATGCGGGTGGGCTTGTTGGGCATGAAAATCCAGTAATGCCTTATGGTGTTCCGTGCCGCGTAACAAGCCCAACACCCCCTTGGGTAAGACCGTTTCAATCGTATCCCACAATGCCTCCCCGCCATAATCGGCAGGTTCGAAACCGTCTTCCGGCAAGGTGAAATCCACAGCGACAAAATGCGCGGGCAAGCCGTTAAACCAACTCCGCTGATATAGCAAGACTTGTGCTAAAGCGTGCGGCACTTGCGGCGGGAAAGGGCTTTGCAGGTAAGGGTAAGGTTGCAAATGCCCGACATCACCTTGATAGGCTTCATGCAAGGTGGTTTGCACGACAATGATCGGCCAATCAGGGTGTTGCTTATGAATGGCTTGCACCGTGGCGACCACTTCCGCTTGGTTCATATCCAAAGCGCGGAGGACGACAATCAGCAAATGCGCCTGATTAGCGCACCACGCTAAATCCTCTTCGGGATTATAAGCGGTTTCGCCCAAGCCGCGCGTGTCCAAAAACCTAAGCAACGGATGGCTGGCGGACGGGAAATCATAAAACTGCGAACGCTGGGTACAGGCTTGGAAACCATTGCCGATAGCCGCCTTATCGCTACCCGTCAAGGCTCGGATCAGCGAGCTTTTCCCCGCTTGGGTTTTACCCAATAGCCAAAATACCGGAATCGGCAAACCTTGCCTGACCGCGTTGATTTTCACCTCCACACCGTCGGCCTTAGGGCTAAACAGCGCGTCGCCCAAACCTTGCCACGTCCACTTACCGAGTATTGTCATGGGAATTGATTGAATGGAAAAGTTATTACCGATTTAAGGGCTTAACAAGCATCGCCAAGCCGCCACGTCTAAGTCTGTCAATAAGTGCTGCAAAAACTGGCAGGCTTCCGCCAGATGCCCGCCCGCTTCTGCACTTAAGCCTTCACCCAGTTCAAAATGCTCACCTTTAATGCTGAGCAAAAAACACGGTGGGGGAGGTTGGTGTTTAATGGTTTGGTACACCGCCAATACCGCTGCCGGGCTCATGGCGTGGGTCGTATAACTGTCATCCTTAGCGGCGGCGAGTTCGGCAAACGCGAAAGCGCCGCTACAGTTAACCGAAGCATCGACAAATAATACTAAAGCCCGCTGTTCCAAATCCAGCGCGTGTTCAATCTGGAGTTGGAAATCATCGAGCAATTCCACTGAAGCCAAATCGGCATGACCTTCAATATACGCCAACGCCAAAGGCCCTAAGGCATCATCACCACGGCTAAGATTGCCATAGCCAAATATTAATATGGGTTTGGGCATGAAGGTTTATTCCTGTATTGGCACTTGGCTTTTAAAGCGATCATACGCCTTTTGCCCATCGGCATTGCCTAAATCAGCGGCTTGCTTGGCATCGGCGACCGCTGATGCCAAGTCGCCTTTATGGAAATAAGCTCCACCCCGCTCAAGATAAGCCTTATCATCTTGTGGGTAGAGCCCTAAATAGCGGTCCCAATAGCTAATGATAGTAGCCCAATCGGCTTTCTTAGCCAGTAACCAATCCATAAGCTGATAGTAACCGATTTGTTTGGGATCAGCTTCAATAGCCGCGTTTAAATCCGTATAGGCGGAATCAAAATCCTTTTTATCAACCAGTTCCCGCGCTTTCCGGTAGTAGAGATCCGCGACCCAATCTTGCAGCGTATCTAAATCGTCATCATTAGGGTCTAGTTGCCGCGCCCTAGCAATATCGGCTAACGATTCTGATAAGCTATCTTGATAGGTTAAAATATGCGCCCGGCGGTAATACCAATCACGGTGTTGCGCATTAAGGTCAATGGCCACATTAATATTGTTTAATGCCTGCCCGTATTGTTCTAACTGCTCGTAAACCACCGCCCTTGCGCCGTAAAATAAATCCGATTTACCGAACTCTACGGCTTTATCGAGTAGCTCTAAGGCTTTGCCATAATTTTTGGCATGTTTTTCAATAATGCCCATGTCATAATAAACATAGCCGGGCAATAACGCCAATCTTGGATTCCTAAACAGGGCTTGCTGGTATTCATTCGCCCAATATGCCATTTCGTCGTAGCTTCCGCCCCATTTAGGCGACAAAGCCAACAAAAAACTTGCGCGTAAGATGAACGATGCCGGGCATTTTTCTAACGCTATTTTAGCAATGGCCCTGACCGTATCCAGTTCGCCGATGGCTTTGTGCATATTCAGCAACAAATAATACGGTACGATGCTGTCTGGCTTTTTGCTTAAGGTCATTTTAATGTCGGGATTTGCTTTGGCAAAATAGCCTTTCATGCCCTCTATCTGGCTATCTGAAGTCTCATTCCGGTATTTACCGCCCCTAGCTTGCCAAGCCGAACGGTAAAAATAACAGGCTCTGGCGAGATAGGGCTGATACTGGTCAGGAAAACTTTGTACCCATTCATCCAATAACGGCCCGTAATCCGAATCTTGAAAAAAGAAAGCCTGTTCATAGATATTGAACAAGGCGTTTTCATTAGCGGGATTCTGTTGGTAAGCTTGTTGGTAGCCTTCCAAAACCGCGTTTAATTTTGCAAACTCCCGGTTAACCAACATCTGCCTAATATCCAGAATGGCTTGCAGCGTATCGGCAGCATTGTCAGGTGCCGCCGTCGCCGAGCTGGATTCTGACTTGTCCATGCCACTAGCGCCGCTAGCCTTTGGCGTGTCTGGCGTGTCAATTAGCCGATACCACACGGATAGACGGCTTTGTTGGCTATAAACCAAAATGCCCAGCAAACTGATAACGACGAGTATATACGCGAGTTTTTTCACTACCTTTGTCTCCCCACTTTACTGAACTTACCATGAAAATAAGCCAAATCCTAGGGATTCTAAACGCTATTTAAGCACTAAAAACCATAGAATTTAATATGACATTATTTTACTGGTTTTAAGCAACAAAGTAAGCCGATTATTTACTCGCCGGAGCCGCTAGCGGTACTTTGACGGAAACGGGCATATTAACCGTACCTGCATAAAACGCCAAGATTTTTGCCGGAACAGTACCGATGTTTTTGCCGTTATGCGCGGTGTTAACCACTTCAAAAAAGGTTTCGCCCGCTTCGATGCGTTTTTTCGTGCCGTCTGCTAAGGTCACTTCCAAGGTGCCTTCAATCAGCAGTTCAAAAGACGGCATCGGATGATAATGCCAGCCCGTTTCGGCATTGGGGGCAATTTCTATTAATAGCCCCGTCACTTCGGCAGTGCCGTTAGGATAGGCAATAGCCTTGCCGTCCCAAGTGTGGCTGCTTTTAATCATCGGGGTGACTTTTATCGGCGGGTTAGTAGCAGAGGTCGCGCAAGCGCTCAATACAAAGGCTGTGAGTAATGGGAGAAAAGGCTTAGACATGACGAAAGGCGGCGGGGTAGGGGTAATAAGGATAAGGCGCATTGAAACACGCTTTTTACATCATGGCGAGCAGTGTTTTGAGCCAGACGTGCAGCGCATATAGAACCCAGCATTAAGCAAATGGCAGGTTACTAGGGCATCGTGCAATGGCTAAAGACCATTGCACTCCACGCTGAGCGCTTAATAATACGGCTAAACCCGTTCGATACCGCCATTGCTGTGCTTTACCAGCTTATCCAGCAACCGCCCTTCGGCATCCAGCAATTCCAATTGCAGGGGCATTTTGCCGACCGCGTGGGTGGCGCAGGACAAGCAGGGGTCGTAAGCACGGATGGCCACTTCCAGATTATTCAATAAGGGTTCGGTCAATTCCCGTCCTGACAGATACTCCGCCGCCACTTGCCGCACCGATTCGTTCATCGCCTGGTTATTGCTGGTGGTGGAGACGATTAAATTGGCTTTGGTGACAATATCGTTTTCATCGACTTGATAATGGTGGAATAAGGTGCCGCGTGGGGCTTCGATAACGCCTATGCCTTCGTAGCGTTTTTCGCCCTGCGCCACCAATTCGCCGCCCAACAAATCGGCATCGTGCAACAAATCCTTAATGCTTTCCGCACAATGCAGCACTTCAATCAGCCGCGCCCAATGGAACGCCAAAGTGCTATGCACCATCGCTTCGGGGCTGTGCGCCTTAAAGTCCAGCCGAGCCGCTTCGGCTAAGGGCGTGTTGATAAAATCGCAATTATTGACCCGCGCCAAGGGCCCGACGCGATACCAACCCGCCTCCTTACCCAACGCCAACAGATACGGAAATTTCATATACGTCCATGAGCGGACTTCTTCATGGATAAATTCGTTATAGCGGCAATAATCGACATGATCCATAATGGCTTCGCCCGCCGCGTTATTGGCGCGGATACCGCCGTGATACAACTCTAAAGCCCCGTCCGGTTTAATCAGGCCTAAATAATTGCTGCGGATGGTGGCAAATTCATCATAATACGGCAAATTGGCGCAATGGACTTTTTTGACTAAAGCCACGGCTTGGGCAGACCAACTGATAATTTGGTCTATATCCGCCAATAAATAATCCCGCTCGGCTTTGTTCAAGGCCTTGTTCATACCGCCCGGAATTGCCCCCGTGCCATGTATGCGCTTACCCGATACCATGCGGATCACTTCTTGCCCGTATTTGCGCAGCTTAACGCCTTGCACGGCAATATCGGGATAATCCGCCAACACGCCGATAATATTACGTTTGCCGATGTCGCTTTCAAAGCCGAACAATAAGTCGGGGCTGGACAAATGGAAAAAATGCAGCGCGTGCGATTGCAGCACCTGCCCGAAATGCAGCAAACGGCGCAACTTATCGGCGGACACGGGTAGGTTTTCAGGGTCAATGCCGACCAATTGGTCTATCGCCTTCGCCGCCGCCAAATGATGGCTGACCGGGCAAATGCCGCACAGGCGTTGCACTAAGACGGGCAATTCCCAATAAGGGCGGCCTTGGATAAAGCGTTCAAAGCCACGAAATTCGACAATGTGCAGCCGTGCTTGCTGGACTTTATTGTCGGCATCGAGCAATAAAGTGACCTTACCATGCCCTTCGACACGGGACACAGGGTCAACAACGACACGTTTCAGGCTGTCACGGTTTTCGGCGGTTTCTAAGTGTTCGTACATGATTAGTCTCGATGGCTTATCTCAAAGGGATGGGCAGTTGGGCGAAACTTGGGGGTATCGTCATGACCCTGTACTGACGACCTTTTCCACACGCGGTTGCGTGCTGTCTACCGTCCGAAAGCCTAAAGCACGGCAATGTGCTTCGGCAGCGTGGGAGTAAGCGACCAAGTCATTATTATATTGTGCCGCGAGGTGTTCACGGGTAGCGTGAAGCTCGGTAATAATCGGATCAGGCCATGGTGGTGTTTTATTCATGGGAGAACCTCCATTAATTCAAAAGGTGTGACTAATTCAGGCAGCCGGTAGCCTTTGGCGGCGCAAAGGCCACGCATAACAGGCAGTTGTACCGGATTTGCGATGTGCGTGCAATTCCAAGTCAGCAAAACGTCGATTTCATGATAAGCCGCGCAGGCAATATGCAAAGCGTCAATTCTTGCTTTAGCAGGCAAACCTCCACCGAGCAGCAAAAATTCCGCAAGTTGGGGGATTTCATCCGTAATGGGCAAAACGTGTAGGGCGCGTAATGCCCCAATACGTTCTGCCGCCGCTATTGGATCGCCAGCACTGGCCTCTTCCACCACATAAGGTGAAATGTAAGACGCAACGGTAAGCCGACCGGAATCCCACCATGCTTGAGTAATCTGTTGGCAAGCCGACCTAATAGTGTTGTTGCTTGGACGCGCTGTCAAGTAACTGACCACAGATGTTTCAATATAAACACGCTGTATCGTTTTCGCCATTGTCTGTTTTTTCCTAAAGCCTACTAATAAGGGGGAGGGGCACAAGCGCTATCCGCACTCCACACATTACGCCTTACCGCACTGAATAGTCAGAAACCATAGTCTCATTTCTGTATTCAATCATAATGCACCAAGCCATAGTCCAATTTAGGCTCCCTGCCCGCCAACAAATCGGTCAAAAACGCCCAAAACACATCCGCTGAGGGCGGGCAGCCGGGTAGGTAGTAATCTATCTTCACTACCTCGTGTATCGGGCGCACTTTATCCAATAATAGCGGCAGTTCAACATCGTTGGGGATTTGTGGGTTTTCTACACCGATGCCGTCCAGATAGGCTTCGGCTAGGCATTCTTCCAGCGGGATGAAGTTACGCATGGCGGGTAAGCCACCGTTGATGGCACAAGCACCGACCGCAACCAAGATTTTGCACTGTTTGCGGAATTCACGCAGGGTATGGACGTTTTCGGAATTGCACACACCGCCTTCTATCAGGCCGACATCGCAAGGGCCACAATGCTCTATATCGGTTAAGGGCGAGCGGTCGAACTCAACCAACTCGGCAAGTTGGACGATGCGCTCGTCAATATCCAAAAACGACATGTGGCAACCGAAGCAGCCCGCCAGTGAAGTGGTGGCTATTTTAATTTTATTCGCCATGCGCTTGCTCCGTTGCCAAACTGACGGCATCAATGTCCTGATGGTCATAAACACGTTGCCCTATCGGCACTTGATAGGCGGTGCGTTTGCTGATAATCGCCCCGGTCGGGCAGATATGCGTGGCCTTATCGGTGACGGCCAAATCGGTATCTTTCAGCAACCCGCTTTCGGCATTGACGATCAGATGCTTGTTAATGCCGCGCCCGCTGATGGCGAAGACATTTTTGCCGTCGTGTTGTTGGCTAGCCCGCACGCACAGGGTACAAAAAATGCAACGGTTATGGTCGATCAGAACATCGGGGTGCGATGCGTCCATTTGGCGGTGCGGATAAAACAACGGAAAATGGTCATCAAGCATATTCAGATGGTAAGCCACGGCCTGTAATTGGCAGTTGCCGGTCTTTTCGCAAGACGGGCAAAAATGGTTGCCTTCGACAAAGAGCATTTGGGTGATTTTTTGCCTATCGGCATTCAGCTCTTGGGTGTTGTTCAACACATCCTGGCCTTCAGCGGCGGGGAAAGTGCAGGCCGAACAGTTACGCCCATTGACATTGACGGTACAAAGCTTGCAACTGCCGTGCGGGGTAAACTCAGGATGATGGCATAAATGCGGGATATAAACCCCGGCGGCGGTGGCCGCCTGCATAATGGTCTGCCCGTCTGCAAACGGAATGGCTTTTCCGTCCAAAGTGATAGTCTTAGTCATGTTCTGCCTCTATTTGTGCCAGATGCGCGGCGGGGTCGTTGCGGTTCGCCATGCGCCGGGCGGTCTCTAAGGCCGCATCCAGATCAAAGCCCGGTTCATAACTGATTTTTTTCAATTGGCTTTGGTAGACTTCGGGGAAGCGTTCCAAAGTCGTTAAAATGGGGTTGGCGGCGGTTTGTCCTAGCCCACAATGGCTCTGGTTTTTGACCAATTGGCAAAGCTCTTCTAAAGCCACCACATCACCCGCCGAGCCATGGCCGCTAATAATTTTATCCAGTTGTTTTTTCAGCAAAGACGTGCCGACCCGGCAGGGCGTACAAAAGCCGCAGCTTTCGTGGGCGAAAAAGTGGGTGAAATTATTGACAATATCGAGCAGGTTGCGGCGGGTGTTAAAGATAATAAACGAGCCGCCCGTCGCCAAATCTTCAAACGCCAACAGGCGGTGCAGCTCTTGGGCGGAAATGAACGTCCCCGACGGCCCACCGACTTGTACGCCCAGCACATCATCCGCGCCACAGTCGTTAAGGATAGTTTGGACGCTAGTGCCGAAAGGGTATTCATAAATGCCTGGGCGGCGGCAATCACCGCTGATGCTGAGGATTTTTGTCCCCTTAGATTTGTCCGTGCCGATGCTGGCGAAACCTTCGCCGCCGTTTAGGGCAATATGTGCGGCCGCCAAAAAAGTTTCGACATTATTAACGACCGTAGGCTTGCCAAGATAGCCGTGCGTGACCGGATAAGGCGGACGGTTACGCGGTATGCCCATTTTACCTTCCAGCGATTCGATCAAGGCCGATTCTTCGCCGCAGATATAAGCCCCCGCCCCCAAACAAATGCTAATGTCGAAACTAAAGTCTTGGCCTAAAATCGCATTGCCCAATAAGCCCGTTGCCCGCCGCCGGGCCAGAACGGCCTGTAACGGTTCATACAGGAACAAGTATTCGCCGCGCAAATATAAAAAGCCTTGGCTAGCCCCGATCAGTGCCGCGCACACGGTCATACCTTCAAACACTTGCTCGGCATAGCTGTTCAGCAACACCCGGTCTTTAAACGTGCCGGGTTCGCCTTCGTCGGCGTTACAGACCACATAACGCACCGCATCCGCTTCTTCGGCACAAAACCGCCACTTCATCGCCGTTTTAAAACCCGCCCCGCCGCGCCCACGCAAACCGGATTGCTCAAGTGCCGCCAGCGTTGCCGCCTTGCCTCGGCTAAACATCGCCTGTAAAGCGGCTCCTGGTGCTACGGTTTGGCTTAACAGGAGGGCGGTTTTTTGGATATTGTCACTGACTACAAATAATTCGGCAGGCCATTCTGCCACGGGCTTGCGCTGGCTAATCAAATCAGCTATCTGGTCAATTTTGGCCTTATCCAACCGCGTCAAAGCCCTGCCGTTTACCAAACCCGCCGGCCCTTGGTCGCATAAGCCCGTACAGGACGTGTTATCCAAACTGACTACGCCATCCGCGTGTACCCCACCCACCGGCACCTGTAAACGTTCGGACAAATACGCCATTAACTCCGCTTTGCCGAGCATTTGGTCGGTAATCGAGTCGCTGATCAGCAGTTCATACTCGCCCTGGGGCTGTAAATGGAAAAAACTGTAAAACTCCACCACGCCGATGATATGGGTGCGGGGAATGTTTAACAATTCGGCCAACTGTTCTATCGCCGCTGCGGGTATATAATGGTAACGGCCCTGCACCGCCCTTAAGATGGCGAGCAACTGCGTGGCTTGGTAGCTGTGTTGTGCTGCGAGTTCCTGAATAACGTGTCTCATGATTGCCGCTGCCTATATTGGAAAAGTACCTCGGATGATCTCTAGTGATACCCCCGCTCACCGGACTTGCCTAAGACCTTAAGCCTTTGGCTGGCTGGCGGGTAAAATAAAAACACTACATTTTATATTGTATCATGGATGACCGTTAGCGCTCATTACACAGCAGATGGTCAGTCAGGGCAATTGCATTAAAACCTAGCTAACACGCGGATATACTGTGAACGGCCAAGTTTTCGGCTTTTACAATTTACCGTAGGGTACGCTGTACCCTACCAAAAAAACCGAAAACTTGGCTGTTTGAAGTATAGAATGGGGGATTTAAAGCCTGTTATCCATGCCTTTTATTTTCCAGCAAAGTCGTCTATACTTGGGTAATTGAAAGTATTCGCATCCGCAGGCAATCCCATCATAAGGAAAGGCAATATGCTAGGTAAAACATCACGCATCACCGTAGGCTTGTGTCTGGCTTTAGCCGCCCACTCCCTTAACGCCGCCACTAATGTCGTGCTGGCCCGTTATACGTTTGACGATAGCCTGATCGAAACCGGCCCCGATACTTTTTTCGTCGTCGAAAAAGCGCGGGGCAGGGTTGCCCTCAGCAACCAATTCGCCTACAGCGGCGACCGTTCGGTACAACTGCAAGATTTCGCCAACGACCACGACTTTCCTGAGCTGCAAGGTGCTTTGCCCGTGCAAAAAAGCGGCAAGCTGCATTTTCATTTTGCCTTCATGATTGCCGACCCTAGCCAAGCTTTAAACATAGCCCTAGCCGGCCCGCAACATTTTGGCCTCAGACGTGATGGCATCAGTTTTTGGCTCCTGACAGAAAACGGTCACTTAGCGCATATCAGCGCCAACACCACCCAACCCCTCTTCACACCCCAGCCCTTTGTGTGGTATGTCACCGACATGATTTATGACATTCCGCGCGGGCGTTACAACTTGCGCATCACAGACGGCACTAAGGTGCTGACCGACTTGAAAGAGGTCGCCAATGCCGCCGATATACCCGGCTCGGCAGTCAGTAAATACTCCTTCATCGGCGACCTCTGGGAAGACGTTTCCAATGTCAATTACTTTATCGACGATGTTACCCTAATCTCCAGCGTTAGCGACACCCCGCCGCCGTTTGTCGCCCCAGGCCGCCGGAAATTGTTTATTGACCGCTGGCAAGAGCAGCAACGCCACCTACAGCGCAAACCCGCTTGCCTGCCCGTCGCCGCCCCCGAAGACTTCGGCCTGTCCTTAAGTTGGCTGAAAAGCAACCTCAGCACCGACGAGTTACGGACATTCAAACAAGTCTTATCCGGGCAACAGCCCCCTGTCACCTTACCCGCTTCGGTTGAAGCATGGCGTAGCGGTATCGGGGCATGGTATCAAGGCTGCCATGCCCTAGACGATGGCCAAGCCCAACAAGCGGCGGCGGCGTTTGCCACGGCGCGGCAACAATTACCCGGCGGGGTGTTGGTCGATTTGGCGCATATCCAAACCTTAGCCGCCCTGCGCCAGTGGAAGGACTTGGACGGCGAACTGGCCAAAGCATCAGGTTTATGGGGTGAGGATGTCAGATACAGCGTGGTGGTCGGGCAAATCGGTTTTCTGCGCGGCGACCTGCAAGTGTTTGACCAATGGTCTGGAGTGGATGCGGAAACCCTACCCGAAGCGGATTTTATCGCCTGGGCAAACGCTTATTTCGGTGCGCCGTTAAGCACCGAAAGGCTCGGTGTAATGCTAGCCGACCCGCGCCAAAGCCCGTGCCTGCAACGCTATGTCATCGCCGAACAATATTTTTTCAGCCTATTATGGCGTAACTTAAACGACCAAGCCCTAGCTTACGCGCAACGCCTAGCCACGCACCTTGCCGCCGTACCGAAAGCCCGCGCCTTATGGCTAGAGCGTAGCGGCGATGCCGCCTTTTTAGACGGACACAGAAAAGCCGCCGCCAACGCCTATCTGGCGGCAGTCGCTTTGGTCAGTTATAGCCCAGGGGCTTTAGGCAAACTATCGGACTTAGCGCACTTGTCCGGCGACGCCACACAGGAGCGCAACTACCGCGAAGCGGTTTATGGGTCTTTACGGCAGTAAACGGAGTGCGATGGTCTTTAGCCATTGCACGATGGCCTAACCGCGTGTACTAACGTTTAGCCTATCGTTTGCTTAACGCCGGATCCTATAATCCGTTCAATTCCATACAAGGAAGGTCTGGAGACAGACGAACACAATTAAGCTGTCTATTATCCCACGCTATCAACTAGCTAAAGCTGGCCTGATAAGCCGTCTTAATCGGTATATAAACCCAGTCACAGGTTTTCTCTTGTAATGGTTCATAATACCGTCAATCTTATTATGCACTTGATCGTGCATGTGGACTTTACGCGGCATGGCGACTCTCCTTAAGTGTATGGGGTTAGGCCGTGCAACGGTTACAGCCCGATACCCTTACCGGCCCCCACCCTGCTGATACTGCCTAAATGATGGATAAATAATACCACGTCAGCATAAGTTTAAGCTGTAACTTTTTCACTTGAGGTGTTGTGATATATTACCCAAGCCTCTGCACCTAAAAGGAGCAGTGTGCTTCAACAGAGTAACTCTGCCATTTCACCTACTCAACGGCGGGCTTGCAAATGGCGTGTTGGCAATAAATAGCCTTGACACTTTAGTGTTCTACTCTTATCGTAGAATAGTTTTCTGACAAAACGCCGCCACAGCCCGATTCAATAAAACACCGTTAACAAAATTATCATACTATGGGTTACCCTATCAACGGAATAAAGGCGTTAAACAGGCAGGTTTTTCGGTAATTTCTGGGGTCGATATGCAAACAGTCACCGTTTCTGAACAAGGTCAAGTTATTATCCATTTAGAGATAAAACGGCTGGGAATTAACCCGGGCAGCCAGCTTAATTTTATTCTGGAAGGTTCGGATTTAAGGATTGAAGTTATGCCCGATATTCAGCCAACCCATCCTGATGATGGCTACGGACTCCTTGTCTGCAAGCAACCGGGCGAAAGGCATTTGGCAGATTTTGATGCTGCATTTTAGTTAAGAATAAACTGTTATTTCTTGGAGAAATTAAGCGCAGTGACTGAAGAAGATATAAAAGTTAAATATGTTCTTCCTTGGCTAGAACAAGCGGGGATAGCACTACACGAGATACAGCTTGAACGTACGTTTTCTTTGAATATTGGCCGCCAGTCCGTTATTGTCGGTGTCGGGCAAACTAAAACAAGGAAGAGAGATACTATCTGCTGCCGTTTGGATATCCTTGTCAAGCGGAATGGCCGAAATCTTTTGATCTTCGAAACCAAAGCTGATGGCCTTCAACTGACCGATGATGACAGAGATCAAGCCATATCGTACGCCCGTCTTGTGCATCCCATAGCACCCTATACTGTTGTAACTAACGGTAGTGACTATCGGCTTTACGACTCTGTTACGAAGGCTCGGATTGATCCAAAGGACATTAATATCCGTGGATACGGCATAGTATTGCCAGATGAGGATATTTTAGATGCTCAATTGCTTTTCTTTGCCCTGAATCCTGACAACCTAGTTACTTTTTGCCGTTCGCAAGTTGCTGACGAATTACGGATTGTCAAAGGAGCGCTAATAGATGGAAGAAAGTATGTTCCTGAGCTGCATGTTCCGAGAAGCGCAATCCAGAAAGACGTTGAAGAATTCTTCTACCGTTCATCATTACCCGGACTACTTTTGATTGGACAATCCGGGTTTGGTAAAACATGCGAGATGTGTTGGCTTGCTGAGAGTCTTCTCGATGCTGGAAATCCAGTATTATTCTTTAACGGCAGTGCGCTTGAAGCCGGAATTACCGAAGCAATAGCAGAAGTATTTTCATGGACATTCAATGGCCCTGACCTGCCTATTCAAGTCGTACGGCACATCGCGAAACTGGCAGGAAGAAGTAAAACGCTGACAATCATTGTAGACGCTATTGATGAGTGGATATATACATACCGCGTAAACCATTTGAGTTCGCTATTGAGTGCCGCCGAAAACAATAACATCAAAATAATTGCCAGTTGTAAGACATCTGCGGTCGAGCAGTTTACTTCGGTACGAGGCAATCCCACAAAAATAGAAATATTGACAAAAAAAGCAGAAACTGGAGCGTTTTCAGATAGGGAGTTTTTTTCTGCTATTGATAAATATCGGCAGGCGTATCAATTTTCTGGTAATTTCGAGGACGCAGTGCTTAAAGAGGCAAGCAGCAATCCGTTCTTACTGAGAGTCTTCTTTGACGTTGCTCAGAACTCAAGCCTCAAGCATTTAACTTTCAGCTCAGCTGAATTTTTCGATGCCTACTTTCGAAGATCTATCAGCCGGACAGCAGATGAGCGGCAAGCGGAATATACCTTAAAAGCAATCGCCGGACTTCTGTATCAACGCAATACCGATCAAATATTAGAAGATGATATTCGAACCTCATTGGGCTTAAGAGTTAACGAGTCTATTATGGAGGAATTGTTTGAGTACGGTATCCTTTTGCGTAGCGAAACTGAGACTAGGACATCGGTAGTCAGTTTCTATTTTCAGCAACTTAGGGATTACATAGTTGCGTTTAAAGTGCAGCGGTTCAATGCAATGTCCCAACAGCAACTAGCGGACGAGTTCGAGCAAGTAACCGAACTGTGCGTTAAGGCAGATATTTTCACGCTCTACTATCGATTGGCTTCTTCTAAACACAAAATTGTTTTCGATAAATACGTTCGGGAAAACGCCACTCGCTATCTACACTTCTATACGTCTTTTGTTCAACAACATTTCCCAGCATTGCGAGAAGTATTCACCCCCCAGACAGAAGGTCGGATTGGGTTTATCGGTGAATTACTCCTGGTTAAACGATGCCTTGGAGGCTACGGTTTTCGATCGCTAGGAGAAACTGACAATGAAGTTCACTTTATGCCAGCACAGCAAGTGCTAGGAAAGTCAAACCTTGCTTATCTGGATGGAGCTGATCAGCTCCACTGGACAGGAAGTGCCTGCGGCTTTCGAGATGGGATAAACATAAAATCCGAAGTAATTAACTACGAACTGTTACCGCAGCTAGAACAGCTTATAAAAGAGGGGCTACTTAACGAATCGCATTGCCCAGAGATGCTTGTGGAATTTATTGTCGAGACTGTTTTACGAAACAAGGTAATCTTTAAGGAGTTACTTAGTGTTGACGGCCTCTCTATTCGATATCCTCTTAAGTACGATGAAGTCCTAAAAAAACTATTGCGCGAAAGGTTGATTAGGCACTACCGAGAAGAGCTAATTTCGACAAAGAAAAGAAGCGGTGAAATCAAGGAAATATGGGATGGTAGCATTGTTAGTTATTTCTCGAACTTAACAGCAGAGGAGGAGAAACAAATATTAGATGCAGCTGAGGACTCGCTAAATTCTGGTCATCTGCCAAAGTTTCACGCTCGCTATGGTGATCTTGATAAATTGGAAAGCTCGCTCGTAAGAGTGATAAATTCGCTTAATACAACCAATATCGAGATTAACAGCCCATTATTTGATGGGGAAAGCAAGGTAAAAACTGATGTGACTAGAGGTCATACAATCTCGGATGATGACGTTAAAAGCTATCTGGTGTGGCTGTATTCGGTTTTTCTTGAAAATTACAAAAGCATTATTGAAACAAATTTTCCTACACTAAAGCAGCACTTTCAAATATACTCAGAAATGCCTATCTCGATTCATTTAGTATTAGGCAGTACAGAAAAAAACCACTTTGGCCGCAACACTTTTACTCCGTTAGATAAATATTTTTCTGAATCTCAAAACAATATTAATGAAGTGAAAGTCGTTGATGACTTAGTGTGGAATACGGACGATTGTTGGCATTTTAGTTCGGGCGGAATAAAATTCCAAAATTTTCGAGTAACGCAGACATCCTTGGAGTTTTTGTTTTTTAGCCGTTCTGGCTTGATAAATGATGCCTTTAAAGAAATGACATTGAGAAAACTTGTATATGGGACAATCGCGAATGAATTTAAAGTTTTTAAAAAAGTATTATTAACCCAGTTTAAAGATTAAAATAACATATAGGCAATAACATACAGATTAGTAATCTGTATCAAACGCATCATTTTAAACGGTAATAATCGACTGTTATCCAATTATTTTTGCGTATGCCTCCCCAGGTCCATCAAATTAAATCCCCCACTCCGCCCAAACCAACGGCTCCGGCAACGGCGTAGCCGAGAACTCCAAATGAATAACCCGCCGCTGGCAGTCCGACACGGCTTTTTTCGAGGCATGTAAAAGCAGCGGCCTGAACAACATCACATCACCCGCTTGCACGGCGCATAACTGTTTGCCCCTAGCCTTTGCCACGCTCGCCGCCTGTTGGGCGGGCAAGCGGCCTAGGGTATGCGAGCCGGGGACGACCCATAACGCGCCATTGCTGTCGTCGGCGGCATCTAAATGGATTCTGACGGTGAGCAGGGTTTGTAAAATGGCGACGGGCGGTTGCATATAGGGGATTGTTTCTTTACAAGACCAGCCGCTAAAGCCAGCGACTTCGTGCTGTGCCTTTACGGCAATCGCCAAATCCTGATGCCAAGCGACTTGCCAATTAGTGGTGGGGCTTTTGTTGAAGAACACCGAGCGGATGATGGCGGCATCCGGCCCTAAGATAGGTTCGACCAGCTCCCGAATAGCCGGAGAGTTGGCTAATTGCCGCAAGAGCGGATATTTGTCTAATAGCCCGCGTATTCCGGGTACAGGTTTATGGTCGGGCGGTTGTGTCAGTAGCTGGCGCAGGGTGGCGATTTGTCCGCTGTCTAGCCTGTTCGGGACAATGGCAAAACCCTGTTCGGTTAACTGTTGTTGCAAGGCCATTACAGCGCGTTGGGTATTAACGCCACTAAGTCAGTAACCCCCACATCCACGCCCGCTTGGCATAATAAGGTGGTGGCTTGGCCCCGGTGATGGGTTTGGTGGTTGAAAAAGTGCATGATCAGGCTAAAAAAGTCTTTGTCTCCGGGTACGCCTTTGGTACTGACATAATGCAGGATATGCGTTAAGTCCGGTTCGGTGATGGCTTCTGCCCATTCGACAATCACTGTGTCCAACCATTGCCGATGCTCGTAGAGGCCTTGTAGATCGGTGAAGAGCTGTTGGTCTAGCGCGGTCGGGGTGGGCAAGCGGGCAACTGGCCCTAAGGCGGTGTACAGGGCAGGGTGTCCGGCGAAGCGTTTCAGCCACAGCGTATCGGCAACCAGCAAATGGTTTAAAGTGCCTATTATCGAACCGAAAAAGGCTTTTTTATCGGCGACCAGTTCCGTTTCCGGCAAGGTTAGTGCTGCTGTAAACACCTTAATGTTCATCCATGCGTTGTACTCGGCCATTAGGCGGATATGTTGGGTACATCCCATGCTGGTTTTCCTCAATAGGGTTGAAAATGAAGCGGCAAGGCGAGCCTGTTGATTTTGGAATTTACAGGGTTTGGGCTTGATGTTCAACTTTTTAATATCGGGTAGCTGAACTATTTATCCGAATGTTAAAAACGTGATGATCGGGCAAAAAAAAGCCCGGCAAGCTATGTCAATAGCTTGCCGGGCTTTTAAGGTCGAAGGGTGTTAATTGATGGTCAATTTAGTCGCTAACACCGTATTGCTGGCGGTGTCGAGTTTACCGCGCCAAACGGCTTTCATACCGACTTGGATTGCTGGGGCATTCAGCAGATAAGCGGTTTTGCTGTTCCAAATGATTTTCTTGGCGCCTACCATAATGTAATTGCTGCCAAAAGCACTGATTTTGGCGTGTCCGGCATCTGCCACACTGTAATTAGGCTTAGGCTTCACCACCATTGTTGTGGCATGGCAAGCGCCGATACCGTCCAGCGTACCCGAAAACGTCACCAGTTCTCCGGTCAGGAAAGTTGTCGTACCACCAGTAAAGGTTGTTCCGGCAGGGGTCGGCGTATACCAAACATGGTCTGAGGCCAGTAAACCGCTATTGATGACCAGAAACTTGCGTCCTATCGATTTGATGGGCGCATCGGTTTGGCTACAGGCAGGATTACCCACCGAAGAAATGGTTAAGGTGAGGGATTTGCTGTCTGTTTTGGCGGCTTGATCGGTCACGGTGTAAGTGGCGATATTGGCCCCTGCCGACCCTACGGCTGGCGTACCCGACAATAAACCGGAAGCCGAGAGCTGTAAGCCAGCAGGCAGCGCGGTCGCGGTCCAAGTATACGGCGGCAAACCGCCTGTTGCTGTTAACTGGCTGCTATAAGCAGCCCCTTCGGTAGCGGCGGGTAAAACGGTGGTGCTGATCACTGGCAGCAAAGCCAAGGGGTTAATAATGCTAATCGTATAGTTTTTGCTGATGACGGCATTATCGGCATCGGTGGCGTTAACGGTGAAGGTAAACACGCCTGCTTCGGTAGGCTTACCCGATAAGACCCCTGTACCCGAATCGATAGCTAAGCCTTGTGGCAAGGTGCCGCCGCTGACGGTCGTGACGTAAGGCGTATTACCGCCAGCCACCACAGTCCGTTTGGTATAGGCCACATTGATTTTGCCGTCTTCGATATGTTCGATCAAACCCAGCGGGGCGGCGACATCAAAGCCGACCATTTGCGCCCCGGTATAATCGCCGACCACCACATCGGTGCTACAGGTGTAGGTATAACTGTTGCCGCTGGCATCGGTAACATCTACTTTGCCTATGCCATGCAGGCCGTCTTTAGCGACCACGTCGCACATCGCTTCGCCCGTTTCGCCATCTAAAGATAAAGGCTCTCCGGCGTATTTATAAAACTCATAACGGCGGGTGATTTGTTCGTCGCCGTTATTCAATGGCTCGGCTGCACCGGGTAACTGTAATTTTGCTTTATTGAGGCCGTTAGTTTGCGCTTGCAGCAAATACCATTCGGTTTCCACTTGGGCGGGTTCGCCGTTCGTCCAATCCGCTTTGCCGTCGCCATTTTTATCGGCGCTGCTCAAATCATCCAAAGGCAGTTTGATGTTGCTATGCAGTTGGGTCTTAATCACTTTTACCCAAGACGGTACGCCAAATTCTTTAACGGGCGGTACAGGAGGGGCAGGGATGACCGCTACCACTTTTGCCGGTTGGGCGGCAACAGGCGGCTGATAAGTCCAAGACGGCGCCGACATCAGCACTTCTGGCCCTAAGACCAAATTGCCGGGGGCACTGGGGTTGTCAATCAGCCAATGGTATTTAATGATGCCTGGGGCAGAATAAGACACGCCGAAATGCTCACAGCCGATATTCACAGCCGGATTGGTGCACTGATGGCCTTGGGTGGGCGGGAATGGCCCGGCGGGCATGGCCGTATAGCTTAAATAATTGCCTGCCGCATCTTTTTTGCTTTCATAACGGACAAACGTTTTCGGGTGCGCCGGGTCGCTGTTATCTTCGGTAATGGTCGGATGGCCGTAATGGTTCCAATCGTAAGTGTATTGGATTTGGGTGCTGTGGACATCGTCGATTTCGATTTCAAAGCCGTGGGTATCTTCCCCGGTATCGTTAACCGCATCAAAATTGCTCAAGGAACCATAAGCCGTACTGGCTTGCGCCATAGGGCTTAAGGCATAAAGGCACAGTAGCGGCAGTAATTTTTTCATTAGGAGGCTTCCTATTTATGTTGTGGATATAACGCTCCTTAAAGCACAGCCTATGCCATTTTAATATTATTATTATAAACAATTAGTTATATTGTATTTATAGAACATAACCCTACAATTTTTGCAGGTATTGCGCAAAAATCGTAGGGGTTTTTCCGTAGTTTGCAGCCTAAGCGTTAAGCCTATAGCCGCAGATCTTTCTCGACCTGCACCACCGCGTCATTGCCCGCTATGGTCAGGATGCTAAAGCCCAATTTTTTCAGCAACGATAACATAGCGGTATTTTCAGCCAGGACTTCGGCGGCAAATAAGGTATTGCCTTGGCTTTTTGCGGTTTGCATCAGGCTGTTCATCAGCTTGGAGCCTATACCTAAGCATTGACAATCGTCGGCGACCACTAAGGCAAATTCCACCGAATGGCCGTCAGGGTTTCTGATATAGCGCCCCACACCTAACTCACGCGGCATACCTTCCGCTTCGGTGACGGCGACAAAAGCCATTTCCCGGTCATAGTCGATTTGGGTAAAACGCACAATCATATCGGGGGTCAGTTCTTGCGAGGCTTGCCGGAAGCGGAAGTATTTGGTTTTGGCCGACAAGCGGCTGACAAAATGCTTTTCCATCACCGCATCTTCGGGGCGAATCGGGCGGATGCTGATATTCAGGCCATTGGCTAACTGATAATGGCTGATCAGCTCATGCGGGTAAGGGTGTATCGCCATGTGCGCATAACGGCTCATTTGGTGCGCGACTTCGGCTTTAATCCGCGCATCGACGGCAACGGCCCCGTGGGCATCGACAATCAAGGGATTGATGTCCAGTTCCAAAATTTCCGGCAACTCGCTGACCATTGTTGAGACATTCAGCAACACTTCCACTAGGGCTTGGATATTGGCGGGCGGCAAGTTTCGGAACGCCTGCAAATACTTGGCGGCTTTGGTTTTTGCCAGCATTTGTCCGACCATGTAGGCGTTCAGCGGCGGCAGGGCGACGGCGCTGTCTTTTAAAATCTCCACCATCGTGCCGCCTAAGCCGACGCTGATGGCCGGTCCGAAGACCGGATCCCTGACCACGCCGATCATAATTTCCCGGCCACTGGGCGAGCGGAACATCGGCTCGACCGTCATGCCGACACTCGTTATTTCTGGATATTTTTCCCGGATGGCTGCGGTCATCTCACCAAAGTGTCCGGCCAGTTCTTGGGCGCTGGTGATATTCAGGCGTACCCCGCCAATATCGGACTTATGGCTAAATTCCGCCATATTGACTTTTAGCACCACCGGAAAGCCCATGGTTTCGGCGGCGATCATCGCCTCTTTGGCATTGCTGACGTTAATGGTCTGCGTCACCCGAATATGGAAAGCCGCCAAAATGGCTTTGGCTTCTTGGGCGGTCAGAACTTGGCGGCCTTCCGCCAACACCCGCTCGATAATCAGCCGCGCCCCCGCCACATCAGGAACCGCCAGATCATCGGTGGGCGAGGGGATTTGTTTTAACAGGATTTGGTTTTCGGTGTAATGCGCCAAAAACGCAAACGCATCCACCGCCACTTCCGGGGTGTTAAAGTGGGCGACATTACTGTTGGCAAACAGATTACGGCCCTCCTGTACCCGCGCCCCGCCTGTCCACGTCGCCAAAACGGGTTTGTTACTGGCTTTGGCACCAGCAATAATGCTCTGGGCGACTTGGGTCGGATGGGTCATGGCTTGCGGAGTCAGAATCACCAAAATGCCGTCGATATTGTCATCCGCCAAGCATATATCCAAGGCTTTTTGGTAGCGTTCCGAGGTGGCATCGCCCAATATATCAATCGGATTGGCATGGGACCAATGCGGCGGCAATACTTGGTCCAAGGCCTGAAGGCTGGCTGTGCTCAGTTCCGCCATTTTCACGCCGACATCTTCGGCGCGGTCGGTGCTCATCACGCCGGGCCCGCCAGCATTGGTGATAATCGCCAAGCGTTTGTCGTTAACGCTATAATTGTTTGCCAAAATCCGCGCCGCCGAAAATAATTCGGTGATGCTATAAGCGCGGACAACACCCGCTCTGGCAATCGCGGCATCAAAGACATTATCACCGCCAACCATCGCCCCGGTATGTGACATGGCCGCCTTACAGCCCGCTTCATGGCGGCCCGATTTGATTAAAATAACGGGTTTAAGACGCGCGGCGGCTTTTAGGCCGCTTAAGAAGCGGCGGGCATCGCGTATGCCTTCGACATACATCAAAATGCCTGTGGTGTGGGTGTCGGTCGCCAGATAATCCAAGACTTCGCCAAAATCAATGTCCGCCGCCCCGCCCATCGACACCACGGTGGAAAAGCCGATGTCTTGGGCTTTTGCCCAATCTAAAATGGCCGTACAGACCGCCCCCGATTGCGATAGTAAGGCCAATGTGCCGTCTTTAACGACCCCATCGCCAAAGGTGGCGTTCAATTGGCCGCTAGGGCGGATAACTCCTAAGCAATTCGGGCCGATAAGGCGTATCCCATAACGGTGGGCAATCGCCAGCACTTCTTGCTGCAAGCGTTTGCCTTCTTCGCCTAGCTCGCCGAACCCGGCGGTAATGATAATCACGGCCCCCACGCCCTTTTCGCCGCATTGCCGGACAATGCCGGGCACGCTGGCGGCTGGGGTGGCGATCACCACCAAATCGAGGTCTTCGGGGATTGACAACACATCCGCGTAGGCAGGTAAACCCAGCAAGGTGTCATGCTTATGGTTGACCGGATATAAACCGCCGCTAAAACCCGCTTCCTGCATATTGAGCAACAAGCGATAACCTACGCTGTCTTCGCGCTCAGACGCGCCGACAATAGCGACACTGTTGGGGGTGAAAAAACGGCTTAAATAATGCAAATCCATCGTGGCTCCAAAGTGTGGTAAGGATAGGCCTAAAAGGGTAGCATTTTTTAGGGTTATTGATGATGACTATTTTAAACTTTGTAAATTCAAACCAAAGGCGATGGTATCGTTTGTTGCTTTAGAGCATAAGCTATAGGTTTTTTGAAAAACCGCTAAAGAACGTTACGTCACAGGTTTTACACAATGTCCGGCTTTTTAAGTGGACTTAAAATTGAATGGGGTGTTGGTAATTTAGGCAACAATCCCGAACTATACTTCAAACGGTCAAGTTTTCGGTTTTTTTGGTAGGGTACGCTGTGCGTACCTTTAAAAACCCTCATAAAATCAGTGCAAAAGGTACGCACAGCGTACCCTACAGTAAATTGTAAAAGCCGAAAACTTGACCGTTCAGAGTATATCTCTACAGCAAAGCGGGGGGGCTTAGGATACCCTTAGAATGCTTCATGCCCATTTTTAGCTAGATTACAAAAGTATCCTTCTGACATTAATGATTTGCCAATCTTATCTGGTGGGCGTAAATTTCTTTAGCCGGAAGGTCAATGCCCCGATAGGTTTTAGTTAAGGGATATTATAAGTTTTTTTCCATATCACGTTAATTTAGGATATTTTAATGAAAGCCATAGTTATGACAGCAGTTGGTGACAGCGGCGTGTTGGCCTTGCAAGAGATTGCCGAGCCGCAAATAAGCCACGCTACCGATATTAAAGTACGTCTATATGCTGCCGGGGTTAACCCGGTCGATACCAAAATCCGCCGGAACGGCCTGTTATACCCTAACGCCCTATTGCCCGCCGTATTGGGTTTTGATGGGGCGGGCGAGGTGGTGGCGGTCGGCCCGAATGCCGACCAGTTTAAGGTGGGCGATAAAGTGTGGTTTTGTCATGGCGGTTTAGGGCGGGAGCAGGGCAATTACGCCGAATATACCGTACTTGACCAGCGTTGGGCTTGCCGGATGCCAGCGGACTTAAGTTATGTCGAGGCCGCCGCTGCCCCCTTGGTGCTGATCACGGCATTTGGGGCTTTGTTTGCGCGGGGTGGCTTGCAAGCCGGGCAAACGGTGTTGGTGCAAGCGGGGGCAGGCGGTGTCGGCCATGTAGCCGTGCAGTTAGCCAAGCTTGCTGGGGCGCGGGTCATTACGACGGTCAGTTCCGCTGAAAAGGCCGAATTTGTCAAATCTCTGGGTGCGGATGAAGCCATTATCTATAGCCAGACCGATGTCGCCGATGCCGTCAGCCAGTTGACCTCTCAGCAGGGTGCGGATTTGGTGTTCGATACCATTGGCGGCGATACGTTTAAGGCCAGTATTCCACTAACGGCTTATTATGGTCGCCTAGTCACTTTACTGGAGCCTAAAGCCGTTGATTTGGGCGAAGCGCGGGTGCGCAATTTATTGTTGGGTTTTGAGCTGATGTTAACGCCTATGCTGCGTGATTTGCCCGCCGCTCGCGACCGATATGTTGCGATACTTAAACAATGTGCGAAGTTTATTGATGCAGGGAAATTAAGTATCCATGTCAGCCACGTTTTGCCATTAGCGCAAGCCAGCACCGCGCATGATTTGCTTGAGGCAGGACATACCACTGGTAAGGTGGTGTTGTCTATTTAAACTTCATTTTTCGATTTCCGCGTATCACAGCATTTTTTTATACGGTGGTAGGGAGAAAAATGTGCGCAGTTTGCCAGCGTTGAGCCTTTCTGTCCATATCACCAAAAAATGCGATAGACAGGCTTTCAATTATAAGAGGATAAGCATGGATTCGATTGATATATTTCCGTGGAATGACAATTTTAAGACTGGGTTGCCTAACATTGACGAACAGCATAAGAAGTTAGTCCAGTTAATTAATAGGCTTGCCAGTCATGTGGCTTTCCAGTCCGATATTCCTGCATTGAATGCTATTTTTGATGAGTTGGCAAACTATGCCGTTTATCACTTTGACACAGAAGAAGCCATTTGGCACAGATATTTTCCTGAAGATGCTTTAGAGCTTGGTCACAAAGCGACCCACAGGCACTTTATAGAAACGATTTGCCAGCTAAAGGAAGATAAAGCTAACAAATCGCCAGAAAAAGTCATCAATGAGGTTTTGGTATTCCTGAGCCGCTGGTTGGTCGCGCATATTTTGGAGAATGACCGTTACCTTGCCATGATTGTTTTGGCTATGCAGGCAGGCATACCATTAGAAGTCGCCAAGCAGCAGGCTGATGGACAAATGCAAGGGACAACGGGGACGCTAATTGACATCATTCAGTCCATTTATGAAGGTCTCTCAACCAACACCTTGGCTTTGATGAGGGAGTTAATGGAGCGTCGGCGTGATCAGGAGTCATTGAGAAAACTTTCGCTGGCCGTAGAGCAAAGCCCCAGCTCTATTGTCATCACCGACCTTAATGCTAACATTGAATTTGTCAATGAAGCTTTTGTTAAAGCAACCGGGTATAGCCGCACCGAAGCACAAGGAAATAATCCAAATTTGCTGCAATCGGGTAAAACCCCGCCACAGACTTATCTGAATATGTGGGATACATTGCTGCGCGGGGAAGTTTGGCAAGGCGAATTTATCAATAAGCGTAAGGATGGCAGCGAATATATCGAATTGGCGTTGGTTTCCCCAGTTTGCCAAGCAGATGGGGTGGTCACACATTACCTGGCTATCAAAGAAGACATTACCGAGCGCAAGCGGCTTGAACGCCGTTTAGCGGAACAATTGGCGTTTACCCAGGCAGTGATTGACGCGGAAGTCGATGGCGTCGCCGTCTGCCATAGCATCGCTGAACCGCCTTATGTCCACTTTACGGTGTGGAATCCCAGTATGGAAAGCATCACCGGGTTTTCCCTGGAAGAAATTAACCGCTTAGGCTGGTATCAGACGGTGTATATCGATCCCGATACGCAACAGCGGGCGAAGCAGCGTATGGAGCGTATGCGCCAAGGTGAACACATTCAAGGCGAAGAATGGACGATTACCCATAAAGATGGCGGCCATCGGACAGTGCAAATCTTTACTACCCTGTGTGCCCAGGATGCTGACGGGGCGCATGTGCTAGCCGTTATGCACGACATTACTAAGCGCAAACGGGCTGAGGTAGCCCTGCGTGAATCGAACCAGTTACTCCATTCACTGCTTAATTCCATTGCCGAGGGGGCTTATGGGGTAGATACCCACGGCAACTGCACGTTCGTCAACCGGGCATTTTTACGGATTTTGGGATATGAAAATACCGATGAAATTATCGGCAAACATATCCATGAACTTATCCACCATTCTTATCCTGATGGCCGTCCTTACCCTGCCAGTGAATGCCGGATGTACGCCGCTTATAAGCGTAACCAAGAAATACATGTTGAACAAGAAGTTTTTTGGCGCAAGGACGGCACTGCCGTACCCGTCGAATACTGGTCGCAACCGATTATTACCGACGGCGTGATGATCGGCGCAATTGCTACGTTTGTTGACATTAGCGAACGGAAAAAAGCCGAAGAAGCCAGCCAGTTAGCCGCACAATATGCCCGCAGCCTGATTGAGGCCAGCCTTGACCCTTTAGTGACTATCAATGGCGAGGGTAAAATCACCGATGTCAACACGGCCACGGAGCAGGTGACGGGTGTGCCCCGTGATAGCCTGATCGGCAGTGATTTTGCCGACTATTTCACCGACCCTGAACAGGCCCGCCGGGGCTATCAGCAGGTTTTTTCACAGGGGGCCGTGACCGATTACCCGTTGGCCATCCGCCATACCTCCGGCAAAGTCACCGATGTGCTTTATAATGCCACGGTATACCATGACGGTAATGGTAAGGTGTTGGGGGTGTTTGCCGCCGCCCGTGACATTACCGAACGTAAGCAGATTGAAGCTAAGCTTATCAGCAGTGAATACCGCCTGCGTACCATTATTGACAATGAGCCGGAATGCATCAAAATTATTGATGCACGAGGTTTGATCGTCATGATGAATCCGGCGGGGCTGGCTATGTTGGAGGCCGAGCACTTGGATCAGGTGCTTGGCAAAACGGTGCTGAGTGCCATTGCCCCCAAATACCGTAAAGCTTATACCGAACTGCACGAGCAGGTCTTGGCAGGTCATACCGCTCAAATGCAATATGAAATCACGGGCTTTAAAGGCGGCTGCCGATGGTTGGAGACCCATGCCGTGCCCATGAAAGAGAGCGATGGCTCTGTGGTGCATTTAGCGGTTACCCGTGACATTACCGAACGTAAGCGGGCTGAACAACAACTGCGAATCGCCGCCACTGTCTTTGAGTCACAAGAAGGCATGATGGTGACGGATGCCGATCAGGTCATTCTTAGGGTTAATAAGGCCTTTACTGACATTACCGGCTACACTGCCGAAGAAGCGGTCGGCAAAACCCCCCGTATCCTCCAAGCGGATAGGCAAGACCATAGTGTATATACCAGCATGTGGGCAAAAATTAATGCCACGGGGGCTTGGGAAGGTGAAATTTGGAGCCGCCGCAAAAATGGCGAAACTTATCCTGAATACCTTACCATCACGGCAGTTAAAGACCAAGACGGTATGGTCAGCCATTATGTGGGTACGTTGACTGACATCACCTTAAAAAAAGCCGCCGCCGAGGAAATTGAAAAGTTAGCTTTTTATGATCCGCTCACTGGCTTGCCTAATCGGCGGCTGTTGTATGACCGGATAAAATCGGCCTTGGCCGCCAGCCACCGTAATAACCGTAAAGGGGCGTTACTCTTTATTGATTTGGACAATTTCAAAACGCTGAATGATACTCTGGGTCATGACATGGGGGATTTGCTGTTGCAACAAGTGGCCGGGCGTTTGAGTGCTTGTGTCCGTGAAAATGATACGGTGGCGCGGCTAGGGGGGGATGAATTTGTGGTGATGCTGCAAGATTTGGACGACGAGGGTGATGCGGCAGTACAACAAACGGCCGCTGTCGGCCATAAGATACTCCTTACGCTTAACCAACCTTTCCGGTTGACAGAGTATGATTACAGCAGCACGCCCAGTATTGGCGCGACGGTTTTCAACGCTTATGGGCAAAGCGTAGAAGAATTGTTAAAAAATGCCGACATCGCCATGTATAACGCCAAAACCTCAGGCCGCAATACGTTGCGTTTCTTTGACCCGCAAATGCAGGCGATAGTTCACAATTAATGCCTTTATGGTAAAGTAACTGGGGATACGGCTTTCGGCCCCACAGATTATCTGGCAGACCTGTCATAAGCCGGAGCAAAGCGGCGCGAGGCTAACTTGGTAGGTTTTGAAACATTAGGGGGAGTCTTTTGAGCGTCAAAGGGTATCCCGTGATGCTATTTTCAGCACTTCATGGAATGCGGCATCTCTTTATGAAATGGTATATGAAATGACTATTTTTTCCAGGAATTACTTTTCTGGCTTAACTGGTTCTTGGTTGCTTCCCGCATTTGTGTCAGGGGCAGTGCTGTTGGTTGGTTTGGGCATTAGCGGCGGATTATGCTGGCAAGCAAAACAACAAGATGCCGATAGTCTGCGGGCGGCATTCGAGTCGGCAGCGGATATGGCCATAGATAATATCAATGACCGTTTTAATGTTTATGCCGTCGTCATGCACGGTGTCCGCGGTTTTTTCAATAGCAGCGTGGCCATTTCATTTAACGAATTCCACACTTACGTGCAAGCGTTGCATTTGTACGAAAAAGCGGGTGTACAAGCCATAGGTTTAGTCATGCTGGTGAGCAATGCCGAAAAGGCCCGGCATATTCAGGCCATGCGTCAGCAGAAGTCAGCGGATTACCAAATCAAACCGGACGGACAGCGCGATTACTACGCGCCAATCATTTATATAGAACCGTTTGCCGGCGATAATCTTAAAGCGTTCGGGTTTGATCCGTTAACCGTACCCGCCGCCCTTAGCGCTATGGAGCAAGCCCGTGATGCCGATAATATTCGTATCACTTCCCGAATTGCTTTGATACAAGATACCGATAAGCCTTATGTCTATTCTTTCGTCATGTATCTGCCGCTGTATAAAAAAGGGGCGGAATTTGCCACGTTGGCGCAACGGCGGGCGGCTATTATCGGCTGGGTGGATGTGCCATTCCGCATCAACGATCTGATGGCGGGGATCCGCCGCCAATTACCTACAGACATTAGTCTGGAAATTTATGATGGCATTACCCTATCCGAGCAAACGCGCTTGTTCCAATCGGGTATAGGTCTTGAGGAGAAAAGCCGGGGAGCGGATAATTTACAGACTAGCCGTTCGATAGTGGTGGGCGGACGGCAATGGGTCGTGCGGATGACGGCGGCCCCGGCTTTTGAAAATCGAGCCATATACCGCTATCGGCCTGAATTAGTGTTTGCTACCAGTGTCACTTTGACGTTGCTGCTGACTTTACTGACTTGGCAATTGGCCAGGAGCCGACAAACTGCCGAAATCCATTTCCGGCAGTTGTTCAGGCAAGCAGGTGAGGGCATACTTATCTTAAATGATGACCACCTGATTTTAGATGCCAACAACACGGCTTTGACTCTGTTGGGGTATAGCCGCGCCGAGCTTTTATCGTTGCATTTACCGGCTATTTTGGCGACGGTTGAAAACGTCAGCCTACCCGCATTAGCTAGTATGGCGGAGAGCGGTGCGGTGTCCTTAGAGCAATGGCGGTATAGGTGTAAAAACGGTACGGAATTTCCGTCCGAGGTCAGCGTCCGCCGCTTAGACGGGCAGCGGTACTTCGCCATTTTGCGTGACCGTACCGAACGCCAGAAAGCCGAGCAGCGTATCCTAAGGTTGACGCAACTTTATCAGGCCTTAAGCGAAACTAATCAAGCCATCGTGCGTATGGATAACGCCAGAGAATTGTTTCCACTGGTCTGCCGCTGTGCGGTGGCTTTTGGTGGCATGAAAATGGCTTGGATTGGCCAGCTTAACGAAGCGGATTTAGTGATCGTACCTGTCGCTGCCTATGGTGTCGGCCAAGAATATCTTGACGGTCTGGTCATTTCCGCATCTGCCGATGTTGCGGAAGGCTTAGGGCCTACAGGGACAGCATTGCGGGAAAATCGTCCGGTGATTATTAATGATTATCTTAATAACCCTATGACCATCCATTGGCATGAACGTGCCAAGCACTTTGCCTGGGGGGCGGCGGGGACTTTTCCTATCCGGCGCAATGGTAAGCCTTTTGCTGTGCTCACGGTTTATCATAATCAAATTAACGCTTTTGACACGGAAGCCATAGAGCTTCTTAAGGAAATGGCCTGCGATATTACTTTTGCTTTGGATAATTTTGACCGGGATGTCCAGCGTCAGGCCGCCCAGAAAGCCTTGGCCGAGAATGAGGCAAAATTGTCGCTGATTATGGAAAATGTCAGCGCCTATATTTATTTAAAGGATAAGGAAGGGCGGTATCTATATGTGAACCGCCCGTGCCTTGAGTTGTGGGGGTTAACGATGGCGGACGTGATCGGTGTTACGGATGAGGTATTGTTTGATCACCAACTGGCAGCAAAAATACGCGCTGATGACCGGCATTTGTTTATGACGGGCGAGATTCTCCGGGGCGAAGAAACTGGAACGGCAACCAAAACAGGTAAGACAGCGACTTATTGGGCCGTTAAAATGCCTTTACGTCATACTGATGGCAGTATCTATGCTTTGTGCGGCATTTCGACCGACATCACCGAACGTAAGCAAATAGAAGCGCAACTCCAGCAGCAGCTCAAGGAGTTACGCCAATGGTTTGACATCACCTTGGGCCGCGAAGAGCGGGTGATGCAACTGAAAACGGAAATCAATAAATTGCTGGGGCGTTTGGGTGAGCCGCCCCGCTACGCCGACCCCGCCTCCGACTTGGAAGCTTAACATTATGTCCGATACCGTTATGGGCTTTATCTGTCTGATCCACAATGCCTATTGCCAGTAGCACCCCGCTACGCGTTTTGCTTGTCGAAGACTCGGTTAGCGATGCCGAACTGGTGGTTCGGCAACTGCATAAAGGCGGGTTTGAGGTCGGCTACGAGCGTGTCGAAAACGCCGGTCAACTGCATACCGCTTTGGTAAAGCAAAAGTGGGATATTGTCCTGTCAGACTTTAATTTGCCGGCAATAGACGCGGCTGTTGCCATGGCCATTGTCCGTGAATATGACCAGAATATGCCTTTTATTGTGGTCTCAGACAATATCGGTGACGATGTTGCCGTGACGTTGATGCGGGCCGGTGCCAGTGATTATTTACTGAAAAATAACCTTCAGCGGCTGGCTGCGGCAGTGCAACGTGAAGTGGACAATGCCCGTGTCCGTAATGCCCGCCATGACAGTGATGTCAGGTTTCAGCAATTGTTTAATCTGACTCCTGTACCGCTTGCCTTTATTAATCAAGAAGGGGACGTTTTCGATTTGAATGCCCGTTTCCAGCAGACGTTCGGCTATTGCCCTAGCGATTTGCCCACCATAAAAGAATGGTGGCAACTCGCCTATCCAGAGCCTAATTATCGGCGGCAGGTGGTGGATACTTGGAATGCCGCCTACAGAACAGCATACCGACATTCCCGCCCACGAATATTGTGTGAGCTGTAAAAGTGGTGATGTACGCATTATGCTGATTTCCGGCATTATTATTGGCGATAGCTTGCTGGTGACGTTTTTTGACATCACCGAGAGGAAAAATACTGAAACTGAGCTTAAACGCCATATCAAAGAGGCGGAGCGTGTCCGAGCCGCCTTATTAGGGGTGCTTGAAGACCAGCGTGAGGCACAGGCCGCGTTGCGTGAAAATGAAGCCCGCTACCGCTTATTGTTTGCCGAGAATCCTGTGCCGATGTGGGTTTATGACATCAATACCCTCGCTTTCATTGCCGTTAACGATGCGGCAGTTGCGCATTATGGCTATAGTTGCGAAGAATTTTATACGATGGGCATAGCCGACCTCAGCCCGCCGGACGGACAAGAAACCGCCCAGCAGAAATCCGTCCAAGCCGATTGCTATGGCCTATCCGGTATTTGGCAGCAGCGCCGGAAAGACGGCAGTTTACTCTGGGCCGAGATGACCGGGCATAATCTGGCGTTTGAAGGCCGGGCGGCGAGGATTGTCTTAGCCCATGATGTGACGCAACGCCTGGAGGCAGAACATCAGCTACGTCTTAGTGCGCAAGTTTTTGAATCCAGCCGGGAGGGCATTCTCATCACCAATGCCGATAATAAAATTGTTTCGGTTAATAAGGCCTATACGGATATTACTGGTTATACGCCAGCAGAGGTGCTGGGCAAACCGCCCAGTATCGTCTCGTCTGGAAAACAGGACAAAAAGTTTTATGCGGCGATGTGGCGCAGTATTATCGCTGACGGGTGCTGGCAAGGCGAGGTCGTCAACCGCCGTAAGAACGGCGAACTGTATCCGCAATGGCTTTCTGTCAGTGTCATCAGGAACAAAAATGGCCAGATCATTCAATATATCGGCATTTTAAGCGACCTTTCCGAACACCATTCCGCCCAAGAGCGCATCCAATTTCTCAGTAATTTCGACGTGTTGACCCAACTGCCTAACCGGGCGCTATTGCAAGACCGTGCCCAATTGGCTCTGGCCAGCGCCAAGCGGATTAATGCTTCTGTCGCCTTGATGTATCTGGATCTTGACCGCTTTAAGACGATTAATGAATCGCTAGGCCCCAGCATCGGCGACCAATTGCTTAAGGACTTGTCGGTGCGCTTAGATACCCAATTGGATTCTGATTATACGCTCTGCCGTCAGGGTGGCGATGAATTTATCCTCTTGCTGCCCAACACCGATGCCGAAGATGCCGCCCATATTGCCAGAAAAATACTCGACATCGTTGCCCAGGAGTTTGTTGTTGGTGGGCATAGGTTGACCTTGACGGTCAGCATCGGCATTGCCCAATTCCCCGAAGACGGCGACACTTTTGAGCAATTGGCGCAATCTGCGGATGCCGCGCTATTTCGTGCCAAGCAAAATGGCCGTAACAATTTTCAATTTTTTACCCGGCAAATGCACGAGCAGGCCCAAGAGACGCTCCAGATCGAGAACGAGTTACGCTGCGCCTTGGAGCAGAACGAATTGCTGCTATATTACCAACCCCAAGTGGATGCAAAAACGGGTAAAATAGTCGGGGCAGAAGCGCTGATACGTTGGCAGCATCCCCAGAAGGGTATGGTGCCGCCGGGGTGCTTTATCCCCATTGCGGAGGAAAGCGGCCTGATTATTGACATTGGCGATTGGGTGTTGCAGACCGCTATCCAGCAAACCGCCGCTTGGCAAGCTGCCGGGCTTGGCATTGTTCCGATCGCGGTCAACCTTTCGGTTGTGCAATTCCGCCAAGATACGCTGTACCAGAAAGTGGTTCAGGCGTTGCGTTTATCCAAATTAGACCCTACACTGCTTGAATTGGAACTGACCGAGGGTATAGCGATGGAAAATACCGAACGTACCATCGGCGTACTGAACCAGCTCCATGCTTTGGGGGTCGCTCTGTCCATTGATGATTTTGGCACCGGCTATTCTTCCTTAAGTTACCTTAAGCGTTTCAAGATCAACAAGCTAAAAATCGACCAGTCTTTTGTCCGTGACCTCGGACGCAACCCTGAAGATGCCGCGATTGTCACCGCTATCATTGGCATGGCAAAAAGCCTAGGCTTTAAAACCATTGCCGAAGGGGTGGAAACACAAGAACAACTGGATTTTTTACGCGGACAACAGTGTGATGAAATCCAAGGCTATTTTTTTAGCAAGCCCATCCCCGCCGAACAGTTTGCAGCGTTACTCCGAGGCAACAGAGTTCTGGGCATTGCTAACTGACTTTTTTCAAGTAGAAAGCAATTTACTATTTTAATTAAATAATCCGTTGCCAAGCTTTTTTCCTCGCTTTCCTTGTTGCGGTATTAAGATTATTTGCGTTTACCTTCCTTTAAATTTGCGTAATAGCGCCTTGGTATGTTGACCGGGTTTAAGTAAATAAGCAGTAATTGTGTATAGGCTGTTGCTATATCAGCAGCCATACTTGGGAGTGTATTTTATTTTTCAATAAATTCATGTGGTTAATGTGTGGCACATAAATTGACTATTAACTTTCAGACAGTGGCATAACACTTATTTGTGATGTGCCGTGGTTTCATTTGAAGGTTTAATAGAGGTTTATATGAAAATGGCTATCCGTCAACGGCTCCTGTCCGTCCTATTGTTATTTTTACCCCTGATTGCTTGGGCGGACAACCGCCTTAATATTGTCGTGATTGTCGGGGATGATTGGGGCGGGCCTTATGCCAGCGCTTACACGGGCATTTACGGGCGGGCCTTACCTAGCGACACCGTCAAAACGCCTAATATTGACCGTATTGCGCGTAATGGCGTATTGTTTAAAAACGCCTATGTCAATGCCCCCTCCTGTACGCCTTCACGCAGTTCCATTTTTTCCGGCCGCTATTTTTTTAATACGGGCGGTGGGGCATTCTTATATGGGACTTGGGACCCGACCATTCCAAGTTTCCCGCTATTGCTGCATGATGCCGGCTACCATATCGGCAAAACTTATAAGACTTGGGCACCCGGCGTACCAATAGATGCCCCGTTTGGTGGCGTAAAAACGTATCAATACCAGCAGTCCGGCACCTCTGCTAACCGCTTTAGCAGCACTGTGACCGCTTTAATGGCTAAAGGTATGACTTTTGACCAAGCTAAACAAACGCTGTTGGATGAGGTTAACGGCAATTTTAGCGCCTTCATCAAAGCCCGCAAACCCGGCCAGCCGTTTTTATATTGGTTTGGCCCCACCAACACCCACCGTTCTTGGGTTAAAGGTTCAGGCAAAGCTTTATGGGGCATAGACCCTGACAATCTGAAAAATAAATTACGCGCTTTTTTGCCGAATGTCCCGGAAATACGCGAGGACATGGCCGATTATTTGGGCGAAATACAGGCTTTAGATGCTTATGTCGGTGTTTTGCTGAAAAAATTGGAAGATATTGGCGAATTGGACAAAACGTTGATTGTCGTCACTGGTGACAACGGCCCTGGCGGTTTTCCGCATGGCAAATGGAATTTATATGATTTTGGTGTTGCCACACCTTTAGCCATTTGGTTGCCCAATAGCAAAGCGGGGCGGGTAGTTGACGATTTTACGACCTTGATGGATTTGGCGCCGACCTTTCTTGACGTAGCAGGCTTGCCGACCCCAGCGGGCATGAACGGTAAGAGCTTGTTGCCCGTGCTAACATCGCCTAACAGCGGCCAAGTTGACCCCCAACGCAATTTTGTAATTACGGGTGAAGAACGCCATGTCGGTATGGCGACAGAACAAAGCTTGCCTTATCCGGCCCGTGCCTTACGCACCGCCAATTATCTGTATATCCGTAACTTTGCCCCTGAGCGTTGGCCTATGGGATGTCCGCTTATTTCACCCGCACCCACGCCAACCCCATGGGTATTTGTGGATATGGATCCCAGTCCGACCAAAGACTGGATCATTAATAACCGTAACGTACCGGCAGGCGCCCACTTTTATACTTGGGGTTTTGCCAAGCGGCCTATGGAAGAGTTGTTCGACTTAAGCAAAGATCCTGGACAAATCACCAATGTCGCCAATAATCCGGCTTATGCGACGGTAAAAGCGCAATTGGCCGGGCAACTGTTGGCTCAGTTAAAAAATGCCGGGGACCCACGGGTGGTGGGGGATGGCAAGACGTTTGACGAACCGCCTTTTACCAGCCTTGCAAGCGTTGCCTGCCATGATAGCTTGCCCTTAGGCTGGCTTGCTAATGGCCAGTAATTTTCTTTATCACCCCATCCATTTTGGAAAGGATTATGCCCCTAGAAAAAATTTTACTTTGCGATGAATCACCCGCCGATTTGGCTTATGTGGCACAGGTTTTAGGGGGGGCCGACTGTCTCTTGTTAACCGCGTATACGGGTGAAGAAGCCATCCGTATTGCTAAAGCAGAGCAGCCGGACATCATTTTTATGGAGAGTGCCATGCCAGGTCTCGATGGTTATGCCAGTTACCGGAGCTTAGGCGAAGATTTGGCGACCCGGCATATCCCGATTATTTTTATCAATTCTAAACAGCAAAAGGCTGCCCGCATTTATCAGGAGAGCTTAAGCGCTTCCCAGCGGCTGCGGCTGTTGGAGTGGCCGCAATACGAACCTGCCCAACAGCTCTTTCAGGACGCTTTTTTTGCGCCTTCCGGTTTGGCAGCATTAGCTGAACAGGCCAATAGCCCAGTGCTTGTTCTGGCTGCTTTGGAAGCAGTCTATTATTATTTCAGCAACCAGTATGGGCGCTTGTCCGACTTGCACTTAACAGCACCCTCAGAACTGTGGATGCTGGCACAAACGGCTTCCATCGCCTTATTACAAGAACCGAAAAAAATTCATCCCACAGTCCTGCCGACTCTCTTATCGGGTATACCTTGTGATTTGCAACCTTTACTTGCTGCTTGCAAAGACCCACAATTAGGAAGCCGGTTGGTAAACGAGGCCTTTGATGGGGCGGTCAGCTTGCCCAGCCCCTTTTCACCAAACCGGGCTTATTGCCAAGAAAGTTATGAAGTCGCCCCGGACCTTAATTGCCTACGCTTTACTGATGGCAAACAGGTATTTTTTCTGGTGCAATTGCTATCTACAGCCGACGCGCTGTATTTTCCGGTGGATAATGTCTTTTTGGTGCTTGCCCATATTAACGAGTCACATGTCAAACGTTTGCAAGAAAAATTGATGAAAGATTTCGCCAAGAATGTCGCTTATGCCACCTCAAGCAATACGTTTGCGGGTGTTATTGCCTCCCATAGCCGACCTTCGCATTTTTATTATGATGTCTGGCCGGCACTGTTTGAGTTAGCGAAGGAAGCGCCGGTATTAGAGAACTTGCCGACTATTATTATGCGTAAGGATCATGACTTTAATGATCCCAGCCTGTTGTTTTCCTACGATAAATATCAAGTGCTCGATTCAGCAGAAATCGGGCAGATTGCTTGCGGCGAAAATAAATGGTTTACCCATATCGGGCGGCATCAGCATTTGAGCAGCCGCTTTGCTTATGAGCTTGCCGACCATTATTTGCTCGATACCGTACTGCAAGCGCCTGATGACAAAGCCTTAGCGAAAACCGCCAGACTTACCGGGTGTTACCCTATTGTTTGGCTGGGCGTAGAAGGCCAAAAGCGTTGCTGGCTGGAACAAGTGGAAGGCTATGCTTATATCCTTAACCAACTTAGCCTTACTTACCCGAATTTAGGGGTAATTTTCGACGGCTGGACTATGCCGTTTACCCCCTCCGAGGCCTCGCTCAGCGAAGCCGAAAAAGACCATCAAGTCGTGCAGAATATCCTCAAACAATTGACGTTTGAGCCGCGTTATGTGTCGGTGGTCGGCGAAACCAGTAATACCAAGCTAGTAGTCGGGCATAAAGCCGACTTTTTCATCAGTAATTTTGCCACCGGGTCTTTGCATATTTCCAGGTTGCTGGCGAAACCGGGGTTTGGCCATTTAAGCCGGACTTTCTCGGAAGTCGCGCTCCGCTATGCCATGCATATCCACCCTAATCCCCATGTTTACCTGTTACCGCAAGGTTATATTAGCGATCTGGCCGACCATGCCGATATCCGTCATGATTATTTAAGCTATTCAATTGATAAAAAAAGCTTTTATCAATTTATTGCCGAACGTTTGCCAACGCTATTGGCGACTGGCCAACAGCCTGCCATCCGGTATTTTATCGAGCCTTCTTATAGTGTCACTTATGATTTACGGCTGCATGTCAAAATGGCGACGCAAGGCAATGTTTTCCCGGTCGGTGCAGGTGAAGATAAGGTGTTGGAATTGCGCCAATATCCCGTGGACTATTTGCAACGGCAATTGATTTATGGGACTTTTCCGTTTGGCAGCGCCGAAAAGGCAGGGTTGCCGGGGGATTACCTGATCTGGTTACGCGCCCCTTTGCCTAGGGTGTGTTATCACGCCAGAGAATTGACGTTAATGGCCGCGCACCAAGGCCAAACCTTAACCATCAGCGATGTTTTTAAAGTCGGCCATAAGGTGTTGGATAATTATTTTACCCGTATGCTATCTGGCGGCTTTGCCGTAGCATTTGGGCAATGTACCGAAGAGTTGTTGGCTATTGCTATCGGTAACCTACAAAACCACTTCATTTATATCGGCATTAATGAGAAGCCTACTGAATCTTATGATCTTTTATGTCAAGTGATGGACTGGGACAGGACGCTATTCGCCACCCTGACTCCCATCCGCTACGAGCTAAACAGCAGTGATTTTTCCGATGAAGAACTGCATTTGGCAAAAACCATGAACAGCTTTGATTTACGCCTGTACGAAGCGGCTTTAGAATGGTTTAACAATAAACTGGGGCATTAGGTTGTTGGTTTGGCGCTTGCCCACTTCTTGCGGGCAAGATGCCCGCAAGAAGCGCCGTATTTTTAGTGATGGACGACGGTAGCGTCACTAAAAAAACAAGTATACTTCAAACGGTCAAGTTTTCGGTTTTAGGATTAACCGTTCGGCCTGAGATTCGAAGGCTGGACGGTTAATCCGCCCATGGTTCGACGACCAGCGGAAGTCCCTGTGGGACGGGCTCACCACGAACGGATTAACCGAAAACTTGATCGTTCAGAGAATATTCAATGCTTATCGGTTGCCGAAACTGTTCTAAAACAAATTCCACATAATCCTCGACTTCTTTTGCGACCTCCGCAGAGGTAGGTGTCGGTTGGTGAGCAAAAAACGCCGCAAAACCTTCAATGTCTTGTAGTCTCATCTCATTCGGCGATGCAAAGCCCATGGCCCACTGGCTAAATCTGCGCTCGCTAATCGGGGCGGTGTAGAGTTTAAGAATATGGGAATGCCTACTGTCTTTGCTGATGCGTTCGAACAGCGCTTCAATAGCCTGATAATCCCCTTCCAAAACTTGAATAAAGAAATAATCCCGATACAACAGCAACCCGGTGATGCCACAAGCACTGTTAAAGGTTCTCGCCTCGTGCAAAATGTCCAGCAAATCATCTTCTGACATGTCATTTTTGGTGCTGCTTATATAAACAAGGTTGGCTAATTCCATAAATATCCCATTGTAAAAAGTTAAATTCATCCGTGTTGACGGAGCAGGGCCAGCGCATAAAAACACCATAAGGAAAAAACTGCTTTTCCCCAAATCAGTTATTAAGGCGGAGGCCAAGCCCGTCACAAACGATGTTCCCTATGCCCTTAACCTGTGTTACGCATCCCCGCCGCGATGGCGTTAATCGTCCGCAATAACGGTTTTAGCCACGGATTTTCCTCACCTTCCGCTAGTGTTTCGCTACGCACCGCTTTCAGCAAACTGGCTTGGATATAGTTCAGCGGCCCCAGATAATTGTTACGGTGATATAAAGATACCGCCAATTCCGGGTTATCCGCTAACAGCCGATCCGTATTGGCGATTTCCAGTATCCACTCCACACAGCGGTGGTATTCGCTTTCAATCATGCCGTGTATCCATTTGCCCACTTGTTCATCGACGCATAAGGCCGCATATTCCTTAGAAATATTCATGTCCGATTTGCTTAAGGCCATTTGCGCGTTACTGAGCAAATTACGGAAAAATGGCCAGTGCTGGTATAACTCGCGTAAGGCTTGCAGGCGTTCGGGTTTGCCTGCACACCAGCTTTCCAGACTGGAGCCTATGCCGTACCACGCCGGAAAGGTCTGCCGTGACTGCGCCCAAGAGAACACCCAAGCGATGGCGCGGACTGAGTTTTTTGAACGGTCTTGTTTTTTGCGGTGCGAAGGCCGTGAGCCAATATTCAGCAAGCCTAATTCCGATACTGGGGTGGCCTCGTAAAAATAGTCCAAAAAGCCCGGCGTTTGTTCGGTCAGCAACCGGTAACGGCGTTCGCCAATGTCCGCCAATTCCGTCATCAGGGCCAAATCTTCGGGTCGGTCTTCCGGCACCGGACGCACTAGGCTTAAACTGGCTTTCAGCAAACCGGTTATGCCCATAGTGAGTTCGTACATGGCGGTTTCCATATTGTTATAGCGGTAAAACAGCACTTCCCCCTGCTCGGTAAACTTGATTTGGCCGCGTACGGTAGCGGGCGGCTGCGCCAAAATCGCTTGATGGGTAGGGCCGCCGCCACGTCCGACTGTACCGCCCCGGCCATGGAACAGCCGGCACGGTATGCCTTCGGCATCGGCGATTGCCATTACCTGTTGTTGGGCACGGTATAGGCCCCATGCCGAAGCTAAAATACCGCCGTCTTTGCAGGAGTCGGAATAGCCGAGCATGATTTCTTGGCGCTGTCCCGACGCTTGCAATAAGGCGCGGTAGACAGGTTGGGCAAACAAGGTGCGCAACACGCTGTCGATGTGGCTCAAATCGTTGATAGTCTCAAACAAGGGGCTAACGCCGATATGGCAAAACCATCGTCCGCTGATACGCCCGCTTAAGCCGCCTTGCGCCGCTAACAACAGCACTTCCATAATATGGCTGGCGGCATGGGTCATGGAAATGACATATTTGCTGAAACAGTCGTTGCCGATTTCGCGGCGCATGTCCGCCATGACTCCGAACAAGGCTAAGGTTTCGGTAGTGGCGGCGGATAAATGCGTCGCGTCGTAGACCAAACCGCCGGGTATACCGATAGCTTCCGCCAGCACCGCCAGGCGTTGGTTTTCGTCCATAGCCTCATAGTCCAAGCCTAAAGCCGCCTTGAGGATTTCCGCCACCGCCGCACTGTGGCGGGTCGATTCTTGGCGCACGTCCAATTGCATCAGATGGAAACCGAACGTACCGACCAGACGGATTAAGTCTTGCAATTCCAAATCGGCAATGGCCCCATCGCCATGGTTTACCAACGACTGTTGGATGATTTGTAAGTCGGCCTGAAATTGGCTGGCTCCCAGATAAGCGGTATTGCCGAGTTGGCCGCTGTAACCATCGATGCGTTGCTCAATTTGCGCTAAACGTTGTTCGAGGCGATATTTCATTAAAGCCAGTTTTTGCCGGTAAGGTTCTTGCGGATAATTACGCTCCAATCTTACCGACACGCTGCCTAGCAATTGGCGGTCACTGTCTAAGCTGGCAAAAAACGCCGGGCTAGGTTCGCATAAGCCATAAGAAAAAGCCAATTGGTCACGCAGCAGGTCGAGGCGGCGGATATATTCTTGGATAATTGTCCGTGCTTGCAGACGCAAGGCCAGGGCGGTGGTTTCCGGCTTGACGTTGGGGTTGCCGTCCCGGTCGCCGCCTATCCAAGAGCCAAAGCTCAAAAAGTTAGGGATTTGTATATCACGCACCGCTTCGGCTCCGTACACATCGTGTAGGGCGCGTTGGAAGTTGCGGTACATCCGTGCAGTGGCTTCAAACAAGGACAGCGGGAAATAAAACAGCCCGGCCTCAATCTCGTCGATTACGCCCATGCTACGGGTACGCACTTCGTCGGTTTTCCATAATAATTGGATTTGGCTGTGCAAACGTTCTAAAGCCTGTTCACGGAAATAGCCCTTAAGCCGCTGCTCTTCAAGCAATTCATGACTAAGAAAGACTTTCCGCAAGGTACTGCGGACGCTACGCCGTTTGGCTTCAGTAGGATGGGCGGTCATAACCGGCAGATATTGCAGGTCGTTGAGAATAGTCTGCACATCGCTGGCCGTCACCCCGGCTTGTTGCCAGTTTTGTAAGGTGTCGTGGAAAGAGCCGGGCCAAAACAGTTTGTTGCTTTCGATTTCGCGGCGGCGTTGGCGCAAATTGGTCGCTTCTTCGGCAATGTTAAGTAAGCTGAAATACAAGCTGAAAGCACGGATCACCTCAGTGAGGGTATCGGCTGGTAAGTCCTGCAATATCGCTTGCAATTGCTGACGTTTGGCAGGGCTGCCATCCCGTTGTAAGGCAGAAAATTGCCGCTGCAATTGTTCCACAGTCACCATAATTTGTGGGTTTGCTTGGCTTTTAAGTACCTTGGTCAGCACCGCTTTTAAAGATTTGATGCTCGCCTGCAAGGCTTTATCATCGTAGTTAGGGGGCGTGGACATAGAAAATACCTCAATAAGGTTAAAAAAAGTCGGCATTTAAGGAAAGGGCATATTACAAACCGCCAGCATAAGCCATTTTTGCGGTCTTATTAGGCTAACTCGGTTAAGTAATACAATAAGCCATACCAAAAAAATAGTAAAATAGAATAAAACAATTTTTACTATAGGTTTTTACGATACTAAAGGCATCATGGAACGCATTAATTATCAGCATTTATATTATTTTTGGCATGTCGCTAAATTGGGCACTATCAGCAAAGCGTGCGAAGCCTTACATCTGGCGCAGCCGACAATCAGTGGGCAGTTGGCGGTTTTTGAACAATCGGTAGGCACGCAAATATTGCGTAAAGAAGGGCGTAAGCTGGTCTTAACCGATACGGGGCGGACTATTTTTAATTATGCCGAGGAGATTTTTACGTTAGGGCGTGAACTGACGCAAACCCTTAAAGGCCGTGACACTGGGCGCGGCTTGCGTTTTAATTTGGGCATTACCGATGCGTTGCCTAAGCTGATAGCCTACCGTTTGCTCGAACCATTATTGCGGCAGCCGGAAACGGTGCAAATCCATTGTTATGAGGATAAAACTGACCGTCTACTGGCCGAAATCGCCCTGCATAGCATTGATATGGTCTTGGCTGACAGGCCAGCCACCCCTGCCAGTGGGGCACGGGTGTTTAACCATTTTCTTGGTGAATGCGGCGTAGGGATTTTTGCCACTCCAGCCTTGGCGGCACAGTATCGGCAGAATTTTCCGCGCTGCCTTAATGGCGCGCCGTTTTTGTTGCCGACGGCCAATACCGCTTTACGGCGGTCTTTAAACCAATGGTTTGATAGCCAAGAATTAAGCCCGTCCATCCAGGCGGAAGTAGAGAATAGCGCCTTGCTGAAAACCTTTGGTGCAGCAGGGGTTGGGGTGTTTTTTTCGCCTTTGGCGGTGGCTAAGGAAATCGAAAGCCAATACGGGGTGCAGATGATCGGCCCTGCTGAAGGGGTTTATGAACGTTTCTACGCAATCACCGCCCAACGCAAACTCCAACACCCATCCGTCGCCGCCATTTTGGCAAATGCCCAACAGAGGGTGTTTGAAATATTGGCGATAAGTGTAGATGATGTCGGTAGCGGTGGTTAGTTCATGAAGCTAACAGCCAAGCCATGGCACTGTCGCGGCAGTCAAAGACTTGTACGTTGATACCCCGGTTGTAACAAGTGGTTGCCCAAAATTGGATGGTATCGGTTGAGGCGATTTGTGCTGGCAGCAGAATAGCCTCTTTTAGTGTTGTCATTAGGCTGCATTGGGCCAATTCGTCGGCGAGAAAATACAAGTCAGCGACCGAATGGCCGCCAATTGTCAGTTCCGTGCAATCGGCCAGCACCAAGTTGAGGTTATGTTCAATAGCCAGTGCCAATGACTGGGTAAACGCGGCGACTAATTCTGAACGGTTTACTAGACCCAAGTAGCTTATTTCAATAAGGGGAATGTCGGCATCGATGTGGGTATTCCAAGGCATATTGCAATAGTTTTAGTGGTTTTGTCGTGGTTATGGGATTTTTTAGTAAAAAATAGGGGACTTTGTATTTTTATGGTTGCCCTACATCTATATAGAGGGCGAAGCCAGTTAAGCGACATAGACTTGCCACCAACTAAAGCCTGTTCTTATTGATACGTTTATGACCCGCTTCGGAAGCATATAATATGATGAAAATGATGAAAAGCCTATTTTTAAATTTACTAAATTTTGTAACTACTCAACTCCCCCTTATAAAAATTAATCATTTATAAACAATTTGTTAAAATTTACCCCCCGCCTCTTCCATCAGCAACTTTCACGCAGTATCTCCAATGCCCGTTCGTAGTCAAACAATTCAATCTGGCGGCTGAATTCCGTATAACGTACACCTAACTTAGCGCGGAGCAAATCGGCTGAGGCGTGTGCCAAGCGGGTGGCTTCGGCATTGTCTTCGGCGAGCAGTGCCGCCAATTCGTTGACAATACCTTGCAGACGTTCGGGATTGGCGGAGTCTGACGGGACGGGGGTGGCTATTGTCTGCGGTAGGACTTGGAGATGGGCGATCAGTTGCGCCAATTCTTGCCCGCATTGCTGTGCCAAATCGGTGCATTCGGTGATTGGCGAAGGCTCACGCAAAGCTCTATCCAAGCGTTCCGCCAAATCGGCAACCCGATAAGCCCCCAACGTGGCCGCCGCGCCTTTTAGGGCGTGGCTTACGCTTTGGGCACTCTGGATATTGCCGTTGGCAAGGAATTCTTGCACCTGCTGTAGATCAGTAGCATGAAAATCGGCGAAAAGCTGCAAAACCCGTAAATATTTATCAGGGTCTTCTTTAAACACGGCCAGACTAGGGGTTGGCATTAAGCCGGGTATAGCTATCAGCAATTGGGGTAGGTTGTGGGGCGACGAGATTTCAGGTAAGGGTAGTCTTGTGGGTTTACTGTGCTGGGTATTGGGTAGCCAACGTAATAAGGCTTCATACAGCACACTAGGCACCACAGGTTTGGCGACAAAATCATTCATGCCGACCGCTAGGCAATCAAGGCGGTCTTCGTCAAACGCATTGGCGGTCATCGCTAGGATCGGCAACTTGGCACCATCTGGCAGGGCGCGGATGGCGGCGGTAGCCGCCATGCCATCCATTTCCGGCATTTGTATATCCATCAATATAATATCGTAATCTTGACTACGAACTTTCGCTACGGCTATTTTACCATTTTCAGCCATATCCACAGCCAGACCAACACCATGTAACAATTCTAACGCCACTTCACGGTTAACCGGATTATCTTCGACCAGCAAGACCCGTGCTCCGCTATAATGCTGCCGTATCAGGCTACCCGCCTGTGCCGGTAAAGGTTTGGGGGTAGCTGGTGTAACGCCATAACCGCGTTGCAGACAAACGCTTAGCCAAAAAATGCTGCCTTCACCCGGGACACTGCTAGCTCCGGCCTCACCGCCCATCATTTGGGCGAGATGGCGGGTAATGGTTAATCCTAAACCTGTGCCACCATGCTTGCGGGTAGTTGACACGTCGCCTTGGGTGAAGGCTTCAAATAATTGCGCCAATTGTGTTTTGGAAATGCCGATGCCGGAATCTTTAACCTCAAAACGTACCTGTAAGCCCTGCTCGGTTTCGGCCAATAAACGGGCGCGTAATTGGATACCGCCCTGTTCGGTAAATTTAACGGCATTACTGGTGTAATTGAGCAAAGCTTGACCTAAGCGGGTCGGGTCGCCGCGCAGCCACGGCGGCACATCACCAATATCAATGCTGATGCTTAAGCCTTTGGCTTGGGCTTGCTCGGCCATTAGGGAATGGACGTGGTTCAGCACGGCAATTAAGGAGAAATTGGTGTGTTCCAATTCTAAGCGTCCGGCTTCAATTTTTGACAAATCCAACACATCATTGATAATCGACAATAAATGCTGAGCGGCAATATCAATTTTATCCAGCCGTTTGCTTTGTTCGCTGGTCGGGTTATTTTGCCGTAACAGATAGGTCAGGCCAATGATGGCATTCATGGGGGTGCGGATTTCATGGCTCATATTGGCTAAAAAGGTGCTTTTAGCCTGATTGGATATTTCCGCCTGTTCTTTCGCCTGACGCAGTTTTATTTCCAACTCTTTGCGTAGGGTCAAGTCAGTATGGGTGCCAACCGCCCGCGCCGGTTCGCCGTTAGCATAGCGCATAACCAATTTGCCCCGACTGAGTATCCATTTGTAACCGGCATCTTTAGTCCGCATCCGAAATTCGATTTCGTAAGCCCCCTTAGTGACCAGTAAGGCTTGGACTTGGCTGACCGCACGCTCCTTATCATCAGGATGCAGCAGGTTAACCCACAGGCTGGTGGCATTGTATTCCAGTTCGTCCGGCTGATAACCGAGCATGTGAAAATAAGCGGGGCTACAATAACAGCTGCCCGTCAGGATATTCCAATCCCAGATCCCGTCGTTGCTGGCATCTAAGGCTAAGGCAAAGCGTTCTTCACTGAGTTGGAGCCGTTGTATAACATTGTCCAGTTCGGCAGTGCGGGTCGCCACCAGCTCTTCCAAATGGTAACGGTGGCGGCCTAATTCGGCGGCCAGTTGCTTTTTCTCGGTAATGTCTTCTTTGACGGCTACATAATGGCTGATGCGCCCGTCCGGTTGGCGGATGGGCGAGATTCTGGCAAATTCGATATAGTCACTACCGTCTTTGCGGCGGTTATGAAATTCCCCTTGCCAAGTTTCCCCGGCGTTCAAGGTTTGCCAAATGTCCGGGGTGTTGCCAAGCGAGGTTTGTTCGGATCCCAAAAGGCGTGGATCTTGTCCCAGCAATTCTTCATGGCTATAACCGGAATTTTTGCTGAGGGCTTTGTTAATATAGTCGATTTTGTTATCTAAATTAACAATAACGATGCTCTCAGGGCTTTGTTCTACGGCTTGTGCCAGTTTACGCAACTGCTCTTCAGCCGCTTTACGCGGGGTAATGTCCAAATTAATGCCTGATAGGCGGATAGGCTTGCCGTTGGCATCATATTGGGCGCGGCCTTTACTGACCAGCCAGCAAAGCTCCCCAGAAGGTTTGATGAAACGGTATTCCACTTCAAAGTCCTCGCCGCGTTCGACATGGTCTTGCCATTGGGCATGGATTAGCGGTAAGTCGTCAGGATGCACCCGCACCATCCATTCTTGGTTAGTCCGTAACGTGCCGGGTTCCACACCGTACAGGCGTTCGCATTCGGCCGACCAATAATAGCGGTTGGTCGGCAAATCCCATTCCCAAATCCCAACGTGCGCGCCATCTTGTGCCATCAGCAAACGTTGCTCGCTTTCGCGTAAGGCGGTGTTAGCCGCTTCGGCGCGGGTACGCGCGGCAAGGGCATCCTCCATCAAGTTAAGTGCCGCTAATCTGGCCCGCTGTTGGGCTTCACTATGGCTTTGCTGGCTTTGCAGCAATTGTGCTTCGGCGGCTTGGCGGGCGCGGCGTTCTTGGCAATCATGTAAGGCGCGGCGGATGGCGGGCAGTAAGCGGGTCAGGTTGTCTTTAAGGATAAAGTCCCTGATGCCTTGGTGTAGCAATTCAACGGCTTTTTCTTCACCGATACTGCCTGACACTAAAATGACGGGTAGTTCGTAAGTCAGCGAGAGCAAGCGTTGCAGGGTGGCTGCAAAGTCCATACCGGGGATTTTATAGTCTGACAACACCAGATCCCATACACTTTGCAAAGCGTTTTCCAATTCGTTATTGTTACTGACCCGTCGGCACTCCATTTTCAGGCCTTGCTGGTTTAAATACCGTTGTAATAAGGTAAAATCGGCCAGATTATCTTCAATAATCAGCAATTTTAAAGGTGTGGGCATCGCTTCACCTAAGGCGGTTTGATGTTCTGATAAGACAGTTTTCATGGTAATACGTCAAATAAGGTCTATTGAGTTCGGCCTGTCCAGCTACATTGTCAGGCATTGCCTTTGGGCGATTACCCCCCGTCCGCAACCGCATCGGCTTAGCCATTATTTTCTGTTCCATTTAAGGGCGGCGGCCTATTGTCAGAGCCAACATTTAAGCTAAACCGGAACACCGCCCCTTTGCCGGGCTCGCCTTGGCCATCAATTACCCCGCCGTGCCGATCGATAATGCGTTGTACTGTCGCCAAACCAATGCCGAGACCGGCAAATTCCTCTTCGCTATGCAGGCGTTGAAAAGGTTGGAACAAGTGCTGGGCATTGGCCATATCAAAACCTGCGCCATTATCGGCGACACAAACATAGATCCTGCCATCTTGGTTTTGGCTATAGACGCGGATGTTGGCAGCCGCTGTGTAGGCGGTATATTTCCAGGCATTGCCTAAAAGGTTACGCATCACGGCTTCAAGCATCCGCGCATCCGCGCGTACCTGTAACCCCGCTTCTATGCTTATGGAGACCTGCCGTTCGGGATCATTATGCTGTAGTTCCGCCAATACCTGCTCAGCGACCGCGCTGATATAGACCGTGTCTTGGTGTAGTTCCCGGCGTATGCAGCGCGATAAATTCAGTAAGCCGTCAATCAGGCCGGACATTTTTTGGCTTGCCAAGCGGATGTGTTGCAGATAATCCTTAGCGGTGTCAGGGAGTTGCCGTGCATAATCATCCAGCAATGCCTCGCTAAAGCCACTCATCGCACGCAGGGGAGCCCGCAAATCATGGGAGACCGCATAGACAAAGCTATCGAGTTCACGGTTAGCGGTGGTCAATGCCGCCGTCCGCTCCAGTACCCGCCGTTCCAAATCGGCATTCAGTTGTTGTAGTTGTGCTTCGGCCTGTTTACGGTTGCTGATGTTTTCTACTAAGGCGATATACCATTGTGAGTCGCCGTTCGCTTTACGCACTAAGGCAATGCTTTTACGCACCCAGATGGCTTCGCCATCTTTACGGCGATAGCGGTTTTCGACAACAAAATCGCTGATTTGGCCAGCTAACATCCGCTCAAGCAACGCCATATTCGCTTTTACGTCATCGGGATGGATAATTTCGCTAAATTTCAGTGTCCGCAGTTCGTCTAAAGTATAGCCTGTAATAGTGCAGTAGGCAGGGTTGGCATCCATAAAGCCGCCTTCAATCGTGGTCATTGAAAAACCAATGGCGGCATTGGCAAAGGCGTTACGGAATTTTTCTTCACTTTCCCGCAGCCATTCTTCGGCTTGTTTGCGTTGGGTAATGTCTTGTATCGTGCCGTGCAGTTTGCTGATGCTGCCATCAGCCGCGCGTATTGCCACGCCTCTGGCAATAACCCAACACGGGTTGCCGTCAGGGCGCAGCACTTGGGCATCACATTCGTAAGGGATGCCGCTGACCAAGCACTTTTCTATGCAAACCGCTAAGCGGCCCCAGCTTTCCGGGGTAAAAAAACGGCGGATTTGCGGATAAGCCACAGCGGGCAACAGCGGGTCAAGCCCATAAATGCGCGAAACTTCCTCTGACCAATAGTGGCTGTTGGTGGTTAGATCCCACTGCCAATTACCGATTTTGCTTAAATGTTGGGCTTCGCGTAAAGTGACCTCACTGGCTTTAAGTTTAGCTTCCGAAGCCTTCAGGATGGTGATGTCCCTCAGACTGCACACAATACCGCAGATTAGCCCATTTTGGCGGAATGGTTGGTATTCGACATCAAACATCCGACGTTGGCCATCAGGGCAGATTGGCTCGGTAACAAAACGTTGGGGTTCGCCCGCTAAGGCACGTTCCAGATAAGGCTTGATGAAGGTGTAAATCTCCGTACCGACAACCTCGGCGAGCCGCCGTTGCTGTAATGCCTCCGGGCTGGAGCCAAACAGCCGCGCATAAGCCGGATTAACCACATAATAGCGCAAATCGGTATCGACAAAGGCCAACATATCGCCGGACGTGGCGACAATCTGGGCATAGCGTTGCAATTGCATTTCGCTGTCATGGCGTATTTGTTGTAAAGAGGCCGCCAATTGTTGTTGGCTACGCCGCAAGCGTTCATGGGTGTAGCTAACCATGTAACCGATGAGCAAAAACAAAACCGTGGAGACGGTTGCCGAATTGAGGGGAGGGCTGAAATTTTGTGGGTAAATAAAGCCATACCAGCCCAAGGCGGCACTGATTGCGGTACTTAGCAAGCCGCCCCAAAAGCCGCCGAGCCTGGCACTGAGGCACACCGTTGGTATGAACAGTAGCCACACATAGGGATTTAGCCAAGGCCATAGCAGCCATTGTACCGCCAAGGTCAAAAAAGGTAACAGGATAGCCCATAATAATAGGGGGGGCTTCATTTGCGGTAAGGCTCTTGGAATTCTGGCAGAGCCAAAAAGGCCAGCGGATAGGGTGGGTCTTGGCCGAGTTGGCTGGCAAAGGCGTTCACCTGTTGCTTTAAGGCGATCATATCCAGCTCGCGCCCCACCATCGCATCATTAAAGCGTTGCAGTTCGGTATTGCGTTCCAACAATTCTTGGGTTTTTTGTTGTAAGGAAGCCTCGGCGGCCTTACGTTCAGTAATATCGCGCGATAAGACCACAAACTGTTGCGGCTGTCCGCCGTGTCCCGATTTGCGGGCTACCGACAGTTCGAAGCAATGCTCGGCATCCATTAGGGGCAAGGTAATGGTACGTCCGTAATCAAAACCTGTTTGGGCTGCCGACGCTAAAGCTTGTAGGACAGTTTGTGCCGCTTCGGGAGGCAGGACATCGTTAACCGTTCGCCCCAGCAAATGCGAGGGGGGGGCTATTAAGAGCTTTTCTTGGGTGGCTTTGACTTTTATATAGCGTCCTGTTTCATCAATTTCGAAAAGCAAATCAGGAATAGCTTGCAGGGTAGACGATAAATCGTCGGTTAGTTGATTTAAGGCTGCTTCGGCCTGTTTTCGTTCGGAGATGTCGGTATGGGTAATGACCACGCCCTGCCTAGCGTCGCCTAGCGGTGTCACCGTCACCGAGAACCAATGCTGCTCTGGGTTTGAGCCGAACGGGCATTCGAAATGGCAATAGTTTATATGGCCATCTAGCACCGCTTGGATGCCACCCAGTATTTTAGGGGTGCATTCTTGATAATAAGCCGTGCCTTGATGGCATGCCGCTAAATAGTCGTCGCCAATTTGGCCGTATTTAATGGGTTTTTCAGGTAACAGGCGACTGGTTTCGGCAAATTGTAACCAAGGTCTATTGGCGGCGACAATAATACCTTGCAGGTCAAGCACGGCAATTTGCGCGTTGACAGAATCTAAAATGGCGCGTTTGAAAGCCTCGTTTTGGCGTAGCGCCAATTCGGCTTGTTTACGTTCGGTAATGACATCAAATATCACCACAAAGTGTTCCCTTTGCGGGCTGTAAACTGAAAGCGAAAACCATATTTTCAAAGTCTCGACATAGCTCTCAAAGCATTCAGGGGGAGCGCCTAAAGCCACCCGATTAAACGCGGTCAGCAGTTCAGGAGAGGTTTTATGTAGTGTAGGAATGACTTCGCTGACTTTTCGCCCTAAGACATTGCTGAGTCCGGTCAGGTGTGTAAAGGCTTTGTTGACATTGAGATACATAAAATCGCAGGGGTGGCCATTGTCGTACACCATACGGCAATAGGCGTAACCGTTCAGCATATTATCGAACAAGGAGCGATAATTGTGTTCGCTGGCAAATAAGGCCAATTCGGCTTGTTTGCGGGCTTGTATATCTTCGATAACGCAGACAAAATAATTGCCCAAACCGTTAGGGTGTCGGGCCAGCACAACGGTGAGGTTAACCCATAGTAAGCGTTGGCTTGGACGGATATAACGCTTTTCGATGGTATAGGTTTGGATATCCCCGGCCAAGAGCTGTGCCATGTTCTGCTGATCGCTTGCCAAATCATCAGGATGGGTAATGTCTTGAAAAGTCTGCCCCAACAGTTCTTCGGCGCTATAGCCTAGGATGTCGCAAAGTTTAGGGTTAACTTTTAACCAATGCCCGTCCAAGGCCACTAAGGCCATGCCTACGCCAGCCTCTTCAAAAGCCGATATTAAAAAAGCTTGGCTTTGTTGCAATTCCTGCCGGACAGCGTCCAATTGTTGCCATTTTCTCAATTCCTGCCGTCTTATATGGTGCAGGGAGCCGCTAAGCAAACTGACCAATATTCCGTTGATCAGGAGCATTCCCCATTGCAAAATATCGTAGCTGGCTGCTATGGCCAAGCTGTCGGCAGGTGGGATCAGCAAAGCGGTACAGAGGCCTGCCGTCAGCGTGGCCAGCAAGCCTGATCCTAAGCCGCCCAGTAAGGCACTGATAATGATGGGCAGCATAAATAAGATCAACAAAGGCCGTTGGCCGAAGGAGACGGCGATATGCTCACGCAGGAAGCAGGTGGCAAGAGTGAGTGCCACCGCCATGCCATACTGCGCAACGCGTAGCCAGAGCGTGGGTTGGGTGTTCATATCTGGGGTCAGAATGGGCAATAACTCTTTGCCGAGTAACGTCATAATGCGCCTTTTACTGCTGGATTATCTATAGTGTTCCAGGCTTTCTTCTTGTCTTTAAGTGAATATCTGGTGTCCGTGCTTTTTATAAAACTATCTCACTGGAGCGGTAGGTTTTGATGAAAGCGTGACCATTGCGATAGTAGTGTATGTTTTTAATTTAAATGATCAATAGCATTGTAGAATGCAGGCTGTCCAATTGGCATGTACGAGTTAACGGCTTTGCCAATGACTTTACAAGTAAATGCAGGGGTGGGTTAACGTCGGCAGGTGGCCGGAAAGATAATTAAAAATATAAATTAATAGGTTATATGGGGTTTATCCATTTTTACTATTTTACCCTTAGGCTTGCCCTACTCTGTCGCCTCTGCGGGCGGGTCTTTATAACGCTCGGCAATGCCGCAAAAAATTTCGAAATGCGTTAAGAAAGTATCCACTATATCGGGGTCAAAATGTTGCCCGCGTCCGTCGGTAATAATGGCCCTAACTTTGTCGTAAGGCATCGGCTCTTTATAAACCCGCCGGGAAATCAGAGCATCGAAAACATCGGCTAAGGCCATGATACGCGCAGACAGCGGAATAGCATCGCCGCTCAGGCCATCGGGATAGCCGCTGCCGTTCCATTTTTCGTGATGGTGATGGGCAATTTCTTTTGCCAAACGAAGAAACTCCACGGTTTGCTCGGTATCCTGTTCCGCCTTTTCGATAGCATCGCTGCCCATTTTGGCATGGGTTTTCATGATCTCCCATTCTTCGGGGCTGAATGCGCCCGGTTTGCGCAAAATGGCATCGGGAATGCCGACTTTGCCTATATCGTGTAATGGCGCAGAACGTGCCAGCAGCTTGATATACCTCTCGCTTAAAGTGGTAGTGAAGCGAGGATGGGCGCGTAACAGAAGTCCTAGTTGGTGAACGTAGCCTTGGGTGCGTAGGATGTGGTTGCCCGTTTCGGGGTCACGGATTTCCGCCAGATGCGCTAAGGCGCGGATGCTTACTTCTTGGATAAGTTCATTTTCTGCCATACGCTTGGCAATCTCCGCTTCCAGATAGGTGTTTTGGTCGCGTAGCCAATCACGGGCCTGTTTCAGTTCCAATTGGATACGGACACGGGCCAGCAGTATCGGCGGTTTAATGGGTTTGCTCAGGTAATCGACGGCTCCCATGTCTAAGCCATACAGTTCGGCCTCAGAACTGTCCATGGCGGTGACAAAGATAACCGGAATATCCGCTGTGTCAGGATTGGCACGCAGTTTGGCAAAGACCTGATAGCCATCCATGCCGGGCATCATGACATCCAGCAGGATTAAGTTGGGATATGGCTCAGTACCTGCGATATGCAGGGCTTTTTCGCCTGATTTGGCAACCCGTACACGATAGATAGGTTGCAACAGCTCGCTGAGAACCGTGAGGTTCTCAGGGGCATCGTCCACAATCAATATCGTTTGTTCTACTGCTGCCATTGTGACGCGTTCCTACAATGAGGGCTTATGATTCTTTGTCAACCCCTTCTGGCTGAAAACCGATAGTTTTAAAGGCATTCTGCCGCGAAGTGCAAGCAATATGCAGATGAATCCATTTTATCGTTTTCAGGCCGGAATAGGCTTTAGCAAAGTTTATCTGCACAATTTAGCATGGAAGCTTGCCAGCGTCCAACCTATCGGATAGGGTAGAAAATTATAATAGATTTAGGCTATCATCATTGGGGTACAGCCGACATACGTGTAAAAATAGGACATAGCAGCTATCCTAAGCCGCATTGCAGAGGCCATGCAAAATTCAATTGCAACCGGCTATCTTTCCATCCCGTCGACGATATTAATTTTTACGAGAAGCGCTTCGTTTTTCAGCGATGTGGGAAAAAAACTTCCGTCTACCCACCCCCGCAATCTCACAAACCTCGGCAGCGGTTTTGTCTGAGTTTTCGTATAAGATTCTGGCATTTTCCAATTTTTCCGGGTCAGTTTTAGGTCTTCCGCCCGTTTTGCCCCGCGCTTTAGCCGACGCCTTGCTTGGAACGAAAGCACCGTAACCCGCCCAGACAAAAGACATCGGCAAGGGGGTTGCTGAACTTCCATAAAAGGAAGAAAAAACATTGTTTCTGAACAGAATTTCCTTAACTTAATGGCAGTGAGGGCTGGGGTGGGGTTTAACACGCTGAGGTGCAATGGAATGCCCACTTAATTTCATGCACGTTCCTTACAATAATTATTCACTATTGAGCAAATAAAATGGCTATCAGTTTACAAAAAGGACAAAAAATCTCTTTGTCCAAAGAATCCGGCGGGGCCTTAAGCAAAGTGGTTATGGGCCTGGGTTGGGATGCGAAAAAATCCGGCGGTGGGATGTTGAAAGGCCTGTTTGGCGGCGGCAACAGCGAGTCTATTGACTTGGATGCCTCGTGCGTCATGTTTGATGACAATAACAAAGCCGTGGATACGGTGTATTTCGGTCATCTGAAAAGCAAAGACGGTAGTATCGTCCATACCGGCGACAACCGGACCGGTGCGGGTGACGGCGACGACGAGCAAATTATCGTTGAGCTGGATAAAGTACCTGCCCATGTCAAATCTTTGGTTTTTACGGTTAATTCCTTTACTGGACAAACGTTTAATGCGGTCGAAAATGCCTATTGCCGTATAGTCGATAGTGCCAGCAAAACTGAAATCGCCCGTTATACGCTGAGCTCCCAAGGTTCGCATACCGCGCAAATCATGGCAAAACTCTATCGCCACAATGGCGAATGGAAAATGCACGCTATCGGCGAAAATGGCACCGGACGTACCATTGAAAACTTGCTGCCACAAATTGTCGTCCATCTTTAAACGCCGATGCGCATTTGGTTTAATAAAACATTCTCTACGATTAGTGCGGTTTTTAATAATCTGCACTTGGCCTATAGGCCAAGTGCAGTAACGATTATCTGCACCCACACCCACACCACCGCGTCAGCTTTTTTAGCGGCTGACGAGAGCTATCTGGAGCCTAGCGCTCTGGTCGGACAAGACTATCTGGATTGGTGCTTGGAGTTTTGCCAACACCACCGCATTGATTTGTTTTGGCCCGGCAAAGAGGCGGCTTTTATCAGCCTGCATCAGGCGCAGTTTCATGCCCTGGGCATTCAAGTGCTGTCGGTGGCGGATTATGACACTTTGAGCTTATTGGATAACAAAGCGGCCTTTTATGCCGCGTTAGACCCCGATGTCGCCCAGACAATGGAGTTTATCGCCGTCGATAATCTGTACGCTTTCGACCATGCGGTCGCCGAATTGTCAAGACGGCATGACAGCTTGTGCGTTAAGCCTTCGGTGTCGGTATTTGGCTTAGGGTTTCGGGTTCTCGACACCCGCCGCGACAGTATCACCCATTTGCTAAAAGGCGTGGAATACGAAATCCCGTTGCAAGAATTGCGGCAAGGCATGATGAATACCCGCTCGTTCGATACCATGCTGGTCATGGAGCATTTGGACGGCCATGAGTGGAGCGTCGATTGCGCCGGACGGCACGGCAAATTGCTGTGTGCGGTACAACGCCGGAAATCGCTGTTATTAGGCCACGGTCAGGAAATTGACAATAACGCTGAAATTGCCGGCATGGTGGAGCGTTTGACTGCCCATTACTATTTGAACGGCTTGTTTAATATCCAGTTTAAAAACGGCAAAGACGGCCCGCGGTTGCTAGAAATTAACCCCCGCCCATCGGGTGGTTTCGGTATGGCCTGTTTGGCTGGCACCAACCTTGCCAAGCTGGCTTTACAGGCGTTTAAGGGCGAGAAGGTTAGCCCGCCTGAGATACATTATGGCTTGAAGATTGCCGAGGTTAACACGCCTGTGGTGTTGCGGGATAAGGTGTGATGGGGCGGCGGTAGCTTATGGCTAGGATTGAGGGGATTTGGATATTGAATTTTAAGTCCTTAAAAAATGTAATTCTAGGTAAGTTGCCCGGCATAACTGGAAAGAAATGTGAGCCGTTAACCCCCATGACAGTTGTGATTGGTAAAAATGGTGTCGGTAAGAGTACGCTGTTTGATGTGTTTGGTTTCTTGGCGGATGCCCTTAAATTTGGCGTAGAGGAAGCCTGTGATTTGCGTGGTCGGGGGGGATTTGAAAAAATCCGCTCTCAAGGGCAAACAGACTCTATCGGTTTTTCAATTGCTTATAGGGAGGATGAAAATACGCCTGTCTTAAACTATGTAATAGTTATTGGTATTGAAAGTTTTGGCAGACCTGTCGTAAGAGGAGAGGTTCTTTTTCAAACCCCCAGCGAAGATATATTTGAAAATTCTACGGCTTTTTTAATGCTGGCAAATGGGAAAGGTATCGTATGCAAAGGGGACGGCAAGGAAATTAATGGCTTTGGTTTCTCTGAAACGGTTAATATTTACTTTACTGGCGGTGATTTTGATCGGCTAATTAATGCAAATGCTTTAGACGCAGAAAAAGTGACTCTGGCAGATAACAGAAAACTCGGCATAGCCACCCTAGGCGCATTAAAAGAACACCCCAGAATCGCCGCCTTCCGGCAATTTATAGAAAGTTGGTATCTCAGTTACTTTACCCCCGATGCGGCAAGAACCTTGCCCCTGTCAGGCATACAGCAGCACCTTAACAGCAAAGGCGATAACCTCGCGAACGTGGTGCAGTTTATGGAGCGGGAGCATCGGGATAAATTCCAAAGCATCTTAAACCGTATTGCCGAAAAAATTCCCGGCATAGACACAATCGACACCGAAAAGACCTCTGACGGGCGTTTGTTGTTGCGCTTTAATGATAAAGGCTTTACCGACCCGTTCTATGCCCCGCAAATGTCCGACGGCACGTTAAAAGTCTTTGCTTATTTGCTGCTCTTAGAAGACCCCGACCCCGCGCCGTTTATTTGTATTGAAGAGCCGGAAAACGGTTTGTACCATAAATTATTGGAAACCTTAGCCGCCGAATTCCGCAGCCACGCCACAGGCCGTAAAGGCGGCTCGCAATTGTTTATCACGACCCACCAGCCGTATTTTGTCGATGCGTTAGAGCCGGAAGAAGTGTGGATTTTAGAAAAAGGGGCGGATGGTTTTGCCACTATCCGCCGCGCCAGTGATGACGCTTTGGTTAAAAGCATGGTAGCCGAGGGCTTGCCTTTAGGAGGGCTGTGGTATAGCGATTATCTGGACGCAAGCTAAGCCATGCACTTTGAGATACTCGTCGAGGATCAATCAGGCAAAGCGGCCTTGGATATTTTAATCCCGAAAATTATCGGCGACGGACATACATTTAAAGTCATAGCCTATAAAGGGATAGGGCGAATTCCTAAAAATATGAAATCGAGTACGGATGCCAGTAAACGTATTTTATTGGAGAATCTGCCAAAATCATTAGCGGGTTATGGTCGGCAATGGCAAAACTATCCGGCTGTGGTGATTGTGGTTTGTGATTTGGACGACAAATGCTTAAAAAGCTTCCGTCAAGAATTGCTGGCACTGTTACAGGCGTGTAACTCGCCACCGGAAACCCGTTTTTGTATTGCCGTGGAAGAAGGCGAAGCGTGGTTTTTAGGTGACCGCACCGCGTTGAAAACAGCTTACCCGAAAGCCAAGGAAGCGGTGTTGAAAAGTTATACCCATGATGCCATTTGCGGCACTTGGGAAAAACTCGCCGATGCCGTTTATCCGGGTGGTTCTAAAGCTTTAAAAGAGAAGGGCTGGCAAGCGGTAGGGGCGGCAAAATCCCAGTGGGCCAAGGAAATTAGCCCACACATGGACATCAATAACAACGCCTCGCCCAGTTTTAATTATTTGCTGGGTAAGCTTAAGGAATTGGCTGATAGTCAAATTAACACATAAGGAGAGGCTATGTCCGGCGTTAGTTCGCTAACCATAATGGGTTATAAATCCATCCGTGAATTACGCGATTTTCCGCTCAATAACCTGAACGTGCTGATTGGCGCAAATGGTGCGGGGAAAAGCAACTTTATCGGTTTTTTTAGGCTGTTGGCGGAGATAGTCGGGCAGAATTTGCAGGTTTATGTACAAAAACAAGGCGGGCCGGATGCTTTGCTGCATTTTGGCCGTAATGTTACCAATGAGTTGTCGGCTGAAATTAATTATGCCGGAAATGCTTATCGCTTTGGGCTGATACCTACTAATGACAATCGGCTGATTTTTCTTGCTGAATACGCTAGTGTTTACGGATCATTGAAAAATAATTATTATAAAGGTGGACATGATGAATCAGCCCTGAAAACCACGCTTAACCCTTATGGCCAACAGGCCGCCGCTTCGATAAGTAACTGGCGCGTCTATCATTTCCATGACACGGGCGATAACGCAAAAGTTAAGCAACGCCACGCGGTTAATGATACCTTACGCTTAAAAAGTGATGCCGCGAATCTGGCGGCGTATTTGCGGATGCTGTATAACGGTTATCCTAGCCATTATCAGCGCATTGTTGATACCATCCGCTTGGTCGCGCCGTTCTTCGGTGATTTTGTCCAGCGTCCGGGTACACCCGATTATATCGAGTTGGAATGGACGCAAAAAGGCCAGCAGGACACGCCGTTTAAGGCGCATGTCTTATCAGACGGCACTTTGCGTTTTATCTGTTTGGCAACTTTGTTGTTGCAGCCTGAGGAATTGTTACCCGATACCATTCTGATTGACGAACCGGAACTGGGCTTGCATCCTTATGCCATTAGCATCTTGGCGGATATATTTAAACAAGTCGCGGAAACGAAGCAGCTGATTGTCTCCACGCAATCGGTCGAGCTGGTCAATGAATTGTCACCCGAAGATGTTATCGTTGTCGATCAAGAAAACGATGCCTCCGTATTTAAACGCTTCTCATCTTAAACACTGGCTAAACCAACTGCGTGGTTTGGCCCAAGCATAAACGCTGTAAACTAACGAGACCCCATGCCCAAAAAACTCTCCATCCAACTCGCCACCGGCACCCTCCATCTTGACTTAAGCCCTGGGCGTATTCCGCTCAAACGCCTGTTGGGTTTTGCCGCTCGGGTCAGCAGTAAGCGGAAATTTTTATTGGTCAGCAAGGTGCTGGGTAAGCATTATCCGGTGTCGCCGCGTTTGATGTATTGGTCGTATCGGGCCTTGGCGCGGTTGGTTTTGGCTAGCGGTGTGGGTACGGGGTCGGTATGGATAGGTATGGCGGAAACAGCGACGGGGCTGGGTTATGGGGTGTTTGCCGCCGCCAGTGACGAGGGGGTGCAGGGGGCGTTATTTCTGCAAACTACCCGTTATGTGCTGGAAGGCCACGATTATTTGGCGTTTGAAGAAGCGCATAGTCATGCTACTGACTTTTTTCTGTATTATCCTGAGCAGCCTGAGCATCGGCAACAGTTCTTGCAAGCGCGGACGCTGGTGCTGATTGATGACGAAATCAGTACGGGTAAGACTTTTTTGCGGCTGATTAAGGCCTATCAAACCGTCAACCCGTTACTGGAAAAAGTCTTTATTGTCAGTCTGGTCAACTTTGCCCATCCTGATGACCGCGCGGCATTGGAAAATGAGGCGGGCGTGGCAGTGGTATGGGTGTGTTTCCGCGAGGGCGTGTTACGTTTTGATGACAGCTATAATGCCGCCTTGGATGATGTCACCATCAATGTCTCCGGTGACGGGGCGTGTAAAAAACATTTGTTAGCATGGCCTGGGCGCTTAGGTATGGATGCGCCTTTGCGGTGGCAAGCGGATACCTTACATCGCTTATTGCCGTTGCTGGCGGCGGAAGACCCGCGTCCTTTGTTGGTGTTAGGCACGGGTGAGTGCAACGCGCCCGCGCTGATGTTGGGGCGGGCCTTGGAATTGGCGGGGTTTGCGGTTAAAGTACAGAGTACCACCCGTTCGCCTATCCATCAGGGCAACGATATTGCCGCCGTCTGCCAATTTACCGATAATTATGCCGACGGTATTCCCAATTTTCTTTACAATCTCGATTTGGCACAGTACCGCCAAGTGATTTTGTGCCATGAAACCCCCTTGTGTGCGGCGTTGTTGGGGCGTTTGCACGCTTGGCAAGCGATCAGTGCGCGTTTTGAACTTAGCCCGACCAACGGACACGATGCAACGTTACATTTTTCTCGACCTTGACGACACCCTGTTCCAAACCTTACGCAAATGCGCCAATGGCGCTGATGATCCGGCTTTACAAGTGCGGGCGCGGTTAGCCAACGGTAAGGCCAATTCTTTCGCTACCGCTAAGCAACAATGGCTGTGGGATTGGTTGAGCCAAGGTTTCCGTGTCGTGCCAGTGACGGCGCGGGAAATGGCTTCGTTCACCCGAGTGGAATTGCCGTTTGTGGAGGAAGTGGTCATTAACCACGGGGCAGTGATCTTGGATAAGCAGCGCCAAGCCGATCCGGTGTGGATGGCGCAGATGCAGCAAGCCTTAGCCTTGCACCATGCGCCATTCGTCAGCTTGTGGGCGGAGATTGAAGCCTATTGTCGGCAGGATGAGGGCTATAAAGCCCGGCTGGTAGTGGATTTTGGTGTGACCTGGTATGGCTATGTCAAACACCGTGCGGGTACGGAAGACATTTTGCAACACCTGCTCGATACCTTAATCAAACCGCATCCGGCGGTTTTGGACGGCAGTTTGTATTGGCATATTAACGGCAATAATCTGGCCTTGTTGCCCCGCTGCATTAATAAGGAAAGTGCGGTGGCGTATTTGCTGGCGCGTTACCAAAACCAATATGGCGAGTTGCTGACCTTCGCCGCAGGCGATAGCCGCACCGATGCGCCGTTTCTTGCCTTATGCGATTACGCGCTAATTCCTAAGCAAACGCAATTGGGGGCGATATTGGCGGCGGTGTCATAATAATCACCCTTAAATTAGCTTACATTTAGGAGATGACCATGTCTGAAACGGTTCTGCTGTTCCGCCCAACCGGCCCCGAAGAAATAGCCTTGGTCGCCGCCAGTGATTATCGGGCTTGGCCGCCAAGATTGCTGGAACAGCCGATTTTTTATCCTGTCACTAACGAAGCCTACGCTATCGAAATTGCTAGCGATTGGAATGTCCAAGCGAGCGGTTACGGTTGCGTCACACGCTTTGCCGTGAAGAAGGCTTTTATGGATAAGTACCCTATCCAAAAAGTAGGCGGCGCACAGCATACAGAGTGGTGGATTCCCGCCGAGGACTTGCCTGAACTTAACCAAAATATTGTCGGAAAAATTGCCGTGATCCACGAGTTTAAGGCATAGCAAGCTCCGCGATAGGTTTAGGCGTGTTGTACACCACCCGCACTTGCCAATATCTTTGAATATCAAATAAACCCATTACCGCCACTGGAAGCCATGACCCCATTCACAGGAAGTTACCCTGCCGACGATGTGCAGTTTTTACTCAAACCGATGGCTATTAGCGATACCCCGGTCGCTGTTAAAGAGGCCTTGATCCAATCCGGCCAGAAACATTATTCCCAAATGCTTTCGCATGAATCGGTGCCGTCTGAGTCTTACCTACAGTTATTCCATCAGGCCTTAGCCGCGAATAAACAGCGGGTGGCGGCGGATATTATCCGCTTGAGTGCGGGGATTGTCGCGACCCGTCCGCACGGTGTCACCTTGGTGTCGTTGGCGCGGGCAGGCACGCCGATTGGCGTGTTGCTCAAGCGGGTGTTACAGCATTATTATGGTATCGGTGCGGCGCATTACAGCATTTCCATTATCCGGGATGTCGGCATCGACCAAAACGCCTTACGCCATATCCTGCAACACCATGCCCCAGAAACTATCGTCTTTGTTGACGGCTGGACGGGCAAAGGCGTAATAGCGCGGCAATTGGCCGCCAGCTTGGCCGCGTTTGCCGTCTCGGATGGGGTTAATATCCCCGCCGAATTGTATGTGCTGGCGGATTTGTCCGGCAGTGCGGCGGTGGCGGCTTCGGCGGAAGACTACCTCATCCCTTCGTGCATCTTAAACGCCACCGTGTCCGGCTTAGTCAGCCGCTCGGTATACGACCCGCATACTGCCGGGCTTGGCGACTTCCATGGCTGCTTGTACTACCAAGAATTTGCGCCGCACGACTTATCAGGGTATTTTATTGACACGATTCTGGACAGTGTCGGTGAGCAATGGCCTAGCGCTATCACACCGTTCAGCCCACCCCCCCAGCTTGTTGGGCAAGCCGTTGCCCAAGCTCTACTGAAAGCTTTGGCGGAACGTTATCAGGTCAGCCAAGCCAATTATATTAAACCGGGCATCGGTGAAGCGACGCGGGTGTTGTTACGCCGCGAAGCCAGATTATTATTGTTACAGGATAATAGTGCCGAAGCCACCCTGCATTTGCGGTGGTTGGCGCAAGCCCGCGCCATTCCGGTCGTGGTCTGTAACGATTTGCCTTACCGTGCCGTGGCCCTAATCAAAGAGATAGCCTTATGACTTTTTTACATCCCTCGCTTCCTGAACCCTTTTCGCCGTGGATGTTGGGTGCGCCGCTGTATATGCCGGCCCATCGGCGGGATTTGGTGGACATCGCCAACGGTGAGAAGCTTAAATTTCTCCGCTCAATGATTTTTTGTACTGAAGACGCGGTTTCGGATCAAGACATTAGCAGTAGTTTGCAGCATTTAGGCGCGTGCTTGCCAGATTTTGCCGATAATGCCGGACGCTACCGCTTTATTCGGGTACGCAATCCCGACGTGTTGGCGCGGCTGTTAGAACTGCCTGCCATAGATAAAATCGACGGCTTTGTATTGCCTAAATTCTCCGAAGAGGTGTTTGATGCGTATTTTCAGCATTTGCACGGCACACCGTTTAAAGTGATGCCGACCTTAGAGACTCGCGCCGTGTTTGATAGCCAAGCCATGCTACGCTTGCGCGAGCGGCTGGTGCAGCCGGATGTGTTCCCGCGCATTTTAATGTTGCGTATCGGCGGCAATGATTTGATGAACGTGTTAGGCTTGCGCAGGCCGCGCGGCCTGACCTTGTATGATACGCCGATGAGTTATGTGATCGCCCAATTGGTGACGGTCTTTAAACCTTACCAGTTTGCCCTGTCCGCCCCCGTGTTTGATTATCTTAACGATACTGCCACCTTGCAAAAGGAAATTGTGCTGGATTTGGCACATGGCCTGACAGGTAAAACCGCTATCCATCCCGACCAGATCGCTGCGATTGAAGCCGCTTATGCCGTGGATAGGGATGATTATGAAATGGCCTTAAGCCTAAGTGATGACGATGCCCCGGCGGTATTTCGGATGCACAATGCCATGTGCGAAGTCGCGACCCATCAGCAATGGGCAAAAACTATACTGAACCGACAGAGCTGTTACGGGGTCACAGCTTCTAATAGGCTAGACGACTATGCGGATATGTCCAGTTAATTGGGCTTACGTTAGCCAAGCCACAATATTATAGCTAACGCATGATTGTAAAGCCGTTCGCCTGTCGCCAGACCCCCCTTGTGGGGGAGCTTGTCGAAGGGCTATGGTGGTTCGACGACCAACGGAAGTCCCTGTGGGACAAGCTCACCACGAACGACATCATTTTATTGTGCTTTAGCTATATTACAAGGGCAACTGCCCTGACTTTTCCAGCCATTATTATATAAATACAGGAGCTAATTATGAGTTTTGACAGTTTTTTAAGCCAAATAAAATCTAAGGCGAGCGAGCTAAAGACCGATGTCTTAAAATTTAAAAATAAAGATTTCCTCAATGCCGCCATGGCGGGTTCCGCCTTGATTGCTATGGCGGACGGTAGCGTCAGTGCGGAAGAAAAACAAAAAATGCTCAAATTCATCGAAGGTAATGAGGCTTTATCGGTATTTTCCACTAGCGATGTGATTAAGGCCTTTAGCGATTTTATCGGCCAATTGGAGTTTGATAAGGACATTGGCGAAGCCAAGGCCTACCAAGCGTTAGGCAAGATGAAAAACAACGTCGAAGCGGCCCGCTTACTGATCCGCATGATTATCGCCATCGCGGCGGCGGACGGCAGCTTTGATGTCACCGAGAAAAAAGTCGCCCAGAAGATTGCTCAGGAATTGGGCTTGAATCCGGCCGATTTTGAGTTGTAAGCCGAATCAAGCGGTGTGCCGCTAGAGGTGGGGTTAACCGCAGCTGCATAAAAAACCCGCCAAGCAGTTCGGCTTGGCGGGTTTTTGTGTTTAGGATGGACTTAAATATCGGCCAACCGCTGAGTTTGCCGTTACTTATTGTCCGGCGTTGGAGCAGAATGTCGTTGGGGTGGTGGCGGCGGGGATGCTTTGTAAATACGCATAAACCGATTCTAAGTCGGTGTCGCTCATTTGGCCGACGATAGGCCACGGCATGACTTGTAACAATACGCCCGCTGGGTCGTCGGGCGAGTGGCCGGTGCGTAGGGTGCTTTTGAATTGTGCTAAGGTCATCCCGGCGGGTTTGCCGGTGCTGTCGGGGGTTAGGTTACGCGAAACAAACGGCCCGAACGCCACCCCGCCTGCCAGATAGCCGGTTGGGTTGAATTGTTTGCTTTTGCCTTGGAAGGGGTTGTGTCCGGCTTTGTAAGTCGGGCAACTGTGGCAGTCGGCGCAACTGCCTTGGGTATTGACGATGTAGCTGCCGGTATAGACTTGGGTGGCGGATTTTCCGGCCAAGTTCAGGGTAATGGGCAATACCGCCGCCGCGCCGCCTGTGACGATTTTTTGGCCGATGAGGGCACGGGTTGCGTCAGGCGTGCGGACGACGATAGTGCCTTTCATAGTCGGATGGATAGCACAATGGTAGGTATAGGTGCCGGCGGTTTTAAAGACCCGTGCAAATGAGGCCCCACCTGCAAGGTTGCCTGACCATAAGCTGGTTTTGTCTTCAGTGGAGGTGTGGGTAAAGCTGTCTTTATTGACCCATTTGACGGTATCGCCTTGGTCAACCGTTATGGGGGTCGGGTTAAAAGCAAAATTTTGGATGTTGACGGTAACGACGCTGTTGTCGGCTAAGGCGGGCAGGCTGGCCAACATTAGCACAAAGCTTAGGATAGGGCGGGTGATGCGGTTCATAATTCCTCCGACAGTACAGTCTATTTAGTTGTTTTAGATTTTTTGTTTGTCCAAGGCCTTTACGCAGGTATAGGCCGATTTAAGTGCATGATGGCAACCTCCTGGGGCTAAGGTGATGGTATAAAGCAGTTTCACGGTAAAGGCTATTAAGCTATCTTGGCCAGTAGGTTTGTCCTGACACGGGCCAGCAATTCTTCCCAAGCATCTGCCTCGGTTTGCCGGAACAGCGTCATGCTTGGATACCACAAGCTCTCTTCGCCCGCTATGCCCCACCGCCAATCGGCTTGTTTATCGACTAATAGCCAAGTCGGTTTGCCTAATGCCCCCGCCAAATGCGCCACTGAGGTGTCGACGCTGATGACCAGATCCAATTGCGCCAATAAGGCGGCGGTACGCGCATAATCGGTCAATTCGGCTTCTAGGTTGCTGACCGCGTAGTCTGCCAAGAGCTGGGCATCAGTGCTGGTCACTGGCGTTTGTAGGCTATAAAACGCCACGGAGGGTACGGTAAATAGCGGTAACCAGTGTGGCAGCGGGCAAGAGCGGTGGCGGTCGTTTTTGTGGCTGGGGCTACCCGCCCAACAAACGCCGACCTTGAGTGCTGAAGCGGGCGGCAGGCTGGCCACTGTAATGTATTCGGGAATAGGCAGATAAGGTTCATTCATGGCCAAATTTTTTTCGTCTAACCCTAGGGTATGCGGTAGGCTGAGTAAAGGGCAGAGAATGTCGAAGCTGTCGAGCGCGACCATACCGGGTAGCCGTGCTTCGCTAACCCCTGGAATATGCGCCAGCAATGGGCGCAAGGCTTCGGGGCAGGCTAAGATTAATTTTTGGCAACGTTGTGCCGCCAAAGATAAGAAACGGGCAAATTGTAGGGCATCGCCCGCACCTTGTTCGGTATGCACCAGCAAGGTTTTGGTACGGATGTCTTCGCCTTGCCAACGCGGTTGCGGGCAGGCAAACGGCGTGAAGGCCGGGGTTTGCCAACGCCATTCGTAGGCGGCCCAGCCGTCGCGGAACCGTCCCAGTTTGAGCAGAATCATGGCGCGGTTCATTTGCGCGACGGCATATTGCTGGTCGGCGGCGAGGGCGAGGCCGAACTGGTCTAGGGCTTGCTCCCATTGTGCTAGGGCGGCATAACACAGGCCCAGGCTATTATGGGCTTCGGCATGGAGGGGTTGCCGCGCCAGTAAGGCCTGTAATTCGCTGATGGCTTCTTGCCAACGTTCCATATCGGTTAAGGCCACGCCCAAATGGAAGCGGGCGGGCAGATGGTCGGGGGCTTGTTGAAGTAAAGCCCGATAGTCGGCGACTGCCGCTTCCCATTGGCCTTGGTGGTGTTTGTAGGTGGCAGCTTCAAAGGCGACGGCGAGCGGTTCGGGGGCGGCGACTTCGGCCAAGGCGGCATCGGGCAGCGAGTAGGAATTACGCAGTAAGGGGTCGTCCATATCCAATAACACCGGAAAGCGGTGCGGCACGACTTGTACAGCAAACACTTCTTGTACCGAGCCGGTAAACACCACGCAAGCGACAGTTTGCCCATTGTCAATATCCACCACCCAGACCCCGCAGTGCCGTTCACCTGGTTGCGCCGTTAGCGGCAAGCCGGAAAATACCGCCGTCTCGCGGACTTGTGATAGGCCGATAAACGCATAACGGCCCACAAAATCCAAGCCACGGGTAAAACCGGGGACATGGGCTATGACGGTGCGGGTTCCGGTGCGCGGGTTAACGGTACACAATTGCCCCGCGCCTGATTCCAGATACCATAATTTATCCTGATACCAGCGCGGCGAATGCGGCATGGACAGTCCGGTGCAGATAATGCGCCCGTCGCTCACATCCATTAACAGGCCGCCAGAGGCTTTGTTCGCCCGCCAGCCAGCGGCGGTGTCGGTTTTACCTAAGGCGGTGACAAAGGCGGGGGCACCGTTTTTAAAAGCTAAGCCGTTCAGGTGGCAGCGGTCGGTAAGGTCGTAGGCCCTGACGAACGGTGGCCGCCAACGCGGTACGACGCTATAAGCGGGGTCTAGGGTGCATAAGCAGGACATGCGGGTGTTAACTAACCATAATTCGCCGTCTTCGGTGTACGCCAGTTCGTGGATGTCAATATCGCCCGTGATGTGGACCGTGCGCGGCAGATAACAGGCATCGTGCGGGGCAGGGTCGGTGAGTTTGGCGGCGACGGCGGGCAGATTGGCGTATTCCCTGAGCTGGTAGCCTGTGCCTACAGCCAATTTCTCCCGATGCGCCGCCATGCCCATGGGCTTTTCCAGGCCGCAGAAATGGGTGTTCAGCACGTCATCTTGGGTGCGCAGGATAATCAGTTGTCCGGCCTGATAAGTGGACACTAACACCGATACGCCCAAAAAATTCAGTAAGGCGGGGAAGGAAGGGGTGTGTTGGCTGGCGAAGGGGATGCTCATAATGCGTGGCGGGTACGGTTAGGGTAGGTTTGGGGCGAGTTGCCCTAGCGGTCAGATTCCGCTAGGGCAGCGGTGTGTTACGGACAAGCCCAGTCTGTGCGCAAGCTGTCAATCTGGCCTTTTAAGGCCGCCACTTGGCTACCCGTCACATAATCATTCGCATCTGGGCTGTTATCGGTATCTAAGCGGCTTAGGGCTTTTGTCAATTGTTGGCAGGCTTGGGTATCTAACAGGGCGGCCTTATTGTCACCCGCCGTCAACAGTTGGTTGCGTAAGGCTTGGGTTTTTGGCACCGCCAGTTGCCCGATGCCGATAATGCTGTGGTTAGCGGTTTGTGCGTCGAAAAAATGCACTAATGGCGCAATGGCGGCGGCAGGGGTTTTGATCTGCTCAAACGCGCCGATGTCGCAAACGCCGCCAGTAGGCTGGGGGCGGCTGACATAGCGTTGGTCAATTGCTACGCAGAGCGCATTGGCGATGTTGATGGCCGGGCTACCCGTGTGTATAGCATGGGTAAGGGTGGGGCCACCGTTGTCCAAGAGCGGCGCGAGTTTGGCCGGGCCGCTGAGAGTGGCGTTACAAGTGCCGTCAGCGATCAGATTTTGGCCTTGGAACACCGTTGTGCCGCCATAGCGGGTATTGGTATAACAATCGCCGCCGTTTTGGCTGTTGGCAATCAGGGTGTTAGTTAACGTCAGTGTGCCGGTATTTTGAATGCCGGCGACATTGCCGTAGCCGGTGCTGTTGTGGGCGATAGTGCTGTGGTTTAAGGCCAGTACCGCGTCGCCGCCGTTGCTGATGCCGCCGACACCCCAAGCCCCTAGGCTACGGTTGTGGGAGACAGTGCTGTTGGTCAAGACCATTACTCCACCATTGCCAATCCCACCAATCCCACCGCTACTGGCTTCGTTATGGTCGATGGTACTGTTGTTGATGGTGGCGGTCGCGCCAGGAAAATTCATAATGCCGGCACCGTGGCTGGCTTGGTTGCCTGTGACGGTGCTGTTGTTAAGGGTCAGGCTACTTTGGTACATGGTGGCGATGGCACTGCCGATGGCACCAGTCCCTACACTGCTGTTATTGGTGAGGGTGCTGTCGTTTAAGCTCAATGTGCCGCCGTTATTCAGAGCGCCGCCATATTGGTAGGCGGTACTAAGGTGTCCGCCTCTAATGGTCAGGTTGTTGATGGTCAAATTGCCGCCGTTGATCCGTATTAGCCGGAAGTCCGCCGTACCCGCCGCGTTATTGCGCCGTAAGGTCGCACCGTTACCGTTAAGGGTGATGGTGCTGGTGATTAAGGGCAAGCCGTTCGGGCCGGTCGAATCTTGGTTGTTGACGCTATTGACGGTGTAAATGGCGTTGGCTTTCAGATTTAAGGTATCCGCGCCGTTACCCGCCGGGCAACCGCCCGTGCCGTCGGTATCGGTATCGGTGTTGGCATTATTGATGGCGTTAATTAAAGTGCACGGCGCGGTCACCGCCATGGTGGCGGCTTGTGCCGAACCCGCCAAGGCGAGTGCTAACACTAAGGCGTGGCGGCGATAAGGCAGCGGTTGGGATGGTTGGGCCATTATAAATCTCCAAACAAAAAGGGTAAGAGTTAAGCGGGTGGGGGGTATTTTAACTCTTCTTGACAAACGCCGTGTGAATGGCGGCAAATCGCTTTGCCGCCTTGGTGGCAGGGTTTGTTTATGGGCATTTCCAGGTGCTATGAAGGTCGTTAATGGCGGTCAGTAACACTACGGCCTGGTCGCCTGTGGCATAGTCGTCGGCTTCTGGACTATGATCCGGGTCGATGCGTGCGGCACTGCGTTGGAGTTGGCTACAGGCCAGTGGCTTTTGGTGGTGGGCACGCAAATCGCCCGCCACTAGGAATTGGTTCATTAGGGCATTCAGTTGCTGCATCCCTAAATTAGTGCTTAGGGTCGGCCTGAGGTTGCCGCTGGCGAGTAAGCCCTGAAAAATTTGCATAATGTCGGTAACTGGCGCGGGGATGAAGCGGATCTGTTCAATAGCCCCTATGTCGCACCGCTTGTCCGAGGTTTGGGGGCGGCTGACATGGCGCTGGTCGGTGGCGGGGCACAAGGCGGAGCTGGTGGGTTTAACCATTTTATGCGGGTAAATGGCATGGGTGGCGGTTACGCCGCCATTATCGAGTAAGGCATCTAGGTTGATGTTGCCGCTTAAGGTTGCGTTGCAAGAGCCGTCTTCAATCCAGTTTGAGCCTTTAAGGATAACCGCGCCGCTGTTGAGGCAATCGCCGTTGCTGTTGCCTGCAATTAGGTTATTGGTGAGTATCGCGGTCGCCTGATTGTTTAGCCCGCCGCCTTGATTCTTGGCGATGGTGTTGTGTCTGGCGGTGAGTGTCGAGGCAAGGTTGCCAATACCGCCGTTTTGTTGCGCCTTATTGCCCGATATGGTGCTGTTGCTCAGGGTGACGGTCGCTTGCTGGTTACTGAGGCCGCCGCCGTCATTGGCGGTGTTGCCGGACAGTGTACTGTTGCTGAGGCTGACGGTGGCGTGGTCGTTCATCATGCCGCCCGCGATAAAGGCCTTATTGCCGGAAACGCTGCTGTCCACTAAGGCCGTCGTGCCGTTGACGGTGATAATGCCGCCGCCGACTGCGGCACGATTGGCCGTTATCCGGCTGTTGCTGAGTGCCAGTGTGCCGCCAAGGTTGGCAATGCCGCCGCCATTGTCCACTTGGTTCTGGTCGATTTGGCTGTTGCTGATGGTCAGCGTACCGTGGTTAAGGATAGCGCCACCGTAGAGATAATCGCCGTCGAGGTTGCCGTTGCGCAAGGTCAGCTTGTCTAGGGTCAAATTGCCGTTGGCGGCGATGTGCAGGAAGCGGAAGTCGGGGGTGTCGGCAGTGTTGGCGCGTTGCAGGGTCGCGCCGTTACCGTTGAGGGTAATGGTACTGGTGATGGAGGGTAAGGCATTTTCGCCTTCGCCGTCGGCATAGTTGTCGGGGCTGCTTAAGGTATAAACGCTATTGGCCTTGAGTTTGATAATGTCCGCACCATTGCCCGCACTACAGCCGCCCGTGCCGTCGGTATCGGTGTCGGTGTTGGCGTTATGGATAGCGTTAAGCAGCGTACAACTGCCGCTGACCGTTAGAGTGGCGGCAGATGCCGCCCCGCTGGCGAGCGCCAGTGCCAGCACTAGGGCATGGGGGCGGAAAGGTAAAGCTGAAAGTTTGACAGGCATAAGAGATTCCTCGTCATCATTAATGTGTTGGTGAAGTTGCGCCTAGGGGTAAAGCCGCATAGGCGCAGCGTCTTATCGGCATTGCCACGCGGTGCGTAGGGCGGTGATGTTTTGCGCAAAAGTGGCGGCGGCGCTGCCTGTTATATAGTCGTTTTGTTCGGGTGTGCCGTCAGTGTCGATATAGGTCAAGGTTTTATGCAGTTGGCCGCAGGCTGCGGCGTTCTGGTGGCGGTCCTGGTATTCGCCCGCCACCAGCACTTGTCGCCGGACAGCATCTTGCTTGGCTGGGGTAATGCCGATCAGGGCGTTAATTGACGCTTGGTTATCAAAAAATTGCAGCAGGCCGCTGGTGCTGGCGGGCAGGAATGTCAAACGTTGGTAAGCGCCGATGTCGCAAGCTTGGTTGACGGCAAGCTGGCGGTTGATGTGGCGTTGGTCGGTTTTCGGGCAGAATATTTCCGTCGCCTTATTATTGGCGGGGCTGCCAGCCAACAAGGCTTGGGTCGGGGTGGGGCCACCGTTATCCAATAAGGGCCCCAGTTTGGGGTTGCCGCTGAGCTGGGCGTTACAGGTTTTATCGCCGATGAAGTTGGTACCGTTGCTGGCAAATACTTCGGCATGGTTGGCGCAGTCGCCCGTATTGGCGGCTAAGAGACTGTTGCCGAGGATCAGCACGCCGTGGTTATCGGCGCCGCTGCCGCTATTATTGGTCAAGGTGCTGTTGACTAGGGTAAGCTGGCAACGCTCTTGGATATAATAGCCGCCGCCACCGTCATAGTAATTGTAATGCTTTGTGCTATTGATCTGTTGGTTTTGGATGCCCATGCCTTTATTCCCGGACACTGTACTGTTCAACAAGCTGGCGCGGCCATAACAGCCGTAAAAATAGCCGCCCCCGGCATTAGAAACCGCTGCGCCGTTGCTGGCGGTATTGCCGGAGACCGTGCTGTTGGTTAAGGTCATGGTACTGTCTTTATTCCAAAGGGCGCTGCCGTCTACGGCGTGGTTGGCGCTGATGTGGCTATCGGTCAGGGTCAGTTTGCCGAGTGAGGCGATGCCGCCGCCATTCGCCCCGGCACGGTTGCCGGAAACGAGGCTGTTGTTGACGGTTAGGTTGCCCAAGTTGTGAATGCCGCCACCGTCATTGCCGGCACGGTTATCGGTAATGGTACTGTTGTTAAGGCTGACGGTGCCACGGTTGTAGATGCCGCCGCCCCGGTGGTAGTTATAATAGGCTGGGGCTTTGCCGCCCGTCACTTGCAGACGGTTGAGGGTCAGGTTGCCGGTGCTGCCGACATGCAGCAAGCGCATAGCGGGGGTGTCAGGGGCGGTGCTGCGTTGCAAAACGGCGTTGTTGCCGTTGATGGTAATGACACTGGTGATGGAGGGCAGGGCATTGTTGCCGTCGGTGTTGTTATCGGTTTGGCTAAACGTATAGGTGCTGTTGGCCTTAAGGTTAAGGGTGTCGGCACCGCTACCCGCAAGACAACCGCTGGCACCGTCAGTATCGGTGTCGGTGTTGGCGTTGATAATGGCGTTGCGTAAGGTACAGCCCTCTTTAACGGCAATGGTTTGGGCATGGCTGGCGGTAACCGCCAAGGCTAAAGCGAGAACTAGGGCATGGCGGCGAAAAGGTATTGGGTGTGCTGGGTTATTCATTAGGATAATCCTGAGCATAAAAATGAAGAGGGGCTAAAGGCCTTACTGGCAAGACCAAGGGCCAAAGAGTCCGGCAAGTTTTGCCGCTAACGCGGTGGCGTCGCTACCCGTGACATACTCGCCAGAACTTGGCGTATTGTCGGTATCGATGCGTTTTAGCGTCCGGCTAAGTTGGCTACAAGCGGAAGCGGTTTGGTTTTGGTTTTTATAACGTCCGGCGGCTAAGAGTTGGTTGCGCAAAGCCGAACTGAAAAGCGGGCTTTGCTTGGTGTTGCCCGTACCGACTAAAGTGCCGGTCAAAATACCGTTGTCAAAGAATTGCACAACACTGGCGACGGTATTGGGGATACTGGTCATCCGCTCAAACGCGCCGATATCACAACCGCCCCCACTCGGTTGTGGGCGGCTGATGCCACGCTGGTCTTGATTGGTGCAGAGCGGTTTATTGGCGGTATCTAAGGCCGGGCTATCGGCAAGCAGGGCTTGGGTGGCGGTGATGCCGCCGTTATCTAACAGCGTCACCAGTTTGGGGTCGCCCATGATGTCCGCACCGCAACTGCCGTCTTCAACCAAATTAACGCCTTGTAGGGTAGTGATGCCGCCGCTTTTGTTCACGCAATCGCCGCCGCTTTGGCTATTGGCAATCAGGGTGTTGGTCAGGGTCATGTTATGTAAGTTAAAGATGCCGCCGCCGTTGCCTTTGGCCGCTTGGTTGGCCGATAAGGTGCTGTGCGTCAGGTTTAATACGCCTTTATTGGCGATACCGCCGCCGCTGTTGCTGGCTTTGTTGGCCGACACCGTGCTATTGCTCAGATTGAGGACTTGGGCATTAAAAATGCCGCCGCCCCCAGTTGCTTGATTATTGACGACGGTGCTGTTGGTCAGGGTCAGGGTGTTGCTGGAAAAGATAAAGTGGCCGCTGTAGATACCGCCACCAGACGGGGCGTTATTGTGCGAGACGGTGCTGTCGGTCAGGGTCATCGTACCCCGGTTACGGATGCCGCCGCCTTCGCTGTCGGCGCTGTTATTGGCTACGGTGCTGCCGTTGAGGGTCATGGTACCAAAATTGATAATGCCGCCGCCCATAGGGCCTTCGCCCCGATAATGGCTGCCGAGGGTTTTGTTATTGCTTACGGTACTGTTGGTTAGGGTCATGACCCCGCTGTTGTAAATGCCGCCGCCCCGACCACTGTCGCCATTAATCGAATAGCCCGCATCGGCAGTGTTGTTGGAAATCTTGCTATTAGTAAGGGTTGCCGTCCCGCTGTTAAAGATGCCGCCGCCGTAACTGCCAAAGCAATAATAATCACAGGCTGCATAAACGCCGTTTCCGGTAATAGTGCTGTCATTCAGTTGCAATTGGCCACGGTTGAGAATGCCGCCGCCTTTCTGTTCATAACCATTCTTTACGGTCAATTTATTCAGCGTCAAATTCCCCGTGTTAGTGATGTAAAAGGCACGGGCGTAAAGGGCTTTACTGTCGATGGTGGCGTGGTTGCCATTGATGGTGATGACGCTGCTGATGGTCGGCAACAGTTTGTTGGCTAAAGCATAAGTGGCTTTTTTGGCCAAATTGATAACATCAGCACCATTGCCTGCGGGGCAGCCGACATTGGCGCCGTCGGTGTCAGTGTCGGTATTGGCGTTGCTGATGGCGCTATCAAGGGTGCAAGTGCCGCTGACGTTAAACGTGGCGGCGGAGAGTGTGGGACTGGCTAGTGCTAAGGTAAGCGCTAAAATCAAGGCATGACGGCGGTAAGGTAAAGTAGGGCTTTGGGTCGGGTTCATCAGATGTTCCTCGCTCGGTGAAAGGGGTTAAAAAAGTAAATCCTTTTTTTGGCGATAGCGTGTTAACACAGCAATGCCCTATCTGCCCAAATTCCTGTGTTTAAAATGAACTGTTTGTATGAAAATCTGATGACAACAAACCGTCTGAACGCCTAAGGTAACTTCATTTTTTATAATATAATCAATTAATAATGGCTTGGTTGAGGCCGTGTAGTCATATTTTGGCAAAGTTCATTTTTACTTGCCGAGCATAAGCTAAAATGCTGGCAGTAGGCTGTGATTTATTACCCAAACTGGGTCTGTCGCCTATAAAAAGCCTAACCGACCAGTTGCCTGATGGCAGCGGTTTTAAGCTTTTTAATTTATTTGCCGCATTGGGGGCAAAATGTCTGTAGCATAGGCACAATGCCAACCCAAACTTCGCCGTCTCTAGCAACTGGGAGTCTGCGGTAAATGACCCTTAAAACGCTGGATTTCTGGTCAGATGGGGCAAGATGCATTTTAAATGCCCTCTTTATTTACTGATTTTCAGACTTATCATGCACACTACAGACCTCCAAGCCTTGCCGATGCCCGCTATTGGAGTTGGGGCTATTGTTTTTAATGGCGGGCATGTCCTAATGATTCAACGCGGCCAGCCGCCCGCGCACGGCCTATGGTCGATACCTGGCGGTAAGCAGGAACCGGGGGAGGGTTTGGCCGAGGCTTGCTGCCGCGAGGTTGCCGAAGAAACGGGTTTGGCGGTAACGGTGCAGCAATTGGTGGCCGTGGCGGAAAGGCGGCTGGAAGGTTTCCATTATGTAATTTTGGATTTTTTGGCGGTATTGGCTGATCCCGCCGTGGCGGAACCGCAAGCCTATAGCGATGCGTTGCAGGCCCGCTGGGTCGCTTTATCGGACTTGGCGGATTATCCGATGGTGGAAGGCTTGGCAGTGATTATCACGCGCAGTTATAAGCTCTATAGAAACGGCGGCGCGGCAGGTTTAATAGCGGCCTTGCCACCGTACAGCGATTTTATTTTACCCGCCCAACCCTAGGCCTAAAGCCGTAACCCTGAACCAGCGAGGATAGCAAAGTTCCATGTCGGAAAAGCTTATTTATAAAGTGACCTTAGTCAGTCATGAGCAAATCTATGAACTCTATGTCAAAAATGTCTACCAGAGCGAATTGTATGGTTTTGTGGTCATTGAGAATTTCGTGTTCGGCGAAAAAAGCGCGATAGTGGTCGACCCGTCCGAGGAAAAACTCAGGATCGAATTCGAAGGGGTCGAGCGCTCGTTCATACCCGCCCACAAAATTATCCGTATCGACCAAGTCAAACAGCAAGGCAAGGCCAAAATTGTCGCGGCCGGGAAAAGCGAAGGCGAAGCGGGCACTAAGGTGTCGATGCTGTTTAGGCCTGATAAGAGTTGAGCCTATCAAAGTAAGCCTGCTTAGTTAAGTGTTACGCTTCGCATGGTAAATTGATGGTTGTATATTGGCAGATATTGCCGAAACAATGTCACATAAGGCGGTTTGGTATTTATTTTAACTGCTTGATAAAAAAGATATAAGTATTTTTTATTATTACAGTTGGAAGCGGATGGGTGGTGTTTGCGGTTGTTTGTGGTACGATTGCTAAGGTTTTATAAACGCTTTAATTAGGGCGTGGAGGTGTTGCTTTTTCGGGTAATATCCCGCCCCATTTTATTAAAAATCGTTATTGCCGCAATGGCTTACCGCATCGGCAACGTTTTGAGGCATAGAGATGAATGCAACAAATTCGTATTTACACAGCTATAGCGATCTTGGTCTGGTTATTAATGATATGCTGGCGCGTCATCAAAAACTCAAGCAATGGCAGGATCAAGTTTTTGCTGGGGAAACCACTGTTAGGTCTCAGCTTAACGCGTTTTCCATAACAGCAGATGCTATTTTAACGGTCAGCCATCCGCTTATCGGGCATTTTGAGAGAGTAACGCAAACATGGCAGGCAGGCATGAGTGTTCCGCTAGCGGAAATGTCCCAGGCTTGGCAGTTGGCAGGGGCGGCGCAATTAAGGCTCGTTCAGCTAGAACAAGAAATGGTTAAGCTGCAAAAAGAAATAAGGCAGTTCACTCAGGATTTGGAACAGAAAAAAACCGATAGGGATAAGCTAAAACAGTGGGGTTGGCTTTTGCTAATCTTCGTGATAGGGGCGTTTTTATTGATAAAAGCCTATCTAAGCCATGACGGCTACATAAAAGAGACCGACGAATTAGACGCTAACATTCATGTTTTAATCACAAAAGTAGAAGAGCTAAAACAAGCAATTAGCGGCCAGCAACAAATAATAGACCATAATAGCCAAATGCTAGCGGTAGCCCGACAACACGCTTTGCGTGTTGTTGAAGAATGCTCCGGGCTGTCTGGGCAGTTTTTTAAAGCGCAATTTGAGGAATGCCAACTGGCATGGCAGAACACAATGCAAGAGTTGCCGCCGTTTTTTTGGGGCGATTGGAGCGAAACTGCTTGGCGTGCTTATGGCTTTAAGGCCGCCTATCGGACAGCTTTTCTTCTTACCGGACTCATCCGGGATAATTTTCCATCAACGGACGCGCCGTTTGTCGTGCCCGCCTTTGCTGATTTTGCGCGTAAAAACCAAACGGTTGTCCTTGAAGGGACAGAAGAGCAAACGCTTGCTTTAATGCACACCCTTATTCTCCAATTGGCTGTACTTATACCGTACGGTGCAGTGTTCACGCTCTTGGATCCGGCCAGCGCCGGTCAGGCTTTCCCGATGCGGCGCAGTTTGCCGGAAGGTCTTGTGCGCCATATCGGCGCCGACATTTATCGGGATTTAGAGATCGTTTCTGAAGATATTTCCCGAATCATACACACTTATCTTGATGATCAGACCCGCTCCTTCGATGAATTGCCGGAACATATAAAAGCCAATGAGCGGTTTGAATTTATATTCGCCGCCAATTTTCCCGATGGTTATGATCGGCGCACTATTGAAATCTTGCAGAAAATATCCAGAAACGGGCCTGTCGCCGGAAAGTACCTTTTTATTCAAAAATCTCCTGATAAACAGTTGCCTAGGGATTTAAGCTGGGATGATTTTTATCAGTGTTGGCACTTTAACAACCCGCAAATGTCGGACGAATACAGTGTCGCGCCATTAATCTGCCCTCAAGGTGCGGCCCAGTCCATGATCTTGCAACTATTGGCCGCGCAAAAACCGCCTGAAGCCAAAATTACTTGGCAGGATGTCATTGATAACAATCCTGAAAAATGGTGGTCTGAAGAGGTTTCCCGCAGCATTAGCGCACCGATTGGCATGAGCGGGCGCGATAAAATGCTCACTATTTGGTTTGGGGTAAACCGCGATGGCCGTCCTTGTACGCATGGCATACTTGGCGCGATGACAGGTTCAGGCAAATCAAACCTGTATCATGTGCTTATTTGTGGATTGGCGACACGCTATAGCCCGGAGGAATTAAATTTTTATTTGATTGACGGTAAGCACGGCGTGGAGTTTCAGGCATACCGCTGTTTGCCACATGCCCGTGTTGTGGCATTGCATTCTGCACCTGAGTTATCGCGTAGTGTTTTGGAAGAGCTGATTGCGGAAATGGGCCGGAGAAATGATATATTCAAACGGTTGGGTGTCGTGGACTTGTCGGGTTATGCGCAGCAAGGTTTGCCCGAAAAAATACCGCGTATCGTGTTAATGATTGATGAATATCAAGAATTGTTTGAAGATGACCGTTTAGGCCACGCGTCGGCGATGTTATTGCAGCTTGCGCAACAGGGACGGAGTGCGGGCATTCATTTGTTGCTGGGATCACAGCGGTTTGGGGCGGTGGGTATGCTTAATCAAACCGCTATTTTCGGCAATATACATTTGCGCATGGCTATGAAAATGAGCTTGTCGGATATACAGAGTTTGACGGAGTTTGGGCGTGATGGAAAACGTCTTATTAGCCAGTGTGATCAGCCAGGTAAATTAGTGCTCAACGATCAAAGCGGCGATGATCGGGCGAATGAATTTGGTAAAGTCGCGTTGCTTGAAACATCGGAACGGGCCCGATTGCTTGCCGCGTTGGTGGCAAAAGCGGATGTGGAGTGGCCGCTTGAGCGGCGCTTTGCGATTGTTATTTTCGATGGGGAAGAACAGCCGAATTTTATCGAAAATCCACAAGCAATTGATTTGCTACGCTTAAACAGCCGTCCGATAGGGGATGCTTGGCAACGTATCGCTACCGCGCCTGTGCATGAACGGGGTCTGGGCGCTAGCGATTGGTTTGATGGCGAGCATCCTGTAGGGCTATGGTTTGGTCAAGAGCAGAATGTTCATGGGCAAGCCCGCATTATCTTACGCAGACGCGCGATGGAAAATATTTTGCTTGTCGGAGAGAACCAAGCTGCCATTTATGGGATGCTTATCGGTATAGTCTGTTCCGTACCCGTAAATTTAGCCGCTAGTCGTGTGCGGTTATGGATTATGGATAGGGCGGTTCCCGGTACACCTTGGAAAAACGCCTTCTCCGAAATGATAGATGCCGTTTTGGTGACGCTTGGGTATTCTTTGGAGCAAAGCAATGACGCAATTTTGCTTGCCGAATGGTTGGATGTTTGGTGTAAGGAATTGGAGCGCCGTGCCGCCCTTTCGGAAGATGACTTGGCGGGGCAACCGACTTGGCTAATCACTATGGCTAGCGTAGACCGTATCCCTCAGTTGATGCGCATACAAGGTAAGCACCATGGGTTAACGGATAGCCCTCAAGGAGAGTTGCTTAAGCGGCTATGTCGCGAAGGGCCTATGCTGGGTTTGCATATTATAATGACTTTTCCGGCAACCGGATCATTAAAGCAATTGTTTGACCGTCCCCAAGTTGAGCAATTTAAGCATCGGATAGTATCGCAAATATCAGAAGCGGATGCTTTTTGGTTGACCGGAAAAGATAGCGCGGCAAAACTCCAACGCGTTGGTGCTAAGCCGGTTTTTGCGATTTACGCCGATTCTGTTGGCGGTACGGAAACAAAACTTAAGCCTTACACGGTAGAAGCCCAAATACCTTGGCATGAACAGGCGCAGACCTTGGTCGGCCATTTGCAAAAATGGCAGGAGGGTTAACATGTCTATGGATGATGTTTATGAACGCGCCCAAATAGCCGAGCGGGAGCTAGAGCATTTTAACGGGCGGTTGCGGGAATCTTTTTCCGAGGTTATGCGTTCGCACGATGCCGTTTCGCCGATATGGGATGATGCTATGCGGCGTGAATATGATATTTCTTGGCGACCGTTACAAGAGTCTATGGAAGAGTATATCAATTTGATAGGGCCTCAGTATGTAGATTTTCTGATTGAACGGTTACGTTACTTACAAGCTTATTTGTACGGCCATGGCGCATAATATGAGAATTGAAGAACTTAAGGCCGGATTGGACGAATACCGTCAGGCATTGCTTCTCCAACGCAACAATCTGCATAGCGATTATGTCGAGTTGCAGCAAGCGTTTGACGCGCTGTGGGATGTCTATGGCGGCAACACTTCGGAGGAGTTTCAGCAGCATTGGAATCATACCGCCGATTGGTTTGGGCAATACTTAGAAGCTACCAGGCATTTAGAGCGTTTTCTTGAAGAACGTATTGAGGCCTTGCGTTATCTTTGAGGGGAGATTTTATGGGCAGACAAGAACCGCAATTGATAAGCCATAAGGTACAAATCCTTATAGGCCAGATGCAAGATTGGGAATACCGTTCTGGTATGGCAATTGACGGTGCGGAATATACCCAAAGCCATGCCAATGAGTTTGTTAGCCGTATGCAGAACCGGGTTATGGCGGCAGAGTATAACCTATATGATGATACGCTGACGGCAGAAGCGATGCGTCGGGAATATGAACTGTGCCGACAACGGAATTTCGACATTTCCCAACGGGTTCAGAGGGATTATGAAGCAACTTTACGCGTATTATCCAAAGCCGACAGCACCACTGAATATTGGTACGGTGAATTGAGTTTGGCTAGGCAATGGCTGGCTTCGGCACAGGCTGAAGAGTGTCGCGCAAGAAGTGTCCGTGACGAGGCACAACGGCAATTAGGGCAAGCATTGGCGGAGTTAGCCGCCGCTCAGGCGGAACTTGCCGCCGCCCGTCACCGGACCGAATATGCTGGCCAGGATAAAGATGGGCGACCGATTTATCGGCCTATTGATACGGCACCCTATCAGGCGGCTGTACGGGAGGCGGAGTCGGCGGTAATGCGGGCTAGGCAGTATTTGGAGAAAGCGGAAGCGGCTCTTCTCCGTGCCATAGTGGATAGGCGTGCCGCCGAAAACCGGGTGGAGGGATGTTGCCGTGCCGTAGAGTTTGCCGAACAGGCGCAACATCAGGCAGCGCAAGCGAAAACGGCTATTGCCCGCGCCAATGCTGTTTTTGGGCGTTTAGGCGAAGAAACGTTGCGTACAGAAAATTTGGTCATATCCGCTGAAACTTGGCTTCTTGAAGAAAATGCGGCGGTTGATGAGGCCAAGAGTCGGGCTGGATATGCGCAGGCCGACGAAGCGGAAGCCAAACAGACGCTGAACTTAGCATATCAGGAGCAGAGGGATGCCTGTTTGCATTCCGCACAAGGCCGTATAGAAATTGACTGGCGGTTACAGCAATTGTGTGCGTTTGATGCGCCGCTGTCTTTATTTTGAGCTATGGATCAGGAAATTTATTGGCTTTCCTGCCGGATTGAAGACTTAAGTGCGGCAATCCGGCAAATGCGCTGGTATTTTGCAGAAGTGCAAGAATTGCGCAAGAGTCTTGCCCCGATTTGGAATGATAGTTGCAGTTTGGAAATGGCCAAACGTTTTCTCAATCCGATGGCACTGGAAGCTGAGGCTTCGTTAACGGAACTGGAACGCCAAGTTGTAGGGTTATTGGATTGTGTGGCGGCACTTTCGGCGGCAGATAACGCTCTTTCAGAAGCTGTCGGTGCCGCAGAGCAAATTGATAATTTAAGTGGCGAAGTGCAATCTATGTTCCGTGTTTTAGATGGTTTGCTTTCCGATGTCGTCAAGGAGGCAGACCAAGCGCTGGCACATATTAGCAATGCAGAAACCCTGATAGCCGCAGCAAACTCGGCAGCTTAATACCGTGTTGTCTTAAGGGACGTGCACGAAATAAAATCCGTTGTAGAGCCTAAGAGCCGTTCCCTGAGCGAAGCCGAAGAGAACGGCTCTTAGGCTTCACTCAGGTATCCAGAGGTTGGATCCCGTGCAATGGAACGCCTACTTAATTTCATGCGCGCTCCTAAGCCAGATGATGGGCCAATTATTTGCCTAGTCCTTGGCGTATAAACCATAACCATAAGCCCGCTATCCCGGCCACGAGACACAGGCTGTGTAATGTGTCGATGGCGATAATACCGAGGAGCGGGTTGGCATCGCTAAACGGTGCGAACGGGCGGATGTCGGTGTGCATGACGCTATCGAGCAAGACGTGGGAATAGCAACCCGCCGCCGCACCGAAGGTAACGGCGGCGGGGCTTAAGCTTTGCCAAGCAAACCAGTTTGGTAGCCAGCGGCTGAGTTTGAGGGCTAAGACAAACAATGCCAAGGTGGCAATGATGATGGTAGATGCACCGAGATAAGTGTGCAGGAACCGATGGATAGGATACTGGGCGTTAAGCATAAAATACAGCGGCTCAACGTCAATCAGGACATTGGCCGCACAAAAGCTTAAAAAGCTGATGTGTTTAGGGGCTAGGGCATTGATCGCCGCCCCAGGACCAAAATGCAGCGGTGTGAAGGGCATAGGGGCGGCTAGAGGCAGGCGTTATTTGACCACGCGCAAATTGGGCCGACCGGTAGGCGGCTTGTGTTCGGGTGGCGGCGCTTCGGTTTCGGGGTAGTCTTCAGGATCAAAGCTCATGCCCTTGTTGGTTTCTTTGGCATAAATCGCCAGTACGGCAGCAACCGGAACGATGACCAACATCGGTTTGCCGCTAAAACGGGCGTTAAATTGGATGTCGTGATTGCCTAATGCTAAGGCATCGACCGCTTGCGGTCTGATGTTCAGGACAATTTTTCCGTCGTCGACAAACTGTTGCGGCACGACCGCTTGGCTATGCTGGGCATCGACCAGCATGTGCGGGGTCAGGTTATTGTCAATAATCCAATCGTAAATGGCACGGATTAAATAAGGTTTTAAAGAAGTCATGTTGGGGCTATGGGTTATTTGATAGGGTCTGCCATTTCTTTTTCGGCATCGCTCAGGCTGCGTTTAAAGGCGGTGCGTTTAAACAGGCGTTGGGCGTAGTTGCCGATGATTTCGTTTTGCGACATGACATCAATACCGACACTGGGCAAGCGCCATAATAATGGGGCAATGACGCAATCAATTAAAGAAAATTCGTCGCTCATAAAATAGGGCCGGGCACCAAAAACCGGCGTGGCCGCAATCAGGCTTTCGCGTAACAATTTTTTTGCACGCGCGGATTTTTTCTCGCCTGATGATGATATTTCGTCCAGCAACTGATACCAGTCTTGGTCAATGCGCTTAATGACCATGCGGGCAGTGGCGCGTGAGACCGGATCCATTTGGTGTAAGGGCGGATGCGGGAAGCGTTCGTCCAAATATTCCATGATGATACGGGAATCGTATAACACCAGTTCGCGCTCGATTAAAGTGGGCGACACACCGGTCGGGTTGAGTTCGAGCAAATCTTCCGGCGGATTGGCCGGGTCGTAATATTCTATGTCGGCGGTGATCGCTTTTTCGTGCAGGACGAAGCGGGCGCAGTGGCTCATCGGACAGGTTGCGGATGAAAAAAGCGTCATTACAGATTTACGAGTAATAATATTTGCCACAGATAACAACCTCTTTGACGTATGTAGGGCGATAAAATTGGCTATTATAGCATGAATCGTAAAGCTTTTTGTGGCTTCCTTCCGATTGCCTGCGACAGGACTTAAGGATAAGAAAACATCCTTGTCTTCTTATGCACTTAGGGTGGAAAAGACCGGGTACTAATGGCTTTAATGGATGTCTTTCCAATATTCTTTTTTCAGCAAGTAGCCGATGACAAAGAAAATCAATAGGAAGAACAGTACATATTTACCCATTTGTTGCCGTTCCAATTGAACGGGCTCGCCGACATAGACTAAGAAATTGACCAAATCATTTACCATGGTATCAAACTCTTTTTCAGTCAGGGTACCCGGATCATGTTGGACCAGTTCGATATGTTCGCCGTAAATGGTTTTCCTGACGGTGGCGTGTTGCTCGCCCTGCAATTCCCAGAACGGGTTAGGCATCGCCGTGTCTTTGAAAATCAGGTTATTGACCCCAAATGGCCGTTTCGGATCCAAATAATAGCTTTTTAAGTAGCTATAGAGCCAGTCTTGGCCGCGTGAGCGGGCAATTAGGGATAAATCAGGCGGTTGGGTACCAAACCATTTTTCGGCATCGTGCTTGTTCATGGCGCTGTGGATTTGGTCATAAATCCCAGCACCTTCAGGGGCGATGTCGTTCAGGATGACTTTTTCATCCACTTCCATGTCTTTGGCGATACGCAGGTAACGCATTTGCTTGATGGAGTGGCAGCCTAAACAATGGGTGACAAAATGCTTGGCACCGCGCAATAACGACAGGTTATCGGTTAAATCAATGTCCGCGCTGTCCAGCTTGACACTTTCGGAGGCGTTGACGCTGAGCGATACCAAGAGTAGTGATAAAGTGAGAAATTTTTTCATATTAGTCGAGGCTCTCTACCAGTTTTTTTGCAAAGCGAGTGAGGACATGGCGTATACCGGTAGGGTTAGGCCGTCGGCTGAAGAAAGAACTTCTGAACACGCCATGGTCAGGTTCGCCTGTTTCGGGTTTGAGTTCAGTGATTTCTTCAAATAATGCCGGCAATTGCTCGTCAAGCGAATGGTGTTCGGTAACGCGTGTCGGGACGGGTTTGGTGCGTTCCCAACGGGTGTAAATGGGCATCAGTAAAAAGAAGCCGAAGTACATGGCGGTAAAGATACGCGCCACGATAGTCGCGCTGGGTGTCGCGGGTTGGGTGCCTAAATAACCCAGCACCAAGAAGCTGATGGCAAACATGACCAAGGCTTTTTTATACACGCCGCCCCGGTAACGGATGGATTTGACCGGATTACGGTCCAGCCACGGCAACAGGAACAGCACCACAATCGCTCCGCCCATGCCGATGACACCGGCAAATTTGTCGGGGATGGCGCGTAAGATCGCGTAGAACGGTGTGAAGTACCAGACCGGGGCGATATGCTCAGGGGTTTTTAGCGGGTCGGCCGGAATAAAGTTGGCGTGTTCGAGAAAATAACCGCCCATTTCCGGCATGTAAAAAATGACGGTGGCAAAGAAAATCATAAACACGCCGACCCCGGCAATGTCTTTAACGGTGTAATAGGGGTGGAAAGGGATGCCGTCTAAAGGAATGCCGTTTTCATCTTTATATTTTTTGATTTCCACACCGTCAGGATTGTTGGAGCCGACTTCATGCAGGGCGACGATATGCAGGAACACCAGCATGACTAGCACCAGCGGTACGGAAATGACGTGGAAGGCGAAAAAGCGGTTTAAGGTGGCATCGGACACTACATAATCGCCGCGTACCCACAGCGACAACTCGTCGCCGATGACCGGAATGGCGCTGAACAGCGAGATAATGACCTGTGCGCCCCAGTAGGACATTTGCCCCCAAGGCAACAAATAGCCCATAAAGGCTTCCGCCATCAGGGCGACAAACAGCAACATGCCGAAAATCCACACCAATTCGCGCGGTTGCTTAAACGAGCCGTACAGCAAGCCACGGAACATGTGCAGGTAAATGACGATAAAAAACGCCGATGCCCCGGTCGAGTGCATATAGCGGATCAGCCAGCCCCAGTGGACATCACGCATGATGTATTCCACCGAATCAAACGCCAATTTGGCATCGGGCTTGTAGTTCATGGTCAATAAAATGCCGGTGACAAATTGGTTGACCAGCACCAAGAGTGCCAGCGAGCCAAAAAAGTACCAGAAGTTGAAGTTTTTCGGCGCGTAATAATGCGCCATGTGATCGTTCCACAATTTAGTGAGCGGGAAACGGTCGAGAATCCAGTTACCGGATTCGGTAAATCGGTTAATTTTCATGCGTTTTTCCTTATGCCTGTTCGCCGATGATGAGTTGCGTGTCGCTTACATAACGGTAAGGGGGAACTTCCAAATTGGTCGGTGCCGGTACGCCTTGGTAAACGCGCCCCGCCAAGTCAAACCAAGAGCCGTGGCAAGGGCAGAAAAAGCCGCCTTTCCAATTTTCACCCAAATCGCTAGGGGCGATTTCCGGTCGGAAGGTCGGCGAACATCCCAAATGGGTGCATAAGCCCACTGCGACAAAGACTTCCGGTTTGATGGAGCGGGCGGGATTTTTGCTGGATTCAGGCTGTAGGGACTGCGACGACAGAGGGTCGCGTAGCTGCGAATCCAAGGTTTTTAAGGTTGCCAGCACTTCGGGTGTCCGGTTTAAAACCCATACCGGCTTGCCGCGCCAAGCAACCCGTAGCAATTGCCCAGGTTCCATTTTGCTAATATCTATAGTAACAGGTGCGCCCGCCGCCATGGCCTTAACGCTTGGCTGCATCTGCGCGAGAAAAGGCACCGCTATAAAGCCAGTGCCGACTGTGCCAACCACGGTTAAGGCCGAGGTCAAAAACTGGCGTTTAGACTTATCGACGCCTTCATTAATCATTACAAAGCTCTCCTCATTGTTATGTGCTGTGCTGCACTTTTTTTATCCGCGCCAATATACCACCAGAACCTAGTGGATTTGAAGAGCTTATGTAAATTGTTTGGCAATCGCTGAACTGTAGTGAGAAATGTTCCTATTTAGAGCGTTTTTTTTGGAGAGTATGCGGCTCGAAGAACAATAAAGCCGGTTAAATATTCGGGGCTTTGGATTAGGGTTTAAATGCAATTGCATTTTATCAGTATATCAAGGTGTTTTTTAACCGGTTGTTTTGTAAGCTTGTCTGGATAAATACGGTTCTTAGCTGTTTAGGCAAAGGTTGGGTGGCTCTTGTTATCGGTTACTTGGAACATGTAGTTTTGAAAATAGGAATCAGAAGTTTTGGGTCTGGCTTATACCGCTATGCTTTTCGGTGGCGAAGTGGCCGGATGATCGGCTAGTGCGGTTAGAATATCTTGTACCGCAGAACTTGCCGCGTTGAGGTTGTGAGGTCTTACCGGATAACGCGGTTAATATTTAGGATTTACATAGGTTATATGTCGCTGCCAAAAATAGTTCTTGGCTTTATCATGATGTCTCCCGTTCGATGAACGAATTACTTAATTGAGGACAATAATCATGTTAAAAAATATTCAGTTATCTTCTTGCTTGTCTGTCGTTGCCATGACTGGCCTGGGGCTGTTATTACCCGATTTGGGCAAAGATTTGCAAGCGGCTCCTATTACTTTCCAGCCTAAGGCGGATTATGCCACGGATGCTACCCCCATTGATTTGGCGGCAGGCGATGTCAATTTGGATGGTAAACCTGATCTGGTTACGGCGAATATTGGTGCGGGTACGGTCAGTGTATTGCTCAATAATGGCTTTGGGGTGTTCTTGCCGAAAGTGGATTATACGGCGGGGGCTAACACCAATGCGGTGGTGATCGGTGATGTCAACAGTGACGGTAAAGCCGATTTGGTGACGGCAAATTATGCGGCGAACACCGTGAGCGTGTTGATAGGCAACGGTAACGGCACGTTTCAACCGAAGACCGATTATACGACAGGCCTAAATCCCTATTCGTTGGCTATCGGCGACGTTAACCGCGACGGTAAGGCGGATTTGCTGGTCACCAATGCGGGCGGCAATAGTGTCAGCGTATTGTTGGGTACAGGTGGTGGGGTGTTTGGGGCGAAAAACGATTTCATCGTTGGGGCTTTTCCCCAAGCGGTGGCGGTGGCCGATGTCAACCGTGACGGTAAGCCAGATTTGGTGACGGCAAATTACAGTGCCGATACGCTAAGCGTATTGATCGGTAAGGGTAATGGCAGTTTTAATTTTAAGGTCGATTATAGTACCGGCACTAGCCCTTCTATGGTTGCGGTGGGTGATGTTAACCGTGACGGCAAGTTGGATTTGTTTGCCCCCAACGCCAACGCCAATACGGTTAGCGTACTGCTGGGTAAGGGTAATGGGGTTTTCAATGCCAAAGTTGATTATGGTACTGGCGATAGCCCTTATTCAGTTGGCATTACTGACATCAACCGTGATGGCAAGCCTGATCTGGTGGTGGCTAATGGTGTCAGCAATACCGTCAGCGTGTTGCCGGGTAAAGGCAATGGCGTATTTTTGGCCAAAACCGATTATGCGGTAGGGGCAAATCCGAGCGCTGTTGCCGTAGCGGATGTGAATGGCGATAGCAAGGTTGATGTTTTAACGGCAAACCTTAGCGACAGTACAGCCAGTGTGTTGGTGAATACTACGCCTTAATATCGCGTGAGGCTGCTTATTTTAATTGTTACGCACGTTCTTGAATTCGCACCAGTATGGGATTTGTTTTCCTGTATTGGTGCAATTTTACTGAGAGTTGCCGGTTAATGTGCAGCAGAGAATGTATTTGCACCAATAAAGGACTGCTTTGGTCGCTTATGGTATGAATAGTGCTTAATTTTGGTGCTAAATACCCTTGATTTGGATTCTATAATGCCATCGCAGACCTTTAACCTCTTTTCTTTTTCGGGCAAAATGAAAATTTTGCACCTTACTTGGCTGGCTTTTTTTATTAGCTTTGTCGTCTGGTTTAATCACGCACCACTGATGTTGGTTATTGCCCAATCATTGGGCATGGATGCGGCTCAGATCAAAACCATTTTGCTTTTAAATGTGGCGCTTACTATTCCGGCGCGGATTGTTATCGGCATGTTGGTTGATAAATTCGGCCCTAAGCGGACATACTCGACGCTCTTGGCAGCGGGTAGCGTGCCGTGTTTTATGTTTGCGTTTGCCAGCAGCTTTGAACAACTGGCTCTGGCGCGGTTTTTACTGGGCTTTATCGGCGCAGGTTTCGTGATTGGCATCCGTATGGTCGGCGAATGGTTTCCAGCCAAGCAAGTGGGGCTGGCCGAGGGCATTTATGGTGGCTGGGGCAATTTTGGTTCGGCGGCGGCAGCGGGGCTATTGCCGATGCTGGCTCTGTGGTACGGCGGGGCGGACGGCTGGCGGTATGCGGTAGCGACGACGGGTATGATGGCTTTGATTTATGCGGTCGTGTATTTTTTTAGCGTGACCGACACCCCAAAAGGCTCGACCTATTTTAAGCCCAAAAAAGCCGGGGCGATGGAAGTGACCAGCCGGGGCGATTTGTATTTGTATATGCTGATGACTTTGCCGCTGTATTCGGCATTAACTTTGCTGACCTGGAAGCTGTCTAACGGAGTGACTGCTTTACTGTCAGCGGCGGCAGCCGGGGTGATCTATGCCGTGGTGTGGCTGGTATTTATCCTCAATATCAGAAAGATTTTCCACGTCAATAACGGACTTCTTTCGCAGGAGATTGAAGCTATTCATCGTTACAAATTCAAGCAAGTCGCTATTTTGGACTTGGCATATTTCATTACCTTTGGTTCGGAATTAGCCGTGGTGTCGATGTTGCCGATGTATTTTTTTGAGACTTTCCATGTGTCGCAAGGCATTACTAATGTGCAGGCGGGTTTGTTGGGCGGCAGCTTCGCTTTTATTAATTTGGTGGCACGTCCGGCAGGCGGTTGGCTGAGCGATAAGTTTGGCCGCAAGCTGTCCTTAAGCATTTTCATTGCGGGTTTGGCGACAGGTTATTTTGGTATGTCCCTGATCACCCCCGATTGGCCTATCCCTTTGGCGGTGCTGTTGACGATGGCCTGTTCAAGTTTTGTGTCCGGCGGTTGCGGGGCGGTGTTCGCTATGGTGCCGTTGATTAAGCGCCGCATGACCGGACAGATTGCCGGTATGGTCGGCGCTTACGGCAATGTCGGTGGAGTGCTGTTTTTGACTGTGCTGGCGTTTGTTTCGCCCGCCGAGTTTTTTGTTATCATTGCTGGTGTGGCTATCGTGGTTTTGCTAGCTGTGCAATGGGTCGACGAACCGAAAGGCCACATGGCGGAAGTGCAGGAAGATGGCTCGGTGGAAATGATTGAGCTGAATTGATGGGCGGTAAAGCTGATTTAAGGCATAACCCTTTCGGCAATTTTTAGTGGATTAACCATGACTCTTGCGGTACGGCCTGAATTGGCGATTGATATAGGCTCGGCCAGCGATAAGGGCGTTAAGGCCGATAATGAAGACTGTTGCGGGGCGTTTATCCCGACTGACCGCCAGCTCAGTTATAAGGGGATCGCTATTGCCATTGCCGATGGCATGAGCGGCAGTGAGGCGGGCAAGCAGGCCAGCCATTGCTGTGTGGTGGGCTTTTTAAGCGATTATTACAGCACCCCCGATTCGTGGTCGGTCAAACAAGCGGGGCAGAAAATTCTCTCGGCGACCAATTCTTGGCTGTACAGCCAAGGCCAGGTGCGCTACCAATCGGCTAAAGGTATGGTCAGCACTTTGAGCATTTTGGTGCTGAAATCGACGACGGCGCATATTTTTCATATCGGCGATTCGCGGATTTACCGTTGGCGGAACGGCAATTTGGAGCAGATCACCCGCGACCATCGGGTCTGGTTGGCGAACGATAAAAACTATCTGAACCGGGCGATGGGCATAGAGCCGCGCCTGGAAGTCGATTATAAGGCCATGCCCTTAGCCATTGGTGATGTGTTTTTATTAACTACGGATGGCGTACACGATTTTTTGGACGCGAAAGCCTTAAAAAAGCAGTTGCAAGACGGCGGCGATTTGGCGGTGTTGGCGGAGGCGATGGTGCGGCAGGCTTTGGCGAACGGCAGCGATGATAACCTGACCTGCCAACTTGTCCGTATTGTCGCTTTGCCGGAGGCCAAAGAGGATGAAATACTGCGCCGCCATGCCAATTTGCCGTTTCCGCCGCCTTTGGCAGTGGGGGCGATATTGGACGGTTACCGTATCGAAGCCGAACTGCACGCCAGTAAGCGCACACAAATTTATCGGGCTTTAGATATGCGTAGCGGTGTGCAGGTGATTTTAAAAACCCCGTCCGTGCTGTATGACGACGACACCTTGTATATCGAGCATTTTCTCCATGAAGAATGGGCGGGTAAACGCCTTCGGCATGACCATGTGTTGCAGGTGCTCAGCACTGACCGGGTTAAAAGCTGTATTTACTATGTCACTGAGTATCTGCCGGGATTGACGCTTAGGCAGTGGTTGGCGGCGCACCCGAAGCCGGATCTCGATACGGTGTCGGTGATTGTTGGGCAAATCGCCAAAGGCCTCCGCGCTTTTCATCGTATGGAAATGCTGCATCAGGATGTAAAGCCGGAAAATATTATGTTTGCGGCAGACGGTAGGGTAAAAATTATTGACTTTGGTTCGGTGAAAATTGCCGGTATCGCCGAATTGGCTCCGTTGGCCGACCAGGAAGAAAATATTTTGGGGACGCTCAATTATACTGCGCCCGAATACCATTTGGGTCAGCGGGGCAGCACCCGCTCAGATTTGTTTTCTTTGGCGGTGATCACTTATGAAATGCTGAACAGTGCTTTACCTTATGGGCCGATGCCATCCCAGCCCGACAAGCACAGTCTGGCAAAGTTGGTCTATGTGCCCAGTTTCCACCATAACGATAGGGTGCCGGTCTGGGTGGATGGGGCGTTAAAAAAAGCCACGGCACTGAATCCGCAATTGCGTTACGGCGATTTGTCGGAGTTTCTCTACGATTTGGGCCATCCCAATCCCGCTTTTTTAAATACCCCCCAGCACCAGCCGCTGATCGAGCGCAACCCGTTACTGTTTTGGCAAGGGCTGTCACTGTTGCTGCTGTTGGTTAATTTTATTTTACTGTATTTCGTCAGCAGGTGATGGCCGCGTTCTTTAGGGAACACCGATACCGGCTATTAGGCAACGCCACACCCTTGGCTTGCCTAGTCAAAGCAAGGCCGTTCCGAACGGGTACTGTTGCGGAATCTGGCTATGTAAGCCGCCGCAGGGCCGAATTCTTGTAGACGACGCGCCGCAATGCATTGATGCTGCCAAGCGGTTCATGCGCTTGCAAACAATGCCAAGGATTGTAAGACAGCCGCTCGCCTTCTGTGAATAGTGCGGTTGCCAAAATATCCTGTACCGGAAAGGTTAAGCGTCCGACAAGATGCGTAGGGCTTTGCCAAACTTGAAACAGGTCATCCACCAAATCCGTTGCCAATGTTTTTGGCTGAATGAAAAAATCGAACACCAAATCGGTTTGCAACAAATGCGAGTGTAGCCGTTCACGCAGAGTGCGGCCTTTGCCCATCGGTGTGCTCGCCGGGCGGAACTGATATTTCATGGCGCTTGTGCCGAGCCGGTAAGGGGAGAGGCTGTTGTATTGGTATTGCGTGATGTCCCGCCGCCGGAAGGCTTGGCCTAAGGTGCAGAGCATTGCCTGCACAAAGCCCCATCGCGCCTTTAGCGGATTTAAGCTAGGAAAGGTGTAGGTCGGCGGCGCGACGTTAAAAGGGGTCAGCTCTTTCACACCGTCCATTTTGCGCATAAACGCCAACATATCTTCCGCATCCCGCGTAATAAAAGTCGGTTGGTTGATGGTAACAATCGTATGTTCGCCTTCGGGTGCCTCTTCACAAACGGGGCCGCTGACAGCGTGTATTTTCAACGCCATCCCTCGTGCGTCAGGGTAGTTTTCATTGGCAAAAAGCGAACTGGAAAAACGTGCCGTGACTTTGTAGGTTTTGGGTTCGAGAAACAGTCCAAGCCGATATGGGGTAGGCACGGCAGAAAAAATTTCCAGTTCGCCTTCTAGGTTGGCAATCAGCGGGGCATGGAAGGTTCGCCGATAACTGCCATCGGGTTGGATTTTTTGAAAAGTTTTCGCGCAGATGCTGTTAATCTCATCCGCCATCGCTGCGAACGGGCAGGTCGTTTTCATAATGGGTATCCTAGTATTTTTAAGCCCGGTTCACACGCTTGGGTAAGCGCAAGCCGCTCCGCTTCGGGTAACTCACGGTATTTTGAACGTGTCGGCCTAGGGATTTGCGACACGGTATCCAACCAGTGGGCATCTTCCAGTTCTGGGCTGATAAACCGGATCAATTCGTTCAGTTCCTTTCTGGGGTCTTGCTGGACGGCTTCAAATTTTACGGAAAGCAGACGGTCTTTAGGAAGGGTAGCCAAAATCGCGCTGCCTGCCAGAATCATGTTGCTCCATAATTTTCCGTATTCCACGAGCGGAAATTCTTGTGTTTTCATCTGCCGGGTATTTAAAAAAGGCATCAGCAATTTTTCAAGCCACAGTTTTTGTGGCCCGATGTGCGGTTTATGCCAAGCCTTAAAAACATCGATGCCTAGGCTTTGGCTTTTCTGTAGCATGGTCAGCAAGAGACGAAAATTGTGATGCTGGCTCATCGACAAGGCGGTGTCGCGCCCATCCCGAAAGACGTGGATGACTTTGGCCTGTGGGAACAGTTTCAATAAAGTCGCGGCGATCATAAAAGAACCGCCTGAGCGCTCGACCCAGACATCACGTTGATATTTATTCGCCAAAGCCTCAAATAAAAACTGATACTGTTCCGCAAGCGGACAACGTGGACGTGCCTTTACAAGCAATTCCAATTCATCGTACAGGGCTTCGTGTGCGTCGGTCAGGTGCGGAAGTGCCACCGACAGAATGGGGGGGATATTTTTTGGGGTAAACCGCGCCTGCGGGCTATTAAACGGATATAAGCCTTCATCGACAACAATGCCATCTTCCAACATCATCCGCAAAGCGGGAGTTTGTTGGCTCAATATCTGCCACATTTGCGGCCCGGTAGGGGCTTTGTTTGAAAACGCCGCCGACCCTAAGGGGACAAAAAACTCCGATAGACTGAGCACTTTCGGATGCTTGCCCAGTATGTCCGAAATCATTGTGGAGCCACATCGCCCCGTGCTCAAAATTAAGATAGGGTCGGTTTTCATAATTCTTGATCTTGTTCAGCGTATAAATGCCCTGGCATCCGGTAGCGGATACCATTCTGATTGTATAAGGAAACCTCCAGTAGCTGCATAAACTGCCCGCTACGGCTACGTCTTTCCAAGCTTGGAAACAGGCGTTGCAACAAGCTGCCCAGGCCATTTTTGAAACGGAAAAACGCCAGCACCCCAAAGGGGTTATGGTTCGGAAAATTCAATTGATCAGCTAACTCCGTGCCGATCAAGGCGCGTGAGATCCGATAAATGTAGTTTGCCAAATTGCGCCGTGCTTTTGGCTCTGTGATTCCGGCAACAATAGGTGCGGAATTGATCAAGGCGTTTGCCATGATGATCGATTCATAAGTGGGGGAGGGCTCACACATCGCGCCGACCCGTTGTAAATGCAACGCGCTTTGTTCCGAATCAAACAGGATGCTTTCAGGAACGCCCATCAGATAACCAGTATAACGCCAAATCATCATGAAGCTTTCCCGCTCTTCCTCGGATAGGTTTACCCCTAACGATTTCACCCGCTTGAGCAGTAACGCAGAAAAAACCGTTGTTGCCAAACCGATGTGCGCGGCACTGATTGGCACACCCCAGGCCGCTGTATCCCAATCTTGCGAGTGGCTCAACATTAACCGGATGCGTGCATGGATCAGGCGCAAGCGCATGGACAGTTTCCAGCCGTCGCCGTACCGCTCCAAGCCGCCGGGTAACATGATTTCCATCAAATGCAGGTTATTTTGTTTCAGCCGCCGTACGCCCTGATCAATAACCCGCCCGGTGATACAAAAAGATTTGCTGATTAGCGTCGCAAAGCCTTCCACCAAACCCCCGGCGACAAAAGCCCCTACAAACATCGTCGAATGGCGGTGAAATGCCGCACAGCCTTTATTGACTTTTTGGGGGTCAAACCACGCAGGTACCGTCTCCATTTTCGCAAAAAAATCACGCACCTCATCGGGCGCATCGGCTAAGCCATCCAGGCCAATTTCTATGCCTTGGCGTAGCCAATTTTCCGCTTCTTCGGGCGATAACGTGGAGAGATAGGCAATCAGGGCATCGGCATCAGGATCACCGATAAGCGTGTGGCGTATATAGTTTTCGGCGAGTGCCTCATCAATTAACTTGCCTTGTATAAAGCCAGCCCGATAGTCGGTCGGAATCTCGTTTTCGTTAAGCCGTTCAGTCATTTCTGCATCTCTTTTATGGAAGGCAATCCTTATTTATTCGGCAAGCTTCCTAGTTATGCCGGGAAGCTGATAATGTTTTGGCACATCGGAGAATTATCGGGAAGCTTTGCCTATTTGTAAAAGCGTAAACGATAAAGCTGTCGGAAAGTTTAAATCATACAAACTAGAAATGTAAGTATCCCCCTCCAATACTTTGGACGGTTTGTGCAAAAGTGGCGGCGATATTATTCGGGATGGGATAGGGCTTCTTGCGCCGTCTGTCCTTGAATAAAAGTTCAGCTACTCAATGTCTTAGGCTAAGAAAAAATGGGTGCTTGTTATGTCAAAAATAGCTTACACGCCACTTGTGCAACTTCGGGGGCTGATGGGTTAATGTCCGCCTGAGTATGGATGAAAAAATGGGCTATAATATACTTAAGTATCTATATGGGTTTTGAAGTCTTTTTGCCGTCGATAAATATGATGTCCATTAATCTACCCCTCTCCGGTCAATCCCTTTGTTTCTGAGAGGATGCCGGAATAACGGGTATTTTGGAGATCGCCATGCTTATTAACGGCTTAGCGCTACACCTCTAGCAAAATGATTCTAAAACCCCTATAGACAGGGCTTATCTCAACTAGGCTTTTTTCGTCTCGGTAGCGGCTTTGCCGACTAGACAGTAGCCCCATTAGCAACTATGCTGAATGGATTATTGGGTAGGAGAATTAGCTGTAAGTGATGCTGGCTGTTTATGGTTACGCGCATATTTATCATTAGGAATTTCCGGCAGCTAAATTTATCTGTTAATTCCGTTAATGTTTGCGGGTTAGGTTGAAAAAGCCAGCGGATTTAGGAAGTTCAGACAGCGTGTTTTATGCCTGCTAAGAATTCACTTATAAACATTTGCGGTTAACCATCAAAATAGTTCAAGAGAGGCCTTAAGATGTATGCTTTGCTTTCTGCGTTTAACAATACAGACCCCCGTATTCAAGCGTCTGCCGTCACATCTATAGATGGGGTGGCGCTGGGCTATGCGCACCAGTATGGCGGCAATGAAGACCATGTTTGCGGTATGGGTTCAGCCCTTTTTGCGGTCGGTAAAAACAGTATCGCCACTCTGCTGGGCGGCGACTGTAAGCACCTTGTTGTTACGGGCGAACAGGGTTATGTGTTAGTTGCTTTATTGAATCAGGATGTCTTATTAGTGGCGGTAACACAAGAAGGTGTTGATCTGCCAAAACTAATGCAGGCGATGGATGGCTTTCGGGAGGATTTTTTGCTTGCGCAATAAAGGCTTGTCCGGCTTTATCGCTTTGCACACCCGTGTGTGGACTAAAATGTACGCGGCTGATAGCGTATACAAGCGAAGTGCCTTAATTTTCGTAGGTAAACCTTAATTAGTTGGTTAAGGTTAATGTTCCATTTTGCGGGGGAGGGGGCTATATACTTCAAACGGCCAGGTTTTCGGTTTTTTTGGTAGGGTACAGCGTACCCTACGGTGAATTGTAAAAGCCGAAAACTTGGCCGTTCACAGTATATTTGTCAGTTCAGTAACCGTTCATTCTGTTTTTTTTAAGATAAGCTCAAGCCGGACAATAAGGGTTGTACTTAACCGATTGCTTGGCGATTACCGCGCTTTAATAGGCTTTTTGTCTTGTTGTGGGCGGTTTTTGACGCTTTTATCATTTTCAGGCACAATCTATGGTTAAAATCCTTATAAATCTTGTTGGTTATGGTTTAAATAATTTCTTACAAGTTTTGTATCGCGTGTAAAATAAGGGGCGCAAAGCTTTTTTGCCGCTTTGTGTTAATCCTAAATGATTTCCGTTGGATTCAAAACATCCTCCACAAACAAATTCCCGCATCCCCCCGATGAAAACAAAAATAGCTACTGTATTGGCACTTACTTTGCTGGTTATGATTAATTTCAGCATTTGGAGCTTTGTCAACAACCCCTTGCAGTTACAGCCGTGGACAAAAACCACGATGGGCTTGACCTACGATCCGACCCGTAAGACGGATGACCCCCGCGACAATATCTTTGTCAGTGAAGAAGACATGGACAAAGACTTGACCTTGCTGGAAAACAAAGTCCATGCTATCCGTACTTACAGTATGTTACGCGGCCAGAATAAAATTCCTGACATTGCCGCCAAACATAATCTGAATGTGACAATGGGCGCGTGGATAGACGGCAATTTGGAGAAAAACCGCCAGGAATTGGAGGCGCTGATTAATGTCAGCCGCCAAGACAATCCCAAAATCATCCGCGTGATGGTCGGCAACGAAGTCTTGTTGCGTAACGAAATCCCGGAAGATGCGTTGATTGAATATATCCGCGAGGTGAAAAAACGTAACTGGCGGCCAGTCAGTACCTCAGAAACTTGGGCGGAATGGTTAAAGCACCCTAAAGTGGCGGCGGAAGTGGACTTTATCGCCGTGCATATCCTGCCGTATTGGGAAGGTATTGCCGCCGAAGATGCCGTGGATTATATTTTCGACCGCTATCATCAAGTGCAACAAGCCTATCCTGATAAGCCGGTCATCATTACCGAATTAGGTTGGCCCTCTGACGGCCAGCCCGCCAAACACGCCACAGCGTCGGTGTCTAACCAAGCAAAAATATTGCGGGAATTCTTAAACCGCGCCGACCAAGAAAAAATCACTTATTACATCGTCGAAGCCTTCGACCAACCGTGGAAGCAATCCATTGAAGGTTCTGCCGGGGCCTATTGGGGTATTTTTAATGCCGACCGCCAAGCTAAATATCCGATGGACGGGGATGTCCTGACCTTGCCAAGCTGGAGCCATTGGGCGACGGGTGCGGCGGTGTTAAGCGTGGTGCTGATGGCCCTATTCCTGTTCACCCGCCGCAGCTTGAAACTGCCGGGTATGGTATTTTTCGGCTTGATCACCAACTTGGCGGTATCGACCATTTTTTGGTCGCTGTCGATAGGCGCACAACAATACCAAACGCCGTTGACCATTATTTTTTGGGTGGTGTTGATCTTAATGCAGGTGCTGGCGGCGATTATCTTGCTGATTGAATCCTTAGAGATTGCCGAAGTTATCTGGCATAGGAAAACCGCGCGTACCTTCCAGCCTTTAACGCCGTCACCCGATTTCAAATACCCAAAAGTCTCCCTGCATTTGCCCATCCATAACGAACCGCCACTGATGGTGCGTAAGACCTTGGAAGCCTTGGCAAAAGTCGATTACCCCAATATGGAAGTTTTGGTAATGGACAACAACACCAAAGATGCAGAGATTTGGGAGCCAGTGCGCGACGATTGCGAACGCTTAGGGCCGATGTTCCGGTTCTTCCATTTGGAAAACTGGCCCGGTTTTAAGGCGGGGGCGATTAACCACGCACTGGAGCAAACCGCCGCTGATGCCGAAATCATCGCCGTCATTGACAGCGACTATATTTTGTCGCCGGATTGGCTGAACTGTATGGTGCCGTATTTTGATAATGAAAATGTCGGTTTTGTGCAGTCGCCGCAAGATTACCGCGACCGCCACCAAAGTACCTTCAAGGACATTTGTTATTGGGAATATGCCGGTTTCTTTAATATCGGTATGGTGCAACGTAACGAATATAACGCCATTATCCAACATGGCACGATGACGATGGTACGGAAATCGGCCTTGCTGGAAGTCGGCAAATGGTCGGAATGGTGTATTTGCGAAGACAGCGAACTGGGTTTGCGCCTGTATGAGGCCGGTTATGATTCGGTCTATGTGAAAGATTCGTTTGGCCGCGGCCTCATGCCGGATACCTTCTCCGGTTACATGACCCAACGCTTCCGCTGGGTATATGGCGCGATGCAGATCATTAAGGCGCATTGGCGCAGTTTCTTGCCGACGCAAAAATCACCGCTGACCTCGGCGCAACGCTATTATTTTGTTGCGGGTTGGTTGCCCTGGTTTTCCGACGCGCTGGCCTTGGTGTTCACCATCACCAGCTTATTGTTGACCGCGATTATCGTTTATGACCCTATCCATAGCGAATTGCCGATTAACGCCTTCTTGTTGCCGACTATCGGCCTGTTTACCTTTAAGGTGTTGCGCGGGTTGTGGCTGTATCAGGCGCGTGTCCCGTGTTCGTTCTGGCAATCCTTGGGCGCGGCTCTGTCCGGGCTGTCGTTGACCCATACCGTAGCGCGGGGCACTATCCAAGGTATGTTCACATCGGGCAAGCCGTTTATGCGTACTCCTAAATATGAAAAACAAGGGCCTTTATTTGCGGGTCTGATGATTATCAGGCAAGAAGTGATACTGATGCTGTTGTTGGCGGCGGCAATGATCGCCATGGCCTCCTTAGAGCATTTTGATAACCTCAGCGGCAGATTATGGATTTCTATCCTGGCTGTCCAAGCCGTGCCGTATATCGCCACGGTGGCGACTTTGTTGATTAGCATTGCCCCGCATTATGGCAAAAATGCCAAATTGGCCGAGGAATTGGATGAAGTGTAAGCGGCACAAGATACGCAAGGCATAGCGTTGTTGGGTCTTCTTGCTGGTTTAAAAGCTGGCAAGATGGCCTGATGTTATTATGCCTATTCCCTTCTTTCCCCTATATCTGCCGTTAGTTTGGGCAGTTTCTTTTTGGGCAAGGCGCAGGTTCCCCTCGCTCCTATAAGCCCCTATCCATACGCTTAATTTCCCCTGCCGAATGGCTGGCCGCCAAAACAGCCGCTAAGATAATGGTAAAGGTTATTGATAGCGGACGGTAGCAATGATAAGGTTTAGGGCATCTTTGCTTAACCGATACCCTCCCTGCGCTTTATACATGATGATCTTAGCCATTAACCGAACCGCCATTCTTTGCTGTTGCTTGGTCTTGCTGTCTGCTTGCGGGGCGTGGGAGAGTGTTCCAGATGCCAGTCGGGGGGCGGCGAAAGCCTTTACCGTGCCTGACCGTTCAACACGCTATTCGGAAACCAGCGCCATCGAAGCGTTTAAAACCGACACCAAAAGCGTTACCGATTATTTGTTGTATGATGGTGACGACATTAATATTGAAGTCATCGGCAGACCGGAATTATCGGGCTTACAGCGTATTGGCCCTGACGGGCAAATCACCTTATCGGTGGTCGGGTCGGTATCAGTGCGCAACATGACCCGCGAACAGGCCGCCACCACCATCAATAACGCCTTGTCGCCGTATTATCTTAACATTTACACTACGGTGCGGGTTGAGCATTACAATTCAAACCGGGTCGTGATTATCGGGCGGGTCGAGCATCCTGGTGAGTTGCTTTTTAATACGCCGCCTAATTTGCTGGATATTCTTGCCCAAGCGGGCGGTATGCCGTTATTGCGTAAGGAGCAGGTCTTGACCCGCTGTGCGATTATCCGTAAAGAGAAAATCCTTTGGATAGACCTGACCCGCCTGTTGACAGGCGATATTAGCTTAAATGTACCGTTGCAGCGCAATGATGTGGTGTACATCCCTGATGCTACCGACACTTCCGTGTTTGTGTTGGGGGCGGTGAATGCGCCAGGGGTATTTCGTTTGACCCCGCAAATGTCGTTTATGGATGCTCTAGGGCAAGCGGGCGGCATGACCAAGGACGGCAACACGCATGATATCCATTTAATCCGCCCCAGTGCCAATGCCAATATGCAAATTGATTTGAGTGATTTGTTAAAACCTCATGGGCAATTAAATGTCGCCATTAACGAAGGTGACATTATTTATGTGCCTAAACACAACGTCAGCAAAATTGGTTATATCGTGCAACAAATCAATCCCTTCAGTACCTTGTTTACTATCAGCCAATTAGGCGCGGTCATCCCATAGCCCATGTCTGAGTCCGCCTTAACACCGACGGCTAGCGAATCGGTTTCGACCGGGGCGATTATGCCTCTGGTCAGCCTAAAAAAACATTGGAAAATCAGTGTAGGCATCTTTGTCACTTTGGCGGTGCTAGGGGTGCCGATTGCCTGGAAAAAGGGCACGTTGTACTATTCGGTGACGGCGGTCGTCCATGTCGCGCCGCGTATCGCCAATATCCTGCAAGACAGTAAAGAGCAAGAGATCCCTTCTTATCAGCAATATCTGCAATTTTTGACCCAACAAGCCAGTACCGTCGCCCGCTATGATATTGTTTTGTCGGCCTTACAAAAACTGGGCGACAAACGCTTTGTTTGGCAATTGCCGAATGAAAGCGAGCGCCATGCCGCCGAACGCTTGCAAGCGGCCTTAGTGGTTAAGCCGGTTAAAGATACTTATTTGTTTACCGTCACGCTGGAGTCGGACAATAAGCAGTATCTGGACGAGTTGGTCAATACTGTTGTTGCCGAATATTTTGAGGCATCGCGTAAAGATTTGATGCTCTATGCCTCAAAAGAGCGGCTGGCGTTTTTATACGGGCAGCGGGAGAAATTCCAAAAAATTATTGCCGAGAAAAAGCAACGCTTAGCAGACATCACCCAGGCGATTAGTGTGACGACCTTTGTCGATAATGCCCCTAACCCTTATGACGATTTGCTGGCCGATAGCCAAAAAGCCTATTCGGTCGCGCAACGCGAACGCATGGCGGCCGAAGCGGGCCTGCAACTGTTTGAAAATCCCAAAGATGCCAAAGCCACGGCGGCACTGGAATCTATGGTGTCCGAACAAGTCTACAAAGACCAAGGCTTATACAGTTTAAAGGCCAATATGTATTTGCGGCGCAGTAAGCTGGTGGAACAAATCAGCGGCTTGGATGTGAAGCATCCGTGGCATGAGCAAATCAAAAAGCAATTGGAAGTGATTGAGGCGGAAGTGGTCGAGGCGACCCAGCAGTTAAGCAATGATGTCAAGCGGATGCTGATTGAAGAACGCCGCTCTAAAGTGACCTTGACACGGCAAATTGAGCAGGGATTATTAGCGCAAATTACTGAACAAAAGCAACGCGCGGCTTGGTTTTCCTCTAACTATAACGAGGCCTTGAGCCTGACCCAAGAAATCAAGCGCAATTACAGCCAATTGGATACCGTAGAAAACCGCATTAATTTTATTGAGCTGGAATCCAATGCGCCCGGTTATATCCGTATGGAAAGTTACGCCCGGCCACCTGAACAAGCCATACGCGGCGGCAAGAAAAAAATCATAGTGATGATGGCGGTAGTGGGCGGCATTCTTGGCCTAATCGTGCCGATTATTATGGATTTGTTGAATAAGAGCATCAGGACAGCCGGACAAGTCGAAAAGCTCTTAGGCTACAAACCCTTGGCGGCGTTGTTGGAAAGCGGGCAGGCGGGCGTGGCGCCGCAAGTGCTTGCCGACCAACAGCGCCGCTTGGCTTTGGCTTTAAACCGAGAACGCTTGCGTACAGGTAAATCGGGCAGTGTGGTGTTATTGACGGCGGTGACCCATCACAGTGCGCAGACTTCGTTAGCGTTTGAACTGGCGCAAAATTTTCAGGCTATGGATGTACGGGCCGTGGTGGTGGAGGTCAATACCTTAAAGCCTGATACCCGTTATGTTTGTAGTTCGGCCAGCGCAGGCCTGTTCGATGTCTTGGTTGATTCCGACATTACCCTGCAACAGGCGCTCAGTCCGGCAGATGCCGAATATCCCGATCGGATTGCCATCGGTTTGCCTGCCGAAGGTTTGCTATTCGGCTACCACCGCTTACAGACCCTGTTAGAACAGCTTGCCGAAAGCTATGCCTTTGTTATTTTAGATGCCGCGCCGCTGTTGTTGTCGGCGGATGTGGAGTTTTTCGCCAGCATCAGCGATATTACCTTGCTGCTGATTGCGGCGCAAACCACCCAACCCGGCGAGATCAAGCGTTCGGTGCAGATGCTGGAGCGGGTTGACCCTAAAGTCATCAGTTTTATTGTCACCCGCTTGCAAATTTTTCACGGTGGCGGCTATTATTCTAAAGTGTATACTAAACCGCCGAAAGGGTAGGGGGCTGGCACGCTAAAGATACCTAGCTCTGATAGAACGCGTTTTACCCAACAGCAAAACATAAAGGCCTAAGAAAACCTATTTTTAGGCCAGAACAATAACACTTGCTTTCAGGAGAACAACGATGGCGCAACCCACACAGCTGCTGTATCTGTTACACAGCGGCAATCTATACGGTACCGAGCGCATGGCCTTGGTCACTTTGGCGGGCTTGCGCGATCAGTTGCAGCCCGTCTTGTTCGCCCCGCCCGGCCCCGTCCATGCCGCCGCCCAAGCCGCAGGTATAGCCACCCACGTCTTTAACGGCAGCCTCGATTTGCTTAAGCAACTGCCGGGCTTGTTGCGTGGCCGCACCCGCATAGCCATTTGCGCCACTGGGGTGTCGCATTCGCTGATTTTCTTACTGTTAAACCTCCGCTTCCGCTTGCCTAATGTCCATTTGCACTTGGTGCATGGCGGTACCGATGAACGCCTCAGTTACGGCAGAAAAAAGCGCTTAAATTTCCTGCCTGTAACATTGGTCGCCGTGTCCGAATACGTCCGCGAGCGCTTGCTGGCGCACGGTGTCCGCCCGGCACAAATCCAAGTCTTAGAAAACTTCCTGCCTGATGAGCAAATCGCCGCCACCTTGCAACGCCCCCGCTTTAACCAAGCGGGTATCCGCAACGTGCTGGTGGTGTCGCGGGTCGACCCCATCAAGCGGCTTGATGTGTTATTGGATGCGCTGGATATTGCCCCATCCTTACAGCGGTTAACTATCCGTATCCTCGGTACGGGTTGGGATTTGGATACCTTACGCGAACGCGCCCGCGCCTATCCGAACGTTACCTTTGTCGGCTTTAGCGAACAAGTCGCCGAAGAATTGGCCGCGAGTGATGTATTGCTGCATTGCTGTCCGGTCGAACCGTTTGGTTTAGCCATTTTAGAGGCGATGGCGGCAAAAGTTCCCGTATTACTGCCCGACCAAGGCGGGGCGGCCAGCCTAATCCCAACCTACAACTTGGCGGATGAAGGCGTGGCAGGGCTGCATTTTACAGCCAATGATCCGCAGGACTTAGCTCAGCAGCTTAACCGCCTACAAGCCGCCACTGCCGAACAATTAAACCGGATGGCAGACAACGCCGAACAACGCCTATGGCAACAGTATTCCAGCCAAGCGCGTTTACAGGCTTACCGTGAACAATTTGCCAAGGTGATGCTATGAATACCCCTAGCGTATCCGTCGTGGTCATAGGCCGCAACGAAGGCCAACGTCTGGCCGAATGTTTGGCCTCCATCCAAGCCATTAGCCCTATCGGCGGCCCTATTGAAGTGATTTATGCCGATTCCAATTCCCAAGACGGTAGCTCCGAATTAGCGGCCAGCTACGGCGCAAAAGTCTTGCGCGTCATTCCCGCCCGGCCTTGCGCGGCGATAGGCCGTAATGCCGGGTGGCGGGCGGCCAGTGCGCCGTTGGTGTTGTTCTTAGACGGCGACACCCGCCTACACCCCGACTTTTTGCCCGCCGCACTCCAAGCCTTGGCAGAACAGCCCGAAGTCGCCATCGTGTGGGGCCATCGCCGCGAACGTTATCCCGAACGCACGTTCTATAATCGGGTCTTGGATTTGGATTGGATCTACGCCCCCGGCATCACGGATTTTTGCGGCGGCGATGCCCTGATGCGCCGCTCGGTCTTAGTGGCGACCAATGGCTTTAGCGAGGACTTAATCGCTGGCGAAGAGCCGGAACTGTGCCAACGCATCCGCGCCTTAGGCCACACCATCCTGCACATCGACCAGCCCATGACAGACCACGATTTGGCAATGAGCCGCTGGCAAGCCTATTGGAAACGCGCCCTACGCGCAGGCCATGCGTATGCGGAAGTCTCGCAACGCCTAAAAAACACCGGCTTCCCGCTCTGGGCCAGCGAATGCAAACGCAACGCCATCCACGCCGGGGTTTTACTGGCCATGCCCCTTGCCGCCCTTGCCCTAGCCGTGCTGATGGGCGATGTGTTGCCGTTACTGGGCTTGCTGCTGGCCTATCTGTTTTTGATCGTGCGCTCGGCCTACAAAGCCCGCTGGAAATGCCGCCAACCCGTGACCTTATTGCTGTATGGGCTGCATTCGCATCTGCAACAGATTCCTATTGCTTTGGGGCAGATGGGCTATTGGTATAACCGCTTGAGAAATCGGCGGCAGGGGTTGATTGAGTATAAGTGATATTTTTCACGAAATTTTGCATGGCGAATTCGTATCATATTTAGACAAAGAGGATATTTGTGGCAGATTTTTTAATTAAACATCTTAAAAAAAAAGCGGAAGAGCACTCTGCCCTAGAAATGCTAGTCAACCAATGGGGATTTGATGAAAAACTCATTCCAAAAGCCCTGCAAACCGTTGGCAATCTATTCCCGCATTACAGCCGCCATGATGAATCCCATAGCAAGCAGATTCTAATCAATATTGAACGCCTGTTAGGCGAAGACAATATCGCCCGGCTCACAGCCGCCGATACTTGGCTCTTGCTAGAAGCGGCGTATTGGCACGACATAGGTATGGTTGTACCACATAAGGATATTCAAGATGCTTTTAGTCAAACCGATTTTCAGCACTACGTTGATGAAATCCGCAATAACCCCCATCACGGCCTGCACCGTTTTTGCCTGAGTTTTAAGCTTAATAATATGTCGCAATGCTTCGGGGGAGCTGATACGCCTTTAGAAGCCGTGGATAAGTTTCGGGAATTGATGGCGGAATGGTTTCGGCGGCAACACGCCAGCCGAGCAGGCAAAATTGTTGAAGATCCCTGGACAAGTGCAGGCATCAGCTCCCCGCGCACCGAACTGATCCCCACTCGGTTATTCAAATTATTGGGGCATATCTGCAAGATGCACGGCTTGCCGTTTAAAGACTTGCTCGCCCCGATGAGCCTACTTTTCCGTGAAGACGGATTGATGATGGGGGATAATTGCCATCCCCGATTTGTCGCCTGCCTATTACGGCTGGGCGACTTGCTCGACTTGGATGACAACCGCTTTTGTCCGGTGATGCAACTTATTGCGGGCGAAAATCGCCCACCGCTCAGTAAAGCCCATGAAGACAAGCACGCGGGCATCCGGCATTTGAGGATTGACCCTGAGCGCATTGAGATTACCGCCGAATGCACAACCATAGACGGTTATCTGGAAGCCTTTAAATGGTTCGATTGGCTCAAGCAAGAAATGCAAGACCAAATGTCACACTGGCAAGACATTGTGCCAAAGCGCGAGTTTGGCTCATTACCGACATTAGGCCACATTGAGGTACGTTTAAGCGGTAATCAACAACTGCTGAATGAAGGGCAGCGTCCACAATTCAGCCTTGATGGCAAACAAGCCACTAAACTGCTTAGCGAGAGCCTGTACAGCGATGCCTTTCCCTGTATCCGTGAATTACTGCAAAACGCAGTTGATGCCACCTTGCTTAAGTTGTGGCTGCTTAACCAAAAAAAATATCCCGCTGATAGCAATATCTGGAAAAATCCGTTTACTGATGAAGTTCAGGATATTTTAAAAACAGGTGATGTGACGGCTTTGCTTGAAGAAACCGAACCAGATGCCGACACACCCTCTGGCAAATCGCGGTGGAAACTGACAATCACTGACCAAGGCACAGGCATTAGCCGCGATGATTTAGGCTATATGCTCCGTATAGGTAGTTCTCAGGCCAATGCCCCGCGCCAGCAAAAAATCAATACCATGCCGGAATGGATGAAACCATCGGGAGCATTTGGCATTGGATTTCAAAGTGTATTTTTGCTGTCTGATAAGGTGAAGCTGATAACCAAAAGCGTTTTTACTAATGAGACGCTAGACGTTATTATGCACAGCCCTCTTGGGGAAAAAGAAGGGTTAGTCGAATTCAAACTCTTAGACAATGATATTACCATGTCCTTTGGAACAACAGTTGAGGTTGTTATTTTTCTTGAAAGACTTCCTAAATCTTATAAATATAATCGTTATGATGAATATTCTATTAAAAGTCAGATTATAAGTTCATTTGATCCTGTTTTGGATGATACTCTCCCACTTGAAGCGGCAGACCTGGCCGAAAAAATTCGAGAATTTGCAACGAATAGTCTTGTTTGGGTATGCAGAGATATGAACGCAATTTATAAGCCTATGAAGCCTATGAAGCCTATAGGACTTTTATGTGATTTTAATGATAATAGTGATAAATATAGTAAGATTACACGGCAAAAAAGTTTTTACATTGTTAAAGAGCATCAACTAGAGTTGGTGGCTGATTTAAACCTCTCTGGTGTTTTTTCTTCGTCGTTTGCCGGATCTGAAACTTTGTATCGAGGCCAGCCTTTTGAGCAAAAATGTCTTAATGATTTACCTATTGCCTCCATAAAAATAAATCTGTTATCAGGAAAAGCCGGCAAGTGGCTAACAGCTAACCGTGAGCGATTGAGTGATAGTGCCGTTAAAGAATTTAGAGATATAGTGCTAGCGGCACTTGAACAATTAGCCGCCGAATATATAAATCAAATTAAAGAGGAATCAAAACCAGCCTATTCTTTCTTTCTTGAACGAATGGCAATGCAATATGAGCATAACTGGATTGAACTAGCTAAAAAACTTGATCGTGACTGGCTTAAGCTTAATGCACCCAACCCCGTAACAACCGATAAAATTAGTTTTGAATATCTGTTTGGGAAAGAAAATTGGACTATGTGTAATTTGCCCTTGCCAGATTTGCAAATTTTGCTCCCTCCTATTTCAGGAGATTTTCAAATAGATGATAGTTATGGTGCTTATACCAAGGAAATTATCATCAAAGAATGGATGAAAACAGCAGGTAATACAATACAAATTATCGAAAGCAAAGAGTATGAAAATAGCGATTTGACCCTTATTTACCAATTTGCCAAGAAACCCCAGCCATTGTATAGCCCGAAGGCGTTAGCCATAAAATTGATAAGTGTCGATAGACGTAAAAATAATCGTTTCGTGTTGAACGATTTAGATAATCGTTGGGAAACTCTTTATCTGAAAGAAAATAGCAAAATCAATGCGTTTTATTTATTTGGTATTCCCTCAAACAAAAATATCGTCTTGTTACCATTTTTATTTTATCGTCGGTTAAATATGCAATCTCCAGCGCAGATAACGGCCACACCCTCCCAGCTCGAAGCATTATGCCAATGGATTCAACCCTATTTAGAAAAATCATCCGCTACGCTTGAAGAAATAAGAACAGCTTATAATGAATTAATTCGCTATATCGATTATGACATTATGAAACCTTCGCCACATTGGGAAGCTTGGAAAAAAGACCGAATGATCGATGCCCATTAATGTTTTTTTGTAAGTTTACAACCCTTTGATATTTAGGTTTATATTTTTGAAATTAGTATATTTAGTTTATATGAGTCTTGGGGTCTTTTGTTGATGTGTCTAAAAATAAATTCCATGAGCTATCTGATAAAAAAAATCCTCGTAAAAACCCTGCAACCTATCGCCGCGCTGACCAATAAGTTGGAGGCTTGTAGCCGTTTATGGGCAAGTGCGCGTTTCAACAGTGCGTTGCACGGTAAGTTGCACCCGTCGGTGGTGGTGTTGGGTACGCCTGAGTTGCACGGCACCAAAAACATTGTATTAGGCAAAAACCTCTATCTTTACCGCGATTTGTATCTGGAAACCCAAGAAGCCGGGCGGATTGCCATGGGTGATGAGGTGGTGTTGTCGCGGGGGGTGCATTTGGTGGCGTTTGCGGCCATTACCTTGGAAGACGGGGTGATGATTGGCGAATATTCCAGTTTGCGTGATGCCAACCACCGTATTGTCAGTGATGCGTCCATGCGCCATAGCGGCCATGTCGGTCAGCCGATTGTGGTACGGCGCAATGCTTGGATAGGGCGGGGGGTGACGATTTTGGGCGGGGTGACGATAGGCGAGGGCGCGGTGATTGGGGCGAATGCGGTGGTGACCAAAGACATCCCCGCCGGGGCGGTGGCGGTGGGTATCCCTGCCCGTGTCATTAAGGCCTGAATGTTATCGTATATCGCGTATTTGCCGGGGCTGTGGGCGTATTATGTGGCACAAAACCAATCGGTGACCAAGGCGTTCATTTGGGTGTATATCCCGACCTTATTGCTGTTGCCGGACTATTACCGCGCCATCACCCCTGGTTTGCCTGACCCGTCGTTTAACCAAAGCGCGTCGGTGGCCTTGTTTGCGGTGTTTGTCATGCAAGGCTCGCCGGGATATAAGTTTAGCCTGACCGATTTGCTGGTCGGTTTTTACGCCTTTTCGGTGTCGTTTTCCGAGTTTCTCGCTTCCGGCTATGCCGACGCGCAGAATCTGATGTTTTTTGAACTCACTTCGGTGATGTTCCCGTATATTTTCGCCAAAAGCCTGATTGAGCCGTTTAATTTGCGCTATGACTTCGCCAAAAGCGTGGTGCTGTGTTTGTCGTTCGTGTTTGTGCTGAATTTGTTCGAGAATAAGTTTGGTTTCAATCTCTGGCAAGCCTATCTGGGGATGTTTTTTCCTGGACAGGGCTTGGGTTGGATTACCACCTTCCGGTTTGGTTTGGCGCGGGCGGCGGGGCCTTATGGGCATTGTTTGCTGGATGGGGTGATTATGGCGGTCGGCTACCGTTTGCAACGTTGGTTGCAGTGGTCGGAGGCGTGGCCTGAGAAAATGAAGCATTTGACATGGTTGAAGGCGTTCAAGCTCAAGCCGGGGCAGTTTTTTACGCTGATGATTTTTGGCGGCGTGTTGTCCACCTTAGGCAAAGGCCAGTGGTTAGCGGGGATTGTGGCGGCCGGGATTGTCATCATTGGCCGCTCCAAGCAACGGGTGGCGGCGGTGACGGCGGTCGTCGCGGTGATGGTGTTCATCGGTTTGCCGTTGTTGCTGGCGTTTTTAAGTTATGCGTCGGTCGGGCGTAAAAATGCCAAAGATGATAACCAAGAAACCGCCGCCTACCGTTATGAACTGGTGACGGAGTACATGGATGTTGCCAGCGAACGTTTATGGTGGGGTTGGGGGCTGATGAAATGGCCGGAAGTGCCGGGGTTTGAGTCCATCGACAACCATTTTTTGCTGACTTATTTAAACCACGGCGTGATTGCCTTAATGTTGCTGCTGGTTATTATGCTGGGCATGATGGTGCGCCTGATTATCCACGGTATGTCCCGGCCCATAACCGAGCCTAGGGGCAGTTCTTTGGCGTTCTCGTTATCGGCGATTTTTTTGATGTATTTTATCGCCGTGGCGACCGTGGCGATGATGAACCAAAGCTGCACCTTGTTTTTTATTATTGTCGGCCTGTCGGATGCGTATCTGCGCTTAAGCACTTGGGACGGGGACCAGGGCGGCGGCAAAACGCGGCAGGAGCCGGATACCCGCAAGTTTAAGTTCCGTAAGGTGTTGTAAGAGACGCGTCTAAGCCGTATTTTTGGAGCGCGGGCATCTTGCCCGCCCTTGCGGGCAAGATGCCCGCGCTCCAGGCTTTTGCCTTATTCGCCCACCATCTCGGTTTGGTCGGTATAACGGGCTAATAAGCCGTAGCCGTCCGCGCCTGTCGGCAAGGGTATTTTGACTTCGTAACCGCCGCCGGACGCTTCGTGCATGGCTTGCCCATGCAGGTTCTCCATACGTTCTACGGTGATGTCCTGATTGCCTGTCGGCAAGATCAATTCCAGCTTATCCCCTACTGAAAATTTGTTTTTCACATCAATAGTCGCCAGCCCAGTCGCTGGGTCGTAGTCTCTGATTTCGCCGCAAAACTGTTGCTGGTGGCTTTTTGAGTAGCCAGTGATGTAGTTTTGTTGTTCGTGGGTGTGGTGGCGTTGGTAAAAGCCGTCGGTATAGCCCCGGTTAGCCAGGTTTTCTAACACGCCTATCAGTTCCGGTTGGAACGGGCGGCCTGCCAGGGCATCGTCAATGGCTTGGCGGTAAGACTGTGCGGTACGCGCGACATAATAATGCGATTTGGTGCGGCCTTCGATTTTTAGGCTGTCCACACCGATGTCGACCAAGCGATGGATATGCTCAATGGCGCGTAAGTCTTTGGAGTTCATGATGTAAGTGCCGTTTTCATCTTCCATGATCGGCAGCAGTTCGCCTTTGCGGCCTTCCTCTTCCAGAAAATAAATATTGTCGGCTAAGGGGTGGCGTTCCGCGCCGCCGCAACTGGCGGTGCTGATGTCGGCTAGCGATAAGGAGCCGCCTGCCAGTACGGTGTCGCCTTCGGCATTTTCATGTGCGGGCAGGGTGTCGTATTTCCAACGGCAGGAGTTGGTGCAGGTGCCTTGGTTGGGGTCGCGGTGGTTGAAATAACCGGACAGCAAACAACGCCCCGAATAGGCGATGCACAACGCACCGTGGACAAACACTTCCAATTCCATATCAGGGCAACGCTGGCGGATTTCGGCAATTTCATCCAAGGACAATTCCCGCGACAAAATCACCCGCTCAACGCCCATACTTTTCCAGAAATTGACCGCCGCATAATTGACGGTGTTGGCCTGTACCGACAGGTGTATTGGCATGTCCGGCCAGGTTTCCCGTGTCATCATCATTAAGCCGGGGTCGGCCATGATTAATGCGTCCGGCTGCATGGCGATAATGGGGGTCAGGTCTTTAATAAAGGTTTTGACTTTGGCGTTATGGGGGATGACATTGGTCGCCAAAAAAAACTTTTTGCCTTGTTGGTGAGCTTCATTAATGCCTTTCGCCAAATTATCGGCGAGAAAGTCGTTGTTGCGCACCCTAAGACTGTAGCGCGGCAGGCCTGCGTAAACGGCATCGGCACCAAAGGCGAAGGCATAGCGCATGTTTTTGATGGTGCCGGCGGGGGATAGGAGTTCTATGGGTTTCATGTCGGTCAGGTTAATCAAATGGGTTAAGCTGTATTTTTAGTACCGTCATTAATCGCGGCACCGAACGGTATCGCCTAAGGCAGGTGCCGTATAAGCGCGAGGGGCGTTAAGCCGGGCATAGCAGGCCGGAAAAAGGCGGGGTCTGCACCGCAAAAGATGGGTGTAGGCAGAAAACGGCTGGCGGTGTGGGGGCACCGCCAGTGACAAAGTGGCTAGGTATTTGCAGATTGCGGCAATCTGCGGCCTAGGGCCGCCTTAACCTTCTTGCTGGCTGCTCTGTGATTGTTCCATAGCGGCGACGCGTTGCTCTAAGTCTTCCAATTTGCTGCGGGTTTTGGCCAGCACCATTTTTTGCACTTCAAACTCTTCACGGGTTACCAGATCCAGTTTGCTTAACGCGCTTTGCAAAATGGCGTGGAAGTTTTTTTCCAAGTCTTCTTTAAAGCTGTTCAGGCCGGGCGGGATAGCGCCTGCCAAACGGTTGGCGATGTCATCAATGGCTTTAGGGTCAAACATAAGGGCTCTCACTATAAAAAGGGTCTACTAGGGGGAGGTGGCAGTAGAGGGGCCAAAGCCGTCAGCAAGGACATGCTCACGGCAAATTTTAACCGAATCGTTTTGGCTTAAGGGCAGTTGGGTCAAATTGCAGAGGTAGTGGTTTTCCACCTCAACAAAATTGATGCACGAATGGCAAACCCCAAAACTTTTGGCATTGTTAGCTTTTTGCAGTTCAATCAAGACGCTGTTTAAGGCATCTTCCAGCGTCGTAAAGTTATGCGACGAAATAATGGCCTGGGCTTGGGCAAACACGTCTATTGGCTTAATTTCTTCCAATAATTGCCTGCCGGCTTCCGATAAGGCCAAATGCACCACCCGTCCGTCCTCGCTATCTTGGCTTTTGCTGACATAGTCTTTACGCTCCAGCACTTGTATGGATTGGGAAATGGTGCCTTTGGTCAGGCCTAAGTATTCGGCGACCGCCGCTGGCGTATCGCTAAAGCGGTTGCAGGTGGACAGGTAATCCAAGACTTGGATATGCACAGGCTGCAAACCGATAGCGGCAAATTTTTTTCGCTCTTCCGAGCGCAACAGGTTACTGATACGCTCTATAAGCCTAAATGTATTCAATTCCTGCATCCGGTTTTTTTATAATGAAAACGCTTTTTTGAAAAATTCGGGTTGTGCCAACGCCGCTCTATGAATATCAACATTGTAATAAGTGGTATCAAAGGGCTTATTGGCGGCTTCCAATTCACGGAATTTTGCCAAGCTGGCTTTGCTGGCAATGGTCGCGCTCCACCAACCCGAAGGGTAGATGCACTGCGGGAAGAACAGGGTTTGCAAATGCCCGAACCCCGCCGATGCCATTGCCCCGCGCATTTCGCCGATCAGTTTCAGATGGTAGAGCGCCGATTCGCTTTGTTGGACGACCATGCCGTGTTCGGACAGGCAGTTAAAGCAATCGTGGTAAAACGCTTTGCTGAACAGGCCTTCGGCAGGACCCACTGGGTCGGTGCTGTCGACAATGATAATGTCTACTGAATTTGGCTCGGCCTCTTTGACCCATTTAATGCCGTCGATAAATTTCAGTTCCGCACGCGGGTCGCCGTTGGAATCGCACAATTCGGGGAAATAAATTTCCGCCAAACGGGTCACGCGCTCGTCAATGTCAATTTGTACGGCGTGTTCGACAGAGTCATGTTTTAACACTTCTTTTAAGGTTCCGCAATCGCCGCCACCGATAATCCAAACCCGTTTTGGGTTAGGGTGGGTGTACAGGGCAGGGTGGCTCATCATTTCATGATAGAAGAAGTTATCACGCGTAGACACCATTGTACAACCGTCAATCACCATCAGGTTGCCGAAGGTTTCGGTTTCGTAAATCTCTAAAAATTGGAAAGCCGATTGTTCTTCGTGTAATTTCTTTTTGATTTTTAAAGAAAAGGCTGAGTCCGCTCCGGGGAGCTGTTCGGTAAACCATTCTGAGGGGTTCATCTATGTTTCCTGAAAAGTAAATAAGTTAAGCGGCTATTATATTAGAATTTGTTCGGGTTTAAGTATATTTGTCGGCACTACTTAATGTTACGGTTATGTTAATGGGCAATAGCCCGCCGCGTATCGGAGTTATAGGGAGAAGGGGCGGGTAGTATTGCCCCAAAAGATCAACCAATACTACCCGAAACATCTTTGCATATACTTCAAACGGTCAAGTTTTCGGTTTTTTGGTAGGGTACGCTGTACCCTCAGGGGCATAAATGTGTACCTTTAAAAAATCATCATAAAATCAGTGCAAAAGGTACGCACAGCGTACCCTACAGTGAATTGTAAAAGCCGAAAACTTGGCCGTTCACAGTATAGATGCGATGTTTGGCGATTTTAAAGGCCGGAATTGCCAGTGGCAAACGAATAGGGTCACGCGGGCTTCTAAACGGGTTTTGTGCCTGCTGAAGGGGTTCCCCACTTTGCATGTCTTTAATTTTTTTGTATAACTAATTGATAAGCGGCAATTATTCTTATAAAAAAAGCGTTCGGTAGCAAAGCTATTCAAAGCCATTTAATCAGTTTTTTTGCCTTAGGCACAAGCCTGAAATTAATTTTAAAGGTAACTCTTTATTTTCTTGCATACCGCCCTATACCTGTTATACTGAGGTTACTTTTTAATAATTGAGCAATTTATGACTAAGAAAAAAGATAAACGGGGACGTAAGGCCTTACCGCCGGAGCAAAAGAAACCGCCGCAACCGACCTTAAAAATCAATCCCGCGCTACATCCTTTTGTTAAGCAGTTAAAACGCCATTATAAAGCAGGTCTTGTCGATGCTGATAAGCTCGCCGCCTTAACGGCCTTATTGCTTGACGACAGTCATCAGCCTTCTATTGAAGAGCAGGCAGCTCTTCCGTCGGGTGACGACGTTTTTCCAGACACTGACGAAATGCCCCCAGAAGACGGGGGCTAGGGTGTTGTAAGCCGTCCGATCGAATAGCTTCCGTTTATGGTAATAAATGTCGGGAGGTATCTGATGATGAAACAAGTAAAAAAACAGTTTGATGAGTTAAAGTTATTTTGGGTTTTTGGCCTAGTGGTGGTAAGCGTCATGTTTTTCACCGTATTTTTTGGCAACGTTTAATCATACTCCTCATCCAACCCGCAGAGCCTCAACCCTTGTGGCTCTGCCCACAAAGCCCCCTTAAATACCCCCGCACCATTGTTTATATCTCGCCCAATCGGCTGGGGTGTCCACATCCCATTGTTCCCGCAATTCATAGCATTGTAGTCCTAAACGCTGGCTACGCGCACGGGTTTCCGGCAGCACTTGCGGCGTACTCCACGGCATAGCAGCAAACAGTTGAGCAGCGGTTTGGTTTAGGCCAATTAAGCTATAGCCGCCATCTTCGGTCGGTGCTAATACACTGTCATAGCCTTTCTGTAACACGGTTAATGCCTGCGCCAAATCCGCCTCAGTCAAGGATGGGCAGTCGCAACCAATCAGGAGCGCGTGGGCGTAGTTTTGCAAAACGTCCTGAAATGCGTCCGCCATCCGTGCGCCTAAGTCATTGCCTTGCTGGGTTTTTAACGTCACGCTAAAATTCTGCGCTGCGGCCTGAAAAAAAGGATGCGCTGGCGATGGTGCGCACCATAATTGTACGTCGCATAAAGGCCGTTTAGTTGCTATATGCAGGGTATGGCGGGCAAGGGCGATATGTGCGTCGGCGGCTTGCCTAGCACTGAGGGTGGGGATTAAGCGGGTTTTAACCTGCCCTGGGACAGGGGCTTTGCAGAACACCATTAATACTGCGTCGGGATAGTGATAAGTCATAGCATCAAAAGTAACGAGTGTATTTCATAGGGCATGACAACAAAGCAAAGAGATACTGTGAACGGCCAAGTTTTCGGTTAATCCTAAAACCGAAAACTTGACCGTTTGAAGTATACATAGAATACCCGATCAACTACACCTGCACCAAACATCCTACAATTCAGATTGAAAGGTAAAGTGATGATGGCCTATGTGGTGAATAAACATAATTATATAAACGCCCTTATTGATGAACAACGCCATTTTTCAAGTGTTTGATATGCTTTGCTGTTCATTCATGGGTATCAAAACGGGTTATTAAACAATTCAATGTGAAAGGGTTTCAATAGCGGGTCGCTGTGTTTTAGTAGTTGGTTGCTGCGCAAATGCTTATTTTCCGATAAATCCAGTGCTTAGCTGATGTTATACAGCAAAAAATTGGACATTTTCTCTGCTCAGAGTATATATAACAGGTTAACATGGGGTGTTATGCTTTTAGGATTTAAAGATCCCGCACTTCGGCAGTCAGGTTGCCAATGGGGGCGGACTGATTAACAAAGGTGCAGATATGAAAATGATACGTCCGGCTCTCTTAATATCCGGGCTGCTGGTTGATCCGTTGGGCGGGCATAAAGTCTGGCGGTTGTTGTTGGCGGTGTTAATGCCGGTGTTTGCCGCTGTGCTGCAATGGCTGTTGTGGCCTTATCTGCCGCCGTTGACGTGGCTGTTTTTGTATCCGGCGGTCTTTATCAGCGCTTGGGTGGGCGGTTTTATCGGCGGCCTGATGGCGACGGGTGTCGCCATCGTCCTAGGCATTTATATCTTTATTCCCACTCAGTGGTCTTGGGTTATTCAGGACTCCCGGCATCTGTATTCGGCATTGGTGTTTGGGGTGATGGGGGTGATGTTCAGTGTGGTACATGGGCTTTTACAAACGGCTTATGCGCAATTGCGCCAGATAGGTGCGCACAATTTGGATGTTAGCCAATCCCGTTTACGGCTAGCCTTGGAAGCCGCCGAGGCCGGGTTGTGGGAATGGGATGTACGGACTAACCGTAATGAGTGGTCGTCCAACCTTTGGGGGCTTTATGGTTTGGTGCCTGGGAGTGCCGAGCCGTCTTATGAGCTGTGGTTATCGTCTGTGCATCCTGATGACCGGGAAGCGGTGCTTAAGCGTCTGAATGAGGCCGTGCAAAGCGGTACAGGTATCGTTTTGGAATGGCGCGTCGCCGGCTGTCCGCCCGGCCAAGAGCGTTGGCTGATGTCGCGCGGGCAGGCGGATGCCGATGCGGACGGGGCGGTGACGCTGTATCGCGGTATCGTCATTGATATTAGCAGCCGGAAAAAGCTGGAGCAGCACTTGCAAGATAGCGGGCAGCGTTTGAATTTTGCCCTTAGCACTCTGCAAGTTGGGGCTTGGGAGTTAGATTTGCTGACCCATCAGTCACAACGCACGGCCTTGCATGACCAGATTTTTGGTTACTCGACCCCGCTTGATAGTTGGACTTATGAGCAGTTTTTGGAGCATGTTGTGCCTGAGGATAGGTTGGGTGTCCATAGCTGTTTTCAGGAGGCGACCCAGACCCATTCGGATTGGGATTTTGAGTGCCGAATACGCCGTGCCGATGGAGTGGTACGCTGGATCCGTGCTAAGGGTGGCCACCGTTTAGACCCGCAAGGCGAGCCGCTGTTATTAGCGGGTATTGTTGAAGATATCCAAAACCGCAAAGAAGCCGAGCAAACGTTGGCCAGAAAAGACCAGGAGTTGCTGGAGACGCAACGGCTGGCGGGGTTGGGGAACTGGCGTTGGGAGGTCGCTACCGATACGCACACTTGGTCGGAAGAAACCTACCGTATTTATGGGCTGGATCCGGCACTGCCCGCGCTCACTTATCCGGCTGTCCAGAGGCTTTTTACCCCTGAAACGTGGGCGCAACTCACTGCCGCTGTCGAAACGGCTCTGGCGGCGGGTTTGCCTTATGAGTGCGATGCCGAAGTGTTGCGGGCGGACGGTGGCCGCCGTTGGATTACCGCGCGGGGTATGGCGGTACGGGCGGCCGACGGCACGATCACTAGCTTGTATGGTACGGTACAGGATATTACCGGGCGCAAACAGGCGGAATTGGCGGCCCAGGTCAGCGAACAGGCACTGGCGGCCAGTGAGCGGGAGTTTCGCTGGTTGGCGGAATCCATGCCGCAAATTGTTTGGGCCACTGACCGTGAGGGTATGACGTATTATTTCAATTCGCAATGGTGCGGGTATACCGGGCTGGGTTTGGCGGAAAGCTATGGCGACGGGTGGAGCATTCCGTTTCATCCTGATGAGCGGCAACAGTCTATAGCGGCTTGGCATCAGGCGGTGCATCACAACGGCATCTATTCGCTGGAATCCCGTCTGCGCCGTGCCGACGGCGAGTACCGTTGGTGGTTGGTGCGGGGCGTGCCGGTTCTCGACGGGTCGGGAGCTATTTATAAATGGTTTGGCACTTGTACTGACATCCATGAGCTAAAGCAGGCGGAGGAAAGCATTCGGGCTTCGGAAGCCTATTATCGGCTGATTTTTACGGCCAACCCCGTGCCGATGTATATTTTGGACTATGAAACGCTGATGTTTCTGGATGTTAACAGTGCCGCCTTGCTTAAATACGGCTATACGCGCGAGGAATTTTTAGTGCTGAGTATTAAGGATATTCGCCCTGAGACGGAAATCGAGCGGACGCTGGCGGCAATTGAAATGACCTTGAACGAATTTGACCGGCCAATCAATTTGGGCGAGTGGCAGCATAAAAAGAAAGACGGCACGTTATTGTGGGTGCAAATTAATATCCATGCCCTGATCTTACATGGCCGTCCGGTGATGGTGGTCTTGGCGAATGATATGACCGAACACCGCCGCTTGCTGGAGAGCTTGCGGGCTTCGGAAAATCTGACACGCTCGGTGATGAATTCGCTGGACAGTTCTATTGCCGTATTGGACGATCAGGGTACGATTATCCATGTTAACCAAGACGGCCAAAACTTTTCCACAGCCGCTAGCTATGGCATATTACAGCCAGAAGATATTGGCCATAATTATTTTGCTATGTGCCGTGATAGCACCGACCAACAGCAGGCCACGCAAATTTTGCAGGGCTTACAGGCGGTGCTGAATGGCGACCAAGCGCGTTTTTCGCAAGAGTTCCTCTTGGCTATTGGCGATGGGCAGCGTTGGTTTAGGCTCGATGTCGTCCCCTTGCAAGGAGCTTTTAAGGGCTTGGTGACGCATCTGATTGACATTAGCGGGCGTAAGGCCATAGAGGACTCCCTGCGCGAGCAAGAACGGCTGTTGGCGGCCTCACAGGCGATTGCCCATATCGGCAGTTGGTTGTTGGACATTAAAACCGGGCAGCTCCGCTGGAGTGAGGAAACCTTCCGCCTGTTTGGCTTGTCGTCGGCAACCGATGCACCGCCTAATAAGGAGGCTTTTGGGGAGTTGGTTTATTCTGATGACCGCATGGCTGTCCAAGCGTGGCGGGAGGCATTAATAGCAGGGGGTGAGCCAGTCAGTTTGGAATTCCGCAGCCGCCCCATCAATGGCCAGTACCGTTGGTTATTGGCGTTTGCCGAGCTAGAAAAAGATGCGGACGGTGTACCGTTGCGGATGATCGGGGCGGTACAGGATATTACTGCCCAGAAGCGGACAGCGGCTGAGTTGCAGCGCTGGGCAGATGCCTTCCACTATTGTGCCCACGGTATTGTCATCGGCAACCCGTTGACTAACGGTATCAATTTTTGTAATCCGGCTTTTGCGTCTATGCAAGGTTACGGTGATCCTAGCGAACTGGTGGGTTTGCCGATTGCTGCTTTATATCCGCCTGAGGAACAGGCGGCGATTAAGCCCCATTTACAGGTTGCCGATACCTTGGGTTGGATCAGCTTTGAATCGCGCTACCAGCACAAAGGCGGCTATGTGTTTGATGTACAGGTTGATTTAGTCAGTGTTAAGGATGGTGCCGGAACGATTCTTTATCGGGTCGCCACCGTGCAAGACATTAGCCGCCGCAAACACAGCGAAGCCGAGTTGCTGCATTATCACGACCATTTGGAGCAACTGGTGTCCACCCGCACCGAAGAACTGCAACTGGCGCGTGAGGAGGCGGAGCGGCTGTCACAAGTAAAAACCAGCTTTTTGGCGAATATGAGCCATGAAATCCGCAGCCCGATGAACGCGGTGTTGGGGTTTTGTTATTTGTTGGAGCAACAGCCGTTGGATAATGAGGTGCGGCAGTTGGTCTACAAAATCCACCGCGCGGGCCGTTCGCTATTGGCGATTATTAATGACGTGCTGGATTTCTCTAAAATTGAGGCAGGGCGCTTGGAGATGGAGCAAGTACCGTTCCGCTTGTCGGACATCTTGGACGATTTGGCGGCGTTAATGTCCTCCGCTGCCAATGATAAGGCGATTGAACTGGTCATTACCCCCGCTCCGTCGATTGACGGGCTTATCGGCGATGGCTTACGCCTGCAACAAGTGCTGGTCAATTTGCTCAGTAATGCTATTAAATTTACCGAACAAGGCGAAGTGGTGTTGCGGGTCAGCCTCGAAACCGAAACGTCGGAACAGGTGAGCCTGCGCTTTGGGGTACATGATACTGGCATCGGCATTTCCCCCGAACAACAGCAGGAAATTTTTGCTGCCTTCAGCCAAGCCGACAATAGCATCAGCCGTCGGTTTGGTGGCTCCGGCTTAGGTTTGGCGATTAGCCAAGAGTTGGTGCGGCTGATGGGCGGCGCATTACAGGTTGACAGCGAGATTGGGCGGGGTAGTGTGTTTTGGTTTGTCCTGCCCCTCACCAAAGACCCGCAATGGCGGCGCACGCCCGCCCAACTGACGAATTTGGCGTTGCTGGTAGCCGATGACAGCGCCACCGCCAGGGAAGCGTTGGCGCTGACGGCGCACAGTTTGGGCTGGATAGCCGAGACCGTCAGTTCCGGCCCTGACGCGCTGGCGCATATTTTAGTGCGCCAAGATAGCCCTAAGCCTTATGATGTGATTTTGCTGGACTGGAAGATGCCCGGACAAGACGGTCTGCTTACCGCCCAAATCATCCAAGAAAACTTACGGAAAAATCCCATCCGCATCGCCAATAGCACACCTATCGTTATTATGGTAACGGCCTATTCGCGCGAAGAATTGCTCGGCCAGTCCGGTATCACTTGGGTGGATGGTGTGTTATCTAAACCGGTCACGCCCTCGGCCTTATATAACACCATTACCCGCATTATCAACGCTGTGGAGCGGGGCGGCACAGTAAGCGAGGCGGAAGCTCCCCTGCCCAACCAACGTTTGCCGGGGGTGCGGGTGTTGGTTGTGGATGATAGCGACATCAACCGTGACGTGGTGCAGCACATCCTCGAAGCCGACGGGGCTCGCGTTAATTTGGCGGCTGATGGCCAAGAGGCTTTGGATTGGTTGTATAGCCATCCCGATGCGGTTGACATTGTGTTAATGGACATCCAAATGCCGCGTATGGATGGGTACGAGGCCACCCGCCATATCCGCCAAGAGGCGCGTTGGCAAAAATTACCCATTATAGCCCTAACGGCTGGGGCTTTTAAATCCCTGCGCGAGACGGCTGCTGCGGCGGGTATGGACGATTTTGTCGCTAAGCCGTTTGATGTCGGGCAATTAATCGCGGTGATCCGGCACTTTACCCTAGAGCGTACCGCCGCATTAGCGTCTCAGGTTGAGCCTGACACCGCCGCAGACCCTAGTTTATTGCCGGGGATTGATGTGGCGGCAGGGCTAGGGCAATGGCAAGATAAGGCGGTCTACCGCACTTATTTGGCTAAGTTTACCAGTGCGTATAGCGATGCCGGGCGCACCATTAGCCATTGCCTTGAAACGGGTGACCGTGCGGCCGCTGCCGCTTTGGCGCATAAGCTAAAAGGCGTGGCGGCAACGTTAGCGTTAACCTCGGTAGCCGCCCAAGCGCAGGCGGTGGATGCGCGGTTGGCGGCGGGTGAAGTGCTTGCCGCACAGACTGAAGCTGAGGCTTTACAGGCCGCGCTTGACGAAGTATCCTTATCACTAGCGCAGTGGCAAAAATTAAGCACAAAAGGACAAAAAAGCCCAGTTTTAACAACCAAACCTAGCTCTTCGGCTGAGGTTATGGTGGTGCTGGTGCAGTTATTAGACGCTTTAGACCAAGACAGTCCGAGCGGCGTCGAACCGCTGTTGTTAAAATTGCAAGGGCAACTTGCCCCCGAACATCTGGCCTTGCTGCAAAATCAGGTAGGTGATTTTGATTTTCGCGCTGCTGAACTGTCGGTACGCACCTTGATGGCCACCTTAATAGCTGACTAAAACCGTTGAAGAATTGAGCTCCTATGACCCTGCCTTTATTGCTCGTAGATGATGAACCTACCAATCTCGCCATGCTGCGGCAAATTTTGGAGCCGGATTATAATTTGGTGTTTGCCCGCAACGGCACTCAGGCCTTAGCGGCGGTAGCCAAGCACCATCCCCGGCTGATTTTGCTCGACATTAACATGCCTGATATGGACGGCTATCACGTTTGCCGCGCCTTAAAAGCTGATCCGCGCTTTGAAGCCATCCCGGTTATCTTTGTCACTGCCCTGTCGGAATTGGGCAACGAAGAAGAAGGCTTTGCCGTCGGTTGCGTCGATTACCTGACTAAGCCGGTCAGTGCGGGTATTGTCAAAGCACGGGTACGCACCCATTTGTCGTTGGTGCGTACTTGCGAGCTGGAAAAAACCCAGCGTGATGCGGTGTTTATGCTTGGTGATGCCGGACATTATAAAGACACTGATACTGGTGAACACCTGTGGCGTATGGCAGCATATTCCCGCGCCTTGGCAGAGGCGGCGGGTTGGCCTGTAGACCAGTGTAATTTATTGGAGTTGGCCGCCCCCATGCACGATACGGGTAAGATCGGCATTCCCGATTCGGTTTTGCGCAAACCCGATAAATTGACTCCAGACGAATGGGCGCTGATGCAGACGCACCCACGCATCGGTTACGATATCCTCTCTAAAAGCGATGCTCCGCTGTTCAAACTGGCGGCGGAAGTCGCCCTATATCACCATGAAAAGTGGGATGGCGGCGGTTATCCCGAAGGCTTGACGGGCAAAGCCATCCCCGAATCCGCGCGTATTGTCGCGATTGCCGATGTCTTCGACGCGTTGTCGATGAAACGGCCTTATAAAGACGCATGGCCTGTCGAAAAAAGCATCGAGTTTCTCAAAGAAGGTTCTGGCCAGCATTTCGACCCCGAACTGCTGGCTATTTTCATCCGTATTTTGCCAAGTATCCTAAAAATTAAAGCCGAATGGGATGGTCGTGAAGTGTTGCATGGCTGATGGTTTGGGGTGAAGAAACGAGAAAATCCGTTACCGTCTAACTTTATTGAGGGTTGCCGATAGCCGTCCGAACATGCTGTTAGGCGAGGTACTTTTATCGCCTGTTAAGATAATAATACTATACGGTCTGCCCGGCTCGCCGTCCTGTAGCGATGCTATCCATTCTTCTTCCGATAAGAACGGCCGCGTTTCGTACACTACCCGCAGTAAATGCTCCCACTGAGGGCAAGTGCTGTGTATACCTGCCGAGATATATTCGGCGACTAGCGTCGCGGTTGGCAGGGTATCGACGAATTGATATTCAATCAGGGTTTTTAAAGATGGAATAGCGGAGTCCGCTGCAAAATGCCGGGGCGGTCTTAACAGGACAGGCGTTCGCTTTAAATCGTCGAAATGGCATTTTAAGATGGCTTCAATCCGGTCATGGATGTCTGCTTTGCTTGCCGGAAGCGCAGGGAAGAGGTTGGGTGAGCAGATAACGTGGAGCGTCCGTTTAATGATTTCTTTCAGTGCGGTTATGTCGGCGGCAGATGTTGTTTCCAGTCCGTGTGCCGCGGCGATGCCGTCAACATAATGCCGTATTTTTTCGCCCCAGATGAGATAAGGCCCGTCCGGCCCCATTTTATAATCAAGAAAATGCCCTTTTGCTTCTTGAAATAGGCCTTCAATCTGTTGAAGGGCGTGGCCAAGCCCGAGATGTTCACAGAGGATCAATAAGCCTATGAATGCCCGTTCTACAGAATGCTCGGCGATAAGGCGCTCTTCGTCGCTGTACGCGCCGCCGTTGCGGTACAAAGAATCTTCTGCTTGATGGAGGCTGTTTTTAATGGCGTTGACGGCATAATTTAGGGGATAGATTACTGTCTTCATGATGTGTCAATGCGTTGGTGAAGAAAGGCTCATGAGAGAATGGGCTGAAATTATCATTACGGCCATTGCCTTAGTGATGGATGTCCACCACGGTAATCAGGGAGTCTGGCGGCAAGCTGTTAATAATCGCTTGATAATGCGTGATCCAAGCTTCGTTAGCGGGCTCAAGCGGCTCCATGTCCCCGGTGAGCCACTCGCCGTCTTTGATGACAAAGACAGGCGCGTTGCCCAGTAAGAGACCAATATCTAAGTCTTTCAACAAAGCTTGGTCAACAAGTTCGCCTGATGCCAATTGAAGGTAACCGCCCCAACGTCCGCCAATGTCGAACCAGTCAAATTTGCCGTTGGGGTTTTCTATCGACCAATAGCCAAGCCGGCCATTTTCTATAAAACCCTCGCCGTCAGCCCATTCTTGTAGATGCCTGCATAAAAATTCAAGGTTGTCGGGGCTTACTTCATATTCATCGGCCATTTCTGCTATCTGCTCTGGACTAAGAAAGGCTTGGTAAGGTTCTTCCAGATAATCGGAAAACGCGAACAATTGATTTTCTGCGTCTTCACCAACGACTATACCTAGTGAGTGCATTTTATGCTCCTTGAGTGATTATAAACCTGATGTTACGGCAATCGCCGCGATAACCGCACACAAAATAGATGGCTTATTAGGGCTAACTTACCATAGTTTCCACCAAGGATTTACCCGTTGGAAACCTGCTAAAGGGATGTTTTTGGGCTGTAGGTGGGTGGGGTCGTCGGCACCTGCTATGTGATAGCCGAACAATTCCGCTAAAGCCGCTTCACCAAAATCGAGCGGATCAAAAAGAAAAGGTAATTCGCCCTTATCTATATCGACGTCAAAAACGGAATGCTGGCTTGACCAATACGGTTCCTCGAACGGTAGCCTTGTCCCGATGTCTTCCAAAATTCCGCCATCACACCAAACGCTCAAGGAGCGCTGTATTTTGCCATTAACCCAGATGGCATAGGCAGACCAAATGACTACGCTGTGCATAGCGTGTAGATACACCGTATTGGCGGTTGCCATGTTGATAAAGTGGGCGGGCAAATCGGATGGGCGGTTGCCGCCGAATTCTTTGGCGGCAATGATGCTGACACCAGGAAAACAGCCGATATGAATTTCATTAGCCACCGGACAGGTAAATGATAAATCCCGGTCGCCGATAGGTTTGAGGGTTTCGGAAGGAAACAGCCGCTTCGCCAAGGCGGATGTGGCTACCCTATCCATTGGGGGATTGGTTTTTAATAGCTCGCGGATGTTACCGTCGGTATAGGCGAGCATCCATGTTTTTGCACCCATTCCTTTCCTCGCCTTATTTTTAATAAGGCTAATTTTGCAGTTAAAAAGTTCTTTCAGAAAAAGTCAAGGTATAGCGTAGAGGCTTTTATTAACTGCTATGGCGTTAATTGCTTGTGATTTTATTCTAATAAGGCAGTAAAATCTATGTATTTAAGGTCTGGATAATTTATATGCGCATAATACAAGTGCTCAAGGGGGCGAAAGCGGCTCATAGTTTGACAGGGTTCTCCATGCATGGCTTTTGTGCCCTTGGGTACAGATAGTCTACCCTTGTTTTAATTCGGTAATTTTTCTGTTTTATTGGAATATAAATCATTAGGTTAATGTGTCAGGAGTAACGGTTATCTGGCAAGGTTTTTACAATAGTCCGGTAGCAAAAGCCATTTCATAGGTCGTCATCAGGCGTATAAAAATGCACCCTGTTACGTCCGTTGGCTTTGGCCTTATACATGGCTTGGTCGGCGTGTTTGAGGATTTGCTTGGCTTGGCTGTGTTTGGGGCCGAATAAGGCCGCGCCAATACTGGAGGTGCAATGATGGACTACGGCCTGATCGCCGCCAGACGGCAGGGTCAGCGTATAGGGTTGTGCCAGTTGGTTGCGTATACGTTCGGCGACCCGGTGCACACAAGCGGCGGCGCGGGCTTCAACGGCTTCTAATTTACTGATTAACACCACAAATTCATCACCGCCGAACCGTGCCACGGTATCGATATCGCGGATACAGTGGCCGATGCGCCGCGCCACTTCAATAAGCAACAGGTCGCCAATTTCATGGCCATGCAGGTCATTGAGCGGTTTAAAATTGTCTAAGTCCAAAAACAGCAAGGCGCCATAGCCGTGATGGTGCTTGAGGGCGGCCAAGGTATGCTCCAGGCGCTCATGCAGCAAGCGGCGGTTGGCGAGTTTGGTCAACGGGTCATACAAGGCTTGTTGCTTGGCCTGTTCCTCCTTGTTATGGCGTTCGGTAATGTCTATGCACGAGCCGATGTAGCCGAAAAAGTTGCCTTGGTCGTCGTAACGGGGTACGCCATGATCGGTTAGCCAACGGTATGCCCCGTCTTTGCGGCGTAGCCGATAATCAACGGCAAATTTTTCCCGGTTAGCCAGCGCTGTCTGATAGGCCGCTAAGTAATGTGGGAGATCATCGGGATGGACATTTTCAGTCCAGCCCTGATGGCGTTCTTGCGCCAAGGTGCGTCCGGTAAAGTCTAACCAGACTTGATTAAAATACAGGCGCGAGGCATCAAACCCCGCCATCCAGATCAGTACGGGCGCGTTATCGGCTAACAGGCGGAAACGCTTTTCGCTTTCGCGCAGTGCCGCTTCCATCTGCTTTTGTTCGGTGATGTCGCGCCCCACCGATTGCATTTCTAGGAGTTGGCCATTGGCATCGAAAAAACCTCGGTTGACAAATTGTCCCCAACGTAGGCTACCGTCAGCCGCTATCAGGCGGTTTTCTATGGTGACAACGGGCTGGGCGGGCGATAGCATAGCCAGTTTTGCATTAATTAGCGGTAAATCTTCTGCCCAAGCGGTCGGTTGCCAAGTTTTGCCGATTAAGGACTCGCGCGATTTGCCAAAGAAGCGGCAGTAGGCATCGTTAACATAAAGGATTGTGCCGTCGGTCAGAAAGCGGCAAATTATTTCGGTCTGGTCTTCTAAAACACACAGATAGCGGCGTGCCGAGGGGGAGGATGGGCTGTCAGTTGGGGGTGGCGGGCTGGTGTTGACTATGCAAACAAAATACTCCGGTTTAGGGCTAAAAACTTGTACCGAATAGGGGGCTTGAAAGGTGTCGGGGAAAACTTGGAAATGTTCCGGCGGGCCACCTGCCGCCACCCGCGCATAGCGGGCAAAAATATCCGGTTGCCCGCTTAAGTCTTGGAGTCCGGATTGCCGCTGGAAGGCTGGGTTGGTGTAGAAGTAAGCGCAGTCGTATGCTTGCCCGTTTTGGTACAGGATCTTGCCGTAGGCGACGCCGTTAGGCAGTTGCCCTAAAAAATCGGGCAGCATTTCGTTAGCCAGATAAACAGAGCCTTCGGGGACTGAAAAGGGGGCGGCTATGCCCGAATTTAGGGTTGACATGCTCGGTTCCGAAAAGAGTAAATTTTATGGCATCTAATGGTCTGGCTTCATGCCGCAGGCTGCTTTTTTTGCCGGCTGCTGTAAAGTAAGACATGAAAGCGATCGGCAAAACCTAAAAAGCCGCAAGTGGCTTAATTTATTGCCTGTCCGCCTCTTAGCCGGGTTATGGGCTGTTTGTTTTGCTTGGTTTTATGGATTTTTACCTTATGATATACAGGTATTTATCAGCCACATAATTCTTTTTTCTGGTTACGGCGGCAACTGAACAGTATAGGAGTTATTTTACGCTCTGCTTTGGTGGGCAGGGTTGTCTTTCGTTGTCTTGGTTTACTAGGTATTAACGCAAGTTTTTGACTTTCTTGGTGTTTTTTTCTGGTGCTAAGCTGTATTGTTAACAAACCCTCTTACTTTATTGCATAAGACATGTCAGAATTAAACGACCCTAGAGTATTTTTTGCGGCGGAACGCACTCTATTGGCGTGGAACCGCACGAGCCTGACCTTGATGGCGTTTGGTTTTGTTATTGAGCGGTTTGGTCTGTTTATGCATATCTTGGTAGCCAAGCAAAATACGGCTTGGGCTTTTTGGATAGGCTTGGGGTTTATCGCTATGGGGGCGTTGGCGGCACTGGTGGCGGTCAGGCAATACCGGAAAGTGTTGCGTACCCTAAAGCCGATTGAAATACCCGAAGGGTATAGTGCTGGTTTTGGGGTTTTTATTAATGTGATGGTCGCCCTGTTAGGTATTGCCTTAGTGGTGTCTTTGTTTCTTGAGGCTAAGATACTGTAGTTGGGGGAGCCATGGGCAAGGGCTGTCCTATCCGTTTGGGGAGTAGGCAATGACGGGCAATGAGTTGGCAACTCTGCTGGGGTATTCGGCGGTCATTAACTATAGTGTGTTGATGGTGTGGTTTTTCTGTTTTAAGTGCGCCCATGCTTGGCTGTATCGCTTACATGGGCGTTGGTTCCAATTGTCGGTCGGACAGTTTGATGCAGTCCATTATGCGGGTATGGCCTTGTATAAGATAGGGGTGCTGTTGTTGAATATCACCCCTTATTTGGCTTTGCTGCTAATGGGCTGAGGTTATATGATCCTAATGGTTGGGCTGAGCGGGGATGCGCGTGTTAACCCCGCCACAGCTTCCACGCCGTTTAGGCTTTAGGCAAATAATATTTGCCGCGAAAATACAGAGCCAGTTTTACCAATCCGATCAGGGCGGGCACTTCCACCAAGGGGCCGATGACGGCGGCGAAGGCTTCGCCGGAGTTGAGGCCGAACACGGCGACGGCGACGGCTATCGCCAGCTCGAAATTATTGCCGGAGGCGGTAAAGGCTAGCGTCGCACTGACCGGATAATCCGCGCCCATTTTTGCGGCTAGATAGAAGGTCAGCAGGAACATGATGGCGAAGTAAATCACCAGTGGCACGGCAATACGCAAGACATCCAGCGGCAGTTGCACGATGTAGTCGCCTTTTAAGGAAAACATCACCAAGATGGTAAAGAGCAGGGCGATCAGGGTGATGGGGCTGATACGCGGGATAAACACCTGTTCGTACCACACCACGCCTTTTTGCCGCACTAGGATGAAACGGCTCGCCATGCCCGCCAGAAACGGGATACCCAGATAGATAAAGACGCTTTTCGCCACTTCCAGCATGGTCAGCTTAACTTCCGCCCCTTCGCCGATACCCAGCCAATCCGGCAAAACAGTGACGAACAGATAGGCGTAGAACGGGAATAGCAGGACTTGGAACAGTGAGTTACAGGCCACCAGCCCGGCACAGTAGTTGCTGTCGCCATCCGCCAATTCATTCCAGACCAGCACCATCGCGATACACCGCGCCAAACCGATGATAATCAGCCCGACCATGTAAGCGGGGTAATCGTGCAGAAACAGCACCGCCAGCGTGAACATCAGTACCGGGCCGATCAGCCAGTTTAACAGCAGGGACAAGGAGAAGACTTTCAGGTTTTTGAACAGCGACGGCAGTTCTTCATAACGGACTTTCGCCAGCGGCGGGTACATCATGATGATGAGTCCGGCGGCAATCGGCAGTGAGGTGGTACCGGATTGGAATTGGCCTAGCCACTGGGGCAGGGCAGGCACACCATAGCCTAGGCCTATCCCTAAGGCCATTGCCAGAAAAATCCACACGGTCAGGAAGCGTTCGACAAAGCCCAGGCGTTTGGAGGCGGCGTTGGTTTTTACAGCAGCGGTTGCGCTATTCATAGCCTTAACTGCTCTGGCCGATGCGGTTGATGTGGGCGCTCAGTTCGCTGCCGCTTAAGGTTTCTAACGGTAAAGCGAGCAGGGCGGTGATGCGTTTTTCTAATGCGTCGTAAGTGGCTTGGAACGCGGCGTTAATTTCTGCGTTGGTACCGCTGACATGGGCAGGGTCAGGCAGACCCCAATGGCCGCGCGTGGTGCTGTTGAGGTATATGGGGCAGACTTCGCCAGCGGCTTGGTCGCAGACGGTAATGGCGATGTCGATGCCCGTGTCGGCAAATTCATCCCACGATTGGCTGCGGTAGCCGTCAGTGGGCAAGCCGTTCCGCGCCAGGATCGCTAAGGCGTGGTCGTTGACTTTGCCGACCGGGCGGCTGCCTGCGGAAAAGGCCTGTAAGCGGCCTTTGCCCAGATGGTTGATTAAGGCTTCGCCTAGGACGCTGCGGCAAGAGTTGCCGGTGCATAAGATTAAGACGCTGAGCATAGTGGTGGTTCCTATAATATGTGGATATTCGAATTTTCATATATTATAGGGGCGAAAAAACCGCTTAGCAACAGCGGAGCGGTTCAGGGCGGTTGGCCATGGTGTGTAAACGTTGGCGGTCTTGTTGCGGCATCGGCTGTTGCGCGGCCTGTTGAATGGCGATGTCAAGGATTTGCCGCGCCCAAAGCGGCAGTGAGGGGTTGATTTGGTAATATACCCATTGGCCTTCGCGGCTGTCCAGCAAGATGGCGCTTTGCCGTAACAAGGCCAGATGGCGGGAGATTTTCGGTTGGAGCATGTCCAAGGCTTCGGTCAACTCGCAGACGCATAGCCTGCCTTGTTGGTGCAGCAGGATGAGGCAGCGCAGACGGGTGTCGTCGCCAAGGCATTTGAAGAATAAGGTCGGGGTCAGCATGGGCAGTAAAAAAGTCTTAATTATAAGGCCATAAAAGGCTAGTGGTTTCACTGGGCGAACACTCCGCCGCTTTGCATAAGGACGCAAAACGGGGGTGCTGTGCTGTAGACTGGGCTTATTTGGCGATTTTAATCAGCCAGCCGGTTTGGTCGTCGCAACCTAAAACGGCTTTGGCATAGACATTCACCCTGACAAATTGGCCGTTAAATTGGGCGGGCAATTTCGCCGTGATCTTATGGAAGGTGGAGTTGCTCTCCAACTTAAAGGGTGCGGGTTCGCCTTTGACCATCAGCTTAATGGTTTCGGGGTTCGCCCAGCCCGATATTTTTATGATAAATTCTGATTCGGGCGACACTTCGATATTATCGGCGGCGGTATAGGGGGTCAGGTTAAAATCGGTGAAACGCGGTTTTTTGCAGACGATTTCTTTTTCTTCGGGACTATAGGCGTTGGCGGTGGCGCAGGCTAACAGCGTCACCAGCAAAAGGCCGGACTTAAGCATTGTTGTTATTGTCATTGTAAACTCCTCAGTCGAATGTTGGGGTGGTTTGCCGTAGCATCACACCACCCCGCACTTTAATGAGTTTTGCGGGCAAATTCAACTAAATCCCTAGTGAATTGTTGGGGATTGTTTGGCGGCGGCGGCTGGATGGGGTTTTCTTGCCGAAAACGGTGGGTTGGGCTTGCTTTAGGAGGGCGGGCAAGATACCCACCCTCCGTGTGTCCGGCTATTTTTCGATGTTGAAATAGGGCGGCATATTATGGAAGTAGGCCATGTACATGGCATCGGCCATTGTCCACAGTACATCGAGCTTGAATTTTAAAATCTCCACCATGCGGTCTTGCTGTTCGCGGGTTTTGTACCAGTCTAGGGTGATCGCCAGGCCATGTTCGACATCGCGGCGGGCTTCGGTCAGGCGTTTGCGGAAGTAGCTGTAGCCTTCCAATTCGACCCAAGGGTAATGCTCAGGCCAGTTGTCCAGGCGTTGTTGGTGAATTTTTGGCGCGAACAGTTCGGTTAAGGACGAACTGGCGGCTTCGTGCCATTCGGCGCGGCGGGCGAAGTTGACGTACGCATCGACGGCAAAGCGCACACCAGGCAAGACGTATTTTAACGAAGTGATGTCTTCGCGGCTTAAGCCGACGGCGATGCCCAGTTGTATCCAAGCTTCAATGCCGCCGGGGTCGCCGGGGTGGCCGTCGTGGTCGAGGATGCGCTGTATCCACAAGGCGCGGGTTTCGCGGTCGGGGCAGTTGGCGAGGATGTTGGCATCTTTTAGCGGGATGCACACTTGGTAGTAAAAACGGTTGGCAACCCAGCCTTGCAGTTGCTCTTTGGTGAGTTTGCCCTCGTTCATCAGCGTGTGGTACGGGTGATGGATGTGGTAATACTTTTCCATGCCGCGCAGGGCGGCTTCGAATTCTTCGCGGGTCCAGGCTTGATTGTCTGCACAACTCATGGTCGTCTCCTTGGGGTGGTGTTTATTGTTATTGGGTGGCTAGGGGGTTTGTGCTAGCCGATGGAAAAATTGGGGTAGATGGTGGTCGCTGTCGCGGCTTTGTTTGGCGTAGAAGTCTTTGGCTATTTTAAGGCACAATTCGTCACGGTAGTTTTTATTAATGTCTGCTTTTGCCGATGTTTCGGTGCCGTTAGGAGATTTTATGCCATTCCACACAGGTTTTGCCTTAGCCAGCGTCAATAAAATATAGGCTAAAGCATCTTTATCCGTTTCTGTGGCTTGATGGTTTTGCCAGTTTTGTTGGAATGCTTCGATAGACAGGCTGTTGCCGAGCGGATGGTGGTTGATCCGGGTTTTGGCGTGGGTGAAATTTTCGTGGACATCCTGATGCTTGCCCATGTCGTTAAGCATGGTTTGATAAATATCGGGTAAATTTATGCTGTGATGCTGGCTTAAGAGGTTTTGCAGCTCAGGGATTAAGAAATAAGCTTCTTTATGTAACAGCCCCGTTACCCAAATGCGATGGTTTTGGCTATTGTTCACCTTGCCTTGTTGGTATAGGTCATTATAAATGTCCCATAGCTTTTTGAACGGGTAATCGCTTTTAGGGATTTTTTTGTTGGCTAAGTCAATGTCAATGAAGGCAAAGAGTTTGTTAACGTTTAAGTAAGATTCGTTAGGTTGGCTGGCTTGATGTTTATCGGCTAAATAGCTATAAGCGTTCAGGACGTTGTCTTGGGTGCCACAGACATAAAAGCTAGGCTCAGGCCGTCTGGTGGTGCGCCACCAATCGGGGATGGCCTGATAATAAAAGGCGCTGTCTTGGGTGGTTTGGGCAAAGGCTTTAATGCGGGCGGCGTTGGCGGTGGGTTTAAATGGGGTGGTGTCGCCTTCGCACAGCACTATCACACGGTTACGGATGGCGGGGTCTTTGATGATTTCATCACAATGGGCTTCCAATTCAGCACGCGAAAAACTCATCCTTTAGCTCCGTTTAAAGTTGCTGTTCTGGCTCAAAAGGCAGTTTGGGATAAATTTCTTTGACATGCGCTGGAGTGACACCACGGCATAGCTCATAAGAATGGGTTGCCAAAATGTATTGGTTGCTTGGTCCCCAGGCCAGTAAATCATCGACGATATGGCGTTGCCAGTCGGGGTGGAAGGCGTTTTCTATTTCGTCCATTAATATTATGGCATCTTGGATTTCGTAATATTGGAATAAGATAAATATGGTTAGTCTTTTAAGCTCGCCGTGGCTTAAGTCTTCTGGGTAAATTTCTTCGCCGGAGGGCAGCTTAAAGCCCATGCTTTGGATTGAGTCTTTGGTGTGACGTTTTTGGTCGATAGTTAAAGGGGTGATTTTTTTGCCATCAATAAATAAATTGTTTATAGACTTTTCCAATTGTTCGGAATGAGTGCCATAAACGCCTGTTTTTAGTCTTTCGTTATAGTCTTTATCCCTAGCTAAGCGAAAAATTTCTGTTAATACATCAATAAAGTCATAGGTAAAAAAATTAGGGAAGCTGTCTTTTAAACGTTTTAATGTTTGGTTATGGTTTTTTTCGCCGTCTGACATGTATGGCAAACGCCTTTCTTCTTGGGTTGCAAAGATGTAACTCTGGTTCGATGGTGATATTAAAAAAATGTATTTTTTAATATCACTAAGTAATGTATGGAAGGCTTCGTGGTCTAGTTGCTGGGTGTTCGATTCGTTGTCGGCCAATACTTTAAAGCGAGTTTTATCGTTTTCTTTGTAGGAAAAATAAGGATAAAAGTTTCCTTCTTGTATTTCCCTAAGATAGGTTTGGTGGTATCCACTAGTTGTACTGTCAAAGTCACCGTAAAAGTAATATAGCGTTAATTCTTTGTCTTTATGTGATAAGGTGATTGTTGCTAAGCTTCTTAGCTCTTCTGCTTTAATTGATTTGTCTATAAGGTCAAGTAATAAGTTTTTGAAATGGGAATCGGTTAAGTAAGAGGCAGAAGAAAGGGATGGCTCAATATTCAACAACACAAAAATCAACTGCAAAAGCGTACTCTTCCCTCCGCCATTCAAGCTCCCCAATGGAAACACTTGCGGGTAAAAGTCCGGTTCAAAGGTGATATCGACATTTTTTAATGCCCTGAACTCAGGGATTTGTACGCGCACTAGCCGCATGGTTTATTCCTCTTACGCATTAATGCTTGTGACTGGGATGGTCTGGGGGTTGCAGGTTAATCCGTTCGTGGTGAGCCTGTCCCACAGGGACTTCCGTTGGTCGTCGAACCATGGGCGGATTAACCGTCCACCCTTCGACAAGCTCAGGGCGAACGGTTAATCCTCGACTGTCCATTGAAACTACGGCTTTCAATATGGACAGGGTTTAATAAGCATAACAAGAATCAAAATACCCGTCATTCCGGCAGATTGCCGGAATCCAGATGCCAAGGATGGCATCTTTTCCAATTTTTAGCGTTTAAAAATAGTCTGCTGCCTATTTTCTGGCGTAATTGTAACCGTTCACATCCTGTGAACTGGATTCGCTTACGCGGTCTAACGGCTCCGGTAATCCCTGCCGGAATGACGGGTGGATTTGTAGTTGCCTTATTTTTTGGCAATAAAATTCCCCAAAAAAACCTCATAAATGCTTTTAAAATACCACATCTTCATAAATATCCGCTAAACGCAACGCGGCGTGGTAATCGCCGCAAGTGATATTTAGGGTTTGTTTTTCTGTCAGTAGGCTGTGTTGCCACGCGCCTGTTTCGTCGCGCCAGAAATACTGGGCCGCCTTTTGCTGCGAATCGGCCAGCAGGTAGTAGTGTAGGCTGGGGATTTGCGCGTAGACTCGCCATTTTTCGTGGCGGTCGATGCGGGCGGTGCTTTGGGATTGCACTTCGGCGATGAAGCCAGGGTGTTCTTTGTAAAACTCGGCTTGATCGGCTTTGTTGCAGACCAGCATTACGTCCGGGTAGTAATAAAACTTCCCTTCTTCAAGGCGGCATTTCATGTCGCTGACAAATACCCCGCAACCACCGCCCCGCGCAGCAATGCGCAAGACGATGGCAATGTTTAGCGCGATACAGTTATGCTTTTCCCCCGCTCCGGCCATGGCGTAGCAATCGCCGTCAATATATTCATGTTTGCGTCCGTTTTCCGCTTCCCAGAGCAAATAATCCTGTTCAGTGATGTGTACTAACGCGCCCATGTCAGTTACTCCTATAAGTCGATTTCCAGGCCATCATAAGCCACTTCGATGCCGTGTTCCGCTAATATCTTACGCTCTTGCGAATCATCGTCCAAAATTGGGTTGGTGTTGTTGATATGTATCAATATTTTGCGTTTTTCGCCGATGCTGTCCAGCACTTCGATCATGCCGCCTTCGCCGGATTGCGGTAAGTGGCCGATTTCCCGCGCCCGTTTTTGGCTGATGCCTTGGGTGACCATTTCGTCGTTTGTCCAGAATGTGCCGTCAACCATGACGCAATCGGCGTTCTGCATGGCGGTTAGGACGTGCGGCTCGATTTCGCCCAGGCCGGGGGAGTAGAAGACTTTTTTGCCTGTGGAGATTTGCTCGATAATTACGCCGATGTTGTCGCCGTCGTGTGGGTCGTAGCGGTGCGGTGAGTAGGGCGGGGCTTTGCTTTTGAGGGCTTGGGTGTAAAAGCGCAAGTCGTCGATGCCGGGGATGGTGAAGCTACTGCCGTCTACGGGGACGGGGTGGTGGTTGACGGTGCAGTAATGCGCGAGCATGTTGAACAGGGGGAAGCCGCTGGTGAGGTCTTGTCTGACCATTTCGGTGCAGTAGACGTTTAAGGGCTTGCCTTCGCGCAGCATCAACATACCTGTGGTGTGGTCGATTTGGCTGTCGATCAGCATGATGGCTTTGATGCCCGTATCGCGGATGCCTTCTTTGGGCTGGATGGCGGGAAAGGCTTCCAGTTGGGCGCGGATGTCCGGCGAGGTGTTGAAGAGCAGCCAGTTGCGGTTGTCGGTGCTGACGGCAATGGAAGATTGGGTGCGGGCACTGCCGTTCATTTGGTTATGGCGCAGGCGGTGGCAGTTGTGGCAGTTGCAGTTCCATTGTGGGAAGCCGCCGCCAGCGGCGGAACCTAAGACTCTTATTTTCATGGTGTTTGGGTTTGGGTAAGGTTGAAGGGTAGGAGGTGGTAGTGATTAACGTAGGTTCCTGAGGGCGTTGGGGGCTTAGTAAGTGGGTGCGCCATCTTTTAACATTCGTGAATTCAACCCCACCCCAGCCCTCCCCTTCGCAGGGGAGGGAGCGAATGGCTTCCCCATCATACAGTGAAAGTCAGGGGAAAAAGCCCCTCCCCCTGGCAAGGGGAGCCCTTCGGCTTCGCTCAGGAGGGAGGGGGGTGTAGATATAACAAAATATAGGCACACCTACCTAGTGTAAGCAATGCTATCCACGATTCTCCGTGCATCCGGCATTGCGGGTAAGCTTATACAAACGGTTTATGCGTAGGATTCCGCCCCAAAAATCAGGCAAAAAAAAGGGGTTCGTGCGAACCCCTCCCTTTAACCGTTCGTTAAAAATTAACGGTTGTAGATGTACATGGTGACTTCAAAACCGAAACGCAGGTCGGTAAAGCTTGGTGTTTCCCATTTCATAATCATAACCTCCAAATAGTTTTATAGGTGTGTGCTAGCTTGATCAAGTAAGCCAATCCGAAGTATACGATGAACCCTTTTTTTTCGCAAGATGTGCTAGGGCTTTGGGCAAATATTTCGCATTTGCGTGTGCTTGCCAAGTTGTGGGGGCAGATAAATCAACTGCTCCGGGCGGTGTGTCGGGCAAGCTAAAACCATCCTGCCCGGCGGGTATTTTTTTGCCGCCAAAATAAGTGTATTATCCTGATTCACCTAAAAATAATAATAGAAATTGGTTTACTATGAGGAGTAGCTATGGGTACTGTCACAGAGTTGTTTGTTATCATGTTTATTGTTGCCGGGGCGGCGTTTGTGCCGTTGGGGTACTTCATTTATAAGTATACCCAAAGCAACGGTCAGCCATTTGGCGACACCGCGCCGCATGGCGATAGCCCGTCGGTCATTAATGACCTGGCGGAAAATGCCATCCGCTTTGTCCAAAGCCGCTTAGCGAAAAAATAGCGGTGTTTTGAGTGGGGGCTTGCCCGTCAAGCCCTCATGTCCCGACGCTCCCACAGCTGGGGCAGGCGGGGTTTTTCTTTAGGCGTAGGGTGTTGATTTCCATACTTAAGCCGTCTATCAATAATAATTTTCCTGTTAAGGGCGTACCGATGCCCATAATCAGTTTCAAGGTCTCTAAGGCTTGGATGCTGCCGATAATGCCGGTAATCGGCGCGATAACGCCATTGGTGGCGCAATTGACCAATTCTTCCCCGTCGCTCTGGTACAGGCAGTTATAGCACGGGCTGTCATTATGGCCGGGCGTGAACACCGCCACTTGCCCCTCAAAACGGATCGCCGCACCCGATACCAAGGGCGTTTGGTGCGTCACACAGGCTTTGTTAATGGCAAAACGGGTGGCGAAATTGTCGCTGCAATCGACCACCACATCGGCGGTTTTTACTTCTGCATCAAGCAGTTCGCCTGCCAAACGCTGTTTGACTGCGCGTACTTGCACATCAGGATTTAATTTATTCAGGGTTTGTTGGCTTGAAATCGTTTTATCCATCCCTATATCAGGGGTGTGATGGGCGATTTGCCGTTGCAGGTTGGATAAATCCACCACGTCATCGTCATAAATGGTCAGCGAGCCGACCCCGGCCGCCGCCAGGTACATGGCGACCGGCGAGCCTAAGCCCCCGGCACCAATGATCAATACTTGGGCGGCGAGCAGGCGTTGCTGTCCGGCGACGTCGATTTGCGGCAGCAGGATTTGGCGGCTATAGCGTAACAGTTGGTTGTCGTTCATAAGTCTGAGGTCTAGGTAGGTAAGCGTAAGATAATGCCAAAGAACTTGACACACTGCAAAAGCTCATTATCATTAGCACTCATAACCATAGAGTGCTAACAACTTTTCAACCTTTAATTTAATCTTAGGAGATATAAATGAATATACGTCCGTTACACGACAGAGTCATTGTCAAACGTGTTGAAGAAGAAACCAAAACGGCTAGCGGCATTGTATTGCCAGGCTCAGCGGCTGAAAAGCCAAGCCAAGGCGTGATTTTGGCAGTAGGCACAGGCAAACCTTTGGACAACGGCACTGTCCGCGCTTTAGACGTAAAAGTCGGCGACAAAGTATTGTTCGGCAAATATGCCGGCAACGAAGTGAAAGTTGACGGTGAAGAAGTCATCGTAATGCGTGAAGAAGACATTATGGGCGTGTTAGGTTAAGCCCCGACCCCCGTAGACCCCACAATCACACACACAACGAATTTAGGATAAAAAAAATGGCAGCAAAAGACGTATTATTTGGCGATGACGCGCGTGTCCGTATGGCGCGTGGCGTAAACATTTTAGCAAACGCAGTGAAAGTCACTTTGGGCCCTAAAGGCCGCAACGCGATCTTAGACAAAAGCTTTGGCGCACCCACTATCACGAAAGACGGTGTATCGGTTGCTAAAGAAATCGAATTGAAAGACAAATTCGAAAACATGGGCGCACAAATGGTTAAGGAAGTTTCTTCTAAGACTTCTGATGTGGCTGGCGACGGCACCACCACTGCAACCGTATTGGCACAATCTATCGTCAACGAAGGCCTGAAAGCCGTTGCCGCTGGCATGAACCCAATGGACCTGAAACGCGGTATTGACTTGGCGGTGACTAAAGTCGTTGCTGCTGTCCAAGCGTCTTCTACCCCTTGCACCGACAACAAAGCCATTGCCCAAGTCGGCACCATCTCTGCCAACTCTGACGCATCTGTCGGCGACATTATTGCCGAAGCGATGGAAAAAGTCGGTAAAGAAGGCGTAATCACTGTTGAAGAAGGTTCAGGTTTGGACAATTCTTTGGACGTGGTTGAAGGTATGCAGTTTGACCGTGGCTATTTGTCACCTTACTTCATCAACAAACAAGAAAATATGAGCGTCGAGTTAGACGATCCTATGATCTTGATCTACGACAAAAAAATCTCCAACATCCGCGAAATGTTGCCGATTCTGGAAGGCGTTGCCAAATCTGGCCGTCCTTTATTGATTGTTGCTGAAGACGTTGAAGGCGAAGCCCTGGCGACTTTGGTGGTTAACACCATGCGCGGCATTTTGAAAGTTTGCGCCGTTAAAGCCCCAGGCTTCGGCGACCGCCGTAAAGCCATGTTGGAAGACATCGCCGTTCTGACTGGCGGTACGGTCATTTCTGAAGAAGTCGGTTTGAGCTTGGAAAAAGCCGAACTTGACCAATTGGGTACTGCGAAGAAAATCCAAATCAGCAAAGAAAACACCACTATCATTGATGGTGCCGGTTCAGAAGAGCAAATCAAAGCCCGTGTTGCGCAAATCCGCGCCCAAGCTGACGATGCCACTTCTGACTACGACAAAGAAAAACTGCAAGAACGTCTGGCCAAATTGGCTGGCGGTGTTGCTGTGATTAAAGTCGGTGCCGCCACTGAAATCGAAATGAAAGAAAAGAAAGCCCGCGTTGAAGACGCGCTGCATTCAACCCGCGCTGCGGTTGAAGAAGGCGTAGTCGCTGGCGGCGGTACTGCCTTGGTGCGTGCATTGTCGGCTCTGGAAGGTTTGGAAGGTGCAAACCATGACCAAACGGTTGGCATCAACATCCTGCGCCGTGCGATGGAAGAGCCACTGCGCCAAATCGTCGCCAATGCCGGTGACGAGCCTTCTGTTGTCTTCAACGAAGTCAAGAAAGGTTCTGGCAGCTTCGGCTACAACGCCGCGACTGGCGTGTACGGCGACATGATCGAAATGGGTATCTTAGACCCTGCGAAAGTGACCCGCACCGCGCTGCAAAACGCCGCGTCTATCGCTGGCCTGATGCTGACCACCGAAGTCATGATTGCTGATGCGCCTAGCGACGAAAAAGGTGCAGGCGGTATGCCAGATATGGGCGGTATGGGCGGCATGGGCGGCATGGGCGGTATGATGTAAGCCTAGCTGTCTTAGGGTCTGTGGTTTAGGCCCTTTGCTTGCTTGAACAATAAAAAGCCCCGCTTGCAAAAATGCAAGCGGGGCTTTTTTATGCCTTAAAAATCAAAGCTTTTAAAAATGTGCGGTCAAGCCAAAGATCAATTGGTGGTTGACGGTTTCGGTGCTGATGTTGCCGCCGCCAGTTAGGCTATCATCAACGCTGACGTAGCTTAATTTATATTCGGCGAAGGCGGAGAGGTGGCTGATGATGTCGTAGTTGATACCCATCATGCCGTTGACGACTGGGCCTGCACCCCATTGGTATTCATAAGTCCACACATCTTTGATAAGCGCTTCGACATGCGGAACGCTGAAACCGGCTCCTAAGCCTGTGTACAACTGCATACGGCCTAACAGGGTGTTGTCGCGTTGGCCGCTCGGAAACCAGCGGTATTGGCCGTTGAAGGTCAGGGTGTTGACACCGTGCGACATGTTAAAGTCTTGGATGCTGTTGCTGATCGGTTCGACCCCGTGGACGGCAGAGCCGTCGGCGCGGGTGCCGTCGACTTGGGCGTTGTTGTCGTAGTTCAGGTAGTTTTTGATGTGGCTAAAGTCAATCGACACACCCCAGTTAGGTGCGCTGTCGAACCAGTAACCTAAACGCGCCCCGTAGAAAATGGGCTCTTCAAAAGAGCGGTCATCCCAACTGACATCGCTAAAGGTTAGGTTGGTTTTGCCTTGGGTCAACGTCAAATCGCCATTGTCGATGAACGATTGTCCGGCGTATAAGGAAAGGTCGATTTCGGCATTTGCTAGCGGAGCCAGTAAGAGTCCGGTTATGAGGGTGAGCAGTTTTGTTCGGAAGGACGTGCCGCTAGCAATTGCTGTGTGTTGCTTCATATTGATAGGTTTCCTGTACGGGTTTAAGACAAGCTCAAAAAAGAGTGGCGTTAGGGTTTTTGAGCGGGTAAAAAATGCTTACCTTACCATTTTTGTGCTATTTGTGGCAAAGGATTGCTGTATAAATGCACAATTCTAACGGCTTCGGTCGAGCTTTCGGTAGCTGATGGCTTCGCTGAGATGGGCGATGCCGATTTGTGGCGATCCAGCCAAATCGGCGATGGTACGCGCCAGTTTAAGGATGCGGTGGTAGGCGCGGTTAGATAGGCCAAATTTGTCCATCGCTTGCTCTAAGAGCAGGTGTCCGGCTTCCGGCAAGCCGCACACGGCGTTGACTTCTTTGGCGCTCAGTGCTGAGTTGGCTTTGCCGCTACGCGCTACCGCCAGCGTCCTCGCTTTGACGACCCGCGCCCGGATGGTGGCGCTGCTCTCTTCGCCCTGTGCCGAGCCTTTGCGTAAGATTTCGTGCGGGACTCTGGGCACTTCCAGGTGCATGTCGATACGGTCTAATAGGGGGCCGGAGATTTTGCCGCGATAGCGGGCGACCTGTTCCGAGGTGCAGTGGCAACGCCCGGAAGCATCGCCTAAGTATCCGCAAGGGCAGGGGTTCATGGCGGCGATCAGTTGGAAACGTGCCGGAAAGTCGGCTTGGCGGTTGGCGCGGGAAATGGTGATATGGCCAGTTTCTAGCGGTTCGCGTAGCACTTCCAGAACTTTACGGTCAAATTCCGGCAGTTCGTCGAGAAATAAAGTGCCGTTATGCGCGAGGGAGATTTCTCCGGGTTTCGGGTTGCTGCCACCGCCTACCAAAGCCGCCGCCGAGGCGCTGTGGTGCGGGGCGCGGAACGGTGATTTTAGCCACTGCCGGACATCAAAACCCTGTTCACTGATGGAGGCGAGGGCGGCGGTTTCTTGGGCTTGGGTTTCGGTCAACGGCGGCAAAATGGTGGGTAGGCGGGCGGCGATCATGGATTTGCCGGTTCCGGGTGGCCCTAGCATCAGTAGGTTATGCGCCCCGGCGGCGGCAATTTCAAAAGCGCGTTTGACGTGGTACTGGCCGTGGACATCGGCAAAATCCAGTTCGGTGGCGGTTTCGGCATTGGGGTCGGGCTGGTGGCCTAGTAGGGGGATGGGGGTTTGGCCGTTTAAATGCGCACAGATTTCCAGCAAATGCCCGACCGGGATAATTTCTATGCCAGTGACTAGGGCGGCTTCGGCGGTGTTGGCAATAGGCAGGATGAGTTTGCGGCCTTGGTTACGCGCTTGGATGGCGATGGGCAAAACGCCGCTGATAGGCCGTAATTCGCCGCTTAAGGACAATTCCCCGACGCATTCATAGTCGGCTAGGTGGCGGCCGGAAATCTGTTGGGAGGCGGCCAGAATGCCTAAGGCGATGGCCAAGTCAAAACGCCCGCCTTCTTTGGGCAAATCGGCGGGGCCTAAGTTGATGGTAATGCGCTGCATAGGAAAGTCAAATTGCGAGGTCAGTAACGCCCCGCGCACCCGATCCTTGCTTTCCTTTACCGCCGTTTCGGGTAGGCCGACGATGGACATGGCGGGTAAGCCATTGGATACATGCACTTCAACGGTGACTAAGGGCGCGTCAATACCGGAGCGGCCCCGGCTGTAAACAGTGGCTAAAGACATAAGGAGGGCTGTAAGACTAATAGGATTAATGCGATAGGGTGATTATAGAACCACTTGGGTGCTAACCAAAATAATATAACCCTCACCCAACCTCCGCGTTCCCTGAGCGAAGCCGAAGGGAACGGGGCTGGGGCTGCTCTTCCTATAGACGGTTTAACGAAAGTTGAAAAATAAATGAACGCTTGTTTAGGCCATCGTGCAATGGCTGAAGACCATTGCACTCCATTTCGGGCAGAGCGGCCTATCCGGCGGGGTGCACTTTGTTTTTTCCAGTTTGCCACTGCCTGTTATTTAGATGATAATCTTGCACATTTGCCGCCGCTTAGCCAGCTTCTTTAAATAGTCATGCCGCATATTTCCGTTGTCATTCCCGTCTATAAGGCCGAAGCCTGCCTGCATGAGCTGTATCGGCGGCTGGTGGCCGCGCTTGAGCCGATTAGCGGTGATTTTGAGCTGATTTTGGTTGAAGATTGTGGCGGCGATAGGTCTTGGACGATAATTAACGACTTGGCGGCCAGCGACCCGCGCGTCAAGGGGCTGCAATTTAGCCGCAATTTCGGCCAGCATTACGGCATTACGGCGGGGCTGGACTATGCCGGGGGCGATTGGGTGGTGATTATGGATTGTGATTTGCAAGACCGCCCCGAAGAAATCCCCCGGCTGTACGCCCATGCCCAAACGGGTTATGACATTGTGTTGGCGCGGCGCGGCCAGCGCCGTGACCCGTTGTTTAAGCGCTGCGCCTCCCGGCTGTTTTACGCCCTGTTCAATTATCTTGCCGATATGAATTACGATGCCGAAACCAACAATTTTCGGATTATGTCCAAAAAAGTGGTGCAAAGTTTCCGGCTGATGCGCGAGCAGCTGCGGTTTTTCGGCGGGCTGGTCGATTGGCTGGGCTATCGGGTCGGTACGGTGGATGTCCAACATGCCGAACGTTTTGCCGGACAATCCACTTATACGTTCCGAAAGTTGTTTAAGCTGGCGCAGGAGACCATCATTGCCTATTCGGACAAGCCCTTGCGCTTGACCATCCGCTTTGGCTTTATGATCGCCTTGTTTGCCTTTTGCTATGGTTTGTACATTATTTACCAATGGTTGGCGCATGGCTCGCCGATTATGGGCTGGAGCAGCCTGATCGTGTCGATTTACTTTTTGGGCGGCATTATCATTTCCATCTTGGGGGTATTAGGGATTTATCTGGGCAAGACCTTTGACGAAACCAAAAAACGTCCGCTGTATATCATCAGTAACGCCACGTTTGCCGACCGTGAGCCGTAAGCCTACGCCTTGGGATGCGGCGGTTTTTGCCGTGCCAACCTTTGAGCTGGCCGATGCGGGTGAGCAGACATTACAAATGGCCGTTACCCAGTCTGGTCACTATACGGTTAAGGTTGATCCTTTAGCCTGTAAAAAAGCCCTGCACGATTATGGCTTTTATTATTGCGACACGCTAATCGAGCCTTATTGCCCGAAAGCCCGGTTTAAGGCGTTTGCCCATGCCGAGGTCAGCATCTCTAAGGCGGTGACGTTTGCGCAGGTGCAGCCCATTTGCCACGGGGCGTTTGCCCACGGGCGTTTCCAGCGTGACTTCAACCTAGACCGCGTTAAGGCGGATCTGCGCTATGATAATTGGTTGGCGGCTTTGCTCGCTGAGGATAAGGTCTATGGGGTGTTTTTTCGCGGCGACTTGGCGGGCTTTATCGCTGTGGACGGCAATGTCTTCGTCTTACACGCGCTGTCGGCAGCCTATCGCGGCCAGGGCTTAAGCAAATATTTCTGGACTGCCGTTTGTCAGGCCTGTTTTGCGGATTTGGAGGTGCTTAAAAGCTCCATTTCCGCCACCAATATCCCCGCCCTTAATTTGTATGCGTCCTTGGGGTTTCAGTTTAGCCATCCGGTGGATGTGTATCATCGGTTAACGCCATAAACGGATAAGGAACGTGCATGAAATTAAGTAGGCGCTCTGCATCTCTGCGTGCCCAGCCCTCTCGGCAACCGCTCCTTGCGTTGCTCTACCTCCTTTACACCCCTGAGGGTGTGCATCCGTGCAGTCGCCCTTGGCACGGGAGGGAGCTTATGGCTTCCCCGTCGTACAGGCGAAAATCAGGGGAAAAATGCTCCTCCCCCTGGCAAGGGGGAGGCTGGGAGGAGGTTGCTGTACTTTCGCCTGTACAACAGATTTTATTTCATGCACGTTCCTAAGCGAATCCCATAGCATGAAAATTCCGGTCTTGCGCGTCTTAGCTAAGCTAGTGCCGATGCTGCTCTTAGGGGGCTGTGGGTGGTATCTGTACCGTTATTTCCAATGGCCTGCCATTATCGCCTTGCTGGGCAAGACTGAGGTTATGTGGTTGCTGATGGGTACGCTAGGAGGGTGTACGGCTGTGACGGTGTTGCGGGCGTGGCGGTGGTGGCTGATGATCAGGACGGTCAACCCACAAGTGGGGTTTGGGGATGTGTATCTGATTACTGGCATTGTCGTGAATCTGGCCGTGGTGACTCCCGGCCAATTGGGCGAAACGCTTAAGATTGAATTGTTAAAACGCCGCATAACGTTAGACAGGACGACGGGGATCGGGTCGTTTTTTATCGAACGGGTCATCGATATGGTGATGGTCGCCAGTTTTGGGATGATTGGTTGGCTTGGTCAGGATTTGTCCCGCTTAGGTTTTGCTTCGCGCCCGGTGGTCTATATGCTGGGTGGGATAATAGGCGTTGGCATAGTGGCCTTAGTGCTGTTGCTGTGCTGGCCCGGCCAAAGCAAACTAGGGGTGTTCGTCCGGCGTTTGCTGGAGGCGGGCAATCAGCCCACGTTGTGGTTGAAGATTATCCCCATCAGTTGGCTAACGTGGTCGTGTATCGCCCTGGGTTGGAAGCTTAGCCTGTTGAGTGTGGCTATTGATTTGTCGGTGCCGCAGACTCTATGGCTGATGTCGGTAACCGCATTGGCGCAAGTCTTTAGCCTTATCCCCGGCGGCTTGGGGGTCAGTGAGGTGGTAGTCGCTAAGCTGTTGCAGGCGATGGGTTATGATGCTGCCCAAGCCGAGGCCGGGGCACTGATACTGCGTTGTTTTAGTGTGGTGATGATAGGCTTTGGGTTAGTGCATGGGCTGGTTTGGCAGCGGTTATATGGGTGGGTGTCGGTACGCCGGCAGGCGGTGTGACGCGTACACACTTGGGAATCCAGGCGGTTATTCCTGTTTTTTGTCCCCGTTTTGGCGGGCTAGCCGATAAGTTAATAGTGTGAGTCCATTCAAGCAAGAGCTGTTTAAAAGTTACGCCTATTGTATACATCTAGTGACGCTGGTCATGGACGTGTTGCCGGCTTTTTTACGCGCGGTACTGTTCCGCCTGCTGTTAAAAAAACTCGGTAAAGGTGGGTTTATCGATTACGGCACTTATATCCGTTATCCTTTCAAGGTGTCTATCGGCGATAAGGTGTGGATTAACAGAAGCTGCGCTTTCTACCCAGGGTATCTTAAAGAGGCCGAGATTATTATCGGCAATCATGTCTCTATTGGTCCTGAAACCAGTATCTTTGCAGCGGCGCACGATTACCACCGGCTCGACTTGCCCGACATTGGAAAAACGGTCAGGATTGGCGATCATGTCTGGATAGGCGGCAAATGCACTATCTTGCCGGGGGTGGAGATAGGCGAGGGCGCGGTGGTCGGTGGCGGCTCGGTGGTGACTAAAAATGTCGCGCCTTATACGGTGGTGGCGGGTAATCCCGCCAAACTAATTAATAACAGGGAACTGCACCCCACTTCCTGAAAAGGTACGCGGTGCGCCCAATAACGGATATGAGGTAAGGCCTATGAATTTAGCAATCCCACGCGGTATTATTTATCATTCGGTGCTGGATGATTTGAAATGGCTGGTCACATCACTGGTTGCCAAGTTGGACGATCAGCCTGTGGTGGCGGCGTTCGAGACCCGTTTTGCGCAGTTGCTGGGCAGAAAGCACTGTGTGGCTTTCCCTTTTGCCAGAACGGCGATTTACTATGCCTTAAAGCGCCAGCATTTTCCGCATGGCAGTGAAATTATCATGCCGCCGATTTCCATCAAGGGCATTTTAGATGTGGTATTGGCTTTGGGGTTGGTGCCGGTGTTTGTCGATATTGACAAGGATACGCTGTGTTTTGATGAGCAGTTGTTGGAAAAAGCCCTTAACGCGAATACCCGTGCCGTTATCATCACTTATCTGTTTGGTATGGTGCCAGATGTGGAGAAGCTGGTGGCGGTGTGCCGTAGACGCGGGGTGTTTGTTATTGAGGATTTTTCCCAATGTCTGAACGGCCAGTTTGCCGACCGTAAAATCGGCAGCTTTGGCGAGGTTGGGGTTTATAGCGCGTCTTCCATCAAAACCCTGGACACTTATGGCGGAGGCCTATTGGTCTGTGATGATGAGGCTCTGGCCGAAGCCTTGAGGGCTGACCAAGCGCAGTTAGCGCCGCCCGTCAGAACCCAGTTGTGGCAAAAAATTGTCACCGACTTGATCCGTAATGTCGCCACCACGCGGCTGGTATTCCATTTTGGCGTTTTTCCACTGCTGGGGCTGTTGGCTAAATTAAAACCCAATAGTGTACTAAAGCATACAGGCGACCGGGATAAAGCCATGATAGACGAATTGCCGGGCGAGTGGTTTTGTGCTTACACGGCATTACAGGCGCGGGTGGGCTTGGAAGGGCTAGTCAGCTTGGAGGCGTTAGACCAAGAACGCTTACACAATGTTGCCGAGATTAAAGCCGCTGCCCCTGCGGTCGATTTTCCGCGCGGTAGCACGGGCGGCGTGCCTATCTATTGGCAATTATTGGCTTATTTTGCTGACCCGGCGGCAACCCAGCAACGCTGGCATGGCAAAAAAATCGACACGGCGACCACCAGCCTATTAAAAATATCCGATTTGCCCGCTTATCCTTACCACGGCGACACCCCTAATGCCGATAAGCTCTATAGCAACAGTTTGTTTATACCCTGTTTTCCTGGCCTAAATGCCGCTGATCGGCAGCGGATTATTCAGGTGCTGAATGATGTGGGTTAATGGTAAGCGGCTAGTAGGAGCGCGGGCATCTTGCCCGCCCCTTTTGCGGGCAAGATGCCCGCGCTCCCAGGGAGATAAGCTTTTGCCTGCGTTAATTTATATCTGTTACTTAGTGGCAGTAGGGGCTTAGCTATGAGGGTAGCCGTTATCGGTTCGGGGTTGGCGGCGGTGGCGACGTTGAATGCCTTGGTTACGCGGGGCTTAAAGCCGATAGTGTTGGATTATGGCGAATGTTTAGATACAGGCAGGCAACAGCTTGTAGATACGTTGTCCGCCTTGCCGCCCCAGCAATGGGCGGCGGCTGGGCGCGACGCGCTGTGCCATAACCCGACTTTGGCTAATAAACAGGCCGTGCCGACTAAGCTGGCGTTCGGTTCGGATTATTTTTATGGCCGTCCGCAGCCGTTGGCTCCGCTGCTTAGGGAAGCCGATATGCCGCCGCTCAGTTATGCTTATGGTGGCCTAAGTGTCGGCTGGGGCGGTTCGGCCTTGCCCGCCGATGCCTGTGATATGGCCGATTGGCCGCTGGCCGCTAGGCAATTGCACGGCTATTACGCGCAAATTCTGGCGCGTTTGCCTTATTCGGCCTGTGCCGACAGCTTAAGCCTGAACTTTCCTTTGCACAAAACGGGCAGCGATGCGGTGCGCCTGTCGGCGGGCAACCGTCTGTTGTTGGCAAAAATGGCCGCTAGCGGCTTGGCGGCTAAAGACCGGGTGGTGTTCGGCCAAGCCCGTCTGCTGCTCCAGCTTGCCGATACGCCAGCAGCCAATGCTTGCCAATACTGCGGGTGCTGCATGAGCGGCTGCGTTTATGGTGCTATTTATAAAGCCAGCCAAGACATCGACCGCTTGCGGGCGGCGCAGCACATTGAATATGTTGGCGGGGTGTTGGTGCAGGAACTGGCCGAAGCGGCAGGTCAGGTCAGGGTATCGCTGGTGCGGGCGGGCGGGGAGCCGGAAGTGTTGACATTCGACCGGGTGTTTGTCGCTGCCGGGGCGGTGGGCAGCACCCGCCTTGTCTTGCAGTCTAAACGGCTGTATGGGCAAGCGGTGCGCTTAAAGTCTACAGGAGGCTTTGTCATGCCGCTGTTCAGCGTCCAGAAAATGCCCAGTGCGTGGCCGCACGAAAATACCCTGCCGGGAGTGTTTTTGGAATTTAAGGTCCAGGGCCTGTCGGAGCATTGGGTGCATACCCAACTGTCCACGCCGAATGAGATGGTGTTGGCAAAGCTGGGGCTTGCCAAGGAAACCCAAGGGGCTTGGCAGTCCCTTAAGCGGCGGTTGTCGGCGCATTTGCTGGTCGCCCATTGCAATTTGCATTCGGATCATTGCAATGGCTACAGCCTTCAGCTTGAACAGGCTGTTAACGGCCCTGCGACATTGGTCGCCACGCCGCAGCACTTGACCGAATCTCGCCACGCGCTGAAAAAAACCGCCCAAGCGTTATTTGCGTTGGGGCGGCATTGGGGCTGTTACGCGCTATTGCCGTTCTCGCAAGCCTCGGCCTCGTTCCATGTCGGCGGCAGCTTGCCTATGTGCGCTACCCCTGTCTTAGAGACTGATACCGATAGCGATGGCCGTCCTAAGGGTTGGCAACGTATCCATATTGTCGATAGCAGTATTTTTCCTTCGCTTCCGGGCACGACAATTGGCCTGCTGGCTATGGCGAATGCCGCCCGTATTGCTAGTGAAGTGGAGTTAAGTTAGTTCTGTGTTTATCTCGCTGATCAAATTGTGCATAAAACCTACGCTGAATAATATTACAGACGCTGGTTCCCAAGCTCCGGCTTGGGAACCCAGCTTTCCGAAGCTCTCGCTTCGGGAATTCTGGACGTTAACGTTTCCTGGTGCTGTTCGGGTAGGCTCTGCAAGCGGTTTTGGCGTAGCTGTTGACCTTTTTTGGAATTCTCGAAGCTAGAGCTTCGCGTAGGCTGGTTCCCAAGCCGGAGCTTGGGAACCAGCGCCAAAACTTGAACATCGAGTAACATAAGCCCTATCGCCCCATCCTGATTATAAACAGACCAAGTAAGCTATGCGTATCCCTTTTAATAAACCTTATATGACGGGCAAGGAGTTGCATTATATTGCCGAAGCCCATGCTAATGGCCATCTTGCGGGTGAGGGCAGTTTTACTAAGCAGTGCCATGCGTGGTTGGAAGCCCGCACGGGGGCGCATAAAGCGTTGCTGACCCACTCGTGTACCGCCGCTTTGGAAATGGCCGCTATGCTGATCGGTATCGAACCGGGTGACGAGGTGATTATGCCCGCTTATACCTTTGTTTCCACCGCCAATGCCTTTGTGTTGCGGGGTGGGGTGCCGGTGTTTGTCGATATTCGCGCCGATACGTTGAACATTGACGAGACGAAAATTGCCGCCGCGATTACGCCGCGTACTAAGGCCATTGTCCCGGTGCATTATGCCGGGGTGGCTTGCGAAATGGACACGATTATGGCGATAGCCCGCCGCCATCGGCTTTGGGTGGTTGAGGATGCCGCACAGGCGGTCATGTCCACTTATAAGGGGCGGGCGTTGGGTAGTATCGGCGATCTGGGGGCGTATTCGTTTCATGAGACCAAAAACATCATTTCTGGAGAGGGCGGGGCGTTGTTGGTCAACCATCCCGACTTGGTGGCGCGGGCGGAAATTATCCGCGAAAAAGGCACCAACCGTAGCCAATTTTTCCGGGGGCAAGTGGATAAGTATACTTGGGTGGATATTGGCTCGTCGTATTTGCCGGGGGAGATTATCGCCGCGTTTTTATGGGCGCAGATTGGCGAGGCCGATGCCATTACCCGCCGCCGCACAGCCCTGTGGGACACTTACCACCAAGGCTTGGCAGGGCTGGCCGAGGCGGGGCTGATAGAGCGTCCGCGCATTCCTGAAGCGTGCGGGTATAACGCCCATTTGTATTATATCTTGCTGCCTGATGTCGAACGGCGGAGCGCGTTAATAGAAGCCCTGAAACAGCATGACATTTATGCGGTGTTCCATTATATCCCCCTGCATACCGCACCCGCTGGCCTGTGTTATGGCCGTGCCGACCATGCCTTACCCATAACCGATAACATTGCCGGACGTTTGCTGCGCTTGCCGCTGTGGTTGGGGCTTGAGGCTCATCAGGCTGCGGTGATCGGGCGGATTATTGACGCTTTGGCGGGGTAGGGGGATGGCTATGCAGGCTTTAAGTGCCCAAGGCCTCGTCAAGGGTTTGCGCCGGCCACCGTTGGTGGCGGCAGTGCTGTTCGTGTTGTCCGCTGGGGTTTGGCAGGCGCAGGCCAGCGGCGGGGTGGGTTGGGCGACGCTCGGTGCTTTAGGTTGGTATGCCTGCTTGTGCTTGGCTTACGGAACCGCCGTTTTGCCGACCAGCTCGTATCTGGTCAGTAAGGGCGGGGTGGCGTTGCAGTTGCTCGGCGGCTATTTTGTCTTTAATACCTTGTTGTTGGTCTTGGCGGTCGTGTCGCCCTTGGGGATGATGGCTAACCTGATGTTGCTGACGGTTGTCGCCCTGTTATGGGTGGCTTACCGCGTCCAGTATCGGCCTTTTCTGGATGGGTATCAGGATAATCTGCCCAGTTTGTTGGCGATTGCGGTCAGTGGTGCGGCGGCGGGGTTATGGTGTGCCGATTTCCGTTTTCCGGTGCTGGAAGACGGGCAGGCGGCGGTGTTCCGCACTTGGCAGGATATGTTTTTTCATGCCAGAGAAATTAGCGCCTTCATCCAGTATCATGGCTTGGCGAGCTTTTCTGATGTCAGAATGGCCGGGTTGCCCGCGCCGTTTTACCATTATGGCAGTTATCTTTCTGCGGCGGCGCTGGCTTTGCTGTCGGGGGCGGGCGCGGTCGAGGTGTATGCGGGGTTTCAGCTACCTTTAGGGATTTTCCTCAGCGGCTTGGCGGCGTTTGTCCTGGTGGCGTATTTTTGGGGGGCTTGGCCCGCGCTGGCGGCGACGGTGGCGATTGTCTTGCTGCCGGATGCCTACCAACAAGGCTTTGCCAATAGATACCTGAGCTACCATTTTCTTACCCAGGTCAATCTGGGTATGTTATACGGCATCGCCTGCATGGCCTTGGCTTGGCTGTGTATTTTCGACGGCTGTCGGCGCGGCTTGTACTGGCCGATAGTCGCGGGCTGTGTATTGACCGTGGTCTGCCTGTTTTATAAAGCACATTTTTTCGTTGCCAATGCCTTGCTGATTGGGCTATATCCCTGTGTGTTTTTTACCCGCCTCGGTGGGCTTTTGCGGCTGCTGATCGGTTTGGGGTTTATCGGCGGCTTTGTCGGCGTTATCGCTTGGTCGCAACAGTTGACCTCTGTACCCGTGTTGCGCTTGGATGGCAGTGGCGCGACGGGGTATTTGCTGTTGCTGCTGGACGCGTTTGACCCTGGCGCGTTAAAAAACTTTTTCCATAGCGTGTTAGTCGAGGAACACCATAGCAAGCCGATTAACGCCCTGTATGCCACCGCCTTATTGTCGCTGTCTACCTTTGGTTTGTGGGGCGCGGCTTTTGTCGGGGTTTGGGTGGTGCTGTGGCGGCGGCGGCCGCTGGCTATTGCGGTGTTTCCGGTGCTTATTATCGGCAATTATCTGTTAATGTCCATTGGCTTGGCGGCGGATGCGCATAATAGCGTCAGCCCTTACGAATTATTGAACCGTCCGCTGGGGTGGGCGTATTTTGTTGTGGTCGCGTGGACGGCGGGCGGGGGCTATTATTGGCTGTGGGGTGCTGGCCTGCCGCCCCGCAAGTTAACGCGTATCGGCTTGGCTGGGGCAGTTTGTGCCAGTCTGGCCGCGCCTTGGTTATTGGCCGCGAATTTCCAGACCTTTCCGGCCTTGCGCGGTTATGCAAAGTATGAGGATTTTAATGCCGTGCCTGCGTGTCTGGTCAAGGCCGCGCGGTTTGTCCGGGATAATAGCCGCCCCGACGAGCTGATCCAAGCGTCAGACTTTGACCCCCGCTATGCAGTCACCGCCTTAGCCGAGCGGCAAAGTTTTGTCAGTAAGAGCATGTTCGGCTGGCAAGAAGCCGCCCTGCAAGAGCGGGTTAAGGAAGTGGAAGCGTTCAGCCGTTTGGCCGATACCGAAGCGGTGCAAACCTACGCGCTGAGCAACGGCTTGGCCTGGTACATCCTGCAACCGACAACAACCGTGGCATGGCCTGCGGCATTACTGGAGCAGGCGGTGTTTAGTTGCGGGGGGTATCGGGTTTATTATTTTGGCGCTTTGTGGGTTTCGGGGTCGGTGTATCGTTGAGGCTATAGGGTTTCAAGGTCTCTTTGCCGTTAATACATAGAGTGCCCATAAATCTATCCGTCATTTTTAGCGGTTGCTCTGGAAATGAGTTAGGGAAGCTTAGTGCTATGGTTCCGGCATTTGGATAGATTTCGCTTCAAGGGTAAGCGTATCCCCAGACTGAAGTTCTATCTCTACACGGTAATTGCCATTATCCCGTTGAACTGGCCCAAAGACCCTGTTCACCGAGTTGCTCGGCCCCCATTCCTCATATTTAGGGACAGCCAAATTGACCAGCCCTGTAGCCGTCAATTCTACCTGATTGGATTTGTTGGTAGTAAAGGTCATTGTGACCCTACCTTCTCCACTTTTTGTCCATGCAACTAAAATTGCCCACAGAATCCAGTCGTGCATAAATTTTAATCTCTACGGGTAAGGTAAAAGGACGCGCATAGTTTGCCCTTTACGTTGGCATTTGTAATTCGTTAACGTCATCATTCAAGGACAGTGCCGCGTTAACGTCCTCTAAAACGGTTTGTGCGTGGGTATAATCGGGTGTTATGGCAAGCGCTTGTTCAAGGCTTTTCTGTGCGGCGGCTAATTGCCCCAATGTCCGTTGGTTCAGGGCTAAATTTAACAGGACTTCATCGGTATCGCCTTCGCAGTGCAAAGCGTCTGCTAATACGCCGATGGCCGCTGCAAATTGTTCTTGTTCCGCTAGGGCGGCAGCGAGATAAACGCGCGGCACGGTGGATGGGTCATGGGAACAGGCATCCCGGAACGCGTGTTCCGCCTCAGGGAACCTGCCCATCTCAAACAGTGTTTGGCCTTTGAAAAGCGTCACCAACCACCTTTTATTTTCTGGAATGGGTAAGGTCGCCAAGTGTGCATAGTGTTGCAACGCCTCATTTTTTCGCCCAACTTGGCGAAGCGCGTCAGCGTATTCAAAAAGCTCGATAGATTTGGGCGAAACGCTTTTGCGGTGTTCAAAACGGGCGATTGTTTCGGCGGGGCCGGGTTCGCGCTGATTAGTTTTTGATAAATCTGTCATAATTTTTCTGCCTCGTGTGTTGCAGGTTTTGCGTTGCCTTTTGCATGAGCCAATTCTTCCAGACATCGGGTCAGGGTTGATTTTACGGCGATGGTGGGTTCTTTTGCCAGCCGTTTTGCCAGTATTTCCGAAATGCCATTCAGATTATAGTCAAAAGCCAGTTCGGTCAGGATGTTGGTGGTGGCGCATCTTACCCGATAGTTTTTGCTGTTAAGCTGTTTTATGATGGTAGCTAAGTGGGCTGTTTCGCCAAGCCTGTATAGTGCGGTTAATAACCTGACTCTGGCTGCATGTCTTTTTTCGCAGGCCAAGGCTTGTTTGAGCGGCAGGATACTGGTTTTATCGCCTATTACCCCTAAGGCTTCTGCGGCATATCCCCTAACCAATTCGTCGCTATCGGTAAGTTTTGCCGTTAATGGGGCTATGGCGTTTAGGGCTTTTAATCGCCCTAGGCTTTCGGCGGCGTTTATTCTGACCAGATCGTTTTCATCATCCAGCGCGGCGATTAAGGGGAGGATCGCGCTTGGGCTATTAAATTGCCCTAAGGTTTCGGCGGTTATATATCTAACTTGGTAGTGCGGGTCTGTTAATAACGGCAAAAGTTTGTCAATATCGTGTTCGTCGCCAATGTCGCCAAACACTTCCGCTGCCGCTGATCTGACCACATAATGTTTATCGGCAAAGGCTTGTAAAAGTAAGGGGCGTACGGTTTTATAGGGTTGTTCTTGCAAATTTTCGACCAAAAGGAGCCTTTCAAGAGTCTTTGCCGGAAGGTCTTTTTTTCCGCTTTGATGAGGTTGGGCTGTAGGTGGCATATTTTGCGGTTAAGCTCTTTGAATAGGGTGGAATAAAAGTAGTGCCAGCATCACGCGAAAGCAGAACGATTCGGCGCAATATGCCAAGGCTATTTGCCCCATGATGAAGGATATAAAAAAATAGACAGTATTGTCATGACAAAAAACTACAGTCCAGCGTTAGCAAACCTTTACCATGATTTTTTGCTTGGCGGCGGTCGGTTGGGGCGGTTGTTATGCTTTGCCCAATCATCGAAAGGTTTCTGAATATTTTCCGATAGCTTACAATACACCCTATATCCTTCTTACTTATTGTGCCGATTCACTGCTTTGCCAAGCAGAGTGATGGTACAGACTTTCTGGCTTTATGATGAAAAAATTGCGATGCGCCGTTATCGGCACAGGTTATCTGGGTAAATTCCATGCCGAAAAATATGCCGCCTTACCCGATTGTGAGTTGGTGGCGGTGGTCGATGTCAATCCGGTGGCGGCAAGTTCGGTTGCCGATAAACATGGGGCGCAGGCTCTGACGGATTACCATTCTTTATTAGACGGCTCTATTGATGCGGTCAGTATTGTGGTGCCGACAACTTTGCACCACCGGGTCACGAAAGACTTTTTGGCGGCTGGGGTGCATGTGTTGGTGGAAAAGCCGATTACGGTGACGGTTGCCGAAGCCGACGAGTTGATCGCCCTTGCCGAAGCCAATAAAGTGGTGTTGCAGGTCGGGCATTTAGAGCGTTTTAATCCGGCGGTCTTGGGCTTGGATAAAGACGAGAAACCGTTATTTATCGAATCGCACCGTTTGGCGCCGTTCAATCCCCGCGCGAATGATGTCAGTGTGGTGCTGGATTTGATGATCCATGACATTGATATTATTTTAGCGTTGGTCGATTCGGAGGTTGAGCGCATTGATGCCAGCGGTACGGCGGTATTGACCCAAGGCACGGACATTGCCAATGCGCGGCTGTTGTTTAAGAACGGCTGTGTCGCCAATGTTACGGCCAGCCGTATCAGTATGAAGCTGGAACGCAAAATGCGCCTGTTCCGTCCGAGCTCTTACATTGCCGTCGATTTCCAAAACCGCACCCTGACTAAGCACCGTACGGGGACAAAAGAAATGTTTCCGGGCATTCCTGAGATAGAAACCGAAGAGTCGGTCTTTGAGAGCGGTGATGCGTTGCTGGCGGAAATTGCGCATTTCGTCAACTGTATCCAGACGGGCAGTACGCCTTTGGTATCTGGCGAAGCAGGACGCAGGGCTTTGGCAACGGCGATTAGGATTACGGCGCTGTTAGGGGATAAGTGAGGCGATTGTCCGCTACTTAACAGCGCTTAGATTAAGCGTTTAAACGAACAAACAATAGATTTCAAGGTGACGGCCTTTTCCTATTAGGGGAGGCCTTTCCTGCCCGGCTTGCGCTTTTCATAACGACATCTGTTATTTGAAGGGCTTGATGATCGGGCCATACCAATTGCATAACAACATCCACAATACCCTGTGGAAACAAGGAAATAATATGATACCCATGGTAAACCTGAAAGCCCAATACGCGGAAATTAAAGATGAAGTTGAACAGGGCTTGGCGCAGACGATAGAGAATTGTTCGTTTATTTTAGGCCCGAACGTGCAAGCGTTTGAGCAAGAAACGGCGGCTTATCTGGGCGTAAAACATGCGATAGGCGTGGCTTCGGGTACGGATGCGTTGCATTTGGCGTTGCTGGCGGAGGGGATAGGCAAGGGCGACGAAGTCATTACGACGGCGTTTACGTTTATTGCCACGGCGGAAGCGATTAAATATGTCGGTGCGGTGCCGGTGTTTGTCGATATTGACCCACGCACGTTTAATATTTCGCCTGAGGCGATCATTAACGCCATTACCTCCCGGACGAAGGCGGTGATGCCGGTGCATTTGTTCGGCCAACCTGCGGATATGGAGCAGATTGAGCAAATCTGCCAAGAGCATAATTTGAAATTGATCGAAGATTGTTGCCAGTCATTTGGCGCGAGTGTCGGCGGCAAACAAACCGGGTCTATCGGTGATGCGGCGGGGTTTAGTTTTTTCCCCAGTAAGAATTTAGGCGGCTTTGGTGACGGCGGTTTGGTAGTCACCAATTCCGACACCACGGCGGCTAAGCTTAAGCAATTGCGTAACCACGGCTCGAATGTCCGTTATTATCATGAGGTGATCGGTTATAACAGCCGCCTTGACGAAATGCAGGCGGTGATTTTACGCGCCAAGCTTAAGCGTATTGACCAATACAATCAAGGCCGCCGCCGCGTCGCGCATCGCTATTCCGAGCTGTTGGCGGGCTTGCCGCTGACCACGCCGCTGGAAGACGGGTTGGGGGAGCATGTGTACCATCAATATACCTTATTGTCTGAGCGTCGTGACGAGATTATGCAGGCTTTACAGGCGCAACAAATTGCTTGCGCGGTGTATTATCCCGTGCCGCTGCATCAGCAAGTGGCTTTTAAGGAAGAGTGTGAAGGTTTATCTTTACCTGTTACCGAAACCGTCGCCGCCCAGTGCTTTTCGTTGCCGATTTGTCCGTATCTGTCGGATGGGGACATCAAAACCATTACCGATACCATTAAGGCGGCTTTGTAACCATGACCAAGCCCTTAACCGTGATGTTCAGTGCGGGCGAAGCCTCCGGCGACCAACATGCCGCCAATTTGTTTTTGGAGCTGAAAAAGCAAGTGCCGGACATTCAGGCACTAGGCATGGGCAGTTCCAAAATGGCGGCGGCGGGGGTAGATGTCCGTTATGATTCGTCGGCTATCGCGGTTATTGGCGTGGTGGAAGTGCTTAAGCATTACGCGGAAATCCGGCGGGTATTGGCGTTTATGCAGCGGTTGGTCGCCGAGGAACGGCCCGATTTGTTGGTGTGCGTCGATTATAAAGAGTTTAACTATAAATTGGCGAAATTTGCCAAACAGCAGGGCGTTAAAGTGCTGTTTTACGTCAGTCCGCAAGTGTGGGCTTGGCGGGCGGGGCGGGTGAAACAGTATGGCAAAGCCATCGACATGATGGCGGTGATTTTTCCGTTTGAAACGGCGTATTACGAGGCGGAGAATGTGCCGGTGCGTTATGTCGGGCATCCGTCGGTCGATAAAGTGCATCCGCAATACGCTAAGGCGGAGGCTTTGCGGCTGTTCGGCTTGGATGGGCAACGGCCTGTCGTGGGTTTGTTTCCGGGTAGCCGTGCCAATGAGATCAAACGCCTGTTGCCCGTGATGCTGGCGGCGGCTGTGCAAGTGCAGCAACGCTTACCCGCCGTCCAGTTTGTCTTGCCACAAGCCAGTTCTATCCCTGATGCCTTACTGGCGGCGTATTTGCCGGAGGCGTTACCTATTAAAGTGGTGAAAAACCAGCCTTATGAAGTCATGCAATGCTGTGATGCGGTGATGACGACTTCGGGGACGGCGACCTTGGAAATCGCTTTGTTTACCGTGCCGATGGTGATTACTTATAAGTTGTCGCCGCTGACCTATTGGCTGGGTCGGTTGTTGGTCAAAACTCCATTTATTGGTTTACCGAATATTGTCGCTGGCAAGTTGGTGGTTAAGGAGTTGATTCAACATGAGGCCACGGCGGATAACTTGGCGGCGGAGATGCTGCGGATTTTGACTGACGATGCTTATGCGCAAACGATGCGGGCAGAATTGGTGCAGGTTAAGCAGGCTTTAGGGCAGGGCGGCGCGTCGAAGAATATGGCGGATTTAGTGGTGGCTATGCTGAGTTGCCCGTTGGCTTCGGCTTCGTTCAGCCAACGGGCTTCACTCAACCAATAGTAGCCAACGGGAGCTATCCCGTTCCCTGAGCGAAGCCTAATGGCAACTTAGCTGGTGAACCGGTAGTTTTTGCCCAAACAATGGTCTAGCCATTTTTGTAAGAAATAATTGAGCCGCCATTTGTAGTGCATGATTTCGCGGCTTTGGCGGGCATCGGGGAAGGTGCGGGCGACGCTGGCCCGGTCGTTGTCGCTGAGCACTTCGGCGAGTTGTGCGTCCATGTAAATACGGATGCGCAGGGCAGGGGCGAGCAGTCCGTCTAGGTGTTGGCTAAAGCAATGGTTGAGTTCGACGGTTAGGGTGTAGGGGCTGTGGTCAATGACGGTGAGGTGCAGGTTGGCATGGCGTGGGGCTACCCCGACGGCAGCGTTTTTAATGGCGGCTAGGTCGGGGATGAGTTGCAGCAATTTCTGGAAGTTGGAGGCGCACAGCTGTTCCAGACAAAGCGAGGTGTTGATGGGAGTGATGAGGGCCATGGCGGCGGTCAGTCTTCGCGGTAGCTGGCGTAAGCGCTGGCAGTTTCCCATAGCGTCACTTGCGCGACGTTAAAGCCCGCTTGTTTGATATGGCGGTAGAGCATTTTGCTTAAGACTTCGGCGGTCGGGTGTTCGTCTAAGGCCATGAAGCGCTCGTTTTGGGCGGTCAGCATCGGGATGATCGGATCATTTTTATGCAGTAAAAAATTGTGGTCTAGATACTCGTCGACGTAGCTTTCCACGCAGGCGCGGATGTCGGCAAAGTCACAGACCATGCCGTCGGCGTTAAGCTGTTCTTGTTGGATGCTAATCGAGGCTTTGACGCTATGCCCGTGCAGGTGGCGGCATTTTCCGGCGTGGTTCATTAACCGGTGCCCGTAGCAAAAATAAACTTCTTTGGTGATGGTAAACATAGTCGGTGGATTTAAGGGACTGCTATCAGATTCAAGGCGGGCAGTTTACTATAAAAGCGGCTATAACAAGTGACGATTTGCAGATATTTCCGTTCGCGTAAGCGGCCGGGCAGTTACGCCCAGTTTGGCCGCGCTAATTTCAAGTTTGCCCTTTAAATGCATTACTACAATTTATATTTAGAATAAATCGCTAAATTTCTATAAAATCTACCGTTTACCTTTCATTCGTCATAGCGCACCTTCATGGATTTAAATTTTCTCGATTTCGAACAACCTATCGCTGAGTTAGAAGCGAAAATAAAAGAGCTTCGTAATGTGGAGTTTGATAACAACATTAATATTTCCGATGCCATTAAGCAGTTGGAAGACCGAAGCCGGACGCTAACCGAAACTATTTTTGCCGAACTGTCCGATTGGCAGATTTCCCAGTTGTCCAGGCATCCGGGGCGGCCTTATACGCTGGATTATATCGAGCTGATGATGACCGATTTCCAGGAACTGCATGGTGACCGTGCTTATGCGGATGATCCGGCCATTGTTTGTGGGCTGGCGCGTCTGGACGGGCAACCGGTGGTAGTGATGGGGCATCAGAAAGGCCGCGACACCAAAGAAAAGATTTACCGCAATTTTGGTATGCCACGTCCTGAAGGCTACCGGAAGGCCTTGCGGGTGATGAAAATGGCCGAGCGTTTCCAACTGCCGATTATTTGTCTGATTGATACGCCGGGCGCATATCCTGGCATCGGTGCGGAAGAGCGCGGACAAAGTGAGGCGATTGCCAGAAATTTGTTTGAGATGTCGAAGCTGAAAACGCCGATTATCTGCACGGTGATTGGTGAAGGCGGTTCGGGCGGGGCGTTGGCGATTGGCGTGGGTGACCGTCTGATTATGATGGAATACAGCACCTACTCGGTGATTTCCCCCGAAGGTTGCGCGTCGATTTTATGGAAAAGTGCCGAAAAATCACAATTGGCGGCGGAAGCGATGGGCATTACTTCCGACCGTATCCGTGAGCAGGGCTTTTTGGATGAAGTGGTGCGCGAGCCTTTAGGCGGCGGCCATCGGAATTTTGTCAGCACCGCCAAGAATCTGAAAGAGACCTTGGTACGGCACTTGGCGGAATTAAAGCAACAGAATATGGATGAACTGTTGGAAACCCGTTACCAACGCATTATGGATTTTGGTGTGTTTACTGAGTAAACCCTGACGGATATGATCTTGCGGATGCTTGTAGAGACGGGGCGATTGCGTTTATGGCAATGGCCGGACGGTGACCGTGCGCCTTCGGCAGGCTAGCCATGATGCGGGTACTGGTGTTTGAGTATATTACGGGCGGTGGTTGTAACCAAGCGGCGTTACCTAGTTCCTTAGCAAGGGAAGGCTGTTTGATGTTGCAGGCGCTCTTGGCTGATTTTTCCGCCCTCCCGGCTATTGAACTGACAGTGATGTTGGATAGCCGTCTGTTGGCTGAGGTGGACACCCGTGCGGTGCAGCATCTGGCCATCATTAGTCCTGAACAGGACACCGAAGCGGAATTTGCCCGATTGTTGGCGGCTGTCGATGCGGTGTGGCCTATCGCACCCGAATCTGATGGGGTGTTGCTGCGGCTGTGTTTGGCGGTGCAGGCTCAGGGTAAGCGGCTGTTAACGTCACCTGCCGCCGCTGTGGCGGTGACGGGCGATAAATACCAGGCCTATCGACGCTTGCAACAACACGGCATCGCTACGGTTGCCACGCAATTGGCCGACCAGGCGATGTTTGCGCCGGGGGAATGGCTGATCAAGCCGATTGATGGTGCGGGCTGTGGCGGCACTTATATTCTGCCGACCCAAGCCGCGCTTGCTAAGCACATCATCCGCTCGCCCCGGTTTATTATCCAGCCGCACTTGCACGGCGAGAAGACCAGCCTGTCGTGCCTGTTCCGGCACGGCGAAAGCTGGTTGCTGTCGGTCAATCTGCAAGGTTTTACGGTGTGTGACCACCAGTATGTGTTGCAAGACATTATCGTCAATGACCGCCCCGTGACTTCCGCGTATCAACAAGTGGCGGCGCAAGTGGCTAAGGCTTGCCCCGAGCTATGGGGCTATGTCGGCATTGATCTGATCGAAACCCCCGAAACCATCTGGGTGCTGGAAATCAACCCGCGCCTGACCTCTTCCTTTGCTGCCCTTCGGTCTGCTCTAGGTATCAACGTCGCCGAGTTAGTGTTGCAGTTGCTGCATGGGTCGCCCGCCATTACCGTTAGCACTGACCAAGCCATCACCTTGACATTACATTCATGAAACCGAGACATTATTTAGGCTGGGACATCGGCGGGGCGCATCTTAAAGCCGCTGTCCTTAATTCGGACGGCATCGTTACCGCCCTGTACCAGCAGCCTTGCCCGTTATGGAAAGGTTTGGCGACCTTGCAGGCGGCGGTCACCGGCATTATGCAGGCTTTGCCTGCCGCCGATTATCGCCACGCGATGACCATGACGGGTGAGTTGGTCGATTTATTTGCCGATAGGGAGGACGGGGTCAGGCAAATCATCGCCACGATGGCCGGCTTGTTGCCTGCCAGTGAGATACTGGTGTTTGCTGGACGGCAAGGTTTGTTGCCTTTGTCGGCCATTAGCCCCGCCGATTATCAGGATATTGCCTCAAGCAATTGGCTGGCCAGTGCCGGATTCGCTGCGCATAGCGTGGGGGATGGTTTGTTTATTGACATAGGCAGCACCACCACGGATGTGTTGGTGCTGCAAGACCGCCAGGTGCAAGTGCAGGGCTATACCGACTATCAGCGATTGGTTACTAAAGAGCTGGTGTATACCGGGATTGTCAGGACGGCGGTGATGGCGGTTGCGCAAGCGGTGCTTGACGAAGGCCAAGAAGTCGGTCTGATGGCGGAATATTTTGCCACGATGGCGGATGTGTATCGGCTAACGGGCGAATTGGACGAAGCTCATGACCAGACTGAGACCGCCGATGGGGCGGCCAAAACCGTTGCCGCCAGTGCCAGACGTTTGGCACGGATGCTAGGTTGTGATTTTTATCCCGAACAATTGCCGCGTTGGCAAAGCGTGGCGGTTAATTTGCGGGCCCAGCAACTCCAGGCCATTACCGCCGCCAGCGGGAAAGTGCTGGCCGAGAACAGTGTGTCCGCCGCTGCCCCGCTGGTCGGGGCGGGTATAGGGCGGTTTTTGGTGCGCGAACTGGCGCGGCACTGGCGACGGCCTTATCGGGATTTTTCCGAGCTGTGCCAGTGTTCGGCAACGGCTTTAAACCCTGCCGATTGTGCGCCTGCGGTGGCGGTGGGGTATCTTAACCATGCCCGTGCCTAGGCTTGGGTTTATCTGTTATAGAGTCCGCCGTTAAGGAAACGGCAAGCTAAAAGCCGATCTTTGAGGCCAACTGGACGGTATTGCGGCGTTAGCGTTGGTACGCGCCGTTAATTACCCGAAAATAAATATACGCTGATGTTTTTTATAATATTTTGATTGATAAAGGCATTGTTTGTTGTGTTAAGCTGTGTTTTTCGGTAAGCCCTGAGAAGGGATTAATAGTATGAAAGATGGGAGGATGGGCGGCATGACGTTAGCACGTTTCAGTCTACGCTATGTTTAGCCTGTCGTTTACCCAGCGCCGGATGCTATAGATTTGACACTAAGCCAGTTTGTGTCAAATTGTCATAATGTTGTGAAATATAACCTCTGCCCTCATAATTTATGCACTTCAAAATTATTTTTTTCAGCGTGATAATGGCTATGACGAATCCGACCCTGACCCAAGCTTCGGCTATTGACGGTAAGCTGCCACTGTGTGGTAGCAGTCCTAATTGTGTATCCAGCCAAGCGGACATCCATGACCGCCAGCATTACATCCTACCGTTTGAAATTAAGGGCAATCCGCTACAGGCGTGGGATGCCTTAAAAAAAGCTATTTTAAAACAGCCGCGTCTGGTGATTACCCATGAGACGCATACCACGCTACATGCCGAGGCCACCAGTTTGGTGTTCCGGTTTGTCGATGACATTAATGTGCTGCTTGATGCCGATAGGGAGCTTATCCATATCCGTTCCGCGTCACGGGTGGGTCACAGCGACTTTGGCGTTAACCGTAAGCGTATTGAGGGTTTACGCGCCGAATTGCGGAAAATGGGTGTGGTGGATTAGTTTTATGCCGCCACTTGAACGTTACCACGTTGGAATTTAGGTTAATCATATCGACAGTTCTTGTCGCGCTCAGTTAAGCCCGCTATTTTCTAGGGAAAAAGCTTGTGATTTATTGCTCCAGCTCCATATAGGGTAAAATAGCGTGATATAACTATCAGACAGGGACATTATGAAAACACATAAAATAGGTTTTATCGGCGGCGGCAATATGGCCTCCAGTTTGGTGAGCGGCCTGATTGCCAGCGGCCATGCGGCGGCGGATATTTGGGTCTCCGATGTGAATGAAGCCGCTTTGGCAACGTTGGCGGCTAATCTGGGCATTAATACCACGTCCCATAATGCCGATGTGGTGGCAGCTACCGATGTGGTGGTTTTGGCGGTTAAGCCGCAGGCCCTTAAGGAAGTGGCGTGTGGCATTGCCGAGGTGGTGCGGCAGCAACAGGTGTTGGTGGTCTCAATTGCGGCGGGCATTTCGCAACGCGGTTTGGCGGCTTGGTTGGGCGCAAAAGTGCCAATTGTCCGCTGTATGCCTAATACCCCCGCGCTAGTGCTGACCGGGGCGACGGCCTTACATGCCAATAGCTATGTTAGTGCCAAGCAGCGTGATTTGGCCGAGAGCCTGATGCGGGCGGTGGGTATTTCCCTCTGGGTGGCTGACGAAAGCGAGCTGGATGCGGTAACGGCGGTGTCCGGCAGTGGTCCTGCGTATTTCTTTTTGTTGATGGAAGCGATGGAGGCGGCGGCTGTGGAATTGGGTTTGGGTGCGGAAACGGCCCGCTTATTAGTCCAGCAAACGGCTTTGGGGGCGGCGAAAATCGCCTTGGAATCGCCTGAATCGCCGGAGCAATTGCGCCGTCGGGTAACTTCGCCGGGCGGGACGACCGAACAAGCGATACGAACGTTTACCCAAGGTGGTTTTACGCAATTGGTGGCGCGCGCCTTACAGGCGGCGCGTGACCGCTCTATTGAAATGTCTGAACAAATGGAGAATTCCTGATGGATTCCAGTTATCTGACCGACCCTATTATCTTGGTTGTCGATTCTTTATCGTCACTGTATATTATGGCGGTTTTATTGCGGTTTTTGTTGCAATGGTGTGGGACATCATTTTACAACCCGATTGCGCAATTGTTACTGAAAATCACCCATCCGCCGTTACGGGTATTACGCCGTTTTATACCGCCCATCGGTAGGATTGATACGTCTTCGTTAGTTTTGGTTTTGGCCCTGCAAATGTTGGCTAATTTCGTCATCCTGATTTTGAAAGGGGTGACGGTCAATATCGGGGCTTTGGCGATTTTGTCGATGACAGACGTGGTGGCTTTGCTGTTGAACATTTTTATTTTTGCGGTGTTTGCCAGGGCGTTATTGAGCTGGATAAACCCCGGCGCTTACGATTCGGCATCGTCGATGTTGGCGAGCCTGACCGATCCTTTATTGGCGCTGTGCCGGAAATTTATTCCTGATGTAGGCGGCATAGATTTGTCGCCGTTAGCGGCGCTGCTATTTTTGCAATTGGCAAAGATGCTGGTTTTGCCGCCGTTGCAGCAATTGGCCAGTTTGCTTAGTTAGATTCTGTCGGGTGGCGGGTGTGTCTGATGAAAGAAGCAAGCCCAACTAAAACTAAAGATGGCCGCCAAGATGATAAGCTTTTCGCTTTGTTTGAGCCTTTGTCATATAATTCAAAATCTTGTTAAAGCGATTAAGAAGCCTATGTCCGTACCTATGTTTCAAGTTTTTATTGTGTTATTTTGTTTGCTCGGCAGCGAAGTGGCTTTTGCCAAGCGCTTGTATAAGCTGCAAGACCAATACGGCAATACCCTGTTTTCTGATCAGGTGCCGCCTGAGCAGTCGCAAAACCGCCGCGAGCTTCTTAATAACCGTGCTATGGTGGTGGATGTGGTCGAGAAAGCCAAGACTAAAGAGCAAATTGATCTGGATATAAGGCTGGCGGCACTGAGAAAAGAAGAAGAAAAGCTGATTGCCAAACAAAAAGTCAATGACCATGCCTTGCTCAATACCTTCCATTCGGAAGAAGAAATTACGGCGGCCTTAACGGCGAAAATGCAGGACTTTGACAACCAGCAACGGGTGTTGCAAGAATCGTTAAACAATGTCACCCAACAATTGGCTAACCAGCAAAAGGCGGCGGCGGCGGCGGAGCGTAACGGTCAGGATGTATCGGCCAAATCGGTCGAGGACATCAAATCGACCCAGCAACAAATAGCGCAAATCCAAAAAGCCCTTAGGGCAAACATGGATAAGCGGGAGCTGGTCAAAAATGAATATACCGCCAATATAGAGCGTTATTTATTTTTGACCCAATCGGTAAAACAACCCAAGCGCCACGAGGCGGACAAGCCGAGCATCCAACAGGCCAATGCCCTTGGCCTGTTCCATTGCGAGAATGACCATGAATGCAATAAGGCTTGGGAGATTGCCCGCCAGTTTGTTAACCGCCACTCGACAACGGTGCCCGATGTCTATAACGATAAACTGATTATGAACCGTCCACCGGCTGTGGATACGGACATTAGCCTGTCTTTGTCACGCATTACCATTACCGAGAATGATTACGAGCTGTTTTTGGATATTCATTGCCATGATTCGATAGTTGGTGAAGAATTATGTTCTAGCCAAAAAATCAAGGACTTGCGGGCATCATTCCGTAGCTATGTCAATAACGTCTTAGCAGCGGGGGCGGCTCACTAATAAAGTGCCTACGCCTTGGTCGGTGAACAGTTCCAGTAATACGGCATGTTCTACCCGTCCGTCAATAATGTGGACGCTATGGACTCCGCCGTTTAGGGCATCAGTGGCGCAACGGGTTTTCGGGATCATGCCGCCGGAGATAGTACCGTCCGCGATCAGCGCGTCGATATCGCTGACTGACAGGCCGGTCAGCAGCCCCCCTTGTTTGTCAAGGATACCGGCGGTATTGGTCAATAAGATCAATTTTTCGGCCTTCAAGACCTCGGCGGTTTTGCCCGCCACCAAATCGGCGTTGATATTGTAGGAATAGCCATCCGCACCCACGCCTATCGGGGCAATCACCGGAATAAAATCACTGCGTCCTAGCATATCGACCACAGCGGGGTCTATGCTGCTGACTTCGCCGACATGGCCTAAGTCAATGATTTCTGAGGCATCATCGTCGAGCGCCGAGCGTTTTAGGTTGATTTTTTTGGCACGGATAAAATCCCCGTCTTTGCCTGTCAGGCCTACCGCCTTGCCGCCGTTCATATTGATCAGGTTGACGATCTCCTTATTCACCAAGCCACCCAGCACCATTTCCACCACATCCATCGTTTCGCTGTCAGTAATGCGCATACCGTCGACAAAGCCGGTAGTCTTGCCCAGTTTTGCCAAGACTTGGCCGATTTGCGGGCCGCCGCCATGGACGACAATCGGATTGATGCCGACCAGTTTCATCAGGACGATATCTCTGGCAAAGCTGTGTTTTAAGGCTTCGTCGACCATCGCGTTGCCGCCAAATTTAACGACAACCGTTTTGCCTTTAAAGCGTTGGATATACGGTAGGGCTTCGATCAACACTTCAGCGATCAGGGGGGCGGCTTTTTTTTGTTTCATTTTTTAATAGTCCATCATCTATTGGGTATTAAGGGGAAAGGGTGAATTAAGCGGCGGTGGATACAATTAAGCATTGCCGCCAATTTTATACACGGTGGGCATGAAAACTTGCAAGATTTTAATCGGCGAATTTATGCTTGAATTTGGCTAATTTGCAAGCTGCCGTTACCTAAAATTTAAAATCATCAAATAAATCATCCAAATCGAAGTTATCGTCAGTGACGGTTATATCAGATTTATGGCTAGGTGGCGGGCTGTCGCGGTCGCTATAATCGAGAACCCTTTTAAATTGCATCAGATTGGAGACGGCGGCGTGCATTTCTACCAGTTCGACAGGATAGTGGCTGTGTGCCGAACCGGCCATAATGTCTTTAAAGGCTTTCATCAGGCTTTCTAAGTCTTGGCTTAGGGTGCTTGATAACCAACGGTGGGTGATAAATATCAAGCCTAAGGCGATAAGGCAGGGGATGATGATAATGCTAAGCATCAGGCTCAAATCAGCCATATCCATGCTATCGTCGTATTGATAATATATCGCCCAGTCACTATTGGCAATAGGCTGCTGGTTGCCGTCCAGGCTGCTTGTGCTATTTTTGGTGCCGATAGCGGCCAATACTTGTAAGCCTTGCCTGAGTTCAAAATAACTGTTTTTTGTCGGTATCAGTTTAAGGCCATTTAAGATAATGTTTTCGTCTAAGCTCGCCAGAATCATGCCGACGACTTTACCGTTTTGGCTAATGCTCCGGGTTATCGCCAAGTGCCTGTCAACCCCTTTATCGCCGTGGATGCTGGGAAACGGGTTGTGTGTTAAGGCTTCTTTGACCATTTCCAAATCGGCAAAGCCCATGCGCGGTTTATCTTGCTCGTCAATGGTATTGGTGTCAGGCAGTAATAAGCGGATTTTTAGGGCATTCGGGAGATACTTTTCAAGTCTGGCCGCATTAACCCTTAATAGGCCGCTGTTACCTATGTTGACCGCATTCAGCACATCGGGGTCTTCGGCCATTTTATCGAGAGTTTTGTTCAGTAAGGTAAGGTGTGCCGATAACCCTAAGGCAATACTTTTCGCTTCGGCGGCGGCGGCCTCTTTTTTGGCGGTGTTGGTTTCGTTTGAGCTTAACCAATAAATGCCAAAACCCGCCGTCAGTATGATGAGAACCATGGCAAGCGCAAGCAAAGAGAACATTTTTCTCATAATAATAACTCCGAAGATAAAAATCTTTTAAGTGGTTTCCGGGCAGGAAGACACTGAAATGGTGCGGGACTTGATTTTAAAGGCGTATCCAAGAAAACACGCATAAAAATAATTTCTGGGTTTGCGCAGGGGTTGTTGTCCACGAAAAACACGAAAAAGTTATTCTGGCTGAAGATAGCCGTAAAATTTTAGGAATGCCTGTGAAATAACTGGGCCAATATGGGACGGCTTATCCCCTTCTTTAGATAATTTACCGCTGTTTTTTAGGCAGTGTTCTGCTAGTGGCCTATAAATTTCAGGCAGAACATTAGCGATGTCACCTACTGTTGTCCGGTATGGCCAAAGCCGCCGCTTCCCCGGCTACTGGTTGTAAAGTCGTCGACTTGGCGGAACTGGACTTGTGCGATGGGGACAAATACCATTTGGGCGATACGCTCACCGATCTGGAGGGTAAAGGCACTATCACTGCGGTTCCAGCAGGAAACGAACACTTGCCCTTGATAATCCGAATCAATCAGCCCGACTAAATTGCCCAAGACAATGCCGTGCTTATGACCTAGGCCTGAACGCGGCAATAAGACTGCCGCTAAACCAGGGTCGCCAATATAAATCGCCAGTCCGGTAGGGATAAGCAAGGTTTCCCCAGGGGCGATAACGGTAGTTTGGTCAAGGCAGGCGCGTAAATCTAAACCCGCCGAGCCGGGGGTGGCATAGTCAGGCAAAGGGATGGTTGCGCCTAAACGGGGGTCAAGAATTTTTAACTGTATGGTATTCATGGCATGGTGTTATAGAAGTGTTCGGCGATCAGGCTGAGCAGTTGTTGGGCAAGCAGGGATTTGTCGGTCATTGCCAGGGCTTTTTGGCCAGTGGGCCAAAAAACCTGTAAGGCGTTTTGGTCCCTGTCGAAGCCGCCCTCTGCCTTACCGACCCAATTGGCGGCAATCATCGCCAGTTTTTTGTCTTGGAGTTTGCCTAGCGCATACTCGGTCAGGTTTTCGGTTTCGGCGGCAAAGCCGACGGTAAAGGGCGGCGGCGTTAAGGCCGCTACCGCCGCTAAGATGTCTTGGGTTTTGTGTAGCACCAGCGTGCTTGCGCCCGCGTGTTTTTTCAGTTTTTCAGGGGCGGGTACGGGGCTGTAATCGGCCACTGCCGCCGCGCCGATATAAATGGCATGGCTGTCGGCCTCGGCCAGTACCGCCGCATACATTTGTGCGGCGGTCTCCACTTGGATTAGCCGCGCCTGGGCAGGAGCGGCTAATTGTACCGGGCCGCTGACCAAGGTGACATCTGCCCCCATATTGATTGCCGCTTCTGCTAAGGCGTAGCCCATTTTGCCTGAGCTACGGTTGGTGATATAGCGTACCGGGTCTAAAGGCTCACGCGTGGGGCCTGCACTAATTAAGACCTTAAGGCCGGCCAGTTCCGAACTGGCTTGCACCGAAGCGGGCGCAGTAAGCAGTTGGCGGCAAATGTCTTCGGGTTCTGACATACGCCCCAAGCCCGTTTCGCCGCAGGCTTGGTCTCCTGCTGCCGGGCCAATAAATCTGACTCCGTGGGTTTTTAGGCGTTCGACGTTTGCCTGAGTGACGGCTTTAGACCACATGGCTTGGTTCATGGCCGGAGCGACATAAACCGGACAGGTTGCCGCCAAATACAGGGTGGAAAGCAAATCATCCGCTAAGCCATGGCTGAGTTTGGCGAGCAGGTTGGCACTGGCGGGTGCGATGACCAAAACATCCGCCCAGCGGGCGAGGTTAATGTGTCCCATGGCGTTTTCGGCATCGGCATCCAGTAAGGTGGTCTGGACAGGATGGCCCGATAAGGCCTGAAAGGTGAGGGGACGGATAAACTCAGCGGCGGCGGTAGTCATGACTACGCGTACCTGTGCGCCTTGTTTGCGCAATAAGCGTACTAACTCTGCCGATTTATAGGCGGCGATGCCGCCGCTAATACCTAATAAAACACGCTTATTAATAATGGCACCTGAATACGGACAAAAACGCTATTATGGCAAGTCTGGCTGAATTGTTCTAGGCTTAAATTTTAAACGGGTGGGCAATGGCTAGGAGATCCGTACTTTGTGAGTTCTGGGTGGCGGATGTTGTTATACGTTTGCCCCGGTATTAGCAGGAGAGGGGCTCTCCGGGTCTACTATCAACTCTTCGGCAAGGGGTAGGCAAACGGTAAAGGTTGTGCCTAGCCCGGGGGCGCTGTCAACATGGCAGCTGCCCGCTAATCTGCGGATATAATCACGCGCTTCATATACGCCTATGCCCATGCCGGCATTACCTTTGGTGGTGTCAAACGGTTTAAACAGGCGTTCGGCGATAAATTTTCTATCCATGCCGCAGCCGTTGTCGGTTATTTTAATAATGGCGTGGGGCGGCTGTTTTTCTAGGATTAATTTTACAAAACCGTCGGCGGGTGTGGCATCTTGGGCATTTTGCACCAGATGGCCAAGAATGGCGGTGATTTTGGTTTTTTCACCGACGACAAACAAGTCGTCTGTAAAGGTGTTCAGCACTTGCAACGCAGGGCGGTTACCGGCTTGTTGCAAGGCGACATCGGCGGCAACATCGGCAAGGTTAAGGCGATGGTTCTGATATTGAGGGTCATGGCCTTTTTTCAGTTGAGTAATCAGATGATCCATTTTGGTCACGACATTTTCCAGCGTAGTAATGGCGTCATCGACAAATTCAGGATTGCGCTTATGTTTTTCGGCATTTTTGACAATTAGGCCGACTTGGGCGATCAAGTTTTTCAGATCATGCACCAAATAAGCGGAAATGCGGTTGTAAGCTTCAAATTGGCGTGATCTGGACAACGCGTCACTGGCGTGGTTAAGGGCGAGGGCGTTGGCAAGCTGTTTACCCACGGTTTTCAACAGGTCGTGGTCTTCCCAATTTAAAGGCCGCGGGGCGCGGGCTTGGGTCAGGACGACAAAGGCTTCCAGATCATTTTGCAAGAATAGCGGGATAATGAGCCAGACTGCTTTCTCTGGGGTCATCCATAATGACAGGTCGGCATCCTTATAGAGCTGGGGGCTTTCTGCTAGTTCGTAAAAATCAATAACCCATTGTTTTTTTGATATAAATAGGATCATGCTATGGTTGGCCGCCAGTTGCTGGGGAGAGTCAAAGCCTAAATTTTTTGCATCGGCCAGATAAAAATCGCCTTGCTCGTCTTTTAACCATAAGCCGCCGCCAGAACTGTCCACCAAATCGGCCATGGTTTTGATGATGGCGGCGGAGAGTTCTGGCAAGGAGTTCAACCGGGCAATAGTTTTGCTGAGCTTGAGCCATTCTTCGCGGTAATCGTAGTGGTAGCTGAACAGATGCTTGTTGAAATAGACTTTGACTAAGGCTCTAACTCTGCCCGAAACAAACAACACCAGCAGCAGAATAATGGCGAGGAAAATAAAGACAATTTCGGCGAACTCACCCCAACTGCCGCCAAAATCGCGGATGTAATAGCCTGCTAAAGACATGGTGATCAGGTATAACCCGGTCCCCATCAGCACCGTGCTATGGAAGACCAACGTCCGCGACAGGCTAATGTCGGTCATGCCGTGGGTTTGCAGGCGGTACATGGCGATGCCCAGCAAAGGGGTGATCAGGGTATTGATAATGCCCCGCGAACCCCACAACGGGTAATCCAGGCTAGTGAACAATAATGATTTGCTAAAGACAATAAAGTCAATAGTAAACAAAGACGCTAAGCCGATACACAAAAATTTGATGACCCAGCGCAGCTCGGTAGTGGCGTTGCGGTACAGTTGTTCGACTAAGGCCAAGCCGATAATGGCGAACATGAGGTGGGACATCAATCGGATATGCACTTGATTGCCGACGAACTGTTTAATGGGGGTGCGCACGTCTTCGGACAGTTCAAAAACGAGCAAAAAGACAATGAACGCGGCGAGCATATAAGTGAAGCGTGACCGGTATAGCAATAGGTAGTTATGGTTAAGCTGCTGCCGCGAAATGAGTGTGCCGAGCAGAAAAAACCAAGTGGCATTGCGTAGGGTTTCAAACGCCAAACTGGTTGAAATTATTAAAGTGTAAGTAGGTTGGTATTCGCAAACGGTGATATAGCCCGCCCAGAGCATGGAGAAGGCCAGAGCCAGCAAAAAAGGTCCGGCGACGGGATTTTTTTTGCGCCCCACCCAAGCGGTCAGCAATAAGAGAAAATAGGCGATGGTAGCCAATAAATAGCCATAAAAAACGAGTGGTTCCATGAAGCCTGCCGCCTGTGAGAAAGGGGGGTTATTGCCTGTTTCGGCGTGGGTCAAAAGCCTGTTGTACGGTGTCGGCAAATAAGTTGGCCGCCAAAACTAAGGCCAGCATAAACACAAACGCGGCGGACAGCGACCACCACACCATCGGTTCCCGCGCCATTTCCAGCCGCGCCCCGTTAATCATATTGCCCCAGCTGTAGGTGGTCGGATCGACCCCTATGTTGATGTAAGATAACACCGCTTCCGCCAGCACCAGCGAGCTGAAATCCAGCACCACCGAAATCAGCACCAAGTGCATGACATTGGGCAGGATATGGCGGCTTAAGATGGTTAGCGGTTTGACCCCTAATGCGGTGGCGGCCTGGACATATTCCATTTCGCGCAGCTTAAGGGTTTCCGCGCGTAACAGACGGCACAGCCCCGTCCAACTGGTCACGCCCAAAATCATGCACAAAAATAACAGGCGCATATCGGCGCGGACGACTAGGCTAGTGAAGGCGGCTTCATGGTTCGCCATGTAAACTTGCACCATTAAGATGGCGGCGGCGATTAATAAGACGCTGGGGATTGAGTTCAAGGTGGTGTAGACATATTGGATCATATCGTCCACCCAACCCCGGAAAAACCCGGCGAGGATACCGAAAATAACCGCCAGCGGCAACATAATGAGGGTGGTCAGCGTACCGATGACCAGTCCGGTACGGATACTTTTGATGGCTTGGTAGAAGACATCTTCACCAACCTTATCTGTGCCGAGGATGTGATAATAGCCCGATAGGTAACACAAGGTATAGGCAGTGCAAAAAACCGCCGCCACCGTGCAAAAAACCGCCTTAGCAGCGGTATTTTTGGGTATGTTTTGCCCTGCCAAGGCAAATCCTGCCCAGACTAGCAAAGCCGCCAAACCTAGCCAAGCCAAACTTTGTGCCAAGGCTATGGCTGTTTTTACGCCAATATCGGCGGCCTGCTGGGTGGGGTCGGCCAAATGGTGGCCACCGAAAGTCAGGCGCGGATATGTCCACGCGACTGTACCGTCGGCGGCGGTGGCCATTTCTTTGCTGTACAGGGTCAGTGCGAACGGAGCCGAATAGGTTTTTTCGCCGTGCTGGCGTAAGGGTTCTGCCCATGCGTCCAGGACGCTGATGATCTCATGGCTATTGGCTTGCTCGGTACGGCTTGTGCTTTCGTAATGCAGGGAATCGAGCAGGCCGATGCCCAAGAAAAACACCAGTACGGCCAGTGCCGCCATACCGAGCGGGTCGCCGCCGATTTGCCTGAGCGGGCGTTGGATATAGTCTTTACCGCGCAGGTACAGGCCAGTTGCCAAAATTATTAGGCACAGGGTAAAAATGAGGGCATCTGTCCATAAAATAACCATTTAAGACCACCTTGCTTTGGGCATAGCTTAGGGTAGGGTACGGTAAGCGTCTTTGATTTCGCAACCGTCCAGAGTACAAATAGGGGGATTTTTGCAACTGATCCCCGCCTCATTCATGGCTTTTTGCATCGTCTCTATTTGTTGGTCGAGGGCGTTGATATGGTCGATCATACGGTTAATCGCCACGGCGACCGGGTCGGGCATGTCGGCGCTGGCCCCATAAGCGTTGAAGTTGACCGGGCGGTTACTGCTGGTCGGTTCGGGCGGCGGGGCTTTTTGTTCGCCGATAATATGCGCCGGAATGCCCACTACGGTAACGCCGGCGGGTACAGGTTTGAGTACCACCGAGTTGGAGCCGACCCGTGCCCCGTCGCCAATATCAATAGGCCCTAAGACTTTTGCGCCCGCGCCAATGACCACGCCGTTATGCAGCGTCGGGTGGCGTTTGCCTTTTTGCCAAGTCGTGCCGCCCAACGTTACGCCATGATAAAGGGTACAGTCGTCGCCGATGACGGCGGTCTCGCCGATGACCACGCCCATGCCGTGGTCGATAAACAGGCGGCGGCCAATGACGGCACCGGGATGGATTTCAATGCCCGTCCACCAGCGGCTGAGATAGGCGATAAAACGCGCCAGCCAGCGGAAACCGGCCTGCCAGCACCAATGGCTAAGGCGGTGGACGACCACGGCATGGACTCCCGGATAGGTGGTGATGACCTCTATCCAAGTCTGCGCGGCGGGGTCGCGGGCAAACACGCAAGCGACATCTTCTTTTAAGCGGCTGAACATATTAATCCTTATGTTGGTGATCTTGGGACATCCGTAAAATGCCCCGGAGTATGTCGACTTCTTTCGTGTCCAGTTGGATACGGTTATACACGCGCCGTAGGCGGCGCATAATAGATTTGGAGCGGCCTGGCTGCATAAAACCAATATCTACCAAGGCTTCCTGCAAATGCCGGTAAAACGATTCCATTTGGCTGGCGGTCGCCAGCGGGCATTCGCCTTGGTCGCCCACTTGTATGGTGTCGGGGCGGTCGGTGGCGGCGAACAGCTCATAACACACCACTTGCACCGCAGCGGCTATATTTAGGGAGCTATAGCTCTCATTACAAGGGATATGCAGCAAATAATGGCACAAATCCAGCTCATGATTTTTCAGGCCGGAATTTTCGCGGCCAAAAATAATGGCGATTTGTTGGTGCGGACTGTCGATGACGGCCAATTGCGCACATTGTTTGGGATTAAGTTCCGGCCAGCTAATCGTCCTGCGCCGGGCGCTGGTGCCAATAATCAATTGGCAATCGGCGATGGCCTCCTGCAAGGTCGGGTAGACCGTGGCGGCGGCAAGCACATCGTCGGCACCTGAAGCGCGGGCGGTCGCCTCGTTGCTGGGGAAGGTTTTGGGGCCGACCAACGCGAGGCGGGTCATGCCCATGTTTTTCATGGCACGGGCCACCGCTCCGATGTTACCCGGATGGGTGGTTTCGACCAAGACAATTTTGATATGGGAAAGCAACGTTAAACCTGTTATGAAAAAGGTGGCCATTTTTAGGTGGGTTTGCCTGACAGCCCGAACCGCCGTTGGGTTTGGGGCAGGCTAAAGCGCCACTTTAAAAGTGCAAGCCGAAAAAAGCCTTAAGTTTACCAAAAGATTTGCTACCATACTGGCTTTTATCTGCTCATTAAGAAACTGACCTATGCAACCAATGTTAAACATCGCCGTCCGGGCGGCACGCAGCGCGGGCGATTTGATCCTGCGCTCCTCTGACAGTATCGGACAACTCCGTATTGACCAAAAAGGCAAAAATGATTACGCCAGTGAAGTGGACCGTATGGCGGAGCGGGAAATTATCAGCATTATTCGGGCAGCTTATCCCGATCATGCCATTTTGGCGGAAGAAAGCGGTGAGCATCAAGGGAATGATTTTGTTTGGGTAATTGACCCGCTGGACGGCACTACCAATTTTTTGCATGGTTTCCCGCAATACGCCGTTTCTATCGCCTTAAAGCACAAAGGCAGGCTGGAAGTCGGCGTTATTTATGACCCCTTGCGCGACGAATTGTTCACCGCCAAACGCGGCGGCGGCGCGACCCTGAACAACCGCCGCTTGCGGGTTACCCAACAGCCGAGCTTAAAAGGTGCGTTATTGGGTACGGGATTTCCTTTTAAAACCGATTTGCATCTTAAGGCTTATGTGAATATGTTCAGCGCGTTGACCATGGAGTGCGCCGGCATCCGCCGCGCCGGGTCTGCCGCTTTGGATTTGGCTTATGTCGCGGCTGGGCGTTTAGATGGTTTTTGGGAAATCGGGGTGATGGAATGGGATATGGCCGCCGGGATTTTGCTGATTAAGGAAGCGGGCGGTGTTGTTACCGATTTTTCTTTTAATGACAATTATTTGCAGTCGGGAAATTTAATTGCAGGTAGCCCGAAAATGCACCAGTTGATGTATCAGCTCATAGAGCCTTATGTGACGGCGAATTTGAAATAGGTTTTGGTCATGCTGGATACGGCTTAGGCCGTGTCCAGTTCCGGGCTTGTTGACCGGATACGGCTAGGCGTAGGGCGTTATGGATGGGGGTTTAGCTGTATTCGACCATCATGACTAACGTATCGAGCAACAACATAATGTCGTCCAATTCGCGTGCGTCGATATTCATGACTGGCCAAGGGATGCCACGTCCGTTAAGGACGGTCAGATAATCGTCAACACTGGGTTGGCTAGTGGTATCGTAATGGGTAATACCGATTACCGCCGGATTTTTCAGCAAAAAGGCTTTGTTAAGGCTAAGATAATAGTCCAACTCCTCCAAGGGATTGCCTTGGGTGTTGTTGATCATGATAATCAGCCCCGCCGCGTCGCGGGTGAGGATGGGGGTCATAAAATCAAAACGGCGTTGTCCGGGTGTGCCGTACAAATAAAATTTATCTTGGCCGTCAATGGTTTTTAGCACCCCGTAGTCCATTGCGACGGTAGTGGATTTTTTTTGTTGCAGGACGTTTTGTTCTGAGGGTTTTACTTCGGTGGAAAAATAGCTGCTTTCGCTGATGGTGGCGATGGCCGTGGTTTTCCCTGACCCTACCGAGCCGGTAAAGACAAATTTAAGGATGGGCGCTTTTTTCTGGGTGTTGGCCGTAACTGCCGATACATTAGCGGCTTGGGGAACTGTTTCGTCATGGCTCGGCTGGTTTTTTTTCACCGCCCTTTCTTGCCCCAGCGCTTTTATGGCAGATAAATCCATAAAAATGGTTGCCGAGGGGGCTGAAGAGGTTTCTTTGGTCATGATGGGGATCCTTTGGTGGGCAGTACGGGTATTGGGTAATCTGCTATCATTGTCATAAAGTGGTGGCTTTTAAGGCGGATGATTTTTAGTTACAGGACACTCCGCATATCGAGTGGAATTACCTTTGACATAATACGTTAAATTTTTAATGGATAAAAGGGAATGTTGTTATTTGCCGTATTTAATGTGGCATTATTTTAGCTGGTTTATTTTTTTGTAATTTATTGATTTTATTTTTATTTTTATATTAAGTTCACAGTTTTTGCAAGTTTTTTGGCATTTTTTGTGAACTGTATCACACATTTTGGCAAAGCTGGGCTATAGGGTTGGTTTGTTGGTCAAGGCTTCGGGCAATCAGCAAAATACCAGCCCTTTCACTATAGCGCCTGTCAAGCGTCATGCAAGTTATCGGAAGGATTTCCATAATGTATACTCTGAACGGTCAAGTTTTCGGTTAATCCGCTCGTGGTGAGCCTGTCCCACAAGGGGGGTCTGGGGACAGGCGAACGGTTAATCCTAAAACCGAAAACTTGACCGTTTGAAGTATATAGGTACGGTGGTGTGGCCGCTTAATAGAAGTGAGTACATAGCCATTGTTATCTTGCTATGGCTATTTGGCCTGAATATTGGTTATTATAGCCCGATTGATTGGAGCTTCCGCGAAGGGTGGCTCGGAACAGGGGCGTAAATAATTTTTTACGCAATTTCACATAATTAGGAATGATTTATCTATGTCCGTTAGCCATTTTAGTATTGCCCCCATAGGATTTGACGAACTGGAAATACGCTATTTTACGGCTGTCCTCTATTTGGCGGAAACGCGTCTGCATCAACGGTGGCAAGTGGTAAACACAGGGGATGCCGATTTTTTTGTGTTGCCGGCACAGCACCCACAAGACGGATTACCGCCCGAACGGTGTTTTATTTACGCTGCCGAAGCCTTAAGCGATAAGCATATCGTGGTGGATGCCAGCGGCATCCCGAGTGTCAGTTCGTTAGTGGCGGTGTTGGCCCGGGTTGAAGGCGCTCCGCTGCTTGAGCGTCCGCAAGCCCTGCCGCCAGTAGCCGACCCGGTCACGCCTTCGGTAAAAAAACCTGAGCCTTTGCCGGAGCGTTTAAGTGATGATGACAAGGTTTTTTATCCGGAGGATGGGCTGCTAAAAGCCTTGCTTGACGACAGCCCCGAACCGATATGGATTGTCGTTGATAAGGCCATCGATATTTGGCTGGATCCGGTGCAAAGCCTTTACTATAGCCAAGTGAACTTAGAAGAACTGATGCCTTACTGCACCGCCGATAGCCGGATATTGATCAATACAATGACGGCATCGGAATTGCAAAGGCTGGTTGAAAAGCGGCAAATTGCCGCTAAGCCCCTAAATAACCTGATTTGGTATGTTGCGTTTAAATCTTCGCAAGGCCGGTTGTTGGCTGGTAATAGTCCCGATGATATTGTGCATTTGAAGGGCTGGCCAAATTTGCGCTTGCCGGAAGGCCGCGATTTTATCAAGCTGGCGGCGTTTATGCATAATAATACCTTGGCTTTGGCGGATATTGCCGAGGCGACCCGTTTGCCTTTGCCGAAAATCTATAATTTTTATAATGCCTGTTATTTGGTGGGGCTGATAGAAAAATCCGCTGTTGCCCAACGTAATGAGAAGCCGTTAGATGCCGACCGCCGTAACTTGTTGGATAGGATCAGAACCCGCCTTAAATAGCCATAAAAGCAGAAACAAACAGGCCGGATGATGGGGTCATCCGGCCTGTTATTGCTGGAAACTGTTCTGCTGACTCAGCAGGCGTACCCGATTACAGCACTAATTTGCTTTCTAAAGACATGACGCTACGGCGGGCCAAGGCCAAGTTGCTTTTGGCTTTGTCCAGTACGACATAAATGAATACGCCTTCGTATTTTTCAGTCGGGCGGATGATGTGGTATTGTTTGCCCAGCGTGATCAGGATGTCTTCGATGTCGTCTTTCAGACCTAAGCTTTTCATGGTTTTCAGTTTGGAGCGGACAACTTCGGAGTTGCCGGCCGCCGCCAGTTCCATATCAATACCTGTACCCGCTGAGCCTAATAACATGCCGCTGTTGCCGTCAACCACAGCCGCAACCATAGAACCGTCAATAGTGGCAACTAATTGTTCCACGATCTCTTTAATATTGCTCATTGTTTTTCCTTTAGATTATTGGCACAAAAAAAACTATTGCTATTTGCCAACGGATGATAGCAATAGGGTTAGGAATGGCTGTGAAATAAGCTCGCCAGTTAAGGCTTTGCAGGTTTCGGCATCCCCTGTGTAGAGTATAAAATCTTGGCAGGTTTGGGTCGTCATTGGCTTAACTTATCCCGTACCGTCCTAAGTCTTGTTAATTTCAGCGGCTGTTAGGCGCAATGTTCGGTAATCAGCCCCATATTGCGCTGTATGGTGATCCAGCCCATCGCGACGCTGGTGTTTTTATCCGTGCTTAACACGAGCAGTAAATCTGGTTTTTCGGGGATGACGGCCATAAAATGCCGGGTGTCTCCGGCATTGATACAAATGTCATTAATGCTGTTACTGATGGTTTTGCCCAGTTTAGCCGACAGTAGTGATTCTACGGCGCGTACAGGTTTGCCGCGCAACATTTCCGCCGCCGCCGCCGCCAATGCTTCTAAGTAAGAGGGGGTAAGGAAATCGACTTTATGGGCGACCCCTAATAATTGCCTGCTGTTCATGTCAATCACCGCGTACCCGAATACGCCATCCATGTCGGCTATAACTGATTGTAAAATATCGTCTAGTTTTGTCATTGTTATTGTTTTTTCCGGCAAGTAAAAAGAAGCTTTTTGCTAAAACGTAATCCAGATAGGTATATTGCCACCCTTAGTTACTTAGGCAAGGGTTTGGGGATAGGCATTCGCTTAAGCCCCAGGGTGTTTTAAGCGGTTTTTTAGTTTGCTAAACAGGCTCTGCTTATCAGGGGTCGGAATTGTTCCGAACAACCCTGCCACGAAGCTGGCATTGTAAAAATTGTTTGCTACCGCTAAGGGCGTGCCCGTCACTTCCGCAGCCTGCTCTAAAGAGGCGGTGTTTTTATGCAAAAATTCCGCTAATTTTCGGTAACTCAAGCTGTCAGTTTTTCCCAGATACGGCAGTTGGGACAATTGTACCAATTCTTGACCGGAATGCCCCTGTAGCAGTTGCCCTTGCGATAAGTTAAATGTGGCATACCAAATCAGTTGGCTTAACGGCAGCGCCGTTAAGCCGGATTTTTTGACGGCTTTGCCTAATTCGGCTACGGATAAAGGGGTTGCTAAGATAGGGTTGTCCAGACTAAAAAATGGCTTAAGCTGCTCTAAAGGGGCAAGGGAATAATAGGCTTTTTTATCGTGATAGATAAAAATAGGGTTATCGGTAGGCCGTGCTTGCAAGGTTAAGGCGAAAGCTTGCTTTTGCTCAGTCAGTAATATACCTAGTAGCCCTTGTTGCGGGTTAAACTCTGGGGCTTTTGCCGGGGCCTGTGGTTTGGCCGGTTGCACGGTAGCAGTAGGTGCAGGTACTTTCGGGCTAGTGGGTGCAGGCTTTTGTTCGGGCTTTGCTTTAGGTGCCGTTTTAGCTGTAGCAGCGGGCAACGCCTGCTGGGCGACCCGATTAAACAGCGGGATTAAAGCCTGTAAGCTGGGGGTGCGGTCACTGTCGACCAGTAGGCCATTGTCAAGACCTTTACTGGGGTCGGGGACATAAAAAAAGCAGCGTTCACGCGGTAGATTTTTTAAGGCAGCACTTTGCGATTTGTCATAAACGACATAAAAATCGGCGGTGGCGGTTTTGACAATTTGCCAAGCAGGCTGTAAGGCAAATTCAGCCAAATCAAGAATGGCGCAAAATTTTTCTGCCTCATGCTTTCTAAAGCCAATGAGTTTAAGGCTAATAAAATTATCGTTTTCTATATTCATTAATTTTAGAATTGGCGGCTATATGATATTAGCGGGGCTATTCCCAGTCGGTTCAATATATCCCGAAGCCTAAGAAAAACAAAGCCAAAAAATTTAAAAGCGGCTGGCTTTTTGGCTGTGTAGGATAGGTGGGCTTTTTTCCGAATGCACTGCATCTGTTTACCCCAATAACCTATCAAACATTTCTGCCGCTATTTTATCCTTGAACGGGCCATAACCATAATAATCTTGTTCAGTTTAAGGTTTTTATATAGAGGGCGAACCCAGTTAAGCTACATAGACTTGCCGCCAACCAAAGCCTACCCTTAATTGATACGTTTATGACCAGTTTCAAAGTCATATAATATGATGAAAATGATGAAAAGTCTATTTTTAGATTTACTAAATTTTGTAACTACTTAACTTCCTCTTATAAAAACTAATCATTTATGAGCAATTTGTTAAAATTTAACCCCCAGTCTCTTCATTTCTTTAGAATTATTCACTTTTTTAGGTGATTTTTGACGATGATTCCAAAAAAATAATCTATGGACATTGTTGAAATTAACGCCTTTGATAGGTTGCCATTGGTGGACATATAGGGTTAAAAGTTGATTACGCGACATAATGTATACTTCAAACGGTCAAGTTTTCGGTTTTTTGATAGGGTACAGCGTACCCTACGGTGAATTGTAAAAGCCGAAAACTTGGCCGTTCACAGTATATGTTGCATGAGTTAAAAATGGGCTTTGATTAGTAGAGAGCCTATGCCGTTAATTGGCTTTGGCCTCTATACATAGGTGTACAATACGGCAATTAGGGATAAGATGCTGATGGTATTGCAGTTAGTCGGAGGGCTAAGCCAACCATACCGTATGATAAGTACCGCAATTCGGGAAAATGCCCGCAAAGATAGGCAATAGCGGCCTTTTTCAGGCTGTCATTTTAGTGTACAGTTGACAAAAGGCGGTTTAGCTGGAAGGGGGGAGTCTGTAACGGCAACCCTATATAACTAAAGCACAATAAAATGATGTCGTTCGTGGTGAGCTTGTCCCACAGGGACTTCCGTTGGTCGTCGAACCACCATAGCCCTTCGACAAGCGGGGGGCTGGGGACAGGCGAACGGCTTTACAATCAATTTATACTGCGTTAGCTATAATGCATAATGATTTAAGTGTCGCGCCCTTCTTCTAAGGCAAGCGCTAGCATAGACGCTAATTTATTGATGGATGCTTGGGTTTTCGCATCAGTGCCGTTAAACATAACCCCTGCGCCAATAGGGAAAAATTCGTTATCCATCGGTGCGATATAGACTATCTCGCACACCAGCTTTAATTGCTCGCCGTCGAACTCAATGTTAATTGTACCCGATTGCGAAATCAGCTCAGGCGCCAAGTACGGTTGCAGGTTCGATAAAAACGCGCCGCTGAGGCTAATGTTATCGATGTTTCCGATATATTCTTGGCCGTTGATCGTCATGGCAAAGGCTATCTCGGTCAGTACACGGCTGTGTATCCGTCTATCAATCCGTTTGCGTCTGTCCGGTTGCGGCGTTTTTATAATTTTTTTCATGACTCTATAGTATAGCTAGGGAATGAGTATAGGAGTTATTAAACCACAATGGTGCGTTACTTTGTCCAAATTTACTTGTACAAGTGTAGTATAAATTGGCGGTTGGGCAATAGCTAAATTAGGGCTACTGGCTATTGATTTTGTCTAATACAAAAGCCATAAAAATTATATAGTATTTAAGGTGTTAAGTTTGATTGGGATTAAGCTTGTTTTTAAATGTTTTGGTTCCTCGTGTAAGGTTGATAATTCTTGTAGGCCGATCTATTGCCCAATGAATGTTGGGCGGTCAGTTACGGGTTTTTGCCGCTTTGTCCGGTAGAAAGTGCGTGGCAATAATCCCTCTATGGTGAAATGGCGTGGGGATAATGTTAGCGCTTTTGCTGTAAAAAAAATGTAAAAATCAGCCTTTGTTAGGTATCGTGAGTTGGCCCATTGTATAATTGATTAGTTTTAGTCACTACGAAGGATTGGTTGCAAGCATGGCATCTGAAAAAACCTCCATACGCCGTCGCGGCATCTACTTACTACCCAACCTGTTTACCACAGGTGCGCTGTTTTCCGGTTTTTACGCTATCACCTCGGCGATGAACGCCCACTATGAAACCGCGGTCATCGCCATCTTTGTCGCCATGATTCTTGATGGCTTAGATGGCCGGGTCGCCCGATTGACCAATACCCAAAGCGAATTTGGGGCGCAATACGATAGCTTATCGGATATGGTGTCGTTTGGTGTGGCTCCGGCTCTGGTCATGTATTTGTGGGCGTTTTCTAGCCTAGGGCGCTTAGGCTTGTTTGCCGCTTTTGTCCATACCGCCGGTGCGGCCTTACGGCTGGCGCGGTTTAACACCCAATTGGAAACGGCGGACAAACGCTATTTCCAAGGCTTGGCGAGTCCGGCGGCGGCGGCTATTTTGGCCGGCTTTATTTGGATTTGTTTGGAACACCAATACGCCATTGATATGGTCAAATATGTGGCGATTGCCTTAACCATTGGCACTGGCTTGCTGATGGTCAGCAATTTCCGCTACACCAGCTTTAAGTCTATCGACTTAAAGGGTAAAGTGCCGTTTTTTGTCGCTATTGCCATGATGTTGGGCATCGCCTTTGTGATGGCGCAACCGCAAACCATGCTGTTCTTGCTGTTTTTGGCCTACGCGGTTTCCGGTCCGGTGATCACGCTGGTGCAACGCAAGCGCATTAAGCAAGAGCGTAAGGGCTGATGCGTCCAGGGTGGCGGTTTGCATCCGCCTGATATCCCCCTTTATTTTTTACTTATTTAGTATCAACACGCTGTGTTGATTTTTCTCCATGAATGGCGTTTTTATGAAAGACCAATTAATCATTTTTGACACCACCCTGCGCGACGGCGAGCAAAGCCCAGGCGCATCCATGACCCGCGACGAGAAAGTGCGCATTGCTAAAGCTTTGGAGCGGTTGAAGGTGGATGTCATCGAAGCCGGTTTTCCGGCTGCCAGCCCCGGCGATTTTGAGGCAGTGCAGGCGGTGGCGAAAATCATCAAGGACAGTACCGTGTGCGGTTTGGCGCGGGCGTTGGATAAGGATATTGACCGTGCCGGGGAGGCCTTAAAACAGGCGGGCCGCCGCCGTATCCACACCTTTATCGCCACCTCGCCGATCCACATGCAGATGAAGCTGAACATGTCGCCGGAGCAGGTGATTGAATACGCAGTGCGGGCGGTGAAGCGGGCGCGGCAATATACCGATGATGTCGAGTTTTCCCCCGAAGATGCCGGACGTTCCGAAGAGGATTTTTTGTGCCGCATCTTGGAAGCGGTAATTGACGCGGGCGCGACCACCTTGAATATCCCCGACACCGTCGGTTACAGCATTCCGCAGCAATTCGGCGCGACCATCGCCAACCTGATGGCGCGTATCCCTAATGCGGACAAGGCGATTTTTTCCGTGCATTGCCATAATGATTTAGGGTTGGCAGTGGCGAACTCCTTATCGGCGGTCATGAACGGTGCCCGGCAGGTTGAATGTACCATCAACGGTTTGGGCGAGCGGGCGGGCAATGCGTCTTTAGAAGAAGTGGTGATGGCGGTGCGCACCCGCCAGGACGTGTTTGCTTGCCAAACCCGTATCGACACCCGCGAAATTTTGACCTGTTCCAAGCTGGTGTCGACCATTACCGGTTTTCCGGTACAGCCTAATAAAGCCATTGTCGGCGCCAATGCCTTCGCCCACGAGGCGGGTATCCATCAGGATGGCGTGTTAAAAAGCCGCGAAACTTATGAAATTATGCGGGCGGAAGATGTCGGCTGGTCGGCTAACCGTATGGTGTTGGGCAAGCATTCGGGGCGCAATGCGTTTAAGAGCCGCATCACTGAATTGGGTTTTGAATTTGCTTCCGAAGCCGAGATTAACGACGCGTTTGCCCGCTTCAAACTGCTCGCCGATAAAAAACATGAGATTTTTGACGAAGACTTACAGGCTTTAATTTCCGAAACCAGCACCGAAGGCGAGGAAGAGCGCGTTAAGCTGATTTCGTTAAAAGTCTGTTCCGAAACGGGCGAAGTCCCAAATGCGCAAGTGACCTTGCGTATTGATAATAAAGAAGCGGTCGGCTGTGCCGAAGGTGGCGGCGTGGTCGATGCGACCTTAAAAGCCATCGAGCAATTGGTGAAAACCAAGGCCACCTTGGCGTTGTATTCGGTTAATAACATCACCAACGGCACTGACGCGCAAGGCGAAGTGACGGTGCGGCTGGAAAAAGCAGGCCGTATTGTTAACGGTTTGGGCGCGGATACGGATATTGTCGTGGCTTCGGCGAAGGCTTATATTAATGCCGTCAATAAGCTGCACCAGCCTAACGAACGCCAGCATCCGCAGATGGCTGAGGTATAAGGCCGCTCTTGGCTAGCCCAGACGGTTTGGGCGGGATCATGGATTATTATGGATAACACGCTACGTCTGCACTACTTAGAGGCTATGGGTATCGACGTTTGGTTGCCTAGGGTGGCTAGCGTAGTGCCGGAGCTAAGCGCGGCGGAGCCTGTGCCGCCTTTGCCCGAACCGCAAGCGTTGGCCGAGTTGCCTGCGCCGCCGGAACCGCAGCCCTTAGCGGATATTGGCGCGGCTGATGCTGGCGCAGACAATTGGGAGGTGCTGGCTGCCGAAGTTGCCGCTTGCACCCGTTGCGGCTTATGCAACACCCGCAAAAACACCGTGTTCGGGTCGGGCGATAAGATGGCGGATTGGCTGTTGATCGGCGAAGGCCCGGGCCAGCATGAAGATGAACAGGGCTTGCCGTTTGTCGGCAATGCCGGGCAATTGCTGACGGAAATGATCCGCGCCCTCGGCCTTAGCCGTGACGAGGTGTTCATCACCAATATCGTCAAATGCCGCCCGCCCAATAACCGCGACCCGCATGTCGATGAAGTGGCAAGCTGCCAAGGCTATTTGCAACGGCAAATTGCCCTGATCCGCCCGAAAATCATTTTGGCGGTCGGGCGTATCGCCGCGCAAACCTTATTGGCGACTGACGCGCCCTTAGGGAAACTCAGGGGGAAGGTGCATACCTTGCACGGGGTTCCGGTCGTGGTCGTTTACCACCCTGCCTATTTGTTGCGGTCATTGCCGGAAAAGCGCAAAGCCTGGCAAGATTTGCAATTGGCACTGCACACCGTAAAAGCACAACAATAAGAAGAAGAAAAGGAAGCCCACCATGCGCGATTTATTCGATAAACTCAAGACCTTGGTCGTCTATGATGCCGACAAGGAGTTTTATGCCAAAGTCTTTCCCGGTTCGGTGCCGCGCCGCGATTTGTTCCGCATGAGGCGGATGGGCATGGCGGACTTGCCGCAAGTCTTGGCGATTGAAAGGCAAAATTATCTGTTCCCTTGGGAAGAGGACATTTTTGAAGACTGCCTGAAATCCGGCTATAGCTGTTGGGTGTGCGAAGAGCTAGATCGGGTGTTGGGCTATTGCCTGCTGTCGGTCGCGGTCGGCGAAGCGCATATCCTGAATATTTCCGTAGATCCCGCCGAGCAAAAGCAAGGCATAGGCCGGAAAATGCTCCAGCATTTGATTGATAGTGTCAGGGGCAGGGCGGAGACCGTATTTTTAGAAGTCCGCCCCTCTAACGAAGTGGCGATTGCCTTATACGAAGACATGGGCTTTAACGAAATCGGTATCCGCAAAAACTACTACCCCGCCGAAAATGGCCGTGAAGACGCGATTATGTTGGCTTTGCAGTTGTTTTAACACCCGTTAAGCATATTAGGCTAAAAGCCTTTGCCGACGGCTTAAAAGTAATTTATTTTAGTCTCGCCGCCGCCCTTAATAATGGGTAGGAGGTTGGATCGCGGGTATCTTGCCCGCGCCCCAAAGAAAAAACCGCCTCACGATAAGATTTGCCGAGGTTATTTTATGCACGTTCCTTAGCGTCACCCAGCCTAACCATTCCCCCTGCCTTTTTTATTCCGCAACCCCCCAAAACTATCATGCGTGTTTCCAGACTCTACACTGCTTTGCCGTTGGCGCAAGGTGACACTATCGACTTGGACGATGACAGCGGCCATTATTTGCGGACGGTGCTGCGCTTAAAAAAAGCGGATGAGCTGATTTTGTTTAACGGCGACGGCGGCGAGTATTTGGCGCGGGTTGAGGAGGTGGGGCGTAAGGCGGTGGCGGTGGCTATCGGGGTGCGGCAAGAACGCAGTGTCGAATCGCCGCTACAGGTTAATTTAGGCTTGGGGATTGCGCGGGGCGATAGGATGGACTGGTCGGTGCAAAAAGCGGTGGAATTGGGGGTGAACCGGATTACGCCTTTAATGACCGAGCGTTGTGTGGTGCAGTTTAAGGGCGAAAAAAAGCCCCAGCGTTTGCTGCATTGGCAGAAAATCGTCCAACACGCCGCCGAGCAAAGTGGCCGGACGGTTGTGCCTGCTTTGACCGAGATTGCGCCGCTGGCAAGTTGGGTCGGTCAGCAACAGGGCTTGCGGGTGTTTCTTGACCCGTATGCGCAAACCTCGTTAGCTCAGTTGCAACCGGAGGCTATGCAAGTGACTTTGCTGACCGGGCCGGAAGGCGGATTTAGTGCGCAAGAGCGCGAGATTGCCCAAGCGGCGGGATTTATCCCGGTGCGCTTAGGCAGCCGCATTTTACGGACAGAAACGGCCTCGCTGACGGCTTTGGCGGCGGTGCAGATGTTATGGGGCGATTTTAAATGATGCGTTCGGTCTATTACGCGCTGGTGCCGCTGGGGGTGTTGTTGGGTGCGGCGGTTATCGCCAGTATCGGCGGGTTTTTGCTGGTGCAGGTGTTCGATACCTGGTCGGTACAGAAAGTCATCAATAAAACCACCCAAGCCTTGTTAGTGCTGAGCATTTTTCCGGCGATGGCTTGGCTTAAGTTGAATAAAACCGATTTGGGTTTTGCTGGCCGTAAGCAGTTTGGCAGGCAATTGTTGCAAGGCTTCGGCTTGGGCTTTGCCACCTTAATGCCGGTGTTTATTGTCTTGACGGTGCTGAAAATCAATGTCCTGGATGAATCGCAAGCCTGGACGCTGAGTTGGTTTTTCGGCAAAGCCAGTCTGGCGGTATTGTTGTCCTTGTTAATTTCTTTGATTGAAGAGCCGTTGTTTCGGGGCATTTTATTGGCGGGATTGCTGCGCAAACTACCTGTTCCGGCGGCGATTATCATCAGTGCTGCCTATTATGGTTGCCTGCATTTTATTAAAAGCCCACATAACATCCCTGCGTCGGAACTGACTTTAGGCGGCACGTTTGGCCTGCTGGCCGATGCGTTCGCCAATTTGCTCAATCCTGATATTTTTAGCGCGTTTTTGGCCTTGTTGATGGTCGGGGTGTTTTTAGGGTTGCTGAGGACGGAACGTCAAGCCAGTTTAGGCTTGTGCATCGGTTGCCATACCTGCTGGGTGACGCTGATAAAAATGAACAAGACGGTGTTCAACACCGATTTTAACGCCGATTATGCGTTTCTGGTCAGCCGTTATGATGGGGTGATTGGGCCGTTAGTGACGGTGTGGCTGTTGCTGGCGGTGTTGGGGTATGGGTTTTGGCGGCATAGATACAGCACTACTGGCTCCAAAAATGCGTAAAGGGGTAATTCCGTTATGACCAGTCAGGCCTTTCAGGTTGCCAAAACCTGAAAGGCCTGACTGGTGGCTGTGCCGAGGTAGCGGCAAATAGGCTTACCGCTTTACTATTGTCATGGGCACGTCATTGTCTGGGCTTAGGGTGACTTTGCAGATAGGGGTAACTTTTAACCCAGGTTTGGTTTGTGGGCGGAAGTGTTGCGCCAATAGGGCTACGGACAGGGTTAGTTGCAAAGTGCTGAACTGTTTGGCGACGCACTCCCTCGCCCCGAAGCCAAACGGCAGGTAGGTGAAAGGGGTCGGTTTAACGGGTGCATCGGCCAGAAAGCGTTCGGGGATGAAGTGGTCGGGTTTTTCCCAGTAGGCTTTATGGCGGTGCAACAGCCAAGGCACGATAAGTATAGTGGCGCCGGCAGGAATGGGTTTATCGTGAAAGGTGTCGGCGGCAGCGGCTTCGCGTGACAGCATCGGGAAGGGCGGATACAGGCGCAGAGTTTCGTCGATGATGGCGCGGGTGTAGGGTAGTTGTGTGGGCAGGTCAGCCAAGGCCTCAGTGCCGTTTAGCACACTGTCGATTTCTTGGTGTAGGCGCTGTTCGACATCAGGGCATTGGGCGAGCAAATACCAGACCCAGGTGAGGGTAGTGGCGGTAGTGTCGTAACCGGCCAGAAAAAATGCCAGCAGTTCATGGCGGATTTGGGCGGGGCTTAAGTCGGGCAAGCTAAGGAATAACCCCAGTAAGGAGTTGGCGTTAGCTGGGCTATAAGTGGCGATGATTTTGTCTATGCACTCATGCACCGCTTTGGCGGCTTTGCCGCTTTTGTTGCCGCCCAAGCTCGGTACCCAGGTGGGTAAGCCGAAAAAGGTGTTAACGTCCAAGTCTTCAATGCTATGCAGGTACGCGGCCACGCTTTTGGTTAAGGCTTGGCAGTCCGCGTCGCTTATCTGGGAGCCAAAGAGGATGCGGCACAGCATGGTCGCGCTTAAGGCACGCATTTCCGGCAGCATGGGTAAGGTGTTGGTGGTTGGCAGTTTGCCCCAGCGTTCTTGCTGTTCGTGCAGGGTTTGCTGCATCACGGCACTGAATGTAGTGAGCTGTTCGGGGCCGAAAAAAGGTCTGATGAGGTGGCTGTGCTTTTGCCAAAGATCCCCGTGGCTAATCAGCAGGCTGTCCGGTATTAACGGCATCAGGCTTTTTTGCATCAAGGAGCTTTTTTTCTGATAATTATCATAATGTTGGATTAAAATATAATTCACCGCCTCAGGTAAGTTGGCGATAATCAGCGTGCGGTTGAGCAGTTTCATGGTGATGAACTTGCGGGTAAAGGCATTTTCTGTCCAGAATGACAGCAAATCGCGGCGCAGGTGCTTAATGGTATCTAAACCACCTAGGGTTTTCGGGTGGCGGATAGGGTAGGGGGGGATAAAGTCGCTCATGCGGTTGCTCTTCAGTTAATGGTTAAGGCGTTCAGGCCATTCAATTTAGATGCGGGTTAAAAACGACAAGCTGGAGAAGCCGCCTAAGGGTCTAGCCTTTAAGCGGGGGCGGAGGGTTTAATAAGAGAAGTCATGGCAGGCTTTGATGTCGCTGACGATTTGGCCGCGTAAATTAGTGACCGTCCGGTTTGCTACGCCAAACACATGGATGTGTTGTTTGATGATGCGGGTGTAATTTTCATGCAAATGGCCGTGAAAAATATGTTTTACGCCCATAGCGGCGGCCAGTTCGCCAATAACGGCAAAACCGTGCCGGTGTGAGCCTGGTGCCTCGTGAGTGACGAGGATGTCGGCCTTAAGGCTTCTGAGCGCTTCAAATTCGTCATGCCAAATTGCCGAACGGTATTTCAGCGACATATCGGCATTTTTGATATGGGCGGCTTGATGCTCTAAGTATTCCTGCTTGTTGCGCCATTTCGGCACTTGCGGCGGATACCAGACCCGCCCTAAGAAAATGCCGCCTAGCCCGGCAATCCGTAGTCCCGCCACTTCGGTGACTTTAAGGTGCAGGCTCTTATGGGCCAGGGCGGAATGGAACAGGTTATGGTATTTGCAGGGCGTTTCAAAATCGTGATTACCCGCAATCCACCAGACCTGGGTCAGGTCGAGAATCTCCGCCAAATAGGTTTCTAAAGGCTGTTCAAGATCATAGTCACCCAGCATCACCACCGCTTCCGGGCGGTGCTTGTGTACGGCGGTAATCAGGGCGTTAAAGTTTCCGTGCGGGTCGCCGGCAAATAATAGTCTGTCGTATTGGCTCATGTTGTCACACCATCTGTGGTATTAACCCTCATGCCAAAAATAACAGTGTATTGCCGTTATTGCCCGTGGGTTTTTGTGTCCTCTGGTATCAGTATAGTTGCTGAATGGGCAATTGTCAGGATTGCCCATTCTAAAAAAAAACGCCTTAAACAAGCTCTCTGGCTTTGCCAAATGCCGCCCTAAAATCCAGATACTGCGGTTTTTCGGCGGTTAGCATCAGCCTTAACAGCTCATTTTGCAACTGATATTTCACATTGCCGACGGCTAAGGCACCGACCCCGACTGCATTCAGGTCGGGGTTGGCATGACGCAGGGGTGTGCCTAGGTCATTGCGCTTAATACCTTCAATGCCTGCTGGCGGCACGGCATTGACATCACCCGCAACTTTAAGCTGTAAGGCGGTTTCCAATGTGGCGGCGTTCAGCACTTGGATACCGGCTTTAGCGGTACAGAAAATAATGTCGGCATCACGCAGCAGTTCGGCCTTTTCGGCATCCGTGCGTCCGCACGCCCCGGTCAGGGTGCAGGCAAACCGGCGGTTGTAGGCTTTGGCGACATCGTCGGCGGTTTCTGCCGAGAGATGGTCGACTAAGGCAGTTTGCGCCCCTGCCAGGGAAGCAATCACGCCGGTGGCAATACCCACCGGCCCGGTACCGCCAAACACCAAGGCCTTGCAGTCGGACAAAGCCTTACCATGCTGGCTTTGGAGTTGTTTTTCCACGCAGGCGACCAAGGCGGCGGCCGTAGTGAATGCGCCGCTGGGGTCGGCAAACACCGACACTTCAAAAGGCGGTACCATCGCTTGCTGGCTGGCTTTAAGCATATCCATCGCCAGCCCCAGATCACGGCCACCGATAAATATGCCGGTGCGTCTGACACCCGCAGGGCCCCGTGAAAAGATAGCGTCCTGAGTCAAGCCATAAACGCTGTCGAGTTTGACATTGCTATAGGGCATCAGCACATCAAAGCCAGCGTCCATGGCCATATTAATGTCGAACGGGCTGTTGTGCGGCATGGGGTCCAGCATGTGTAAAATGCTACGTTTTTCCATTAGACATTCTCATAAAGTGACGGGTTGAAAGGTAAGCGGATTAGGCTTGGGATTTTATGTAATCTCTGGCCACAGCAAAAGCATGTTCAAAATGCAGGTATAACGGTTTGTCGGTGCTGAGCATACTTTTTAATAAAAGATTTTGCGCTTGGTATTTAATGTTGCCTATCGCCAACGCGCCAATGCCGACTGCGCCGCTGGTAGAGGCGGGTATGGGGGTGCCGTTATCGAAGGCATCGACACCCGCGATACCGGCAGGCGGTACGGCGTTAACGTCGGCGGCAACTTTCAGTTGGGGGGCGGAAGCGATCAGTTCGGCGCTTAACAGTTCGATACCTGCCGCGCCTGTGGCAAACACCACGTCGGCAGTTTTGATGTATTCGGCTTTGTCGGCATCCGCACCGGCGGTAATGGTGATTTTACCATCGCCAAACTCATTGCTGCATAAATCGGCAATGGCTTGGGCTTTTTCCAATTGTCTGCCGATAATGCGCACATTCGCGCCGGCTTGTGCGGAAATGACCGCCGCCGCTTGGCCGACCGGACCGGTGCCCCCCAGCGCCAAAATGGTTTTGCCTTCTAAGGTGGTGTTAAATTTGGTGAAGAGTTCATGTTCGACAGCGGCGACCATGCCTGCCGCTGTGGTGAACGCGCCGCTAGGGTCGGCAAATACGGATACTTCAAAAGGCGGTACCATCGAGCGTTTGGCGGTTTTGAGCATGTCCATCGCTTGTTTGGTGTCGCGTCCGCCGATAAAAATGCCTGTCCGCTTGAGGTTTTTGGTGCTACGCGAAAAAATCGCATCCTGAACTAAGCCCTGTACCTCGCTAGGTTCAACATTAATGTAAGGCAAAGCGGAAACCCAACCGGCATCCAGAGCCATGTTAACATCGAATGGGCTGAGGTTTTTTGCTGTCGTCAGCATGTGTAAGATAAATGGTTTTTCCATGATAGCTCCCTGTTGGTAGATAGGCGTAAAGTTAGCTGGCAAGTATAAAAGAAAAAAACCGAGAATAACAATGCCGTTATGTATTTCGGGCATTTTGAGGGTTATTTTTGTTAGTGGACGGGTAAAAATAGGCGGGAAAGTTGACAGGCGGGTATTTGTCGCCCATAATTAAATCAAACGATTGATTTAATTATGGGCGACTGATGATGTATGGGATAGATGGCTAAGCATACCGATAATCTGACCGAACCGCAGGATGCGCGTAGCTGTTTGGTGATGGCGGCGTTGCGCATTTTTGCCGAAAAAGGCTTTGCGGCGGCAACGACGCGTAATATTTGCCAATTGGCGGGGGCGAACATTTCGGCCATCCGCTACTATTTTGGTGACAAAGCAGGCTTGTACCGGGCGGCATTTATTGAACCGATGGGCGACACGCCTTGCCATTTGGCTTTGGCGGCTTGTGCGGACTTGCCTTTGCCGCAAGCCTTGGCACTCTTTTTCCGCGAATTTTTAGCGCCGTTAAAGCAAGGTGAAACTTCGCGATTGGCGATGAAATTGCGTTTTCGGGAAATGGTTGAGCCTACGGGGGTTTGGCAGGAAGAGATAGATGCTGAAATTAAGCCGCTGCATGATGTTCTGCTTGCATTGCTCCAGCGGCACTTTGCCTTGGCAGAGCCGGATGACGATTTGCAGCGCTTGGCGTTTGCGGTAATCGGTATGGCGGTGCATTTTTATGTCGGACAGGATGTGGTGGCTTGTCTTGCCCCGCAGTTGCTAGCTACGCCCGCTGATATTGAGATATTAGCGGAACGTTTGGTGGGCTATGCGGTGGCGATTATTGCCGATGAGGTGCAGCGCAGGCTTTCAGTGGGCAGTGACTCATTAAGCGACACAAAGACAAGCTAACCGGACATACTGGATTAGGCGCGAGGTTAAAGCCCTCGGCAAAGGCTAAAGACCTTTGTACTCCACCGAAGACGCCGCACCGGACGGAGTGCGATGCTCTTCAGCCATTGCACGATGGCCTAACCCGTGTGTACCAACATTTAGTCTGTCGTTTGCTTAACATCGGACTTTATAACGGTGTATTCACATTGTGGCGGATAGAATCGGTAAGTTTTTCTGCCGCTGTTCATTTGCCGCGACAAATACAGCATTTTTAGGTGTGCCCTGCGTGGTAAATAATTTTTGCAATGACGGTTTTCACGATATTTAGAGCAGGTTTTATGAAAAACTTGAACATCAAGTGTAATGCCCTCCTGAGTGGGGTGATGTTACCGTTACTATTGTCCGGTTGCGGTTTAAAAGGTGGTTGGTTAACGACAGTGGGGCCGGATTACCACACACCCGAACTGCCGGCCGCCAAACGCTGGTATGCGCCACCCCCGGTGTTGGCGCATCACGGCGAATTGACGGAATTGGCGCACTGGTGGGAAAAATTTAATGATCCGGTGCTGAACCGTTTACTGGCGGCGGCACAAGCGGAAAGCGCCGATGTCGCCAATGCCAAAGCGCGTATTGGGCAGGCGCGGGCTAGTCTGGTCAGCAGCGGTTCGCAGTTTTTGCCGAGTGTGGATGGCAGTTTAAGCAGTACCCGTTCGTCGTTTTCGTTCGGGCAAGCGCCGTTTATCCGTAACCAACATCAATTGGAGTTGCAGTCCAGTTGGGAGTTAGATTTGTTTGGTGGTCTGGCGCGGCAGCAAGAGGCCGGGCTGAGCCAGTTGGCTTCGCGCACGGCGGCTTGGCACGACGCACGGGTGGCGGTGGCGGCGGAATTGGCAAATGCTTATCTGGCGCAACGCTATTGTGAGGCGCAGTTGCGTCTAAATCAGGCCGACGCACAATCTAGGCAGGCCTCGGCGCGGGTGGTAGGGATTGCTGCCCAAGCCGGGTTCCGCACGACCGCCGATGCGGCTTTAGCCCGCGCCAGTGCCGCCGAGGGGCAAAATACCTTATTGCAACAACAGGCGAGCTGTGACCGCTCGGTCAAAAGTTTGGTGGCGATGACTGGGCTGGAAGAGCCGCAACTGCGGCAACTATTGGCGCAACCCTCAGGGGCGGTCGCCAGTTTGCCTAAACCGCCACCGTTTCCGATTAATGCCGTACCTGCCAAGATGCTGTTGCAACGCCCGGATGTTGCCGCCGCCGAGCGGGATATGGCGGAAGCCAGTGCCAAGATCGGGGTGGCGCAAGCCAAGCGTTATCCTAAGTTGAGTTTGTCGGGCAATATTGCGCCGGTGCTCCAAAATATTAACGGTGGGGCGTTGACCTTAGCGCAAACCTGGTCAATTGGCCCGACGCTGAGCTTGCCGTTGTTTGATGCGGGGAAACGCGCTGCTGATGTCGAAGCCGCGAAGCAGGATTATGCCGCTGCCACCGCGCAATTCCATGCGGTTGTCCGCACGGCGGTGAAAGAGGTGGAGCAAGCCTTGGTGCGTTTGGCGAGTGCCGGGCAACGCTTGCCTCAAGCCCATGCGGCTACCCGTGATTATCAGAGCCATTATCAGGCCGCTAAGCAAGCTTATGAGGTGGGTTTGGGGAATTTGTTGGATGCGGAAACGTCGCGGCGTTCGGCAGTGGCGGCGGATTTGGCGGTGAAGGATTTGGAGCAGGAACAAGTTAGCGCGTGGATTGCTTTGTATCGTGCTGTGGGCGGCGGTTGGGTGGATTGAGGGATAAGGATAACCTTATCGGACTATGGACGGTTAATCCTGTTTTGGCTTTTTTGAAAAAAATTTAACGGCAACACATTGATTATTAATTATCGGATTAATGGCAGTGGGCGCTGGGCGTGGGAACGGGAAAACACCTATTTGGATAACGCCTGTGCGGCAACTGTAACTGGAGCAAGAGCATGAAAACAGCCAATGTGTTGGCGATAGTGACGGGTATTTGTTTGGCCTTAAGTGTGGGCGAGAGTATCGGGCAAAGCGATGCGCCTGCCGAAGGTAACGCGGCGGTGCGCCCAGCCTTGAGCGTTACCGTTAGCCGACCTAGCCAACGGGATATTCCGTTGACTTTAACGGCCAACGGTTCGGTTTCGGCGTGGCAGGAGGCCATTATCGGTGCGCAAATCAGCGATTTACGTTTAGATGAGGTGCGGGTGCAAGTGGGCGAAACGGTGCGTAAAGGCCAAATTTTGGCGGTATTTGCCGATGATCGGGTGTTGGCGGATGTCGCCCAAACCCAAGCGGCCTTGGCGGAGGCGGAGGCGAATCTTGCCGATGCCCGCGCTAATGCGCAACGGGCGCGGCAAGTGTCCGGTTCGGGGGTGTTGAGCGGCCAACAAGTCGCCCAGTATGAAACCAGTGAAAAAACCGCCGCTGCGAAAGTGCAGTCGGCTAAAGCCCAGTTGGATAGCCAGTTGCTGCGGAAAAAGCATACCCGTGTGGTCGCCAGTGATGACGGCGTTATTTCTTCGCGGTCGGCGACCTTAGGGGCGGTGGCGACGCCGGGTCAGGAGTTGTTCCGCTTGATCCGGCAAAACCGTTTGGAATGGCGGGCGGAAGTGACGGCGGCGGAAATGGCGCGGCTTAAGCCGGGGGTGGCGGTTACAGTGATTATCCCCAACGTGGCAAAAGTGGCGGGTAAGGTACGGGTGCTCGCCCCGACCATAGATACCCAAAGCCGTAATGGCTTGGTCTATGTCGATCTGCCTGCTACGGCCAGCAGCCAAGGGCTACGCGCCGGGATGTTCGCCCAAGGGGAATTTGTCTTGGGCAGTAGCTCTGCTTTGACTGTGCCGCAAGACGTTTTGTCTTTACGCGAAGGCTTTAGTTATGTGTTCCGTCTGAATGCAGGGCAGCACGATCAAGCGACGGTCAGCCAAGTCAAAGTGCAATTAGGGCGGCGTTGGGCTGAGTATTATGAAATTTTATCGGGCATTAGCCCTGATGACCGTTTGGTGGCCAGCGGGGCGGCGTTTTTGGCGGATGGCGATACCGTGCGGGTGGTGGGCAAATGAATATTTCAACCTGGTGTATCCGTAATCCCATTCCGGCCTTGATGCTGTTTTTACTGCTGAGCATCGGCGGTTTGCTATGTTTTAAGGCCATGAAAATCCAAAACTTCCCGGATTTGGATTTGCCGACTGTCGTGGTGTCGTGCAGTTTGCCCGGCGCGTCACCGGGGCAGTTGGAAACGGATGTGGCGCGGAAAATTGAAAATTCGTTGGCGACACTGCAAGGTTTAAAGCGTCTGACCACCACAATTAAGGACGGTAGCGTTACGATCACCGCCGAATTCCGGCTAGAAAAACCCGTACAGGAAGCGGTCGATGATGTGCGCTCGGCAGTCAGTAAAGTGCGGTCGGATATGCCCGCCGATTTGCGGGATCCAATTGTCAATAAATTGGATTTGGCATCATCGCCGATTTTGGCATTTACGGTGGCTTCGGCGCAGCGGGATGAAGAGGCTTTGTCATGGTTTGTCGATGACACCATTACTAAGCGGCTGTTGTCGGTGCGCGGGGTAGGGAATGTACAGCGGGTTGGCGGGGTGACGAGGGAGGTGGCGATTGCCTTGGATCCGATTAAGTTGCAGTCTTTAGGCGCGACGGCAACAGGTATTTCCCAACAACTGCGGCAGATTCAACGCGAGAGCTCCGGTGGGCGCACCGATTTGGGCAACGGCGAACAGCCGGTGCGTACTTTGGCGAATGTCACGTCGGTAGCACAACTGCGGACGCTAGAGATTTCCTTGCCGGATGGGCGGCGGGTGCGTTTGGATCAGATTGCCGAGATTAACGATACGGTTGCCGAACCCCGCGCATTGGCGTTTTTTAACGGTAAACGTGTGGTCGGGTTTGAGGTGACGCGGAGCCGGGGGGCGAGTGAGGTGGAAGTCGGGGCTGGGGTGCAAAAAACCTTGGCACAATTGCGCCTGAGCAATCCTGATGTGGAGTTGAACGAGGCATTTAACTTTGTCGTGCCGGTGCAGGAAGAATTCGACGGTTCGATGGCTTTGCTGTACGAAGGTGCGGTTCTGGCGATTTTGGTGGTCTGGTTGTTCCTGCGCGATTGGCGGGCCACTTTTATTTCGGCGGTCGCCTTGCCCTTGTCGGCGATTCCGGCCTTTATCGGCATGGATTATTTCGGCTTTTCTTTGAATGTCGTCACCTTATTGGCCTTGTCGCTGGTCATCGGTATTTTGGTCGATGATGCGATTGTTGAGGTCGAAAACATTGTCCGCCATTTGCGCATGGGCAAAAGCCCGTATCAGGCGGCGATGGAAGCGGCGGAAGAAATCGGTTTGGCGGTGGTGGCAACGACGCTGGCCTTAGTGGCGGTGTTTTTGCCGACCGCTTTTATGAGCGGTATCGCCGGACGGTTTTTTAAGCAATTTGGCTGGACGGCGGCGTTGGCCATTTTGGCCTCGTTGGTGGTGGCACGGATGCTAACCCCGATGATGTCGGCATATTTGTTAAAGGATACAGGCCATAAAGCCCAAGCTGACGGGCTTATTATGCGCCATTATTTAAGTTTGGCGGCGTGGTGCTTGCGGCACCGGTTATTGACGATGGCAGGGGCGGTGGCGTTTTTTATCGGCTCGCTCATGTTAATCCCGTTATTGCCGACTGGCTTTGTCCCAGCGGATGATAATCCGCAAAGTCAGGTGTTTGTCGAATTGCCGCCCGGAGCGACGTTGGCGCAAACTAGCGCGACAGCGGAAACAGCGCGGCAGTTAGTCGCTGCCATACCTTATGTGCATGCCATTTATACCACGATTGGCGCAGGTACGGCAGGGGCTGACCCGATGGCGATCCAGGGTGGCGGTGAGGTGCGTAAGGCGACCCTGACCGTTTTACTGGCGAACCGCCAAGATAGGCCCGTGCGCAAACAGGTTATTGAAAAAGATATTCGTACCGCTTTACAAGCGTTGCCTGGAGTGCGCACGAAAGTAGGCTTGGGTGCGTCTGGGGAAAAATATGTGTTGGTGTTGAGCGGGGAAGACCCGCAGACGCTGTTGACCGCCGCCCGCGCGGTCGGGAAAGATTTACGCACGATACATGGCTTGGGCAATATTGCGTCCAGTGCGTCGTTGGTCAGGCCGGAAATTGCCGTGCGGCCAAACTTTGCCCGTGCCGCTGATTTGGGGGTCACGTCCGCCGCTATTGCCGAGACGCTGCGTATCGCCACTATCGGCGATTACGATACCTCATTGCCCAAGTTTAATCTGGCGCAACGGCAAGTGCCGATTATGGTCAAGCTGACGGAAGACGGGCGGCGTGACCTTGCCATATTGGAGCGTCTGGCCGTACCGTCAGGTAAAGCGAATAGTGGCCCGGTGATGATTGGGCAGGTCGCCGATTTGACCCTGTCTAGCGGCCCTGCGGTGATTGACCGTTATGATCGGGCGCGCAATATTAATTTTGAAATTGAATTGGCCGATTTGCCCTTAGGCGATGTCGCCGCCGCTGTGGAACAATTGCCCAGTATCCGTAACTTACCTGCGGGGGTGAAGCAAGTGAATGTCGGCGACGCGGAAATGATGATAGAACTGTTTACCAGTTTTGGCACGGCGATGCTGATTGGCGTGTTGTGTATTTTTATTGTGCTGGTGCTGTTGTTTAAGGATTTTTTACAACCGATTACCATTTTGGTGGCGTTGCCGCTGTCGTTCGGCGGCGGCTTTGTCGCCTTGTTGCTGGCGGATAAAAGTTTTTCCATGCCGTCTTTAATCGGCTTGGTGATGCTGATGGGCATCGCTACGAAAAACTCCATCTTATTGGTCGAATACGCCATTGTCGCCAGACGCGACCACGGCATGAGCCGCCATGAAGCCTTGTTGGATGCCTGCCATAAACGCGCCCGCCCGATTATTATGACCACGATTGCGATGGGCGCGGGAATGTTGCCCATTGCTATGGGTTGGGGAGATTCCGATTCGTCTTTCCGCAGCCCGATGGCGGTGGCGGTGCTGGGCGGCTTGGTGACCTCTACCTTGCTAAGTTTATTGGTGATCCCGGTGGCGTTTACTTATATGGATGATGTGAAGGAGTGGGTTTTGCGGTGGTCGGGGCGGGGTACGGCCATTAAGTTGAAAAATATGGCTTGATCATCCGTTTGTTGTTAGGAAATAAGCGGAGGCTTTTTGTGTAGGGCGAGGTTGGTGGTGATAGTGCGTACCCCAATAAAATTCGGGCGCATGGTCTGGAAGGTAAAAAGGACACGCGGCTATAGCCGGGTGTCCTTTGGGGGGGTACTAGAGGTTTAGGGTGTAATCACCCTAGTCTTTTGGGCCTATCAGTCGTCGCCGCCGAATACGCCTAAGATTTGCAGCAAGCTCAGGAACAGGTTATAGATGGACACATATAAGTTGACGGTCGCCATAATGTAGTTGGTTTCGCCGCCGTTGACCATCAGGCTGGTTTGGAACAGGATCATGCCGGACATCAGCAGGATAAACATCGCCGATACCGCCAAGGACAGGGCGGGGATGGAGAACACCACCGCGCCGATACCCGCCAGAAAGGCCACCAAGATGCCGACCATCAAAAAGCCGCCCAAGAAACTGAAATCTTTGCGGGTGGTCAAGGCGTAGCCGGACAGGCCTAAGAAAATCGTGCCAGTGCCGCCTAAGGCCATCATAATCAGCTCATGGCCGTTAGTGAAAGCTTTGATGTACATAGTCAGGATAGGGCCTAAGGTCAAGCCCATAAAACCTGTCAGGGCAAACACCAGGACAATGCCGACCGCGCTGTTGCGGAATTTGGTGATCGCGAACAGCAGGCCATAGAAACCGACTAAAGTCAGGATCATACCAGGGTGGGGCAGGTTCAGATACATGGACGCACCGGCGGTCATGGCGCTGAACAATAAGGTCATGGACAATAACAAGTAAGTGTTACGCAGCAACTTATTGGTTGCCAGTACGCCCGCTTCGGGGCGTGATAAAACGGTATCGGCTTTCATAAAGGATCCTTAAAGAGTGGTTAACGTTACAGTGACCTGTAAATGCGGGTAGAGTTTCGTTAGGGGTTAAGATTGTGCGCGTTGGCTGATGGTTGTTTGCCAGTGTGGCTAGGCCAGCGGCAAGCGCGGCACGGGTTAAACCCGCAGGTCTGAAACATCATAAAACGCTTTCGGGTCTGATGCAAACCCTATTACTAGGGTTTCTGGCGATAACAGGCCGCCAGCAAGGCCTGCATCTGGTTTAGGCCAAGTTGGCGGGTATGCCGGATATTGCGTTCGGGTATGCCGTCCGGGTCAGGATGGCTGCTGACCGCCTGTTCGATATCGCTTTCCCGCAGCAGATGCAGCATGGGGTAGGGTGAGCGGTTGGTGTAATTGGCGGCATCGTCGGCGGCGGCTTGGGCAAAACAATAATCGGGGTGGAAACTGGCGAGTTGGTAAACGCCTTCATAGCCTTGGGAGGCTAATAAGGCTTCGGCCAAGGCCAAAAAATCCAAGTAAGCATAAAAATCGCTAAAGCCGTGGCTGTAAATGATTAGGGTGGTGGCGATATTGCTGTCATTATCTAGCCGGACGCATTCGCCGATCAGTTGGTGCAGGCAGGTTTCGGGGTCGGTGTCGGCTTCGGTGCAAAAATGGATGCTGCCGCGCTCTAATTCGCGTTTGGCGAACGGGCACAGAGTATGGCCGATAATGACGGATTCCAGCCATAAGCGGGTGGCTATGATAGGGGGGTTGGGCATAATAGGAAGTAAATGGGCAAAACAGCTATTTTAGTCTGAACCGTTGGCGCTATAACAGTTACTTTTTTAACGCTATCTTCTGCTACACTGTCCATTTTGCAAAAGGATTGATGACAATGGCATTTGCCTCCGCGTCCGCTTGCCCGCATTGCCGGCTCGCCGAATTATGTTTGCCCTACGGGTTGCACCATGAGGCGGTCGCCCAGCTTGCCACGGCGGTTAAAAGCCAACGGCTCTTACAGGCGGATGAGTATGTGTATCGTCAAGGGGGGGATGGCCTCTATTGGTATGCGGTAAAATCTGGCTCATTCCGCAGTTTTATGGCGGATTCGGATGGCTTTGAGCAGACAGTGGGCTTTTATTTGCCGGGTGAGATCATGGGCTTGGACGCTTTGCAGCATGGCCGTTTCAGTTGTTCGGTGGTGGCTTTGGAGACGGCGGCGGTGTGCGAGGTGCCGGTAGCGCGGCTACAAGAGCTGTGCACCGAAATTCCCGGCCTGCAAATGCAGATGATGCGGATTTTAGGCAAAGAAATCGCCTCCGACCATGAGCAGATCGTTTTGCTGGGGCACCGTAGCGCGAAGGAACGGGTGGCGACCTTTTTGTTGATGCTGTCAAGGCGCTATGGGGCATTGGGTTTTTCCGGCACCGCGTTTAATTTAAGTATGCGGCGGCAGGACATCGCCAATTTTTTAGGCCTGACGATTGAAACGGTGAGCCGCCAGCTTGCCGACCTGAACCGGCAGGGGATCATCCGTATCAGGCAGCGCAATGTCGAGATTAGTGACTTGGCGCTGTTGACCCTGATTGTCGAGTCCTGCGCTTTGTGGCGCTCAGCATAAGAAAGGCCACGCTGTGCCTTTCTATGTTAGGCAGATAATGCGGTTGTTATTGCGCAGAAGACGCGGCAGTGGCGCTGGCTGGTTTGCTTGGGCCTTTACCTGAATCGCAAGCGGTTAAAGTGGCGACAGCGATAACTAACAAAATGATTGAGCTGATTGATTTCATAATTTCTTTTCGCAAGTGATATTAAAGGATGTAGTGGCCCCGTGCTTAGGGTGGGGCTATTGTGCCACGCCCTTTTTCGGATGGTTTTGATATAGATCAAATGGGGCTTAAATACTGTTTCGGCGCTTGCAAAAACCGCCCGACTTCCGCCAAAAACGCGGCCGGTTGCTCGACGTGTAACCAGTGTCCGGCATTGGCGATTTGGCTAAAATGGGCGCGGGGAAATAACGTTTGCGCTTGGGTTTGCCCTGCCGATAAATACGCGGAACGGGCCCCGGAAATAAACAGGGTCGGCCCGGTAAATGGTTGCAGGTGTAGGGCGGGCGGAAAGGCGACAATGTGGTGGGCGGTGCGGGCGAAAATATCCAAATCTATCCGCCATTGGTAGTGGTGATCTATCAGTACCAAGTTTTGCAGCAAAAATTGCCGGTAGCTTAATTCGGGTATGGCGGCGCAGAGATAAGCCTCCGCTTGCTTGCGGTTGTCCAGATCCGCTAAAGGCAGGGCTTTTAAGGCGGCAATGAGTGAGGCGAAGCTATGGCTATAGCTGACTGGGGCAATATCGGCGACAATCAGCTTATCGACGTACGTCGGGTAGTTGAGTGCGAACCACATGGCGGTCTTGCCGCCCATGCTGTGCCCTAGCAGATTGACAACCCCTAAGTCGTGGCAGTCGACAAAGCGGCGGACATCGGCGGCCATTGTCGGATAATCCATGGCCGGATGATGTGCCGACGCACCGTGGTTACGCATGTCCAGCACATAAACCTGTTGGTGCTTCGCCAATTTTCCGGCCAGTTGCCGCCAATTGCGTGAGGAGGCGAAAAAACCGTGCAAGATCAGCAGGGGCGGTTGTGAGCCAGGGGTACCGAAAACTTCAAAGGCAAGGTCAAGCGCCGCCATTTAGGCGAACCCGAACAATGCGCCCAACAGGCCACCGAATACCCCGCCCCAAACCACTAACCAGCCTAGATGTTCGCTGATGATGCTTTGCACCATTTCTTTGACCAATTGCGGGGTCAGTTCGCTCAGGCGCTTGTCGATGACGCTTTCGATTTTATTGACAATGTCGGCACTGATCTTGTGTGCATCCAAGCCTTGTTGCAGGGCGGTGTTGAATACTTCGGAATGCACCATTTCGGTCAGCGTGTCACGCATTTTTGCGCTGAACGGCTCTTTAAGCGGGGTTAAGGCTTCAGCACCGCCCATCATCAGCAACATGCCGCCGAATGAGGATTCCATGATTGATGACACTAGGCCGTCATAAATTTTGTCATAATTGACCGCATTGAGCAGTGGTTCTAGGTTGAGCAGCTTACCGCCTTGTTTTTCTTCATTTTCAATAAACTGGCCGATATTGCGTTCGGTAAAAAACTGCTCCATCATCAGGCGTTTGATAGATTGTTTAAATTCTTCAAAACGTTCGGGGATAACCCCTGAACCGTACAGGTAAGGGACTTTTTCAAACAGCATGTAAATGGCCAGCCAGTTGGTGATGGCACCCGACAAGGCAAAAAAACCAATGGATTTGACTAGTTCCTGTTGTACCGGGCAAACGTAGCCGACAACAATAATGAGTGCCGATAGCGCATTAGTCAGTAAGCTTTTGTTGAGATATTTTTTCATGACATTAAAATAATTTTTTAAATCAAAAGGTTGATTTTTTATGTGGCAATACCCCGGAGCAGGGGGGCGGTATTATAACCTGCTTAGTTTGGCTAATTCGATATTAAGCACGTTATATACCCAATATCTATAAAAAATCGCAAATAAATAGATAGATATCTTATAGGGATAGAATGTTAGAATGGTAACAATTAACATTAACCGATGTAAACTCCTCTCCGATTATGATCGCCCAGTGGTATCCAGCAAGTATTAGGCTCATCGTTAAGATTACTCTTCAAGAGATAAAGCTATGGTTGAATCGAATAGAGTGATGGCGGATATTCTGGATTATTTCAGTGCGGAAATTGCTAGCCAGACATTTCGTGTCAAAATCAGTTCCCTAACCCGTGAGTTGGGGTTATTTTCGGGTTTTTCGGGGTTGGAACCGCCGAAAATTAACGCTTATTTGCTCCGGTTAAATGCCGACTTGGCGCAAACGGCGACCCGTCAGGAACAGCAGCGCTTATCGGCACTGAGCAGCGCCTTTAGCCAGTTAAAAGATTCGGCGCGTACCCATGCCAAACGTGATTTGGTATCGGGCGCCTTATCCGGTTTTTATAGCCTGTCCAGCATCTCTGCACAAGGCAACACCGGCTCTTTTAGCCATAAGGAATTGCGGTCTTTAGCGTTTCTGGGTCTGGCGGCGGCTTACCATGAATTAGACGATGCCGACGAACTGGTGGCCGAGAAATTGGCCTTAGCCATTTATGAACACCCCCCAACTGCCGCGCAATTTGTCGATAGAAGCTATGCTAAGCCGTTTGGGCATATTTTCGCTACGGCAGGTGAAGACAGCCAGTTTATTCTCAACGGCGGCATTGCTAAAGATGTCCATAACGGGCTGATGTGGTTGCGCTTTGCCTTGGGGCAAGAGTGGTATCATGAGCAAGTTCAGGGGCGCTTGGAGCGCTTTGAGTGGAAAGAGGCGTTTGCAGCGGCTCAGGCGTTTAACCGCCAAGGCGGTTATGAAGGTTACACCGATTGGCGGTTGCCCTTAGTCGAGGAGCTAAAGACGCTGATCGACTTCGAAGCGGGCGATACCCGCAAAGGCCTACATTTTATCAATAACCGGGTGTTCCCTGGCCATTATGACTTGATGTGGTCGGCCTCGGCCGGTTCTTATAATAACAATGTCGCGTGGATTGTCGATTTTACCAGCGGCAGCGCGTTTTATGGCAATATCAATTACGGTTATGGTGTCAGGCTAGTGCGTAAGGCCTAAACATTGCCGGGTGTCTTTTTTCCACTTTTATTATCCCCTCTTCTGCATGACCTCTTCACTTTTGCGTATTGCCCTGACTCCTGGCGAGCCTGCGGGTATCGGCCCTGACCTTTGTATCCAATTGGCGCAACAGGCGTTGCCTTGTGAGTTGGTGGTCATTGCCAGCCCTGAGTTGATGGTGCAACGTGCGGAGCAATTAGGCTTGCCTTTGCAACTGCATAATTTTGATAGCCAATTGGCGGCTCGGCCGCACCAGCCCGGCAGCCTGACCCTGTTACCCGTCGAATTGGCGGCGGCTGTGCAGGTGGGTCGCTTGAATGCCCTGAATAGCCGCTATGTCTTAAAAACCATTACTAAAGCCACGAGAGGCTGTTTGGACGGGCACTTTGCCGCAATGGTCACAGCGCCTGTCCATAAGGGCATAATTAATGATGCCGGCTTACCGTTTACTGGCCATACCGAGTTTATTGCCGAACTGACCGGAGGGCATCCGGTGATGTTGCTGGCCACCGAGGGTTTGCGGGTCGCTTTGGTGACTATCCATTTGCCGCTGGCCGAAGTCAGCGCGGCTTTAACCCATAGCCGATTAAGAACGGTCATCCGGGTTTTGGAACACGATTTGCGTGAGCGTTTCCATATCGCTAAACCGCGTATTTTGGTCTGTGGCCTGAATCCCCATGCGGGCGAGGGAGGGCATTTGGGCAGGGAGGAAATTGACGTTATCGAGCCGGTTTTGGAGAGCTTCCGTCACCAAGGTATTGATGTGGTCGGCCCTTTGCCTGCCGATACCTTATTCACCCCGAAATATCTCAGCCAGGCCGATGCTGTGTTGGCCATGTACCACGATCAAGGTTTGCCTGTGCTCAAGTATAAAGGCTTTGGGCAAGCCGTCAATATCACCCTCGGCTTGCCGATTATCCGTACTTCAGTTGATCACGGCACGGCTTTGGATTTGGCCGGGACTGGCCAAGCCGATGTCGGTAGCTTGTCCGTCGCCTTACAGACTGCTTTAATGATGGCTTCGCCGTCGCTTGCCGCTACTTCTTCGCCATTATGACCCATATCCCCCGCAAACGTTTCGGGCAGAATTTTCTGCATGACCATTCAATTATTAATGACATATTGTCCAGCACCGCCGCCCACCCCGATGAGCATTGGGTAGAGATAGGGCCGGGCATGGGGGCGTTGACCGACCCCCTGCTAAAGACGGGTGTCCGCTTGGATGTCGTAGAACTGGATAGGGATTTGGTCGCTTTTCTGACAGATAAATTCGGTGCCAGGCCACGTTTGACTATCCACAGCGGCGATGCCTTAGCGTTTGATTTTGCGCGGTTGGCGGAAGGCGACGGCAAACTACGGGTTATCGGTAATTTGCCTTATAACATTTCCACACCGTTGCTGTTCCATTTGCTGGAAAATACCGCCTGTATTGAAGATATGCATTTTATGTTGCAAAAAGAGGTGGTCGACCGTATGTGCGCACAGCCGGGCAGCAAGCAGTACGGTAGGTTAAGCGTTATGATGCAGTATTACTGCGAACCGGAGCTATTGTTTGTGGTGCCGCCGGAAAGTTTTGACCCTGCCCCCAAAGTCATGTCCGCCGTGGTCAGGCTGATACCGCACCCGCAACCGCCAGTGGCGGTGCGTGATGTCGCCAACCTGAGCCGTCTTGTTACGGCGGCCTTTTCGCAACGCCGTAAGACTTTGCGCAACGCGCTGGGCAAACTTTTAACTGCCGAGCAAATCCAGGCCGCTGGTGTCGACCCTAGTGCCCGCGCCGAAACGCTGGCCTTAAGTGATTTTGCCAGATTGAGCGACTTGTTGTAACAGATAGCCTGCTGCGACAATCCGCCGCGCGGCAATGTGCCACATTTTCATGCCGCACATTTGCGCGTAAGATTAGCCCAACTCTTGAGATGCGCTCCCCCCTAGGGGGTTTAGAGTTTTTATATCCTTCTCTTTAAGCGGCTTATCTAAGCCGCTTTTTTTTGTCCGCAGAATTCCCCCTTGCTGTTTATGTGACCGTTAGCTGCGACAATCCGCCGCGCGGCAATGTGCCACATTTTCATGCCGTGCATTTGCGCGTAAGATTAGCCCAACTCTTGAGATGCGCTCCCCCCTAGGGGGTTTTAGAGTTTTTAAATCCTTCTCTTTAAGCGGCTTACCTAAGCCGCTTTTTTTTTGCCTGCAATTTCCTATTTTTTTCTGGCATTCTTAGTGCTTTTCTTGGCGTCGGCAGAATTTTTGATGAAAATTTTTTTGAAATGTGAGATTGTTACTATCAACTGTCGGGCTGCCATGCTAGCATTCTAAACTGGGATGTTTATCCGGTGCGATAAAGGCTATCGGATACGTTTTTATTAAAAAATGACTCTGATAAGGGTCTATGAGCGTTGAAAACAATAGGAGAGTGTTGTCCATGTTAATAATTTGTGCTGATTGCGCGTGTTCGGACGGTGCGCTGCATGAGCCGTTTTGCACCCAAGAGATTTGTCCGTTTTGCGGCACACCATTAGTGTCGTGCGACTGTATGTCTAAAGTGCTGGCCCTTTCGCCAGAAGAGCAACATGCTGTCGATGCTTATATTGATGATGAAATGGAGCCGTTGAAGAGTATCAACGAGAGGTGGGCGGCGGCCTTGGATAAAAAAGGCCGTGTGCCGTTTATTGCTCAGGAACATAGGGCCGAAGCCTTATAAGTGCCTTAAAAATTGCTATAATTTCTTGACTTGCCCGTTATTTTAGTTCAATAGTAGGGCTGGGAAGAAAGGGCTTCGCGTTGCCTGCGGTTGAAAAAAATCGGGGCAGGTGGCTTTTCTGACTGCATTTGTTGGTGGCGATCTTAAATAGAATAGGGTGGCCGCCCAGCTTAAAATAATGACAAGAATAATTTTATTCAATTTTGGAGGAACTATGACCCAACAACATTCCACTGTCTTAATCATCGGCGGCGGCGCGGCGGGCGTTTCGGTAGCCAATAACCTGCGCCGCCAAAACGCCAGCATCGCCATCACGCTGGTCGAACCTTCCGAGACTCATTACTATCAGCCCGGTTTTACTATTGTCGGTGGCGGGGCTTATACCTTAAAGCAAACGATACGTAAGGAAGCCGACCTGCTGCATCCGTCGGTCAACTGGCTGAAAGACTATGCCGAGACCTTCCAACCCGAAGCCAATACCGTAACATTGCGTTCCGGCGCAGCAGTGACTTATGACTATCTGGTGGTTTGCCCTGGTTTGCAATTGGATTGGGGGAAAATCGAAGGCTTGCTTGATACGTTGGGTAAAAATCAGGTGTGCAGCAATTATTCGCCGGATACGGTGGAATATACTTGGGAATGTATCCAAAAATTGGAAGGGGGTACGGCTTTGTTTACCCAGCCGCCAATGCCGATCAAATGCGCGGGTGCTCCGCAAAAAATCATGTATTTGGCCGCTGACCGCTTCCGCAAAAAAGGCATCTTGGACAAATTCGCCATTGAATTTTGCAACGCCGGGCCTGCGCTGTTCGGTGTGCCATTTTTTGCCAAGGCCTTAAGTAAAGTGGTCGCCGATTATGGTATTACTACATCATTCAACCATAATCTGGTCGCTATTGACGGCCCTGCCAAAACCGCCATTTTTGAAGTCACCGACAGTAACGGCAATAAAGAACGGGTCAGCAAAGCCTTTGATATGATCCATGTCACGCCACCACAAAGTGCGCCGGATTTCATTAAGCAAAGCCCTTTAGCCAACGCGGCGGGCTGGGTGGATATTAATGATAAAACCCTACAGCATAACAAATACCCGACTGTTTTCGGCTTAGGTGATGCCGGTTCGACCTCGAACGCCAAAACCGCAGCGGCGGTACGCAAACAAGTGCCGGTGGTGGTGGATAATATTTTGGCGCTGATCAACGGCAAAACGGTTGCCGAAGGCTATGATGGTTACGGTTCCTGCCCGTTGACCACTTCACTGAGCACCGTCATGCTGGCGGAGTTTGCTTATGCGGGTAAGGTTACCCCATCGTTCCCTTGGTTAGACCCTAGGGCGAACCGTCGGATCTGGTGGTGGGGCAAAACCACCGGCTTTCCTTGGCTGTATTGGCATATTATGATTAAAGGTTACCGCATTGACATCCCGCATCTGGAAGCCTACGCCAAACGTTTTGTCAGCCAAGACTGACGAAGTGCTGTTGTCTCGGCTCAGGGTAGGGATTTGCCTGATAGAGGCCGTCAGTTTATAGGTGCATAGTGCCTAGCGCTTATCTGCCGTCCTAAGGGGCAATTAATAAAATACGTCCGTCACTAACAGGCCTTTCAGGTTGCCAAAACCTGAAAGGCCTGTCGTGTTTGCCCGATTGCTCATGGTTGCCTTTTATGGCGATGCACATAGGGGACGGTTTTTAATGCGGTTGGGGTGGCGATAAATCGGAACTGAAATAGATTAGGCGTATACTAAGGGGTGGTGGATATAGGGTAAGTCCGCCCAACCCCGCCGCTTGAACAGCCTAGCGGCCTATCAGGCGCGGTATTTTCCAAATGCTTTCGAGGTGAGACATGACGACAGAAGACACGGTAATTTCAGTATTTGACACCCATACCGAAGCGGAAGCGGCCATTAAAGGCCTGCATAAATTGGGTTTCGATATGGCCAAACTATCCATTGTCGGTAAGGGCTATCAAACGGAAGAGCATCCGGTCGGTTTTTATACTAAAGGCGACCGGGTGAAGACATGGGGCGGCATCGGTGCAGTATGGGGCGGCTTTTGGGGTCTGCTGTTCGCGCCAGCGGTATTTTTCATTCCTGGCGTAGGTTTGATCGCCCTCGCAGGGCCTGTTGTCACTACCTTAGTGGCAGCCTTGGAAAGCGCGGCGGTCATGGGGGGCTTATCAGCCTTAGGGGCGGCGTTAATCAGCATGGGCTTGCCGGAAGAAGACGTGATTAAGTATGAAAAAGACCTGATTGCCGATAAGTATCTGCTGATGTTGCACGGTACCGAAGAAGAAACCACCCAAGCCCGCGAAATGCTTAACGCCATTAAAGCGTAAAGCTCTTGTTTATATTAAAAAATACTATTAAAACAGTGATTTAATAAGAAAAATTACAGCGCAGTGAGTGTCTGTTAGCCAGACCTTTTAGGTTTTTTACTTCCTTGTTTCCGCAGGGTCATAAGAAAGCCGAAAGGTCTGGGCTTTATAAACACAGCCAGAACCTTGCAAAAATTTCCGCTACGGCGGTAATAGTCGCCAGTAGCCAGCTAATCTATGCGATAATGTGAGCCATTGCATCCAATTTTCCGTCGCCTTTTTTTGCCTGGCTCACCTGATTGGTGCTTGAGCTTACGCAATTGATGCGGGCAAAGGGAGGTTCTTTTTACGATCACCTGTCACTTATCATGATTCCTGATTTTCTGGTTATCGGTTCACAAAAAGCCGGTACGACCTGGTTAGACCGCAATTTACGAAACCATCCTAATATTTGGCTACCCCCTGAAAAAGAACTGCATTTCTTTGATTTTCCGCCGTTAGTCCCCTTTTTTTTTCTGCTGTTTGCCCCGATGCGCCCTATCCGCCATTGGGCGAAAAATCGGATGGTGCGGGATTTTGCTAAAGTGCGGGAAGGCCAACAAGCCTTAGGGTGGTATGTCAGCTACTATTTTTCTATCCGTACCCAGCACTGGTATCTTTCCTTATTTAAGCCAGCCAAAGGCCAGGTTGCTGGGGAAATTACGCCGCGCTATGCCATTTTAGGTGAGGCGAAAATCGCCAAAGTCCATGCCTTGGTGCCGGATGCGAAAATCATTTACCTGCTGCGTAACCCTATTGATAGGATATGGTCGGATTTGGCGATGTTCCACCGCCCTAAATTCGGTAGCCAAGGCTTGCATACGGCTGATCCCGAAGCCATTGAAAAATTTATCGGCAATGCTACGCATCAGGCCAGTTCGCGGTTTCTCAAAAATTTACATCGTTGGGAAAAATATTATCCGCCCGAGCAGATATTTATCGGCTTCCAAGAACAAATTCGTGACACGCCTGAGCAATTGCTAAAGGATGTGTGTTTATTTTTAGGCGTTGATGCATCTGATGAGCATATTTGTGCGATGGCTAAGCAGCGCATCAATTCCCATCAATATCCCGACATTCCCTCTGACATTGCTTACGCGTTAGCCAAATTGTTTATTAGTGATATTGAGCAATTGCATCGGCGTTTTAATAATCCGCATACGGCACAATGGTTAGCGTCGGCGCAACAGCAGTTGGCTAAAGGGGCATAAGCAGAAAATGCTGGCTGCCGATAACTGTATTTTTTAATGCTAAGATCAATGGCTTTGTACTGGAATTGCTTAATCAAAGGGTAAGCCCACTTGGCTGAGTCTGCTGGCTTTATGTTCTCTTAGCCTGTAAACAGTGGCTTGTACGGCTTTTTTTGCCTGTTTTTGGCACAGATAAGAAAAAACCGACTACAATTTAAAGATTGGTCTTGGCAGCGGTTTTGGCAATAGGCATACCTTGGCGATGACTTCTATATTCCTCCCCCCTGTTCAGGAGACCTATACATGATGACACTATTGCGTTTGGCTATTTTTTCTGGCTTGTGCCTAGGTGCTGTAAGCTCTACCGCTGGTACGTTGACTAAAGACGGTTGGGAACCCAGCGAGTGCGGGCCTAAGCCGATAGCCCCCGCGTTGAATTATGATTCTGTGCCGGGATTTAACGACAGCGTCGCCGCCATTAACACTTGGCAGCAAGAGGCGCTGGTTTATTATAGCTGTATGACCAAAGAAGCGAATGCCGATGTGAAGCGGATTCATGATAAGGTCGAGCAGCAGCAAAAAGATCATAAGGATTTGGTTGAATCCATTAATGCCGAAACCTTGGACGTTAAGCAACGGGTGGAAAATGCGCCTGTGGTGCAGCCTGGGCAGTAAAGGGCAAGCTCAGGGGCTCTCTGTTAGCCCGATAATAATGCGCTAAAGGGTGTCCGCCGGAGGTTAGGCGCTTTTTGCTTAAGCGGATAGGTGCCCGCTGCTAGCTGTCATGGCGGTCAATACGTCCCGGTCTTTTGCAGTACCATAGCGACGGCGGCGGCGCGGGTGGTTACGCCGAGTTTTTCGTAAATATGTTCCAGATGCTTATTGACGGTGCGGTGGCTGCTTTCTAAGATCAGCCCGACTTCTTTGTTGGTTTTGCCGCGCGATATCCACATTAATATTTCCGCTTCCCGGAACGTCAGTCCTAAGGCATCTTTTAAAGACTCCAAATTCCAGTCGGCGGCAGTTTTTTTCAGCAATAACAGGTACTCTCCAGCATTTTGGCAGGCGCTCATGCGGATAGTGATGCCGTTAGGGCTACGGAATTCATCGGTATTGTGGTCGGTATTGAGGCGGCTGCTTTTAAACCAATCCAAGATCGGTTTGGGTAACGGATTGCCGATCTGAAATAGGGCGTTCGGTGCCAGTTCTGTCAGCAATACCTCCGTCGCGGGGGTCAACCAAGTGAGAGAACCTTGATAATTCACCGCTAAGGCGCAAAACGGGCTATGGGTTAAGGCGTTTTCGGCGCGTTGCCGATCACGCGCCAAAGCCAGATGCACTTCGATCCGCGCCAGCACTTCGGGTGGGCGTATGGGTTTGACGATGTAATCCAAGCCACCTTCATCAAAGCCGCGCAATAAATTGTCGAGTTCGCTTAGGCCTGTCATAAACAGTACCGGAATGGCCGCTGTTATCGGGTTGGCTTTTAGGCGGCGGCAAGTCTCAAACCCATCTATGCCCGGCATCATGACATCCATGAGGATAATATCCGGTTTCAGGTAGTCGATTTGCTCAATGGCCGACAGCCCGTCAGTTGCCACTAGCACCCGATAATTGGCTTCCGAGAGTGTGTCGGACAGCAACGCCAAATTGCCGGGGGTGTCGTCAACAATCATAATCGTGCCGTTAGCGGAGGATGTGGTGGTGTCCAAAGCATAATCTCCTATGCAAAAGCGTCAAGTATAGTAGGGGGGGGGGCAGGTTACTTAGGAACGGGCATAAACCGTCCGTCACTTAATACCTTGTAAGGCCTGCCCCGTATGGCTCAATTAGCTTATGCCCTTTTTCGGGAGGGGCATTGCCTAGGCTGAGAAAATTTAAGCCAATAATTTTTTAATTTCCGCCAACCGGAATTCGCTGGTTAAAGTTTTGATGCGCAGGCTTAACGGCTTGTATTCTGGATTGTCTTTAATGAGTTCATCGAGTTTTTTATTCAACCCCAGCAAATCACCGATACGCACAAATGCCTGGAGTTTTTGTAACATCTCGGCAGGCGGCAATTGTAACGCCTCATCTGCCGCGATGCTCAAATCTGGTTCTTCGTTTTGGCAAATCCAAGTCAATCCTAAATGGAGTTTGAGTTTATAGAGCAAGTCGCCGACTTGGATGGGTTTTGCCAAAAAATCGTTGCAGCCGGCTTGGATGGCGGTCGCCCGGTCAGCCGGATAGGCGTTAGCACTAAGGACAATAATCGGTTTCAGCAAGCCGTTTTTACGCAAATGTATCGCCGTTTCCGCTCCGCCCATGCCTGGCATGGTCAAGTCTAACAGTACCACATCGGGTTTATGGGTTTGGGCTTGGGTCAGGCATTCGTTACCGTCACTGGCGGTCAGCATAACAAAACCTAGGGGTTCCAGAATCGACACCATCACATCACGGTGTTCTGGCTGGTCGTCAACTACTAGGGCGGTTTGTCGCCGCCCACGATAGCCGGTAATGTTGTCTTGGGGTTCAGGGGCAGTGGCTGCGCCTAAATTAGGTAAAAACAGCCGCACGGTAAATGTGGAGCCTTTGCCGACAGTGCTGGTCACCGCCAAATCGCCGCCCATAATTTCCGCGAGGATTTTACTGATGGTCAACCCCAAGCCGCTGCCGGAAATGGCATTGCCGGTGGTGGTATTCAAGCGGGTGAAGGGTTGGAAAATAGCGTCCAATTGGCTAGGCTCTATGCCTTGCCCGGTATCGATAATCTGGAAATTTGCCACCCCGCCGCTATAACCTATGCGTAAGGTGATTTCCCCCGCTTGGGTAAATTTGACGGCATTGCTGAGGATGTTCATTAAAATTTGCCCGACCCGCTTTTCATCAGCCCGCACCCGCTGCGGTAAGGTGCTGAGTATCTGGCAGCGGAACGCCACGCCTTTATCTTCGGCTTGGACTTTGTAGATGCGCACCAGATGTTCGATAAAGGCCTGAAAATTGATCGGCTCGTAGTTTAGCTCAAATTTCCGCGCTTCGATGCGGGCAATGTCGAGGATGTCTTCAATCAGTGCCGCCAAATGTTCACCGCTGCGTTTTAGGGTGTCCACGGCTTGGCGGCGGTGTTCGGGGATGCTGGGGTCTTTATGTAGGATGTATGAATAACCGATGATACTGTTTAAGGGTGTGCGGATTTCGTGGCTCATATTGCTTAAAAAACGGCTTTTCGCGCTGTTGGCAGTGTCGGCCATTTTAATGGCTTGCTCCAGTTTGGCATCGGTTTTTTTATGTTCTTCAATTTCGGTTAATAATAAATGCGTCTGCTTGCCCGTTTCTTCGTGGGCGACGCGGCGGCTTTCGTCATTTAAGATCAGCCACCAAGTACACAGGCCGATAAACACCATCAACGACGTGTAGACTTTGACAAAGTTAGCCAGAAGCAGTTCAAAAGCCTTTAGTGACGTTTCCGCCGCCAAGAGATCCTGATAATAAATGATGCCGATGAAAATGCTGGTCAGCACCGACAAAAAGCCAAACAGCAGGACGAAGCGTAACAGTCGCAAACGCGCGGTGAGATTCATGGCGGAAGGCATAAAGCGTCGGGCGAACAGTTCCAGATAATCGTCCAGCCGCGCCCCCGGTTTGCAGGCATCCAGGCACCGGGCATCTAAGGTGCAACACAATGAGCATATACTGCCGTTGTAAGCCGGGCAATAGGCGATATCTTCATGCTCGAATTCATTTTCACAAATGCAGCATTGGTTATGGCTGCGGCGGTTCTGCTTATTGCGGTCACGCGCCAAATAGTGCTTGTGGCCAGTAAAATAGGCGATGCTGGGGACGAGGATAAAAGCCAGACTTAGCGAGATGAACGCAGAAAATGCTTTTGCGGCCTCGCCAAATAGACCGATATAGGCGAGTATCGACACCAGTGAGGCGACAAAAGTGGCGATAATGCCGACCGGATTTAAGTCGGGCAGGTAGGCGCGTTTAAATTCGATGATGTCGGGGCTGAGTTTGAGCGGCTTGTTAATCAGCAATTCTGCCGCGACCGCACTGATCCAGGCGATCGACATATTGGAAAACAGCCCCAGGACTTTTTCCAAGGCGCCGAACACGCCAAATTCCATCAGCAATAAGGCAATCAGCACGTTGAACAGCAGCCAGATAACCCGCCCAGGGTGGCTGTGGGTAATACGCGAAAAAAAGTTCGACCAAGCCAATGACCCGGCGTAGGCATTGGTGACATTGATTTTTAGTTGGCTAATCACCACAAACAAGGTGGTCGCCGCTAAGGCCCATTCAGGGTTAGGAAACAATTCCTGATAGGCGATGAGGTACATTTGGGTCGGTTCGTGGGCATGTTCGGGGGGGATGCCGTGGCGCATGGCCAGATGCGCTAAGAGTGCCCCGCCCAATTGCCTGAGCATCCCAAAAATAATCCAGCCCGGCCCGGCGCTGATGGTCGCCAACCACCAGCGCAGTTTGTTGTCGGCGGTTTTTTCCGGCATAAAGCGCAAAAAGTCCACTTGTTCGCCGATTTGTGCGACCATCGAAAAGGCCACTGTGGTGGCACTGCCGAACAACAGCCAATTAAAGCCTTGACCGCTACCGGCTATCCAAAAATAACTTTCTACCGTCAGCAGGGCATCTTGCTCGCGCATGACCACGGCGATATAGGGGGCGATTAACAATGCCAGCCAAACAGGTTGCGTCCATAATTGCATCCGACTAATAGTGGTGATACCGAAAGTCACTAAAGGGATGACAATAACGGCGCTGATGACATGGGCGAGGGCAATGGGGATATGGAAATACAGTTCTAAAGCCAAGGACATGATCGAGGCTTCTAGGGCGAACAAGGTAAAGGTGAATGACGCATAGATCAGTGAGGTGACGGTGGAGCCGATGTAACCGAACCCGGCACTGCGGGTGAGCAGGTCGATGTCAATATTGTAACGGGCGGCGTAATAGCTGATCGGGAAGCTGGTGATAAAAATCACCAGTCCGACAATTAAAATCGCCCAAAAAGCGTTGGTGAAGCCGTAATGTATCGCCAAAAAGCCGCCGATGGCCTCCAGCACCAAAAACGATGTCGAGCCGAAGGCGGTGTTGGCAACCTGAAACTCCGACCATTTGCGGAAACTGCGCGGGGCAAAACGCAAAGCATAGTCTTCCAGGCTTTCATTCGCCACCCAAGAATTATAATCGCGGCGGATTTTTGAGATGTTTTGGTAAATGTTTTTGTTTTTCATCGGCTGGTGTCGTGTATGTGCATAACCTAATCGTAAGCCAAGGCTTAGATCCTCTAAGGGTTTTTATACTCAACGCGGGCAAATAGGTCGGATTTTTCTCTCTATCTCCTCATGAAACGTGTTCTGATGGCAAGCGCAAAACCCATATATGGTGCAATATAAGATTTTGCTTTACCCAGTAGGCACGGTAATAAGCACGGTTCTACCCCAAACATCGTCGGGCAGTAGCCGCATTCAGGTTAAATGCTGAAGGGGTCTGATGTCCACTGTATAAAAAACTGATCTTACCAGCTATCCGTCAAATGACTCATGAGTCATTTGACGGATTGTATGTGTTGATGATTAGGGGTGGGGGTAAACTGAGGGGATAACGGTAATGGCTCAGGATGAAAGGAGGCGGATAACACGGAGCGACAAGCCTTCTGAGATTGGCATCTTGCTGGCTTTTGTAAGGTCAAAATTAAGCAAGAACTTGTGGCTTGTTGGAAGTAATGTGGGCAGGATAATAGCGGGATAAAGCAGTGCTGATTGTAGTTAAAAGGTGCGTTTGGGCGGTTTTGCACTGGTAACTGATGTTACGCACCCCATCCCAAAAAGAGTATCATTGACGGATGGAAAAAGAAAAAATAGAACTCTACACAGACTACCTGATCTGCAATCAAGGCTTTGCAACGGCGACGGGCTTGTCGGCGATGCCGCGGCCTGCGTGGCGAACGCCATCAAGTTCCGTTATGTCCTGACCGACAGCTGGTTTGCCGCCAAGGAGAACTTCGAGTTCATCCTCAAGAAAGGCAAGCACTTCATCAGCGCCTTGAAGGACAACCGCTTGGTGGCGCTGACGGAAGAAGACAAAAAAGAAGGACGCTATGTACGGATCAGTCAACTGGAATTGGCGGATCAACAGGCGGTGCGCGGCTGGATGAAAGGCTTCCCCCAAGAAGTGCTGTTCGTCCGGCGGGTCTTTACAAACAAAGACGGCAGCATCGGCTTGTTGAATCTGGTGTGCAGCGACTTGGCGTGCGACGGCGGACAAGCCTCGGCGATCTACCAAAAACGGTGGAAAGTCGAAGAGTTCCACAAATCGCTAAAATCCAATGCGGGGCTGGCAAAATCACCCACCCGCACAGTCATCACACAAAACAACCACATCTTCATGTCCATCTATGCCGTGTTCAAGCTCGAATGCCTGAAGATAAAACATAAAACCAATCATTTCGCTATGCGGGCCAAGCTGTTCGTCAAGGCCAACCAAATGGCTTATGAAGAGTTGCAAAAACTAAGGGCTGCGTAACATCAGTGACAAAGATTACGCTCTGATGGCTCTGCAAGCCAGGGAAAAAGAAATTCTTATATTAGATGCACCGATCCAGCCAAATGACGAAGATTACGCCCTGATGGCTCTGCAAGCCAGGGAAGCGGAGCTTTTTTATTACAGCATCTATCTAAAGCCAGATTCATGCGCTTTGGCTCAACATCGAGATAAGCCGCCTGTAAAAACGATCACCCTGCCAAATGGTGGCTTTAAATTGCTAACATGTGAGGAGTTGCTGTCAGGGCAATCACCCTTAAACGAATGGCTTATCCATGGCATGATTGAAAAGGGTAACCTAGGTCTGATATTCGGCAATCCGTCTAGTGGTAAAAGCCTATACGTCCAAGATATGTGTTTTTGCATCGCCGCTGGCTTGATGTTTCATGGGTTGGAAACCGCCACAGGGAATGTGGTCTACATTGCGGGCGAGGGTTTTAGTGGGCTTAGAAAAAGATTCAGCGTTTTGGCTAAAAAATATGAAGTGCCGCCACCGAACAACTTGCATATTTCAGAAATGCCCGCCGCAATTGTCGACCAAAAAAGCATAGAGAGCGTGCGCAATGCGATTGATCAGGTTGGGAAAGTGGCATTGATCGTTATTGATACATTGCACCGCAATTTTGGTGATGGAGATGAAAATAGTGCCCGGGATATTTCTCAGCTACTGTCGAATATTGACACTTACCTGAAGACCACAGGCGCAACAGTGCTTATCATCCATCATTCAGGCCATGAGTCGAAAGGACGTGGACGGGGGAGCAGTTCCATTCGTGCTGCAATGGATGTTGAATATAGCGTAAAAAAAGAAGGCGACACGGTTACGGTAGAAAACACGAAGGTAAAAGATTTTGACCCTCCATCCCCTATGAGCTTTAAGCTGAAATCCATTGAGCTTAATAAAGATGTTGGCGGTGTAGTGTTGGAACCAACCGAACAAATCCCTTCAAAACAAAAGGGTTCCACATCATCTGATATTGAGAACACCATATTGGCGGTATTGGCAAATGCGCCTAGCGACCAATTTGTCCATGCGACAGATGCTTGCGTGGTATCTGGCAAGATACCAGCAAGGGCATTGAAAGCCGACTATGTGAAAACTGAAACGTACTCGAAAATGGACAATCCTACGAAAGAAGCCAAGCGAAAAGCGTTTCAACGAGCTATTGAGCGTTTGGTCGAGACCCAAAAAATTGGCAGTGGCGACAATTGTTATTGGCTGCCGCCCTCACCGTAACGTTATAGATACCATCACTAATTGAGCGATACAGAGTGGAGTGCAATGGTCTTTAGCCATTGCACTATGACCCTAACCGAGCGCACCAACATTTAGCCTGTCGTTTGCTTAACGCCGGACTCTATAGCAGTGCAAGGAAAGAAATGAGCATCCTGAAAAACGCGATAGATTCTATAGCCATCGGGCTTGAGGATTATCAGTCTCCAGATGAGAGGCGAATAGTATCCTCAACGAGAAATATCTTTGCTGGGATACTTTTACTCTTTAAGCATAAACTTTGCGAATTAAGTCCTCCAGATTCTGATGAGGCTTTAATTAAACAGAGGGTTCTGCCTGAAATAGATGTAACGGGGGCAGTTAGGTGGATAGGAAAAGGCAATAAAACAGTAGATGTTCAAAATATCAAGGAGCGCTTCGACTCTCTTGGTATATCCATTGACTGGAAACGCGTTGATAATATCAATAAGTACCGAAACGATATTGAGCATTACTTTAGCTCTCGTAATACTCAATCGGTACAGCAACTAATATCTGATTCATTTTTGATAATAAGAGATTTTATATCTGAGCATCTTAGCGAAGATCCTAAGCAACTTTTAGGAGATGATGCATGGGGCGTACTTATTAAAGTCAATGAAGTCTACGAGAAAGAAAAAACGACATGCGTAGAAGCCCTTGAAACACTAAGCTATTTCAATGATGAAATATTGAATGCCTTTGAAAGCTATTCATGTGCCAAATGTGGTTCTGGCTTAATAACTCCATCGGAACGAAATGTAGAAGCAATAGAAGTTGAATATACATGTAAATCATGTGGCAAGGCTCTTCCGTATGAAGATATTGTGAAACCTGTTATTTCCGACTATTTTGGCAGTGAAGTCTATTTAGCGCATACCCAAGGCGGAGAACTTCCGATAACTGATTGCCCCGAATGCGATGGCATTTACTTATATAATGAAGGCATATGTTCATCTTGTGGGCATGTTGCAGAGCATGAATGCCAAAGATGTAGCTCGACCATCCAACCAGAAGAATTATATACAGAGCCATTCTGCGGTTACTGCGCTCATGTAATGTCTAAAGATGATTAATATTGCTAACGATCACATGCCGTCGGACAGCAAAAAATAGTGCTTGTTTCCCGCGCCGCTTTTTGCCGCTGGTGATGTGAAGCATGAGCGCCCCAAGTAGAGAAATCCAAATATGAGAAACTTAGAACAATATAAAGATTACTTCAACCAGGCATACCCCGACTACGCCGATAGTGAATATGGGAAAATTTCTACTTTAGTTGCTACCCTGCCAACTATTGAAAAAGTGCAAAGTATTTTGGATTCGGATAATGCTAAAGCTGTTCTTGATTTGGTTGTTCCACTTATAAAAATAAAGAATTACAAATCACAAATACCATTCCCAGTAAATTTTTATGATGCGGTAAATCTAATAGCAGAAATTAAGAGTACCGAACCATCAGAAGATAAACTCTCTAAAGCACATGCAAAGTTATTTGAAAATTTTTTGAGTATAAAAGGGTTTCAATTGCCTACTATTTCAGCAGTTTTACACTTTTGCCATCCAAGTACTTATCCAATCGTAGATCGAAATATCGAGGCAGCATGTGGTTTGCTTTCAAAGGAGTTCCCCGATGATTTTTGTAACATAGGCACACCAAGATTGCCTGCATCAACTACCTCGATAAAAAACAAACTGTCAAAATATCAAGGATTCATATTATTTCTTCGAAGATTGAAAGAATTGCACAATGAAAAGCACTACACCAATTACAACTTTCGTGAATTAGATAAAGCCCTAATGGTATATGGTGTTTCCGATTATAAAATAGCCGCTGAAAATTGTAACATTACGGCAGGGATAAGCATCTGAATGCTACGCTAGTTGAATATTAGCTTTCCGACTCTCTCCTATCATTGACCTGATACGTTAGTCGATCGGTATGAGCCGATCTTTGTCTGTCAGTGTAAGATCAAACCGAAACTAGTTTCCCGAATTGTCAGATTATATCAATACTTTTTACAAATAAGCTGAGTAACAATTTTAGAGCTAAAAATATCTAAAATCTAAAATAGTCATTATCCAGATTAACGTCCAGTCTAAGCATGTGCCTACTTGGCAAAGGAAGTTTGCCACACAGGCTGATTTCAGCAATCAGGTACTTTTGTAACCTATTGATTATAGGTGATTGACGCTATGTTGTTATAGTCAATTTTCGATGCAACTCATGTTAAATGCTAATCTGGATATTGACTAATGTAGCCACATCAAAAATATTTTTCATCCGGTACTCTTCTGGGGGACGAAGCGACGGTCTTTTTCCGGTCTTTGCCGGAACTTGACAGTGGAAATGGGATAGCGGATAATGCGGAAGATCCTTAAATCCCGTAGGATGATGCAGAAGAGGGCGCAAGAAAGTCACTGTTTCTTGTACTGTTAATCACTAGGTCGGCGGTTCGAGCCCGTCCGGGGGAGCCAAGTAAATGAAGGCCCTGCATGAATTATGCAGGGCTTTTTTTTTGCCTTGCGTCCGGCCATCCGGTGCGGGCGATTATCGCATCTGAATACAGCCGACCTGATGAATGCTACGTTATAAGCAATAGCCCTAACCTAACATCAGTGGTGGCGTTCAAACAAATGGATTGACCACTTTAAGCTGCCCATCAAAGACTTGCCCGTGCTGCATATCCTGCGAATACAGGATTTCACAGCCTGCCAACAAGGCCGCCGCCACGATCAGCGAATCCCAATGGGAAAGCTGATGGCGGCGTGTCAGGCCAATGGCCTTACGGATGGTTTGCCCGTTCACGGGGGCGACTTGGCATAGTTCCAACAGGCTTTCGGCAACTTCATGGGCTACCGCCAAGCTGACACCCTGTTTACGGGATAATACGCTCACGGTTTCGTTAATGACTTGCGAACTGACGGTCAGGCCTTCGGCAAGGATTGCCCTGGCTTTGGCCTGTCGCTCAGAAGGGTGGCCTACGGCGTACACCACGATATTGGTGTCGGCAAACTCAAGGGCGTTCATGCAGTTCTTCCCGATTAAACGGTGTGCCATCGTAAAGCCCCCGATACCTATCCAAGGTCGCCAAGGCCTTCTCCCTATTCCCGTGTGGCTGTTGCGCCATTTTGGCTTGTAAGAATTCGGCAAAATCCAACACTTCCGCCGCCTGTTGTTCGGGTAGGGTTTTGACGGCGGCAAAAATTTTTTCAGCGATGATGCTCATGGTATTGGCCTATTTTTGGGTTGTTATGCGTCCGGTTTGTCTTGGTTATGTGGGTTTGCGGGGCATGTCCATTACGCCATCCTTCGATTAGGGTATTTTAGAGAATGCCAGAGAAATGTACAGCAATAAATTAATATTAAATATCAACTATTTAACTAGATTAAGACAGACATTACAAGAGATTAAAATTTATAAGTCGGCGGTTCGGACCCGTCTGGGGGAGCCAAGTAAATGAAGGCCTTGCATAAATATGCAGGGCTTTTTTTGCCTTGCGTCCGGCCTCCGGTGCGGGTGATTATCGCATCATTAACTTAGCCGTTTTTCACCCCGTCCTTTTAACTGGACTTTATTTTGTGTGTCCAAGAAATTAGTTTAAACTCTTGATAGTGGTAAACCCCGTCCATATTGAAAGCCGTAGTTTCAATAGACCGTCGGGGATTAACCGTTCGCCCTGTGGGACAGGCTGACCACGAACGGATTAACCTGCAACCCTCTTAAGTTAAACTATAGCTGACCTGATGAATGCTACGCTATAAGTGGGTGCGCAAAAAATGTGGTTAAAAAATTTTTGCACACCCACTTACAGATAAAAGCACTACATTCAATAGCACAGGAGAAAACCGTTATGCAAACACGTTATAAGCTGGAGCCAGATGAGTTGAATGACAACTTCTTGCAAGCCCTAAAATTATTATTTAGCGGTAAAACTGTCGAAATATCGGTACGCGAAGCCGATCCCATGAATGAACAAAATGACATCTGGCAGGCCATCCAGCGTTTCCGGCAGCAAATGAATCCGGCTGATTTTCCTGAAGATGAGGATATTTTTGCAGATGTGCGTGACCGCTCCATGGGGCGCGAGGTTGAACTTTGAGCGTCATTTATTTACTCGACACCCATATCCTATCAGAACCAACGCGAGCGCATCCTCATTCGCACGTCATGCAAAGCCTACAGCAGCATCGGCACCGCATTGCCAGTGCCACTATCGTGTGGCATGAACTACTGTTCGGCTGCCAACGCTTACCCGTTTCCCGTAAACGGGAGCAATTGGAAAACTATTTGCAATATTTGTTGCTCTCAGGCTTAACCCTATTACCCTACACCCAAGCGGCTGCCGAGTGGCACGCCTCCGAACGCGCCAGGCTGACAAAAATGGGGCACCCCCCTGCTTTGATGTGGCTACACTAAACCGGACACACACTTTAAAATATCTTAAAAAGTGTGAGCCGAAAATGAGCCAAGAAAAACCGAAAACCTATGCGGCAGAATTTAGGGTATCTGCTGTCAAGATGGCAACCGAATCCGAAAAACCAGTCGCCGAGACAGCCAGTTGGGGATCAACATCAATACCTTGCAGACTTAGATTGGCAAATATAGCCGTCCCCAACCGAAACAGGCGTTTGACGCGACGCTTGCAAAGTGGTTGGTTACCGGTTCGGCAGAATTTAGGATATAAACTGTGTACTTTAAAAAAGCCCCCAAAACCAATATGAGCCTACATTCATCCCTAAAAATGCACACATTACGGCTATGACCTCCGATAACACCAACCCTATCATCTTCGTGCGCGGCATTAACAAGACGTATAGCGGCGGCTTCCAAGCACTGAAAAACATCAACCTGGACATCAAACGCGGTGAAATATTCGCCTTGCTTGGCCCTAATGGGGCGGGCAAGACGACGCTGATCAGCATCATCTGTGGTATTGTCAACGCGACCTCTGGCACCATTACCGCCGATGGCCATGATACCGTGCGGGACTACCGCGCGGCGCGGGCAAGCATCGGTTTAGTGCCGCAGGAACTGCATACGGACGCGTTCGAGTCGGTCTGGGCCACGGTCAAATTCAGTCGGGGGCTGTTCGGCAAAGCCCCCAACGCCGCCTATCTCGAAAAAGTGCTGCGGGATCTGTCGCTTTGGGACAAACGTAACCAGAAAATCAAGGATCTGTCCGGCGGTATGAAACGCCGGGTGCTGATCGCCAAAGCGCTCGCGCATGAGCCGACGATATTGTTCCTTGATGAGCCGAGTGCCGGGGTGGACGTGGAGTTACGGCACGACATGTGGCGCATGGTGCGCGAGCTTCGCGCACAAGGCACCACCATCATCCTGACCACCCATTATATTGAGGAAGCCGAAGAGATGGCTGACCGCATCGGGGTCATCGACAAAGGTGAACTGATCGTTGTTGAAGATAAAGCACGGCTGATGCGCAAGCTGGGCAAAAAGCAGCTCACCTTAGTATTGCGCAAACCCATGACCAGCCTCCCGGCCGGTTTAAACGCTTGGCCGTTAACGCTCTCCGACGACGGGCACACCCTGATTTATAGCTTCGATAGCCAGAAAGAAGAATCCGGCATTGCCGAACTGCTGCGCGCACTTGGGGAACACGGCATTGATTTCAAAGATTTACGCTCAACTGAGAGTTCGTTGGAAGACATATTCGTCAGCCTGGTACATAAACCTACGGAGACACAAGAATGAATATCTATGGCATTCGCGCCATTTACCGCTTTGAAATGGCACGCACCTTCCGCACTATATGGGAAAGCATCGCCGCACCCGTGCTGACCACGTCGCTGTACTTCATCGTCTTCGGCAAAGCCATCGGTTCGCGTATGGGCGACATTGACAGCGTCAGTTACGGCGCCTTCATCATCCCAGGGTTGGTGATGCTAAGTTTACTGAACGAAAGCATCTCCAATGCCTCTTTCGGAATTTACATGCCCAAGTGGGCGGGCACCATTTATGAGTTGCTATCGGCGCCGGTTTCGTGGGCGGAAGCGCTGCTCGGTTATGTGGGTGCAGCGGCGACCAAATCAGTGATGCTGGGTCTGCTGATTCTGGGCACAGCCCGCCTGTTCGTGCCCTACGAAATCGCCCATCCCTGGTGGATGATCGCCTTTCTTTTACTGACCGCTGTTACCTTTAGCCTATTCGGCTTTATTATCGGCCTGTGGGCTGATAGTTTTCAGAAATTACAGGTGATACCGATGCTGGTTGTCACCCCGCTAACCTTCTTGGGCGGCGCATTCTATTCGATCAATATGTTGCCTCCCTTATGGCAGAAAATTACCCTATTCAATCCGGTGGTGTACCTGATCAGCGGCTTCCGCTGGAGCTTCTATGGCATTGCCGATGTGAATGTCGCCACAAGTATTGGCATGACGTTTGGTTTTCTTATTATCTGCCTGACTTTTGTCTGGTGGGTGTTTAAAACTGGCTATAAAATTAGAAATTAACAAAATCCTGCGTATTTTAACTTATCAATACATCCCTGCCGATTTCAAACTGTCATAAACATCTAACCTAACGGTCATAAAATTCACATATTCCTTGTGGTAATGTGGCGGGTGTCCGGCTCTGCGGACAACCCACTCTTCCATTCAACTTGGTTAATTGCGAGGTTTCGATGTTTAAATTAAGACATTCTGTAATGGCCGTAGCGAGCGTACTTTGCGCCCCTGCCGCACTGGCGACGACAACTACCCCTATCGAGCACGTTATTGTTATCGTTGGCGAGAACCACACGTTTGACAATGTTTACGGCGCGTACCAATCGCCAACAGGCAAAAAAGTGGCTAACTTGCTGTCCAAGGGCATTATTAATGCCGACGGCACACCAGGCCCCAACTTTGCCATGGCCGCACAAAAAACGGCCAGAAACGTTTTTGGCGCCAATTACGCTATCGGCTTTGGCAATAAAAAACCTTACGCCTACTTACCTGCACCGAACACCACTTACGCAACCGATTTGCCGTTTGACCAAGAAGATACCCGTTATCCTGCCAATCTGCCCAACGGCCCTTTCCAAATGACCAACGCCAACGCCCCTTACGATCCGGCTCCGGCAAAAACCTATTATGGCGACCCCGTCCACCGTTTTTTCCAAATGTGGCAAATGACCAGTATGGGTAAAAATGACCTGTTCACCTGGGTAGGCACCACTACAGGCATCGGCAACCAAAGCAACTGGGGCGGCCACAGCACACCGACCGATGTCCAACAAGGCGGCGAAGCCATGGGCTTTTACAACATGAGCCAAGGCGATGCCCCCATCTTAAAAGCCTTGGCTGACCAATACGCGTTAAGCGACAACTACCACCAATTCATCATGGGCGGTACAGGCGCTAACTTTATCGGCTTGGTGACAGGCGACGTGGGCTTTTACACCCAAAACGGCCAAGCTGCCGTACCGCCCGCCCTGCAAATCGAAAACCCTAACCCGACCACCGATCCGGCCATTTTCAGCGTCAACAACAACTGGTATTCGCAAGACGGTTACAGCGGCGGTTCTTATGTCAATTGCAGTGACATCAACCAACCAGGCGTAAAAGCCATTTTTGAGTTTATCTGGAAGAAAAACATTTTTAACGGCGGTAACTGCGCGGCCAACACCTATTATTTAGTCAACAACTACGGCTTGGCTTACGACCAATACGGCAACCTAAAACCTTTTCATCCTAAAGCCACCACGCCAGAAACTATCCTGCCACCGCAAACTATCCCGACCATCGCCGACAAATTGGCGGCCAACGGCATCTCTTGGAAGTATTATAGCGGCGGCCGCAACGGTGACGCTGATCCTAACGAATATTGCGGCATTTGCGACCCGTTGACCGGCTTCGCCTCTATTATGACCACAGAGCAAAAATACAATCTGCAACCTATCGCCAACTTTGACAGCGACATCAGCAAAGGCAGCTTACCTGCCGTTGCCTATTTGCGCCCTTACGAAAGCAAAGCCGGCCATCCCGCCAATGCGACTTTACCTGACTTTGAGCAGTACGTCTTAAGCGTGGTAAACCAAGTCAAAGCCAATAAAAAGCTCTGGAAAAACACCGCCATTTTCGTTACGGTTGATGAAGGCGGCGGCTATTATGACTCCAACTACATCCAACCTATCGACTTCTTTGGCGACGGTAGCCGTATCCCGCTACTGGTCGTATCGTCTTGGGCGAAAAAAGGCCATATCGACCACAGCTACGGCGACCATGCGTCCATCTTGAAATTCATCGAGAAAAACTGGGGGCTAAACCCGCTGTCTTACCGCAGCCGCGACAACTTGCCTAACCCGGTTGTCGGCTCAAACGGCGCGTACATCCCTGCCAACCAACCCGCCATTACCGACTTGATGGGCTTGTTTAATTTTAAAATGTAACCATCCGCCGTTAACTTAACCGGACGCAGCTTACCGCGCACCCTGTTAGTTTTCACCAGACCGCCCGGACTTGTAAAAATCCGGGCGGTTTTTTTATGTTGCGGCAAAACCCCGTTATCCCCTGCCCTTCACTCCCTGCGTTGCAAAGTTTCTGCGGTTTTATCCAACGCCCTTGAAGCCCTATCAAAAGCTTGCCATAACGCTTCCGTATCAGACGGTGCTGCGGTAGCTAAATTGCCTAATGCGATTGCCGCCTTAATCAAACTAAATACCGGACTATACAATGCAGGTTGTCCGCGCCCACCTTGCAATGTTTCCGCAATCGCCTGTAAATTTTGCAATTTAGGTTGCCAATTTTTCGGCATTTTAGGCGGAATTGTGGTTTTTTGCGTTGCCCTAAAAGATTCAATAATCTCCCCCCTGCTTTTGGCGGCCAGATATATTTCTTTCAAATCCTCGCTAAGACCACGACCAAAAAACACCTGATGCCTTATCACAATGCCGTCATAAATAACCTTATCGGCAAAAGGCAATAACACCGTGTCGATTATTTGGGGTAAATGGCTTCTGTCTATAATATTATCTAAGGGTTCCATCAAGCCGTGGACAGCATAAACCTTATCTTCAGGACCAATAAAAATGGCATATTTTTTTAAATAGCGTTCGATATAAAACTTACCGCGTACGAAAGTTTTCCAACTTAACACATTTGCCAATTCTTCTTGAGAAAATTGCTGGGGGTTATCGCGGACAAATTCATCAATCAAGCCAATATGCTCATACAACGCATTTCTGACCGGAAACTTCTCCTGCATTGTTAACGCCCTATATTCATCAAGCGAACCAATTGCAGGAACAATATTCAGTTTTTGGTTTATATAATATTGCAATGATGACGTTAAATCATAGAACAACTCGGCTTCTTGTCGGGAAAGGATCACCGTATTTTCCTCGTACTAAAATGCAATTAAAGCGTGGATTATTATGTTTGGGAAATTTTCTGTAAGTTAGACAATCCGTTTACAACAAGCCCAAGAAAGCCTTACTGAAGGGTTAAGGACGAACTGTTTATCCTACTTGGCTTTAGCGGAGAGTTGGCACGAACAAAATACCCCCGCCCCACTATTGCCTTACAACCCGCCACCATAAACGCGATAGCCCTTAATTTCAAGCTTGGTGCGGGTCGCGCCTTCGGATTCAATCGCCAGATAAAGCCCTTTAAGAGCGGCTTCATCCCACGTTTTGGGAGGAGAAACCCAATGTAAAGCTTGGATGGCTTGGCTAAGGGGAATGCGGATATGCGTCCACCCCCGTTTTTTTAGCCGCGTGGCGTAGGGTTGGGCGGCAAAACTCAGTTCCCGGCCTTCGGCATACTTGCCGTCAACGTCGTAAAAACAACGGTCGTAGGCTATGTCTTGGCAGAGCGGGCGCACAGGGTCGCCATAGGATTGTGAGTAACCTGCCGCTTGGCTAAAATCAAATTCGATAAAGTGGGCGCGGTTACTGCGCGGCGGCGCTTCCGCCCAATCCGCCAAGACCCCTAAGAGGATACGTTGGCCGCTGTAGCCCTTATATAAGCGCGGTTTCACGTCGGCACTGATACGCAAATCAAACTCAACGGTTATTGGCTGCGCCAACGGGGCGCTGACTGACGGGTCATTAATGCCGGCAAACAAATGCCCGTATTGTAAAGGCCAACCTGTGACATTTTGCTTGCGGAAGTTAACTGTATCTAATGCCAGCACCAGTGTCGGGGCATTGGGGTTGCCGACCAGATCGGCGCTAACCCAGCGGCCCATATCGGCATCATAGTCGTAATCTGCCATGTAAGACCGGATTTTTTGGTCGTAATTCGCCGAATCCTTGTGATTATTGGCGCTATTTTCATGCGTCACCGAAAAAACCAGCGGCTTGTGCTGTGACCCGCATTGCCCCCGCTGCCGCCCCAACGTTGGCGGACGCGGCGTGTTATCGCCCGCCGCCAAGCCATAGCCTGTCGTAAAAGCCAAGCACGCTTGGGCAAAATCAGGATAAGCCGTCAGTCCGGCCTGGTTAGCGCCATCACGGGCAAACCCTGCCGAAGCGCTCAGGCAGCACCCGATGATAATCGCGGCGGACAAATACCGCCTGTTCAATACCACCACCTGATGCCTTAGCCTCAGCCGTTTACACACACTCCCAATGCCCATCATTACTCCGCAATAAATAGCAATATCATCAATGTCGCCGCCATCAGACAGGCTTGTAGCCCAAATAACGGCGAAATACCTCTAATCCGCAAAAAAACAATATAAATCAATAAAATCAATTTATTGCATAAAAATAAAAAATGCTTTTATTTCTACAAAAGGTATTATTTAACCTATAAATAGGCACTATTTCACTTTATAAAATATTATTAGTTTTTCTTGCGAAAACCTTAATAATAAGTCAATATTATATCGACTAAATAACACGCTTTTAAGTTCATAAACACCGTCAGCGCACAACATTATATTAAGTATTTGTAACGTGAAACATCTTAAGCTTATTAGGCAGAACGTCTCTGGCAAGCCCGCTTCAACAGCACGGGCCATGAGCGGCTATCCGCTTGGAAAGCCGACTTTTTCACGCCATCAACACTGGCAACCGCCGTTATCCTTCACTAATAGGGCTTGCCGACCTAGCCAGCCGTCTAACCCTCATAGCCCTGACCTCTTAATAAGCGGATTTATCCGATTTGTACACTTTCTACCTGACCGCACCACAGTGCAAGCTTATGCTCGCCTGCCTTTTTCTTCTTATAGGCATTTATTTTGACAGGATCTTAAATCATGAAAAAACATTTTAATAGCAGCGAGAATGTTTCTCTCGCCTTCTTATTGGTAACATTAGCAGCTCCGGTATCGGTATGGGCGGAAGCGGGAGCCAAATCCCTGTTTGAAAGCGAAGGCACAACCATCATGCGCAGCGACACGCCTAGCGATACGGAAACAGCACCTATCACCAAACCAACCGTAAAACAGCACACCACAAAAGTCGCACAAAGCTATGCAGGCTTGCAATATTGGATTGATCTACAAACTGAGAGCGGTGCTAGCCAACGGGTTACCACCAACCATACCTTCCAAAGCGGTGACCGCATCCAACTCAAAGTAAAAAGCAATACCCCAGGCTATCTTTATGTGATGAATGCAGGCAGCTCAGGGCGTTTCAATAAGCTGTATCCGGCCCGTGGGCAATTAAGCCAACTTATTCAGCCCGGCATCGTCCAAACCATCCCCAATAACAGCGCCATCCGTTTTGATAACACCCCCGGCAGTGAAAAAGTCAGCATATTACTGACTAAAATGCCTATCTATGATGAACCAACAGATAATGGTTCAGCGGCAGCACCTGTCAGTTACGTCAACCAAACCTCTTATAGCGCGTGTTCCAGTTCCGGCTCTAAGGACTTATTTAACGAGGAAAATGCCGGAGCGGCCATTGATTGCGTCAAAAATAACTATGGCAGCGGCTCTAAAGATTTATTCGCCGAAGAAGATCCGGTTTCAGCGCAACCGGCAAGTTATGCCGTTATTCCCGCCAATACCCTCGATACAGGCAGAATTTTATCCGTCGACTTTAATTTGATTCACCGTTAACTATCACCCACAGGAAAATTATGAAAAAAATGCATTGTAAACTTATTGCCACGGCTGTTACCGGCGCCTTATTACTCAGCGGTTGCAACAGCATCCAGCAAGCCAGTTCGGCAATGGGCTCTACCGGTACGGGTGTGCTGGCCGGTGTGGCAGTAGGCGCAGGCGCGGGAGTGTTATGCGACAAACTGACAAACGGCAAGAACAGCATGGAATGTATCGCCGCCGGTTTGGCGGCCGGGGCATTAGCGGGCTATTTGGCCGCCTCTTTAGATGAAGCGGCAGAAAAATCCGTCCCTGTTATGGATTGCGCTTCGGTTAAAAAACGCATGGCTTATCCTGCTAACGCAACCCAACCTAAAGCGGTTATGCGGCTGGACGCAGCCAATTCGTTGCTGTTGGTTAAGCCGGGTGAAAAACCCAAAATCACGTTTAAAATGGATTTAGCCACCCCAACCATTAACGGTGCTCCCCAAGCTATCCCCGTCAAAATCAGCATTGATAACCAGCTAAGTAAAGCCAACACCAAAGGCTGTGGCGGCGATTATAACTTTCCTGTCTCGCTCGATAGCAGCACTGAACAAGGCCCCCATTACAGCCTGGTCAAATTGCTGAACGCGCAGGATAATACAGAAATTGCCGGCGGCACTTTAAATGTCTGTTACACCGTCGCCAGTGACGGCGTGAACCGATGCCAGTAACATTAACCCATTAACCTATACGTTTGTGGATATTATCCGAACAGCATGTACTATCCACAAACGTTATTTGTAACTGCCAGGCAATAATTATGTCCCAAACCGTCAAATTCCGTTTTTGCATCCGCACTGGGCGACTGGTTGCAGTTGCCAGCCTATTATTGTTAAGCGGCTGTGCGACCGTTGGCTCTAAAATGCTCTACAATATCACCGCCGAGGAAGAAGCCCAAGGTTGCCAAGCATCCCATATTGCCAATAGCAACATTAAAATCGGGGATTGCGAGCGTGCCTCCAAATTAATTAAGCAAGCGGGCATGGCGGGCGGCTATGTGGGCTATGACAGCACCGGACGCTTGCAGTTACGCGGCGATTATCAGGACGAAACGGAAGTTGACCGGGCGTTTTTGGTAGTGCAAACCTTGGTAGGTGCAAGCAGCTTGGCCGTTTCGCCGATAACACCCAGAAATGTCGGGGAAATCACCTTAGAAAAAATTTATACGCCACCAGCCGACCAAGCTTCACTCAGCCAATCCGGGCATAAATATGCCTTACTGGTAGGGGTGTCTACTTTTAGGAATTTCCCCGACAAAGGCATAGAAACCGCTGACGATGATGTTTTGGCATTGGATAAGCTGTTGCGGAACAAAGGCTTTGAAACCGAGCAATTGATCGATAGCGCGGCGACCAAACAAAACATTATTGCCGCCATGAATAAAATCAAGGCGGTCGCTTCTGCCCAAGATACCGTGTTGTTTTATATCAGTACTCATGGTTTGCCGCCCGATAAATTGGGGCAGCTAGAAATCGTGCCTTACGATATGGCCAAACCGTTAGCAACAACAAATCCGCAGCCGTCCGACCAAGAGATTATCGACGAAGCCAATTCCCGTTACCACGTTATGCAAACGGCCATTTCCCAAGAGGAATTGCAAAGTTTCCTAAAAGAGAATCATGCAGGCAAGTTTATCGCCATTGTCGATACCTGTTACAGCGGCGCAGCTATGGGTACGTTTATGAAACCGCTAGGCGGCGACCAATATGTCCAACTCGAAAGCCAATATGCCTACAGCTTACCCATCCAGCAAATCGGCAATCTTATGGGTGCGGGCAGCAAAGACTTATTCACTGAACAGCAATCTGTTACTCAGACATCTTCGGCATCCGCCTATAACTCTGAACAAGAAAGCTCCGTAGAAGTGTTTGATTATCCGAAGCTACCTGTGCCACCAGTCGAACCCCAAAACATCGCCGCCCAGCACCTTGGGCGGGTTTTTTTGACCGCGACCTCCGGAAATGAAACTTCCAAATTCCAAAAACAATCACGGATGAAAAACTCCATATTCACTTATTATCTGGTGGATGGTCTTAAGCGGGAAGACGGGCAAGTCGCCAAAGCCTTCGATTATGCCAAAGCAAGAACCTCCTATCATGTACTGACTCATCCGAGTTATTTTGGCACCCCCAAGGACAAAACACCAAGCCAAACACCGCAAATGGAGAGCTTGCCACACCGCTACGAGAATTTGGGTCTGTTTTACTAAGCGGCAGCCAATATGAATTACTTCATTAACTTCCTTACTGTCTTAGCCAATGCGACGCACTTGCTGGCGGCCAACAATGCTCGGTTGTACCTACTGTTATCCGCCGTCGGCTTAGTGTCTGGCGCGGCGTTATGGTTTGCCAGCAATGTCTTCGGGCAATTATTTTATAAACCTTATCGCCTGACGTGGGGACAACACTGCCTCTGTGGCGTATTAGCCATGATGATGACGTTGTGCATACCCCTGTTTGCCGCATCCACTTATCTGAAACCGAGTTTTGAGGCGATTATTTCGGTTTGGCGGGATCAGCTAAGTAACGACCGCACTTGGCAATACGAGCAATTTAACCGCCAATATTATGCGGTCAAAAAGCAGGGACATGAAGATTTCAGCCATTCCCCACCACCTGAACAGGGCGGCAAAAGTATGCCGCTCACTCACCCGGAAACCATCGTCAGCACCTCAAAAATGACTGCCGAAGCCGCGCTAGAAAATTTCCGGCAAAACTTTCCGTTACTGGCGATCATTATCAATACCTCTGCCAACCTGTCAGCCGAGGCGGTCAGCAAGGATGTCCAAGCGTATTTCAAAGAACACCCAAATGGCACTTATCCGCATGCACAAGGCATCCAGCTTGCCGCTGCCCAATTGTATACGCAATTGGCTCCGCAAATAATCCGCCTCATTTGGCTTACGCGCATCGGCATAACCGGCTTCATTGTGCTGAATTACCTACTATGCCTGCTATGGATAGGCCTCTCGGCATTAAAACAAATCCGCATTCACTCGGCACATTTTAAATAAATAAGGAACCCTAATGACTAACAACCATTTAATTATCGGCCTGGGCGGAACCGGCGGTAAGACCATAAAAAATATGCGGAAGGCCATTTACGAAGAATTTCGTTGCAATGAGCCGAACCAATCTAAATTAAAGCCCGAAAAGCCGATTTATATCAAATACCTTTATGTCGATTCCAGCAAACCTGATTTGGCCGCCAGTGAACAATGGCGCACCCAAGAGGAAATTGGCAGCGACATTGGCTTAAATAAAGAAAGCCTGTTACCTATTTCGCAGAATAATCTGGCCGTACGCCTGAACGATCCGCAAAATTATCCGATAACCCACCGTTATATCGGCAGAAAAGAAGATTGGTCGGAAATTTTTTCCTCCATGAATATCAATGAAACCGCAGGCGGGCAAATCCGCCGTTTAGGTGTGTCTTTATTTGAACCGGAATGTAACAACTTTATCACCCATGTGCTGACGCTGGTCGACCAACTGGAAAACGCCAGCACACAAAAAGGGGTGCAGTTCCATATCTGTTGCGGATTGGCGGGCGGCACGGGAAGCGGTGCCTTTTTACATGTACTGGCGCAACTGCGCGCCAGATTTGCCAGCTCTAGTGCGTATCCTATTTATCTCTATGTGCTCTTGCCCGAAGAAAACTCACCTTGGGCGAGCAATGGCGAAAAAACCAATTATTACGCCAATGGCTACGCGGCACTGCAAGAGTTAAACGCCTATCTGGTCTCCGATGCCAGCGAATCCAGCCATAAAGGTGGCCCGCTATTTGCGCCAATTGACCTGACGGGGCAAACACAACGTTTTGAAAAAGTCAGCGAGAATAATGTTTCCGCCTTAAAAGACCGCGTACAAGGCTGCTTTGTCTTAGATAACGTCAACGAAGCCAATATTAAAATTCCCGTACAGGAAGTCACCCAATTATTTGCCCAACTGATTTATCAGCGCGTTTTTCTGCTGGATGATACCGGCGCACAAATCCCGCAAAATGTTAAGTCCGCAATTTCGCTGGAAAACTTTAATATCCCTGATGAAGCGAAGGCCAGTGACGCGCAGTTTAAATTACGCACTGTGCGCCTACAAACATTTGGTGTTAAAAAAATCGTCATTCCAGATGAAGAGATCCGCGAGCATTTGGCGGCTTGTTTTGCCGAACAATCTCTTTTACAAATGCTGTATAACAACTGGATGCCAGGTGACACCCGCTACCGGGCAGAAATAAAAAACCTGTCATGGGGCGAGTTTGTCCAAAAAGACGCTAACCGCCGTCCTTGGAAACTGACCAATAACCAAATTACGTTATCTGAAGGCTTATTGGAAGGGGAGCGTGAAAATCACTGGCCTGATATTAGCGGCGATTGGGCGCAAACGGCTAACGATTTAAAAAGTACGGCATGGCTGTCACCCGTCAGCAAAGGGCGTGATGACAGGCTGGATAATCTGCAAAAGTCTTTTCAGGACTATTACGACAAGCGCTTTAGAAAAATCGGCGTGGAAGTTTTTTATAAATCCAAGCAAGATGATTTAGGGCGCGAGAACACCCATATTGCCGAAGTCACCCAATCCATACAGGCTTGGATGTTCTACAAATGGCAAGAAGGCGACTATGGCTTTATCGATTTGCAAACCTTGTTAAGCGAACTGGTCGAAGATTTGCGTAGCCGTAGCGTAAAAATTGCCGACCGCTTAAAAGGCATGGAAGCCCGCCGTACCGAACTCCTGACAATTATTTCCAAAAACAAAGAAACTTGGGGCAATGTCGGCATTTTCGGCAAAATGGCGGGCAAACGGGAAGCCTTATTTGACACGCAAAGCGAATGTTTAAAAGAATATTATGAGCTAAAAACGTGGCATATTGCCTGGGGCTTTGCCGAGCAATTGTTGCAACGCTGTGTTATTGAGCTGCGTGATAAGCTACAACCGATTTTTGTCGACCTTAGAAGGACTCTCGAAGACGGCCAAGTTTTTTTTGAGCAACGCCGAGCCGCTACCTGTCGGCTGCAAGAGACGACGGATATTAAGCAAAATTTGCTGAAATTTTACGAGCCTGAGAAAGTGCGGGATTTTAGCCGTAGCTTGTTAGGCTCGGAAAACAAACAGCAGCAATGGGCGCAACGCTCACGCTCCGACTTTATCAACGCCGCCGAAACCAATAAAGTGGATGTGCGTAGCAAAGAAAAATATTTTGGTGCCTTGCTTTATCACGGCAGCTTGAAAAATATTATTGAGCAGGTGGCGCGTGATAATTCCCAACAAGCACATGACGAGGCCACCAGTATAAGTACCCGCCTGATAGGGGCTAATATTGTGTCACGGCTAGCCGGACAGTTTCAAGACCAAGAAAAGTTACGTTCTTATGTCCGCGATATTGTTGCCAGCACCCAAACCTTTATGCGTTTTAACCAAAGCGAAATCACATCTGCCCCTAATGCCGTCATGGCGGTTATTTTACCGCGTTGCGATGAAGTCAAAAGTTTTCGCGATGAGCTTGCCAGCCTCTTTATGAGCAACCAAACCCCCGGCATTACGCTGTGCATTGTTGACAGCAGCCGTAACCTTAACCAAATTTCCCTGATTTGCTTTAAGTATGGCTTTCCCATGCGTTTTTTACAGCCGCTGCAATTTCTTAAAGAAAAATACGATTTGCGCTTACAGCAAAATCCCGCTAGGGCACGTTTGGAAGTGCATATTGAAGACCACCCGGCTACCCGGTTACCGGAATTATTCCGCCCCCGTCCCGATCAAATGGGTAACACAATCTTGCCGTTATATCAATTGGCCAAGGCCTTGGAGTTGCTGCAACCCCAAGAAGATACTGCCACCAATAAACGGCGTTGGCGCTTGGAAACCCGCGATGCCGACAACTTACCCGAATATCACTTCTATCCTAACGAGATAGTGGCCTTACTGGATAGCGGCCCGGAAGTTGAAACATTATCAGCCACCAATTTGCAAGACGTATTGAACAGTGCCACAGAAGAGCAGGTTTTTTATCTGGAAAAAGTGCTTCACCCCTTGCTTAAGTCTGATCACTACAAAATAGCCGCTAATCGGGAAGCCTTAAAAGCCATCTTGCGCTTACAGTTAAGTACAGCTTTAAGCCATCGCGCCCATAATGTTGAAGATATTTTTTACGGTAAATTGCGGGATAGCACAAAAACTGCCATGGCTTTTATCGACAATCCCCTATAACTTTATAATAACTTTTGGAGAAACTAATCATGGCAAGCGCGAAATGTAGAAATCGGGCCAGTTGCGATCTGGCAATGCAGGATGAATGGATAGAGATACCTGAAGATGGCCGCTGTCCAGAATGTGGGACAACGCTGCAAACGCAAGCGAACAATAGCAGCGCTATTGACGACGCGCGTAAACGTCGGAAAAACTTGCTGATGGCAGGCGGTGGCCTAGGAGCGCTGTCACTGACGGGCGCTTTGCTATGGGCATTGAATAGCCCGCCTAAACCGGGGTCAGAACCCTTGCCACCCGCAACAACCATTACAGAGCCGGCACCTGCCGAGCCCGTTGCCTCCACACCTGCCGAGCCGACATCAACCGAACCTACTTTAGAAACCCAGCAGCATATCAAACAGGGCATGATGTTTGTGGCCTTGGCGAAAGGTTCCCCTAAAACACGCGGCGAAAACCTGCAAAATGCGCTAGTCGAATTTAATTTGGCGATTAAACAAGAAGACGATGCGGGCCGTTGCTTCGCCACGGGCTACATGAACCGCGGCATTACTTATTGGCAAGACAACAAAATGAACCTTGCCGAAAAAGACCTGATAAAAGCCACGGAATGTGATGAAGAAAATGCGGTGGCTTTTTATAATTTGGCCACTTACTACGCCACCATAAAAAAGCTCGATTTGGCGCTGGAACCCCTAGATAAGGCACTGGAACTAGGCTTCAGTGACTGCGATGTCTTGCGCAAGGATCCCGATTTGGCAAATTTGCGTAATAAAGGCGATTTCCGCCACATCTTGGAAAAACACAAGCTATTTTGTTTGAAATAAATACAGTGTAATCGTATGCTTGCTGCCTTGCGGGTCATTAAAACCTGCAAGGCTCTTCTGCATGTTGGGCTACTGTTGTCACGCCCTACCCTCAAGCCACTTTCAAAACCCCCACGCCATTGGATTTTTTCACCACCTGCACTTGGGTCTTTATGCGTTTGCGCACCCCTTCCAGATGCGAGATAACGCCGACAGTTTTACCGTAAGCAGGGAGTTTCTCCAAAGCGCTCAGCACGACAGTAAGCGAGTCGCCATCAAGACAGCCAAAACCTTCATCAATAAATAACGATTCGACCGATTTATTGTTATTGGCAAGTTCCGACAAGCTTAACGCCAAGGCGAGGCTGACCACAAAGCTTTCTCCACCGGACAGGGTTTTGGGGGCACGTCGGCGGTTATTTTGGGCGGTGTCTTCCACTTCTAAAGATAAGCCCGGCTGCTCGGTATTGTGGCGCAGATAATAACGGTGGCTGATTTTCTCTAAAATACGGTTAGTCTTTTCCAGCAATTGCGCGGCGATGCGGATTTGCACCCGGCGGCGGAAGGCCATACCGTTTTCGTTGTCGAGAATGGCGCGTTCTGCCAAAGCCGGTTGCGCCTCCTGTTCGCGCTGTTGTAGTTGGGCGGTCAGTTGTGTGTAACGTTGCTGGGTTTGTTGGTGTTGTGCCAAACGTTTTTGCAACCGTTGAATCTCCAGTTGGGCAATGTCGGTCTTTTCCGCCAGTTGGGTCAATTGCCGATAAATGTCGTCCGGGTCCGGGGCGGTTTCCGCCAGCATAAAATCCGTATCCAGTTCGGCGGACAGATTCTCCAATTGCTGTTGCTTGGCGGTAAGCTGAACTTCAATATCGCCCTGGCGTTTCAGGTATACCGGTTCTTGGGCGGCAAATTGCAGGGCTTGGCGCAATTCGGCCAAGCCGGCGAACGGTGAACTTTGCAAGCGGATTTGCAACGCTTGCAGGCACGCGCCCACTACGCCCTCCTGCTCGCTCAGGACGCGCTCTTTTTCGGCGATCAACTGTTGCTTTTCGATCAAAGCAAGGTGTACGCCGATCAGTTCTTCACTTTGCAGGCTAGCCATCAAGCGGTCGATGTCGGCATCGGCTTGCTGGAGCGTGGCTTGGTTAGCCGCGTATCGGCTCTCCAGTCCGGCCACTTCCTCAATAAAATGGCTGCTGTGGAATTGATGAGTCTGGTAATCTTGGCGGCGGCTGTTAAGTCGGTCAAAAAACGCGTCTTCTTTGCCTTTGCCGGGCATGGTTTCGCCCAAAGCGGTCAATTGCGCCTGCACCTGTACGGCTAAAGCCTGTTCTTGTTCGCGGCAGGGAATTAAAGCGGCTTCGTTGACCAGATGGGCTTCGTTAATGTCGGCGGTAGCCGCCGCCAGTTGCTCGGCCTCGCTGTGCAATTGGCTCAACGTGGCTTCATTTTTGGCAATTGCCGCATTGATCTTATCAATAGTAGCGGTTTTTTTGCGGTACTGCTCTCCTAAAGCGATGATGTTTTTTAATTCATCACGCTCTTCTTTCAACCATTGTTCCATCACCGCCAATTGCCCGATATCGGCATCGGCAGTGGCCTTGTTCAGGCGGTTGCACTGGCTTAACCAAGCATCTTTAATGCTTTGCAATTGAGCTTGGGTGGCGCGGTTCTGCTCGGCATACTTTTGCGCGGCGACAATGCGCTTATTGAGCTGGTCGGTTTGTGCCGCCAGTTGGCGCAACTTCATTTGCTGGTCGGTCAACGCCTGTACCGAATTGCCCAAGACCGGAGCATGTTTCAAATAAGGGTGTTCTTTCGCCCCGCATAAGGGGCACGGCTTGCCGTCGACCAAATGGACACGCTCGCCCAACAGCTTTTTCACCAAGGCTTCACGGCTGACGGCACTCTCAAGCGCCAGCTTAATATTCTCTTCGCGTTTTATAATATCGCGCAATTGTGCCAATTCGGCTTTTAAAGCATCCGGGTCTTCGATTAACGGCGGTTTGCGGCCAAACAGGCTTAACAGACCACCGCCCGGTTGGCTGATTTTTTGATACTGGTTTGCCACGTCCAATACTTGCTGAAATTGTTTCAGCCGTCCTTCTTGTTCGGCTTTCAGGCTGTCAATTTCATCAGCATGATGGCCTTGCAGCAAGGCGGCACGGGCTTGCTCTTCATCGGCAAGCTCTTGCTGGAGTGCGGCAATATCCGCTTGGGTTTGGCTCAGGGCAGTTTGGGTGTTTTTTATTGCCGTAGAGTGGGCTTTGAGCGCATTCCCTGATTGCTTATACGCATCGCTCAGCACATTCAGTTCGGCGCGGAGTATTTTCAGTGGCGCGGTTTCGGGAAAGTTATCCAACAATATCCCATCACCTGCATGGTCAGCCAGCCAAGCCTGCACCTCGGCCAAAGCGGCGTTTTTTTCGCCCAATTGGGTTTCTAAAGCCTGTAATTGCGCTGCGGCTTCTTGCTTGTCCAAACGGGCTTGGTTAATGGCGAACTTAATCCCGTCTAGGGTCTGATGCTGCTCGGAAAAAGACAGGCCAGCAGCTTTGGCGGCCAAGTCGGAATTATCGCCCAATTGCTCGCGCAGAAAGTGCTGCTCGTTTTGCAGGGCTTCCCAAGCGGCTTTATGTTGTTGTAAAGTCTGTTGTTGGCTCTCCAGCGCCTTTAGGTCATCCTGAAAGTTTAACGCCTGTTTGGCGACCGCAATCTCGGCCAAGGTTTGCCCGTTGGCCGCCAATTGGGTTTGCAGGTCTTTCAGGCGTTTTTTCTGTTCGACGACTTGGGTTTGCAGATTGGCGGTGTTCTTCAAAGCGTGCTGTTGCTGCTCCAGCTGTTTTTGGGCTTCTTTAAGCTCTTGGATTTGTTCCTGATAATCTTGCAGATCCTGTTCCGACGCTTCCTGCTCGGCGGGGGTGAGCGGTTTTAGGCTTGCCAATTCTTGTTTCAGGGCATCGACGGCCTGTTGCGCCTTGTCGGCGTTGCCGATGATTTCATTACGGTAATCGGCATAAATGTCGGTGCCGATTAACGTCTCTAAAATATCCATGCGTTCGTTGTCGAGCGCGTGTAAAAAAGCCGTAAACTCATTTTGTGCCAACAGCATGGAGCGGGTAAAGCCGCGGAAACTCATCCCCGTCAAATCCCTGATAGCCGAGCATACCGCAACAGAGCCATCCGCCAGTACCGCACCGTCAGACAAACGGGTCAACTGCATAGCAACAGTTTGCTCTTCACCGTCATGGGGTGCACGTTGGGCTTGCCAAGTGGACTGATACTTGTCATCCCCCAGTTTAAACTCGACCTCAGCATAAGCTTCATTCGCGTTTTGGCTAATGACCGTCGCAGCCGGGCGGTCAAAACGGGCGGTTTCCCCATACAGGGCTAAGGTGATGGCATCTAAAATGCTGGATTTTCCCGAACCGTTCGCGCCAGTAATTGCAAAAACGCCCGTATTGGCTATCGGGCCTTTACTGAAACTGATACGGCTTTCGCCCATTAAGGAATTGATGTTTTTAAAATAGAGTGAAAGTATTTTCATGGTTTGATACTTTTGCCAGGCGACCGGGATGTTGATCACACCATTATAACGCCGTGGCAAGGCTTTTTCTCAAACTATCGCTTAGGAGAGGTAATACAGAGGGGCGGAACTTAACGGCATCAGCGTCAGCCGCCTGGCCTTTCAGGTTTTAGCAACCCGAAAGGCCTTCGTGACGGACTGGCTTTAGCGGCGTTTGTTAAGAAATTTTTGCCGGAGCGGAACTTTGCCAAGCCGGGATTTGCTCAATGGCACTGTACCAGCGGGCAATTTCCGTATACCCTTCGACAGGATATTTAGCCAATGCCGTCAACTCCAAGAAGGAGGCGATGGAGAAATCCGCCAAGGTAAACGTATCGCCAACCAGCCAAGCACGGCCCGCCAAATGCCCATCCAACACCTTAGCGAAGCGATGGAAGTTTTCGGTGGCTTTCGCCAATTCTTGGGCATCGGGTTCGCCCAGGTTGAAGGCGTTTCTGAGAATATTTTCAAAAATAAAAACGCCGCAAGCACGGCCAAAATGGGCGGTTTGCCAAAACTGCCAACGGGTGATGTCGGCATGTACCTTAGGGTCAGCGGGCAGCAACGAATTATCTGGCACTTTAGAACACAGGTACTGCATAATGGCATTAGATTCCCACAGGACAAAATCGCCGTCGACCAGCGTCGGGATCATGTGGTTAGGGTTAAGAGCCAGAAAATCTGCTTGCAAATGCTCACCTTTAACCAAATCCAAAGCGTGTAAGTCGCAAGCCAATCCTAAATGATGTAAAACGGCAATGACACGGCGAGAGTTGGGTGAAATTGGAAAATGATACAGTTTCATGCGGCTACCCCTAAAAGAAGAAAAATATTTTTGTCACTTGCCTTTTGCAAGTGATAAGATTCTGACACACAAACTTGCTTTTTGCAAGTATCTATTTATATCTGATGTCTTAAGACCGGCCATGAAAACAGAAACACCCAACTACCGCTCAAAATGCCCTCTTTCTATCGCCTTGGAATTTATCGGCGATAAATGGAGCCTTATCGTGATCCGCGACATGTGTTTGGGAAAAAGCAAATACTGTGATTTTCAGGCCTCACCGGAAGGCATACCCACCAATATCCTCGCCAGCCGCCTGCGCGAATTGGAAGAAAACGGCCTGTTGATCAAACGCCCCTATCAGGCCAAACCTGTGCGTTATGAATATTTTTTAACGCCCAAAGGCGCAGATTTGTTGCCGGTATTACAGCAATTGGTGAAGTGGACACAAAAACACGTCCCCGACTGCGGCGAGCCGCCTGAGGGCTTTTTTACCGCCCAACCGGAAGATTTGTTGCAAAAATGGGTGGATGCGACGGATACTGCTTAGATATGAGCCTGTAAGCCCATGACCCACCTGCCGCATTGCACGGCAGATGGGTGACACGCTAAGCGTTTAGCGCTTATTCAGGTTTAGGTGGCGGTGGTGGGGGCATCATGTGGCGGGGCGGGTGCATGTTGTCAAACTTTTTCAGTTGCTCAGGGGTCAGCACCGCTTGCAAACGGGTTTTGGTCTCTTCGTGGATAGCTTGGAACTTGGTATGTTGTTGCTCAAAAATCGCATCGACTTTACTTTGTTGCTCGGTAGTCAAGCCTAGCTCTTTCGCCATCGCCGCTATTTTTTCGGCGTGGTGTTGTTTAAAATTCTGATCGCCTTCAGGACCTCCTGGCCCTCCCATGCCGCCAGCCACGGCCACCAGCGGTAAGCCCAGCGCAAATAACAGACTAATCAACGTTTTCTTCATAATCATCTCCTAGTTAGAGTGGAAACAGAAGCGGCTTAATGCCGTTCTTACTGCATACTATAACCGCATATTAAGAAAGCAATATGCAATGATTGTGTAAGATGATGGCAATGCCCCCAAGATTAAAAACTCGGCGCTTCCGGCAAGGCCAAGCAATAAATTCCTACACGGGCGAAAAATCCCCTATTATATTGGTTTACTTTGGCCTGCCGCAGGGCATTATCATGATAAGATTCTTTTTACTGTTGCTATCTTTGCTGTTAATGACGGTAGGCACAGCCGATGCCGCCGACAAAAAAACCGCCCACCATGCGCCACCGCCATTACAATGCGTGGCGTTCAGCCCTTATGTCGGCACGATCAACCCAGATTATGGCCCGTCGCCCCCTAAAGAGCTGATTGACACCCTACTCGACAAAATCGTCAAAGAGACACCGTTCCGCTGTATTATGACCTATGGCGTACTGAACGGCTTAGACTATACCTTTACCGCCGCACAAGCCCGGCATCTTAAGGTTATTGCCATTTTATGGCTAGATAAGGACAGCAAAGTCAATTCGCAGTCCATCTCCACGGGCATTCACCTGGCCAAAACCTTTGCCGATACCATCATTAAGCTCAGTTGCGGTTCGGAAGTGCGCACCCGCCACGGCTATCAGTTTGACGGCGAAATTAGCCGCTGCCTGCAAGCCCTGCGCGAGGCCAAAGTAACACAACCTATCACGACTATTGATACTTGGTGGGAATGGTGCAACCGCTCCTTACACTGCGAAAAGACCTTGTTTTCAGACCAAGTCGACTGGATAGGCATCAACATCTTCCCTTGGTGGGAAAATACCTTTTCCCCCTTGCATTCCTGCACCCCTGCTGGGCAAGCCGCCGATTTCCACCTTGCCAGACTGCATGAAGTCCGCACCGCCAATCCTAACAAAGCCGTCATGATCACCGAATTCGGTTGGCCTAACGGCCCCGCTAAAGCCGAGTCGGTCAATGTCAAAACCGGCCAGCGCTGCGGTGTCGCCAGTGCTGAAAACCAAGCCTTAGTGGTGCAATCGACGTTTAAAAAACTCGCCCAGGAACACCTGTCCGGCACCGTGTTCGAAGCTTTTTCGGAAAACTGGAAACCCAGTAATGAAGGCGATTTTGGTAAATACTGGGGAATCTGCCAAGGCGAGCCGCCGTTTGCATGCAGCAAAAAACTAGCCCATCCCTGACCGGATGGCGGCTTTAAAAAATATTAGCATTTTATGATTGGGTTTCGTTTGGTAGAATGGCAAAATTGTGCGAAATTACCTCCCATCGTACAATCTTAAATTAGCCGACCTTCACCCATCCGCCTATTCTCTGACAGCCCACATCCGCCGCCACTGCCAATAATGGGCTTAGCACACCCGGCAGGCACGGCGGAGTTGGGCTATCAGCTTAATTGAACTTTTCCAACATGACGAATGTAAAACTGACCCTGCTTCTTTTAATGTCACTGTGCCTGTCCTTGGTGTCACCTGCCAGTTACAGCGACCATGCCGCCATTCTGATCGATGCCGACAACGGCACTATTGTCTATGAGCAAGACGCAAACCACGCTTGGTTCCCGGCCTCGCTAACCAAAGTGATGACCTTATACATGACGTTTACCGCGTTGTCGCAAGGACAAGTCCAGCTTACCGACACGATGACCGCCTCCGTTTATGCGGCGCGGCAGCCGAACAGCAAATTAGGCTTAAGGCCAGGTGAAAACATTACCGTCGAAGAGGCTATCTTAGCGTTGATTACCCGTTCCGCTAACGATGCCGCCGTGGTGCTGGCGGAACATTTGGGCGGTAACGAAGAAAATTTTGCCACCCGCATGACCGCCAAAGCCCACTCTTTAGGCATGTATGACACCCATTTCATGAACGCGACCGGACTGCCCCACCAATGGCAAGTAACCACCCCCCGCGACTTAGGCTTGCTGGCCTATCGGACAATGCAGGACTTCCCTAATTTTTACCCGTATTTTGCCTCCCATAGCCTGTTTTTTCGGGGTCGTGAATGGCCGGCCATTAATAAGTTCACCGCCAGCTATCCAGGTGCAGAAGGCATGAAAACCGGCTTTACCTGCGGTTCCGGTTACAACCTGATCTCCACCGCGCAACAGAACGGCAAACGCCTGATCGGCGTTATCATGGGCGGCATGACCAGCCCGCAACGCTACCAACTGATGACGGCGATGATGGATAACGGTTTTAGCAATAACCTGCCCCCCCATGCCGACAAACACATCAGCGCAATACCGACCAAAACGTTCAGCAGCCCGCCTTATCAATTAGGTTGTGGACGCGATGCCCCCCGCACCTCGTATGCGCAATACACGCCGCCCGCCGCACCCCGCCATAACAATAACCACGCCGTCCATCTGCGCAGCAGCCACGCCGTAAGACCGCGCCATATCGTTGCCAGCCACGCTATACCGCGTGCGGCAAAAAGGGTCGCCAGCAAAGCCCAGCCCCTACGGCTTGCCAGAGCCACAATCCCCAGCAAAACCCGCTATCACCGTAGCCGCTAATAGTAAGTTAGCCCTGCCAGTTAGCGTGCCGTCTCAGCTATTTTTGGTTTGCCGCCGTGGCGACGGTTTTTTAGCCGTCTCCACCTGCAAGTAAGTCGATAAGGCAAATCGGGCCATCAACAAGGTCATGGCGACCGGATAGAGCATATAATGCTCTAACAAATCTAGGCTATACAAAACCAACAGCATTACCATCCACGATTTGACACGAAAATTTTGCGCCAATACCTGCAACTGGCGCAACACTTCCTTATCAATGTTTTCACGCTGGCCGATGAAAAACAGCTCGATAAAGGCGGCCATAAAGACAAAATACAAAGCGTAAGCAAAAAATACCGGTGTGTCGTCCTTAAACAAAGGCTGCCAATACGCATACCACACCAGCAACACACTGCCCGAAAACAGGTCATGCCATAATCTGGCCCAGCCCTTATCAACGGCCATCGCCACCGTACAGCCCACCGCCACCGCCAAACCACCATACAACACCCACGGCGACACCAGATAAGCCAACCAAGGACTTTCTGCCTGGAGCAAAAAACACAGCGCAAGACTCAACCCAATAAAAATAAACATAAGCGGCCTATAAAAATTGATTTTAACTTAAGCCTGTTATGCCAAAAAAATGCGCTATAGTAAAGATAAACATTGATTTTAGATTAGCAACCATTAGTAATATAATAGAGATAATCTAAATAATAACTTATTTTTCAAGTTAATTATTCATCACAAATCAAGCTTCAAAAGTAGCTATAAGATTTTTCAAAAATCATTTGACAACGAAAATTTCACATAAAAGCAAAATAAAACAATTGATTACAATAATTTTAGTGCTTTTTCACTGTTAATAAATATAGCAATCATAGGTTCCCATCATCCCAATAGAGGATGCCATAATACAGTTCACATAAATGCAATCTTTAGCAATTACGCAAAAATAACGAGGCTTGATCTAAGATATAAACAATCCAGTCATTTTTTTGCGCAGATACCATCGATGGTGCTTGTCATTTCAGAGATCTCTGCCGTAATGACAAGTATTTTGGTAACTACCTTTTTAGTAAAAGACATCACCCCCCTAAAAGCCTAAAATAAATACACTAAGGACAAAAAAATAATGAGCCTGTATGGAAAATCAGAATTAGTAATTGGTCTAGTAACCGCAGTCGGAGCAAATTCAAAACCAATCATAGACCTACTAACAACACGACTAAAGCATTTCAAGTACAATAGCAAAGAAATAAAAATATCCCAAGAAGTAATAAGTTATTTAAGTGACCAAGAAATCGATAATCAAAATCAATATAATAGAATCAGCCAATTAATGGATTATGGAAATGAAATACGAAAAAAATATCAAGATAAGGGGGTTCTTGCAAATGGAGTTGCAGCCCGTATTTTTGAAAACCGACCAAGTTCATCTTCTTCTAATAATGAGAAAGAGCCTTTACCAAGAACAGCATTCATCATTAACTCATTAAAAACGCCAGAAGAAGTTCATAGGCTCAGGTATCTATACTCATCAGGTTTTTATCTTATAAGCATTTACTCAGAAGAAACTAAAAGATTAAAGTATCTATGCGAAGATCTTGAAATTGAAGAGGAAAAAGCTATTGAACTAATTGAACGCGATAAATCAGATAAACACGAATTTGGGCAACAAACAAGAGGCACATTTCATTTAGCTGATTTTTTCCTTCATCTTGACGCACCTACAAATCAAATTAAATACGATACTTGGAGATTTTTGGATTTAATATTTGGACACCCTAATTTAACACCAACATTTGATGAATATAGCATGTTTATGGCTTTTTCTTCTGCACTTAGATCGGCCGATCTTTCAAGGCAAGTCGGAGCTGTAATTGCGAAGAATGGAGATTTAATCGCATCCGGAGCAAACGATGTACCCAAATTTGGCGGGGGATTATATTGGCCCGAACGTAACAAAGAGGGTCAGCTTGTAGATCACGAGAATGGTCGAGACTATATATGCGGTTCTGATCCAAATGTAAATGAAAGAAAAAAGCTCATAAGCGATATGTCGGACAAAATATGCCAAAAGCTTGAGCTTTCTCCAGAGCAGAAATCAGTAATATCGGAAATAATAAGTAAAACTGATATAAAAGCCATTACCGAATATGGTAGAGCCGTTCATGCTGAAATGGAGGCAATATTATCTTGCGCCCGGAGAAATGTAAGCACAAAAAATGCCACTTTATTTAGCACAACCTTTCCTTGCCACAACTGCGCAAAACATATAATTGCTGCGGGCATTGAAAGAGTTGTTTTCGTAGAACCTTATCCCAAAAGTAAAGCATTCGATTTACATAGTGATGCTATTTGCATTGGCCTACTTCAAGAAGACAATAAGGTTACATTTGAACCATTTGTCGGTGTTGGCCCCAGAAGTTTTTTTACTCTTTTTTCCATTGATGTTGGCTTGGCATATCCAGTAAAAAGAAAAGCAGAAGATGGGAAAGCAATTTTATTTGATAAAGATAATGCGAAACTAAGATCACAGCTTCTGCCTGTTTCTTATTTGGATAGAGAAATTGCCGCAATAGCAAAGCTTGCAGATTCGCTAAAATCAAATAATTTAACAGTAAAAAAAGAGTTTTCAGAACTTATTAATCCCCTTAGTGAACATGTTAAAAATTGGCCTCAATGGAAAAAAAATGTTTTGGGTACATTCTAACCTGAATATGGGGTTTGACATTAAAGTACTTAACTACCTTGATAAATTGGACATCTCCTCATGATAACTCCCTTAGCCCCCGTCCTCTTCCTCTCCCATGGCGGCGGCCCGTTGCCCCTGTTAGGCGATGCCAACCATAAAGACTTGGTGGATTTTTTCCATACCATCCCCGCCCTACTGGGCAAACCCGCCGCTATCTTAGTGATTAGCGCCCACTGGGAAGCCCGGTTGCCGACCGTCACCAGCGGGGCAACCCCCGCCTTGATTTATGATTATTATGGCTTCCCTCAAGAAGCCTACCACATCCGCTATCCTGCCCCCGGCCAACCGCTGTTGGCGGAACGGATTGTCCGGCTCTTGGCCCGACAAGGCATTGCAGCGCAAGCCGATGCCCAACGCGGTTTCGACCATGGTTTATTTGTCCCGTTAAAAATCATGTATCCAGAAGCGGACATCCCTTGCCTGCAATTGTCACTGGTCAGCAGCTTAGAGCCCAAAGAACATATCCAGATAGGTAAAGCCTTAGCGGACTTAAGAAAAGACAATGTCCTGATTATCGGCTCAGGATTTAGCTTCCATAACCTTAAGGCATTTTTTGCACCCCCCACCGAAACCAGCCAAACCTTGAACCAAGACTTTGAAAATTGGCTAATTGACACCTGTACCAATAACCAACTTAACGAAACTGAGCGCGAACAACGTCTAATCCATTGGCAACAAGCCCCTGCCGCCCGTTATTGCCATCCCCGTGAAGAACACCTGTTGCCTCTACAAGTTTGTTACGGGGCGGCGGGCAGTTTCGCCAGAAAAGCCTTTGAGTTTTCCGTGTTGGGAAAAAAAGCCAGCGCTTATTTGTGGTAATGGCTTTACAGCCGCCATGCCGATATGGCTTTTGCACGCCCCAAAAACCAAAATAAAAATTCCCCCAACCACCATTTAATGCTAATATTTTACCGAACGTTCGTTAGGATTATAAACAAATGACCGTCAAAGAACAAGCGTCAGCGCAGCAATTGACGGGTACTATGGACAAACATCCGCCGTCCCTACCGTCTTGCACCGGAAGCCACCCTACCTTCCCACGCGCATGCTCATACGGGGCAAAAAAGCCTGCCTGCCTGCCCATAGCGTGGGCTAACTACGGGTGTTAGCAGGTATAATAAGCGGCATTATTGCAGAAAACTTTCTCATTATCGAAAATAATGCCAAAATGTCCGCAAAGTTAAATAAATAGCACGGGAACCTTCATGAATCTACAAAAAAGCGTCTTTAACCCCCGCTTGCTGGGCGGTTTGCTTATGGCAACACTGCTGAGCGCTTGTGCCTCCAACAGTAACAGTAACGACCCCTGGCAAGGCTGGAACCACGGCGTGCAAACGTTTAACGATACTTTGGATAAAAATGTGGTAAAACCGCTGGCACAAGGCTACCAATGGATAACCCCTGATGTGGTCGACCAAAGCATCACAAACGCGTTTAGCAACGTTAATGATGTCGGCGTCATCATCAATGATTTTCTGCAATTAAAATGGCGGCAAGGCAGCATGGATGTGGGCCGTCTGGTGGTGAACTCGACGATGGGTATGGGCGGGCTTTTTGATGTCGGCGCCGCCATGAACCTGCCGAAACATCAGGAAGATTTTGGCCAAACTTTAGCGGTCTGGGGCGTACCTTCTGGCCCTTATTTAGTGTTGCCCATTTATGGCCCCAACTCGCCTAGAGATACGCTGGGGCTGATTGGCGATGCCATGTTTAACCCGTTGACGTATGTGTCTATTTTCGGCACCTCCGATGCGACTTACTCGACAATGGGGGCACGGTTTGTTGAGGTCATAGACAAACGCGCCCAATTGTTATCCACCGAAAAAGTGGTTAATGAAGCGTCTGGGCAAGACCGCTACGAGTTTATGAAAAACGCTTACCAACAGCGCCGCGATTATCTGATTAAGGATGGCAACACCGATGCCAGTGATTTGGACAAAGAACTGGATTCGTTGGATAGCGACAAGCCTGCCGAGCAAAAACCCTAGCCTATAAGCTAAGCCGTTGGCTTGCCCGTTTTCAAACAGGTAAGCCAACGTGTGCCGTTCGTATTTCAGCCAAAATTTTACCCACGGACTCCCCTTTCCCTAGGTGCCGCCATGAAAAAACGTCAACTGAATTATTCTGCCGATTCTTATGCCTATCTGCCGAACAACAGCGCACATCGGTTTGCCCAAGCTTTCGCCTTACGCATTTACCGCAGCAACAGCATTTACAGCTTTATCCCCAAGAACGCCTGTTCAACCATGCGGGTATCCTTAGCGATGGCGAACGGCTGTATTAGCAGCACCGCAGATTTTAACTGGATACATTGTAATAACGACACCTTTAGGGCAGACCTTGCCAGTCTGATCCAAGCCGATTATACCTTTGTGATTTTGCGCTGCCCGTTCGCCAGAATAGCCAGCGCTTATCTGGATAAAATAGTCGATACCACAGGCGTGGCCTGGGAATTGTACGATGCGGTACAGCGGCAGATAGACATTCAGGACATGAGCTTCCGGCTATTCGTCAACACCATCACTAAACCCGCTATCTTACGCGCTAATATCCATTGGCAACCGCAAGTGGATTTTTTAGTCTATAAAGACTATGACGATTATTTCAATCTGGAAACTTTTGCAGCCGCCCAAAGCATTATCAGCGAAAAAGCCCAGATCGACATTATTGATGCCAGAGGCCTCACCCGCCATGGCATAGAGCGCTTTGAGCTTATCAGTAACGACACTTACGCCGATTACCTACCCGATGCCATCCGTACCCTAAAAAAAGCCGGACAAGCCCCTAAACCCTCCACCCTTTACGACGACGAACTGATCGCCAAAATCAGCAAAGCCTTCAAGAAAGACATTGCCTTGTACAAATCGTTGTTTGGCACAAAAAACTTGATGTTTTCGTAAACGCAACAACATTTGCCACCCTTACCTTACATCACCCTACCCTATGCCATAAAGCCGCGCGTATGCAACGCAACACCTCATAAGAATACTGTCCGGCAAACTGGTCAAAAATCGGTTTCAGGGCATTTTTCTGCTCTTCGGGCAAATCCAGCAACGCCACTTCAATGGTTTTTAGCTCTGCTTCCGGCAAATCCACGACATCGCTGAGCAACACCATCCCCTGCTCCAAAGCTTGTGCCATGTGCGCATAAATGGTGTTTTCCCGCAAACTGCGTTTTTGGGCGGTTTGCGAAACGCTAAACCCCAAGCGGATCAGTTTGACCGATTCGCTGACCGTATCGGAAGCGTCATCTGCGGCATCCCTAAAGCGTTGCAGCACCTCTAAAAACTGCTCGCCGTATTGCTCCAACTTACGGGTCCCGATGCCGGATATTCTTGCCATGTCGCGTAAATTGGCAGGCTTGGCCTCCATCATCGCCATTAAAGTGGCATCATGAAAAATCACATAAGGCGGCACATCTTGGGCATCGGCAATTTGTTTGCGCTTGGCGCGTAAGGCATCCCACAAATCGCTCATCCCCCCCGTCGTCTGACCGGATTTAGTGGCCTTGATTTTCTCCGGCTTAACATCTTTGCGCAGCATTAACTGCTGTTCGCCGCGCAAAATCGGGCGGCAGGTATCGGTCAATTGCAACGCACCGTAACCGTCGAAATCGACGCTGACCAAGCCCCGCGCGACCAATTGCCGGAACACCGAATGCCATTGCTGCTCATCCAACGCCTTACCGATACCATAAGTGGACAATTGCTGATGGCCAAATTGGCTGATCCGAGCCGTTTGCTTACCTAACAGCACATCAATCAAATACGCCACCCCAAAGCGTTGCTGGGTGCGGTATATGCACGATAAGGCCTGCTGTGCCGCCAAGGTGCCGTCCCAGGTTTGCACGGGTTCCATACAAGTGTCGCAATTGCCGCACGGCTGTTCCAATTGGTCGCCAAAATAGCTTAACAGGCTTTGCCGCCGGCAATGCACCTGCTCGCATAAAGCCAGCATGGCATCAAGCTTATGGTATTCAAGCCGCTTATGCGCCTCATCGGACTGCGATTCGGCCAGCATTTTCCGCAAAGTAATCACATCTTGCAAACCATAAGCCATCCACGCATTCGCCGCCAAGCCGTCACGACCCGCCCTGCCCGTCTCCTGATAATACGCCTCAACGCTTTTAGGCAAATCCAAATGCGCGACAAAGCGCACGTTCGGCTTATCTATGCCCATACCAAAAGCAATAGTTGCGACAATCACCAAGCCTTCCTGCATCAAAAACCGGTGCTGGTTCTGGTAACGTACGTCCGCACTTAAACCGGCATGATAAGGCAAGGCATTAACGCCCTTGCTGCTTAGCCAGATTGCCGTCTCTTCGACTTTTTTTCTCGACAGACAATAAACAATCCCCGCATCCCCGGCATGTTCAGCGCGGATAAACGTCAACAATTGCTGGCGGGCATTTTGTTTTTGGACAATACGGTAGCAAATATTCGGACGGTCAAAACCGCTTTGGAATAACGGCGCATGGCCTAAACCCAAACGTAAGACAATTTCTTCACGGGTACGCTCATCGGCGGTGGCCGTTAAGGCTATGCGCGGAATATCAGGGAAACGCTCATGCAACATGGACAGTTGCAGATAATCGGCACGGAAATCATGCCCCCATTGCGAGACGCAATGGGCTTCGTCAATGGCAAACAACGCGATTTTGATCTTACCGAACAAACTACGGGTATATTCCGAGGCCAGCCGCTCCGGCGCGACATAAAGCAAATCCAACTCGCCATTGAGCAATTGCTGCTCGATGCGCCGGGCTTCTTGCTGCGCTAAGGTCGAATTAAGAAACGCCGCTTTTACGCCCAATTGCAACAAGGCACTGACCTGATCCTGCATCAGCGCAATCAGTGGCGATACGACAATACCCACGCCCGGCCTAAGCAAGGCAGGAATCTGGTAACATAAGGATTTGCCGCCACCCGTCGGCATCAGCACCAAAGCGTCTTGCCCCGCCAACAGATGGTCAATGACCGCCTGTTGCTGACCACGGAAACCGTCATAACCAAACACCGTTTTCAAAACGTGGAGCGGCGTATTTTGTGCGTTGCTAGCCATGTTATCTTCAGTTTAAACAAGAAAGGCGATAGGCGGCCAAACCGTCTACAGCGGTTAAAAATGCCACAATTTTAACACAGTGCGCCCAGAGTGAACGGCCAGAGAGGCTAAACGGACAAGATAAAGGGCTTTCAATAGCTGCCATTGCTTGGCAAAATACCCCGCCGAGCGATTCCCCCGGGCTCACCTATTTTTACTACCCATGAGCAAACAATCTTCTTTCAACAGCTTCAAACATCTTTTCACCCTCATGCGCCTGATTTACCGCCATCCCTCGCTGTTGCTATTAGGATTGCTGCTCGGCGCGGGCGATTATGGCTACGAAGTAAAAATAGCCCGCCCCGCGATGCTATACCAAGGCGAACCCCGCCCCGTCGCCGGACACAACATCGATACTTGGTTTCGGGTCTTACGCAACCACGGCTTTATCTTGGGCTATTCTGACTGGCGCGGCAATCCGTTATGGGTAGAATATGCCCTAACCCCAGTTCCCGAACACGCCCCGTCATTAAAACGCCCCAACCGCTTTAGCACCGACTGGCGTAGCCTTAACCGCCTAGATCATGACAGTTACCAAAAAAGCGGCTATGACCGCGGCCACATGGCCCCCAATTATGCGATGGGACATCTCTATGGCAAACAAGGCCAAGCCGATAGCTTTCTGATGACCAACGTCACGCCGCAGAAAGCGCATTTAAACCAAAAAGTGTGGGAACGCCTGGAAGAAGCAGAAATTGACACCTTTGCGCCCCTGTTCGGCAAAATCTGGGTAGTGACCGGCCCTGTTTTTAGCGGTTCGGTAGAGCGGCTCAGCTCGGATTGGAAAGTCGAAATTCCCGATGCGTTTTTTAAGCTCTATATCACCGCCGCCAAACCGCCCGAAAAACCGCGGGTACTGGCGTTCTTAGTGCCGCAGACCGTCCAAGGCCATGAGCCGCTGGCGCAATTTGTCACCACCATCGATGCCATAGAAGCACAAACCGGATTAGATTTTTTCGCCGATTTAGACGATACCGTGGAGAATGCCCTAGAAGCCAGCCAAGACGGGCAGCCTTGGCATTTACAGGCGGTCAGCCAATTGCCTGCGCGGTATTAACGCCCAAACAACGGGCTAGACAACCATAAAATCTGCCGCACTGACATCCAAGCCCCTACCGATCAAGGCAACCAGCACGGCAGCGCCCACACCGCTGCCGTCCGCATCATAAAATACCCCGCCCGAAATAATGTTGTAAAGGATATGGTCATTACTGTCCACCACGTTACCGATTCCAATAACCTTAAAAGTGGTGTTCGCTAAATGGCCGATGGTTAGCTCGGTAAAAATACGGTGGTCGAGTTGGATGCTGTCATTAGGCACGGAAAAATCGGTGATAATATCCCGATTAGCCGAACTTAAGGCCGTATCGAACAAAAAGCTGTCTTGCCCAAGCCCCCCCGTCAGCACATCAACACCTAAGCCACCGTCCAGCACATCATTACCCGCCCCGCCGTATAAATCATTATTGGCGGCATTCCCTGTCAGGGTATCGTCATAAGCACTGCCATTCACCTCTTCGATATGACTGAGCGTATCCCAACCGGCACCGCCTGTGTTTTGGCTAGCCGTTAACGCAAGGTCAACCGTCACCCCTGCGGTGGCCGTATAGTATTGCGCGACATCAAAGCCTGCACCGCCATTCAAAACATCGTCACCCAAACCGCCTATCAGGCTATCGTTGCCGTCACCGCCATAGAGCTGGTCGTCACCCACATCCCCAGACAGGATGTTATTGCCGGCATCACCCGTTAAGGTATCGTTAAAAAAACTGCCATTGATATTTTCTATAGCCAGCAAGGTATCACTACCCGCCCCGCCCGTCTCTTGTTGGGAGGTCAAGCTCAGATTAACCGTCACCCCTGCCGTGGCCGTTCCGTACAACACGGTATCCACCCCATTGCCGCCGTTCAAAACATCATTACCTAAACTCCCCGTTAAAATATCATCCCCAGCTCCGCCACTCAGGGTATCGTTACCCGCACCGCCGAGCAGGATATTGTTAGCGGCAGTGCCGATTAAGGTATCGTTGTAAGGGCTTCCGTTGATATTTTCTATGGCCAATAAGGTATCTTTACCCCCGCCTACCGTATTTTGCTGAACGGTCAGGTTTAAATTAACAAATACCCCGGTCATGGCACTGCCATACAAAACAGTGTCTACGCCATCGCCGCCATCCAATACATCATCACCCGCGCCACCGTTTAAGACATCATTACCGTCGCCGCCATACAGCGTGTCGTTACCGCCCAAACCAGACAGCACATCATTACCCGCCAAACCGTAAATAATATCGTGGCTATTTTTCACCAAGGCATCGCCAGCTAATATATCACCGCCATTCGTGCCGGTCATTGCCCCTGAAATATGCCCTATCGAACCTGGAGCCGACAAAGCAACGCCGTTTAAACGGATAGCGGCAACCTGCAAAGCCGAATTGAGCGTAATATCGGTCTTATTAACCACCCCTAAGCCAACGGTAAACGTTCCGTTTTGGGTAAAGGTATAAGTATAAGACTGATAACCGACAAAGACCGTAGAAAAGGTATCGGCAATCACTTGGGTGTCGGTAAAACCCGCCGCCGCCACCGACAGGAAGGCGGTATCATTATAGCGGCTAGCCTGGAAAGCCTCATTGGTCTGAAAATCATAAGATACCACCAACTGGTCGCCCACTTTGGCGGTAACGCTATAAGCGACCGCCGAACCATTGGTGGCATTACCTTTTACCAACGCATCTAACGTCTTTGGGGCCAAGCCCAAAAACGCCTCAAGCTTAGCATCAGTAACTGACCCTGGGCTGTTATTAACGGAATAAGGCAATTCTAACGAGAGTGCCAGCGCAGTAAATTTGGCGGCATTATTGACTTGTGACATAGTAGGGACTCTATAAAGGGTTACAGAAGATAATAGCAGACCGGATGCAGCCTAACATAGTTGCTTAGGGCTTCCATGCAAATAAAGTCTTCGCCATAATAGCCAATAACTTTTTTATAATAATAACATACAAAAAACCACCCATCACAGTACATAAGGATAAGCACCATGCCAACCACCACCCATAAACTCCGCTGGGGCATTTTAGGGGCCGCCAGAATCAACGAACGCTTATTGCCCGCGATTGTCCAAGCCGACAATGCCGAACTGGTCGCCATTGCCAGCCGCCGCCCTGGCGCCGCCGCCGAAACCCTCAACCGTTTCGCGCCTTGCTACCCCGGCGTAACCGTCTATGACGCACCCGAAGACCTGCTCAATGATCCTAACGTGCAAGCCGTGTATATTCCCTTAGCCAACCACGAACACGCCCAATCGACGTTACGCGCCATCGGCCACGGCAAACATGTCTTATGCGAAAAACCCCTGGCGTTGAGCGTCAGTGACATCCACGCCATACAAGCCGCCGCCCACCAACATCAGGTCATGGTCATGGAAGGCTTTATGTACCAATTCCACCCACAACATGCAAGGGTGCAGGAGTTGGTACAATCAGAGTTGTTGGGCGACATTCGCTCGGTGCGGGCTACTTTTTCCTTCATGATGCGCCCAGAACGCATGTACCGCCTAGAAGCACCCATCGCCCAAGGCGGCGGGGCGATGTGGGATATTGGCTGTTACGCCATCCATACCGTGCGCAGCTTGTTCGGGCAAGACCCCATTGCCGTCACCGCCCTACACCAAACGCTAGATAGCGGCGCGGACATTGCCGCCAGCGGGGTATTGGATTTTGGTGACGGTAAGTTCGGCCAATTCGATTTCAGCTTCGCCCGCGCCCGCCGTAGCGAATACGAAATTATCGGCACAAAAGGCGGCTTAAAATGCCATGTCGTTTGGCAACTGCCGGGCGACGTGCCAGTATTGACCTGGTGGACAGACGACGGGCGGCAAACCGAAGAACGCCTGCCCGCCGCCAACCATTTCCGCTTGGAAGTCGAGCATTTCAGCCACTGCGTATTATCGGGAACAGCGCCTAAATTGTCCTTAGATGACGCGCACGGTAACTGCCGGACGATAGTCGCGGCCTTGCAATCGGCGGCGGAAGGTAGAAAGGTTAGCTTAACTTAGGAATGGACAGAAAATAATTCAAGCAAACAAAAAAGCTGCTTGGCTTGGAGCGCGGGCATCTTGCCCACAAAGGCGGGCAAGATGCCCGCGCTCCAAAGAGGCAGATGCCGGAAGATTCACAAAAGCATCACGCCTTAACTTCAACAATCCCCTCGCGCCTAAACTCCTCCATATCCTGATTATTGACACGGTCATAAATATCCGCCACCGCCAGCGTCAGGTCTAAGGCTGCCAAGGTCACGCTATCGCCTAAGTAAAAATATTCCGATTGCCAATGGTTCACCCGGCGCAACACTTGTACGGAGACAAAATCCGGTTCTATCAACATATATTCCTGTAAGGACGGCAGGTTGATATAGCGGATCAGTTTGGTGGTGGTGTCGGTTTTGCGGGTGGATTTGGACAGCACCTCAACGATCACGATAGGCGCAGTGGCAAAATAATCATCCCCGCCCATTTTACTGCAATCCACCACCACATCGGGGTAAACATAATCCCTACCCAAGCGCACTTTCATAGCGGCAACAAATGTCGCACAAGGCGTACCCTTTAGATGATCCCCAAAAAAAGACGATATATTTACGGTAATACAATTATGATTATAGCCAGACCCCGCCATTGCATAGACCACACCGTCAATAAACTCATGCCGGGTATCGGCAAGTTGTTCGGCGTGTAAATAATCGGCTTCCGTCACCCTAGGTATCGGTATCGGCGTTTGTCGTACTTGCGACATAAAAACACTCCCCTAAAATAAGTCGGCTATAAACATTGTCAGGAAAAATGCCAAAAAAAACAAGGCTAAGCCACCGCCAAACCCAACAAAAGCCCAAGCCTTAGCAACCACGGCCAGCCCTCGCCACAGCGATTCGCCGCCCGTTTGGCAAATCAGTGGTAAAATCTGCCGATTTTCCACCCTATCCCGAACAATTATGAACGATATTGACTGGAACGACTATTCCATAGAAACCCAAGCCATTAGGGCCGGCCATCACCGCACCGCCGAAGATGAGCATAGCATTGCGATTTTCCCCACCTCCAGCTATGTGTTTGCCAGTGCCGAAGAAGCCTCTTTGCGCTTTACCGGCAAAAAGCCCGGCAATATCTACTCGCGCTTTACCAACCCCACCGTTAACGCCTTCCAACAACGTTTGGCGTTAATGGAACAAGGTGAACGTTGCCTAGCGTTTGCCTCCGGCATGGCGGCGATTATGGCAGTGGGAATGAGCTTGCTGAAAAGTGGCGACCATATCCTCTGCTCGCGCGGCGTATTTGGCAATACCGTGCTAATGTTTGAAAATTATTTCGGCAAGTTTGGGGTCAGTTGCGATTTTGTCGATTTGACCGACACGGCGGCGTGGGCTGCGGCGCTTAAGCCTAACACCCGGTTTTTATTTTTGGAAACACCCTCTAACCCCTTAACCGGAATTGCCGACATTACCGAACTGGCCGAACTGGCGCACCAAAACGGTAGCTTGCTGGTAGTGGACAACTGTTTCTGCACCCCTGCCCTGCAAAGGCCTTTGGCCTTGGGGGCGGATATTGTCGTCCAATCGGCGACCAAATACATCGACGGCCAAGGCCGCTGTGTCGGCGGCGCGGTCATCGCCAGTGAAGAGATTATCGAAAAGTCCGTCTACCCGTACCTACGGACAGGCGGTGCGACCATGAGCCCGTTTAACGCCTGGGTATTCTTGTCCGGCTTAGAGACCTTAGCTATCCGCATGAAAGCCCATTGCGACAATGCCCTTGCCTTAGCGCAATGGCTGGAACAACAGCCCAGTGTCGCCAAAGTCCACTACCCCGGCTTGCCCTCCCATCCGCAACACGAACTCGCCAAACGCCAGCAAAGCCAGTTCGGCGGCATTGTCAGTTTTGAATTGTCGGGCGGTAAGGAAGCGGCGTGGCGGCTGATAGACGCGACGCAAATGCTCTCCATCACCGCCAATCTGGGCGATGTAAAAACCACCATCACCCATCCGGCCACCACCACCCACGGGCGCTTAAGCCCCGAAGCCCGCGCGGCGGCAGGAATTAAAGACGGCTTAGTGCGGGTTTCGGTCGGCTTGGAAAATATCGGCGATATAAAAAGGGATTTGTTGCGGGGCTTGTAATGCCAGCATAAGTAGATATGCAAACTATTTATAACTATATAATCAATACATTAGTCATGCTCTTATATGCAAGCATCTGAATTAAGCAAGCTTCAATTAAAAACATCACCTGGGCTAGACAAAACCCAAGCACTTTATAGAATTGTCGACTTTTTTGCAGCAGCTGACATAATCCAAAATCAAAGAATCAGACTCTCGCGAGCAGATACGTTCTCTGATCAAAATGAAGGGATTGAAATATTATTAGGCTCATTGGAAGCCACTGCGTTACCCCACATGCAATGCGGAAGCACAGGATGGTCAGATCTTAAGACAGCCCGACAAACACACGCCCATTTACAGCAAAGCCATTATGTAAGCTGTTGGTCAAGTAAAGCCGAATCAGTAGCAATGTGGTCGCTATATTCTCCTGACCATTGCGGAGTACGAATCAAAACCTCAGTACAAGCACTTGAATATGTTTTATTAGATTTTCTGAATCAAAAATCTTTTCTAAATACATCACTAACTGATAGTGACAAGCATATTGTCTTTGCATCAGAAGCAGGTGTGTATCCAGTCTCTTATACATCATTACCTAACCTCTTGAAAAAGATAAACCGAAAAATAAAGGTATTTGAACGCTTTAAGGCACGATATAAACAGTCTAATCCGGAACTACCAGGTTTAACGGAGATTCCTCGCAGATACTATGAACGAGAAAAACAGCGAAACCTGATTTCAAATACCAAAACCTGCCTGATTAAAGATTCGAGCTTCGAACATGAGTATGAAATTAGAGCGTTAGTTAGATTAGCTGAAACAAAATTCGATAAACTTACATTGGAATTAAAAAAAATTGCTGAAGATCCAAAAGATGAAAGACACCACTCTCTAAAAAATCATTTTACCGAATTTTTTGGTTTGGTAAAAATTACGCAGCTACCTCGTTTTGAATTCGCACACTGTTCCGGCGACTTTGTAACTGCGGTAACAATCGATCCTAGATGCCCCTCGCATAAACGCCATTTTATGGAAAAATGGTTTCGCGAAAAAAACATACCAATTGAAGACTCGTATTGCTTTGGATATATACCCGATAGCTTTAGCATATTCCCAAAATCTTAAACAAAAATAAGGTTCCCATGTCATTACCCCCCAACTTCAACATCTTAAACAGCAACAAAGACACCAAACTTTTTGCTGCCGGACAAACGATATTCTCCGCCGGAGAAGTCGGCGAAGAAATGTACTACATCAAATCCGGTGAAGTGGACATCATCTTGGACGGAAAACTGTTAATCACCTTAGGTGCAGGGCATATTTTTGGTGAAATGGCCTTGATTGACGACAAAATCCGCTATGCCAACGCCATTGCCAAAACCGACAGCGAAGTGGTCGCCGTTACGGAAAAATATTTCAACTTCCTTATCCAAGAGCATCCGTATTTCGCTCTAAACGTCATGCGGGTTTTGGCCGACCGTTTGCGCAAACAAACGCATTCCTAAAACCTACCCAAATCGAGGCCAAGCGGTTTAGCAAGCTAAAAGGCCTCGCAAGCTGCTAGCCCACTTGCCCAAAAACCTTAACGGTATATTTTTGGGCAACCACCGCCGCGTCAGCGACGCTCCAAAACAGTTTACCGTGAAATTGCCGCCCCCCCAATTCCAGCAATAACTCCCTGATAGGGTCTTTAACCCGCGCCAACAGGAGCATTTTCTCTTGCTGTTTAAGCGCGTTCGCTAACTCGACCAAGCATTCCGCCGCCGTACTGTCAAGGTCGGCACTTTGTTCAAGGCTGATGATAAGAATCTGCACATCTTGGCGCAGGCTTAACTGCCGATTAATTTCTGCCAATACCCCTTCGACACTGGCAAAAAACAGCGGCTCTTCGGGGCGTAGGATTAACAGCTTAGGATGAGGTTGGGCGGTGGGATGATTTTCCCTGTCGACATAATCATGCGAATGCCCCAGCCCCGCCAATTCACTGACCTTAGCTTGACTGAATGAGCGTATCGCCGAAGCCAGCGATAAGCCAATGGCCGCAAGCATACCGTGCAAAACCCCAAAGGCCAAAACTGCGCCGACTGCCGCCAAGGCCAAGTAGTAGTCACGGCCTAGCCGCCATAAATGGAAGAGGAAATGGGGGTTAACGGCATGGCTTAAGGCATTGATGACCGCCGCTGCGACAATCGGTTCGGGGATTTCGCCTATCCAGATCTGACCAAAAACGACCACCAACAATAGGATAACCGCCGCCATCGCCCCCGCCCATTTGCTGGTTGCCCCCGCCTGTTCGTTAGCGGTGCTGGCGGAAAACCCTGCTCCGACCGGCATCCCTTGCAGTAAGCCCGAAACAAGATTGGCAGCCCCCAGCGCAAACAACTCGCGGTTAGGCTCCACGGTATTGCCGTGACTAAGGGAGATGCTGCGGATACTGCCCCACGATTCGGCAACAATAATCACGAGTAAACCGCAGGCCAATTCCGCCAAATCCAACCATCTGTCCGTAGCTAAATGCGGCCAGGACAAGCCGGGTGGGGTAATACTGACCGCACCGACCACCGCAACCTTAAAATCGGCCAGATTGACCCAATGGCTTAGGGCAATACCGGACAGCAAGACCACAAAAGCCCCCGGCACACTAGGCCAACGCTTTAAAATAGCCAAGAATACCAAAGCCCCGCCACCGACCAACGCGCTCCATAAGCTCCAATGCCCAGCATGGGTGGCCAGATCAATCATAATATGGAAAGGGTTGCTCGCTTGGACGTGTACACCTAACAGAATGGGCAATTGCTTGATGATAATGGTGATTGCCAACGCAAACGAGAAGCCATGCAAGACGGGACGGGAAACGAAAGCCGACAGCCGCCCCAGTTTGGCTTTGGCAAAAGCCAATAAACCGATGCCTGTCAGGATCACCAATGCCACACCAAAAGCGGTAGCAGTAACCGCATCGGGCGGGCGCAAAGACAGCACCACCGCCGCCATCAATGCCGCCGCCGAGGACGTGGGGGCAACAATCGCGTAAGGGCTGCCGCCTAAACAAGCGTAACAACCCAAGCCGACCAATAAGGCCGTGATTGCCTGCTGGATGCCCAAATGGGCAATAGCGGCATAAGCAATAGCTTCGGGCAATAAGATACTGGCGACCGAAAAACCCGCCACCATATCGGCGAGCCATAGCGCGGGTAAACGGGGCGTTAGCTTCACTAGCCGCTAAACCGCAGAGACAATTTTACACAAAATCAAGGCATCCTCGTCGTAGCCGTAAATGGCGCACAGGCGATGGTAGCCATCGGCGATGACCACCTTCGCGCTGCGCGGGTCCCTGACCAACAACAAAGGCGACAAGCCTTTGCCTTTATTGATCTTTTTCTTGTCTTTTTCGACATGCGAGTTGCTGACACCCAATAAGGAAAGCTGCGAGGCGCGAAAAATGTCCTTGGCTTTAAACTCGATAAGCGCGGCGTGTTTTAGCCGGGTAACGATGTCGGCAACCCTATCCGCCTCGTAGATAAGCGTCAGATAAGAAGCCGCCGCCGGATAATCATGCTCTTCGACATCAGACAGCCAGTGGACGAGGGTTTCTTTGGCTTTAGTCATAGCAGCTAGGCGAAACTCATTAAAAGGTTACTGATAAAAACAGTATAGCGCTTTTAAGTGCCGTTGTGGCATTTACCTCATTCCGCCACCCAGCAGAAAAAATTTCGTCGCTTTCAGGGTCATGGCTTACTTATCACCCCGGCCTTAGCCGTTATTGCGTAAAAATGCCTCAAACATCAGCAATGACCAAATCGGGGCGCTGTAATCGCGCAAACCATTTTGATGTTGGCTGACGATATTTTGGAGCATGGCAGGGTCAAATAAACCGCATTGCTGCATGTTTTCGCCTAATAAAGCCGCTTGCACCTTGTCTTTTAACGGCCCTTTAAACCAGGCATTCAGCGGCACACCAAAGCCCATTTTCGGGCGGTACAAAATATCGTCGGGCAGATAATTTTCCAAGGCTTTTTTAAAAATATATTTGCCTTCGCGGCCTTTCAGCTTCAATTCCGGTTGCACACCCGCTAACCATTCCACCAGCTTATGATCCAGCAAAGGCACCCGCACTTCGAGCGCGTGCGCCATGCTGGCGCGGTCAACTTTAGTCAGAATATCACCGGGCAAATAGGTTTTAATATCCAAATATTGCACTTGCGATAAAGGCTGGTCAGTCGGGGCATTGCGCAAATGCTGGCGGAACACGTCAACCGCCTGATAGCCCTGCAATTCGCTTTTCAGTTGCGTACTGAACAGCTTGCCGCGCAATTCGTTGGACATCACCGACACACTATGGAAATAACCTTCGACAGAATCGCGGCCTATCGATTCCAGCGTAGATTTGGCGCGGAAGATTTTCGGTGCCCAATCGGCTTTGGGATAAACGCGGCCTAAGGTGCTAAAGACCGGTTTTCTGATGCTGTCCGGCAACCATGAACGCATTTGCTCTTCATAAGTATGCCAACGGTGGCGGCGGTAGCCGCCCAAATTCTCGTCACCACCGTCACCCGACAACACCACCGTGACTTGTTTTTTCGCCAGCTCACAGACCCGATACGTCGGCAGCGCCGAACTGTCGGCATAAGGCTCGTCATACAGCCCCGCCAGTTGGTCTATTAAGCTGAAATCATCGGGATCAACCTGCTCAACCCGATGCGCGGTGTGGTAGCGTTCGGCAATTTGCGCGGCAAACTTGGCTTCGTTATAAGCCGGGTCGCCAAACGAAATGGAACAGGTATTGACCGGATCAGGCGACAAGCCCGCCATCATCGCCACCACGGCGCTGGAGTCTACCCCGCCGGACAGGAATGCGCCCAGCGGCACGTCGGCAACCATACGGATTTTGACCGCTTCGCGGAAACGCTCAATCAGTTCCGCACCAATATCCTGCTCACTACGCGGCGCGGTATCGACGGCAAATTTCACGTTCCAATACTGGCGCGGGCGGTACTGGCTTTGCCCATGCTTTAAGGTTAGGCAAAATCCCGGCTCCAGTTTATAAACATTTTTATAAATGGTTTTCGGATCGGGTATATAGCCAAAGCCAAAATACTCTTCAATGGCGGTAGGATCGAATTCTTTCGGTAAATCGGGGTGTTCTTTCAGGGCTTTTAACTCAGAAGAAAAAATGAATTGTCCGTTCGGCAACTGCGCATAAAACAGCGGCTTAACACCCAAACGGTCACGCGCCAAAAATAAAGTCTGTTGCGGCCTGTCCCAGATAGCAAAGGCGAACATACCCCGAAAACGGTCGACACAGGCTTCGCCCCACGCTTGCCAGCCATATAAAATCACTTCCGTGTCACAATGGGTCTGGAAGCGGTAGCCTAAGGCTTCCAGCTCTTGGCGCAGTTCCATAAAATTGTAAATTTCGCCGTTAAAGGTCAGCACGACATTATTATCGCGGCTAATCATCGGCTGCTGGCCGCTGCTTAAGTCGATAATGGACAAGCGCCGATGGCCAAACCCTAGCCCAGCCTCAGTGTGGATGCCGCCTTCATTGGGGCCGCGATGAAACTGGGTCTCATTCATCCGTGACAGCAAATCCCGGTTGATGTCGCGCTTGGCTTGCAAATCAAAAATGCCGACAATTCCGCACATAATGTTATTCCTTTTGAAAAAATGAATCGTAGACCGCTTGGTAGTTCGCCACCATCGCCGCTAAGGAAAAGTGTTCCTGTACCCGCTGATACCCTTGCCGCCCCTGTTCGTGGCGCATCTGACCATCGTGGCTATAGGCCAGCAAATGCGCCGCCATCACCTCGGCATTGTTAGCGGGAGTCAAGCGGCCAGTCACACCGTCCACCACCAATTCGGGGTTGCCGCCGACCGCCGTCGCCAGTACCGGCAACCCGCTGGCCATCGCCTCCAAAATGGTGTTGGAAATACCCTCGGCTTGCGAAGGCAAAACAAAGACATCCAAGCGGCGGTTAATCTCGGCGACATCGTCACGCGCCCCCGGCAACCACGCTTGCCCGGCTACCCCCGCCGCTTCTAACAAGGCCACCGCCTCTGCCCGCAACGGCCCGTCGCCGATAATGACCAACCTTAAATGGCGGCTATCGGCTTCGGCACCTTGGCAGGCCAAGATAAACGCTTTCACTAACGTAATCTGGTCTTTCACGCCGTGCATACGGCCAATCGTGCCAATCACCAATTCGTCGTCAGTCAACGCAAACGGGCAACCGTCCAGAGTTTGCCTAGCTCCCGTGCGCGGGTAAAAAATGCGGGTGTCGACACCGTTGATAATACGGCGGATTTTGCGTGGGGTGACATGAACTTTATCTAGCAAATAGCTTTCCAAATGCCGCGATAAGGGGATGAAATGGTGAATAAAACGCTTTAATACCCTTCTAACCCATTGATATTTGACATTCGTGCCATTCGGATCGAACACATCCCAACCATGTTCGCCGTGGACACGCCCAGGCACACCGGCGCAAAAAGCGGCAATCTGGTATTCAATCGCCGCCAAGTTGCGGGTATGCACAATACTGGGCTGGAGTTTTTTCAGCAAACGGTACAGGGCGACAAAAGAGTGCCAATCTTGACCCTCGCGTTTGTGCAACTCATACACGGCGACATCAGCGCGGGTCAAACGTAACTTAAAGTCGGTGCTGTCTTTCAGGCAGACAATAGCATGGCGGTAAGCCTCGGGCGGCATGGCATTAATCAGGTTAACCAAGCCATTTTCTAAGCCGCCTACGCCTAAACGGTAAATGATATGGACGATTAAAGGGGGTTGCGGCATGGCTTACTCCTGGATGAGCGCGGCAAGTTTATGGACATTTTGCTGCCAACTGAAATGGGCGACGACAAACTCGCGGTTAACCAAAGCGGGAGCGGTGACAGGCACTTGTAAATAACCGCTAAGCTGAGCCAGCATCTGCCCGGCATCCTCACTGACCGCCACCTCGGCATCGCTAGGATACGGAATGCCTTCCATCGCCGCATGACTGGCGACCACCACCTTCGCCATCGCCATCGCCTCCAACACCTTATTTTGGATACCACGGGCAATACGCAGCGGGGCGACGGCCAGCCGCGCATAGGCCACATAAGGCCGCACGTCATCAACCCGTCCGGTCACGATAATGGCAGGGTTATTGGCCAATTCCAGCACTGCTTTGCTGGGCTTACTGCCGACAATATAAAACACCACTTGCGGGTATCGGGCTTGCAAGCGCGGGAACACCTGTTCGGCAAACCAGACCACGGCATCGACATTCGCCCAATAATCCATCGCCCCAGTAAACACCAGCACTTGCGCGTCAGCCTGATACGGCGACACCGCGCCATGCTGTGGCGCAAAATAGCCGGTATCGACCCCATTATTGACAAAACCCACCTTCTCGGCAACTTCCGGTGCCAAGGCCTTAAACAAAGCCGCCTCCTGCTCGGACACCAGCAAGCAGGCTTTCGCCACAGCGGCTATGCGCCGCTCATAAGCCAGCAAATATCTCGCCTCACGCCGATAAATCCACCGCGCCACACCGTGTTTTTTTTCCGCATATTGCCGCCACTTGTCGGAATCGACATCGACCAAATCCACCACCATTTCCACGCCATGCTCAGGCCGGATATACATCGCCATTACCGAGGAAAAAATCAGCACTTTCTTAATGGCATGGGATTTAATCACCGCATCGACCCACGCCTGCATCGCGGCATTACGGTAATACGGCAAACTTAACGCTTCCCCCGTCACCAAGCCTTGCAAGCTTTTGATTTTCGCAGGTAAAGGTTGCAAGCCCTGATAACAGGTTTCGGCACACAAGGCATCGACCATTGGGGTATATTGCCAATCGTGCGGGTCATCAATGAATGTCCCCAGATAGACCGTAAACTCAGCCACCAAATGGCTTAAAAAATGGTAGGAACGGATTTTGTCGCCCTTATTGGGCGGATAAGGGATACGGTGGGCCAAAAACAGCAAATTGTCCATCGCCCTACCCTAAATCTCTCGATAACCACGGCCCTAGCATTTGGCTGACAGGTAACGGCAGGCGTTTCCAAGCGGCAATAAAAAACTGGTATTTGGGGTTCAGCGGGTTAATGTCCGGCAATTCGGTCGCTTTCACCAGAAAAAATTCATAAAACAACGGTTCAGGCGTAAAACCCCAGTTTTTCTTAAAACTGTAAGATCCGGTGCCGATTTTACTGCGCCCATAATCAAAAATTTTTACGCCTTTTTCGACCGCCCGGCGCATGACTTCCCAATACATAAAATCATTGCCTTTCAGATCCCGTGCTAAGGCCGTACCGCCGCCATAGTACGGCAATACCTCATCGCGGAAATAAAAATTCATCACACTGGCAATCAGCTTACCGTCATGCTCAATGCTCAACACCTCGCATTGCGCACCGAACACTTGCTTTAAGGTACGGAAATACTTCTTTGAAAACACGGGCGTGCCTAAATTCCTGACGCTTTCCGAATACGCCAGATGCAAGCGTTCGACATCCTCGTCTATGGTGCTGGTCAGACCCGCTTCTATGCCTTTTCTGACCACCGCCCGCTGTTTGCGGGGAATCGCCAACATGTTTTTCTCTACGTCCGGGTCTAAAGCCTTACGGAAGGTGACATACAAGTCTTTATAAGGCCGCTCAGGATGCTTACGTTCACGGTGGCGCATTTCTAAGGCATCCACCCCCAACTGCTGCGCCAAGCGGCAAGCTTCGGCATCTAAGGCCGCATAATCGGCCGGGTCAGTGGCAATAATGCCGCCATAGACACAAAAAGCCGTAGAGACCAAGCTATTGCCAAACAACAAGCTATTAACATGCACCAACGGCAAAATGGCGGTGATTGCCCCGGCGTTTTCGGTATACAAAAAATACGTTTTATGACCAAAAGCCTGTTCGATCACCGTTTTCCAACCGGACAAATGAAAAAACGTCGCCTCAGGATGCTGATTGACAAACGCATCCCAACGGGCAAAATTGGCGGCATCTAAAGTGTGTATCATCGTACTGGCCTGCTTCATAAAAACACCTTCGCCATTGTATCCCATTCAAAATCGCGTAACAGTTGCTTGATACGGTCTTCCATACGCTGAAGGTTAAGATAATGGCGGGTGCGGGTTTTGAGGTTTAAGCCGGATTGGCGCGGTTGCTCCGGGTCGATTTCCCAGGGATGGAAATAAAAAATAGCCGCTTGCTGTTCCGCTTGGTTAACCCGTCGGAACGCCCATTTTGATACGGCATAAGGATAAAACCGAAAAAACCCACCGCCACCGCACGGCAGGTTTTTCGCACCGATTTTTAACGTGGTGATAGGGATTTCCTTAAAATCAGGATGCCCGGCAAGCGGCTCATACCGAAAACGCGGCGCGTCAGGCATCCCATAAAGATCATGCTTGACCGGATAAATGCTCGAACTGTAAGCAAAGCCTTCTTCCTGCAAAATGTCCAGCGCCCACAAATTACTGGCATTGATCGAATAACTGGCGGCACGGTAACCCTGTACCGCCACCCCACCCAGATCCTCCAATATCAATTTGGTTTTGGCGACATCGGCACGGAACTGGGCGGGTGTTTGCTCGGTGACACGGATATGTTCGTAACCGTGGCACGCCAGCTCATGACCTTCGGCGACGATACGCTTAACCAAATCGGGATAACGCTCGGCAACCCAGCCGAGGGTAAAAAAAGTCGCCTTAACGCCGTGGGCGGCAAATAAGTCTAACACCCGATGGGTATTGTTAGCGACCCGGTGCGGCAGCGCATCCCATTGGTTTTTAGCAATATAGGGTTCAAAAGCGGAGACCTGGAAGTAATCTTCCACATCGACAGTCATAGCGTTTTTAAGGGTCACAATCATTACCGTTGCAGTTTTAAAAGGATTGGTGCGGTGTAAAAAGCGGTGGCTACTCCTCTGGTAGGGGCTGGTAAGCCGCCAGCACCTTATGCAGATCAGCAAGTAGGTTCTCCAAGCGGGCGACCCGCGCCTCCAAGCTGCCCGCAATAGCGGCGTTGACGTTGGCTGGAAGCGCTCCCACCTCCCCATCATCCAGTTCTTCTTCGGCAATGTCAGCCAGTACCGTTTGCACCACAGCCTGGTCAATCACCTGTAATTCATCAAGAAAACCCAGCATCATGATACGCTCACAGAGGGTATTGATTTTTCTTGGGATACCCTTAGAATGCGCAAATATCTCCTCAAAAGCAACATCGGAAAAATGCGGCGACTGTTGCCAACCCGCCCGTTTTAACCGGAACAGAATGTAATTTTTCACCTGCTCTTCATCCAGCGGCTTAAGCTGATAAGTCGCCACCACCCGCTGCCGGAACTGCTCCATATCGGATTGGGCCAAGGTTTTATTAAACTGGTTTTGCCCTAGCAAGAACAACTGCAACAAGGTTTTGCCGCCCCGTTCAAAATTTGCCAACATACGCAATTCTTCCAAGGAATTTTTCGGCAAATTTTGCGCCTCGTCAACAATCAGCAGCACCCGCTTGCCTTGTGCGGCCTCAGCGGCAAAAAACTGCTCCAATTTACCCAACAACGTGGCTTTATCATCTTCTTGATAAGACAAATTTAAGGCTGCCGCCACCACTTTCAGTATATCTTCTGCCCCTACCTGAGCCGAGACAATAACGCCATAAGTGACTTTTTGCGGATTAATACTGCCCAGCAACTGCTTTATCAGCATGGTTTTACCTGTCCCCGGCGTTCCGGTAATGACAATAAAGCCTTCCCCTTGGGTCAAACCATAACGCATATAGGCCAACGCCCTTTTATGCACTTCGCTTTTAAAAAAAAAGTCGTTATCCGAATTGAGCTGGAACGGTTTTCTGGTTAATTTATAAAATCCGTCATACATGGTCAGAATCTCATAAACAAACTGGCTGTCGCGCGGTTTTCTTGAAAGTTATTGGTGTTGAGCGCCGAGGATTGGTCAATATGGCGAAATTCGATCCGGCTATTAATGCGCTGGCTCAGTGCCCGGTTTACGCCCACGGCAAAATCATAACGGTTATCCCGTTGCGCCACGCCGCCCCGCTCAATTAACTGCCAACCAGGACTAGCGTAAAGACTGGTTTTAGGCCCGAACTGCCAATTCCAACCCGCATTGAGTGCCGTGACATCTTCCTTATTGCCGATGGTTTGGTAGCTCCGTATTTGGTCGGAACCACTGGCAAAAATAGTGCTTTTACCTGTCCTGAACGATACCGATAACGCCCAGGTCTGGGTAACAATCACTTGGTCAGTGAGCGTCGGCAAATTGATGATAAATTGCTGCAACTGTTGCACTAACGGGTCGGGATTAAGGTCAACAGTGACCAACTGGGGCTGCAACAACAAGGCCTGAGTGGTCGTAGTGGCATTATTATGGGTTAACGACCAATTACTGCGTTGGGTACGGTAATTGAGGGCGGTTTGCCACGTTTGGCCTGCATTAAGGCCAATTGCATTGTCCCTAAACGTCGTGACCCAGCTTAACCGCTGCGTCGGGTTTAAGCTTAAGGTGACGTAAGCGTTATTGCCGTAACCGGCCTCAAGGCTATAATGCCGGCTGGGGAACCACTGCGCCCCGGCGGTATAAAACACCCCATTGGTCGTGCCGGTGTTGGCACTTTGGAAGCTATTGTTGCTCTGACCCGTTTGGACAAACAGATTAAAATAACGGTTCAAATGGGTCCGTAGCGTCAGGCTGGAACTTTGGAAACTGACATTGTTGCCGGTCACCCGCTCATTATCCAGATTATTAAACGCCAAATTCCAGCTTATCCGCTTGAATGCCGTGCCGCTGTTTATTTGGATATTTTCCCCATAGTTTACTGTATCGGACAGCGCCGCCGTCGAAGTGCCTGAGCTTGCCGTTCCGACATCGGTAGTGACGGTGCTGAGATTGAGGCCGACCGTGCCCGATGCATAATGGCCAAAATGCGGTGTCCACGTCGGCGCAATATTAAAGGTGTTGACGTTAGCCCGACTACCGCCTCCCGATATATTATCAGCCGCTATGCGGGCATTACTGACATTTTGCTGGCTGATAGAACTGCTGGCATTAACAAAAAACCTATTGGGTATAAAGGTATGATTGGCGTTAAACTGTAATTGGTTAAACGTCGTCACATCATTATTGCCCGCCGCATTATATAAATTTTGCAAGCGATAATTAAGGTTAAGCAAATCGCGGCCCGACTGCCTGGACACATAAAGCCCAGGACTAACGTCACTGACAAAAGCCCCCGTTTCCGAACCCGGCTTTGCTAGCGTGACGTTATCAGAATAAATTTCTTGGGCCTGTAAGGTTGGGTAAGCCGTCCAATTGGCTGCGTAGGCAAGGTTACAAAAAGCGCAGGGCAACCATGCTATCCATCGGGCAGTCCTGACTGCATTAGGGAGGGGTTTAGGCAAAGTGTTGCAGTCGCTTAACAGCTTGCTAAGCGGTGCTCCATAAGCTTGGTAAGGCTGGACGGATGCGGGGATAAACCGTCGCTTAAGGCGCAGGACACCCACAAGCCATGCCCCTCCTTGCTTGACAAAATAGGCATTCATCACCTAAGCGGAACCACTAACTGCCAGAATTATTAGGGCCAGCAGAACCGCCTGGGCCGCTCGTGTAACTATTCGTAGCGTATTGGCCATAGCCATAACCATAATAATAGCCATCACTCAAGCTGATTAAGGTTTTGTTAAACACCAATAACACCACATCGCAGGCGGAAAGCTTATTGACCGACTCCAACACCATGCTTTGGAAAGTCTTCTCGGCCTCCACCACCAACACCACCTGCCCGACCAGTTTCGCCAACACCTCGCCTTGGGTTGCCGCTAACAGTGGCGGCGAATCGAAGATAACGATACGGTCAGGGTAACGGTTACTCAGCTCTTCGGCAAACAAAACCATCTTATTGCTGGACAATAACTCGGTCGAATATTTATGCAGCTTACCCGCCGGAATGATGCGCAAGCCCGGCATATTCGTTAACAATTCAATATCCGAATAGGCGATATTTTCGTTTTCCAGATAATCGATCAAGCCTAACCTAGACGGCGAATTAATCCCTAAGGTTTTCGATACCGATGGCCGGGCGACATCCGCGTCAATTAACAAAACTTTTTTATCGCGCTCGTTCGCGATACTCAAAGCCAAGTTAATCGCGGTAAAGGTTTTGCCTTCGCCCGGCACACTGCTGGTCACCAAAATTAAATTAGACCGGGCAATACCGACACTGCCCGCACCAAACGCATTGTAAACCAGAGGGCGTTTGATATTACGGTATTCTTCTATGGTTTTGGTGTTGACATCGCTGGGGGTAACAAAGCCCATTTCCGCCAATCTTACCCAATCAATTTCAACCCGCTCCTGAGTCCCCTTAAAGCTTTCCCTTTTTCTAAATCCTAAATCATTGCTGGTGGACATCGGCTTATCCGGCGGCATATCGGCATTTCCGTAAGCGACAGGCTGGACATCCGCCGACAAATCGGCGGCAGCATCAGACCCGCTCTCCTGTTGGTCGGCTTTGTTTAGCGCTTTTTCAATAATACTCATTACATAATCCCTAGCAAATTTTTAGATGATATGCTGCAACATGCTGACCACACGAGACATATCAATATGCAAAATATCAATCATCATAAAACAGATATAAACGACCACTAACCCGAAAGTCGAAAAACTGTATCTGAACAACTCCTTCTTATTTTTTTTGTTTTCCCGCTCGCTCAGCTTCATCGACACACTGCCCAAAACCGGCAAGCCTGTCAATGTCCTCAGCTGTGCCGTCGTCATTACTGAAGGCCTGACGATATAAATCAACAGGGCTAGCCCGAAACCTACCCCTAAGCCCACCACAAAAACCACCGAATGCATGATAGGCCGTGGCAACGATGAAGGCGTTAAAGGCTTATCAGGCGCGTCGGCAATCTTAAATTTTAACGATTCCGCTTGGTCATCGACCTTTTTAGATAAACTGGCCTGCTCGCGGCTAGACAGCAATTGGTCATAGTTTTTCTTAATTTCCGTATAATCACGGTTTAGATTTTGCATTTCCGTATCCACCGAGAGCCGGGTATTCCACTCGCTTTGCATCAATTCCAAGCGCTTTTCCAAAATATTGACCCGTGACTGGATGGAAGCGACATTCGCTTCGGCTTCATTCAAGGCAATTTTTATGGATTGGGTATAAGGGTTGGTCATCACCGAACTGTCAAGCCCACCCGCCTGGCTCTGCTTGGCTTTCTTTGCGGCATTAATTTTTGCCAAATCTTTAATGGTTTTTTCCAAATGCACCACTTCAGGATGGTTAGGCGTATATTTAATCAACAAATCGTCACGGCGTATCTTAAGCTCGGCGATTTTTTCATCTTCTACCGTCGATTGCTGCCCTGCCAAATCGCCCCATTCATCGTCACCCGCCACCAAGGCTTCGTCCAATTGGACTTTTAAGGCCTGTTTTCTTGAATTGGCTTCATCTAAGGTGAGCTTCGCCTCTTCCAAGGCCACGGTGAGAGCGTGCATTTGCTCCACTTGGTTACTGCCTTGATTGGGCAACATCCCCAAATTAGAACGCATAAAATTTTCTTTTGCCTTTTCGGCATTACGCAGGCGGGCCTCATATTCCTGAATCTGCCGGTCTATAAAATGGTGGGCAGTGTCCGCCCCAGCAATCGTAGAAATTTGTGTCTGTTCAGAAAACACCGTCAAAACCGCCTGCACGACACTTTTTGCCAAGTCCGGGCTGTAAGTCTCATATTTTATGGTAAAAATATCGTCGCCAACCGCACTGATCTTAATGCTTTTCTTCAGCTTCTCGATCAACTCTTCCTGATCGCGGGGGGTTTTCACCTGTTTTTCCAAATCTGATAAATGGATGATCTGCTCGACATTACTTTTAGTGAACATCAACTGCTGCATAACCCGCAGCAACGTCCTGACATCCGACTCGACCGTCATGCCCCGCATCAACGGCCTCAGCATAGTGGCTGTCTCGACATGCACCTTGGCTTCGGACGTATAGAGCCTGGGCATGGCCAAAACCACTAACCAGCCCACCATACAGATGATCCATGCCAAAATAATGGCCATCCATTTATATCTTAAGGTTCCTCTTAAATAGAAAAGGAGTTCTGTCAATTGCTGCTGCATAGTTTTTTTTACTAAGAATGTTACTGGAGAAGATAGCCTTAGGCCGTTAAAAAAATGCCTCAGGGATAATAACAATATCGCCCGGCAAAATCTTTACGTTCGCCGACAAATCGGCATCTTCAATCAGATCGTCAATCCTGATCCCAAACTGCTGCATGTCACCATTAATATTGCGGATGATGCTGGCCCTGTTGCCGTCGGCATATTGGCCTAGCCCACCGACCTGAATCATCAAATCCAATAAAGTCATATCTTTTTTATAGGGGAAAGCGCGGGCAGAAAAACGTGATCCGCCACCCGCACCACCGCTGGCACCGATACCGGACGAACCGCTTAAACCGCCGCCGCTACTGATGCCTCCCCCACTAGAACCGCTACCGATACCGCCGCTGCTGCCGCCGCTGCCGCCAGAGCCGCCGCTTAATTGTCCGATGATACGCACTTGTTGGCTATAAACACCTTGAAAACCGCTGACCATAATCACCACCTGCGGGTCACGGACATACTTTGCCAAGGATTTTTCCATCACACGGGCAAGCTGGGAGGGCGTTTTGCCGCTGGCGGTAAGGTCTTCAGCCAAAGGTATGGTGATTTTACCGTCAGGCCTGACAGTCGCCGTCGTTGATATGTCAGGGTTGCCCCACACATAAATGTTGATGCTGTCTCCTGGGCCGATGATGTAAGTATAATCGGAAGGAATCGCGGCATCATCATCCTGCGCCAATTGCGGTAGATGCCCGCAAGCCGACAATAAAAGCACACACAGGGGTAGTAGCCATGTTCGGGTCTGTAAAAAAAACACCTTTCGCCTCATAATGCAAAAAACTCAATAATTATACGTTGCCAGCACAGCACCTTTATAGCCGCCATAAGGAGATGTTCGGGGGAATTGCCGCCCTATCCAACTTCGCCTTAACATCAATCACCACACCGGTTTGCCCTGCTAATAGCCCGGAGATATACGCCCAATCCTTAGCCATAAAATACTGGTGCGGAACCACCAATAAGACGGCGTGAGCCGGCTTTAAGCCGCTTTCATCGGCAACCACCGCAACGCCATACTCTTCCATAATCTCATGGGCATCCGCCATAGGGTCAAAAATCTGCACCTCAATGCCGTAATCCTGCAATTCCCTAATAATATCAATAGCACGGGTGTTTCTGATATCGGGGACATTTTCTTTAAAGGTAAAGCCCAATACTGTGACAATACTGCCTTTGACACAACGCCCCGACTTAATCAGTTCTTTTACCGTCTGACTGGCGATAAAGCCGCCCATACTATCATTAATGCTGCGTCCTGATAAAATCACCTGCGGCGTATAGCCTAAGGTAGCCGCCTTGTAAGTCAAATAATAAGGGTCGACACCAATGCAATGCCCCCCCACTAAGCCGGGTTCAAAGGGCAAAAAATTCCATTTTGACGCCGCCGCCGCCAGCACATCTTTCGTGTCGATGCCCATTTTGTTAAAGATCAGCGCCAATTCATTCATCAAGGAAATGTTCAAATCCCGTTGGGTGTTTTCAATAACCTTGGCCGCTTCCGCGACTTTAATCGTCGTGGCCTTATGCACACCGGCGGTGACCACCGACTCATAAACAGCGGCCACTATCGCCAGCGTTGCCGGACTGTCACCTGCCACCACTTTCGTAATGGTTTTAAAGGTATGCACCTTGTCGCCCGGATTAATGCGTTCAGGCGAATAGCCTACGGCAAAGTCAGTTCCCCAGCGCAAACCCGATTCCCGCTCCAAAACCGGAATACAATCTTCTTCAGTCGCGCCGGGATAGACCGTGGACTCATAGACCACAATATCGCCTTTTTTAAGTTGCTGGCCAACGGTTTTTGAGGCGCTCAACATAGGCGACAAATCCGGCTGTTTAGCCTGGTTGACCGGAGTGGGCACGGCAATGATATGAAAATCCGCTTTTTTTAAGTCATTCGCATCACAGGTAAATAAAATATCGGTGGTAGCCAATTCGGCGGCGGCCACTTCATGGGTGCGTTCTATCCCTTGCCGCAACTCATTAATGCGGACGGCATTAATGTCGAAACCTATCACCTGCTGGCTTTTGCCAAACTCAACGGCCACCGGCAAACCGACGTACCCTAGGCCTATCACCGAAATTTTTCTGCCATGCGCATTCATCAGCTAATCCTATAGAAGTCTTTATACCACTCAACAAAATTGCGTATCCCGTCTTCCAACAACGTTGCGGGCTTATAATCCAAATCCTGCACCAGATCGGTAACATCGGCATAAGTATCCGGCACATCGCCTGGCTGTAAGGGCAACAGATTTTTGATTGCCGTCTTACCCAAGCATTTTTCCAGCGTTTCAATAAAGGTCAATAATTGCACCGGATTATTGTTGCCGATATTATACACACGGTAGGGTGCCGTACTCGTGCCCGGATCAGGGTCTTGGCCTGACCAGTGCGGATTGGCTTGCGCCGGCCGGTCAATAACCCGGATAACCCCTTCGACAATGTCGTCAATATAAGTAAAATCGCGGCGGTGGTTGCCATAATTGAAGACATCGATCGGCTTGCCTTCCAACAGGCTGCGGGTAAACAAAAACAGCGACATGTCAGGCCTGCCCCATGGCCCATAAACGGTAAAAAACCGCAGCCCCGTCGTCGGCAACCGATACAGATGGCTATAAGTATGCGCCATCAGTTCATTGGCTTTTTTGCTTGCGGCATAAAGGGAAACCGGATGGTCGATATTATGGTGGATGGAAAACGGCATATTGGTGTTTGCCCCATACACTGAACTGGACGAAGCGTAAGCCAAATGCTCCACCTGATGATGCCGACAGCCTTCCAGCACATTCATAAAGCCGACAATATTGGCATCAATATAAGCATGGGGATTCGTCAACGAATACCTCACGCCCGCTTGGGCGGCCAAGTGCATGACCCGTTGGAATTTTTCTTTGGCAAACAACGCCTCCATCCCTGCCCTATCGGCAATATCCAGTTTGATAAACGTGAAATTGCTATGGGCTTGCAAGCGCTCCAAACGTGCCAGCTTTAAATTGACATCATAATAATCATTAAGATTATCAATACCCACCACTTCGTCACCGCGTGCCAACAACCTCAAGCCCAACGTGGAGCCTATAAATCCTGCCACACCTGTTACCAGTATTTTCAAAATGATCTCCTAATCAATCCGTACTACAATAAATAAAATCCCGGCGATGCCGTTCACACCAAGATAAACGGGCACACAAGAGCAAGCGACCGCCACACGGATAATCCGCCCGCCGCCCGCCTAATGTGCAGTCTTAGCGATCTCGGCCAACAACGCCTCGGCGGCTTTTTTATCAGGGAAGTTACCTTTGGTTTTTGCCAATTCCAAAGCTTGCTTCAATTCCGAAATGGCTAAACTGACATTACCATTTTTATGGTAAGCAACCCCTAAATGGTAGCGGAAAGTCGGCACATCGGGTACTGCCGACACTATCTGGTTAAGCAGATTCAGACCTTCAGTAACTTTATCTTGCTTAATCAATATCCACGCGTAGGTATCTTTAAAATAAGCTTGCTCGGAATCTTTAAACGTCTCAGCCAAACGTGCGGCTTTATCCAAATTGGCCTTATCGCTATCATTATCGCTCAGAATAGAGGCAAGATTATTAATCGCCACATCCAAACGCGGATTTTTTTCCAACAACTGCTCATAAAGCTTAGCCGCCGAGTCATGCCGGTTATTGCTCTCATACAAGGAAGCCAATGCCAATGACAGTTCGACACTTTCGGCATTCTTTTTCAGACCGTCTTCATAAACTGCGATAGCCCCCTGATTATTATTTTCAGCCAATTTTATATTCGCCAACATGGCATACAATTTGGGAATATTAGGGTCTTTATCAATCAGATCCTTAACGAGTGCTGTCGCTTTAGCGAAATTTTTATCCAAACCATACAATTCAGCCAATAAGATCCCCGCCGCTAGGTTTTTGGGATTTTTCGCAAGCACCCCGTCTAAGTAAGCAATCATTTCAGGGCGTTTTTTCAAGGCTTCATAGCTGCGCCCTAAACTGATCAAGGCATCACTATTTTCGGGGTACTTAGCCAACAGTTCTTTATAAATACCAATCGCCTTAGGATAATCCGCTTGGCCTTGATAGACTTGCCCCAACAAAAACGCCGCCAAATCTTTAGATAAGGGATTAACGACGTTATTAATTTGTTGGACAATCAGCTTGGCTTCTTCCCAATTATGTTCCGATAAATTAATCTTACCCAGCTTTTCCAGCAACACCAGATTATCCGGTTTGAATTTCAGGGCTTTTTTCAAGATATCTTTCGCATACTTAACATCATTCGTCGCCAGCGCCTTATCATAAACATAGACTAAGGCTTCGAAATTTGCCGGATTCAATTCCAAGGCTTTGGCAAAATCCTTATCCGCTTCGGATTTATTGCCTTTAATAAGATGGGCTTGCCCCAATAAATACAACACTTCGTCGGAATTAGGCTTGGCAAAAGCCAGCTTATTGAGCATATCAATCGCTTCATCCGTCAATTGTTTGGCAATATACCAGCGTGCGCGTAAGATTTTGGCATTATCGTAATCTGGTTTAGCTTCCAAAATTTCGTCGATGATTTTATTGGCGGCATCGTAATCCTTATCGTCGAGCACGTTTTTTGCCAGCATGGTTTTTGCGGCAAAACCGACCTTACTGTCTTTTTCTGACGCGATCACTTGGTTCAACACCTTATTGGCTTCCGCATAATTCTTCCGCGAAGCCATCCAATTGGCAAAATCCAGCAAGACTTTAGGCTGATCTTTTGCTTGCGCGATAAATTGGTGAAATTCAGCCATCGCCTTTTCTTGGGAAATTTGCGCCAAAAAATCCAGCAACAACACTTTAGGGCGGATATCATCAGGCATTTGGCCAATTAACTGACGGATTAACGCCTCCGCCTCCTGTTTCTTCTCAGTCTGCGTATAGATTTTAGCCAACATCACTTTAAAATCTTTATTATCAGGGAATAAGGTGATTAAATTTTTATAGTCGGCAATCACCGCGTCCGTATCTTTGGCTTTAGTATGGATTTGGATTTTAAATAAATAAATGGCGATACTTTTCGGATCCGCCTTAATCGCTTGGTTGATCAATTCAAGGGCGGTATGCAAATCCCCCTTCTCCATAAACAGCAATGATTTTAGCGATAAAGCCTCGGCATTGGCCGGCTCTTTCGCCAAAATGGCCTCTAACAACGCCAACGCCTCCGCAGGCTTTTTTTGGCTGATAAAAGCCGAGGCCTTTAAGGTTTGCGCTTTCACATCTTGCGCATTCTCTTGCAAAATGTAATCGGCCTGTTCTTGCGCCCTGACAGGCTCGCCCAATAGCAACAGCACATTACCCAGCTTAATCCGTGCCTCCCAATGCTTAGGGGCCAACTCAACCGCTTTGACAAGATTTTCCTTCATGGACTTATACTGTTGGTTTTTTTCATCCAACAAAGCCAAATAATAATAGGTTTGGGCCGTATCTTTATCCGATTGGCTGGAGGTTTCCAACTCCAGCTTAGCCTTGTCATATTCGCCCTTATTGAGATACTCGATGCCTTTTTGCAAATGCTCTTTACCATCTTCCTTCTTGTCACATCCCTGCGCCAATAATAAGGCAACAAAAATAGCACTGGCTATCAGCGTTTTTCTACTACCGTGACGAATATCGTTCATTTTACTAACCTACCATAATGTTATTTGTAATCCGGTTTCGGCAGGCTATTATGCCTTGCCGCCTTAATATGTGCTGTATAAAACAAATTCTAACAGAGTTTGTAGGCCGACCTTACATCTTATCCCTAAACCTAATCGCGTAAAATACGTTTTCCTCGGATATTTACCGTCAAAAGCCACCGTTTTAAGCCCCATTTAACCACAAAGCACCCGGGCGGCATGACGCTTTATCCATCCCCCCATCTTTCTTAGTGATAAAAACATTTTTCAAACAAAAACTACCGTTATTTAAACAGGTTTAGCCTTAAGGCAAAGCCATAGGCAAAAATAGGCGGGGCGGTAACAAATCCCACAAGCCATATAGTTTGGCCTATTGCAAAAATGTAGCGCCATTTTAACCAAAAATCCTATCAGATGGGTAAGACAAACAATAAAAAAGCCCAATAAAGGGCTTTTTTATGCGTTAAACCATCTGAATTTTAATAGAGCATCCCTATTGGTAGTTCTCCAACAAGGCCTTAGCGATCATTTGTTGCTCCGGCGTACCTTTTTCCAACACCTCAAGGGCAATCTCCATGGCAGCATCATTATCACCCATATCAATATAGGCCATCGCCAAGTCTAACTTGGTTTCCATTTCGTCCATTTCGGACAGATTGGCAACCCCAAAGCTTTCAATACGTTGCTGATCACTAATCCCCAACGAAGGCTTATTAAAGTCTAAATTGATGCTTAACGATTCATCCTGAAACAAGGCTGGCTGAGGGGGCTCCGGCACCAGCGGCTCATCAATTGAGAACTCCAGTGTCCGGTAACTTTCCTCAAAGCTTTCGGCACGGCTAGGTTGTAAGGTTTCAAACGTAATACCGCTATTATCGCCTTTTATACTGGTTTCTATAGAACTGAAATCAAAATCCAAACTCGAAAAATCATCGGTATCGGTTTTTTCGGCAATCTTAGTTTCGGTGGCTGGACTTTTTACCGATGGCGCCGGGGTAAAGTCGAAACTTTCAAATTCATCGGCCAGATTCTCGGCCGCAGGGGCTTCGGGTTCTTTGGCAACCGCATCTTGGGCAGGCACATTAAATGACAAGGCGGTAAAATCAAAATCGAGACTGTCATTATTGGCTTTGGCCTCTTCTTCCGGTTCTGGCCCCTTAACCGGCGCAAGCGATTTACTGATATCACTGTCAAGATCAAACAAAGGATTGGCCGTATTGCTTTCCTCATCACTGTAGAACAGCTCTTCAAATGAAGTCAGGTCAAAATCCATTTCATCGGACTTACTGTCCGCCACTTGAGTAAAGACCTGCTCGTCGCTAACAGCGGCCATCTTTTTCGATTCGGCCACCGCCGTTTCCGGCCCGGCAAAAAACATCGAATCGGGACAGATTTCACTACCCATTTCGGTGACTTTACTCCAGAACGCGGGTTCGTCTATTTTGCCCTCATTAACAAGCTCCCCGGTGTATTTCTCAAACGCCGCCCGATCTTCATGGGCATAAAAAATCTCCAGTAACTTCAGCTTAAATTCATCACGGCTAGGCTGCTCATCAATGGCATGGCGCATCAGCTCTTCGGCCTGCTGGTAACGCCCATAGGCCAAATAGACATCCGCTTCGGAAATGGGGTCAATTTCCGCTTGATCCATATCGAAAACATCAAATTCGCCGCTATTAAAATCGCTGACAAAAAGATTGTCCGACATATCGCCACTATCGCTGATGTTTTGCTCATCATCGGCGAATAAAGTAGGGTCTTGTTTCGGACGCTTTGATATGCCCGTCACATCAAACAAATCTTGATTATCCGTTTGTCGGCGGCGCAACCAAAACCAAGCCGCAAGCCCCAACGCACTAAGCCCCAGCATACCGATGCCTAAATACATCCAAAGCGGTGTGCTTTGCTCAGGCACTTGGACTGGCGCGACCCGGCGTACAGGCGGCTTCACCGGCGCAGTTTTGGGCGGCTCGACCGCCTTATTGGGGACTGCCCCCGGCGGTGGGGTGGGCGTAACATTGGCAACAGGCGCCGGTGTTGGGGCCGGCTTAGGCTCCGCAGATGTAACGGGCGGGATGTTCGCAGGCGTAACCGTTGGCGGCGTCACAACCGCTGGCGGCGCAGTTGTGGCCGGTGCAGGAGCCTCAGGCACTTGCGTACGGCTCTGCAAGGCGGCAAGCTGCTCGTCTTTCAAGGCTATCTGCGCCTGCATAGCCGCTATTTGCTTTTCTAGCAGGTCGAGTTTTGCCGCTATCGCCGCATCCGCCGAACCTTGGTCAGCAGTATTCGGACGGGCATTTGCCCCCTTATCCGCATTGCCTGCCGTTTGGCCGGCTGGCGGGACAGACGCATTTTGCCCTACCGAGTCTTGGGCGGGTGCGCTCAACGTCAGTTGGTTACTGGCGGCTTCAGCTTCGGCTATCTCACTTGCGCTCACACGCGGCACCGAAGAAGGGCTTCGCCAAGCCTCCATCTGCCGATTGAACTCATCCAAAGCATCCGCTTGGGAAAGTTTTAGAACCTCTTCACGGCTCGGTATGGTTAAGGTCTTGCCATTTGCCAAAGCGTTTATATTGGCTTTATAAAAAGCCCCCGGATTAGCCTCGTACAACGCTACCATCATTTGTTCAACAGAAGCCCCTGTCTCCCTACTCAAGCCTTCGGCAATCTTCCATAAATTATCATGTCGCCCCACCGGCCCATAACGTCCGCCATTACCGCTGGCGGTCACTCTTGGCCGGGACTTGCGTGGCCGCTGCTGGACAGCCGGCGGCTGTTCTTGCCGCCTATATTGCTGGGACGGTGCATAGCTTGCCGCCGCTTGCGTCAGCGGTGTGGCCGCGTGGGCATATTCCGCCGGCGGATCAACCAAAACCGTAAATTCACGGAACAATTCGCCTTTAGGCCAACTGACCTGCAACAAGAAATCCAAGAAAGGTTCTTTTAAAGCCTCGCGTGAAGCAACTTTAATAACCACCCGGTTACCGTCAGTAACAATAGTCTGAAATTTCAGCTTGGATAAGAAATAACTCCAAGGTATGCCCGTTTCATCAAATTTATCAGGAGGCGCCAAAGCAACCTTAATATCGCTGGCTTTCTCGCCTGCGGATAAGACCAACGCAATCTCAGCATCCAAATTTTGATTAAGGGCTGAGTGCAATTTAATCTCTCCTATCCCCAAGGGATAGGCACTAGCCGGCAGCAAAAACGATACGACCGCTAAAGTTTTAGTTAAATTACGCACACCGCTCTCCTTCAAAATAGTTATCACAGTCTCTTACCATGAACAGTCAAATGTTAAACTAATCTTAGACTAGATGTGAATTTTTACCAGCACTTCGGCAATTTGTATACTATTTAACGCCGCACCCTTGCGGACATTATCGCCCACCACCCATAAATCCAGCCCTTTAGGGTGGGAAATATCTTCCCTGATACGCCCGACAAACACGTCATCATGACCTGAAGAATCGGTTACCGCAGTCGGATAAGCGCCGTCCGCACGCCCGTCAATAACCGTCACCCCAGGGGCTTTTAACAACAAAGCCCGCGCTGTGGCAGCATCGATTTTATCGCGCGTTTCAATATGCACCGCTTCGGAATGGCCATAAAAAACCGGCACCCGCACCGCTGTGGCATTCACTTTAATGTTAGGGTCGCCCAGTATTTTTTGGGTTTCCCAGACCATTTTCATTTCTTCTTTGGTATAACCGTTGTCAAGAAACACGTCAATCTGCGGCAAGACATTAAAAGCGATTTGTTTAGGGTAAACCCGGCTGTTGATCGGCTGCATATTCAGCAAAGCCAAGGTTTGTTTGGCCAGTTCCTCAATCGCCTCTTTACCCGTACCTGAAACGGCCTGATAAGTGCAGACGTTGATGCGCTCAATGCCCACGGCATCATAAATGGGCTTTAAAGCCACCAACATTTGAATAGTCGAGCAATTGGGGTTAGCGATGATGCCGCGATTTTTATAATCGGCGACCTTTTCGGGATTAACCTCAGGCACTACCAAAGGGATATCGTCATCATAACGAAACTGTGAAGTATTATCTATAACGATACAGCCCGCCGCCGCCGCTTTGGGGGCATATTCGGCCGACACCGCCGCACCTGGCGAAAACAGGCCAATTTGCGCCTTAGAAAAATCAAATGTCGCCAAATCTTGCACCGGCAAAGAACTGCCTTTAAACGGGATACGTTTACCGACCGAATTGCTGCTCGCTAGCGCGTAAACCTCGCCGACCGGAAAGTTACGTTCTTCCAAAATAGCCAACATGGCTTCGCCGACCGCTCCGGTCGCGCCCACTACGGCAACATTATACAGTTTGGTCATTAGACACCCTCTTGTAAAGCAGAAATGACGGCATCACCCATAGCGCAAGTGCTGACTTTTTGCATACCGTCGGAATAAATGTCAGCGGTGCGGATATTAGCGTTTAAGGCCGCATTAACCGCTTGTTCGATACGCCCTGCCGCATCACTACGGTTGAAAGTATACCGTAACATCATCGCCACCGATAAAATGGTTGCCAACGGATTAGCGATACCTTTACCCGCGATATCCGGCGCAGAACCATGAATAGGCTCATACATACCTTTATTGGCGGCATCTAAAGAAGCCGAAGGTAACATGCCGATAGAACCGGTCAACATGGCCGATATATCAGAAAGAATATCACCAAACATATTAGAGGTCACTAACACATCAAATTGTTTTGGCGCACGCACCAGCTGCATCGCGGCATTATCGACATACAGATGGCTAAGCCCGACTTCAGGATAATACTGCTTGCCGATTTCCGTCACCACCTGCCGCCATAACTCGGTGCATTCCAAAACATTGGCCTTATCGACCGAACAAAGCCGGCCCTGTCTTTTTTGCGCAGTTTGAAAAGCGACATGGGCAATGCGGCGGATCTCCGACTCACTATACACTAAAGTGTTGTAGCCTTGCTTCTCGCCATTTTCCAGTAACCTGACCCCACGCGGCTGGCCAAAATAAATGCCTCCAGTCAATTCGCGGATAATCATAATATCCAAACCGGCGACCACTTCAGGCTTGAGCGTGGAAGCCGCGGCTAATTGCGGGTATAAAATAGCCGGGCGCAAATTCGCGAACAGCTGCAATTCCGAACGCAATCCCAACAAACCTTTTTCAGGGCGCACGGCAATGTCCAACGACTCCCATTTATAGCCGCCGACCGCCCCCAATAAAATAGCGTCCGCCTGTTTTGCTAACGCCAAGGTTTGTTCAGGAAACGGCGTGCCATGCGCGTCATACGCCGCCCCACCGATCAGTCCATACTCAAACTCCAAGCCTAACGCCATATCGGCATTTAAAAAGTCCAACACCTTAACCGCTTCGGCAACGATTTCTGTCCCTATGCCATCACCCGGCAATATTGCAATCTTATTTGTCATATCTATCCATTATTTTGGTAAATTAAGCCACAAACAGCCACGGTGCCCGTTTGGCCCGCGCCGCTTCATAGGCGGCAATCGCATCGGCGTGCTGCAATGACAAGGCAATATCATCAAGGCCGTTCAGCAGACGGTATTTGCGGTTATCGTCAATATCAAAGCCAATCTTCAACCCTGAAGGCGTGGTGATTTGCTGAGCAGCCAAATCAATCAGCAAGCGATAGCCGCCGCTTATCTCTTGAAACAACCCGTCCACCGCCGCCGCCGGTAAAACGATAGGCAACACGCCATTTTTAAAGCAATTATTATAAAAAATATCGGCAAAACTAGGCGCGATAACCGCCCGGAAACCAAAATCCTCCAATGCCCACGGCGCATGTTCGCGCGATGAGCCGCAGCCAAAATTTTCCCGCGCCAACAGAACTTGCGCCCCTTGGTATTGCGGCAGGTTCAGGACAAAATCCTTGTTCAATGGCCGCTGGCTACAATCCATCTCCGGCTCACCGTGATCCAGATAACGCCATTCGTCAAACAGATAAGGGCCAAAGCCGGCGCGGCGTATCGACTTAAGAAATTGCTTGGGGATAATGGCATCGGTATCGACATTAGCGCGGTCCAGCGGCGCGACCAGACCGTTCAATAAGGTAAATGCTTGCATAGTAATATTACAGTAAATGAATTTATTTAAAACTAAACCGATCAAGACCGGCTGATTACCGAACCGAGCTTTTCCAAATCCTTGCCGATACCATGCATGGTATTGCAAGCGGACAAACCCAAAACGGCGATCAATAACAGCAGCAGCCTGTGCATAGCCTTAGCTCCGATTTATACGTCCAACCATTGACGGACATCAACAAAATGCCCCGCGATAGCGGCCGCCGCCGCCATCGCCGGACTCACCAAATGGGTACGCCCGCCATAACCTTGACGGCCTTCAAAATTGCGGTTGGAGGTCGACGCACAACGCTCACCCTCATCCAGACGGTCAGCATTCATCGCCAAACACATCGAACAACCCGGTTCACGCCACTCAAAACCTGCCGCCAAAAAGATTTTGTCCAAACCCTCCGCCTCGGCCTGCCGCTTGACCAACCCGGAACCCGGCACGACCATCGCCAGTTTAACCGTCGCCGCCTTTGTCCTGCCTTGGGCAACCGCCGCCGCCGCGCGTAAATCTTCAATACGCGAATTGGTGCAAGAACCGATAAAAACCTTATCTACAGCAATATCCGTAATCGCTTGCCCAGCGGACAAGCCCATATACTGCAAGGCGCGGACCATGCTTTGCTGCTTGACGGCATCGGCTTCCAAAGCAGGGTCAGGCACTTGCCCGTCCACCGCCACCACCAATTCCGGTGACGTGCCCCAAGTGACTTGCGGCAAAATAGCGGCGGCTTCCAATTCGACCACCTTATCGAACAGCGCATCCGCATCGGAATGCAAATCCCGCCAGAGACGCTCCGCCATAAACCAGTCACCACCTTTAGGGGCGTAAGGGCGGCCATAATAATAGTCAATCGTCGTGTCGTCGACTGCGACCAAACCTGCCCGCGCCCCCGCCTCTATGGCCATATTACAGACGGTCATCCGCCCCTCCATCGATAAGGCGCGGATCGCCTCGCCAGCAAATTCGATAGTATAGCCATTGCCTCCGGCCGTACCTATCTTACCGATAATAGCCAAAACAATATCCTTTGCCGTCACGCCAGGGCCTACCAAGCCGTTGACCTTAATCAGAAAGTTCTTCGCTTTCTTCTGTACCAAACATTGGGTCGCCAACACATGCTCGACTTCCGACGTACCGATGCCGAACGCCAACGCGCCTGATGCACCGTGCGTGGAGGTATGCGAGTCACCGCAGACCACGGTCATGCCCGGCAAAGTCGCACCTTGCTCAGGCCCTATGACATGGACAATACCCTGCCGGGCATCGTGCATAGTAAATTCGGTGATGCCAAACTCAGCACAATTACTGTCCAAGGTTTCCACTTGCAGGCGCGAAATAGGATCGGCAATGCCTTGATCGCGGTCGGTGGTCGGCACATTATGGTCGGCAACCGCCAAATTCCTGTCTGCCCGCCAAGGCTGGCGACCCGCCAGACGCAAACCTTCAAACGCTTGCGGCGACGTGACCTCATGCAGCAAATGACGGTCAATATAAATCAGCGCCGACCCGTCATCTTCCGTATAGACGACGTGATCTTCCCATAACTTGTCATAAAGTGTTTTACCCGGCATAACTGTTCCGAATGATGGTGCCGTAAACGGCGAGGTTAATAATAAAGGCGGCCTGCAACCAACCGCCGTACCCCTCCGCTCAGGGAGATGGGTGCGGCGGGCTGGCTATCTGCGGCTTTTAGGCCAAGATGGCGAAGACTTTTTGGGTAATTTCATCCACGGTACCCACACCCGTAATCGAACCGAAATGGACATCCTTACCTGAAGCCGAATAATAATTGACTAACGGCTTAGTCAGTTCATGATAAACGCCCAAACGTTTACGCACCGTTTCTTCTTTGTCATCATCGCGTTGGACTAGAGCCTCTCCGGTCACATCATCCAGTCCGGCCGTCTTAGGCGGATTGTATTCGATATGGTAAGTGCGGCCTGAGGCCAAATGCACCCGCCGCCCCGCCATCCGCTTAACGATTTCCTCATCCTCAACGACAATTTCAATCACCGTATCGATAATCACCCCCATCGCTTCCAACCCTTCCGCTTGGGCAATTGTGCGCGGAAAACCGTCTAACAGGAAGCCGTTGGCGCAATCGGCTTGGGCAATCCGTTCTTTAATCAGCCCCAAAATAATATTATCAGAGACCAGCCCACCCGCATCCATGACCTTTTTTGCCTCAACACCTAGCGGAGTTCCTGCACGCACCGCGGCCCTAAGCATATCTCCTGTGGAAATTTGCGGAATACCGTACTTTTCGGTAATAAACTGGGCTTGGGTGCCTTTGCCAGAACCAGGACTCCCTAACAGGATGATGCGCATGAAATAACTCCGTCGTGTTTTAATAGCTTGCTGAAAGATTAACCGCCCATAAAATCCTTATCGGCGGATAAAAGTATAACTCGATATTTTATAACACTTCTTAGTTAATCTCTTTTAAAAAATGTCAATTTCTCACTTTAAGACAAAATTAAGCGGCAAAAGGCATCCCGGCCGCCGATTATTCAGGCAAATAATGCGCTATAAGCACGGGCGGCAAGCTCCGGCTGCTGATCGAACAAGCCGCCGATGACGGCGAGTAAATCCGCCCCAGCGGCCAACAACGCCCCGCCATTGTCCGGTAAAATGCCGCCGATGGCGACAATAGGTATCTGCAACGCCTGCTTGGCGTGATATAAGCTATCAATACTGGCAGGTGCGGCCAGGGGCTTGGAGGCAGAAGGGAAAAACCGCCCAAAAGCCACATAAGACGCGCCTTGCCGCTGAGCCGCCACTGCCCTGTCAACGCTATTATAGCAAGATACGCCAATAATGGCGGCAGCCCCCAATTGTGCCCGCGCTTGGGCAATATCGCCGTCATCCCTACCCAAATGCACCCCATCGGCGGCAACGGCGACCGCCAGGCCTATATCGTCATTAATAAGCAACGGCACTTGATGCGCATGACAAAGTTGCACCAGAGCCGTCGCCGTCGCCAACGCGTCGGTGGGATGCTTATCACGGTACTGGACGACCGCAGCGCCGCCGCGAATCGCCGCCGCCACATCGTCAAGCAGGGTAGCGGCAGGTTGGCCGGTTTGGGTGATGGCATACAAGCCACGGCGGGGGAGCATCATACGTCGTCTTCCATCCAGAAAAAACGGTTAGGGTTATATTGGCCTTTGCCGGTCTGATACGCGGTATTTAATGAGTTCCAAGTATATTCCTGCGCTTCCAGCACCGCCTGTATGGGCGACAAGCCATGCGCCATCAGGGCGGCAATACTGGTCGCCAAGGTGCAACCGGAACCGTGGTAACTGGCCGGCAGGCGTTCCCAAGTATAAGTCTCCCAACAGCGCTCATCATGGAACAATTGGTTTTGGACGCTGGGCGTGGACTCATGCGTACCGGTAATCAGCACATACTCGCTGCCCGCCTCCAACAACGACAAACCGCACTCCGACAAATCTTCCAGATTAGCCAATTTACGCGCTTCTTCGCTATTAGGAGTCAGTACCGTGGTGCAGGGCAGCAGCAAGTCCACGACCGTGGCGATCAGGCGGTCATTGCTCAAATCCGCTCCGCCGCCCGCCGCCAACACCGGATCCAAAATAACCGGGATCTCCGGGTATTGCTTCAGAATGGCATAAATCGCCAACGCCGTTTCATGATGACCGATCAGGCCAATCTTAAAAGCGTTCACCGCCATGTCATCTAACAAGGTTTTTGCTTGGCTGATAATATTTTCCGACGATTGCGGTATCAGCCTTTTAACATTACGCGTATCCTGCTCAGTCAACGCGGTAATGACGCTGACCGCATGGCACTGGTGGCTGACCAGGGTTTCAATATCGGCTTGTATGCCGGCCCCGCCACTCGGATCATGACCGGAAAATGACAAGACTATAGGACGGGAAGGGTTCATTGCAATTCCTTAATACCAAAGCTCAGTTATAGCACACTATAATGTGCCTTATCTGACAAAAGCAACAGGCAAGCTTGGCCATAGCCCATCCTTATGGCAAAACAACGCCCACACCCGTACAGACCAGCCGTACCCGCAAGGCCGGACGGGTAATAATCCGTTGGGCAGTTCCGGGCGTCTCCTGAAACAGGGACTATTAACCTATAATAATAGTAAGGATAACTACTTCTGGCAAGTGAAATTCCCTATATTTTTAACACTCACCCCTTATAATAAGTCTTTTTTTAAAACTATAATGCCACACAATAAATCACTACCCCTTTCACACACTGAGGAAAAGCCATGGCCACCCATAAGTTTGCTTCCCGCTTAGTCGTACTGGATACCGAAACCACCGGGCTTAATCCGCAAGAAGGCCATCGGGTGATTGAAATAGGCTGTGTCGAGTTGGTCAACCGTCGGCTGACCGGTAGGCACTTCCACTATTATCTGAATCCTGACCGCAAAATTGATGACGGCGCCATCGCTGTCCACGGCATCACTAACGAATTCTTACAGGATAAGCCACGGTTTCCCGACATTGTTGAGGCATTTATCGCTTTTATTGAGGGTGCGGAGCTGATTATCCATAACGCACCGTTTGACGTAGGCTTTTTGAACCACGAACTGGCCTTGCTAAAAGGAGCGGGCAAAAGCAAACTGGATGCTTATTGCAAAGTGTTTGACACCTTAGCCTTTGCCAGAAAAAAACATCCAGGCCAACGCAACAGCTTAGATGCCCTGTGTAAGCGTTATAGCATAGACAATAGCCACCGCGAATTGCACGGGGCGTTATTGGACTCGGAAATTCTCGCCGACGTGTTCTTGCTGATGACCGGCGGACAAGCCTCATTATTGGACGAACCCGCCGCCAGCAGTTCCGCACACCTGCCGCAAAACGAGCGGCGCGTCGCCAGCGACCGTCCGCCCTTGGCTGTTATTGCGTGCAGTGATATAGAACAGGCCGAACATCAGCAACGGCTAGAAGCCATTACCAAGGCCAGCGGCCTTTGTCTTTGGCCACAAAAACAATAGGGGGCTAAAAACCTAATTTTAGCCCCCTACCCTTACTCCTGATGCGCCAAACGACTCTCACGGACAGCCCTTCTTGTTAAGGAAGGGCTACCGCACCACCAGATCATTCTGTCCGGCTTAAACCCGCCGGCCTTATTATCGGCTTATTCTTCCGCCTTTGGCTTAGCACGTCTGGAAGGTGAGCCGACACGTTTTTTGGTTTTATCGGTTTTTTTTGCCCCATCATCAGCATACCTGCCAGCACCCGCTTCCATTTTGGAAATGTTCAAAGGCTGACCGGCCACACGGACTTTACGCAAGTCCTGGATCAGCTCTTTCGGCATACCCGCAGGCAACTCGACCGTACTGTAATCTTCTTCGATTTTAATCCGTGCGATGTGCTTACCGTCAATACCCGCCTCGTTGGCAATCGCCCCGACGATATTGCCTGGCTTGACACCATGGGCATGGCCGACTTCGATGCGGAACACTTCCATTTCGATATCAGAGCCGCCAAAATCACGGCGCGGTGCGCGCTCACGGTCGCCCCTATCACCCCGGTCACGGTCTCTTCTAGGACGGTCTTCACGGTCGCTACGCATTGGCGCATCATCGCGCTCACGCGCTTTTTTCGGCAAGTTTTGCACTAACAACGGCGTATCGCCCTGTACCAACTTAGCCAAAGCGGCGGCAATCTCCAGCGCCGAGACATTATGTTCCTGCTGGTACTGCTCAACCAATTGGCTGAAAAAGCTCAACTCTTCCGCCGCCAAGGTATCGGTGATATTTTGCTTAAAGCGGGAAATACGCTTATTGTTAATGACTTCCGTAGACGGCAAGCCCATTTCCTCAACTTTTTGCTTAGTCGCCTTTTCAATGTTCAGCAACAATTTGCGCTCGCGCGGGGCGATAAACAAAATCGCATCCCCAGTACGGCCCGCACGGCCAGTACGGCCAATACGGTGGACGTAAGATTCGGTATCGTAAGGGATGTCATAATTGACGACATGGGTGATACGGTCAACGTCCAAACCCCGTGCTGCGACATCGGTGGCAATCAGAATGTCCAGCTTGCCGTTTTTCAGGTTATTGATCGCCCGCTCACGCAACGCTTGCGACATATCACCGTTAATCGCCGCCGCCGAATAGCCCCGCGCCTCCAATTTTTCCGCCAGCTCGACGGTCGCCGTCTTAGTCCTGACGAAAATAATCATGCCGTCGAAAGTCTCGACTTCCAAGATACGGGTCAAGGCATCTAATTTATGGATGCCGCTGACCACCCAATAGCGTTGGCGGATATTTTCCGCCGAAGCCGTCGTCACCTTAATCGTGACCTGTTCGGGCTCATACAGATATTCTTGGGCGATTTTGCGGATGACCGTCGGCATGGTGGCGGAAAACAGCGCGATTTGCCGCTCATCCGGGGTTTGTTCCAAAATCCATTCGACATCATCAATAAAGCCCATGCGCAACATCTCATCGGCCTCATCCAACACCAACGTAGTCAGGCCATCCAAATTCAATGTGCCTTTGCGCATGTGGTCCATCACACGGCCCGGCGTACCGACCACGACATGCGCACCGCGTTTTAATTGCCGCAACTGGGTACTGTAATCTTGCCCGCCATAAATCGGCAGGACATGAAATCCCTTTAAATGGGCGGCGTAACGTTGAAAAGCTTCGGCTACTTGGATAGCCAGTTCACGGGTCGGAGCTAACACCAGCACTTGCGGATCTTTTTGCTTAAGATCGATGCGCGATAAAATTGGCAACGCAAACGCAGCGGTTTTCCCGGTGCCTGTTTGTGCTTGTCCCAATACATCCTTTCCTGCGAGCATGTGTGGGATAACTTGTGCCTGAATCGGCGAAGGTGTTTCATAACCGACATCTTCCAGTGCCTTGAGCACCGATTCTGTCAGCGCCAAATCACGGAAAGAGGGTAATGTAGAAACATCATTGAGCATGGATTTACCTTGTTGGAATAGAGAAAGCGCGAATGCGCGGGGGAAATGTTTGTTTAATATGAGATTATATCTGATTGCGGCAAAAATTGCAGTAAATTGATAGTGATTTGACCGGATACAAATGCTAATCTTAGCCGTTTTACTGGCCACCCGCCTTTTTTACCTTAAAACACCCCATTCAGAACACAGACGATAAAAAAAACCGTTAAACAGATAAAAAACAAAACGCTACATAAAAACCCGCCTCCCAGCCCTAATGAAAAAGGTTGGGCGACGGCTCTATAAACAAGGGCTTAGGTAAAGCATGACAACGAAGCAACGTGCGCCAATAAACCTGACAGGCAACACCGCTTCAGCCAACGTTAAGCTACCCCTGCCATCATCAGCCCTCTAGTTACCCCATTATCCGTGTATAATGAACGGCATAGATAATAAAACCCCTTTCAGCACCAGGTGTCATGGCAGAAAAACCCACTAAAAACCGCGTCCGCTACGCAAACAAAAAGAAACCCAAAAAAAACCGCCCGCATTGGTTTAGACATCTTTTATTGGTCAGTTGCGCCGCCAGCGGCTTCGCCCTCATGAGCTACCTGACCTATCTCGACTACGACGTGCGCCAACAATTTGACGGCAAACGCTGGGCGGTGCCGGCGCGGGTCTACGCCGATCCGGTCGAGCTTTACCCAGGTTACAGCTTAACGGCGGAAAAACTGGAAGAATTGCTGCAAAATTTGCACTACCGCAAAGACCCGCGCCTATCGTTAGAAGGCTCTTACAGCCGGGACAAGCAGCAAGTCCGTATCAAAACGCGGCAATTCACCTTCTGGGACGATACCCAAAACAGCCAAAGCATCGTTGTCAGTTTTAACGAAACCGGCATAGAATCCATTTTGCCGTTGGCGACCGCCAGCGATAACGAAGAGCTGAAAGACATCCCCATCTTGCGCATGGATCCGGTGCAAATCGGTAACTTCTACCCCACCATCAAAGAAGACCGTATCCTGATTAAGCTCGAAGAAGCCCCGGACGCGCTCATTAAAGGCTTGCTGGCCTCGGAAGACCGTGACTTTTACAACCATTTCGGCGTATCGCCGCGCGGTGTCGCCAGAGCCATGTGGGTCAACCTGCGCACCGGCTACATGGTGCAGGGCGGCAGCACCATCACCCAACAATTGGCGAAAAATTTTTTCTTAACCTCCGAACGCAGCTTGCAACGCAAAGTCAGGGAAATCTTCATCTCCTTTATCCTAGAATACCGCTACCCTAAAAAAGCCATTCTGGAAGCCTATTTAAACGAAATTTACCTAGGCCAAGACGGCCCGAACAGCGTCAACGGCTTTGGCTTAGCCAGCGAATTTTACTTCGGCAACAGCCTAAAAGACCTGCCTCTGGATCAAGTGGCCTTGCTGGTCGCCCTAGTGCGCGGCCCCTCCGAATACGACCCGCGCCGCTATCCCGAACATGCCCTGCAACGGCGCAACCTCATCCTTGACGAAATGGCCGAGCAACAGTTCATCACCGAACGCCAAGCGATGGATGCCAAAGCCAAGCCTTTAAGCGTTATCCCGCGCAAACACCACACTAACAACCGCTATCCGGGTTTTTTGGATCTGGTCAAACGGCAATTAAGGGCCGCCTATCACGAGGAGGATCTTACCTCCGAAGGCCTGCAAATCTTCACCACCTTAGATACGCAAATCCAAGAAACCGCCGAGAAGACCGCCGCCGTTAAATTGCGCGAACTGGAAAAGCAACCCAAAGCCAATGACCTGCAAACAGCCATCGTCGTCACCCGCAAAGACAGCGGCGAAATTGTCGCCTTAGTCAGTGGCCGCGAAAACGCCGAAGGCGGTTTTAACCGCGCCCTTGATGCCGTGCGCCCCATCGGCTCATTAATCAAGCCCGCCATTTACCTGACCGCACTGGAAAACCCGAAAAAATACACCATCACCACCGCCATCAGCGACAGCACCATCGTCGTCCGCAGCCAAAGCGGCAGCGACTGGATACCGAAGAACTACGACCACCGCGAACATGGCAGCGTCCCGCTCCATAAAGCCCTGGCAAAGTCGTATAATCTCGCCACCGTCCGCATCGGCATGGATATCGGCATAGCCAAAACCGCCAAAACCTTAAAACAACTGGGGATCAATAAAGAAATCGACCTCTACCCGTCCATGCTCCTAGGCTCTTCCGGGCTGACTCCGCTAGATGTCACGCAAATGTACCAAACCATCGCGGGCGGCGGTTTTTTGACCCCCATCTCCACCATCCGCGCGGTCATTTCCACCGACGGCAAGCACCTGCAAAGCTATCCGTTTAACGTGAAGGAAACCGTCGACCCCGACGCGACCTATATCGTCAACACCATACTGCAAGAAGTCATGCGTGAAGGTACGGGCTCGCCCGCTTATAAAGTCTTCCCAAAGGATTACGGCCTGGCGGGCAAAACCGGCACGACTAACGATGCCAAAGACAGTTGGTTCGCGGGCTATACCGGCGACTTTCTGTCAGTGGTCTGGGTCGGCCGCGATGACAACAAACCGATAGGCCTGACTGGGGCGACCGGAGCATTACCCGTCTGGCTAGCTTTAATGCGGCAAATCTCCACCGAACCCGTGGTGCTGAACAAACCGGAAAATATCCGCATGGTCGCCGCCGATGCCTGCGGGCGGGGGCGCGAATACCCCTTTATCGCCGGCTCCGAACCGGCCCGGCGCACCTGTGAACGGGCCGCCCCAGAAGCCGCACCCGAAGAAGAAGAGGAACAGCCCTGGACCGAACAATTTGAACGCTTTATACCCGATTAAATAGCCTTGACATCCGAAACAGGCTGGCGTGACCCGCCAGCCAAAAAACGGGCGGCTAACCTAACGCCCGTGCCACTTTTTTTAACGAGAACCACCTAATGACGACCGCCTTTTTCCGCACCGCTATTATCGCCCTGAGCTTAGCCCTGCCCGCCGCCGCGTTTGCCGAAGCCAAGCCCGTAGAACAACTGAAAACCTTTTTGGCCAAAACCCGCTCGCTTACCGCCGACTTTAAACAAGTGCTGATCAACGAAGCGGGCAACCCCGCGCAAACCACTTACGGCGTGTTCTATCTGCAACGCCCCGGCAAATTCCGCTGGGATTACCAAAAACCCTTCCAACAACAAATCATCTCCACAGACGGCAAAGTCTGGTTTTACGACACCGACCTCGAACAAGTCACGGTAAAAAAACTGGGCGACTCGGTAGGCTCCACCCCTGCCTTGTTACTGAGCGGCGACATCGTCCTGGAAGACAACTACACCATGGAACAGCAAGGTGTGGACGGCGACCTGCAATGGATCAAGCTATTGCCGAAAAGTCAGGACAGCAGCTTCAAATACCTGACCATCGGCTTAGAAAAAGGCGACTTGAGCGGCATGGAATTGAGCGATAACTTCGGGCAACTGACCCGCATCTACTTCAGCAATATCAAGCACAACCCGACTATCAACCCGACCCTATTCAAATTTGAAGCCCCTAAAGGCGTTGACGTGTTTTCCGAATAAACCCCATGTTCGAACCTGCCCTGCAACCCCTAGCCGACCGTATGCGCCCACGCGTCTTGGGCGAATACATCGGCCAAGCGCATTTGCTCAAACCCGGCAAACCGCTGTATGAAGCGATTTTGTCCGGGCGTTTGCACTCGATGATTTTCTGGGGGCCACCCGGCACCGGCAAAACCACCCTCGCCCGCCTGATCGCCCAGCACTCCGATGCCGTGTTAATGCCGCTGTCAGCCGTGCTATCGGGCGTAAAAGACATCCGCGCCGCCGTTGACGAGGCTAAAAAACTCCAACACAGCCAAAACAAACGCACCGTGCTGTTTGTCGACGAAGTGCACCGCTTTAACAAAGCCCAACAAGATGCCTTCTTACCGCATGTCGAAGACGGCACCATCTACTTTGTCGGCGCGACCACCGAAAACCCTTCCTTCGCCCTCAACAACGCCTTGCTGTCCCGCGCCCGGGTTTACGTCCTCAACGCCCTCAGCAGCGACGACTTGCTACAGGTTTTAGCCCAAGCCCTCAGCGACCCCGAACGCGGCTTGGGCACACTCAATATCACCATGGATACCGCCGTCCGGCAACAATTTGCCCAAGCCGCCGACGGCGATGCCCGCCGCCTGCTCAACGTCTTAGAAATTGCCGCCGAACTGGCAGGCGCAGAGCAACGCCACGATATAGGCCCTGACATCGCCCAAGAAGTCCTATCCGGCGGAGTCCGCCGCTTCGACCAGCAGGGCGACGAGTTTTACAACCAAATATCCGCCCTGCACAAAGCCGTGCGCGGCAGCTCGCCGGATGGTGCCTTATATTGGCTGTGCCGCATGATTGACGGCGGCTGCGACCTTACTTACCTATCCCGGCGCATCGTCCGCATGGCCTCCGAAGACATCGGCAACGCCGACCCCCGCGCCTTACAAATCGCCATCAACGCCTGGGAAGCCCAAGAACGCCTAGGCAGCCCCGAAGGCGAACTGACCCTAGCCCAAGCCGTGGTCTACTTAGCCTGCGCCCCGAAAAGCAACGCCGTCTACAAAGCTTACCAACTCGCCATGCAAGATGCCCGACAACACGGCAGCTTGCCCGTTCCCGTCCACTTAAGAAACGCCCCCACCAAATTGATGAAAGCCTTGGACTACGGCAAAGCCTACCGCTACGCCCACAACGAACCCGAAGCCTACGCCGCCGGCGAACACTACTTCCCCGACGGACTGCCCGACACCCGCTACTACGAACCCGTCAACCGGGGCCTGGAAATAAAAATCAGCGAAAAGCTCAAGCACTTAAGGGAACTGGACAAGCAGGCAGGCAAGCTTTGATAAGTTGAGATAACAAAGGGCAAAAGATCAAGCTACAGGAGCTCTCACGGTAAGTCTTGTCGAACCATGAGAGGCCTTTGTGGCTTAGGAATGGGTAGGAAATAATGTAGGCAAACGTTAAAAGGTACGCGGCTTGGAGCGCGGGCATCTTGCCCGCAAGGGCGGGCAAGATGCCCGCGCTCCAAAAATGCTTATGCCGAGGTTATTTTATGCACGTTCCTAAGCAGTAGATTTAAGCCGTCAACCTCACTTAGGCAACAACGCCAACAACCGTTCCGCCTGCCCCGCCAGCACGCTTTTGGCATGGCCATAACGGGTAAAATACCCCAACACCCCACCATGTAACGGATCGGCATTCCGATACGTCGCCAAAGCCGCCAACCGCTGCCCCGTCACCGCATCCACCACTTCCGCCTCACTACTCGCCCCACCGTTAGCAAACGGCGGCACCATATAAAACTTTCCCACCTTAAACCAATACGGCGGCCTGTCAATCCCCGTAATCGCCAGCTTAACCCGTAGCACATAAGGGCCAGGCTCAGTCGTATAATGGAAGCGTTCGGAAAACGCATCAATCGCCGCCTCCCGGAATTCGGTCTTAATCTCCGTCACATCCTCCTCACTGACATCCTTATCCGACTTAGGCCCCGGCATATACACCGGCGCGTCCACCATAAACGCGACATATTTCGATAACGGTTGGGTCTTATAAACCAAATCACGGCCATTATCCTTAGTCGGCTGCAACTGCTCATAATGGCTTAAAAAACCCGTATGGGTGGTTTCTTGGGCAGCACAGGCAGAAAGCAACGCTACCGCTAATAGGGTTAAGGGACGTTGTAGCGGTAACGCGGATACAGAAAAAACAAGTCTCATGAGTAGGTGTTCCTGAGTGGGTAAGAGGGCTAACGCGAGAGTACCGGAAGCTGTGTCGCATTCGTGCGGGCTAAAGGCGTAGAATAAGCGATGATTGACAAATGGCCTAGGTAACTCTAAAGTCCTATCGGTATCTTCACAGCTAAGAAATAAATTTGGCATTTACCAGCAGGCCTTTGGGGCAGCTAAAATCAGTAAGGCCTTACTTACGCATTGATTTCATGCTGTTGTTTTAATAACCCATTGAGCGGCCTAGAACACCGGACACAAACGCAACGATTATCCCAAAACATCGCCATTCTGGCTAGGATTCAACAACAGGGGCAAAGTTGCCCTTTAACATAAAAAAGCCAAATCGCCTTACGGCTTAAATGCTTAACCCATTACTTTGGAGGCTATCATGCTAGCAAAACTGACCCGTAACAACCAACTCACTTTGCCGGAAGCCCTTATCATGTCAGTTGGCAACCCCGAATATTATGATATTGAAGTAAACGCCGGACGCATTATCCTAACCCCCGTCAAACCCCAACAGGCGGATACCGTCCGCAACAAAATAGAAGCCCTAGGCATCAATGAACAAGATGTAAACGATGCCATCCAATGGGCAAGACAAGAGCCGATATGAGCCACCGCATTGTTCTGGACACTAATTGCATCATTTCGGCATTATTGTTTTCCAAACAAAAACTGGCTTGGTTACGCCATAGCTGGCAAAACGACATCACGGCTTTAACCAGCAAAGACACCGCTGGCGAATTAGTTAGGGTATTGGCTTACCCTAAATTCAAACTCACCAAGCCCGAACAACAACTATTGTTAGATGAGTTTTTACCCTATACCGAAACAATCGCCATCACCACCCTCCCCGAAGGCTTACCCACTATTAGGGATCAAGCCGACCAAAAGTTCCTAGTGCTGGCGGTAATCGGACAAGCCGAAGCCTTAGTCACAGGCGACGCGGATATTCTGGAGATACAGGCTGACTTTCATACGCCGCCCATTATGACACTGGCTGAATTTAAGGCTTGGCTGGAAAAATAAATGGCGGTTATAACACGCCGAAAATAGAGCATTACCAATACCCATTAGCCATGAACGATCACAAAAATATTTTCTTAATTTATATTTTTAAAAATGTGAGAAATTACCTAGCTATTTGACAATATATCGCTAAAATTATTCAGTTTTTCTTCTAAGAAATGAAATAAGGCGTTTCAAACCAATTTTATGAGCAAAATATTAACTTTTATAGAAAAGGCGACCAAAGCAGACCGCTCCTATAAATCCTTCAAATACTGTTTTGAATCCATTGATGTCCCAACGCTTATTTACGACGACAAACAAGGGATAGTTTTTAGTTCCGATAAAAACGGTGAAACAGATAAAGGCTTAAAAACCTCCAAGTCACTCAAAGAACAAGCATTCAGAATTGCCCAACAAGAAGAACCGCTTTTTAAATATTTTTTAGATGGCTCCCGTCGTACTTATAAAATTGATGATATAGCTTACAGCAATGTAGTTTACCCCATTATCAGCGGACAAATAGGCGTTGCTTGCTGTGAACGGAGCAATAAGGATAGCTTCAAGCGCTTATTATTTGAGCATCAATTAGTTTTAGCCATGCCCACTCGTGCGAACTATTTAGATGATAATCATGAGCTTTTCTTTAATCAACGTATTAAAGAACTAAATGAGCTATCTTTTTTAAAAAAATTTGGCATTCAATTTAGTCGGCTCCTTGTTTATCAAGCAAGCATATTAAAAGAAGGTGAAAAATATGAAAACCGAGGTATAGCTAAAATTCAAGATGAAATGATCGAGGCCGAAAAACGCTTAGTTCATAAGCTGGTACAAGATAAAAAACTTAACCCATTTTCTTATTTAATCAAAGACGGTTCTTTGGAGTATATGAAAACGGGAGCCGTAGATTCTAAGGAGCTATCTAAATTTAAAACTAATTATAAATGCGTGATTGGAGCGTCTAAGTCTTTTAATCCAGAGCTTTGCAAAGATGGAAATAAAAAAAGCATTGCCCAAAAAATTGCAGAATTGCCCCTGTTCCATAGAACGCCCGCTTATAAATATACCGTTGAGAGAATACCTGGCGTTACATTCAGTGTTTGGTATCTGAGAATTAGAGAACAACATCAAACAGCCAGCCCATTTGACGGAGTGCTAAAAATTGAAAAAATTTTAGTTTCCGAGCAAGAAAACGAAGAAGGCTTAGATTCTGATGAAATAGACCGTATTAGTTGTCATATTATTAACGAGCGCAACCCCACCTGTTACGGTTCAGATAATCGCTGGGCAAATCACTTATATCCTATATTTTTAACTGAAAGTTTTATAAAAAGTCAGTATTTAAGTGATGTTTATTTTTTAAATTTGTTTTGAATAGAATTATGAACAAAATAATTGGCAAAATTGCCGCTACCGAAAAATCACCAACAACAATAGAAGAATTCTTTTTTTGGACAGATAAAGAGAGGGTGTTACATCCGTTCGATGTTGTAAAGGTTGATCATCTTAGAAACTCATTTACTTTTGGCGTAATCGAAGAAATATCTCATATTACGGATGCTGCAAGTTATTTAACCAGTTATGTTTCTAACGATTTTGGTGATGTTACACATGCCCCTAATATGCACCGTATTGGTATGAATTTTGTTAAGGCAAGGGTTGTTGGTAATACAAATAATATTTACAACCCCGTTTTAGATGGTCGCAATGTAAGTCTAGCAAGCATCAAAGAAATACAAACAGCACTAGGACTTGATAACATAAAAAATCCTTTGCCATGTGGTTACTTAGAGATGTACGAAAGCGAAGATAAGGTAACGTTACCTGTGCATTTTAATTCGCATTTCCTAATAGGCCCAGAAGGAGCGCATCTTAATATTTCTGGTATATCAGGACTGGCGGCAAAAACATCCTATGCTATGTTTTTATTAAAAGCAATTCAACAAAACTACTTAACTAACAAAGATATTGACAAAAATGAAAGCATCGCTTTTGTTCTTTTTAACGTAAAAGGGAGGGATTTATTAGCCATAGATGAACCTAACCAAGACTTAAATGGAGCAGATAAAGATATATATAAAATGCTAGGCGTAACCGCCGAGCCTTTTGAAAATGTGAAATATTTTTATCCGTATACAAAAAATCATCAAAGTGAACATGCTAATACCTATGCTCACCCAAAAGATGTTCTTTACCAAATCGATGAAAACAAGGCTCTAAAATACAAATATATTTATGAGCAAGACAAAGAAAGCTTGGAATTACTTTTTTCAAATATAGAAGATTCTACGGGAACAATGGACTCTATTGTAAACTATATTATTACCGAACAAGGTGAATTTAATGGGTTAAGATGTTGGAGTGATTTTAAGGATAAAATCAATGAATATTGTCAAAAACAATCGGGGAAAAACAGCGAAATTACCGCTAATAGCTGGCGAAAATTTAAACGGGTTGTAAATAAAGCTTTAAATAATGACTTCTTTGCTCCCCGCATAACAAAAGATTCTAATGAGACCCGACTTGAGGAAGCAATCGAAAATATTCAAAAAAATGATATTCTCGTAGTAGATATTGCTAAATTAAGTGAAGACATGCAGGCATTTGTTTTTGGTGATGTTATCAGAGCAATTTACGAATTAAAACTGGGGCAACTCAGTGATAGAGCTGATGAAGAAATACCTTCTAAAATTATCATTTTTGTTGATGAGTTGAATAAATACGCTTCAAGCGATGTTCCTAAAAACTCACCTATATTAAAACAAGTCTTAGATATTACAGAAAGAGGACGTTCGTTAGGCATTATTTTATTTTCTGCCGAACAATTTAAAAGTGCCATTCATGATCGGGTAAAAGGCAATTGCGCTACTCATGCTTATGGACGAACTAATGCAATAGAAATATCCAAAAGTGATTACCGATTTATACCTGGTGTTTATAAAGGCATGATGACTCGCTTGGAACAAGGTGAATATATTATCCAAAATCCAATTTTCAGATCCTTACTCAACATAAAATTCCCAAAACCCGTTTACAAACAATTTAAAAATGGATGAGTTAAACAAAACCGTTATTGGCAAAGATATTATTGAATCCCTGACTCTAGGAATGTATGAAGACGCAAGGATTATTTATCGCGAATACATACAAAACTCAGCAGATCAAATTGATAAAGCAGTAAAGATAGGCTCTTTAGAATCGATTACTGATGGTAATATCTGGATTGAAATAAATAAAGATAAGAGGCGTATTGTGATTGAAGACAATGCAACAGGTATTAGCTTTCAAGAGACTGCGGAAATTTTAAAAAATATCGCTCAATCCACTAAAAAAAGAGGAATTGACAAAGGCTTCAGAGGAATTGGCCGCTTAGGCGGTTTAGCTTATTGCGAAAAACTGATATTTGAAACGTCTTACAAAGGTGAATGCGTTAAAACCATTGTTGAATGGGATGCAAGAAAACTCAAGCTCATTATAAATGACAGAAAAAACAAAGAAACCGCATCAGAAGTAATTGATAACATAACGGAAATACATCAAGAATCCGAACAGCAAGAAAGCCATTATTTTAAAGTAACACTCAATAATGTATCCAATCCCTCATTACTGAATGTAATAGATATTAGAGATTATCTGGCTATGGTTGCCCCGACCAATATCCATCCAAGATTTACTCTACTTTCAAAAATAAGAGACTATGTTCGTACCAATAATATTGTCCTTGATGAATATAAAATATATGTAAATTCGGATGAACTATCTAAAGCATATACAACAAAAATTTATGAGCTATCTGGCAATGAGAAAAAAACGATAGATGAAATAAAAGATATAGTCTTTTTTGAAAAAAAGTCTGATCAGGACGGAAGCCTGCTACTTTGGGGGTGGTATGGAACATGGAGCTTTTCAAAACAAATTCCAGAGAAAGCCAATCTCGCAAGAGGAATTAGATTACGAAAGAGCAATATTCAAATTGGGGATGAGTATTGTCTTGTAAAGTTACATAGGGAACCTAGAGGGAATTTTTATTATTTTGGAGAAGTCCATGCCATTCATTCAGAATTAATTCCAAATGCGAGAAGAGATTATTTCTTAGAAAATGATTATTTAATGGAATTTGAAAATCACTTAAAAGAGTATTTCAAAAAACTTTACGGTGGCTATCATTTATCATCAAAAATAAGAAGTGCTCAAAGAGACATATCCAGATTAGCTGAAATTAATAGAACGATTAAAGAAAAAGAACAAAAAGGTTATGTTAGCCATGAAGAAAAAGCAACACTAGAAAAAGAAAGACAGGAGCAGCTAGATAAAGCAACAAAAGCAGAAATTAGCCTACAGAAATATTCTGAAAATTCAAGAGAAAATGAAGTAAATGAAAGAATATTTAATGAGCTTACAAAAGAAAATGTTGCATTAAAAAAAACCAGCACTTCATTGCCTGTAGATGCTCAATTATCAAAAAAATCAGAAAATGATGAACCTGTTTTAAAAAAAGAAAAAGTAAAAATTATATTTATTGACGACAATACGCTGCCAAGACAAAACAAAGAAGAAAGAAAACTTATTAAAAGAGTCTATGACGTAATATCAAAAAATATTCCTGATAAAGCGATGGTGGAAAATATCCGTTTAAAAATAATCGATGAGTTTAATAAAGGAAAATAATAGAAATGGCAGCTAAAAATATCCTATTAATCGAGCCTAAATATAAAAATAAATACCCCCCACTAGGATTAATGAAAATTGCCACATATCATAAAATGCTGGGAGATCAAGTAACTTTTTATAAAGGGGACTTAAAAGAGTTTGTTTTGGATATAGTTTGTGACAAATGTACTGAGCAATTACTTTGCATTGATCCGTCTATTCAATGGCTCAATAAAAGACTGCTGATAAAAGAATTTATAAAAAGAAAAAACAATCTATTATTAAACGACATTGAGCTTATAACGCTAGACAATGCACCTTTAATTAAAAACGCATTAATATACTTTAGAGAATATTTTTTAAAACAAAACTACAAAAATGAACCGTTATTTGATAGGGTTTATGTGACAACTCTTTTTACATTTGACTGGAAAGCCGTTATTGACGCTATTTTATTTGTTAAGCTACTAACTAAGGATGTTAGGGTAGGCGGCATTATGGCTTCTTTGCTACCGGATAAAATAGAAGCAACAACGGGTATTAAGCCTACGGTGGGCTTATTGGATAAACCAGGAATACTGGATGATAACGATATTGTTATTGATGATTTGCCATTAGATTATTCCATTCTTGATGAGATAGATTACAAATACCCCACAGATAGTGCTTACTTTGGCATGATGACTAAAGGCTGTACAAGAAAATGTCCATTTTGCTCTGTACCAAAATTAGAACCCGTTTATATCCCTAAATTGAAAAATAATAATAGATTTAGCAAGGTAAAAGAGCTATACGGCGATCAAAGAAATTTATTATTGATGGACAATAATATTTTAGCCTCTCCAAACTTGCCCGAAATTATACAAGAAATAAAAGACTTAGGATTTTATAAAGGAGCAATTTATATTGAGCCCAATCAATTAGATATTGCTATTACAAATTTAATCGCAGGGATTAATAACAAAGCTTATACAAGGCGTGCTTATAGGCTCATTCATGATTTATTTAAAAGAACAAGAAGCAAAAATAGGGAGATTTATTATTCTGCCCTAGCTGAACACAATCTTTTGCAGCCAGAAACCGCAACAAAAGAACAGTTAATATCTGTTTATCCAAAAATAAAAGACATTTATGAAAAATATCGATACAAACAACCAAAACAACGGTTTGTTGATTTTAACCAAGGAACAGATTGTCGCTATATTACGGAAGATATTGTAAAACTCATTAGCGAGATCCCTATTCGGCCATTACGAATAGCATTTGATTATTTCGGCTTAAAAGAACAGTATATAAAAGCAATAAAACTCGCAGCTAAATATGATATAAAAGAACTGTCTAATTATATTCTTTATAACTTTCACGATACTCCAGACGAACTCTATAAAAGACTAAAAATAAATCAAGAACTAAGTGCAGAATATAATTTGCATATTTACTCTTTCCCAATGAAATATGTCCCCTTAGAGCCTGGAGGCAGAGATCATATTGGTAAACATTGGAATCGAAAATTTATTAGAGCGATTCAATCAATTATTAATGTGACAAAAGGAATTGTCGCGCCATCAAGAAATACGACACAAGGAGATTTTTTTGAAACGGCTTTCGGAAAAAACTTAGAAGAATTCAATGAAATTTTATATATGCCAGAAAATTATATTGTTTATAGAAAGCTATTTGAAGAAGAGCTAGGTTATACAGAAGTTTGGAAAAATGATTTCAGGAATTTAAATGAACAAGAAATAGAAATTATTAAGCCAATTATAGAAGAAAATGACTTTAGCAGCCTTAAGCCATCAATTGACAATAAAAAAATACTAAGAGTATTGATGCACTATACAATATCTAAAGACATCGCCAACTCTATTGCAAGAAAGGATCAGAATTATGAACAGCTAAAAAAGCAAACTGACAAGCTGATAAAACAAGACAACTTATTAAATTTGACATTGACTTATGATTATTCGTAATTTCAAAAACTATTAAAGCTGCATAGTGGTATGAAATTGCCCCGTTTATAAGCCAGATCCATGACCCCCATCCCCGTCCTAGACCTAAAAAACCAACAAGTCGTCCATGCTAAACAAGGCGACCGGGCGCATTACCAGCCCATCCACTCCCCCCTCTGCCCCTCGGCGGATATTTTCGCCGTCCTAGAAGCCTTCTTAAGCTTGGCGGATTTCGATACCTTTTACATCGCCGATTTGGACGCGATTACCCATCAAGGCCATCATGATGCGTTGCTGACGCAGGTGCTGGCGGCTTTCCCGCAGCTAACATTTTGGGTGGATAAGGGCTATCAACACGCCCAAGACTTACCGCCTTATGGCAATTATCTGCCCGTGCTGGGCAGCGAGTCTTATACCGACGGCTCCCTTAGCGAGTTGGCGGCGTTTGGCGGGCGTTTTGTGTTGTCTTTGGATTATTCGCCGACGGGGCAGGCGTTGGGGGCGGCGGAACTGTTTGCAGGGGCGCAGTATTGGCCTGAGGACATTATTATTATGACCTTGGCGAAGGTGGGCAGCGACCAGGGGCCGGACATGGTGCGGCTTAAGGCGTTTTGTGACACTTATCCCAAGCACCGCTTTATTGCGGCGGGCGGGGTGCGCAATCTGGCCGATTTGCAGGCCTTAAGCGCGTTAGGGATCAAGCAGGCCTTGGTGGCGAGCGCCTTGCATTCGGGGGCGATTGGGCGGGAGGCTTTGCTGAGCTTAAATACGGACAGAACATAAGCGGCAACGGGCAGGAGACCTACGCCCCCTTTCCTTAAGGCAAAAAAATACCCCAGCGGACTGAGGTATTTTTAACATCCGTTAAACGAAAAAGCTTACGCTTCGTTGTTAACAGCGAATGGGTGTTTTGCGTCTTTTTTAGCAGCAACAACTTCAGCAGCGGTTGGTGAACCGTCTACAGCGCGTTTCAGAGCTTCTTTAGTTGCAGCGTAGTTGAAAGATTCAATTTTCGCGTCGTCTTCAGCCATCCAGTGGATGAATACACCAACAGAGATGAACAGGTCGTCAGCTTCGTCAGCTGGGATAGTGCCGTCTTCAACACAATCAGCAACAGCCATAGCAACAGCACGTTGTGCTGGGCCAAACATTTGTACGGCTTGTTTAGAACCTTTGATAGTGACTTTGTTGAACAAAATAGTCGCAGGTTTAACCATCAGGTTAGGAGCAACAACAGCCAACAGAGTAGAGAAACCGTCTTTGTTGTTAGTCAAAGCAGTTGCGAAAGCAGTTTCAGCAGCTGAACCTCTTGGGCCAATGATCAAGTCGATGTGAGCGATTTCGTTGCCGTCGCCAACTAATGATTCACCAACGCACAATTTAGTAATTTTTGCCATTTTTGTTTTTCCCCTGTGAAGAAAAAGGTTGAAAGGTTTAAGCGAATTTTGACACCGTCTGTGTCTTGTTATTTGTCTTTGAAAACAAATTCTTGATGGATAGAGTCATGCACACTCTTCCTGTAAAAGTACCGCCAGCAACGTTGCTACGGTCATATCTGCTGTGGTGCCCGGATTTATTCGTTGGGCTTTTAGTGCCGCATCCGTTTGGTAAAGCAAAGGCAACACCTGTTCAGGGTCTGGGGTTTCCAGCACCTGGGTGAGCCGCGCCATGGTTTGCCTAATCATCTGGGAATACTGGTTACCATATTTTCTTTCGATGTGGCTGTCAGGAAATTGGCTTAACATCGTTGTATAAACCACTACCGCTGACCAGCTTTTGCTTTTCCATACATTTTTACCATTATAGTAGGTTGGTAAGGCAAAATCAAAAATATCTTCATAAGCAGTAAGGTATTGCAGGGCTATGCGGTCTTTGCCGCTGGCAAGCTGCATGGCGGCTTTTAGGGTCACGGTCGCGCCAGTATGCACATCTTGTTGTTCGGCCTCACCTAATCCGCCGGGGGCGGCAAGGGCTATGGCCCGGAACACCCAATCGGCATCGCTGACCGTGGTGCTGTCCAACACTTGCCTAAGGGCATCACGCAGCCCCAGGCCTGTGTTGTTCAGCACCGCTTGCACTAAGGGAGCGGCTAAGAGGATGATTCCTAAATTGGTATTACAGCCCACGGCAGCGCGGGTGGCCTTCACGGCATAATAGATTTTCTCGCCTAAGCTGTAATCAGGGCAGCATAACGGCGCAGCACTGACCTCGGCACTGAGGCGAAAATCGGCGACAGTCATATCATGCCCATCCGCGTAGACACTGATATTGCCGGGCTTGAACGCCTGCAACTCAAGCTCACACGCTTGCCGGTAACACGCTGCCAAACGGGCGGGAGATAAAGTCATGGTTTAAGAAGAGGATTAAAACGTTGTGCCATTAAGGGAAATATACTTCAAACGGTCAAGTTTTCGGTTTTTTGGTAGGGTACGCTGTACCCTCAGGGGCATAAATGCGTACCTTTAAAAAATCATCATAAAATCAGTGCAAAAGGTACGCACAGCGTACCCTACAGTGAATTGTAAAAGCCGGAAACTTGGCCGTTCACAGTATAATTGGTTTTGTTAACCGTTTTGCCGCTTGGGCAATCCAGCAGAGCCGTCAAGCCAAGCACCTGCCCAGCAAATCATCGGCCAGTAAGGCGGCGATATCCACCTCGCAGACGCTTTGCAGGCCCTTCCAAGCCGGGATGCTGTTGACTTCGATGATGGTGTACTGCCCTGCCCGGTCTTCAATAATATCCACCCCGGCGTAGTCCATCGCCAACGCCTCAGCGGCTTTTACCGCCAACTCCGCCAAATCGGCATTGAGGATGACAGGGGCGCAACTCGCCCCACGCGCGACATTATTCAGCCAGAACTTACCGCGCCGCTGCATGGCGGCAACGGCGCGGCCATTAATCACAAACACCCGATGGTCAGAAAAGCCTTCGCCCGCACATTCGACAAAGCGCTGCAAATAATACACGCCCCGGCTGGCGGTTAACCAGAACAAGTCGGTCATTTTTTCCAAACGGCGGATACCCTCGCCTTGCGAGCCGAACAAAGGCTTGCTGATCAGCAAATGACCGTTGCTTAATTCCTGCTCAGCCAAGGCCAACGCCGCTGCCCTATCCCGCAACACCCACGTTAAGGGAGTCGGCAAACCGGCATGGTGCAACAAAAAGCTGGTCATGCCCTTATCGACACTGCGCTCTATGGCATGGCCGTTATTGTAAACCGGGATAGCCAAGACTTTTAAGGCATGGAGTATGTCCAAATACAGCACCACCTCTTCCAGCGAGCCGCCGGGTACGCCACGCACAAAAACCGCATCCGGCAAAGCGTTTTCAAACTGAGGGATCAGTACAGGCAACTGGTCTGGGGCGATGCGCAAACGGCATTCGGTTAGGGAAACAAACTCGCTGTCAAACCCACGCTCAGCAAACGCCTGTTGAAGCTGTTTGCCGTGCCAGCCTGGGTCATCGGTAAAAATGGCTATTTTGCCCACGATGTCGGTAAAAGGTTGGGTTACATCCTGCCGCTAGAGCGGATGCCATAAGAATTTAGCTGAAAATAAACTCGCCCCTGTTGAGCGACAAGCCCACGGAGGAGGTTATTTTAGCTAAATCCTGCAAGGAGATTGTAAAAAAGCGATAGCCGGGCGGAATTAGCCGCCCGGCCACCTAAGACCAATTAGCCTTTTGCTTTGTTGCGTTCGTTGACTTCTTTAATCACTTCGTCAGCGACGTTTTTCGGACATGGCATGTAGTGCGAGAACTCCATAGAGAACTGGCCACGGCCCGAGGTCATAGTACGCAAATCGCCGATGTAGCCGAACATTTCGCTCAACGGCACATCAGACTTAATGCGCACACCGGTGATGCCTGGATCTTGTGATCTGATCATACCACGGCGACGGTTAAGGTCACCGATCACGTCACCGACATGAGATTCAGGGGTGAACGTGTCCACTTTCATAATTGGTTCAATCAATTGCGGGCCCGCTTTAGGGATTGATTGGCGGAACGCCGCTTTTGCCGCGATTTCGAAAGCGATGGATGAGGAGTCAACCGCGTGGAAACCGCCGTCTGTCAGAATGACTTTCAAATCCAAGCAAGGGAAGCCAGCCAGTACGCCTTTATCAAGCATACTCTTAAAGCCTTTTTCCACCGCAGGCCAGTATTCGCGTGGCACGTTACCGCCCGTTACCGCTGATTCAAACACAAAACCGCTACCTGGCTCGCCTGGCTCGATTTTATAGTTGATTTTCGCGTATTGGCCGGAACCGCCGGATTGTTTCTTGTGGGTATAATCGTCTTCAATCGCTTTGGTGATCGTTTCACGGTACGCAACTTGTGGTTTACCGACAAGAACGTCAACGCCGTGCGTACGTCTTAAAATATCAACCTTAATATCCAAATGCAGTTCGCCCATACCTTTCAGAATGGTTTCGCCGCTGTCTTCGTCAGTTTCAACGTGGAAAGACGGATCTTCTTGGATCATCTTACCTAAAGCAATACCCATTTTTTCTGAACCGGCCTTATCTTTAGGCGAAATCGCCAACGAAATAACAGGATCAGGGAATACCATAGGCTCCAATGTCGCAGGGAACTTAGGGTCACACAAGGTATGGCCAGTTTGGATGTTTTTCATACCCAATACGGCAACAATGTCGCCCGCTTGCGCAGATTCCAACTCATTACGCGTATCGGCGTGCATTTCGACGATACGGCCAATACGCTCAGTTTTACCGGTAAATGTGTTCAGCACCGAGGTGCCTTTTTCCAATTTACCGCAATAGATGCGCAAGAAAGTCAACGCACCGAAACGGTCGTCCATAATCTTAAACGCCAAAGCGCGTAAGGGTTTGCTAGCATCCACAGTAGCAAATTCCCCAGTCGGGTTACCTTCCAAATCCACTTCAGGCTGTGGCTGAACTTCGGTTGGGCAAGGCAGATAATCAACCACACCGTCCAGAACCAACTGCACACCTTTATTTTTGAAAGATGAACCGCAGAAAGTCGGGAAGAAGTCCATCTTAATAGTGCCTCTACGCAAGCACATTTTAATTTCTTCGATAGTCGGCTCTTCGCCTTCCAGATATCTTTCCATGACATCGTCGTCTTGGTCGGCAACCGAATCAATCAGCTTTTCGCGCCACATTTCGGCATCCTTAACCATATCGGCAGGAATGTCTTGGATGGTGTAGTTCATTGGATCCCCAGAATCATCCCAGATCCACGCTTGGCGAGTTAACACATCGACCACGCCGACGAATTCATCTTCACGGCCTATAGGCAATGTCATAACAATAGGTTTAGCGCCCAATACTTCTTCTACTTGCTTAACAACGCGGTAGAAGTCAGCACCAATACGGTCTAACTTGTTGATATAAATAACCCGCGATACTTTCGAATCGTTCGCATAACGCCAGTTGGTTTCAGATTGGGGTTCGACACCGCCAGAACCGCAGAACACGCCAATACCGCCGTCCAATACCTTTAAAGAACGATATACTTCAATAGTAAAGTCAACGTGACCCGGAGTATCAATGATATTGAAACGGTAGTCTTTCCAGAAACAAGTGGTTGCCGCTGATTGGATGGTAATACCACGTTCACGTTCTTGATCCATAAAGTCAGTGGTGGTCGCACCGTCGTGCACTTCACCGATTTTATGAATTTTACCGGTGAGCTTTAAAATCCGCTCGGTGGTAGTGGTTTTACCGGCATCGACGTGCGCGAAAATACCGATATTTCTGTAATGCGATAATTCTGTCATGTGTTTACTCTGAAAGGTTGGGCATAAAAAACTTTTGGGTGACCACTCATGAACCTTAAAACTCAAGAGGGCTTGGTTCGGACTGGGACTAATGGACAACCATAACCACAGCCTTGTAGGTGACGCTTAAGACACCATTGCATCGAGAAATGCGCAGGCCAGATGCAGTCGTCCAAAGCCAATGAGATAGCGTTTTTAAAGTCACCGTTGCTTCTCATACGTCCAGCTTTGAAAGCCGCCTATTTTAACCTAAAACGCGGACAAAAATACAGGAAACCATTAACAGGGCTTATAAACAGGCGTAAATTGCCGTTAACAGCGGCATTTATCCGCACCTAATCGGCCATAAAAGTTATACACAAAAGCTGTGGATAACTTTGTGGACAAAATGTCGGCTTTACGGGTTAAGCACGGTTTTTATTAGTGTTTTGTCAGATTGTACAAATATCGATCAATCTCATAAAAATAAGAAATATCAATCAGTTGCATTTACAAAAAATTATCATGGGCTTATCTGTGAACACACGCCAAGTCTTTGATTTTTTCTGTGGGCAACTATTGTTGAATCAAAACCGTTCGCCTAAAAAGCCCTACATTTTTTTCTTGACCCAGTTTGGGGCAAGAATAGCCGCTGGCGGCGGCAAACAGTGGCCGCTAAAAAAGTTATACACAAAACCTGTGGATAACTCTGTGGATTACTTGTAAAAATTAACGCTTAATGGCGGTTTTTGTTACAGTTTTGTTAAATTGTATAAATATAAGCCAATTTTATTATTTTTATTTATCATAGAGTTATATTATATATGGCAATAGATGGCGGATCGGCAAGCTCCGCTTAAGTGCTTGATTTTTGCTGTGGGCAAATCACCAAGACGACTAACCCCGTTTATCTTAAAATGCAATATTTTTGTGAGGTATATCACAAAAATAGCAGCCCCCTAGCCTCCAAGCGTTTAAAGGCAACACTTAGCCAAACAAAGGGGCATACTATGCCGACTTTATGCACAACAATAGACCATGCCCCGCACAAAAATCCACCGTACAGGCCACCTTGTCTGGACTGCGCGTCCGTCACTCCCGAAAATTCTCAAACTGCAACGGCACTTCCAGCTTCTCGTCACGCAGCATCTGAATAACCTCCTGCAAATCATCGCGTTTTTTTCCGGTTACCCGCACTTGCTCGCCTTGAATCGCCGCTTGCACTTTCAGTTTCTTGTCCTTAATCAATTTGACGATTTTTTTCGCCATCGCCGAATCTAGGCCTTGCTTTAAAGTGATTTCTTGGCGCATGGCTTTACCACTGCCTTTGGCATCGCCAAGTTCCATACAAGCAATATCAATCCCGCGTCGGCTGAGTTTGGCGCAGACGATGCTAAAAATCTGCTGTAACTGGAAGTTAGACTCCGACACCATGACAATTTTCTCATCGGTTAACGTCACCGACGAATCCGTGCCTTTAAAATCAAAGCGGGTATCCACTTCTTTGCTGGCCTGATCGACCGCGTTTTTTAACTCATGTTTATCAAATTCAGAAACAATATCAAAAGAGGGCATAGCATTAACTTCAAATAGATTAAAAACTAATGAGTCGCTGTCGCGACGACTTTTTAATCGGGTTCTCGCACCCGAAGGCGAGATACTTTCTTTTGCTCCGCCAAAAGAAAGTATCCAAAGAAAAGGCGGCCCGATTGCCGCTTGATCCTGCGCTTCTCGGTTTTGTCGGGGGTCGGCAAAGTGGGCTCCTGCCCACTTGCCGACGCGCGGCATCCCTGCCGCGCCCCTTCGGGCTTATCCCGACAAAACCTGCGATGCTCGGCGCGGCAAACGGGAGTAAAGCACGTTACTACGTAACGTCAGTGAAGCATTTTACAACAAAGCATAAGCCCGGATAGCTTCAGTCACCGCCCGGATCCTCAATTGGCGTATCGCCTCGCCGATTTGCGCCCCTTGCAATGTACCGCCGACAATCGCCGAAATATCCACCGACACCGCCGCCTTGGCGGCAGCGCGGAACAAGCCCGCTTGTGGATATGGACGGTTTTCAAAGCCCGTGCGCCCACGCGCGTCCGCCTCACAGGCCAATAAAAAACTCTCCAAGGCATTGGCGGGCTTAAACGCCCCCAAAGCCGCCAGCGTGTCGGTCAACGTCCCTGGCCGCAAATCCGCCGCCCTATGGCAATGGGTATGGTATTGCATCACTTGTTGCGCCAAGGCCTTAAAGCCGTTAGGAATGCGCAGCCGCGTACACATCGCTTCTAACAGCGGCAGGCCATTAGCCTCATGGCCGTTGTGGTGCGGCAAGTCTTCTTTCGGCGACAAAGCCTTGCCCAAATCATGCACCAAAGCCGCAAAGCGCACCTCAGGGCTAGGCGACAACAAAGCCGCCTGCTCCAAACACATCAGGCTATGCACCCCCGTATCAATTTCGGGATGATGCTTGGGCGGCTGAGGCACCCCGAACAGGTTATCCAACTCAGGGAAAATCCGCGCTAATGCCCCGCAGGCTTTTAAGGTAGTAAAAAACGCCGCCGGGGTGGTTTCGTTCAACGCCTTAAACAACTCCGCCCACACCCGCTCAGAGACCAGATAATCCACCTCCCCTGCCGCCACCATCGCCTGCATCAGCTCGCAGGTTTCCGGGGCCAAAGTGAAGCCTAACGTGCTGTAACGGGCGGCGAACCGCGCCACCCGCAAAATCCGCACCGGATCTTCGGCAAATGCGGGCGAAACATGGCGGAACACCCGTTGCTGCAAATCACGCTGGCCATGATACGGGTCTATCACCCGACCGTCGGGAGTCATCGCCATCGCATTAATGGTCAAATCACGGCGGATCAAATCTTCTTCCAAAGTCACATCCGGCGCAGTGTAAACACTAAAGCCCTTATAGCCATGCGTGGTTTTGCGCTCCGTCCGCGCCAGCGCGTATTCTTCTTGGGTGTCGGGATGCAAAAACACCGGAAAATCCTTGCCCACTGGCCGGAATCCTTGCTTAAGCAAACTGTCCGGCGTTTCGCCCAACACTACCCAATCGCGCTCGGTCACAGGCAGGTTAAGCAATTTATCACGCACCGCACCGCCGACGAGATATATTTCCATAATTAACTTTAACAGATTATAAAGAGTTGGCAGTAGCATAGCATAGGCGGCAACGATCAGGATGCACCCAACCGCCTTATAAACCCACCCACCGCCTGAAAACCGCCATTATAACGGATGCCGGACGGATAGAAAAAGGTGGTAAAATTCTTGTAAAACCCGGATTAACCGGACAAAGCACACACTCCCGCTAACTGGGATTTTGGCATTTATTTTGTCTTATCGTGTCAATATGATAGAAAACTTCCACAAGGCAAGGGGCTGGGCTGTTAAATTTTTTAACGCCCTATAAACTATAGGCGAAAGCAATGATAAACTTTAGATGAACTACATAGCTTATCCGCTTGTGAGAAGATTTGCTTGCAGATGAAAGCACCCCAGCCAATTTGTCCTGGTATGAAGCAGAACTCAGCCTAACCGAAGAAAAGCTGGCGACTCATAGCCCATACTATTTGGAATAGTAGACTGGCAACAGGCTAAACCAGCGCTGCTGGCCAAATAATCCGATACCCCAGCACCGTTGCTACCCATTAGCCGCCATGACTAAGCCCACAATCCCCCGCCCTGCCCTAGCCATTACGCTACTGATAATCGCCACCAGTTGCCAAGTCAAAGCCCCCAATACCTATAGCTTCGCACTCTGGGGCGACATGCCCTATACCCGCAACGGTGACGGGGCGAAAGACGGCGAGAAAATGACCCGCTTGCTTGCCAGCATGAACTCGGCGCACTTGGCGTTTACGGTTTATGACCGCGACACCAAAGACGGCGCCTCCCTTTGCACCGACAGCGCGATTGGCCTAGAAGTCCAAACCTTATTTAACAAACTCCAAGCACCTACCGTTTATGTGCCGGGCGATAATGAATGGACGGACTGCCACCGCCGCAATAATGGCGGCTATAACGCCCTAGAGCGGCTGGATTATCTGCGCAAAACCTTATTCGCCGACGGCTTTAGCTTTGGGCAAAACAAAATCCCCCTGCAACGCCAAGGCGCGGCGGGCGGACTGTATGCGGAAAACGTCCGCTGGCAACAAGGCAGTGTGGTCTTTGTCGGCCTCAATATGCCCGGCAGCAATAATAACAAAGTCCATGACGGGCATTGCCTTAACCCCAAAAGTGCCAGAACCGAAGCCGATTGTACTGCCGACAACGCCGAATACCGCGCCCGTGATGCCGCCAATATCGCGTTTTTACGCGCATCCTTCGCCATTGCCCGCCAACAAGAGGCGGTCGGCCTCATGGTCATCATCCAAGCCGACCCCGGTTTTGACCTGCCTGAAACCGACACGGAAAACGAGCGGCAAAAAGCAGGCTTTGATGGTTATGATGCGTTTCTGGCCGCCTTAATTGCCGAAACCAAAGCCTTTAACGGCCAAGTGGTGCTGGCACATGGCGACACCCATTTTTATAAAGTGGACAAGCCCCTAGCCGATTCTGCCCATCTGCTCAAAAACCTCACCCGCGTCGAAACCTTCGGTAGCCCTAATTTACATTGGGTGCAAGTGCAAATGGATGCCAGCAACCCGAACGTATTTAGCTTTCAGCCGATGATGGTGGACGGCAATTGAACAGATGCCATGATAGGCCAACTTTACTTATCTAAATCGGCAATCGCTTGTTTTATCTTGGCAATGCGTTCTGAATACTCATCGTAACTGAGCGCAGCTTGCAAGCGCTCCAATAAAGGCAAACATTCCTGATATGCCGCTAAGGCCTGTCCGTCACGTCCTAAACGACACAGACAATCCGCCTGTTTTTCAAGAGCAATGCTTAAATCCCGGAGAATTTGAGGTGTTGCCCGAAGCCTATTTTTTAGCTCTCGGCAAATCCGTAAGTTTTCAGTGTAACCCTTATAGGCGATCTCGTAACGGTTCAAGATACTATCAATATCGGCCACTTTTTCTAGTGAGACGCTTAGATCCCGCAACATTTCGGGAGTTTCACCTAAACTATCCTTTAACCCTCGGCGAATCTGCAAGCTTTCGGCATAGCCTTTATAGGCGACATCATACCGACCTAAAATCTTATCAATATCGGCAACTCTGTCTAATGAGACGCTTAAATCCTGCAACACTTCGGGAGTATCGCCCAAACTATCCCTTACCCCACGGCAAATCTGCAAGCTTTCGGCATAACCCTTATAGGCGGCATCATAACAGCCTAAAATCTTATCAATATCAGCAATATTGTTTAATGAGACGCTTAAATCCCGCAACATGTTAGGGGACTCGCCAAAGCGATCCTTTAAATCTCGGCGAATCTGCAAACTTTCGGCATAGTCCTTATAGGCGGCATCATAGCGGCCTAATATCTTATCAATATCAGCCACTTTGTTTAACAAGACACTTAAATCCCGCAATGCTTGGGGGCTATCGCCCAAGCAATCCTTTAACCCTCGGCAAATCTGCAAGCTTTCGGCATAACCCTTATAAGCGGCATCATAACGACCTAAAATACTATCAACATCGGCTACTTTGCCCAACGAGACACTTAAATCCCGCAATATTTGGGGATTGGCATTTGTGGTTAATTCGCGGTCAATCTGTAAACAGCTGACATAAGCTTGATAAGCGGCATCATAACGCCCCATTGTTTTTTCTATATTCCCCAATCCATCTAAAGCGATACCCAGCTTACGCAAAGCCGAGGCCGTTTCGCCTTCATTGGCCAGTATCTTATGGCTAAGAGTAAGCAATTGCTGGGCTAGACCCTCAGCCAACGCCCATTGCCCAGACTCTAAGGCCGCATCAAATGCATCTATCGTCACCAAAAACAGCTCATTATCCGCCATCTCCAGATACTGCACCCGCTGCCATTCACGGATTTCCGGTCTCATTAAGGCCTGTTCGCTCACTGTTAACGGTGTTGCGCCGGATTTGGGCGTGACATACTCATGATAACTACGCCGAACTGGTGCCTGTTGGCTAAGTCGCAATTGAGCGGTATAGTTTCTGACCGACCATAAATCAGGGGCTATTTCCCGCAAGCGGCTTTTGTACGCTACAGGTAAAAGGATGATAAAGGGACACGGATAGTCACGGCGGATACGGTCGCGGTTTTCATTAAAACGGGCGAAAAAATTATCCAAAGCCCGTTGCCATTCCGGCGAGCGGTGTTGATGCAATTCCAGCCAGCACGGCACGATGGTATGCGGCACTAAACAACGCCGTAAATCCTCAAAAATATCAGCGACTAAGCTTTCAGGGCGCGAGGGCTTAAGAATATGCAAGCTAGAGACTTGGCCTTGCAGTTGGTTCTGCAAGCGTTGCAGGAACTGCCCTGCCAGCAGCGCGTCTTCAACAAACAAGATAATCAGGCAAAACCGCTCCGCCCATTCGACATGACGGCTAAATTCCTGCCACTGCTCTTCTTCGGCCAGCGTCAAGACCATTATCAGTCCCCTATTTCATCGCACAATAGCGATTGAAAATTTTTTTAGACGGTCGCGCAGTCATAGCTGACATAAATTAAATCTCGTGTTGACGTTACAGCTAACAGTATAGGCCTTAACCGTAAAAATCAACAAGGTGGCTCAGCTTAATTTAACGCCGCTTAATTCTTAGCGCCATCCCATCAGGCCTTGCCTGACACCACGCCAAATCACCCGCCTTAATGCCAGCAACCACCACATTTGGTTGAAATAAACCGCCAATAGGGGCAATACCACCAATAGCTATCAGGTTTCTAAAAAACAAATATAACAATCAATAGCTTAAATTCAGGCACACATTATGCTTATCTAAGGTTTATAGCAATTCCGCTTCACTTTGCAGGTTTCATGCGATGACAGCCACACCTTCTTACTCGATCCAGCATCATACTTCGCCAATCGGCGAAGGGCCGTTTGATCTTGATACTGCTATCGACAACATCGCCCACTGGTTGCCCACCCAAGGGCCGATTAAAGATTTTATCCACCACAACACCTTACATGCCGTGCAACACCATCCTTTCCACAAAGGCGTGGCGATTGCGGCAAAAGTGTTTGGCGCACGCAGTTATTTGCCTTTAGCCGACTACCAGCAGTTATACCGAGACGGGCGGATTAAAGATTTCGCTATCGACTGGGCCATCGCCCACTCCGAGTGTAGCGAATCGGGCGCACAAGCTTTACGCGAACGGCTGTTTATCGCCGACGATAGCGTCCACTATCCGCCTGTATCGTTGGCTAACCACGGTATCCGCAACCGTTGGCTGACCCATTTGGAAGTTGACTTAAATTCTTTAGTACATCCGATCATATTCCGGCTGCTGGCTAATTTTCTTGACCAAGGCATTAGCCGTTGGACACTGGCAAAACCCGGCGAAAGTTTTTGGCAATGTGTGCAAAGGCTGGCGCAAAATAGCTTTATCCCGCTATATCCTTTCAACGAAGCCAGCGTGGTCGGTTTATTAGACCTTGACCCCGAAGAAGTGATTTTAAGCTGTCTTGAGGCCATCGTCGGCGACGAAGCCCTGTATGAGCAATATCTGCTGGAGTTGCTGCTGTCCCATCCTGGTTGGGCAGGTATGGTGCGGCTGATTGAGCTAGACCCCAAAATTTTGCTGCAACGCCGCCAAATTTCTTTAAAAGAAATGTTTGCCGTCGAACTGATGGCAGAACTTGCCGTCGTCCAGAAAAAATTCGCCGGACGGGCCATAAAAATCAGTGACTTGCCAAATTCCGGTGATTTTCTGCTGCTCAGCGATTATGAAGAAAAAATCACCATCCCCTTGCGCCTGAAAATCTGGCACGAGGCGATGGAATTTTCGCTCCATGCCGAACTGTTGGCGGCCTTAAAACCGACCGAACCTGCCGAAGCGGACAAATCCGCCCCGGTCGCCCAAGCCTTTTTTTGTATTGATGACCGCGAATGCTCCTTACGCCGGCACTTGGAAGAAACTCATACAGGTATTGAGACTTTTGGAGCCGCCGGTTTTTTTGGTATCGACTTTCTTTACCAAGGCTTTGACGATGCCTACCCGGTGGCACAATGCCCCAATATTATTAGCCCCAAGCATCTGATTTTAGAATCGAACCTGAAACCGGAAGCGCCAAAACCCAAAGTCAACGCCGAGCTTTCCAATCTGCATATTAACCGCCATTCGCTGTTACGCAGCCTGCTGGTCACACAATTTTTAGGCATGGCTTACGCCGCCCGGATGGCTTGGGATGTGTTCCGCCCAGGTTCACAATTGCTGAAAATCAAAAAACTCAGTGAAGTCAGCGATGCCCATACCCATTTGCATCTGTTGCGCGAAACCGACGAACCGACCGAAGACGGGCAGATGCTGGGCTTTTCTTTCCCGGAAATGGCCGACAAAATCGAAGGGCTGTTACGCAATATTGGCCTGACCCAAAATTTTGCGCCCTTAGTCGTGATTGTCGCGCACGGTTCCAGCAGCACCAACAATCCGCATTTTGCCGCTTACGATTGCGGCGCCTGCTCAGGTAAGCCGGGTGCACCCAATGCGCGGGCATTTGCCTGGATGGCCAACCATGCCAATGTCCGGGCCATCTTAAGCGAGCGGGGTATCGATATCCCCGACAGCACTTATTTTGTCCCCGCCTTGCACAATACCAGCCGTGATGAAATCACTTATTTTGATAAACACTTGTATTCGCAAGCGGCTATCGACAAATTGGCGGTGTTCCAGCAAGCCATGCAGGAAGCTTTAGATAAAAATGCCCTGGAGCGTTGCCGCTGGTTTGAATTAGGGCCACAAGCCCTGCCAAAAGAAGCACTGGAAAGCAATGCCTTGGAACGTTACCGCCTGTTTAAGACCGAGCCGCAATCGCAAGCGCGCAAAGAAGCCCACGACCATGTGATTGCCCGCGCCACCTCTATCTTTGAACCACGCCCTGAGCTGAACCACTCCAATAATTTGTACAGCATTGTTGGCCGCCGCAGCTTGACGCAAGACCTGTTTATGGACCGCCGGGCGTTTTTGCATTCATACAATCCGGCTTCCGACCCCGAAGGGGTGCTGATTGTCAAAATCCTCTCGGCCATTATTCCGGTCTGCGGCGGCATCAATTTGGAGTATCTGTTCTCGCGCATCGACAATTCGATTTATGGGGCGGGCACCAAGTTACCGCATAACGTCATCGGCCTGCTGGGGGTCGCCAACGGCGTGGAAGGCGATTTGCGTACCGGCTTACCGTCGCAAATGATTGAAGTCCACGAACCGGCCCGCTTGCTGATTGTAATTGAGCAAACCACGCCAGTGCTGGATAAGGCCTTCGCCAAATTAGGCGCGTCCTTAATGGAATGGCTGGATAATGATTGGGTGCGGTTGGTGGCCTGCCATCCCGACAGCCGTGAATTATCCTATTATTTCAGCACGGGTTGGGAAGCTGTGGATTTTTCTGAACAGACCGACATACCGTCCGCCGCTTATTCGGAAACGATTACCCAAGGGCAAAAAGCCACGATTCCGGTCCATCAATTGCGGAGAGCATCATGAATGTCTTGTTATTAACCTGCCAGTTTTTACCGTTGGCGGGCTTGTTGTTGATTGCCTTGTTTGGCAAAACGGAAAAGACCATTGCTGCCCTCAGCTTTTGGGTAACCCACGCGCTGGGTTTGAGCATTCTGGCATTACTGGTCACTTGGGGTATGCACGGCTTTGCCGATTACGAATTTGAATGGTTCGAGCTTTACGCACACGGCAGCTACGAGTTTCCTATCCTATTTTTCCTCGATGGCATAGGTGCCGCCTACCTATTCGCCATTTGGGTGATTTTCTCGATTATCGTCCGCTATTGCCGGTACTATCTGCACCGTGAATCCGGCTATAAACGCTTTTTTCTGACCATTTTCGGCTTTGCGTTTGGCCTGAACATGGTCATTCTGGCGGGCTCTATCGACATGCTGTTCGCCGGTTGGGAAATTGTCGGCATTTCGTCGTTCTTATTGATCGCCTTTTACCGCCACCGCATCCAGCCCGTGCGCAACGCCTTACGCGCGTATACCGTGTACCGTTTTTGCGATATTGGCCTGTTGCTGGGCGCGTGGATGAGCCATTTGCTGTTCCATGGCAGCGACCATTTCAGCCAATTGTCGGTATTGTTTGAACATACCGCCCCCTCGCCCGCCAGCTATCCGGCCTTAATGCTGATGTCTTTGCTGATTTTTATCGCCGCTTGCGGCAAATCGGCGCAATTCCCGTTTTGTTTTTGGTTGCCTAGGGCCATGGAAGGGCCTACACCCTCCAGCGCGATTTTCTACGGGGCTTTATCCGTGCATTTGGGTGTGTTCTTATTATTGCGCACCACCCCGATTTGGAGCTACCACATCATCACCCGCCTGATGGTCTTTGGCATCGGCCTGATAACCGTACTGGTGGCGAGCATTTCCGAAAAGACCCAATCGAATATCAAAGGTCAGATCGCTTATGCCTCCATCACCCAAGTCGGCATTATGTTTATGGAACTGGCCTTAGGCTTAGAGACTTTGGTGTTGCTGCACTTTTTAGGCAATGCCTTTTTGCGTTGCTACCAGTTATTGGTTTCGCCCTCTATTGTCGCCCACATGCTGCGGGTGGAAGGGGCTATGGATACCGATATGGGCTTTAAAACCACTGCCATGCAGGCGCGTTTTCCCGTTTCGGTGCGTGATACCTTACCCGAAGTGCTGCAAAACACCTTATACGTCTTTGCCTTACAAGAAGGTAATCTGGAGCGCTTAGTCCGCTCAGTGTTATGGGAACCCTTGAAAAATATCGGTGCCACCATCAACCGCTCTAAACTGTGGCAGAAAGCGGCGGTCGGCACAGGCGTATGCGCCCTGTTTGGCGCATTGGTCGGCTTAGGTTGGCTGGAGAGCACCTATCTGGCCATTCCGGTCGCCTTGGCAATGGTTTTAGCCTCGCTCAGTGCCTTTAGCCAAAAACATAGCTTTATCCACGTTTGGAATGCGGTGGCAATGAGTTGCCTGTTAGCGGCGACATCGGTATGGTTGCTGCAACCTAGCGCCCAATTCGACATCCTGCTGTTTATGACAGGCATAGTGCCTTCATGGTTATTAGGTCTGATCGTATTAAGCAAACTGCCGGGTAAAGAACGCTTTGCCGACGCGCCTTTTGCTTACCGTGCCATGTCAGAAACCCACCCTAGCTTGGCTTTGCTGTTGTTTTTAAGCTTTTTGGGTTTGGTGGGCTTTCCGATTACCCCCGCCTTTATCGGCGAAGACTTATTGTTGTACCATGCCAGTAGCGAATTCGCCTGGATAGCGGCGTTAATCGCCATTTCTTTCGTCATCAACGGTATTGCGGCGGCACGGGTGTTCTTACGCTTGTGCATGGGCCGTCCTACCGAAATCTGTAACCATACGGAAATCACCGCCTTGCAGGCTATTTTTAAATCAGATAAGTAAGCCGTCTGTAACCCACGAAGCCTTGTTACGCGTCGTGGGTCTCCACAAACCTATCGGTAGCCGCCACCATTCCCATGTCTGGCATGGTGGCGGCACACGGATTGGGCAGGCTGTTTTCTTTAGAAATCATAGGAGCCGGACTAGAAAATGCTAGCCATAAATTACGAGAAATGGGGGCAATCCCCGGAATTTTTGCGCAACCTTGCCCTGAACAGCGAACATCCACGGACACGCGAGCGGTTTTTGGCACTGTTTGAAATTAGCCAAGGCAAAAACGCGACCCAAATCAGCCGCGAGACAGGCCGGAACCACCAAACTGTCATGGGTTGGGTACATAGCTACAACGAATGGGGTCACGAAAGCCTATTGTATCGGCATACCGGCGGAATTTCCCCTACTAGCCGAAAAACCGCTGCGAGCCCCTCTGCTCATCAGCCCCATCAAAGCTATTCGGAAAGCCACGCCAGCACCGCCTAAAGCCTCTCAGGAACGTGCTAAATCGGAAAGTACTGCCTCCCCCCATAGGGTCTCCTAATTTTCGCCTCTACGACGGGGAAGCCATTCGCTCCCCACCCTGCGAAAAGGAGGACTGGGGTGGGGTTGAACACGCTGAGGCGCAATGACCACCGATACCTCAAACGGTCAAGTTTTCGGTTTTAGGACTAACCGTCCGCCCTGAGCTTGTCGAAGGGTGGCTGTTAGCCAATACGCTCAGCTACACTGCCTGATTGCCCACGCGACATCCGCCGCCTGACGGTTTTCTTTAACATCATGGACGCGGAACATTTTTACCCCCGCCATCACCCCTAAGGCTGTCGTCACGGCGGTGGCGGTGACCAATTCGGTAGGTTCCGCCACTTCGCAAATACTGCCCATAAAGCGTTTGCGGCTAGTCCCCAATAACACCGGAAAACCTAACGCCACAAAGACATCCAAATGCGCCAGCAAATCAAGGTTATCCTGCTTGCGTTTGCCGAAGCCTATGCCAGGGTCGATAGCAATATTATCTTTTTTAATACCCGCATGTAAGGCCGTCTCGATACGTTCTTGCAACGCCTCCAGCACCTCGCGCACCACATCTTCATAATAAGGGCTATCCTGCATAGTTTTCGGCGTATCTTGGCTGTGCATAATAATAATCGGCACAGCGGCGGCGGCGGCTACAGCAAACATATCGGTATCCTGCCGCCCGCCCGACACATCGTTAATCATATTTGCCCCCGCTACCAAAGCCGCACTAGCGACTTTGCTGGAAGTGGTGTCGATACTAATCAGGGTATCGGTAAACTCGCGGATAGCCGTAATCACCGGCACCACGCGGCGGATCTGTTCGTCCGCCGCCACCAGCTCCGCCCCTGGGCGGGTCGATTCACCACCCACATCAATTATATCCACCCCTTCGGCGAGCATCTTTTCCACTTGTTGAACCGCACTGGCTATATCGCTATAACGGCCACCATCGGAAAAACTGTCAGGGGTAACATTTAAAATCCCCATGATGAGCGGCTTATAAAATGGGTTGAACATAACGGCAAGCTCCTATGCTAGCGATAATAATGGCTTTATTGTCAGTCACGCCGACATTCGGCAAGGTTCGGTTCGGGGAACGAGAAAGGATAGAAGCAGGGGGATTACCTGCGCTTAAAAACACAGCGCGGAGCGGGATACATGGCGGCGAACATCCCAGAATACTGTCGAAAAACCCTTATCTGGCAAAGGGGCTGGACTTGTTAGGTTCCGGAAAATCTACTCTGAACGGCCAAGTTTTCGGTTAATCCGTTCGTGGTGAGCCCTTCGGCAAGCTCAGGAAAGCCCCGTCGAACCATGGGCGGATTAACCGTCCAGCCTTCGACGACCAGCGGAAGTTCCTGTGGGATAAGCTAAGCCGCTAGCTTAGCCAAGCCCTCCGGCCACCTATTCCAAGACCTGAAAAAAGGTCTCATCCGCGCGGATCATACCCAATTCATCCCGGGCGCGTTCTTCTAAGGCCTCTTGGCCTTTGCGTAAATCTTCAACTTCCGCGTAAAGTGCCTCATTACGCTGTTTCTTTTCTTCAACCTGCGCCTTCAATTCTTCCAAATCCTGTTCACGATTTTGTAATTGCGCAAGACTGCCATTCTTAGGTTCCCATAAACGGTATTGAAAATGCGCAATCAGCAGCACGATGATAACGAACAGAACCTTCATTAACGGACGACCTTTAGAATAGACCACAACAAAAATTACGCCTGAATAAGAACAGCCTGTCTTATGCGCCTAACGCTAGCGTATAAGACAGGCTGCTCCCAGACTTTGGCAAATTAGCACGACCTCCACCTACCCTCAAGCAGATGAAACCCGTGCCATTACACTTTACGCCTAAGACAATCGGCTTATTGCCGATTGTCCGATATGCTGGCTATTAGAGCATTTTAAACGCGCTACGGCCTGCATAAACGGCCAAATCACCCAATTCTTCTTCAATTTTCATCAGGCGGTTATATTTAGCAACACGGTCAGAACGGCTCAATGAACCGGTCTTGATTTGCCCTGTGCCGGTAGCAACGGCCAGATCAGCAATCGTGGTGTCTTCAGTTTCGCCGGAACGGTGCGAAACCACAGCAGTGTAACCCGCCGCATGGGCCATATCAATCGCCGCCAAGGTTTCGGTCAAAGTACCGATTTGGTTAACTTTAATCAAAATGGAGTTAGCAATGTTTTGGTCGATACCTTTTTTCAAGATAGCAGGGTTAGTTACGAACAAATCGTCACCGACCAATTGGATGCTGCCGCCCAATTTTTCGGTCAACAATTTCCAGCCGTCCCAATCGTTTTCGTCAAAACCGTCTTCGATGCTGATGATAGGGTATTTGCTGACCCAATCAACAAAGAAATCAGCCATTTCTGCTGACGTATAAGTTTTGCTTTCAGAAGCCAAGTTGTAAATGCCATCGGCATAATATTCAGACGCGGCGGCATCCAGACCTAAGAAAATATCCACGCCAGGTTTATAGCCAGCTTGCTCAATCGCTTGCAGGATAACACTGATCGCTTCTTCGTTAGATGACAAGTTAGGGGCAAAACCGCCTTCATCACCGACAGTCGTCGCCAAGCCTTTAGACTTTAACACTTTGCTCAGGTTATGGAACACTTCCGCGCCGTAACGGATCGCTTCGCGGAAAGTCGGTGCGCCGACAGGCAAAATCATAAATTCTTGCAGGTCGACGCTGTTGTCAGCGTGTGAACCGCCGTTGATAATGTTCATCATTGGCACTGGCAACACAAACTTGCCGGTTTTGTTCAGGTGGCGATATAACGGCACACCCGCTTCTTTCGCAGCGGCATGGGCGGCCGCCATAGAGACCGCCAACATGGCGTTTGCACCCAAACGGGCTTTCGTGTCCGTGCCGTCCAGCGCGATCATCGTGTTATCAATGTCCGCTTGGTCACTTACTTCTTTACCGATAATCGCATCACGGATTTCGGTTCTGACGTTATTGACCGCATTCAACACACCTTTACCCAAAAAGCGGGCTTTGTCGCCGTCACGCAATTCAATCGCTTCACGCTCGCCAGTGGACGCGCCCGATGGCACCATCGCACTGCCGATAACGCCTGATTCCAGAATGACATCGGCTTCTAAAGTGGGGTTGCCACGAGAGTCTAAAATTTCTCTGGCTTTAATGTCTACGATTTTGCTCATGTTTTGAATGGCTCCAAAGGTTAAAAATAAAAAGCAACAGGGGGTTGCATTTAGGGGGTAAAAATTAATTGACTATCCGATAAGGCGGATGCTCGGCTTGCCAATGAAAAATAGCTTGCCCCAGTTCGGTTTGATACAGCTCTGCTGTTTCTATTGCCCCGCGCAGGTAATTGGCTATACTATCGGAGGTAGCCTTTTTGTTGTTGCCTAATGCACTATGCTGGAAACCAATAGCCAATATCTCCAACAGGGTGTGGCCGTTGCACCATAACCAAGGATCACACTGAGCCGTATCGTTAAGCAAATGTTCTTCAGTGGCCGCTATGCCTTTCCTGCTTGCCACCGCATAAAGCTGGAAAAGCTCTACACGCCATGCCTGCCGAATTAAGACGGTGTCATTTTTATGTAAATCTTTAAGCTCCAAACTAGGCAGGGTATGTTGCTTAAACCATTCCAGGTGCGCAAACGGCAACGCCAAGGCCAGCAAATGCGCTTGTATCGGCTTATTTATTTGTTGCTCAAACGCCGCGATACATTGGCTATCACCAAATTCCGCCAATATTTTTCTAAAAACCGCAGGCGAACGTAACAACAAGGTTTCCAAATCATGGGTATCGGTTACACAGAGATTATTATCCCTAGGCAGACACGCCAAGCTATCATAATCATTATCGATCAAGCCTAAATGGCCATCTATCGCGCTTCTACTGGCATTTAATGCGCGGATATTCTCAATAACCGCTATTTTACCTGTTTTTCTAAGATTATTTTGTGCAAATGCCACCACAAAAACAATACAGCACAAATTTTCGGCAATTCTGCCATTCCAAAACTTTTCATCCCCCTCCCCTTCGACAAACAAAAAACTGCACTGTTTGTAGGCAGGGTTTTGCCTAAACATCAACAAGGCGGCATCAAGGCTATGGGTGTCAGGCAAACATAAAGTCATCCATTAACATCCAAACCCACCATCAAATGTGAGTTTTGTCCGACAATCGTCGGCGAATAGGTGGCAATAAGCACATCAAACTTGGCTTGCTCAACGATTTTCTTTAACTCGTCAATAAATTTATGCTGCCATGATATATGCAGGGATAGCTCAGGCTCATCAATCATCACCAAGGTATCCGGTTCGACTTTAAAAATCAGGTCGTAAAACATCACCAATTCGTGTTGCTCACCTGACGACAACAGGGCAAGATCAATTTCGCCTTCCTTGCCGATAACCACCAGGCCTTGCTGTTCGTCAATACGCAGTTCTTTGCCCTGAAACTTGCTGTTGATGATGTCCAGCAACAGCTGAATTTTCTGGCTCAACGGGGCTAAAACCTCTAGTTTTTCCTCACTGTCTTTGACATAAAGATCCATCACCGCTCTGTGCTGGGCTTCTAAGCTATCAATAGAGGCGGCATCCAAATTTCCAGCATCACTTATTGGTAACAGGCCTATAGCCCTTAATTTCTGCCGCGTATCTTGCAGGGTATTGAAATGGGCTTTTAACTGCTCATCGCTGTAATGCACAGTCGTTTTTAATAGCCGGAACGGAAACGTCTGCTCCAATTCTTGGGTTTTCTTGGCATAATCCGCCATTACCGATTTAATGGCTTGCTGTAACTCAGTGGCATATATTTTTACGGTATGGATGATAACTTCTTTCTGCTGAAACCCCTCATCCTGTTTTTCTGTGCGTATAAGCCGAGAAGCTTCAATGAATTGGATTGGCAAATGTCCTAGCCGTATAACAAGCCTTCCATCTACACAAACATTGCTTGCAACACTATTATCAACATCCATTTTTCTAAGAGCTGATATTAACGCAGCCAATTTATGATCAGGTTTTATTAGTGGATATAACGCTACAGAATCTATTTTTTCCTCATTAATAAACAGCATTAAATAATGACCTTTCTGTACTGGCTTTTCAAGCCTAATCAAGTCTCCATTCAGCTTCTCAACAATAAAACAAAGAAAAGGTATTTCGTAGAAATCCACAAACCGGAATGTAAATAAGCTATTGATCATGCGCAACACAGTCGTCTTACCAACCCCATTGATGCCATGCAAAATAGTGATACGCTCTTCTTGGTTAAACTCAATATGGTGATCATATTGATGAAATAAACCCGTAACAGAAACAGATTTTATACGCGCTGAATCAGCCATTTTGCACCCCAAATTTAGCCAGTGGTGTTCTGGGCAACTCCGAAAGCATCATTTTTCAAAGCTCTTTAAACAACACCGCCAAATCCACCGCCAAATCAGGAAACAAATAAGACACCGCCTTATCGTCACCCGCATAACTGTTCAGCAAGCGGTATTGTTGCGCCCCGTCATCCAAAACAAACTGGCTGATAACCTCCTCATAAGGAAACACCAGCCAATACTCCTTGACACCGCTTTCGGCATAGAGCGCGTGTTTAGTTTTGACTTCCTTCTTAGAATTGCCCTTGGATAAAATTTCAATAATCCAATCGGGTGCGCCGTTGCAACCTTGCTCATCCAACTTGCTGCCATCGCAAATCACACAAATATCCGGCTGCACCACCGTGGTCACTTCCTTATCGGCTAACAGCGATTTGCGGCGGTCGTAAAGACGGACATCAAACGGCGCAGCGAAGGCCTGACAGGGCTTGCTTTCAAAATAATTAAATAATGCGCCATTTAATCGCCATGAAATCCGTTGATGTTTGACATTCGGTGCCGGACACATCAACGATATTTTGCCTTTAATCAGCTCCACGGCCTCGTCAAACTGCCACGTCAAATAATCGGCATAACTGTAACTGGCGTTTAAGTCTAGCTGTGACAATTCGGTGATGGCAGGCATAACTCACTCCCTATAAGGTCGTTTCAATCAAAGGCTGGCTTTTCACGGCTTGATCCAACAGCATCAGCGTTTCCAATAACTCGCGCATCCGGTGTAAAGGCCAAGAATTCGGGCCGTCGCTTTTCGCTTCGGCAGGGTTAGGATGGGTTTCCATAAACAGCCCGGCAATCCCAACCGCCACAGCCGCCCTCGCCAACACAGGGACAAATTCGCGTTGACCGCCCGATGACGTACCTTGACCGCCGGGCAATTGCACCGAATGCGTGGCATCAAACACCACCGGGCAATCGGTATCGCGCATCGCCGCCAAAGAGCGCATATCCGAGACTAAATTATTGTAGCCAAACGACACGCCCCGCTCGCACACCATAATCTGCTGGTTACCCGCCGCTTTGGCCTTATTCGCCACATGCACCATATCCCACGGGGCAAGAAACTGGCCTTTTTTGATATTGACCGGAATGCCTTGGGCGGCAACCGCTTGGATAAAATTGGTTTGGCGGCATAAAAACGCCGGGGTCTGCATCACATCCACCACACTGGCGACTTCCGCCAACGGCGTGTCTTCGTGGACATCGGTCAACACAGGCACACCGATTTGCTGTTTCACTTTCGCCAAAATCTCCAAACCGCGCTCCACACCCAAGCCACGGAAGCTTTCATGCGATGAACGGTTAGCCTTATCAAATGACGATTTATAAATAAACGGAATGTTTAACGCCGTTGTGATTTCTTTTAAGAAACCCGCCGTATCCAACGCCAATTGCTCACTCTCAATCACACACGGGCCGGCGATTAAAAATAAGGGTTGGTTTAAACCGACTTCAAAGCCACATAATTGCATGAATTTTCTCGTTGTTATGTAAAATAGTAACCGTTAAGCCAGTGATGGCATTATTCGTACGCCCACAGGCCAAAGACTCCGGTCAAGCCGATGGCGAGGTCAGGAAATAAGCACGGAACCGCCTTATAGATACACCCACTAATTGGGCGGCCGAGTGGAGTGCAAAGGTCTTTAGCCTTTGCACGATGGCCTCTGGCAGTGTGTACCAACATTCAGGTCGGCGCTTGCTTGGTGGCGAACCCTATATCCGTCCCCAATATCGGCGACAGGCTTATCATTAATCCATCATACGTCAATTTTTTCAGGAAACTGCGGCACCAATACAGAATGTAGCAGCGGATAGTCGGCATTAAAAAAGCTCATTGCGCCTTTTTCATCGCACATCCAAACCTCTTGCGCACCCGCCTCAAAATACAATTGCCGTTTTTCCGCCATTTCCCTTGCCGTGTTACTGGCGGAAATGATTTCCACGCAAATTTCTGGGGCAATAGAAGCCTCAGTTTCACCTTTAATTTTTGCCAACAAGCCTAACGATACCCACGCGACATCGGCAACTTTCGTGCCTTTGCTGGTTTTAATCGCGCATTCGGGGAGTGTTTTCCCTTCTTTTAGCAGACAACGCAATAAGAATTCTATTTCACCTTGCAAAATAGAATGATAAAGCTTTACAGGACACATAATAACCCGACCATACTCGTCCAACTCAATCTTAAAAGGCAAATCCCTTAAACTGGGGTGATCACAAACTTCTTGCCAATTCATAGTGCCGTTGCTCCTAGATACCTGCAATAGGCCGGCCAAGCCGCTTATCGGTAAGCCGGTTCGTTCTTCATCAGACTGTAACGCACCGCCGCCGAGACAAAACCAGAGAATAACGGATGGCCTTTACGCGGTGTCGAAGTAAACTCAGGATGGAACTGGCAAGCCAAAAACCACGGATGTTCCGGTATCTCAACCACCTCAACCAAACGCCCATCTATCGACTTACCCGAAAAACGCATCCCAGCTTTTTCCAGCTTCTCAAAATACTGGTTATTAAACTCATAACGGTGGCGGTGGCGCTCAGTAATCACATCTTTTTGATACAGACTATACGCCAAGGTATCATGTTGTAAGCGGCACTGCTGACCGCCCAAACGCATAGAGCCACCCAAATCGGAATTTTCGTCACGCGTGACCAATTTCCCACTCTCCTCCATCCATTCGGTAATCAGGCCGATGACCGGATGCGGCGATTTAGGCAAAAACTCGGTGCTGTGCGCCCCTTCTAACCCGGCGACATCGCGGGCGAATTCAATAACCGCCGCTTGCATACCCAAACAAATACCCAGATACGGGATATTGTTCTCACGCGCATACCGGACAGTCGCAATTTTGCCTTCGACCCCACGCTCACCAAACCCGCCCGGCACCAAAATGGCATCAACCTCTTTCAGCCTGGCGACACCTTCATCTTCAATCACCTCAGAATCAATATAAACGATATTGACCTTAGTGCGCGTACGGATACCCGCATGGATCAAAGCCTCATTCAGCGACTTATAGGCATCCGAATGGTCAACATATTTGCCGACAATAGCAATATTGACGCTATCGACCGGATTAGCCAACGCATCCAGCACCTTATGCCATTCGGTCAAATCGGCAGGCGGCACATCCAAACGCAGCTTATTGACGACAATATCATCCAGACCTTGGTCATGCAGCAAAATGGGGATACGGTAAATCGAATCGGCATCCACCGCGCAAATGACCGCCTTTTCTTCAACGTTAGTGAACAAAGCGATTTTACGCCGCTCACTGACCGGCACCGGCTGCTCAGAACGGCAAATCAAAATATCCGGTTGGATACCGATACTGCGCAATTCCTTAACCGAATGTTGGGTCGGCTTAGTTTTGATTTCCCCCGCCGAACGGATATACGGCACCAGCGTCAAATGGATAAACAAGGCGCGGTCAGCCCCCAAATCAAAACGCATTTGCCGGATGGCTTCCAAAAACGGCAGCGACTCAATGTCACCGACCGTACCGCCGACCTCAATCAACGCCACATCCATGCCCTCGGCACTGTGATAGATGCGGGCCTTAATTTCATCGGTGATATGCGGAATCACCTGCACAGTCGCGCCCAGATACTCGCCTTTGCGCTCCCGGCGCAACACATTGTCATAGACCTGACCCGTCGTGAAATTGTTCTTCTTGGTCATCGTCGTTTTAAGGAAACGCTCATAATGCCCCAAGTCCAAATCCGTTTCCGCGCCGTCTTCGGTAACGAACACCTCACCATGCTGAAATGGGCTCATCGTGCCGGGATCAACATTAATATAAGGGTCAAGCTTGGTCATCGTGACCTTAAGGCCCCGCGCTTCAAGAATAGCCGCGAGAGAGGAAGCGGCAATGCCTTTGCCCAGCGATGAAACGACACCACCAGTAATGAATATGTATTTGGTCATGTAAATAATAAGGTCTTCAGAAGAGAACGGAGGACAAACGAATAAATAGTGAGCATTTTAATCGACAAAGGCCATTTCGTCATGGGCTTTCGGGAGTTTTGATAGACAAATACGCAGACAGGCATTTTCTGACTGGCAATAAAACTCCGCAGCCAGCCAATACCCCCCCACCGCCGCCAGTTGCCCATCCAGATAAACCAACGGCACCAACTCGCGCTCCCACGGCGGTATCCCCGCCTCTTGGAATAATTTCTTCAAACTATGCCGCCCTTGCCGATGCGGCAAACGGATTTTTTCCCCGCCTTGCCGCGCCCGCACCTCGACACAGCTCTGTTGCCAAACCGTTAGGGCAATGCCTGTAGAAGCAGGCACACACTGCAAACATTGCCGGGCATTCAGCACAAAAGCCGCTTGGTCGTGTGGCCATACGCCTGTTGCCAAGCTCAGGCTATGGGGGGGCAAACAATACAGCTTATCTTGATAACGGCGTAGGCAATAATCGGCGGTCGCTACGACAGGCGAGGCATCGGGACGTGCCGCCAGCACTTCGGTTTGCAGACGCGCCAGAAGATTCTGGGAGGGCATTTTAAGCTGTAAATATTGCAACCAATGGCGGATGACCCACTTTTGCTCAGCCTCGCTATAGGCCAATAAGCGGCTAATCGTTAAGGTCTGGTCAGCGGGGTTAAACACGGGTGCTGCCAAGCGGCCAGCGAGGTCACTTAATACCGCTTCGGCTTCGGCGCAATGCCCGGCACTCCGCGCCACGGTTTTATCCAAGGCGGGCCAGCGACGCTTTACTAACGGCACAATCTCGTTACGCAAAAAATTGCGGTCATAATCGCTATGCTGGTTGCTGGGGTCTTCCACCCACACTAAGCCATGCCCACGCGCATAATCGGCAATCGCCTGTTTGGCGACCGCCAGTAACGGCCTGACTAAAACCCCCTCCCCAAACGCCATGCGTTCGGGCATCCCCGACAAGCCGCGCAAACCGCCGCCACGAAACAATTGCAACAACACCGTTTCCAATTGGTCTTCACGGTGCTGGGCGACCATTAACACGTCATCCTTAGCCAATAAGGCCTTTAAAGCTGTGTAACGGGCATTTCTGGCCGCTTCTTCGGGGCTTTCGCCGGGCTGGGGCTGGGCGTTGACGTGCAGCACCTGAAACCCCACCGCCAAGTGCGCGGCGGTTTGCTGACAATGCGCCGCCCACTGCCCGGCTTGCGCCTGCAAGCCATGATGCACATACACCGCCGTGATCCGTTCGCGCAACAGCGGCACAGCCGCCGCCAAGTGCAGCAGCACATGCGAATCGACCCCGCCGCTATAGCCGATAACAAGACGCGCAGTGCGCGGGGTTGGCGCTAAGGCGGCGATAATCAGCTCAGGCGTTAAGCCGACCACTGCACCAAGCCGCTATACGCGGTTGCCAGCACCACCAAACCAAAGACAATGCGGTACCAAGCAAAGACGATAAAATCGTGGTGACTGATATAACGCAACAAAGCTTTGATGGCGATTAACGCGCTGATAAACGCAGCAATAAACCCCACTGCAAACGGCGGTGCATCGGTCGCCAAATCGAACAGTTCACGGTGTTTATAAACATCATAAGCGCTCGCCAAGAGTAACGTGGGGATCGCCAGAAAAAACGAGAACTCGGTCGCCGCCTTGCGTGACAAGCCAAACAGTAAGCCGCCGATAATCGTCGCCCCTGACCGAGACGTGCCGGGAATCAGCGCGAAGGCTTGCGCCAAGCCTAATTTCAAAGCATCCAGCCAGCTTAAATCTTCAACTTCTTGGACGCGGATATTATGCTGACGCTTTTCTGCCCAGATAATCACCAACGCCCCGACAATAAACGCCAAGGCGACCGGCACGGGCTTAAACAGCTCGGCTTTGATGATTTTACCGAACAGCAATCCCAGAACCGCCAACGGCATAAAAGCAATCGCCAAATTTAAAGTGAATTTTTGTGCCGATTTTTGGCTAGGCAAACCCATCACCACCGTGGCGATTTTTCGGCGATATTCCCAGCATACCGCCAGAATGGCCCCAACTTGGACAGCAATGGCAAAAACCTTGCCTTTCTCATCGTTCATATTGAGCAAATCGCCCACCAAGATTAAATGTCCGGTGCTGGAAATCGGCAAAAATTCGGTTAATCCTTCAACAATGCCTAAAATAAAAGCTTTAATCAGTAGTATGAGATCCATAATTAACGTGGGTAGAAAGTGAGAAAGGGGATGACGATTTAGAAAGGTAGGCGGGGCTTATAACAGCACATTAATATCAGGGTAGTCCTGCTTAAGCTGTTGCCGAAAGGCTTCAACCGCCGCTTCATCATTACGTTTATTACGCGCAATCGGCACGGTCAGGGTGCGGACGACCGTCATCGGCGAGGCCGACAAAAACACCAGCTTATCGGCCAAAGCAATGGCTTCGCGCAAATCATGGGTGACAAACAACACCCGGTGCGGACGTTGCTGCCAAAGCTGCATCAGCAATTCGCGTACCTGCCGGGCGGTCGGCGCGTCCAGCGACACAAACGGCTCGTCCATCAGCAACAAATCAGGATTAACGGCAAACGCGCGGATAATGGCGACCCGGCGGCTCATGCCCAGCGACAGGCGTTCTGGATAGACTTGCTGGACACTGGTCAGCTGCATCGCGTCCAACAGCGCATCAACGGTACTGGCAGGTGTCGCCTCCGCTAACACCAACTCGATATTCTCACGGACAGTCCGCCACGGCAACAGGCGCGGGTTTTGGAACACATAACCTATCTTAGGTAACTGCTGCCCTCCCCCGATCTCGCCTTGATAATCCTTATCCAACCCCGCCAAAATATTCAGCAAGGTGGTTTTGCCGCACCCCGAAGGGCCGACCAGGCACACAAACTCGCCGGCGTTTAAGTCTAAAGCAAAATCCGCAATGGCCGGCTTCACCGCCGCCTTGCCCACTGCCGGATAAGTTTTGCTCTGGATATGGATCTTCATCGCCGCCACCGTTGCGCCGACCTATCCAAAGGCTTTAACACCGCGACCTCAAACACCTGCATCACCACCACAAAAGCCACGGTATAAGCGAGGATGCTGGCGACATCGAACAATTGGAAAAATAAATGCAGTTGGTAGCCCATGCCGTTGCTACGCCCTAACAGCTCGACTACTAGGATGATTTTCCAAATCAACGCCAAACCGGAACGGGTCGCCGCCATGACGAACGGATGCAGTTGCGGCCAAATGACATGGCGCAAGGTTTTGCCTTTGCTAAAACCATAACACCGCGCCATCTCCAACAAATCCTGGTCTAAAGCACGGGTGCCTTCCCTGACCGTAACAATGACATTCGGCAATTTATTAATGACCACCGCCAGTATCGCCGCCGACTCCACCAAACCCAGCCAGACATAACAAAGGATAATCGTCACCAAAGCGGGGACGTTAAGAAAAATCACCAGCCAATTATCGAAAAACGCATTCAGCTTTTCGCTACGCCCCAACACAATGCCGATAGCCGACCCCATCAGCATGGCGACCGTAAAACTCACCACCAGCCTCAGTAACGTCACCCCCAAATGGTAAGGCAACTGCCCCGACACTATCGCCTGCCACAGCACAACCGCGACCGTATAAGGCGCGGGCAAAGTATGGCTATCGACCAACAAAGCCACGCCTTGCCAAAGGGCGATTAAGGCCAATAAGGACAGCGCGGGTAAAATAAACGGGCGAAACTTCAAAGCGGGCCGGGAGTCCAGAAAGTACCTGCCGGCAAGGTTTCGCTAGCCCCCGTCAATTGCTGTTGGCTTAAGGAATGTAACAAACTGTAAATACGCGCGGCGGCTTGTTGCTCCTTATCGCCCCAACCGCTGATATTGCCCTCGCAATAATGGCGGCGCAACACCGCTTGCGTCGCCACATCATCTGTCTGAGTCAACGGCACAATTTCATGCCAAGCGGCATCATCGGTACACAATTGGATTTTCGCCGCCGCACTGGCCGCTAAGAAATGCGTCAGAGCCTGTTGATGCGCCTGCGCCCAACTTTGCTTAAACACATAGCCTAACGTGGGGACTGTTTCGTGAATGCCCAAGCCTTGTAAAATGCCCTTACCGTCAATGATTTGCCGATAGCCTTGGCCTTCCAAACGGGCGGCAAAATGCCAATAGGTCAACAACGCATCAACCCGTTTCTGTAAAAGCTGCTCGTTTAGCAACGGCGGCGCACCGACGGTTTTTTCCACCGAAGCATTCAAATCCAAATGCTCTTGTTGCGCCAACGCTTGCAACAACAGCCAATTTTTATCCAACTCACCGCCCGCAACGCCTAAACGCTTGCCCACCAAGTCTTTCAGCGTATGGATAGGGCTGTCTTTCGCCACCACCAACGCGCCAGAGGCACTGGAATAAGGGTAAAACGTAAAATCCGCACCCGTTGCGCGTAACCGAGCCACCCACAACCAATCGGAGACAATCACATCCACCGCGCCAGATTGCAACGCCACCTTAGCCGCTTCAGGATTGGCGACCTGCTGGACGACCAATTCATAATCCGCCGCCGGATGTTTGTTTAAGGTAGCCAACTCCCAAGCCACCGTTCCCGTGGCTTGTACCGCAAGATGGATAGTAGTTTTTTCCGCAGCTACCGCCAAGTTAGCCGTCAGACAACATGCAATGAGAAAGCCAGTAAATTTCATAAAACCAATCATTTTGCAGAAGTTTAAAAGCCGCTATTTTAACGTGTCTGCCAGCACGCGTGTGAGAATGTTTACCATTTCCGCCTAACCTTCACCCTTCATCACCAACATACCATATTCTTCCGGCGTAATAGTGCCGCCACACCCCGCAACCTGATGCAAGTCAGCTTCGGGCAGGACATCTTGAATGGCATCAATGCGCTTCCATTGCGGCGACGGAGTGGGGCATTCCGGCTGCGGGGCATATTTGGAGGTCGCCACGCGCTGGTATGGGTGGATATAACGCGGACAATTGACAAACACCTCGGTGACGGTCACGCGCACTACCAATTCCGCTTCGTGGTACTCGGCCAATAAGGGATCATTATGGTCAATACTGGCGACACCATGCACCCGAATACGGTGCGGGGTTGTAAAATCAATAAACAGCAAACCGACCTTATCATTGACGCTAATATTGCCCATCGACAAAAACATGCCATTGCCATTGTAACTGGGAAAAGCCAAAGTTTTGCTGTCTAACACCTTAACAAAGCCCGGCACACCGCCTTTATACGAGCAAGTGGGATAACCGCGATGGTCAACCGTCGTCAAAAACAGCATGTCACGGGTCTCGATAAAGCCCTTGTGCATATCATCCAACTCCGGTTGGACAATGATTTGCCCCACCCGCTCCGCCAGCCCACGGGTCGCAAATTGGTCTTGCAGGGAAAGGTGTTGATCGCCGTATAGGTCATTCATGGGTTGGCTCCGGTCAGGTAAAGTGGCTAGTCTATAAATTTATTCTAAATGATAGCAAAAATGCGTTGCCAGCGGATAACCCTTAAAGCCAAGGCCATTACGCGCCGGATTTATTGCAAACCTCGTTCGCTTAGCGCGTAGTTAATCAATATCGCTAATCAACGCCATCATATCCTCAACCGACATCTTACCGCTCACCTCGCCCCCTTCCAGCAAGCTGTTCGCCAAATCGCGTTTATGCTTGTGCAAATCGACAATCTTATCTTCAATGGTATCTTTAGCGACTAGGCGGTAAATGGTCACGGGGCGTTTTTGCCCCATGCGGTGGGCGCGGTCCGAGGCTTGGTCTTCGACCGCCGGATTCCACCACGGATCCATGTGGATGACATAATCGGCGGCGGTCAGGTTTAAACCTGTCCCGCCTGCTTTCAGGCTGATTAAAAACAAATCGCCATCGCCCGCTTGGAAAGCATTCATGGCTTTTTTGCGTTGCGGCACAGGGGTGGAACCGTCCAAATAATGATAAGTAATGCCCTTCTTATCCAGCAACTCGCGGATCAGATCCAAATGCCCGACAAATTGGCTAAACACCAAAGCCTTATGGCGGTTATCCAGCAACTCATCCACCAACTCCTCAAACGCTTGCAGCTTGGAACTGCCGATATGAGAATCTTCCATCACCAAGCGCGGGTTACAGCAAGCACGGCGCAACTTCATAATTTCCGCCAACACCTTTAACTGCTGGTTGCCCGGTTGCTCTTTCGCGGAAGCAATGGCATCCATCGCATTACGGCGCAAGGCTTCGTACATGGCCCGTTCTTCGGTGCTCAGCTCAATATGCAGGGTGACTTCGGTACGCGGCGGCAATTCGGTCAAGACATCATTTTTCAGCCGCCGCAAAATAAAGGGCCGCAACAGTTTTTTCAGGCGTTGCTGTACCACATGGTCTTGCTGGTTTTCAATGGCATGGGCGTAGCGTTCGTTAAAGCGGCTCAGCGAGCCTAACAGGCCGGGATTGATGAAATTGAACAAATTCCATAGTTCGCCCAGATGGTTTTCTATCGGCGTACCCGTGGTGATCAGCTTAAACTCGGCTTGCAAGGACATCGCCGCTTTGGAGCGTTTGGTCAGGGCATTCTTAATCGCCTGGGCCTCGTCCGCCACCAACGTTTGCCAGCGGACTTGCCCTAAGCGTTCGGCTTCGGTTTGCAACAAACCGTAGCTACAGACGATCAAATCAAACTCGGCCGCATTATCCAGCATGGCTTGGCGGTCGCCATGACCAAAATGTTGGACGTTCAGCGTCGGCGCAAAGCGTTGGGCTTCTTCCAACCAATTGATGCACACGGAGGTCGGGGCCAAGATTAAAGTCGGCCCTTCTGGGGCGCGTGATAAAATCAAGGCCAAGGCTTGGACAGTTTTGCCTAAGCCCATATCATCGGCCAAACACGCCCCAGCCCCCCAATGTGCCAGACGCGACATCCATTGGAAGCCTTCGCGCTGGTAATCACGCAACTCGCCTTGCAAAGTGGACGGCACTTGCGGGTTTAAGTCGCTAATCGCATTCAAATGCTTTAACTGGTCTTTCCAAGGCTTACTGGCCGTAATCGCCATACCTTCGGTAATGCCGTCCAAGGCCGGAGCCGCTAAGGCATGGAAGCGGATTTTATCGTCCTGCACCTCACCTAAGCCCGTCAGATCATCCAGACGCTGGCGCAATTCACGGGTCAGGGCAATAATCTGCCCGTCTTCCAATTTCAAAAAGCGGCTGTTAGAGCCACTTAACAAGTGCATCAGCCGCTGCATATTAAAGACCTGGTCGTTATCAACAACCAAATCCCCGTCAACGCTAAACCAGTTTTGTTCTTTACGGATCGAGAACTGCGCCTGTGACAGGCCTGCCTCACGGCTGAGGCGGATTTTTTTGCCTTTCGGCCATTCCAGCACCGCAAAATCTTCACTCAGTGCCTGCAAATCCAGCAATACCTCCAGCGCCATTTCAGGATCATCCAACAGCCATTTCAGCTCCTTGTCCTTAAACAAGCGGGGACAATCGGCGAACAGCTTAGCGACATGGGCATTTTCGTCCTTAAAATCGCGGGTGGTTTGGTATTGCTGGCCGTCAATATCCGCTAATACTGTCGTACCGCCACTGGCGGGCTTGTACAAAGGGCCGCCGCTAAGAAACGGCTGGATAAACACATCGATTTGGATACCCTGCCCAACCGGCTGCAAATGGATATGCAGGCGGCTATCGGCGGCGACATCAATGGCATGGCTGGAAGTGCCGCCAATATCCGACTGCACCGTCAGCATAGAGGCGATTGAAGCAATGGAATCAATGACTTGCTGGCGGGCGGAAGCGGGTACGACCAAGCCATTTTTGCCTAGAATCTCAGCAACTTGCAGATGCTGGTTGTTAATGACATAAATAATCAGGCCATGATTGGCGGTTTTTTGGGCGATAATGCGTTGGCCGCTGATTTCTGGGAGCAACGAAATACGCAAATTATCCCCCTCCTCCTTGACCAATAATTGCGGCTCGGTAATGCTGATGTCGACCGGCTTGCCCGTTTGCTCTTGACCCGCCCAATAAACATTGGGGTGTCCGGCGGCGGCCAGCAGGCCATCCACCGACAATTCATACACGTCTTTGGCATAATAGCCGTAATAATCGCTTTCTTTATCAATGACGATTTTCGTACAAATCTTCCGGTCTTGCTCGCTCAAATACTCATAATCGGCCAAATCATGGTAAAGTTTTTTCAACGCGACCGGACGGCCTTTACTCCATTGGCCATTTTTGCTCAAGCGCTGCTCTTTCGGCACCAGAAATACCTCATTGCCCTCCAAGCTCAAACTCCACACCATGCGCAATTCTTGGCTAGTCTGTGCGCTAGCGGCTGGCTGGCCGCTGAGCTGGGTTAACGCCGTTAAAGCCCGCTCCCATAACGAGACTTTCGGCAACAAGTCGATAATCTCAGCAAACGGCGATCCGGCATAAAACGCGGCGATTTGTCGGCAATCGGCATCCTTATACTGCACACGCTGTAACAGTAAAGAACTGACCGCCGCATACCAAACAAAACCGGCATTTTGCGCTTGCTGGCACAGTTTCGCCAAGCCCGCCATAATCGCCACCATCGGGGCATTATTGGCAATGCTGTCGCTATCGACCAGCCAATATAAGATCAAAGCCTGAAACAAACGCTCGTAAGGGAACGTGGTGTGTTTCAGCAATTGATGACAAGACTCAATAGGTGCTTTGGCCTGATACACATCAATGGCTTGGTCTAACAGGCTATGGGCGAGATAAAACGGGTCATAGCCCGCTTTCGCCAGCATCGGCAAATGCTGTTTTTTAAGGTAAGCCACATTGTCCCCGGTTTGCGAGCGCAGCAACGCCAAAGCAAAGAAACAGCCATACAAGCCAGTAATGGTGATATTACGCTTATTGGTCTCTTTTTTTAGTTGCCGTAACGCCGCATTAAATAAGCTGATCGCCTCATCATTACGGTTTTGGAAAAACCGGGCGGTCGCTAATATTTTTAAACCCTCACTGGTCGCATCGCCCTCCAACCACAGCTGCGCATCCTGAAAATTGCCGCGTAACAGCCGTTGCTCAATAACCGTATGGGCAATTTCTGGATAACCGGGTTTGGTATTGCCAAACAACTGCTCCAGCAACAAATAAGGTTTTTTATCGGCGGTAAATTCCGTGTAATTGTTTGCCACCAGATATTTCAATGCCCCATATTGCATTTGCACAGGTAAGCTGGTGAACCAATCGGCATCAAAATCGTTGAAAAAGACGCAGTTAATATGTTCGGCAAAATATTGCGGATAATTGGCATATAAACGGTCAATATTGGCCATAAATGCCGACACGCTGCCTTGATACAAGAACAGCCGCAATTGCTTGACGATATGGCTGGCAATCACCCGGTGCGAGGGATAATAACCGCTATCGGCGATCAGCAAAGTCGCCAATTTTTTAAACCAAGGCTGCTCGACAGCCAAACGCATCAGACCTTCGCTATAACTGGGATGGCAGGCCCAGCCATCATTAGTGGCAATAATGAATTTACTTTTATGCAACTTTTCCTTAAGAACCTTATCTACTAAACGGACGGTTTTTACCTCGAAACCACCTGCTTTGGTCAACAAACTTTGCAAATTCGTCTGGCTAATCGGTGCATAAACTACCGCTAAGGCCATCATAATGTCTTGTTCGGCAGGAGTCAGCGCATTAAACGCAGCAAGTAATTTTTTATTCATTTTCAGAAATCGCTAATCCTTAGGGTTAAAGCTATCGCCATGAGGTTTTAAAAACACAAAGCAGACCATTAAGCACATGATTTTAAAATCATAAATCTTTAATTTGTTTTCGGGGTTTAATCGCTGGACATTCACCTGCCAGCTATCTATCATGCCACACACGGAACACACCAAGTGCGTTACCGTCACTGTCCAATAATGCTCAACTGTCCAAATGAGGGGTTTTTTATGCTAGAAAAACAACAATATGCACCGATGTTCAGAGCCTTGAACCAAAACAACCAATTAGTCAGTTTAACCGATTACGCCGGAGAAAAGAACCTCGTCTTATATTTTTATCCTAAAGACGACACCCCCGGCTGCACCATAGAGGCCAACCAATTTACCCAATTGGCAGACGAATTTGCCCAACTGGATACCGTCATTATCGGGATCAGCAAAGACTCATGCGAAAGCCATAGCGAATTTATCAAAAAATACGCCCTGAAAGTCGAATTGCTGGCGGACACGCGCGGCGAAATGTGTGAGAACTACGGGGTTTGGCGTGAGCGTGAAAAAGAAGGCGTTAAAAGCATGGCGATTTTCCGCTCGACGTTCATTGTTGATAAACACGGTGTCTTAGCCGAAGTGATCTACGGTGTCACCCCCGAAGGCCACGCCCAAGAAATCTTAGAAAAAATCAAAAATTTGGGCAAAAGCGCAGCAGTAGAAACAGCAGCAGAAGAAACAGCAGCAGAAGAAGTAACAGAAGCAGCGGCGGACGAAACAACCGCCGAGGCGCAATAACCACTATCCACCACTATTAAGGTTTACGCATGGACGTATCAGGTATCAACCACATCAATATTGTCGTTTCGGCCGGGCAGTTTCCGGACGTAGTGACGTTTTATGAGCAGATCATCGGCTTAAAGCAAGGTTTACGGGCGGTTTCCAAACGCAATGGCGCGTGGCTGTATTGCCACGACACCGCCATTATCCACCTGTCGGTGGTTGAACACCCCCCTTACCGGGGCAGTAACGGCCACTTTAACCATGTCGCCCTAAGCTGTAGCGGTGTCGCCGCTTGGGTGCAGCACTTAAACAGCCATCAGATACGCTATGATGTGGATTACCGTCCTGCGCCCGCAATGACCCAGTTGTTCCTGTACGACCCTGTCGGCATCCGCATTGAACTCAACTTTGCGGGGGAGCAACTGGACTTATCCGCCCCAGGAGCATAGCAGCCATGACCTCTGCACAAACAGCACCCGAACAACATCTTGACCTGAGCGGCAAAGCCGCCTTTATCAGCGGCGCGGCGGTCGGCATAGGCCGCGCCACCGCCTTGGCCCTAGGCAAAGCCGGGGCGATTATCGGCCTGCATTATTATAGCAGTGCCGCCGCCGCCCTCAGTTTGCAAGAAGAATTGGCCACCCAACACATCAAAAGCATTTTATTGCCCGCCGACCTGACCCAAGAAGCCGAAGCCAACGCCGCCATTGACAAGCTGGTCGCCGAGGCCGGACGCTTAGACATTGTCGTCAATAACAGTGGCGGTCTGGTAAAACGCGCCAAGATTGAGGACTGCCTGTTAGAAAACTGGCAAAAATCGCTGGACATCAACCTGACCAGCGCTTTTTTGGTCACTAAACGCGCCATCCCGCATTTACGCGCTACGGGTAACGGCAGTATAGTGAATATCCTCTCCTTGTCGGTACAAACCGGCGGGGCTAACGGCGGCGGGGCGTATGCCGCCGCGAAAGGCGGGTTGATGGTGTTTACCCACACCTTAGCCAAAGAACTGGCCCCGCAGATCCGTACCAATTCGGTCATGCCCGGCACAGTGGAGACCCAACACCATGAAATCCACTCGACCCCGGAAATGATGGAAAACTACCGCAAACAAACGCCCTTAGGCCGCAACACCTACGCCGAAGAAGTCGCCAGTTCGGTGCTGTTTTTGAGCAGCAACATGGCCTCGCATATCAACGGCGCGTTAATTGACATCAGCGGCGGGCGGTTTTTACGGTAAGCGTAAACCGTCCGCGATGGGCCGTCACTTATTGGGCAACACAGAGCGGAGTGCAATGGTCTTTAGCCATTGCACGATGGCTTAACCGAGTGTACCAACATGCAGTCCGCCAAACGCCGGACTCCCTATCAAGCACCCTGCGGACGGCCCCTTAAACCCGGATTGGCGTAACTTGCCCTGCGGTCAGATAATACTGATAATCCGCCAACACCAGCGCGTGGTCAAAGGCCAGTTCAGTGGTCAAATTATCAAACGTAAAAATAGCGCAATTTTTCGCATCGTCCGCCGCTTTCGGCATTCCCCGCGCTTCGCCGACATACACCGCCGTCACCGTATGGTTACGGATGTCGCGCTTGGGGTCGGAATACAAACCCAGCAACAGTTTCAGCGTCACCTCCAGCCCCACTTCTTCCTGCGCCTCACGCAGCGCCGCCTGCTCGACCGTTTCGCCGACATCAACAAAACCGCCCGGCAATGCCCAGCCGTACGGCGGGTTAGCGCGTTCAATCAATACAAAGGGGCGATGGGGCAAATCAATCAGCTCGATAATAATATCGGCGGCTAACAGTGGCGTAACGGGCTTATACATAGACATTCCTGAACAAAGATAGCAGACCAAACCGACGATTTTACCCCTTACTGGCAATAAAGGTAAAACCACCGGCTGCTATACAATGCCCAGCAAGCAAACGGCGGGCAATAAAAAAGGCGTTCTATCCGAGAAAATAGAACGCCAGGATGGCACCAAACACAGGCGAACGTGACGGTATCTTGACTTACCTTAGTACCTGCACTTATGATGCCATATCCATAATAACCATGCTATTCAATGAGTTAACATGCTTTAGCATAACACCCCTACAGACCATTATTTGCTTTTGCACTATAATAAGGCAAAAATAGTCCAAAGCAATGCGTCAACCCACTTTATATGCTAGCCTGACTTAATAAACCGCCACTTCGCCGCCGCTATTTCTCGCACTGGCAACCACTATCGTCACTTTGTCAAAATGCGTGAACCGCTCCCGCGCCTGTTGCGCCAGAGCCTCTGCCAAAGCCACGCCTTGCAGAGCACAAAAGCCCGTAGGCCCCCACGATGTTTGTCCGATGGCCACCGCCCCCTGCCCTGCCAGCCAAGCCATCACCTGCGCCACTTCGGGGCTAGTAAACACACCGCCTTGCGCCGAGGCGAAATGCTCGCCCACCGAGCGTTGCAGTTCGGTTATCACCTCGCCGAATTTGCCTAAATCTTGCTCTGCCACGGCAGGTAAGCCCTGCATCAACAGCAAATAGCACAAACGCGCCGCCTCCAGTGCCGAAAACGGCGGCAACTGACTAAAGGCCTGAACCTCCTGCGAACCATGCAAGCCTTGGCCACGCTCATCAAACACCAGCACAAACCGCCAATCCTCAGGAATATCCATCTGTACCAAAACGGGTGGGGTAATGGTTTTTTCACCACGGCCACCATCCACAACCAAGCCGCCCCGCTCAAAAATACCGATGCCAATGCCCGAACGCAAGCCCCGCTCGGTGACGGCAGCAATCTGCCGCACCGACAAACCCAAGCCATAAATGCCGTTAAGGGCCATACCTATCGCCAAAGCCATTTGCGTACCCGAACCCAAACCGACATGCTCAGGTATCGCGCTATCAATACGGATACGCAGTTGGTCGGATACCCCCAAGGCTTGGCAAAGCATAGTCAGGCACAGTTCCGCCCGCTTCGAAGACGGCCCGGTGACCAAACGGGTGGCAGCGGGGCTAGCAGAAAGGCGGGTACTGATTTCATTCAAGGCCACACCGATACTGCCAAAGTGGCGGCCTAACGAACCGCTTAAATCAAAGAATCCCATGTGCAAGCGGGCGGGGGCAATGACGGAGACTGAAGAATAATGAGCTTTCAAATTGAAGATACAAAAAGTAGTGCGTAATAATGAAATTATACCCGATTGCGTTACCGATGGGCGAACTCAGCGCGGATAGTTGCCAAGACCGCCGATAAATCAGGCCGCATCATAGCGCATAACGCCAGTGCCTGCGTCTCAACCGGAGAGCCGGACGGCACCAACACCGGAAACGCCCCCGCGCTGTGCGCGGCCATAATGCCAATCAACGAATCTTCCAACACCCAACAGGCATGGATAGGCGTTTGCAATAAGGCCGCCGCGCGTAAAAACACATCCGGCGACGGTTTGCCCGCCGCCACGTCATCACGACCCACCAGCACCTTAAACGCGCCAGCCAACCCCGCTAAGGCCAAACACTCCTGAGCATTCGCCGCCCGGCTATTCGTCGCCAAGGCAAACGGAATTTGCCGCGCCTCAAGATACGCCAACAACTCGGCCACCCCAGGCTTTACCGGAATACCGTCTGTCGTCACCCGTTCCCGCCAACACGCACCTGCACGGCGGTTAAATGCCTGTATATCAAAATCCGCCCCGCAAGCATCCTGTAATTTAGCGTCTATAGCCTGATGATGCAGGCCGGATAAGGACCTACAAAAACTGTCCGATAAATAGTGACCCATCCTTGCCGCCGCCTGTTGCCACGCTTGGCAATAAGTGCTTTCGGTATCAAGGACAAGGCCATCCATATCAAAGAGAACGGCAGAAAAAGGCATAAGCTTATCGTTCACGGTTTTGGTTTTTAGTTAGTGACGGCTTAAAATAATAGGCAAGGCCTGTACCCGAAGGAACACCGCCCCGGTAACTACCCACATAAAGCAACTTAAGCCCAATACCATCATGTTAACCCAATCCCACGCCAATACCCTAGCCCAAGCTTGGCTTAATGCCTGGAACCGCCACGACTTGCCCGACATTCTCAGCCATTACGCCGAAGACATTAGCTTTACCAGCCCGTTTATCGTCGCCCTACAAAACAGCTCAGACGGCACCGTCCACGGCAAAACCGCCTTGGCTGGCTATTTTGCCCAAGGCTTAGCAAAATATCCCGAACTGGCTTTCCAATTATTGCACGTCGTTACCGGAGTCAACAGCCTTACCTTAATCTATACCAGCGTCAATAACTTACTGGCCGCCGAAGTCATGGAATTAAATAGGGAAGGATTAATACAACGGGTGCAGGCACACTACTGCCAGCCTTAACGCGCTAATCATCAAGCGACATAAAGCCATGCAGGCCACGTTTGGACTTCACCGCCAACCAGGCTTTCAGCATCAGCAATTCTTCGGTTTCCTGTAAGCCGTCCAAACTCTGTTTATTCCGCAATAAACGGAACGCAGCGGCTAAGACGTTATAACGCTCGCCCGTAATGCCCGCCCGTCTTAAGCCAATGGTATTGAGCTTATAATGTCTGGCAGGACGGCCTCCAATCAGCGTAAAGGGAATCACATCCATATTTAAGCCCGTTGTCCCCTGCACTATCGCAAAAGCCCCGATGCGGCAAAATTGGTGCGCGACCACCGCCCCGCCCATAAAAACATTATTGCCGACCTGGACATGCCCGCCTATCGCCACGTTATTGGCAAAAATGGTTTTATCGCCGACATCACAATCATGGGCGACATGGCTATTGCTCATAAAATAACAGCCCGAACCGATACGGGTTTCCCCATCCGCCTTACTGGCGCGGTGAGCGGTAAAGCCTTCGCGGAACACATTATTATCCCCGCAAATTAACCATGACAACGTTTCTGCCTTAAAGCCAGTGTCCTGTGGCAAACCACCCAATACCGCGTGCGGATGCAATATATTGCCCGCGCCCATTTTGACATAAGGCTGCACCACGGCCTGCGCGCCGATGTTACAGTTATCACCAATTTCCACCGCACTTTCGATGACGGCAAACGGGCCGACAGTGACGTTATCGCCGAGTTTGGCATCAGGGGCAATATAAGCGGAGGGATGGATAAGGCTTGTCATGGTTAATGTCCGTTTCGTTTGTTAAAAAATAAAAGTAAAAGCCGAGCCACCCGGCACATCCGTCAAACAAAAGCCGTGCCGACAAACGCATTATAAAACTGCTTAGCTGTCCGCCCGCTTTTTGACGCACGTTGATGGGCAAAATCCAAGGCGGCTTTATGCAGGCTGGCGCGGGCAGCGTCCGCCACCTCAGGAAAAAGGCTATCGACAATAGCCAAATACGCTGGGGGCGTTTGCGGATAAAACCCTAACGACAGGCCAAAACGGTCAGACAGCGAGGTTTTTTCTTCTACCGTGTCCGAATAATGCACTTCCCTATCGACTAAATGGGAATCGAGGTTATCTTTCATCAACTCCGGCAGCAAATGCCGACGGTTGGAGGTGGCATAAACCAAGACATTGTCCGGCGGCAGCTCAACCGAGCCTTCAAGCACGCTTTTTAACGATTTGTAATGGCTATCGCCAGATTCAAAAGACAGATCATCACAGTAAATGATAAAGCGTTGGGGGAGTTCGCGGATGTCATCGACAATTTCCGGCAAATACACCAAATCTTGCTTATCCACTTCAATCAGGCGCAAGCCAGCGGTTTTATAAGCATTCAGCAAGGCTTTGATTAACGACGATTTTCCCGTACCCCGCGAACCCCACAACAAAGCGTTGTTGGCGGGCTTGCCCGCCAGAAAGCGTTCCGTATTGTCCACCAGCAACTGTTTTTTACCGTCAATCCCCAATAAATCATCCAATTGGATAGGATCAATGTGGCGCACCGGGCGCAGGTATTCTTTGCGTTGCCGCCAAATGGCGGCGTAAGTGACATTCCAATCAATCATGGCTCATACCCCTAGACGATAAAATCAAAGCTGTTGCAATTGCGCCAAGCCCAACCCCGTATAACTGGCGATTTTTTCCAAGCTCTCGCCCGCTTGCTTCATATTCTTTGCCAAATTCAACATCGCCTCTTGCCGCCCCTGTTCAAGCCCTTGCTCGATACCCTCGGCGATACCGTCAAAACGGCCATCCTGATACAAAGACCATGACATGCTCGCCTCATAGTGCATGTAATCGACATAACGCTCATACTGGGCGCGTTCGGCATCCGACAGCTTAAGGACAGCCATCACCTCTTGGGCTTTTTTCAGACCCTTAGCGGCAAAATCTTCCTTAATTTCGCCGTTTTTCAAAAAATACATCCATTCGTCCAAACTGTCCCGCGCCACACCGTCAAACTGGTTGACCTTAAGCAAATAATATTCGGGAAAAATCGCATAAGCCTGCTGCTTATTAAACATCCGCTGCTGGCGGCTGTTCAATTGCAAATGGTCATGCTGGTGGATGCCGATAAAATCGGTCTTGCCGTGGTACACATAATCTTGCCCCTGCCCTAAATCAAAATACAGGATGCTCACCGAAACCACCTTCACCACCTCTTGATACGCATCACCCTCTTTCAGATGCTCGGTAATCGTTTTGGAACTGGCATAAAGGATACGGTGCAAATAATCCAACTCACGGTCATGCTGCACCTCGACCAAAATAATCTCCCCGTTACGGTTTTTCACCTTCAGATCGACCTGGTTCAGCTTATCATCATGCGTCGCCTTATTGCCCTCGCTTTCCAATATCTCCAAAATCTCAATATCGTCCTTCAACAATTCCGACAAAAAGCCTTCCAACACCTCAAAATTGGCCTTACTGCGCAATAAGCGCTTCATCGCCCAATCAAAACTGATCAATTTACGTTGTGCCATCGCTATCTCCGCCGATTAGACATATTCATGGATATTAAGACGCACAGATGCAACATCACCCCCTAGGATGATACTGGGCATGTAATTCCTTCAACCGCTGGTTAGCGACATGGGTGTAAATCTGTGTCGTGGACAAATCCGAATGCCCCAGCAGCAGTTGCACGACGCGCAAATCCGCGCCGTGGTTGAGCAGATGGGTGGCGAAGGCATGGCGTAGGGTATGCGGCGACAGTTCTTTGCTGATGCCCGCTTTCAGGGCATGACGTTTGATAAGATGCCAAAAGGCTTGCCGCGTCATATTACTGGCGCGGCTGGTGACAAACAGATAATCGCTTTGGCGCTCGCCCAAGATGGCTTTGCGGGCTTGCCCCATATAGCCTTCCAGCCAGCTCATCGCCTCTTCGCCGACCGGAATCAGGCGTTGCTTATTACCCTTCCCCGTCACCCGCACCACACCCTGCCGGAAACTGACTTGCTCAAACTTCAAATCGACCAGCTCAGTCACCCGCAAACCCGTGGCATAGAGCATTTCCAGCATGGTCTTATCGCGGTAGCCCAGCGGACTGCTGACTTCGGGGGCGGCCAGCAGCAACTCCACATCGTTTTCCGATAAGGACATCGGCAAAGGGTGGCCGATGTGCGGCGAAGCAATCAGCGCGGTCGGGTCGGCGCTGATACGGTTTTCGCGGATATAATAGCCGTAAAAACGCCGCAAGCTGGACAAAATCCGCGCCGAAGAGCGGCTGCCGATACCGTCTTTATAACGGCTGCCGAGAAAGCCCGCCACCTGCCCGTTATCCACTTCCAGCAAAGGCTTGCCCGCCAACCATTTGGCAAAAATGCGCAAGTCGCTACGGTAGGCGGACAGGGTATTCTCGCTTAAGCCCTGCTCTGCCCACGCGGCATCCAAAAACTGGTCGATCAGCTCATCGCCGCTCATAACGCCGCCAAACGCTTAAGCCCTGCCGATACCATAATAGGTAAAGCCCATTTCTTTGAGCAATTCTGGCTTATACAAGTTTCTGCCGTCAAAAATCACCCCGTCTTTCAAGCTCGCCTTAATCAAATCAAAATCAGGGCTCCAAAAGTTTTTCCATTCGGTCACGACCAGCAAGGCGTTGGCATCGGTCAGGGCTTCTTCGGCGGACTCCACCAGCGTCAGACCGGGCTTATCGCCATAAATCCGCTTCGCCTCCAGCATCGCTTCAGGGTCATAAGCGCGGACAGACGCACCAGCGGCAATCAATGCCTCCAAAATAACGCGGCTGGGCGCTTCGCGCATATCGTCGGTTTTGGGTTTGAACGCCAAGCCCCACATCGCAAAGGTTTTGCCTTGCAAATCACCGTGGTAATGCGCCGATACTTTCGAGAACAGCACTTGTTTCTGGCGATTATTGACGTTTTCCACCGCTTGCAACAGCTCTGCCTCATAACCCATTTGCTGGGCAGTGTGTTCTAACGCCTTCACGTCTTTCGGGAAGCACGAGCCGCCATAGCCGCAACCCGGATAAATAAACGAATAACCGATGCGGGAATCGGAACCAATACCGTTACGCACTTTTTCAATATCTGCGCCCAAACGTTCCGCCAGATTCGCCAATTCGTTCATAAAGCTGATTTTAGTCGCCAACATGGCATTGGCGGCATATTTGGTCAACTCCGCCGAACGTACATCCATCGTGATAATCCGCTCATGGTTGCGGTTAAACGGCGCATACAACGCTTTCAACAGCTTTTCCGCCTTCGGGTTATCGGTACCGATAATAATCCGGTCAGGCTTCATAAAATCATCAATCGCCGCACCCTCTTTTAAGAATTCGGGGTTAGACACCACATCATAAGGCACATCGACCACCCGTGCCGCCTGGACTTGCTCAATCACTGCCTTCACCCGGTCGGCCGTACCGACAGGGACGGTGGACTTATCGACAATCACCCGATACTCCATCATGTTTTCGGCGATGGATTTGGCGACCGCCAAAACATATTGCAGATCGGCGCCACCGTCTTCATCGGGGGGCGTACCCACGGCGATAAACTGGAAGACCCCGTGCGCTACCGCCTCCAAAATATGGGTGGTAAATTTCAAGCGTCCGGCCCTTTGGTTATCCTTGACCATGTCTTCCAACCCCGGTTCAAAAATAGGCACGATACCTTGGCGCAAATTCGCTATTTTGGCTTCATCGACATCAATGCAGAGCACATCATTACCGACTTCCGCCAAGCAAACGCCCGTAACCAGACCTACATAACCAGAACCAAATACTGTCACTTTCATGTTGTTTTCCTAAGGGTAGCAATCGTCTAACTGTCAAGAGTGAAAAAAGGGCTGTGTGTTGTTTTTTTTACTTATCGTTTTTCCTGTCTTCTAGCAAGGTGACGACCCGCTTGGCATTTTCCTGCCAATATAGGCCCTTTTCCGCCAAGGTTTGCGCGGCGGCCTTGCCTAGCCGCTGACGTAAGTCCCCGTCTAAGCACAAAGCACACAACTGTTCGGTAAAAGCCTGCTCTTGTGCGGGGTCGAACAACAGCGCGTCTTGGCCGTGCGTCAATATCTCACGGATATTGGCACGGTCAGGGGCAATAATCGCCTTGCCCAAGACCATATATTCAAACAGCTTCAAGGGCGAAGCATATTCGACCACATCCGGTTGCAGGGCAATATCAAACGCCGCGACATAATTGGCCACCTCATCACGGTCAATAATACCGGTAATGGTGATATGCTCGCTGATGCCCAAATCCGCCGCCTGTTGCTCAATGGCGGCGCGGGCCGGGCCGTCGCCGACCAGCAATAAATGCCAAGCGCGGCCTTTATTATCGGCGATGGCCTGCACCACTTTATCTAGCCGATGCCAGTCGCGGACAAAACCGGTAAAACCCAACACCAGCTTGTTGTGCAGATTGTACTTGTCCAGCACTGTAGCGCTATCGATAGCGTGGCTGAAACGGGCTTGATTAATGCCGTTAGGGATAACCCTAATGCTAGCCGCTGACGCGCCGGCGGCAATGACGTGGTCAGCCAAGACCTGCGTCACGGGCAACACATAGTCGGCTTGCCGCCAGACATAAGACTCCGTCCATTTTGCCAGCCAATCCAATTGGATGCCGTCATGCTTTTTACGCTCGGCATACAGCGGCGCGTTGACTTCCAGCAACAACGGCACCTTAAAGAGTTTTTTCGCCCAAATGCCGGACGGCAAAAACAGATTGTAACGCTCGTAAATCACATCCGGCTTATGCTTAAGCATCAACGGCACGATTTTGGCGAAATCAAACAGCGCGTAGGCAAATTCAATAAACTCGTGCAAAAACCCCGGCAACAGGGTACGGATCATTTTTACCGACCCGGAACTGCTGCCAAAGCCTTTATGTTCTATAGCGTCCGGCTCGGCCATAATAACCTCATGGCCCAAAGCCCTTAAGGCGGTGATCAGTTCTTCAATATGGACATATTGCCCATCTTTGGAGGCAATCCGATGGTGATAGAGAATTTTCATCTTGTGCTAAAAAAATAAGGGCGAAACTTAATGGTGCGGGCTAGGCAATAGGCTGTCGAGCAGCGCGTAAACCCCCGCCACTGTATCATCCCAAGAAAATTTTTCCGCATAGGCGCGGGTATCGGGGCGGTGCGGATACTGGGCAAACAAAGCCTGCACACCTTCGGCAAGTGCCTTAGCCGTGCGTTGCCCGACCAACACACCAGCGGCAGGGGTGCGCACCACTTCCGGCGTACCCCAAATCGCGGTCGCCACTACCGGTGTGCCGCAAGCCATCGCCTCCAGCAAGACATTCGCCCACCCTTCGCGGCTAGAGGCCAACACCAGCGCGTCGGCGGCATTATAAACATCCCTCAGTTGCTGATGCGTCAACGCGCCTAAAAAACGCACCCGTTCACTTAAGCCCAAACGCGCCACCAACGCTTGCAGATTAGCCGACTCTTCGCCGTCACCCGCAATCAGCAACTCATAGCCAGGCAACTGTTGCAGGGCTTCAATCACCAAATGGTGGCCTTTGCGCTCGATCAAATGCCCGACCGACAATAAGGTCGGCTTATGCAAATTCATGGCCTGACGCAATGCGGTGCGGTCTTGCGGACAAAAAACCTGCAAATCCACGCCATTGCGCAAGGCATGGATTTTTTCGCCGGACACACCCAGCGCGATCATTTCCGAGCGCAAAGCTTCGCAAACCGTAATGATCTGCCCGGCTTGCCGTGCCGCCCATAAAATCATCTTTTTCGGCACAGCCTGTTGCGGGATCAAGTTAATATCCGTACCCCGCGCGGTAATGACCAACGGCTTGCCTAAGGCTTTTGCCAACAAAGCCGCCGCCACACCATCAGGATAAAAATAATGCGCATCCAGCACATCAAAATCATACCCGTCGGCAATCAGCCGCTTGAGTAACGGCAAGCTCGCCGCCGCCAACAGAGCGGGCGAGACCATCATGCCAAACTTAGGGATCACCGCATAGCGCGGATGATAAATGTCGATACCGTGCCGCTGTTCTTGGCGGCTAATCCGCGCATAATCGCCATACGCGCCAAATAGCTTGGCACTTGACGGAAACCACGGCACCGGGGCGACCACCTTAGCCTCTACATGCTTTTGTGCCAGCAAATGCCTAAGGCGCTGTTCGACAAATATGCCGTGGCGTAACTGCACATCATTGGGGTATAAAGTGGTGTAAGTCAGTATTCTCATAATAGCAGGCCGTTTTCCGATAATGGCTATGTTATTGCATTAATGCTTTCCCGTCGAATAATGTGTGCTACTTCTCAAATTTTTGGGCAAATCGTTATAAACTATACCGATTAAAAACTACCCAATAGCTTAACCGCGACCATGAAAGCATCCTTAACCGTTAGCGCAGTGCAACAGCCCTGCAACGCAGACCGCCAGACCAATCTGGACTATTCCATCGCCCAAATCCACGCCGCCGCCGCCAACAAAGCCGATCTGGTCATCCTGCCGGAACTGCATCTGGGGCCGTATTTTTGCCAAAACGAAGATTATAACCATTTTGACCTCGCCCAAGCCATTCCTGGCCCCACCACAGCCATCTTAGCGGATGCCGCCAAACAAGCGGGCGTGGTCATTGTCTCAACTATTTTTGAAAAACGCGCCCCCGGCCTCTACCACAACACCGCCGTCGTGTTCGACAAAGACGGCAGCATCGCCGGCAAATACCGGAAAATGCACATCCCCGACGACCCGGGCTTTTACGAAAAATATTTCTTCACCCCCGGCGATTTAGGCTTTACCCCCATCCAAACCTCCATCGGCAAATTGGGCGTGTTAATCTGCTGGGACCAATGGTATCCCGAAGCGGCGCGGCTCATGGCCTTAGCGGGTGCGGAACTGCTGATCTACCCCACCGCCATCGGCTGGGATATGGAAGACACCGAAGCCGAACAGCAACGGCAATTAGAAGCGTGGGTCACCGTCCAACGCGGCCACGCCGTCGCCAACGGCCTGCCCGTCATCGCCTGCAACCGCATCGGTTTTGAAAAAGCCCCCGATTCCGACAAGGGCATCCAATTCTGGGGCAACAGCTTCATCGCCGGCCCGCAAGGGGAAATCCTCAGCCGCGCCACCGCCACCGACGACACGCTCCTGACCTGGACACTGGACAGCGCCAGGACAGAGCGCGTCAGACAAATCTGGCCGTTCCTGCGCGACCGCCGTATTGATGCTTACGCGGATATAACCAAACGGTTTATTGATTAAACCTCCTGATTAGCAATAGGCTCTCCGGCATCGCCCCGACAACCAGCCGTTGCCTGCGTCGTAACTGGGGGTTCCAAGGCTAGCCGTTGCTGTAGTGGCGGATAATAGCTTTCATTTAGGGATTCCCGTCGCGTGTACGCCAAAGCAAAGCCATTTGTAGCATGGCGGGGACTGTGTCACGCCTTGCCGCGACTCCGCCATCGGATAAGCCTCATCAGAAATTCTTGCCCCCTATAACCGCCTCGGCCTGTGATTTCGAGAAAATCGTCAAAGTCAATTTTGGCCGGCACCGGATGCAGGGGCAAGCCCGCTTCCGCCAGAGCGTCTTTCGCCAACCTGCGCAATTTGTGCCATTCCTCGGAGTCTACAAACGATTCGTAAGTTTGGGCAAGCCCCATAGACCCGGCAAGGGCAAACAACTCGACGGCAAGGGGGCAAGGATAAAACTCGTCAATCCATCCGACCTCAAAATGCCCAAAGACACAAGCAAATAGAGAGGCTCCATTATGATTATGCTCATACTGCCTCGCCGCCAAACAGATGGTGCTGTCTTCCAAAACCGCCTGGGTCGGCAAAGGGCCGATTATTTTCACTTGGCTTTCTATGTCAAGCGCCAGGAAGCTTAAACACATCCAAATGATGTCAGCCGAACAATCAAGCTCAATAGTATATTCCGTCATTGGTGCCACATATCCCAAGAAGGAGTACAGGAAGCGAAACGGAAGTGGAGCGGTGTACGACGCCCCCCGCGTAGCCGTAGGGGCCGGGCGTGTTGACGGAGTTGGAGCGCAAGCGGAAGCGTAGTCAACATGCAAGGCCATCCCGAAACGGCGTCAAGTCATTTGCGCAGGCCAGTGGTGCACAGCGTACCGAAGGGGAGTTGTGTATCGCGGCCGGAGCAGGACGAAGGCGGGCAGCCGAAGGCAATAATCGCCAGGAAAATTTTTCGCCGCTAAAATCGGATGGATCCCATTTTAGCTTTCGCGAAAAATCCTGGCGCGCCTGTCAAGGTTTTATAGGTTCACTATATAATCGTGGAAATAGATGCTCACTCTATTGCGCCCTATGGAATGCGCTTTACTGCGTTATGAGGCGTTCTAGTGGTGACACTCCAACCGAAGCCTTGATTTTGGTTGCTCATGTCATCCATACCTCGCTCAGGCAAATAGGGCAAATCCCTTGCCTGATAAAACCGACCACAAAAGCTTGGCAACGCTCACATCGCCCGCTTTGGCATAAAGTATCATTTGATACGGCTTTATAGTCACTTGGAGGCAAGGCGACAACTTGAACTCCCGTTGAATCATCGCCAGCATCCACAAATATCACCTCAGAAATAACCAATGCCTCTTCAACGACTTCCCTGCCATCAGTTTCATCAACATACTCTATGCGGCGTGGACGAACGGCTTCATAAAACAGCCTGACAAACTCAACTTCGTTCATATTTTGTAAATAGCTTAGCACTTCACTTCGGTTTATCACCTTACCCCCTTAGAGCCGCTATCGAATGGCTTTTGCTTTTGCTTGCGCTTCGCAGTTGCCCCGCGCTTTATTATCCAGACCACCCCACGGATTTATAACATGACATCATCAGCATTTTGCTTGATTTTGAGGTGGGCCTTAAAAAAATAAAGCAGGCCAAGACAAGCAATAACATTAAGGCTTCAAAACCCGGCTGTCTTGTTGCTCGTCGGGCCATATTTGCACCCTATAATAATCATTAGTCTCGCCGTCCAGTTGTAGCGTATCTTGACCGCCATAATAGATTCTGAGGCGATAATGGCCGGGGCCGGTCTCAAGTGCGCAAAAACAGTCGGTATCAGGCCCGCCCGGACAACCCACAAACACAATGTCCTCAGATTGGATTGCCAGAGAACATTCGATAACACGGTCCCATTTGGCAAAATCATGGGGTTCGGGGGCGTTATGGTCAAACTCAACCGTAATGGGAATTTGTGAGTATTCGCTGCTTACAGACACAAGGACAATCCCTTCCCCGCAACCAAAACCGTTTTTTAACATTTCATCGTGATTGCCTTGTAAATCATCCACAGATTGCCGATCTTGGATATAAAATTGAAAATAATTTGGGGTATGAAAAATCATGAACCTTAACATGCTTATTCTCATTTAAAATGAACGTTTCCAGAACGGTCTGTATAAAAGCTTTTAGCTCCAGGTATTCCTAAAGCAATAAATCTGGATTCTGGGCTAAAGCCATCCTTCTGTATGCAGGCTACTTTATCAATACCCTCGCCACACGCGAAAAGTGATTGTTTGTTTTGATAAATCCGCGATAGGAAAAGTTTATGAGCAGGAATGCTAGCTTAATTGATATTTTGGGCGGTGTTCTTGCGATATCTTAATGTCAGAATAGTTACTTAAACTACTTTTCATAAAAACACTAATGCAATTTATATTTGTCCTAAATATCCATACAACACAGTCAATACACTGACATATTACGCCACATAAATTATCGCCTTTATTCTTGAAGAAATAAATATCCGTCCAATCAAATCCTATACACTTACCTTCTAGCAATTTTTTAAACGCCCGCGATGAAACAGAAAAATACTCGATATTATTTTCATCAAAATGGAGATGGCTTTCATATTCATACTCTGTTTCAGTGCCCAAATAGCATGGCTCGTAAATACGCCACTCACCAAGCCCAGCTAGTTCAATAATTTTTATCAAAGCTAGAGATGCCTCAGCTTCACCCATTTTACAAACAATAATATTATTTTCCATGATTGCGACGAATTTGACGTTGAGCGGCGATGCCATGAAGGCGGTGCATCAGGGTCGTTGTAGGCAACAAAGCGTTTCTGGCAGGGGTGACTGTGACTTTGCGGTTGCCGATGGGACTGAAGCAGAGCTTAAATTGGCCTGGCTACCGTTGGGACGGATTTGACGCTTTATTACAGGTTTTCGGAATTGGGAATTATGGGGTTGCAAATCCCGTATTCCGCTAACGCTGCATATCGGCTACCTCGCCCATTAAAACGGGGAGTACTTTATTTTTATCTGGCGTACGATTTGATTTCGCTGAAAACGAGCGAACGGCAAATCGCTCACCGTATTCTTTTGATTCCACGCAAAGCTCATAGTAGCGTTTATGATGCTCGTTTAGAAAAAACAAAAATGTTCCCCAAGATTCTAATTCAACTAAAGTCAGATAATGCGGGGATGGAACATAAACGGGACTGCCACTTTCAAACTTCTCCTTATCACACAATATCCTGTCGGATTCTTCGATAAAGAAAAATTCCTGTTCTAAGGGAACAATTCCGAGAAACTGTTCGTAAAGCTCAAAAAACAGGGGGATTTCGCTGATTTTAGAAGACGCATGATTTTCGATATGCCTTACCAAAGATATTGCCTCCTTTGAGTCTGCGAAGTTATTTGCCACAAAAGCTGAAAACTCCCTTACATGCCCGAAATCTAACTCACTACGCGCTACGGAAAAACCACAGATAAACCCATATAACGAGCATACCCTTTCCTCAACCCACATCTGGTAACGTTGACGAATTAAATATATCAGCTCTTTGCAGGTATTGACTTCTTCAAATGATTTCATCTAATTATCCCATTTAAATTATCGTCGGGCGCAGTTGAATGGTGAACCCATTTCTTATTCAACGGATTCCATCATTGCCCTCCTGAACCAGAATCAATATACCTAGCTGACCACCTGTTGACTAAAACGCCCATAAATTCGGATGAAAAAGTCTTACGGCTTTCAAAGCAGACGACCCTAACTTACTTGCCAAACAAAAACTAAAAATTTCAAAATAATTAATGTTTAGTTTAATTTTGAAAAAATATACTGCGCTAAATTACCATGAAAAATTAACTCTGCTAAGGCACCATTTTTTGATGTTGATATGGTAAATTCATTTGAAACCTTATGCCATTTAAAAGCGCTTAGCATACTGAATGAAATAACAACCGTATCAATGTATAAATGTATCGAAATATTTACCTTCTGAGTAATTGTAGCGTTATTAATTATTGGCTCCTCACCTCCCCTAATAGGAGTAAGTGAGAAAATGGGAAACTGTGATGATTCAATTCCAATATCAGAATAGTAGGATTTCCAAATACTGCATTGCTCTTTATTAATTAGCAGCCCATTTATTGAACAAAGCTTACCTGAAAGCAAGGATAACTGTAAATAGTGATGTGTATCTAAACCTGCAATTAAAAAATCATACGAAATAGACACTTGAGCATCCATTTTATCATCACAATCATCAAGCTGAATAGAAAATATATAAGGACTTTCTAAATTACTTTTTACTAAACATCTTGATGTACCAACATAATTGATTAGCGTTAACCAGAGCATATTTAAAAAACCTGAAGTAGGTGATAAAGTCGACCCATTTGGCCACTAACATTTGGAACGCCAATAATGATCTCATAAGTGATGCTTCCGGGAGTAGTAACAATCATTTTCTCTTTTGATTTCGGTGAGGCGGTCTTGGCTGGCGGTGGTAACGCCGCGCGGGTCGGTGTGGGCGGCGAGTTCGCCTTGGGGGTTGTAGCTATGTTGGAGGCTTTGGCCTTGGGGGTCGTGCGGCCTTAGCCGTCGCGCTGGAAGGCGACACTGGGGCCGGCGCTGTGGACGATGCCGTTTTTGCTGTAGGTCAGGGTGTTGCCGAACGGGTCTTGGACGTTGTCGAGACCCACGCCTTCGGTGAGGTAGTAGGCAGTGCCGTCTTCGGTGGTTAGCTTGAAGTGTTTGGGGTTCCTTTTCCTTTGCTTAAGTACACTCTGTAACAGTTCCACAAAATGGACATAAAGCTAATTTTTCAGAACACGTCAGATCCAAACCGCATTCAATACAAATGCCATTCTGCAAAAACTCGGTCTCATTAGTAAAAACAGTCAGCGGCAATGCCAAATATTCAGGATCCAGTAAATATTCCGCTTTTAAATAGCCTGTATTGCGATCTAAAATGCCACTATGCTCTACAACAAACCAGCGTCTTACTTCAAATTCAGTGTGGGCAAGCTTATAATCGCGTAGCCTAAATACTTCCTGTAGCAAAGCGAGGAGGTGATTACTGGGCAATGCCGCCAGAATTTCCACATAATCGCTATCATGTGGGTCATAATTAATCATGGCCATGGGGAAATATTACCATACTCAAGTATTATCATTACTTTGTCAATACGCTCTCTTCGGAAAGCCTGCACTTTATTCCAGCCTTTTTGAAAAGTCTCCCAAGTCAGACTGCCCCGGCCATCCAATACTATGCGAACTGGTTTACCTGGATTGTGCTTTTCAAATTGGTCTAAGGTTTTGTCCAAGTTAGATTTAACACTGTACGCAGAGCCATTGATTTTTTTAGTTTCTATAGCTTACCAGAAATAAAACAATCAGCACCTGCCTGACTGTTGCCACATCATTATGGCGCGTTCCCCTTACAGAGGACGGGTCGGCATCCTTTTCGCTTGCCAAACCTCCAAGAAAGGGTCAGATTTCAGTATCGGATAACGCACGTCACATGCCGCCAAATAGGCTTCCAGCTCTTCCACCACATTGTATTTTATCTCGCGCGGATAAGGATGCCGCTCTTTTATATACAACTGCTTGGCACTTTTTAAATCTTCAGTGGCCCAATCGTAAAATAAAGGCCATCCCAGTAACCGGACCAATCTTGCCCGCAAGGCGGCGATGCGCTCACCGGTATAACTACCGACAGAAAACACACACCGCCCTTTGTAACTGGTGGCGCATTGTAAGGCATCCTTGTCCATAAACACGCCATTTTCGACATCTTCAATCGCGTTGGCCAATAGCAGGCAGGACTCTTCAAATTGGCGCGGTGGTGACTCAAATAGCTGATAATCAAGCGAGGAAGGTGAATAAAGGGCTTGGTCGTCTATTTGTTCCTCAGGAAAAGGGCGGATGAAGAACCAGCCCAGGCTGTCCGCCGCCCATTCCAGCCTCGCCAAAAAAATAGCCTCGCACTCCTCGGTTTGTGGCACCAGATAAGGCTCAAATAATAATTCGCATAAAGGCTCGACTTTCCAGCCAATTCTGGATACGGCGGGTTCCGCCGCATCCCCGCTGCCATAAGCGTAAAAATTTAACGGAATTTTGGCCAGCTTTATGCCCCAGGATTGATGTTCTTTTACAAAAGCGTCGGTGATATTTTGAGGGCTAACAAAAGCCATCCGCCAACGCTGATGTGTGGAAGACAGCAACTTGTTGTGCATACCGACTATATGCCCTTTGGGCGCACAGAGCAGGTAGGAAGTCCACGGCAATGCGGTAAAGCGCAAACGCAAAACCCGGATGTCCTCCCCCCTCAATGAAGCTAGCCATCCGGCCAGATCGGGTCGTTTTAAGTCATCCCATGCCAGATCGATTATGTTTAGCTTTTCCATGGTTTGGGGTCGAATTCTTTCCGCTGCAACAGGAAACCTTTCAGTTTTGCTTTCCTGATCCGTTCCTTAAAAACGTCGTTGACATATAAACGGACTTGCGTCCTTTGGTCATCAGGCACGGTAAATATTTCCGCATCGCCGACGCGTTCAGGCAAAAATACGGGTTCCATCACTAAAGAGCCGTGACGCTTAGTTAGCGTATTGTCCAAGCCATCAATAATGGTCGTCGACCAATACCAAAAAAACTTTTCCGTACGTCCTTGCAGTTCCACCGGAAACAGCCGCCCCGACTCGGCAAGCCGCAGGGCTTCCACGGCGCGTTCTGAAAACAGCTGTAATGGTCAACAAAAACCGGACACTTTCTTAGGCAACCTTGCTGTAAAATTCCCGCTCAAATTCCAAAGGGGTTTTATAGCCCAATGTCGAATGCGAACGTCTGCCGTTATAAAAAGCGAAATAATCAATAATGCTTAGTTTTGCGGCTTCTTTTGTCTTGAACCTTTCGTAGTTCAATTGCTCGTGCTTTAGGCTCATTAGAAAAACTGCCCGTGTGGCCGAATAGCCGCATTGATGAATTGTTGCCTTTGACCCCCGAACAAATAACGGCGATTAAACAAACTTTACCTGAAAAGGCAACGTGGTAGGGACGCACGCTTACGAAATACTTGGCCATCATTGTGCGGTTTCAAGCCAAATAAATCGTTGTTGTAGCTATTCAGGCGTTCCCGAAAATTGCCGCCTAATGATAAATAAACATCATCCCGGTCAGACAACAACGGCAGATATTTGAAGTTGTCATAAACATTTTTTCGGGGTTGCTTGGCGAGATATTGATAGTTTTCTTGCCAGCGGTTGCTATTAAATGCGGGTTCGGATTCTTGTGCCGAACCCGCCGGGCTAAGCAGCAATGAGGCAAGAAGCAGCAGGGCTGGTTTCATTGGCTTTGTATGAGGATTTAGCATGCTTAATAAGCAAAACACCCGCAACCCATGGCCCATGGGTTTTCAAACTGAGGCTGTTTTTCTGTGCTATCAAGACCTAACCACCGGGAGAGTTTGCCGTCATGCCCCTTATGGTTACCATGAACGGCACAGGAAGATGCTATGCAGGCATTTGCGTGCAGGGCATAATGTGTTTCCGGCGATTGATAACCGCCAAAATGGCGTACAGGTGACCAATCGGGGCTGATAGGGGGGAGGGGGGCATCAAACTGACTAAACGCATCGGCAGCATAGACAATCTTACCGTTTACCATTGTCAGCACCGAGGTCAGGGCTTTGATGGCGGCATCGGGGATGGTCATAAAGTCACTGGAAGTCACCACCAGATCGGCATACATACCAGGCGATAGCGTGCCTTTTACCGATTCTTCATTCGATTTGTAGGCGCTGCCTGCTGTCCATAACCGTAAGGCTTCTTCGCGTTCCAGACAATTGTTTTCGCTATAGAGCGACAACCCGCCAACCGTTTTGCCTGTTACCAACCAATACAACGAAACCCACGGATTAAAGCTGGCAACACGGGTGGCATCAGTACCGCCGCCAACCGGAATACCCATTTCTAACATTTTACGGATAGGCGGAGACTGTTCAGCGGCCTTTTTGCCGTAGCGGTCAACGAAATATTCGCCTTGAAAAGCCATGCGGTGCTGTACGGCAATGCCGCCACCGAGTTTTTTAATGCGTGCCATGTTTTTTTCGCTGACGGTTTCGGCATGGTCGAAAAACCAACGCAAATCATCGAAACGGGTGTCTTGGTTAATTGACTCGAATACGTCCAGTGCCCGCCCTATGGTTTCGTCATAAGTCGCATGTAATCGGAATGGCCAACGGTTTTCCACCAGAAAGCGGACGACATCGCCCAAGTCTTTTTCCATTCTTGCCGCCATATCGGGGCGGGGTTGTAAAAAATCCTCGAAATCGGCGGCAGAAAATGCCAGCATCTCACCCGCACCATTTTGACGGAAATAACCGTCGCCACTATAGGGTTTAACGATATCGGCCCATTTTTGAAAATCTGCCAATTCATTGCCCATGTTTTGGGTAAACAAGTTATAAGCGATACGCACGGTCATTTGGCCATCGTCATGCAGTTTTTCGATGACTTGATAGTCTTCCGGGTAATTCTGGAAACCGCCGCCCGCATCAATGCAACTGGTTACGCCTAAGCGATTGAGCTCGCGCATAAAATGGCGGGTGGAATTGATTTGGTCGCTTAGCGGTAACTTTGGGCCTTTGGCGAGTGTTGAGTACAAAATCATGGCATTGGGTTCGGCAATCAACATACCCGTGGGATTGCCGTTTGTATCGCGCTGAATTTTGCCGCCGACGGGATCAGGCGTGTCTTTGGTGATGCCTGCGGCACGCAATGCCGCGCCGTTCAATAAAGCCCGGTCATAAAGATGTAAGATAAACACGGGGGTGTCAGGCGAAACGGCATTGATTTCCGCCAAAGTCGGCATTCGCTTTTCTTTAAACTGGAATTCGCTCCAGCCGCCGACTACCCGTACCCATTGTGGCGCAGGCGTTCTTGCCGCTTGCAATTGCAGCATCGCCAGCGCATCCGCGACGCTGCCGACACCTTCCCAACGCAGTTCCATGTTGTAATTCAGGCCGCCGCGAATCAAATGCAGATGCGAGTCATTTAAGCCGGGAACAACACGTTTACCCTGCAAGTCAATGGCCAGGGTCAACTCTGTGGCTAAAGCCTGAATATCCAGATCAGAGCCCATCGCAATGATTTTTCCTGCGGCTATGGCAAGTGCGGTGACTTCCGGTTGCTGAGCATCCAGCGTGGTGATTTTGCCATTAAATAAAATGGTTTCTGGGCTTGTGAGTTTCATCTGCTAGATACCTCAATGGTTTACGGCTATGTCATTCAATATAAGTGCCTAGCTATTTTTAGGCGTACAAACCGAGGTTTGTACGCCTGTCTGATTTAAACAAATCGGAACATAGGTAGCATGGGTACTTATGTGGCATTCATAAAAGAAAGGTTGCCTTCCCGACGCGCTTTACTTATTGACTTTATGAAGGTATTTCGCACGTTGGCCATAGTCATGCACCATGCTGGCCGCATAGTCGATACCCATGCCATAAGCGCCAAAATGTTCACGCGCAATATCAGTCGTGCCGACATAGGTTTCTGTCCGGCTCCAATCGCGTTGCAGTTCCAAAAGGACTTGCAGTGAGGTAATGGATTCGGCGCCATGTTGTTCGCCCCGTCTAATCGCGGCGTTATGCGCTTCTACAGAAGTGCCGCCGGAAGCATCCGTATTCATAATGACTTCATAGCCTTCGGCAAGTGCGCAGATGGTGGGGAAGATGAGGCAAGCTTCTGTCCATAACGCGGCGATGACCAGTTTTTTACGTCCGGTTTGTTTAACGGCGGCAACAAAAGCTTCATCTTCCCAGCTATTCATGCTGGTGCGCTCAATCGGGTCTTGTTGTAACACATCCATTAATTCCGGCCAGATATAGCCACTGAAAGATTCGGTTTCGACGGCGGTCAAAATAGTCGGAATATTGAACAGCTTAGCCGTTTTTGCCATGGCAATCGTGTTATTTTTGAGTAATTGGCGGTCGATATTGGTCACGCCAAAAGCCATTTGTGGCTGGTGGTCGATAAACAAAAATGCACAATTATCGGGGGTAATCAGTTTTTCGGTTGCTGCGCTCATTGTCTTTTCCTGTGAATTACGGTTAGTAAGTCAGTAACAATTACTGAACTTCATTAAAGCAGGTTGGCTTGCTTGCGTATTGAACAATATTGACTTTATTTAAATAGCTATATATTTCAGTAAATTAAATTTTATTGGCCAAGCGGCATTAAATGATTACAAATTGGCCTGGCGTTACGCCGACTTTTCTTTTAAATACACGGGTCAGGTGGCTCTGATCGGAAAAACCGCATAACATGGCGACATCCGTTAAGGCAATACCAATTGAAATGAGTTTTCTCGCTTGAATGATCCGATACGCTTGCAGATATTCATGGGGGGTAACTCCTAAGCTTTTCTGAAAATTTCTCAACAGTACAAAAGGGTTGGTTTCTGTTATTTCTGAAAGTTCTGTCAGTGAGATGTTTTTACCGTAGGAAGTCCGCAAATACTCAATGGCGACCTTGACTTTAGAAGGGGCCAGTTGATAGGGGCAATTCAATGTTCTCGCTGTGACATGCTGAAAAAATTGATTTAAAAATAGGGCCAAGCAAGTTGTTTTTTCGAGGTTGCAATGGCTAGTTTCTATCGTGCCATGCATATAAGCAAATTGATTGCGTAAAGGTAAGTTATCGATAATGGGATTTTTAAAATCCAAAAAACACTTATTTATCTGATAGTGTTGGCATAATTCTTTAAGGCGGGGCGGACTAACTTTAATTTCCCGGCAGGTTGCTCCGTCCGCGCTGATAAAAGCCGATGCTAAAGAAAATATTTGTCCGGCATCGCGCATCACGAGATAATTGGGCGTTTCAAGATAGTTTTGACCATTTTGGTGGCTTTTCCAAACGGCTCCTGAAAAGCCAATAATGACCATTTCATCATGAAAGATTTTTTCTAATAAAACGGGCTTATCAGGCGATATGTCAAACCGTGAAAAATGGCAGCCATCAATTTGCCAGTTTACAATTTTACTGCTAGCTTGTCCCATGTTGGTTAGCCTATGCCGGGTCGTTTAAGGATTGATGAAGTGATTCATTGGTTTATCGTTGTGAAAAGGCCTCACCATTAGGTGGCAAGGTAGGGCGTATGGGATTGCTTTTAGCTTTTAAAAAACCATTTGGCAATCAGCCGGACATAGATCGGCATGATGATGTAAACCACCAAGCCGACAATCACTAAAGCCAATACGCCTTGACGTGTGCCAAATTCACCTAACTGCGGATACTTTACAAACAAAGGTTCCATTGCTGGCGGCACATACATCGTCAAAGGCCAGATCACCGAAGTCGTTACCAGCCACTGTTTCCAACGGCGCGGATGTCTGCCGACCGTCGGCGGGGTGAACCAGTAATCAATGCCGGTTTTTATATCAATCGCCTCTTCACTATCCAAAATAGCGGCGATTTCCTTAATCAAGGCCTTGCGTTCTGGTGATTGCTGCCAGAATTGCAGATCATGAATGCTGGCAAAACGCACCACAATCAGGTATTCATTGTGCCCTTCCGGCGGACGGACGATTTGCACCCCTAAATGTCCGGGAAATGTCGCCGCCTTAGGGACGATTTTCGTTAACCAGTCCTCATATTTTTCGAGTTTGCCTTTGCCTTTTTTCAGCCGATGGCGGATGACAAAAAACACTTGTTCATTGTTGGGCGTGGCTTGAGTTGACGTGTCCATAATGGGCTAGCGACCAGGTTGTTCTTGTGGGCGTAAATCAAACACCAGGACTTCGGCATTATGACCTTGTTGTAGGTCAATTTGGCTTTCATTGCGTATACGCGCACCATCGCCAGCGTTTAGTGCTGTGCCATTCACCGTCAACGAACCCCGTACGACATGGACATAGGCATAGCGGTCATCCGCCAACGTTAACTGTGCCTGTTCGCCGGCACCGAAACACCCCGCATAGACCCGGACATCTTGATAAACGGCTAACGCCTCTGCATCACCGTCGGGTGACATTAGCAAACGTAACTGGCCTTGTTTATCGGCACGGCTAAAATGGCGTTGCTGATAACGTGGCTGAACGCTTTTTTTATTAGGCACTAGCCAAATTTGCAGGAAATGGACTAACTCGGTTGGCGAATGGTTAAATTCGCTATGGGCAACGCCCGTTCCGGCGGTCATGAGCTGGACATCACCCACTTCGATGATTGAGCCGGTACCCATCGAATCTTTATGTTCCAGCGCACCATCGATCACATAAGTGAAGATTTCCATATCGCGGTGTCTATGGGTGTCAAAACCTTTGCCGGCTTGGACAATGTCTTCATTAATCACCAACAAATCGGAAAAACCGCTTTGTTTAGGATCGTAATAGTTGCCAAAAGAAAATGTGTGCCGCGAGAACAGCCAGTCAAAACGGGCGATACCTCGGTGTTGGGCGGGGCGGACTTCAATCATGGTCTGATTCCTTGTAAATTATCGAATGAATGTTTGCAGGTCTTTTGCTTTATGATGTTCTGCTTTTAAGCGAGTGAATATATGATAATCCTTAGTTCGTGTTATTTATAACGAGTTAATTTGCTTTTTATATTCGATTTTTTCGAAAGTAGATTTGAGGCCATTATGAAATTATCGCTGGAAGCTATTCAGGTTATTGATGCGATCGACCGTACCGGTTCGATGTCGGGTGCGGCGGATTTGTTGCATCGCGTGCCGTCTACAATTTCCTATGCGGTCGGCAAGTTGGAAGAGCAACTGAACCTTAAGCTCTTTGACCGCAACGGCCCTAAAGTGACGTTAACGGCGGCGGGTATCGAGCTATTGCAAGAAGGGCGTTGGCTATTGCGGGCGGTTGCCGATTTGGAAAACAGGCTTTATAAAATAGCCTCAGGGTTTGAATCCGAGCTGAGAATTGTCTATGACTCACTGCTGCCCAGTACGCTCTTGATTGACGATTTACAGGCTTTTGCCGCGCTGGAATGCGGAACTAGGTTGCGGATTACTTCGGAAGAGATGACCGGAGTTTGGGAAGCTTTACGCGAAGGGCGGGCTGATTTGATTATTGCTGTCGGTGATTGTCCGAGTTGGGGCGGTTACCAAATCAAACAGATTGACACTGTGGAATTTATTTTTTGTGTCGCGCCCAACCACCCGTTGGCGCATACCAAGCAACCGGTTCCGCAAGATGCTTTACACGCTTTTACGGCTATTGCCGTTGCCGATAGTGCACGGTCGTTACCCGCCAAAACTATCGGGTTGTTGTCAGGGCAACAGCGGATTACCGTGGCAAACATCGAAATGAAACGGCAATTCCAACGCGCCGGATTGGGTGTGGGGTTTTTGCCCAAAGTGCTGGTTGCGCAAGACCTGCAAGACGGTACGCTGGTTGCTGTGACGCTTGAAGAACCACGGCAACCGGAACCTTTGTGGTTGGCTACGCGCTCCGGCGATAACGGCGAAGCCGCCAATTGGTGGTATAAAAAATTAAATCGCCCATTACTGTAATGGTCACTGATTTTACGCCGTTATTTTTGCAATATTGAAAAATGTGGCAATAAGCTGCTATCGCGACAGTTTTTTAATCGGAGAATATGTTTGAGTAACATCAGTTAGGAGTCAACTGCGTGAATCTCAAGCGCGGTGTCCGTCTGATCTGTTTACTTAGGAAAAGCGGCACATAAAAAATCCTGTTACAATTACCTGACGTTCGTGTAATTTTATTTTAAGAATATCTTGAGAGAAGTGATGCTAACAATGAAACGATATGGCTGGTTTGAGTACGGCGAAACGCCAATCGAAATAACAAACTACCTTACGGGTCAGAGATTGGCTGTTATATCTGGATATAGCCTAACGCCAAACTTGGACTTGAAATGCGTCTACTCCGATGCCGAGCTACAGCAACCCGTACATATTTCGATTTTTCGCGAAAACTGTTCTTCTGGTGGCCGTATTGAGATGGACTATGGGGACGTATTTTCGGTGCCACCGGCTTACAGCCATTGGCGCCGCTTAGACGATTTCTTGCTTGATGCCCTTTCATGCTGGCCTGAATTTGTGCTCAATGCGCTTTGGGGGTCTTTGATCATAACGGGTGGTTGGCGTAGCGGCTGTTGGGAGCCGAAGTTAAAACGTCTTTTTCTCGCTGGGAAAAGCAAGACTCCCGAACAATTAAAAAATTATCCGATTGCTGAGCCGTACGTTTATCCCCTTGACAAAACGACACCTGGGCGTTGGCGTTATTCGGATGTCGAATTACCTGCCGTCAAGGCGGAACTGATGTTTGAGAGGGACGCACCTTTATTCATTCCTTATTTGAGCGCCAAAGCGCCTATTTGCGGATTTCAAGGATCGGTGCCGTTTCTCGAACGGGAAGATAAAGGCACTTACTTATTTCCGGCAAAACTTGAACCGGCTTCAGATCGGGGCGAAGACCCGATGACATATCTCTGGTACACATATGTGGATGAGAATGTGTTTTTTACGTTCCGTACTACACCCTGGCAAAATGTAGAGTTGTTTTACTGCAAAGACTATGGGTTCAGGCGCTTTCCGCCCGAAAAAGAGTTTTGGGTTACTGATGCTATGGGGAACCTTATTCCAGGAAACACACCCAGAAATCCAGAAAATATACACGCCCGCTCATCTTACCTGTCATATCGGGCTTGGTTGCAGGTGATGACCAGTATTAACGACGCTTGGCCGATGTGGCGAAACCCACCCCGCAAAATGGAGATTGATGCTTCTGTGATCCTTCGGAAATACTACGGTAGAACTGCTTATGTTGGGGAATACGGGTCAGCAATCCGCTATGGATTTAGTGCGGGTATGAGAAACACGGATTTTAGGCTGCAATTTAAAAATAAGTAAGTCCTGTGTATGCCAAAATACCGTGAAAGCACTGCATAAATGGCAAGATAACGCTAAATGCCGCGCTTACTTATGGCTTATCTTTCAACTGCGCCAAATTGTCTTTAATGCGCTGTTTGGCCGTGTCGGATAAGGCCGTGAGCCGGGGGTTATGGTCGGTGATGATTTTTTGCATGAACAACAAATGGCGGCGGTAGCGGCGGCAGGTGGCGCAAATGAGCAAATGCAGGCGCATGGCCGAGCGTTTTGGCCAAGGCAGGCGGGTTTCTAGGCTGTCGGAGAGCAGTTGGGTCATTTGTTTGCAGCTAGGCATCGTCTTATCCTCGGTCGAACCATTGGGCTTCCAGGCATTGCCTGAGTTTCAGGCGGGTGCGCGATAACGCGACACACAATTGGTTAGTCGTGGCTATTGCCAAAAGCTTACAGCATTCTTCACTGGATAAGCCGTCTACGGTGCGTAAAATAAATAAATCCGCCATGTCTTGCGGCAAACGCGCCAGACAACGGTAAAACACCTGCCAGAACTGCTCGTCGGTGAGGGCTTTATCGGGTGTGCCCCAGTTAATCAGCGGAATTTTCCAATGGCCGTCGGCATCGAAAGAATGGGCTAACAAAGCGTCATCATCGTCGAAATTGTCCAGCGATTCGCTGTCGCGTTCGTGGCGGTATTTGCGGAAATGGTCGATGATTTTATGTTTCAGAATACCGATTAGCCAGGTCTTGACAGAAGATTGCCCATTGAATTGGGCAAACGACTGCCAAGCCGCCAGCAGCGTTTCCTGTACCATATCTTCGGCTAAGGGCTCCGAACGTAGCTGTAACAGGGCATAACGGTAGAGTGCGTCGCCGTATTCGTCAAGCCATTTGGCCGGGTCGCTGGTTGCTTGCATAACTGTCCGTTAAGCCTGTTGTTGGTTTAGTTTGCTATTAAGGCTGCAATTTGGCATACACTTGCAGATACTCTTCGGCACTGTGCCGCCAGGTAAAGTCTTTGCCCATGGCGTTGACCTGCATTTGCCGCCATTGTTCGGGTAGATGGTAGAGCAGTAGCGACCGTTTGATGGCTTCCAGTAACGCCCCTGCATTCGCTTCGTTAAAGACAAGGCCGCTGGCGGTGCCGTCGGCAAGGCTTGTCGCAGAGGTGTCTATGACAGTATCCGCCAAGCCGCCGGTTTTTCTGACCAGCGGGATAGTGCCGTAGCGTTGGCTGTACATCTGGTTCAAGCCGCAGGGCTCAAACCGTGACGGCATAAGGAACATATCGGCTCCCGCTTCAATCAGATGCGCCAAGCCTTCATCATAGCCTAAGGTGACGGCGATTTTATCCGGGTTGGCGGCTGCCAGAGCCTGTAAACGCTGTTCAAAGGTTTTATCGCCACTGCCCAGCAACACAAACTGCATGGGCATAGTAAGCATTTCCGGCAGACAATCCAGCACCATATCGATGCCTTTTTGTTCGACCAAGCGGCTAATCAGGCCGAATAACGGCACTTGGCCGTTAATGGGCAGGCCAACACGCTGTTGCAGGGCGGTTTTATTATGGACTTTATCTTGCAGGGTGTCGGCATTGTAGCGTTGCGGGATATAGCCGTCGGTTTCGGCATTCCATTGCTGGGTGTCAATGCCGTTAATAATGCCGACCAAGGCCTCTTTGCGGTAGCGCAATAAGCCTTCCAAGCCGTAACCGAAGGCGGCGGTTTGGATTTCTTGGGCGTAAGTGGGGCTGACGGTGGTGATGCAATCGGCAAACGCTAGGCCGCCTTTGATAAAGGACAGCATGTTGTGGAACTCCAAGCCTTCGGGGTTCCACAATTGTCCTGGGATGTTCAGCGTGACCATGCGGCTGGCGGAAAACAGCCCTTGGTAGGCCAGGTTGTGAATGGTAAACACCGTAGCCGGGCGGTGTTTTTCCAGCGATAACAGCGCGGGTACCAAGCCGCTTTGCCAGTCGTTGCAGTGGACAATATCGGGCCACCAATTTTGGCCGATTTTATCCAAGGCGCAGATTACCGCAATCCGGCAAAACAGCGCGAAGCGTTCGGCGTTATTCGGCCACGGGTTGCCGTTTTCGTCGGTGTAAGGGTTGCCTGGGTAATTGTAAAACTCAGGACAATCAACCAACCAGACCGGAATAGTGCTATCCGGCAATTGGGTTGCCAATATATTGATCTGGCGGTTATCGACGCGTAACGAAAAGATGTTGTGGACATCGCCGGTGAGCTTAAGTGCCTGATAGTTTGGCATGATAATGCGCACGTCTTGCGCCAGTTCCGCCAAGGCTTTAGGTAAGCTACCAGACACATCGGCAAGACCTCCGGTTTTAATCAAAGGATGTGCTTCACTGGTAACAAATAATATTTTTTTCATTATGGCTTCCTTTAGGTGATCGGCTTACAGCTTTAAGATCACGCCTCCTAAGGGGGGTAAGGTTAAGTTGATCGAATGCGGCAAATTCATCCACGGTTTCGGTTCCGAGGTCACCGCGCCATTGCCGGCGTTCGTACCCGCATAATAAGTCGAATCGGAATTGAAGATTTCCGTATAAACGCCTTCTTTCGGTACGCCAATCCGGTAATCGTGGCGGGTAACGGGTGTGAAATTTAAAACGACGCACAATTCGTCGTCGCCATCTTTACGCCGGAAACTGATGATGGATTGTTGGACATCATGGCAATCGATCCACTCAAAACCCAAATAATCAAAATCGTGCTTGTAGAGTGCCGGTTGGTTTTTATACAGGTTGTTCAGATCTTTAACTAAAGTCTGAATGCCTTGGTGGTAGGGGTATTCTAAGACATACCAATCCAGGGTTTTATTGAAGCTCCATTCGGTGCCTTGAGCAAATTCACAGCCCATAAACAGCAATTTTTTGCCGGGATAGGTGTACATCAGGGTATACAGCAGGCGCAGGTTGGCAAAGCGCTGCCATTCGTCGCCGGGCATTTTGTTTAACAACGAACCTTTGCCATGCACCACTTCGTCATGGGAGAAGGGCAGGGCGAAGTTCTCGGTAAACGCATACAGCAGGCCGAAGGTCAGTTGGTCATGGTGGTGCATCCGGTGGATAGGATCCAAGCTCATATAGGCCAAGGTATCGTGCATCCAGCCCATATTCCATTTCATCGAGAAACCTAAGCCACCTGTCCAAGTCGGGCGGGTAACTTGCGGCCAAGCGGTCGATTCTTCGGCCATGACCACCGCGCCGGGGTGCTGTTCGTGCATCACCGCATTCAGTTCCCTGATAAAGTCAATCGCTTCCAGGTTTTCGTTGCCGCCGTATTTGTTGGGTATCCAGTCGTTATGCTTGCGCGAATAATCCAAGTACAGCATGGAGGCGACCGCGTCGACGCGTAAGCCGTCCAGATGGAATTCTTCTAGCCAGAACATGGCGCTGGCCAGCAGGAAGTTTCTGACTTCGTTGCGCCCGTAATTGTAGATTAATGTGCCCCAATCGCGATGTTCGCCTTTGCGTGGGTCTTCATGTTCGTATAAGGCGCTGCCGTCAAAACGCGCCAAGGCAAACGCATCTTTAGGGAAATGCGCAGGTACCCAGTCGAGGATAACCCCAATGCCGTGTTGGTGGCATTGGTCGATAAAATAACGGAAATCATCGGGTGTGCCGTGGCGACTGGTCGGGGCGAAATACCCCGTGGTTTGATAGCCCCATGAGGCATCCAGGGGATGTTCGGTGATGGGCAGCAGTTCGATATGGGTAAAGCCCATTTTTTGTACATAGCCGATCAGTTGTTCCGCCAGCACCCGATAGTTGAGGAAGTTGCCTTGTTCGTCGCGTTGCCAAGACCCCAGATGCACTTCGTAAATGGCGATAGGTTCGTGCAGCCAGTCGTAAGCGGCGCGATCGGCTAGCCATTGCTGGTCTTGCCAAGCAAATTCGGTTTCGTCAACGATAATCGACGAGGTGCTGGGGCGGAACTCAAACTGTTGCGCGTAAGGGTCGGTTTTTAATAATAATTGGTGGGTTTTGGCATTGAGGATTTCAAATTTGTACAAACAGCCCACGGTCAGGCCAGGGATGAAAATTTCCCAGATGCCGCTACCGCCTAAGCTGCGCATCGGATTACAACGGCCATCCCAGCGGTTAAAGTCGCCGACGACGCTAATGCGTCCGGCATTGGGCGCCCAAACGGCAAACAGCACACCGTCGATACCGTCAATGGTGCGCAAGTGGCCGCCCAATTTTTGATAAATGTGCCAGTGCTTGCCTTCGGCAAATAGGTGTTGGTCAAACGCAGGCAATTGCGGGGCAAAAGTATAAGGGTCGTACATTTCATGGCTATCGCCGTCTTTGTCCACCCAAGATAGGCAATAGTGGACGGGCAGAACTTGGTCGGTGTCGGTGTAGACAAAGAAGTCTGTGCCGCTGATTCGGGTCAGGCCCGCGCCGTTGTCTTTAAAGCTGACCGTTTCCGCGTAAGGCAAGTAAGCTTTTATAATTGTTTGGTTATTAACGGTATGGCGGCCCAATACGGAAAAGGGGTCATGATGTTTGGCGGCTATGATTTTTAACGAATCAGCGTCAAGCGTACTGGTTGATTGCTTTTTCACTTTGCTTTGCCTCGATTTAGTAGAATAATGGTTGCGCAAATGTTACCAAAATAAAACAATTCTTGTGAATCTATTCCACTCGGAGATGAAAAATGTCGGCACCGACCCCCAAAAAGCATGACCTGAACATCCAGCATTTAACCCGAAATACGATTGCCTTGATTTTAGCGGGTGGGCGTGGGTCAAGGTTAATGAATATGACGGATTGGCGTGCCAAGCCTGCCGTACCCTTTGGCGGCAAGTTCCGCATCGTCGATTTTCCGTTGTCCAATTGCGTCAATTCCGGTATCCGTAAAATCGGTGTCCTGACCCAATACAAGGCCGATTCGCTGATTAGGCATATCCAACAAGGCTGGGGGTTTTTACGCGGCGAATTTGGCGAATATGTCGACCTGATGCCCGCCCAACAGCGCCATGATGAAGATTCTTGGTATAAAGGCACGGCGGATGCCATTTTCCAGAATATCGACATCCTTAGAACCCGCAAGCCCGAATATATTTTAGTATTGGCCGGCGACCATATTTACAAAATGGATTACGGCGCGATGCTGGTCGACCATGTGGAAAAGAACGCCGACCTGACCATCGGTTGCATCGAAGTGTCCTTGGAAGATGCCACGGCTTTCGGGGTGATGGATGTCGACACTAACCGCCGGGTACGCGCTTTTGTCGAAAAGCCCGAACATCCGCCGGTCATGCCGGGGCGTACCGACACCGCGTTGGCGTCGATGGGCATTTATATTTTCAATGCCAGCTTCCTGTTTGAGCAATTGCTCAAAGATGCCGACACCCGCGGCTCGTCCCATGATTTTGGCAAGGACATTATCCCATCAGTGATTGACAAATACATCGTCAATGCTTATCCGTTCTTAGACTTACAAAGCGGCGAACAGAGTTACTGGCGCGATGTCGGTACGATTGATGCCTATTGGGCGGCCAATATGGAACTGATTGGCGTTAACCCTAACTTGAACTTATACGACAACACCTGGCCGATCTGGACTTATCAGGCGCAAACGCCGCCTGCGAAATTCGTTTTTGATGACGATGACCGCCGTGGCCAAGCCGTCGATTCTATGGTATCTGGCGGTTGTGTGGTGTCCGGCGCCACCGTCCGGCACTCCTTATTATTTACTAACGTGCGGGTAAATTCCTATACCACCTTACAAGACACCATCGTGTTGCCGGAAGTCAACATCGCCCGCCATTGCCGCATCACCAAAGCCATTATTGAAAGGGGCTGCCAAGTGCCGGAGGGTACGATTATCGGTGAAGACCGCGAAGCCGATGAAAAACGCTTCCATGTCAGTGCGGGCGGTGTGGTGTTGGTGACGCCGGATATGTTGGGGCAACGCCTGCATTATGTCAGATAGGCGTGTCCGGCATTCATTTAGGCATGGGCAGGATAACCTCGGCAAAAAGCCCTGTTGTGGGGTGTTTTGCCTTGGATATGCGGTCTCTCCCGTCTGCCTAAGCGTGGGTAGCTTGGCTTAAATTATGTATTGCCATAAAATCCGATAGGTGCGGCATTTACCCTTAACTTAATAGGATACGCTTTGTGAAATTAGTATTATGCTGGCACATGCACCAGCCTGAATATCGGGATTTGCAAACAGGGGAATTTAAGTTGCCATGGACTTATCTGCATGTCATTAAAGATTATGTAGATATGGTCGCGCATTTGGAAGCCGTGCCTACGGCGAAGGCGGTGGTCAATTTCGCGCCGATCCTGTTGGAGCAGATTGAGGAATACGCCAAGCAAGTCAATAGTTATTTGCATGACCGGGTGACCATGACCGACCCCTTATTGGCGGCGCTGGTCGATGTCAGCATTCCGGCCAATTCAGAAGCGCGTTTGAAATTGATTAGGGACTGTTTGCGTGCCAATCGGGAACGGCAAATCGACCGCTATCCGGCGTATAAAAAATTGGCGGAAATGGCGGAATGGCTTGAGCTGCATTATGATGCGTTGATGTATGTCAACTCCCAGTTTTTGAGCGATTTTTTGGTTTGGTACCATTTGGCTTGGATGGGTGAAACGGTTAAATTGAGCGACAGCCGTGTCAAAAGCCTGATTGAAAAAAATACCGGCTATTCCTTGCATGACCGGATAGAGATCGTCGAAATTATTGGCGATCTGCTTGCCAATGTTATTTGCCGTTATAAAGTCTTGGTGAAAAAAGGCCAGTTGGAATTGTCGGTGACACCTTATGCGCACCCGATTATGCCGTTGTTGCTGGATTTGCAGACTACCCAAGAGGCTATGCCTAATGCCCTGATGCCGGAGTTGGCGGCCTATCCGGGCGGTGAAGAGCGGGTCGCTTATCATCTTGAGAAAGGTGTACAAGTTTTCAAACGTTTTTTTGGCTTTAAGCCGAAAGGTTGTTGGCCCTCCGAAGGTGGCATTAGCACCCAAACCTTAAAAGTGTTGGGCGACTTTGGCTTCGAGTGGACGGCCAGCGGCGGTAGCGTCTTGCGTAATAGCCTGCATTTGCCGGAAAATACCGTGCCTGCTTGCATCCATTATCCGTTTAAATTAAAAAAAACGGCCATTGCCTGTTTTTTCCGTGATGACGGCTTATCCGATCTTATTGGTTTCCAATATTCAAAATGGCACGCCGATGACGCAGTCGCCGATTTTATCCGCCATTTGGAAACCATCGCCGCCACCCAACCTGCCGATGCTGTGGTGTCGGTGATTATGGACGGTGAAAATGCGTGGGAATATTTTCCCGAAAACGGCTATCATTTTCTCAGCGCCTTATATAAAAACCTGAGCCAACACCCTGCTATTGAACTGGCCACTTTTTCCGAATGCCTAAAGGCCAAGGCGGTTGTTAAGCCCTTGGCAAAATTGGTGGCGGGCAGTTGGGTATATGGTACGTTTTCGACGTGGATAGGTGATAGCGATAAAAATCGCGGCTGGGACATGTTGGGCGAAGCCAAAGCCGCCTTTGACCAAGCGGTGGCAGGTAAGTGCCTGTCCCCCAAGCAGCTTAAGGCGGCGGAAATCCAGCTCGCCGTCTGCGAAGGCTCGGATTGGTTTTGGTGGTTTGGCGATTATAATCCCGGCGAAGCCGTCAGTAACTTTGAAAAACACTTTCGCTTGAATCTGGCTAACTTATACCGTTTGTTGGGCGAACAACCCCCTTCTTATCTGGCACTGTCATTCACTCAAGGCTCCGGTGCGCCAGCCATGGGTGGAGCGATGCGTCCAGGCGTTGAACTTTAACTTGAGACCCGCCACATTGAAAGCTATAGAAAACGATATCTTAAACAAACGCCGTGCAGGCATCTTATTGCATATCACCTCCTTGCCTGGTGCAGGCCGCCAAGGTGATTTGGGTCAGGATGCCTACTATTTTGTCGATTTCCTCCATAAGGCCGGCATTACCGTCTGGCAAACCCTGCCGTTGGGGATGACCCATGCCGACGGGTCGCCTTACCAGTGTTTGTCCGCCCATGCCGGCAACCCCGACCTAATTAATATCGATTGGCTGGTCAGGCAAGGCTGGCTGGATTTGTCCGAGCGTTGCGAAGAGTGTCAGGGAACCCATAAATTTAACAAAAACTGTCTGGTTACGAAAGCCTTTAACGGTTTTATGGAGCGCGGTACGCCGCAAGATAAGGATGGTTTTACCGCGTTTTGTCAGGACAAAGCCTTTTGGTTGGACGATTTCGCGTTATTTTTGGCTTTAAGGACGGAATTTAACCAACAATGCTGGAACCAATGGCCGGATTATTTTAAAGAGCGCGACAGCAAAGCTCTGAAAGAGGTGCGGATCCGCTTAGGCCATACGATTGACTGCATAAAATTTGAGCAATATGTATTTTTCCGCCAATGGATGGCATTAAAAAGCTATGCCAACGCCAAGGGCGTGTTGCTGTTCGGCGATATTCCTATCTTTGTCTCTTATGACAGTGCCGATGTCTGGGCGAACCGCGATGTCTTTAAGCTCGACGATAATGGGGAGATGTCGGTGGTGGCGGGTGTGCCGCCGGATTATTTTTCCGAAAACGGCCAGCGCTGGGGCAATCCGCATTATAACTGGACGTTCTTGAAAAAAACCGGCTTTAACTGGTGGGTAGAGCGGATGCAGACCCAATTGGAGCAGTTTGATATTTTACGCATCGACCATTTCAGGGGTTTGGAAGCGGCGTGGGAAATCCCCGCTTCTGAGCCGACTGCGAAGCAGGGCGAATGGGTCAAAGCGCCGGGCAAGGCCTTATTGAACGCCATTAAGGCGGAACTGGGGGCCATTCCGCTGGTCGCCGAAGATTTGGGCATTATCACCGATGAAGTCACTGCCTTGCGCGACGAATTTCAGTTGCCGGGCATGAAAATTTTACAGTTCGCCTTTGGCGGCGGCTCGGATAACCCGTATTTACCGAATAATTATGAAAAAAATTGTGTGGTGTATACAGGTACGCATGATAACGACACGACCTTAGGTTGGGCGGAGCAGTTAAATGTCGATGAAAGGAAGTATGTTTACGAATATTTGGGCAACCCCTTGGCAACCTTGCATTGTGCATTGATCCAAGCCGCCTTGGCTTCGGTCGCTAACTTGGCGATTATCCCTATGCAAGATATTTTGGAATTGGGCACTGAACACCGGATGAACACCCCCGGCACCATCGTCGGCAATTGGCAATGGCGTTTCGCTTGGGAACAGTTATCGCCCGAACGCGCTTCACGCTTGGCGCATTTGGTGGAGTTGTTTAACCGCAATTAAGGATAGGGAAAGTCGCCCCCAGATTTGTCCGGCAGTGTTTGTGCCGCCTTTATTGCCTATTTGCTATGACCTATCAAGATAAACTTTTTAAACAGATCACCCGTGTCGAGGATTTTGCTTTTGATGAGCGGGTCGCGGGGGTGTTCGATGATATGGTGGCGCGGAGTGTGCCGTTTTATAACGAAATACAACGTATCCAAGCCGATTTGATTATGGACTTTCTGCCCGCTGAGGCGGGGGTAGTCTGTGATTTGGGGTGTTCGACGGGTACGACACTGGCGCATTTGACCGCCCATCCGCGTTGCCCAAGCCAAGCCCTGTTTATCGGTTTGGACAATTCCGCCCCGATGCTGGCTAAGGCGCAGGTAAAGTTGGCGGCGCAAGCCGCTAAAGGGCAGGTGTCTTTGCGCTTGGCGGATTTAGCTGACCTTACCGACTTGCCGCCCTGCAATGTGGTGATTTTGAACTGGGCATTGCAGTTTGTCCGGCCTATTGACAGGCAAGGGCTGTTAAATACTGTTTACCAAGCCCTCAGGCCGGGTGGGCTGTTGTTGCTGTCCGAGAAAATACTCGCGCAAGACCCGTTGCTGAACCGAGTCTATATTGACCATTATTTGCATTTTAAAACCTCCCAAAGCGGCTATAGCGATACCGAAAACCAGCGCAAGCGTGAGGCTTTGGAAAATGTGCTGATTCCGTACCGCCTTGATGAAAATATGGCGCTATTGGAGCGTGCCGGCTTTGCCCATCGGGATACTTATTTCCAATGGTTCAACTTTGTTTGTATGATGGCGGTTAAGAGGTAGATACACCGCCGTTAATAGGGTTTATGGCGGCAATTAGACGTTTTAAGGATAAAGGGCAGGGCTATGTTAAAAAACCGCTTCATTAGGCAATTATTCAGCAGTTGTTTGGATTTGCTGCCGATTTTGGCGGTGGTGTTGGTTTTCCAAGTTGCCGTTATCCGCCAGCCTATTCCTGATGTCGCCCATTTGCTTGAAGGGATGGTGTTGGTTGTGTTTGGCTTGGCCTTATTCGTCCAAGGTTTGGAGCAAAGCTTGTTCCCCTTAGGGGAGTCTATGGCTTATGCTTTTGCGCGTAAGGGCAGCGTGTTTTGGTTGCTGATTTTCGCTTTTTGCTTGGGGTTCGGCACGACCGTGGCGGAGCCGGCCTTGATCGCTATCAGCGACGAGGCGGCGCGGATCGCCGCCCAAGGCCATATTATCGCCGATTCTGACGCGGCGCGTAAAAGCTATGCTTTAGGTTTGCGCCTGACGGTGGCCTTATCGGTAGGGGTGGCTGTTTTAGTCGGCGTGTTGCGCATTCTTCGCGGCTGGCCGTTGCATTATCTGATTATCGGCGGCTATTGTGTGGTGACGGCGGTTACGCCATTTGCCCCCGCTGATATTATCGGCATCGCCTACGATTCCGGCGGTGTGACGACGTCCACGATTACCGTGCCGCTGGTCGCCGCGTTAGGGGTGGGCTTGGCGACCGCCATTAAAGGCCGTAATCCGATGATTGACGGCTTTGGCCTGATTGCCTTCGCGTCCTTGACCCCGATGATTTTTGTGATGGCTTACGGGATGTTACGATGAGTGCATGGCTCTGGCATTTTGCCGATATGCTGTTGGCGACTGGCCGCGATATTTTGCCGATTGCCGCGATTATTATCGGCTTTCAGTTGTTGGTGATCCGCAAGCCCTTGGCAAACCCGCGTAAAATCGCTATCGGCTTTTTTTATGTGGTGCTGGGTATCGCCTGTTTTCTGGAGGGCTTGGACATGGCTTTATTTCCGCTCGGCAAGCTGATGGCGACACAACTGACCTCGCCAGAATTCTTAGGCATCGCCGCAACCGGGCCGCGCACTTGGCTGACCTACAGTTGGGTGTATGTGTTCGCCGCCTGTATTGGCTTTGCCACCACCTTGGCGGAGCCGTCTTTGTTGGCGGTCGCCATGAAAGCCGAGCAAATTTCCGGCGGGGCGATCCGCGCCTGGGGTTTGCGTATTGCCGTGTCCATTGGGGTGGCGGTCGGCATTGCCTTAGGCACCTTCCGAATCGTCACCGGCACGGAGCTGTATTTTTATATTGTGGTCGGCTATGTGGTAGTTATTATTCAAACAATGTTTGCACCGAAAATGATTATTGCTTTGGCTTATGATTCGGGTGGTGTGACCACTTCGACTGTGACGGTGCCGTTGGTGACGGCTTTAGGCTTGGGGCTGGCCACCACCGTACCCGGACGCAACCCTTTAGTGGACGGTTTTGGCCTGATCGCCTTTGCCAGTCTGTTCCCTATCATTGCCGTATTGGCTTACGCCCAGTTAGCGCAGACGCTAGGCAAGCCGCACCCGAAACCTTGAGGTCTATCAGTTATGCACTTTAAATTAATTATCGCTTTTGTTGATGATGACAAAACCGATCTGGTGTTGGCGACGGCGCGTGAGTATGGCGCGAAAGGCGCGACGGTCATTAACAATGCGCGGGGTGAGGGCATGAAGCAGTCCAAAACCTTTTTTGGCCTGAATTTGGAGGCCCAGCGCGATGTCTTGCTGATGCTGGTTGAAGAGCATCTGAGCCGCCATATTTTGGAAAAAATCGCCAGTGTCGCCGAATTTGACAACAAACCGGGTACTGGCATTGCCTTTCAGATTGATGTCGAAGATGCCATCGGCGTGACCCGCCAGATGGAAACCTTAACCCGGGAAATTGAGGACAAATTATGATAACTAAACCTGTGGTCATTCGTGTCAAAGATGTGATGAAAACCGAATTTGGCACGATTGACGGCATTGCCACGGTCGCCGAGGCTTTACGCACCATGAAGGCATTAAAGACCTCGGTGCTGATCGTCAATAAACGCCATGACGACGACGAGTATGGGCTGATTAATTCCGGCGATATTGCCCGCCATGTGTTGGCGAAAGACCGCGCCCCGGAACGGGTGAATGTTTATGAAATTATGAGCAAACCGGTCATTTCCGTGCATCCTGATATGGACATCCGCTATTGTTCGCGCTTGTTCGCCGACTATAATTTGGTGCGTGCGCCGGTCATTGCCAACCGTGAGGTGATCGGCATGGTCAGCCCCAATTCGTTGGTGTTGGACGGGCTATATCTGTTGTCCGAGCAACGCTGAAAATTGCCGACTGGTTCACAAATTTACGCGCTTCTGTGTTGAGAAATAGCATCGGGCAAAAAATATCAGTACAATTCGCACTCACAGAGTCAAAATGTTGAGCCAGTGGAAGTCTCTTTTAATGCTTATCCGGTTATCAATGTTGTCGATCTGTTCTAACCATAAGTTTTAATCTCAGGAGTTTTCTAATGACAACAGGCACCGTAAAATGGTTTAACAACACTAAAGGCTTTGGTTTTATCGCCCCTAGCGAAGGCGGCGAAGATGTGTTCGTGCATCATTCGGTGATTCAAGGCGAAGGTTTTAAGACGTTGGCAGAAGGCCAAAAAGTCACTTTCGATATTGAATCAGGCCCTAAAGGTTTGACCGCCACCAATGTAAGCACTAAGTAACCCGCGCTTACATAACCTTAAAAAAGCTTTTGTGGTGTTCACAAAAGCTTTTTTTATGGCCGCTGTTTAGCGGCCCAGTCCCACAGGGTTCGGCGCGGATTTAAGGGTATGTTTTAAAAACCCATGATGGGTCTTGACATTTTTCTATAATATGGATATATCAATAGAATATGTTCTAAGGAGAATGCCGTTATGCCCAAGTCCAAACAGTATTTGCAAGAACCGTCTGCTGATCCGGTCGCCGCCATTGTTAAGGCGCTGGATAAGGATGTCGAACGCGGTGAAGATATTCTAATGTTAGGCTTGGGCGTGGTGATACTGTCGTCCACGTTCGCGCCGCTCATGCCGCCGACCGTGCTGCTGCCCTCGGTCGCCTTGGTGTTTGCTGTGTCTTCCGGTTGTGCGCGGAAAAATTATCACGATATGGAACGTAAGCTGGCCGAGGCGATGGCTCAGCTTGAGCGCCGCGATAAGCTGCGGTTGCGGCCAATAGCGGCCGTATTTGCCGAGCATCAGATGCCGCCCTTGGTCGATTCTTATAACATACTGAAAAATGTCCGGCGCACTTGGAAAAGCGTGTTGGGCGGTATCCTTATTAACCCGTTTTGGATGCCTATTTTTTATGTGATGGGTATCCAGATCGGCGAAGAAAAAAATCTGGGCATTTTAAACCGTGCCGTCTATACCGTTGAGCAACGGCTGGCGCCGTCCTTGCCGGAGATTTTTGAGGAAGGTCAAGGCTAGGCGCTTGCCTGCTGCCCTTGGTTTTGCCGTTACTGCCCAGTTGCCCTTATACACAGGTAAAGGTTGCGTCGTTTTGTCAATACAGTTTTGCCTGTTCATAGCCTGTTCAGGTTATAATGCCCACCTAAAAGAATCTTAATGGATTCGTCATTGTATTATGCTTACAAATACCCTATGGCCCAACAGCGCTAAACTTGTGTCCGGCCTTAGTGATTTTCAGATGTTTACCCTAAAAATATGACCCAAAAACTGTATATTCAAACAAACGGCTGCCAGATGAATGAGTACGATTCCGACAAAATGCGGGATGTCCTCCATGCTTCGCACGGTTTTGAATTGATCGATGACCCCACCCAAGCGGATGTTTTGCTGCTGAACACCTGTTCCATACGCGAAAAAGCCCAAGAGAAAGTCTTTTCTGCGTTAGGCAAATGGCGGATGATTAAGGAAAAACGCCCTGATGTAGTGATTGGGGTCGGCGGTTGTGTCGCCAGCCAAGAAGGTGCTGACATCCAAAAACGCGCCCCGTTTGTCGATATGGTGTTCGGCCCGCAAACCTTGCACCGTTTGCCGCAATTGCTCGACCAAGTGCGCAATAAGCACTTGCCTGTGGTCGATATTTCTTTTCCCGAAATTGAAAAGTTTGATGCCTTGCCGGAACCGCGTGCCGAAGGCCCAAAAGCGTTTGTGTCAGTAATGGAAGGGTGCAGCAAATATTGTACGTTCTGTGTCGTGCCTTATACGCGCGGCGAAGAGATCAGCCGCCCGCTTGATGATGTGCTGGCCGAAATCACCTCTTTAGCCAAGCAAGGCGTGCGTGAGGTCAATTTGTTAGGGCAGAACGTCAATGCCTATCGCGGGCTGATGGATGACGGCGATATCGCCGATTTTGCCTTATTGCTGCATTATGTCGCGGCGATTGACGGTATTGAGCGCATCCGCTTTACAACGTCGCATCCGGTCGAATTTACCGATAATCTGATTGAGGCGTTCGCGGAAATTCCGCAATTGGTCAACCATTTGCATTTGCCCGTGCAAAGCGGCAGCGATTCTATTTTAAAAAAGATGAAACGCGGACATACCCGCGCCGAGTACATCGAAACTATCCGTAAATTGCGCCAAGTGCGCCCTGATATATGCTTGTCTTCGGATTTCATCATTGGTTTTCCTGGCGAAACCGATGCGGAATTTGCCGAAACCATGGCGTTTATTGAAGAAGTGGGCTTTGATTTGTCGTTCAGCTTCATTTATAGCGCCCGGCCCGGTACACCTGCCGCCGACTTGCCTGATGATGTGCCGATGGCGGTAAAAAAACAGCGTTTGGAGCAGTTCCAAAACCGCATTAATGCCATGGCGACGGCGATTGCCAACCGCATGATTGGGACGGTGCAGACGGTGCTGGTCGAAGGCCAATCCAAAAAGAACCCGTTGCAAATGCAAGGCCGTACGGAAAATAACCGCGTGGTCAATTTTATCGCCCACCCCCGCCTAGCAGGCCAATTTGTTGACGTGTTGATTGCCGAAGCTTTACCTAATTCCCTACGCGGGCGTTTGGTGGAATCGTCGGTCGCTAAAATTGCCGCCACTGTTTAATTAATCTTATGATCTCACAGGAAATCGCCCTGCTGCCTGCCGATAACGGCAGGTTATCCAATTTTTGTGGTCAGCTTGATGCCCATTTACGGCAAATTGAAGCCCGTCTGCAAGTCGAAATCGCTAACCGTGGTAACCAGTTTAAAGTGACTGGCTTAGACCGCTCTGTGAAAGCCGCTTGCGCCATTATGGAAAAGTTGTTTGCCAGCACCGAAACGGAGTGCTTGACGGCGGAAATGATCCACCTTGCCATGCAGGACTCTTCCATAGACGCAATGCTCGAAGAAGAGGCGCAAGCGCAACCCCAGCCGGCTAATGTCGCCATTAAGACCAAATGCGGCATGATTAAAGGCCGTGGGGCAAACCAGCAAGACTATTTGCGCAAAATTGTCAGCCATGACATTAACTTTGGCATAGGCCCTGCGGGTACGGGCAAGACTTTTTTAGCGGTGGCATGTGCCATTGAGGCTTTGCAGAATGAGCGGGTCAGAAAAATCATTTTAGTGCGTCCGGCGGTTGAAGCGGGCGAAAAATTGGGCTTTTTGCCGGGTGATATGGCACAAAAAATTGACCCTTACTTACGCCCCCTTTATGATGCCCTCTATGATATGCTTGGCAACGAGCGGGTCGAGAAAATGATCGACCGGGGCATTATTGAAGTGGCTCCGCTGGCCTTTATGCGTGGGCGTACCCTTAATGATGCGTTTATCATTTTGGACGAGGCGCAGAATACCACCGTCGAGCAAATCAAAATGTTTTTGACCCGTATCGGCTTCGGCTCGACGGCGGTAGTGACGGGCGACATTACCCAAGTCGATTTGCCTTCGGAAAAAATGTCCGGTCTGCGGCATGTACTGGAGGTTTTACAAGATGTAGAAGGCATTAGCTTTACCTTTTTCAATAACCGCGACGTTATCAGGCATCCTTTAGTGCAGCGTATTGTCACCGCTTATGAAGCTTACGATAAAAAATCTAAAACACTCCCCTTATGAACTGGCTTGATGTCCAGCGGGTATTTGCATCTGATGGCCAGCCTGACGATGCCAGCCTGCAACGCTGGGTCGATACGGCTTTAGCTGCCCTTAACGAAGATACTGAAATTGTCGTGCGTATTGTCGGCATTGAAGAAAGTGCTGAACTGAACAGCTATTACCGCGCCAAGCAAGGCCCTACCAATATCCTTAGCTTCCCCTTCGAAGCCCCTGACATTGACGGTTTCGAATCGGCTTTGCTGGGCGATTTGGTGGTTTGCGCCCCGGTTTTGGCAGCGGAAGCTGAGCAACAAGGCAAGCCATTGCTTGACCATTGGGCGCATATCATTATCCACGGCGTTTTGCATTTGCTCGGTTATGACCATATCGACGAGGCGGATGCCGAAGAAATGGAAAGTAAAGAAATCGTTTTTTTGCAACAATTGACTATTCGTAATCCTTATTTACAGGTAACAGACCATGAGCGATGACCATCCTCCTAGTAGACAGTCTCCGCCGAGAAGCTGGGTTGAAAAACTCGGCCATTTACTTAGCGGAGAGCCGCAAGACTTGGAAGATCTCAAGGAAATATTAAGGGAAGCCCGCGAAAATGAGTTGCTGGATACGGACGCGCTGGCAATGATCGAGGGGGTTTTGCAGGTTTCGCAAATGCGGGTCAGAGATATTATGACTCCACGCATCCAAATGGTGGTTGTGCCACAAGAAGCCGAGCTAGAAGCCATTTTTCCTTTGGTCATTGAATTTTGCCATTCCCGTTATCCGGTGATAGAGGATGACCGTAGCAAGGTGGTTGGGGTGTTGTTGGCTAAGGATCTGCTGACCCATGTCCTGCAAAATAAATCCATGACCGTGCAGCAGATTATGCGCCCGGCTTGTGTGGTGCCTGAAAGCAAACGCCTAAATGTGTTATTGAAAGAATTGCGCACCAACGGCAACCACATGGCGATTGTGGTGGACGAATACGGCCAAGCGGCCGGCTTGGTGACGATTGAAGATATTTTGGAACAAATTGTCGGCGATATTGAAGATGAACATGACGACCACGAGGATCATGGCTACATTTTTAAGCGCAACGATTATGAGTATCTAATTAAGGCACTGACTCCGATAGAGGAGTTTGACGAGTATTTTGCCACTCATTTGGCTACCGACGAGTATGACACGGTGGGGGGGTTTGTGGTCAGCCAGCTCGAGCACATGCCCAAAAAAGGCGAGAGCGTGGTGGTGAGCGACTTGCGTTTTGAGGTGGTTAGGGCCGATAACCGCCGCGTCCATTTGATTAAGCTGAAAATAAGGAAGCCTAAATGAGCGGTCAAGGCAAAATTTTGGTGACGGGCGGGGCCGGCTATATCGGTAGCCATGCTTGTGTGGAATTGCTGCAAGCGGGCTATGAGATTGTGGTGGTGGATAATCTGTCCAATAGCAAAACCGAAGCGTTGGTACGCGCACAACAGCTTGCGGGTAAGCCCCTGACGTTTTATCAGGTGGACATCCGTGATAAAGCAGCATTAACGGCCATTTTTGCCCAAGAAAGCATTACCACGGTGATCCATTTTGCAGGCCTAAAATCAGTCGGTGAGTCCTGTGCCCAACCGACCTTGTATTACCATAACAATGTCTATGGCACATTGGTACTGACTGAGGTGATGGCGGCGGCGGGTGTGAAGCAATTGGTGTTCAGCTCTTCGGCGACCGTTTACGGCGAGTCTGTGTCGCCGCAATATGCCGAAGATTTTCCTCTAGGACCTATTAACCCTTACGGGCGGTCGAAAGCGATGGTTGAGGACATTTTGCGGGATTTAGCGGCCGCCGATGCCATTAATGCGGAGCCGATGCCGTGGAAAATCGCCTTGTTGCGCTATTTTAACCCGATAGGGGCACATGCCAGCGGGTTGATTGGCGAAGATCCTAATGGCATACCGAATAACTTGATGCCTTATGTGGCGCAAGTGGCGATAGGCAAATTGCCGCAATTGTCGGTGTTCGGTAATGACTATCCGACTCCTGACGGTACGGGTATCCGTGACTATATCCATGTTGTCGATTTGGTCAAAGGCCATATTCAGGCGATAACCGCCCTGGCAGGCGAGAGTTTCGCCAAAGGCGGCTGCCGGCCTTATAACCTCGGCACGGGTCAAGGTTACAGTGTTTTAGACATCATCCATGCCTTTGAGCGCGTTACAGGCTGTCCGGTCAAGTATAAGGTAGTTGGGCGCAGGGCAGGGGATTTGGCCGAGTGTTTCGCCAATCCCGACAGGGCGTTGCAGGAACTGGGTTGGCGGGCGGAAAAAAATCTTGATGATATGGTCGCCGACACTTGGAATTGGCAGAGCAAAAATCCGCAGGGCTACACAGCTTAAAAGCCAAGAGACGTGACCGCTCCTCGGTCTATGCCAGGCTTGTGGGGCGTGGGCGGATCAGGTTAGGCTTCCCACACCAACCCATTGTCACTTTAGGCTATTGTTATGAAAAAGCTATTCAAACTGCCGTATTGGCTGCTGTTGGTGTTTTCTTGGGAAAAATCATTCCGTAACAATCCGATTATCGGCAATTACTGGCTGAACCGTTGCGGCCTGCATGTCGCCCGACTGGTGGTGGCGCATTTGCTGTTCCGGTTCCGCCTTATGCTGCTAAGCCCGTTGCTGGCTAAGCAAGACCGCCAAGCCTTTCTGGACAATGGGTTTATTTTAAAGCCTAACTTTCTGCCTGAAGCGGATTTTGCGGCCTTAAAACAGGAGCTAAAGGCTTATAACGGCCCCATCAGTGAAACGCTGGAGGGTGACACGCTGACCCAGCGCCTGTTTCTCGACCGTGCCAAGGCTAAGCTCTTGCCGCAATGCCAACGCTTTATTAACAATATCGCCTTAAGCAAGTTAATGCGCTATTGCTCTTCTAAAAACCGCCTGCCACTTTTTTATGTGGAAAACTTAAAATTCCATAGCCTTGACGCAACGGCTACCGACCCCCAACAAGACTTACATATCGATACTTTTCATCCGTGCATAAAAGGCTGGTTCTTTATGGATGATGTCGATGACCGTAATGGCCCGCATGTCTGCATTCCCGGTTCCTACCGTTTGAGCTGGCGGCGGCTGCGCTGGGAATACCGCCAAAGCCTGCTGGCAAGCCGCCCTGTGGGGCAGGATGCGGCGGCGCGGTATTGGGACGGTTCGTTCCGCGTCGGCCCCGACGATTTGGACTTTATGCAATGCCAGCCGCCGAAGGTGTTCTGCGTTCCTGCCAATACCCTGCTCATCAGTAATGTCCACGGCATCCATAGGCGTGGTGATGCCCAAGGGCAGGCCACGCGGATGGTGATATGGATGCAGGCGCGGGATAATCCTTTTAACCCCTTTTTTACGCCGTGCCCACGGTTGACGGCGCGGGCGTTTGAGTTTTTTTGGCGGCGCATGATGGCTAAGCGCGAACAACGTTTGGCAAAAAACGGCTTGCTGCGTTATACAGATACGGGGTTTTATTAACAGGCCTTAGGATAATCTAACAGCTTATGCCGATAACGACTTAAACTTTTCTTCAATGCTGGGGATATGGCTTTTATCTAAAGTAAACATCACCACATGATCGCCTTCTTCAAACAGTGTGTCATGATGTATGCCTATGGCTTCGTTATTACGGATGAGCGCCCCTAAGATAATGCCTTCGGGTAGCTTGACGGTGTCCACCTTGCGCCCTACCACAGAGTTTTCGCCGTGGCTGTGGTGGGCGATGGCCTCAATGGCTTCGGCGGTGCCGTTGCGCAATAGGCTGACTTGGGCGACATCGCCTTGCCGGACATGTTTGAGTATACCCCCTAAGGTTTCGACATAAGGCAGCACGGCGAGGTCTATGCCCGTACCCGGCAGCAATTTGTTGTAACAAAGATTGTTGAGGATGCAGATGGCCTTGCGGGCGCCATGGGCTTTTGCCAAGGCGGCGGCAATAATATTTTCTCCGTCATTATCGGTAATGGCACAAAACAGGTCGGTCTTATCAATGGATTCTTCCAGCAACAGCATTTCGTCGCCGCAATCGCCTTGCAAGACGATGGTGTTATCCAACTCATTCGCCAATTTGCGGGCCCGTTTCGGATTAAGTTCGATAATTTTCACATAATGGTCTTTTTCCAATGCCAGTGCCAAGCGTTTGCCGATATGGCCGCCTCCCGCAATGATGATGCGCTTAAGCGGTTTTTCCAAGCAGCCTAAGTCCTTTAGCAAGCGGCGCACTTCGAGTTTAGGGGCGAAAAAGAACACTTCGTCATTGGCGGCAATTTCCGATTCGCCGTTGGTCGGTTGGGCGATACCGTTACGGAAAATCGCCGCCACACGGATTTTACCTTCACTTAAACGCCCTTTGAGGGTTTTGATTTTTTTTCCGGTCAAAAAGCCGCCCGCCGCCACTTTTACCGAGAACAGGCGCACTAAGCCGTTGGCAAAATCCGAAATGTGCAATACACCCGGCAATTCTATGAGATTGCGGATGGATTCCATGACACTTTGTTCGGGGCTGATGACAATATCTATCGGAATGCCGCCTGCGCCAAACAGGTTGGGGTTTTTCATATAATCAATGGCGCGTACCCGCGCGATGGTTTTTATGCCGCCGTAGAGGGTTTTGATAATGGTACAGGCGAGCATATTGGTTTCGTCACGGTCGGTGACGGCAATAACCAAATCGGCTTCGCGCACCCCGGCCAACTCCAGGATATGGGGATAGGCGGCATTGCCGACCACGGTGCTGATATTCACGCGTTCTTTTAAGGCCTCAAGGCGGGTGGCATTATCATCGACCACGACAATGTCGTTATCTTCGCCCGCTAATGCTTCGGCAACCGATGTGCCGGTTTTGCCTGCCCCTAAAATTAATATTTTCATAACGCTCCGTTTTACTGCCGATAATTAGGGATATTGTCGCATTATTGCACGGCAATGCTAAGCGGCGAGGGGAAAAATACGCGTTTTTCAGCGAATTTTTCGCGTCGGACAGTTGCCATTTTGCCAAGAGAAAGCGATGATAAAGCCACCTATTGTTTTTAAATCCCATAACGGCAAGAATGCGCATGACTACCGATAACGACCGCCTGAAACCGATCTTATTTTCCCTTCCGTTGGCTATCGCCTTATTAAGCCCCTGTTCTGTTTGGGCGAAGACCTATACGTTTAGTGCCAGCAGCAGGCCGGGCTATTTTAGTTCGGCACCGAAAAGCAGCAGTTCTTCGGCATTTAAAAGTTATAGCGGCACCCGCTCTTCGGTAGTAAAAAGTGCTGGCAGTTCGGTGGGGGCAAAGTTTGGCAAGCCTTATAATTCATCTTTATTGCAACCGTATAGTTCGCAAGCTAAGCGAAAAGCCGTCGCTGATGCTAAAACTGCCGCCAGCAATACCTCCCAGTCACCGTCGGCGGCAAAACCCAAGCATTTTCCTGTGGCGGATTTACAAAAATATCGGCAACGTTATGCCGATAACAGCCTGTATCAACAAGCGGCCCAAGAGCCTGATGCGTGGGGGACAAGAAGCCGTTACCAGCAGGCCCAAACCCAAGCGCCTGCAATGGTTAATGGCGGCAGTGATACGTTCGGAATGCTCTCCGGGCAATTTTTGTATAAATTGCTGAATAATCCGAATGCGGCGGGCGAATATGCTTATCATCACCAAGATAATAGGGATTATCAGCAATGGCGGGCGGAAGCGGAGCGTTTGGCCGGGGCTAATGCCGAATTACGGGCGCAGTTGGTGCGATTGGATGCCGCCCGCCGCCACTATGGCACAACGCCTCCTAATCCCGGTTGGTTGCCCCAAGGGGTTCCCGCAGCGGCTGTGGTCTCCGAGGCGGCGTTAAAATCCGGGCAAGCCGATTTTAATGTCTGTGTCGGTTCGGAAGGCGGCCCTTATTATAAGGTGGCGCAAACCAACCTGTTGCCTGAATTGGTTGAATGGGTCAACGTAAACCCGGTCATTACCTTGGGTACGCCGGAGATTTTAGCAAAACTGGCGGTAGGGGAATGTGATGCGGGCTTTATCCAAGGCGATGCGCAGGCCGATAGCCAACAAATGGACGTGGTGTTTAGGCCGTTTCTTGAAGCTGCCCACTTAGCCTGTCATGTTAGCGCCCAGACCTCCACCATTGCCGATATGACAGGGCAAACGGTATGGATTCCCCGGTCTTCCGGGGCGCGTCTGACTTGGGATAAGTTTGTCGCCCTGAATCCCCGGTATGGGCAGGTCGCCGTCAAAGATGCCGCCAGTTACGTCGATGCCATTAATAAGGCAGTGCAGACCAAAGCGTGCCTGCTTTATATGGCCGCACCCCACGCGGCGGCAATAGACCGTTTATTAAACCGTAAAACGCTGAAGTTAGTGGCCATTGATGACCCGGCGTTACTGGGCAGTGGCGGTTATCAGGCCACCTCATTGTCATCTGGCGATTACAGCCAAGCCATTCCCGATGCTTATAGTATCCAGACAGTAGCGGCACCGGCGACCTTTGTGGTCAGTAAAACGTGGCAAAGCCAACATGCTGACATTGCCGCGAAAGTGACCCAGAAATTGGCGGATGTTGAGCAGCAAATCACGCGTAATGTGCAGCAATAAAGGCTAAAAAAACGGGTAAATATCCCCTGCCGGGCTTTTTTGGCATTGTTATTGCCGATTGGGGCGGCGGGGTTAGCGTAAATTGTGTTGAAAAAATACGTCATGGCTTATATCCTGAGCCACATACCGTTTTTTTATCGTCAATTTATCAGGAATACCCATGTCAAGCATAGATAAGGCAACTGTCGAGCAGTTGCTGAGAACGTTTATAGACCCTAACCACGGGGTCGATTTAGTCACGGCAAAATCAGTAAAGGCGATTACCGTAGACGGCGACCATGTCACGGTCGCTATTGAATTGGGCTATCCTGCCCAAAGCATTGTAGCGACGATGCAGGCCGCTGTTGAGCAGCACTTGCACAGTTTGGCGACTTTTGGCAGTTTAACGGTGACGGTTGGGGTTAAAATTATTGCCCATGCCGTCCAACAAACCTTAAAGCCCTATCCGCAAATTAAAAATATTATTGCCGTCGCATCGGGTAAGGGCGGGGTGGGCAAATCGACCACAGCAGTGAATTTGGCCTTGGCCTTAGCCGCAGAAGGCGCGACAGTGGGCATTTTAGATGCCGATATTTATGGGCCGAGCATCCCGACCATGTTAGGCCTGTCGGGTACGCCGGAAAGCCACGATAACAAAACCATGATGCCCAAGGTGGCCTATGGGGTGCAGACCATTTCTATCGGCTATTTGGTACAGGCCGAGCAGGCGATGATTTGGCGCGGGCCGATGGCGACCAATGCCTTGCAGCAATTGCTCCGCGATACCAATTGGCAAGGCCTGGATTATCTGGTGATTGATTTGCCGCCGGGTACGGGCGACATCCAATTGACCTTGGCGCAGCAGATTCCGGTCAGCGGTGCGGTCATCGTCACCACACCGCAAGATATTGCCTTGATTGATGCGCAACGCGGCCTAAGCATGTTCGCGAAAGTCAATGTGCCGGTCTTGGGGATTGTCGAGAACATGAGCCTGCATATCTGTTCGCAATGCGGCCATGAAGAGGCGATTTTTGGCACGGGCGGCGGCGTGGTGATGGCGGAAGCCAACCGGGTGGATTTTCTGGGGGCGTTGCCGCTGGACATCGCTATCCGCCAAGATGCCGATTTGGGCAGACCGACCGTGGTCGCCGACCCTGATGGCCGTGCTGCCGAAATTTATAAGTCGATTGCGCGTAAAACGGCGGCAAGGCTGGCGTTAAAAGCCAAAGATTTCAGTAGCCGTTTCCCGACGATTGTCGTGCAGAACAGCTAAGGGGTAGGGGAGTTTGCCCGTTCCAAGCCGCTACCACTGGTAGTGGTGGTAGCGGCTTGGAATGTTATAGGGGCTTACTACTTGTAATCGCTATGCCATGATTATGGGGCAGCATCAATTTTGCCATAAAGCCCATTGGTTTCGTCGTTCGGGCCTGCCGTAAAGAACAGGCTATTAGTGGCTTGATTAACTACGCCGTTGCCGAATGCTAGCCCCCACAGGCCGTCAATCTTGATTTTCTTACCGTCCAAACCGCGTAATGCCCCACCAGGACGGGCGGTTACGGGATTAAATGTGTTGATGGCGCCATCGCCAAAATTACCGATCAGCACTTGGTTGCTATGGATACCGAAATTGGCGGGAGCCACGGCCACTGCCCACGGGGCGTTTAATGCCCCTTGGGAAGCGAAACGTTTGATCAGGCAACCATTGGCATCGAACACATTGACATAACCTAGGCCTGGGCCTGAGACATTATCTTCCTTAGCGGCATCTTGTTGGGCATAGGTCACATATAAAGCGCCATTGATGTTTTGGATGCCGAACGGGGCAAAACCGGCTGGGATGCTGGGGTCGGTAAAATCACAGCCCAAGGTTTGTTTGGCGTTCACCAAGGCAAACGTGCTGTCAAATACCCGGACTTTGGCATTATGGAAGTCGGTGGCATATAAGAAATGTGCTGTGCCGTTAGCGGCCAGTGCCAAGCCTTTATAAATGGGTTTTCCGGCGATAGGCGTACCGACAACTTTGGCGTTGTGCAAGTCGACAGTGGGGTTCCAAGCGGCTAACGAGCCGCTTTCATTGGCAAAAATGAAAGCCGCCGGATTATTGGGGGTGATATTAAAATCTTTGCTGGAATTAAACACAGCCCCGGTCGGACTGCCTACCGCGCCGCTGGCATCCGGCACGTTCACCACAGGTAGGCCGGCAATAGGTACGCCGTTGCCGTCGTACAGCGTAGTGGTGCCGGTATGGTTGTTGGCTATCCATACCGCCCCGTTCGGATTAAAAGCAATGCCCCACGCATTTTGGAGATTGGGATCGGTTTGGGCTGCAACACCGGGTTGGTCGGCTACCAGATTAGTTTGGCGGTAGGTGCCGTTAGTATCGGCTTGTGCAGTCGTGCTAATGCCCACTAGCCAATAAGTGGCGGCCAATGCTATAAAAGGGAAAGTAGGCGTTGGGGTTAGGTTTTTCATAAATGTTGTCCTCGGACATTAAGTAAAAGCGGAATGTTGGCTTTATTGACGGCCTGAAAATTTGGGTTTGTTATAGCTGGCTTAAGCGCTGCCGTTCCATAACATATTTGTATCCCCGATAATGCCGGGAAGGTTCAGCCGGGTAGTGGAATAGGGGAGGGGAAGCCTTAGGTAGGTTCCGGTCATAATGGGAATACCAAGTCTGTGCAGCCAGACGTGTTGCCGCCAGTTTATGATAAAATGGCGGCATTTTTAGTTAATTATGGGATTTATAAGACAATGAGCATTAAGTGCGATAAATGGATACGCCGTATGGCACAGCAGCAAGGGATGATCGAACCTTTTGCGGAAGGTCAGGTCAGACAGTCGGAACGCGGGCCAATTATTTCTTACGGTACGTCCAGTTATGGTTATGATGTCCGTTGCTCGGACGAGTTTAAGATTTTTACCAATATCAGTTCGGCGATTGTTGATCCGAAAAACTTCGATTCCAGTAGCTTCGTCGATGTCCAGTCGGATGTCTGTATTATCCCGCCCAATTCTTTCGCCCTGGCGCGTACTGTCGAATATTTCCGCATCCCGCGTGATGTGCTGGTGATTTGTTTGGGCAAATCCACTTATGCCCGTTGCGGCATTATCGTCAATGTCACGCCGTTAGAACCGGAATGGGAAGGGCATGTGACCTTGGAGTTTTCCAATACTACAACCCTACCCGCGAAGATTTATGCCAATGAAGGCGTGGCGCAAATGCTGTTTTTAGGAGCCGACGAAGTCTGCGAGACTTCGTATAAAGACCGGGGCGGAAAATACCAAGGGCAAACTGGCGTGACCTTACCTAAAGCCTAACGGACAAGCCCCTTGCCGAAGGGGCTGCCACCTTTTCTTTTCTACCGCCATTATCAGGAACCTTAACCATGCAGGTCGATACCCTTATCCACGCCCGTTGGGTGATTCCCGTAGAGTCCGACAGCACCTTAGAACACCATTCGCTGGTCATTCACGAGGGCAGGATTATTGATTTATTGCCGACCGCACAGGCTATCGCCCAGTATCAGGCCGCAAGCACAGAAGACTTGCCCGACCACGCGCTATTGCCCGGTTTTATCAATAGCCACACCCACGCGGCCATGACCTTGCTACGCGGCAGGGCAGATGATTTGCCGTTGATGGATTGGCTGCAAAACCATATCTGGCCTTTGGAACAACGCTGGGTCAGTGAAGAATTTGTCAAAGACGGTACCGATTTGGCGATTGCCGAAATGCTGATGGGCGGGACGACCTGTTTTAATGACATGTATTTTTTCCCGAACATCAGTGCCCAGCAAGCCATACAGCACGGGATACGCGCCAGTATCGGCCTGGTAGTGTTCGACTTTCCGACCGTGTGGGCGGACAACAGCGAAATGTATCTGAGCAAAGCGGTGGCCTTGCATGAAGCGTTGCACGGCGAGCCGCTGATTACCACCACGTTTGCCCCCCATGCCCCTTATACCGTTTCCGATGCACCTTTACAAAAGGTCTTAGCCTTATCCGGGCAATACCAAACCCCCATCCATATCCACGTCCACGAAACCCGCCACGAAGTGGAACAGGCGCAAGCGGACGACGGCAAGCGGCCTTTACAGCGCCTGCATGAACTGGGGCTGGTTAACCCGTCGTTATTGGCCGTCCACGCGACCCAGTTAAATGACGAAGAAATCCGGTTAATGGCTGATGCGGGGGCGCATATCATCCATTGCCCCGAATCTAACCTTAAGCTGGCAAGCGGTTTTTGTCCGGTCGCTAAATGCTTGGCGGCGGGCATTAATGTCGCCTTAGGTACAGACGGTGCCGCCAGCAATAACGACCTGGACATGCTGGGCGAAATGCGCACGGCGGCGTTATTGGCGAAAGCCGTCGCCGAAGATGCCAGCGCCGTACCCGCCATGACAGCGTTGCGGATGGCGACGCTAAATGGCGCGAAAGCCTTGGGCTTGGATAAGGAAATCGGTTCTTTAAGCATCGGTAAAGCCGCCGATGTGATTGCCATAGACTTAAGCGGCTTGGAAACCCAACCCGTGTATTGCCCGGTTTCGCAAATCGTTTACGCGGCTAACCGTCGGCAAGTGACCGATGTTTGGGTGGCGGGAAAACAGTTGTTGAAGCAAGGCCAGTTAACGGCCTTAGACATCGCCGCGTTGCGGGCCAAAATCGCGGTGTGGCAACAGCGGTTGGCAGGTTGAGCTGGCTATGCTGAAGCCGCCCATTCTTGCCGTTGAGCATTTGCGTGTCGCCTTCAAGCAAGGCCAGCCAGTCGTCGATGACATCAGTTTTGCCGTGTATCCGGGCGAAACCTTCGCGCTGGTCGGCGAGTCCGGTTCGGGCAAGTCAATTACCGCCTTATCGGTGTTGCGCCTATTGCCCGACACAGCGCATATCAGCGCCGAAGCCATTACATTGCAGGGTGAAAACCTCTTGGCTTTGGCGGAACTGCACTTATGCAAAATCCGGGGCCGCCGCGTCGCCTATATATTTCAAGACCCCATGTCGGCGTTAAATCCGGTGATGACGATTGGTCAGCAAATCGCCGAAGTCATTAGCCTGCATTTTACGTTATCGGCGCAAGCCTTAGCGCAACGGGTGTTGGAATTGTTGCAACAAGTGGAAATCCCTAACCCCCAGCAACGCCTGAAAGATTTTCCGCACCAATTGTCCGGGGGGCAGCGCCAGCGGGTGATGATTGCCATGGCCTTAGCCGGGCAACCGGATTTGTTGATCGCCGACGAACCGACCACCTCCTTGGATGTGACCATACAAGCGCAAATTTTGGCATTGTTAAAACAGATCCAACAGCAAACAGGCATGGCCTTATGGTTAATCAGCCATGATTTGGCCTTGGTCTCCAGCATCGCCGACCGTGTCGCCGTCATGCAGCAAGGCAAAATTGTCGAAACCGGATTGGCCGGGCATTTTTTCCGGCAACCCCAGCACCCTTATACCCAGAAACTGCTGGCGGCGTTGCCGTCCATCAACCACGCCAAAACCCCATCTGAAACGGCTACGACACCGTTATTGCAAGTCAAAGATTTTTGTTGTTATTACCCCATCCGCAAAGGCCTGTTCCAGCGCGTCGTCGATTACGTTAAGGCCGTGGATGGGGTCAGTTTTGAACTGCCTGCTGGCAAAACCTTAGCCTTAGTCGGCGAATCGGGCTGCGGCAAAACCACCCTAGGCAAAAGCCTGTTAAACCTATTGCCGCATAACAGCGGCCAAGTGTTTATGGACGGCATAGCCTTGCATGAATTAAGCGGCGAAGCCTTAAGGCAGCAACGCGCGGCGATGCAGATGGTGTTTCAAGACCCGTTTGCGGCCATGAACCCCCGGATGTTGATAGGTGACATTATCGCCGAAGGCATTACCGCCTTATACCCCGAAGTCAGCGCGATCGAACGCGCCAGCCGTGTCCGGCAATTGCTGCAACAAGTCGGCTTGCCGGAAGCCGCAGCCTTGCGCTATCCGCACGAGTTTTCAGGCGGCCAACGCCAACGCATCTGCATTGCCAGGGCGTTGGCGGTCAAGCCCCGCCTGATTGTCTGCGATGAGCCGACCAGCGCCTTGGATGTGTCGGTGCAAGCGCAGATTATCAGCTTGCTGAAAACCTTACAGCGCGAGCAAGGTGTGAGTTATCTGTTCATTACCCATGATTTGGCGGTGGTGGCGGAAATCGCCGATGCCGTGGCGGTGATGTATAAAGGCAAAATCATCGAACAAGGCGATGCCAAACAAGTGCTGACCCAACCCCAACAAGCTTACACGCAAAAATTATTGGCGGCGGTGCCGGTTTTGCGGGTGGGGTGAGGGGATGTTTGTTATTGCGGTTGAAAGAAGATGATTGACGGGATTAAATTTACCTAAAATGGCTAACTGTTTACATAAAAACTGATTGTACCGGATTATGGGGTGCATATAAATCGGGTATTTTGTTGATTTTGTTGCCTAAGTGGAGTAATTTGACCCCCAAAGCGTTGAGGGTGTGCCATGAAAACCAAGCTAAGGAAAAGCCATACCATTTGCCTTCCGTTCGAGAAAAACCGCTATGACGGCCTAATAAAAGACCCCAAGACATTCAGGGGGCATGTTGACGGCCAATGGTCGGCACACCCTGAGCTGTTCCCGGAGGGGATGGGGCGGGGCTATGCCATGAAGGACATCCGCCGCTCAAAGAAACTGGGCATCGCCATCCGGCGGATAACGGTTAGCGGCACGGACTACAGCATACGCCCGTCATTCGCCATGCCTTATATGGGCGGTTTCACCACCGATACCGAAAAGGCGCTGTATTTGCGCAAGTACGGGGTACCCTTCCATGCGTTGGCCCACGTTTTCGGGCGCGGCCCGATGTATTGGTACCGGCTGGAAAACCACTTGGGGCGGAACAGCGTGGTGGGGACGACCGTGCGGGGCGGCACCGCCTTGCCTAAGCATGTGCTTGCCGACGAGAAGCACACCCGTTTGGGCGGGGGGAAGTGCTATGTCGCCACCACCGTGGCCAAGGAATGCGTCTTGGGGGTCGCGGTGGCCGAAAACGCGGGCACGGAAGCCCTGACCGAAGCTTATGGTGTGTTTGCCGGAGAGGCCAAGGCCGCCGGCCCGGGTTACCGCCCCGAAACCGTCAACACGGACGGGTGGGCGGCCACTCAAAACGCCTGGGCCGCCCTGTTCCCCGGCATCTTGGTGCTGTGCTGTTTCCTCCATATCTTCATCAAGATGCGTGACCGCGCCAAGCTGAAATATGGCGCATTGTTCCTTGGGGCCGCCACCAAGCTGTGGGGCTGCTACCGTGCGGCCAGCAAAGCCGCCTTCAGCCAACGGGTCAGAAGGCTGGTGGAATGGTGCGCGGCGGGGCCGGCCTTGCCGGCCGCCATTACCGGCCCCATCAGGAAACTGGGGGAAAACCGTCGGCGCTACTCCGCCGCCTACGGCCATCCGGGGTGCCACAGGACCAGCAACATGCTTGACCGGGTCATGCAACGGATGGACAGGCACCTTTTCGGCACCCAATACTTCCATGGCGGGCGCGCCACGGCGGAACTCAATATCCGGGGCTGGGCGCTCATTTACAACTTTGCGCCGTCAAACCCGATGACGGTAAAGAAACACTTGGGTAAAAAGAGTCCGGCGGAGAGGTTGAACGGTTTTTCATACCAAGACAACTGGTTGGAAAACCTACTGGTTTCCGCTTCCTTGCAGGGAGTTCGGGCCTCCCCATAATCCGGTACAATCAGCATAAAAATCAATTAAGTTGCGGTATATTCGCCAAGTGGCTTACCAAAATACGCTAGGGATTGAGTTTCCTCTCCCCGTATTGCTTTTAGGAGAAAATAGCTATAGCCTAGTACGATACCGTTAGAAAGTTTAGCTATGGCACACGAAAAAAACTACACGCTACGCATCCTACATATCTCCGACTTGCACGAACGCGGCCCGCGCGAGACGGAATCTTGGCGGCGGCAGCGGGTTTTGGGGGCAACCTGGGAACATAATCTGGAAGCCTTCACCGCTGCCGGCCCTATTGATTTGGTGTGTTTTACTGGCGATGCGGCGGATTGGGGTAAGCCGGGGGAATATGCCGCCGCCACTGCATTCTTCCACGCCGTATTGAAAAAGCTGTCCCTGCCACCTGAGCGGTTTTTCCTTGTGCCCGGCAACCACGACATTGACCGAGGCCTCCATCTGGCGGAATGGCAAAAACTGCGCGAAACCTTCAGCCAAATGGATGGCCTGACGTTATCGCGTTGGCTGAGAGGCAGCGGTAAACCGCCGCCCGGTGCGGATACGGGTTGGCTTGAACCGGTGTTGGCACGGCAGGCCGCTTATCGCCAATGGCTTACGGAACTGGGTCGGGAAGCATTGCTGCCGGAGCGTCATGACCACGGACGGGTGGGTTATCACGTCTGCCCGGATTTTCCGGCTTTGCCTTTTCCGATACACCTTATTGGTCTGGATACCGCCTGGCTGGCTGGGGACGAGCACGATGCCCAAAAGCTTTGGCTCACCGATGACCAAATCATGCTTCATGCCACCGACAAGAAAGGCAACAAATTCCCTGGTTTGCGCCTTGTCCTCTGCCATCATCCGCTTTGGGATCTGGCCGATCACGCCGCTGCTAAAAATCTGTTAGCTGAACATGCCGACCTGTTGCTGCGCGGCCATTTGCACAACGCCGTTCTTGAACGCAGTGACGACCCCGACCGGGGGCTGGTGGAATTGGCGGCTGGCTGTTTGTACGAAGGCCACCACGCAGACCAATACCCTAACGGTTGCCAACTCATCACCTTACAACTTGATGGGCAAAGGCGGCCCATCAAGTTGAACCTTGGTTCCGGGCTTGGTCAGAGCGAGGCCATTGGCACGACGATGACAGCCGTTACAAGCAAAGCCACCAAGGGCGGCTGTTGTGGCCATTAGCCCAAGCCATAGCCCGGATTGACCCTAGCTCCAATCCCTACGATTTCAATCGTCCGGCCCTTCCGCCTAATTTCGTGGGTCGGGTGGCCTTAATGGATAGCCTGATTCAAGCTTTGGAAGAGGGTTCCAGTGTGTCCTTGGTTGGTGACCGATGTATCGGCAAAATGTCGGTGCTGAAAAATTTCGAACAAAAAGCCCGCACCATGGCCCGGACAGTGGTTCTGCTCCGTGGTGAAGGGTCGGAAGCGGCTTCGCTGTCTGCTTTTGTGGCCGCCATTACTGGTAACGCTTGTGCTGACTGCGCCGACCCTGCCGCCGACCGGCTGGCGGCTTGGGTCGACAGTGTTGGCCTGCCCGGCCTGCCGCCTGTGCTGTTGCTGGATGAAGCGGAAATCTTCCTGCGCAAGTTTGAATACCGTTTCTTTGAGCGGCTCCGGGGGCTTTTGGATAGGTTGTGCTTGGTGCTGGCCACCCATCAGCCTATTGACTTGGTGTTCGAACAGCTGGGGCGTGGCTCGCCTTTTGACAATAAACTGCGCATCGAACGGCTAGGCCTGCTCGAATCCGCCGCCGCCGAGCAATTGGTGCGGCGCGGTGAGGGTAAGCTGGACGGGGAAGACCAAGCGCTGATGCGCCGCTGGGCTGGTCACCACCCCTATTTTTTGCAACTTCTGGGTTATCGCTTGGCCGAAGCCCGCCGTCACGGCAAATCCCGCGAATGGGCGGTAGACCAAGCCCGATCAAATGCCTACCCCCGCCTGCGCCAGCTTTGGAAAACCTTACGCGACAAGGATAAGCAGGCCTTGCGGAATGTTGCAACTGGCGGTTTTCCTTCCACTAACAGTGCCTTACGACTGCGGGGCTTGCTGGATGAGAACGGTCGGTTATTCGGTGAGGTTTTACGTCAATGGCTGGAAGAAGAGGACGAAGCGTGATGGTTGCCAGCACACAGCCGAAGGCACGCTTACCAGGCTATTGGGAACTGCTCTGGCTGCTGTTCATGCAGCCAATGACCTTGCATAGGCGTTTGCGTGCTTTGGGGATTGATAAGCCTGATGCACTCGCTTGGCGGTTCTGGCGGTGGGGTGGGGTGGAACGGGCTTTTATCTTACGGATGCTTGTATTGCTTGTGACGGCTACACCACTGTTAACTGGCGCATTGGTTTTAGCTTTCCAATCCCGCGGGTTCGTAGTGGATTACTTGAACGTGGTTTTTGGCGTGGCTTCGGGCGTGGCTGTGGGCGTGGCTTTGGGCGTGGCTTGGGGCGTGGCTTCGGGCGTGGCTGCGGGCGTATCTTATATCCGGTTGCCGTTTTATCTTATGGAGATTCAGGCTGAATTCCTCTCGTATTTCATCCAGCGTTTCACGGGTCGGCCTACCCTAAGTTGGTCTCCGGTGCTGCACCATGACTTGATCTATTTTCCCTTGCCTTTCTTAGTCAGCCATATAACACTCACAGCAGAAACCGACCCGTCCTTGGCGCGCCGGACACTTGATGCTTGTGCCATCGCGCCGGGTCAGCGGCGGCTTGGCCGCATCGCTTTAGCCCGCTTGCAAGCGCGGGAACTGGCTCAATATGCCCAGACCAGCCGCTTTGCCGAGGCAGCGGAACTCCAGGGGGATTGGTTGCCGGGGGTAGAGGGTGCAGACCCGCTGCTGTCGGGTTTGGCCGAAATGGCCCGTTATTTTCAAGCGGCGCAACAATCCGAGATCGCCTATCACCGTTTAGGCCATCTGGAACGGGGAGAAAAGGCTTTTAAGTCGCTGGAAAACCAGTTGCTCAATACCCCCTCCTTTTTAGCCCGCGAACTGCGGCCTATCCTACCTGCTTGGTACGCCGCTCTGGCCGCTTTGCGGCGGGAGGCGGAACAAGCCGCCGAACAGCAATTGCCCAATCCCTTCCGCTCTGGGAATCCTCTGGAGCCGGAAACGGGGCGGGAGGTTTTTCGGGGGCGGGAAAATCTGGTGCGGCAGGTGGATGAGCTGCTGGCCGATGCCGGGAATGCCGCGTCTTTGGCGCTTTTAGGGCCGCGCCGTTGCGGCAAGACCTCGTTGCTTAAAATGCTGCCGTCGATGTTGCCGGATGCGGTGGTGGTATTGTTCGACCTTCAAGACAACCCCGTGGATAGTTTATCGGCGTTGTTCGAAGCCATGGATCGGCAGATCCGTATTCAAGCCCGGCGTGACCGGCAATTGGAACTGCCTGCCTTAGACCGGAAACGCCTATTGACGGCCCCTTTCGAGACCGCCAAAGACTGGCTGGACGCACTGGAAACAGCCGTCGGTGAACGGTGCTTGTTGCTCTGCATCGACGAATTTGAGCGTCTGGAAGACCTGTTTCCCGGCGAGCGACGGGAACTCTTACAATTCATGGGCTTACTGCGGGCCACCATCCAGCACAAGCGGCGGGTGCGGCTGCTGGTTTCCGGTGCCGCCCCCTTTGAGGAATGGGGAGAGTTATGGAGCGACCATTTCATTAATGTCCGCGAAATAGCTATCGGGCATTTGGATAGGCAAACAACGGTAGGGCTTTTGACCCGCCCCATTCCGGTATTTCCCGCCGAGGCCATCCCCGTAGGCGTGGCCGAAAGTATCTATCAGCGTACAGGTGGTCAGCCCTATTTGGTGCAGTTGTACGGCAGTCTCTTGGTCAGCCGCCTTAATGAAACCCAGTGCCGCACCGCCGAGCTGGCTGATCTGGAAGCGGTGGAGCGCCGCGCACTGGAACAAAGCGCCTATTATTTCCGCCATTTGTACCGCACCGCCCCCGAATCTGCCCGCGCGGCTTTGCAGGGGCTGGCTCAAGGCGAAACCACGTCCCTCGATCCGCGTACCCGCCGTTGGCTGGAACGGCGGCTGCTAATTGATGGGCAAGGCCAGCTTAATATCCCTGTATTGGGGCGTTGGCTTGTTGAGGAAGAGTTATGACCGGGTTTTGTGCTGAAAGCCATACTCGGACAGTTCGGACAGTTTTGCCCAGCAGCAATTAAAACCTAATAAATTGTCTTGCTACATGTTTAATGCGATTGTCCTAAGGCAGCGACCTGTCTGTTTTTCGTCCAGCCAACTTTGTGCGTAAACCATCATCACCCTAAGGGGAAATATATGCAAAAAAAGAATACCTTGTCGGCGTTGCGGGCCTGTTGCAAACTGGCCGCTGTTCCCTTATTGATGGCCGTGGTCTTGCCAAATTGGGCGCAGGCTACCCAGCTCACCACCCTGCTTGATTTTGACGGCAACAACGGTGCCTATCCTGATTCTACATGGGTATTGGACGGGGCGGGCAGTTTGTACGGGACGGCAAAAGGCCTAGGCTATGCCGGCTCGGTACTCAAACTGTCGCCGCCAGCACCCGGATACACCGCGTGGACGTTAACGCGGCTCAGCAAATTTAACAGCCCTAGTGACGGTTATCAGCCAGGCCCTTTGCTGCAAGGCCAAGACGGCAATTGGTACGCAGTCACCGTCAGCGGTGGCACCAACGGCGTAGGCACGATATTCCGGCTAGCCCCGCCTGCGGTCGGGCAAACCAAATGGACGCGGACTACACTGTTCAATTTTGACAGTACACAAGCCCCCTTATCTTCCGCCCGCTTGCTGAGGGATGTGTCCGGCAACCTCTATGGTACAACATTTGATGGTGGGGCAGGCCATGGCGGCAGCGTGTTCAGGCTAGCGCCGCCTGCCGCCGGAAAAAAAGGCTGGACACTGAGCACGTTGGTCAACTTTAATGGCACCAACGGCGCCCTGCCGTTTGGTGGGTTGATTATGGACGCGTCCGGCAATCTGTACGGGACAACTTGGTGGGGCGGCGTTGACGATGACGGCACGGTGTTCCGGCTGTCGCCGCCTGCGGTCGGACAGAGCGAATGGGTGCTGACCACGCTGGTTGATTTTGACGGCACACACGGGAATTTTCCGGTTGCCGGACTGGTGGCCGATAAAGTCGGCCACCTCTATGGCACAACCACCCGTGGTGGGGCAAACGGCTTAGGCACGGTGTTCAAACTGTCGCCGCCCTTGCCGGGCAAAACCACCTGGAGGCTGACCACACTGGCCGACTTTACCGCGACCAGCGGCCACTACCCCTTTGCGCCGCTGCTGAGGGATGCATCCGGCAACCTTTATGGCACAGCCTTTATCGGCGGTGCTGACGACGATTTTGGTACTGTTTTCAAGCTGTCGCCGCCCGTGACCGGACAAACGGCGTGGACATTAGCGACACTGGTTGATTTTGACGGTACCAACGGGAAATCTCCTTTTGCCGGACTGGTGCGGGATGCCTTAGGTAATCTCTATGGGGCAACCAACTCAGGAGGCCAATACGGTTTTGGCACGGTATTTAAGGTCAGCCCATAGGTGTAACAGTTCAGCGGTTTGTGGCTACTTTGTGGGTGGCAGTGGCTAAAAGCCCGGTTAAGGAACGTGCATAAAATAATGTTGCCATTTAAGTTCAGTGGCAAAAAATACCCCCGATTAGGCTAAAAACTGTAGTGACGTTACCATGTAACGTTTTTACAACAGATTTTATTTCATGCGCGTTCCTAAGCCATTCGGCAAGGCCTAAAGCCCTTTACCTTCCGCTTGCATAAGGGGTATTTCATAAGCCATTGATTGTTTAGTCCATCTATGGGCATTACCCACGAAAAGACACCATCAACTAATGCTTGCGGCGGGTAGTTGGCATATAATGGGGCGTTTATTTGTTCTCACTAGGAAATGACTATGAAAAAAATTGCTTTATTGGGGTTCTCAGCTATGCTCATGTTTACGGCGGTTGCTAATGCCCACGGCCCAGTCCGCCAAAAAGCGGAAGAAGAAGTGACAATTAACGCCCCTGCCGAAAAAGTATGGCATATCATTAAAGATTACGGTGATATGTCCTGGTTGCCGGGCGTTAAAAGCACCACTGTCGATAAGGGTAACAATAAAGGCTCAGTCCGCGTGTTGACCTTGGATGCCGGCGGCACTATCACGGAAGAGCTGAAAAAGTATGACGAAAAAAATATGTCTTACGCCTATAAAATTATCGACATGAGCACCGTCAAGACCATTAACCATTCGGGTGTGGACGAAAAAGTACCCGTATTGCCAGTGGACAACTATGCGGCCAGCATTGAAGTGGAAGCGAAAGGCGGTGCAACGGTAGTTTCTTGGAAAGCCGGTTACTACCGCGCTTATATGAACAACAATCCGCCAGCGGAAATGAACGAAGAAGCCGCCAATACCGCCGTTACGGCGATTTTGAAAGGTGGCTTGGCCAATTTGAAAGCCTTGGCTGAAAAATAGGCCATCCGGTGCGGGCTAAGCTTGTGCAAGCGGTAGCAATAGCTACCGCTTTTTTTACGTCTGCGGCGGTTGCCGCCCCGTTTGCTTATATCAGCAATCAGTTGGGCGATAGCGTCTCTATTATTGATACGGCGGTGGGCGAGGTGGTGGCGACGGTTGCCGTGCCGGGCAAGCCTGCCGGGGTGGCAGTTGCCCCCGACGGTAAGCGCTGTTATGTCAGCACCCCGGAAGCGCACGGTTTTGCCGTTATCGACACCGCGCAACGCGCGTTGGTGGCGGAGGTTAAGGTCAGTGACGGGGCGTTGGGCATTGCCGTTAGCCCGGATAGCCGCCGTATTTATGTCGCCGATTGGTATAATAATAGCGTCGGGGTGGTCGATGCCGCTAGCCTTAAAGTGGTGCAAACCATTGCTGTGGGGCAATCGCCGTCCGGCTTGGCGGTCAGCCCCGATAACCGTTGGCTGTATGTGGCGAACCGTTTGGACAATTCGGTCAGTAAGGTGGATTTGGGCAGCGGCACGGTGAAGCAAACTGTGGCGGTCGGTAAGCATCCGTTTGGCTTGACCTTAGATAGCCGTGGCGAGCGCTTGTATGCCGCTAATGTGCAAAGTGATGATGTGACGGTGCTGGATGCCCGGCGGATGCAGGTGTTGGCGACGGTTAAGGTCAGCATGTTGCCTTATGCGGCGGCGTTGGCTTTAAATGACAGCCGTTTGTTGGTGACTAACCAAGACGACGGCTCGGTGTCGGTGATTGATACCGCCACCTTGACGGCGATAGGTTTGGTGCCGGTCGGCGAAAAGCCGGAAGGTATCAGTACCCATCCTGATGACCGCCATGTCTATGTCGCCAATTGGTTTGACAATTCTGTCTCGGTTGTGGACGCGCAAACCTTGCGTGTCATTAAGACGGTTAAGACGGGTGAGGGCAGCCGGGCTTTTGGGCAATTTATCGGCAAATAACGCCGTTTTTTAAGCGGATATTGCCGGGCGATATGATAGACTCCGAACCATTTGGTAATAGTTGAGGAATAACATGGCTGAAACAGTAGATGAATTGACGGTAAGTTATCAGGACGGCGATATTGAGACCGTTAAGGAACTGGATAAAAAAGTTTTGACCAAGGGGGCTTGGGCGACGGTGATGTACCGTTATCAAGATTGGAACCGCGCTAAGGAAGAATACGGCCCGGATAAATATACTATCCGCCGTTACCAAAAACGCAACGGGGAATATCAGCAAAAATCCAAGTTTAATATTTCCAGCAAAGACCAAGCGAAGAGCATCATTGCGGCCTTAGAGGAATGGATCGATAAAGAGTAGCCGTGCGGCACTAATGCCGGCACGGCTGCTTTTGCCTTATTTGCCGGCGGCGGTGGCTTCCGGCACTTCGATCAGGCGGCCTGATTTAACGTCATAAATATAGCCGTAAACCGGAATGTCGCTAGGCACTAAGGGATGTGCTTTAATGCGTTGGACATCTTCTAAAACGCTTTGGGCTTGGTCTTTAATGGTCAGCCAGCTAATGTGGTTGGCTTCGGCGGAGCCTGGGCCTTCGCAGCAGTCATGCCAGCCGTGTTCGTCAACTGAGGCGGTTTTTAAGCTGGAGGCCAGTAAGCCGCGCATAATGTCGTCGGTGAAGGTTTCCATGCCGCAATCGGTATGGTGGATAACAAACCATTCGCGGGTACCGAGCAGTTTGTAGGAAATGACCAAGGAGCGTATGGCATCATCACTGGCTCGGCCACCCGCATTACGGATAACATGCGCGTCGCCTTCTGACAAGCCGGCATATTTGGCAGGGTCCAGTCGTGCGTCCATACAGGTCAAAATGGCAAAACGCCGTCCTGGAGGCATAGGCAGGTCGCCTTTGTCAAAACTGGCCGCGTAACCGCGGTTTGCCAGCAGCACTTCATTTAATACGTTACTCATGGGTTTTCCTCAGGATTCTTTATAGTTATAAGTTGCTTAAGGAATGGACATGAAACAAATTGTTTGGATATCCAATCCCATATCATTCATTGCCAAGCGCCTAAAAGGGTTTTAGGCCTTATAAGCATCTTAGCGGTCTTTAATGTATCATAAAAAATGTCTTTGAAAACCCAAAACGGCAAAAATGCCGGACTTGTTGGGAATTGGATTATTCTGCGGTCATTTTAACAAAATAATTTTATGCAAACACTACCGCCGACACTGTACAACACGGCACAAATTCAGGAACTCGAACAGCGGCTTATCCATCAGCGGGGCATTTCCGGTTTTGCGCTGATGACTAAAGCCGGTGCCGCCGTTTTTGCCCAACTGCATAAAAAATGGCGGCACGCGCGGACAGTTGCGGTTTTTTGTGGGGCAGGCAATAATGCCGGGGACGGCTATATTGCCGCCGCGTTGGCTTTGTCAGCGGGTTTGTCCGTTGACGTTTACGCTTTGGTTAGCCCGGATGTGTTGAAAGGGGATGCGTTAACCGCCTACCAACACTATAGGGCGGCACACGGTAGCGTCAGCACGTTCAGTTTGGGGCAGCCTATAAACGCGGATGTTATTGTCGATGCGTTATTCGGCACCGGACTGGACAGGCCGGTGACTGGCCAGTATCTGGCGGCTATCCAAGCGATTAATGACAGCGCCAGTCCGGTGATTTCGGTAGACTTGCCGTCCGGCCTGAATGCCAATACCGGAACCGTCCTGGCAGCAGCCGTTAAGGCCGATTGTACGGTGACTTTTATTGGCCTGAAACGGGGTTTGCTGACAGGAGAGGCGGCGGAATATTGTGGGGACATTATTTATGCCTCATTGGATGTGCCGGAAGAAGTCTTTCAGGATGTGCAATCCACGGTGTATCGGGTCTTACCGAAGACTTTTCCGCGCCGTGACCGCTGTATACATAAAAGCAAAAATGGTCATGTGCTGGTGATTGGTGGCGACCGTGGCTATATTGGGGCGGTAATGTTAGCGTCGGAAGCCGCTTTGCGGGTGGGGGCGGGTTTGGTGAGTGTCGCCACGCGTAAAGAGCATACCGGATTTATCAGTGTCCACCGCCCTGAGCTGATGTGCCACGGTGTCGATAATGCCGAGCAGCTGACCAGCCTGTTGGAAAAAGCCAATGTAGTCGTTATCGGCCCCGGCCTAGGCCAAAGCCATTGGGCAAAGGAATTGTTATTGGCGGTGATCCATTCCCGGAAGGTATCGGTGATTGATGCTGATGCCCTCAATATTCTGGCGAAAATTCCGGCTGCACATAACAATCTGCTGCTGACCCCTTACCGGAGTATCTTGACCCCGCATGTCGGCGAGGCCGCACGGTTGATGAACTTGCCCATAGCGAAAATAAAAGAAGACCGTTTTACGGTGGTCGCCAATGTCCAAAAAAAATATGGCGGCATCGCCATCCTTAAGGGGGCGGGTACGTTAATCGCCACCGCCGATGATATTGGCGTATCCACTAGCGGTAATCCGGGCATGGCTTCAGGCGGTATGGGGGACGCGCTGTGCGGCGTTATAGCCGGATTGTTGGCACAAGGTTTTTCGTTAAAAGATGCCGCCCAGCAAGGCGTGTATATCCACGGTAAAGCCGCCGATATGGCTGCGATGCAAGACGGTGAGCGCGGCTTGCTTGCCAGTGATCTGATGCCGCATTTACGGCGTTTGGTTAACCACTGATGCGCCGTTACTTGGCCGACACTGCGGCGACCGAACAGTTAGGCGGCGAATTACGCGAACTGTTACCCGCGCAAGCTGTGGTGTTTCTGCAAGGTGATCTGGGGGCGGGTAAGACTACGCTGGTACGGGCGTATCTGCGTGCAGCCGGGTTTGTGGGGGCGGTCAAAAGCCCCACTTATACCTTAGTGGAAGAATATGTCATTAAAGGGCAAACCATCTACCATTTCGATTTATATCGGCTTGCCGAACCGGAAGAGCTGGAATGGATAGGTATAAGTGACTATTTTAGCCAGCCTTGCCTGTGTTTTATCGAGTGGGCCGAAAAAGGCTTGGGGTTTTTACCGCCGCCTGACATCATCATCCGTTTGGAAGCCGAAGGCAATGGACGGCTGATGACCTTGGAGTGGGGTAAGCCGTAAAAAATCATCCGGTTTAGAGAGTCCGGTTTGTATATATCTTGTATATATCTAAGGATAAGCTACTATATAATCTCGACTGAGATATTATTTTTTGGCGTTGTCTATGAAAAATTACCATAAAATACTGTGTATTTTAGCCTTGCAATCAGGGGCTGCTATGGCGTTGCCAGAACCCATCCAAGTGGGGGCATTAGCTTACGATAATCGACAAGGCCATCTGTCGGTTGCCGTTACGGCCTCACCTAAGCATCGCGTTTTTGTTATGGATAACCCGCCACGCTTAGTCATCGTCATTAAAAATGCCGCTTTGCAGGGCAGTTTACAACAGCCTCCGGCTGACCACCCCTTATTTGCTAAGACCCGTTTGGCGGTTCAGGATGCGGCTGGCGTAAAGCTGGTGATCGATTTAAAAAAAGCCATTAGCCCGGAAAAATTCTCCTTATCGTCCAATAACCGTAACGAACACCGCTTGACGGTTGACCTTACCCATAAGGCGATATCCGCTAATGACCCTAAAGCCGTTGCAGCAGTAGCACCTAAGGTTGCTAAGCTTAAGCCTGCCGCCGAACCCAAAGCCATTATTCATAAAGGCCGTGATATTGTTATTGCCATTGACGCAGGGCATGGCGGTAATGATCCGGGTGCCCATGGCCCGCAAGGTACCGAAGAGAAGGTGGTCACGTTTGCCATTGCCCAAAAGCTTGCCGTGCTGATTGATGCCCAGCCGGGTATGAAAGCGGTGATGGTACGTAAGGGTGATGATTATGTCGGCCTGCGGGAAAGGATGCAGGTTGCGCGTGCCGCCAAAGCCGATTTGTTTATTTCCGTACATGCCGATGCGTTTAATGATACTTCGGTGCGTGGGGCTTCCGTATTCACCTTATCGACTCAGGGCGCATCCAGCGAAGCCGCCCGTTGGCTGGAAAAGTCGGAAAATGCCGCCGAATTGGTGGGCGGGGTCAATTTAAGCGATAAAGAAGACGTGTTGGCTTCGGTGCTGTTGGATTTGTCGCAAACGGCCACCTTATCCGCCAGCCAACAAGTTGCCGACAGTGTGTTAAGGCATTTTGACGGAGTGAACCAATTACATCGTGATGCGGTGCAAAAAGCCGCTTTTATTGTCCTTAAGTCACCTGATATCCCCTCCATTTTGGTGGAGACGGCTTTTATTTCCAATCCTCTGGAAGAGCAGAATTTAGTTAATCCGCGCTACCAGACGCAAATGGCCAGGGCCATTTTTGCAGGCGTGTATGATTATTTTAAAAAATCTGCGCCCATCGATAGCCGTATGGCGGCACTGTAAAAAAACGATTTAAGGCTTAATGCGCATACATCCCTTACCGACCCAACTGGTTAACCAAATTGCTGCGGGTGAAGTTGTCGAAAGGCCGTCCTCGGTAGTTAAGGAGCTGGTCGAAAATAGTTTTGATGCCGGAGCCGGCCACATCCATATAGAGATAGAGCAGGGCGGCATCCGGCTGATTAAAATTAGGGACGATGGTTGCGGCATTGTTAAAGACGATTTGCCGCTGGCTTTGTCTCGTCATGCCACCAGCAAAATTGCCTCTTTACAGGATTTGGAGCAGGTCGCCAGCATGGGTTTTCGCGGTGAGGCTTTGCCCAGTATCAGCTCGGTGTCGAGGTTGACGCTAATTTCCCGCACGGCGGCCAGCGATTGCGCTTGGCGGGTCGCTGCCGACGGTTCCGAACAGGATTTTGCCCCGCAACCCGACCCGCACCCACCGGGAACAACGATTGAAGTAAGGGATTTGTTTTATAATACCCCCGCTCGGCGCAAGTTTTTAAAGACGGAAAAAACCGAATTTAACCATATCGAAACTTTACTGCAACGCATGGCCTTAAGCCGTTTTGATATTGGCCTGACCTTGGTGCATAACCAAAAGGAAATCTTTAAATTAAAGCCCGCACTTAGCGAAGCCCAGCAAATCCAGCGCGTCGCCAGCTTGTGCGGCCAAGCCTTTGTCGATAACACCGTCAGCATTGATTTTGCCGCAGCCGGTTTGCAATTGACCGGCTGGGTCGGCTTGCCGACGTTTTCGCGTAGCCAGCAGGACATGCAGTTTTTTTATGTCAACTGCCGGCTGATTAAGGATAAGCTGGTCGCCCATGCGGTCAAGCAAGCTTATCAGGATGTCCTGTTTCATGGCCGCCATCCGGTATTTGTGTTATACCTGACCTTAGATCCGACCTTAGTTGATGTCAATGCCCATCCCGCCAAATTGGAAGTCCGGTTTAGGGAAGGGCGGTTGGTGCATGATTTTTTGTTCAGCGCCTTACACCGTAGCTTGGCGGATTTACGTCCCGGCCATCCCGATTTGACTATCCATACGTTACCTGAGGTGTCACATCCGCCTTTACCGCCGACAGTGGCGGCGACAGGGGGCGGTACGGCGGCGGTTTACCAACCGTCGCTTGCCAGACAAAGCCAATTGCCTTTGCAGGTTGAAGAGCAGCTTCGGCATTACGCGCAATTGGCCGCCGAACCTTTGCCGATAGCCGCACCAGCGGCGGCGGGCGATGTACCGCCGTTAGGCTATGCCATTGCCCATTTACATAATATTTTTATCCTCTCGGAGACGCGCACGGGCATTATTTTGGTGGATGCCCATGCCGCCCATGAGCGGGTCACTTATGAACGCCTGAAACAGCAATATCAGCAAGGTACAGTCGCCAGCCAGCCCTTGCTGTTGCCGATAAAACTCAGCACCAGCCTTGCCGAAGCCGACTTGGCCGAACAGGCCCAAGCCATTTTTTTGGCCTTGGGGTTTGACATTAACCGTTTTGGCCCCGAAACCATAGTGCTACGCGCCGTGCCGGCTTTGTTACGCCATACCGATGTCGAAACCTTGTTCCGCGATGTGTTGGCGGATTTGTCCGAGCATGGCATGAGCCAACGGGTGCAAGAGCATATCCAAGAACTGTTGGCGACAATGGCTTGCCACGGAGCCATCCGCGCCCAACGCCGCCTGACGGTTGAGGAGATGAACGGCTTGCTGCGCGATATGGAAAAAACCGAACGGAGCGGGCAATGCAACCATGGCCGCCCTACTTGGATTGCCCTCTCAACGGGCGAATTGGATAAATTCTTTTTGCGCGGACAATAAGGCCTTGTGCCGTTTGCCGCCCCCTTGCCTGAACCCGTATTTATGGATTTAACCCTTCCCCCCGCCATTTTTCTCATGGGGCCGACCGCTTCCGGCAAAACGGCTTTAGCGGTGCAATTGGCACAGCAGCTTAATGGCGAAATCATCAGTGTCGATTCGGCTTTGGTGTTTCGCGGCATGGACATCGGCACGGCCAAACCGACCGCGCAGGAGCGCGGCGGCATTCCCCATCATCTGATCGATATCCTTGACCCTTCTGAGGCCTATTCCACCGGACAATTCCGCAGCCAAGCCTTGGCTTTGATGGCGGACTTGACCGCACGCGGCAAATTGCCGATTTTGGTGGGCGGCACCATGCTGTATTTTAATGCCTTGAGCAGTGGCTTGGCCGTGCTGCCAACGGCCAACCCGGAGCTGAGGCGGCGTTTAGACCAAGAGTTGGCCACTTTAGGTAAAGAGGCCTTGCATCAGCGCTTGGCGGCGATAGACCCTAAAGCCGCCGCCAGAATCCATCCTAACGACCCGCAACGGGTGCAACGGGCCTTGGAAGTCTATGAATTAAGCGGCCAACCCTTGTCGGACTTTTTTGCCGATACCGGCCCCGCGATCCCTTACCGTATCCTTAAGCTGGTGGTCGCCCCGTCTGATAGGGCTATCCTGCACGGCATTATTGCCGAACGCTTCCATCAGATGCTGGCGCAAGGTTTGGTCGAGGAGGTCAGGGCGCTGTACCAGCGCGGCGATTTAAACGCCGCTTTGCCCGCACTGAGGGCGGTGGGTTATCGGCAAGTATGGGCCTATCTGCATGGCGATACGGATTGGCAGACTATGATCGAGCAGGCCATCGCCGCCACCCGCCAACTGGCCAAGCGGCAATTCACTTGGCTGCGTAAAGAAACCGAAGCCGAGCAGTTGGTGACGGGCGACAGCGCGTTAGTCAGCCAAGCCCTTGCCTGCATTGGCCGCCATCTGCTGGTTTAACGCCGATAAGCCGACCATAAGACGGATGCATCGGCAAAAATTGCGTATTCTTCGTGTCCTGCGCGGTAAATAGCTTTAAAATAAGGCAAGTTACCGCAAGGTGTCGGCTATCTTGGCATTCTTAATGGGCCACTGACTAAAGCCCCGCCCGATTTACTTAAAATAATCCGAGAGATGTTATGAAATTTACCCCCTGTGCTGACCTCTGCACAAAAGACGGCACACATTGCCAAGGTTGCGGACGTTCGCACCAAGAAATCGCCGACACCAAAAAATTAATCGCGTCGATAGTCGAGTTTATCAAAGTCCAAGGCTATGACAACAGCGATGAGTTTATTAATATGGTCAGCAAAAAAGTGCGTAAGAAATTAGTAAAAACGTCCTAAGGCTCAAGGCCGCTAACCGTAAACTCGCGCTTGTGCCTTACGGCTTATGAAATATAATGGTCAGCTTTTAGCTGAACTGGAGTTTGCTTTGAAACCGATAAAAGTAGGTGTGTTGGGATTGGGTACTGTCGGTGGCGGTACGGTCAATATCTTAAAGCGCAACGCGGCAGAAATTGCCCGCCGCGCCGGACGGGAAATTATCATTACCCGCGCCTCGGCAAGAGATTTACAAAAACCGCGTATCTGCGACACGCAAGATATACAATTGACCACCGACCCCTTAGACATCATCAACGACCCTGATATCGACATTATTGTGGAAACCATCGGTGGGGCAGGGACGGTTAAAGATATGATTCTGACCGCCATTGCCAACGGCAAACATATTGTCACCGCCAATAAATCGCTGATTGCCACCCACGGTAACGAGATATTCGCCAAAGCCAGTGAGCAAGGCGTAATCGTCGCTTTTGAAGCGGCGGTGGCGGGCGGCATACCCATTATTAAGGCGATCCGTGAAGGCTTAAGCGGCAACCAAATCCAATGGGTGGCCGGTATTATCAATGGTACGGGCAACTTTATCCTGACCGAAATGCGTGATAAAGGCCGCGATTTTGCCGATGTGTTGGCCGAAGCCCAAGCGCTAGGTTATGCCGAGGCCGACCCTACTTTTGATGTCGAAGGTATTGATGCCGGGCATAAACTGACTATATTGGCATCGATTGCTTTTGGCATCCCTTTGCAGTTTGAGAAGGTTTATACCGAAGGCATTACCGAAATTGCCCGGATTGACGTTGAATATGCCGAGCAATTGGGCTACCGTATCAAGCATTTGGGGATTGCCCGCAAAACTGCCGAGGGCATTGAATTGCGGGTGCATCCGACCTTGATTCCTGAGCGGCGGCTGATCGCCAATGTCAACGGCGTGATGAATGCGGTGTTGGTCAAAGGCGACGCTGTCGGCGCGACCTTATATTACGGTGCGGGTGCAGGGGCTGAGCCGACTGGCTCGTCCGTGGTCGCCGATGTTATTGATGTGGTACGCGCCTTGACTTCCGACCCGGAAAACCGGGTGCCGCATTTGGCGTTCCGTGCCGATGCCTTGGCGGATATTCCGGTCCTTTCGGCGGAACGCATTAAAACGTCGTATTATTTGCGCCTGAACGCCGAAGATAAGCCAGGGGTATTGGCGGACGTCACAAAAATTCTCGCCGACCATGACATCAGTATAGAAGCCATTATCCAAAAAGAGCCGCCTAAAGAGAGCACAGCCTTGCCGATTATCATGTTGACGCAAATCACCTTGGAACAAGAAATGAACGCCGCTATCCGGGCGATTGAAGCCTTGCCCACGGTCAGCGGCAAAGTCAACCGTATCCGCATGGAAACGCTGGGCTAGTCTTATTGGTTAGCTCTGCTCTATACAATAAAGCTTACCTAATAAGCATTAATAAACCTAATTATCACTATTCAAATCCATAGGAACTCTCATGTCCCGTTACACCGGTTTAATTGAACGCTACCGTGACCGCCTGCCCGTCAGTGCCGACACCCGCCTGATTAGCCTTGGCGAAGGCAACACACCGCTGATCCAATTGCAAAATATCCCCCGCCTGATCGGCAAAGAGGTCGATATTTACGTCAAATTTGAAGGCCTGAACCCCACCGGTTCGTTTAAAGACCGTGGGATGACCATGGCCGTGACCAAAGCCGTGGAAGCGGGTAGCCAAGCCATTATTTGCGCCTCGACCGGCAATACCTCAGCTTCGGCGGCGGCTTATGCGGTGCGGGCGGGCATTAAGGCCTTCGTACTGATCCCCGAAGGTAAAATCGCCTTGGGCAAGCTGGCACAAACCTTGATGTATGATGCCAAAATCATCCAAATTAACGGTAACTTTGATAAAGGCATGGCTTTAGTTAAGGAAGTCGCCGAATTGGCACCCGTGACTATTGTCAACTCCATCAATCCGTTCCGTATCGAAGGCCAAAAAACCGCTGCCTTTGAAATTGTTGATGAGCTGGGTTTTGCGCCCGATTATCACTGCTTACCTGTCGGTAATGCGGGTAATATCACTGCGTACTGGAAAGGTTATACCGAATATGCCCGTTATTCGGCCAGCCATGCGGCGGTGACCCGTAATTTGCCGATTATGTGCGGTTATCAGGCGGCGGGGGCGGCCCCGTTTGTGGCGGGCCATCCGATAGAAAACCCTGAAACCTTAGCGACGGCAATCCGTATCGGTAATCCGCAATCGTGGGATTTGGCTTGGAACGTCCAGAAAGAGTCCGGCGGTTGGTTTGATAAGTTTAGCGACGAGCAGATTTTGGCGGCACAAAAAATGTTGTCGCAATTTGAAGGGGTATTTTGTGAACCCGCTTCCGCAACATCGTTGGCGGGGGCGCTGCATGACATCAGTATCGGCAAAATTCCCGAAGGCAGCCGGATTGTCTGCACCTTGACGGGCAACGGCATTAAAGACCCGGAAATTGCCATGCAGCAATGTGCCGACGCTAAACCCGTTACCATTGACGCGAGCTTGGATGCGGTAAAACGGGCTATTTTAGATAGCCTGTAAACCCTTTGCCGCCCTTTTTAAAGGGCGGCTCAGTCGGGGCGGGTGGCCTTAAGCGGGCAGGGCGGCTTGCTTATGGGCCGCCGTTGGCAGGTTGGGGGCAAGCGTATGGTTAAAACGGGCAATCGCATTGAGGATAGGGCTGGCCGCGCCGTTAATATCCCTCATGCCGTTGCTGTAAATGTGCGAATAGTAAGCGACTTTACGGATGCTGAGCGTACCTTGCAGGCAATTGATATGAAGCGGCCCTTTGCCCGTGTTGTTCTGGGCAAAAGTCAGGATGATTTCACAGGTATCGGCGGTAACGGTTTGCTGTTCGGTGCATACGCCGTTGCTGATGCTCAGCACTGTTTCGCCGGGTAGCGGCAAACATTCAATATAAACAAACGGCATGGGGGGTAAGTTAGCTTGTTTCAGCTCGCTGCCCGCTGTCAACAGGACAGTGTCGCCTTCCATAATCAGCTGAGTGCCTTCCCAGCCGGCCAGGCCCAATTCAAAAGCCCCGTTAAAAATTTTGTCGTCACGCCAATCACGGTAGCCCCAGACACCATAGCCGATCAGATTTTTTTTGAACAGGGGAACCAGTTGTTCTAAAAGCCGGGGGACATGCTCGTCCGCCAGACGGGCAAAATCAGGGTGCTTGGGATTATTGATCTTAAAGTTGAACTGGTCTAAAAAAACCGGTTTTTTGTGGATATTAAAAGGTCGGAAGCCATTTAAGACCCGCTGCATGTGTTTGGCGGCCTCGTCGGCGCTGAGGGGCTTAGCGCCACTTACCCCTATTTTAGGATGATAATAGATGACATCACAACTGCTGCCGGTTTTATAGGAGCCGTATTCTACGGAGTCTTGCCAGCCATCCCCGTAAAATACATCAGGATCGATACGGTGTTCATACCAAATGTCATGGACTAACGCATTTTTACTGGCGAGTATCCACGGCTCTATGTATTCGCGGTCAAAAAATAGGGCGAATTCGGCAAATAATTTTTCCCTGGAGGTGGGGGCGGGCAAGGTATCATAAGAGTCGGCAGTGACATCGTAAAGTGCCTGTAGCTGCTTAAAAGCAAAACGTTTTTTGATATAGGCGGTCAGCCCGATGTCTTGGGCGTATTTGATGCGGGCTTCTGGACGCAGGTTTTCAGGGTGGCGCAACACCGGCCAATAAGCATCTTCCCAGCTAAGGAAAAAATTGCAGTCTTGGGCATCCTCACCGACCACGCTTTCCACTTTAGCGAGATAATCCTGCCAAGCCAATTGCAGCTGCGGATCGGTCAATAGCCGTTGGTAGCGGCGGTAGGTTGTCATATCGGCCGGGGCATTTTCCCACAAATAACCTAGCCTTAGCATAATGCGCAAACCGACGGCACGCGCTTGGGCGAGCAAGTAAGATAACCTGCCTAAAATGGTTTGGTCATATTCAATCGGCTGAGTGTGCGGCTGTAGGTGCGCCCACGGAACAATGAGGATAATGGCGTTAAAGCCGTCAGCACGGATTTGTTTAAAATCGTCAGGCACCCGCCCACATTCGAACGTATTCCAAAAGTTACCCATAGAACAGCGTCCGAAATAATGGGTGGCAGTGATAAAATGAGGTTTTTTGGGTGACAATGGCGTATTCCTATTGGATTTGACAGTAAGGATAATGTTGAGATTTTGCAAAAAAACGCAACGGTCAAACGGGTCGCTTATAAAGCCCGCCTTAGACAATTGTTGTTAGGCTGCTGCGGGCTCTCTGTACGCCAAACAACATCTCGGTCAATAAGGCGAATAAGGATAGCCGAAGGTTTCAAAATCGACCCGGTATTTTGTGATAATTTTGTCGATCACTGCCTGATTTTTAATGTCAGTCAGTGCTGAAGGCTGACTGCTGTTGAGTTTTGGTAAAGTGCTTGGGCGTTTACTTTCCGGTATGCCAATAGAATGAAGGATGGTGGCAAAATCTTCGTTAATACGTTCGACTTGACCGACAAAATCGACCAGTAGGCTATTGGTGTTAATGTTTGCGCGTAGCCAATAAATTTGTGGGCGGAACAATTCGTCAGGGCCATTGGTTTCTTGCCAAATATCCGATAACACATAATCATCGAAGCTATTAAAACCTCTGATTTTTCTGGATATTTCACTGTTTGGTGCATCCCATTTGCGCAAAAAATGGTAGGTTGATAGACAGCGGGAAAAAGGATTGCGGACAAAAGAAAAGCTGAATGTTTGTGCCCAAGCCACAGTACCTAACACATTGCGTATTTCTTTGGCGGTGGAATGTTTGGCCAAGCCGAAACGTTTTCTGTAGGGGCTTTGTATCTGTTCGCCAAAAGCCGTGCCGCCAATTTCCAAATCGCAGTAATGGGTATATTTTTCCAGTGCGGAGGTTAGGGAGGTTCCGGCAGTTTTTGGGATATGGACAAAGATAAATTTATGGGAATGGTTAATGATAGCCATAGTTGCCTGATTATATAAGATGTCTGAAAGTAAAAATCTGCTTATTTAGCCCTAATAGTGCGTAGCACTTCCCTGTATAAAGCAAAAGGTGCCGTCTCGCAAATTTGTTGCACGCCTTCGACCGACAATTCCCGTTTACGGCGTTTTATTTCCAATTGCAGGTTTTGTGCCAGCAATGTCTGGTGGGCTAAATGGGCGGCTTGGGTGGGTTCTAGGCCAAGAAATTGGTACAATGGCTCTATAGAGCTGTTGGCTGCGAAAAACTCTTCGTAAATGACCGGAAACACACGGTCATCATGGTGATATTTTTTCAGCATGAGTAAGGAGTTTCTCCACTCCTTAATGGCCGCCTGAGTTTTGCGGGTTTCAGGCCAAGATTTGTCTTGGATGCTGTTGGCCCGACTTTCGAAAGAGGTGGCGACATCAATGATATTCCGCAGCATAAAAATGACTTTCGCTGTCGGGATATTTGCGAATAGCGTATCTAAAAAATTAAATAATTTGGGGATTTTATCACCGACATACTCGGCATGGGCTAACAATGCCCCAACTTTTTCATAATAAGGGTCAAATTCGCATAAATTAGGGTAGAACGTGTCGCCGGCCCGAAGCTCAAGAAAGCGCTCTGGGGTAAACAGGTCAGTGGTCAGCGCATGATGGGAGCTATGCTTGGAATATCTTTCCAAGCCAATGACCAAACGCTCGTCCGCTGTCACTAAACGCCACATGGCCGTTGTTCCGGAACGGGCTGTGCCACAAATGAATAAATAGTTCATAATCAAAATTTTCCTGTCTTAAAAAACGGTTTTCTCAGTGGATTATTGTAAAAAGCGAGGGCATGGGAAATGGGGTGGCAGTAAAAGTAAGCATGGGGGATGATGAACCGACACGCTGCAAATGGCTTAAACAGTCAGTTGCTAGTTTATTGGTGGCAAAGGGCTACAATGATAATAAGAAATAGTGACTATTTCATTACGGGTGATGTTTTATAGAAAATATTGCCAGACAACGACACGGTTATTCATAAAAATATGCACAAACTCGAATTTAAATTAAAACACGGCAATCCTTATCCGCCAGGTTGCACTGTCACTGAGGGCGGGGTTAATTTTTCCATTTTCAGCCGTCATGCCACAGCGGTAGAGTTATTGCTGTTTACCGCTTCAGACAGTACCGAGCCTTCCCATATCATTACGCTGAGCAAAGAGAAAAACCGCACTTTTTTTTCTTGGCATGTTTTTGTTAAAGATTTGCCGGTCGGTACTTGGTACTGCTGGCGGCTGGATGGCCCTTACGATCCCGTCCATTCCGGCTTGCGCTTTGATAAAGACAAGCATTTGCTTGACCCTTGGGCGCGGGCAGTCAGCCATAAACGTTGGCAGCGTGCCATCGCCTGTAGGCCAGGCGATAATAGCCAAACCGCCATGCGGGGAGCTGTGGTAGACCTACGTTATGACTGGGAAGGCGATACGCCGCTACGCATCAGCAGTGAAAAAGCCATTGTTTATGAGCTGCATGTGGGTGGGTATACCCGCGACACCACAGCCAAAGTCAAACATCCCGGCACGTTTGCGGGTTTGATTGAAAAAATCCCCTATTTGCAAGCATTGGGTATCAGCCATGTCGAGCTGTTGCCGGTGATGGCCTTTGATGAGCAAGACGTGCCGCAGCATACTGCCGAATTGGGGTTGAAAAATTATTGGGGTTACAGTACGCACAGCTTTTTTAGCCCGCATCCGGGCTTTTGCGTCACACCGGAGCAAGGCACCCATATCCAAGAATTCCGCGACTTGGTTAAGGCCTTACATAAGGCGGGCATGGGTGTCATCCTTGACGTGGTGTTCAACCATACCTCCGAAGCGGGTACGCGCGGGCCGATGATTAATTTCAAGGGCATTTCAGGGGATATTTTCTATCATCTCGACCCTTTTGATAAGAGTATTTTCCATGATTATACGGGTTGCGGCAATACCGTCAACGCCAACCATCCTTTAGTATCGCGTTTTATCATCAGTTGTCTGGAATATTGGGTGCGGGAAATGCATGTTGACGGTTTCCGCTTTGACCTTGCCAGTGCTTTGGCGCGGGGTGAGGGCGGTGAAGTCCTGCATAACCCGCCTGTGCTCTGGGGGATAGAGCTGTCCGAACAATTGGCAAGAACTAAATTGATTGCCGAAGCTTGGGATGCCGCCGGATTATATCAGGTCGGCAGTTTTCCCGGCTATCGCTGGGGGGAATGGAATGGGCGTTACCGTGACAGTGTGCGCCGCTTTCTGCGCGGCGATAAAGGGATTGTCAATGAAGTGGCGACCCGTCTGTGCGGCAGTAGCGACCTCTATGAGCCGCATGGCCGTATGCCGATCAGCAGCATTAACTTTATCACTTGCCATGATGGCTTTACCTTATATGATCTGTTCAGTTACAACCAAAAACATAACGAAGCGAACGGCGAGAACAATCAGGACGGCTGCAATAATAGCCTGAGCTACAATTGTGGTGTCGAAGGCGACACGGATAATCCGGCGATTATGGCATTACGGCGGCAACAGGCCAAAAATGCGTTGGCGATCTTATTGCTGAGCCAAGGTGTGCCGATGTTATTGGCCGGAGATGAATTTCTCAACACCCAGAACGGCAATAATAACGGCTACTGCCAAGATAATGGCTTGTCTTGGTTAAACTGGGATTTGGCCAAAAAAAATGCCGATATTGTGCGCTTTGTCCAACAGATGATCGCTTTGCGCAAGCGTCATCCCAGCATTATGCGCCGCCATTTTTTGACCGGCAAGCCCAGCGGCGAACGCTTGTTGCCGGATATTATCTGGCATTGGCAAAATGGCGATGATGTGCCGTGTTGGGATGACCCACACGCGCAGCTATTGCGTTATACGCTCATAGGGCGTGAAATCCATGAGGCTCATGAAGCGGATTTGCATATTGTCATGAATATGGCGGACACCGCCGTCACCATTAATTTACCCGTTTTTGAAGGCAGGATCTGGTATTTGGCGGTCAATACCTCGCTGGCATCGCCGGGCGATATTGTCCTGCCTAACAAACAGAAACGCGCCGGTAAATCCGGCTACCAAGTGGCGGGACGCAGTGTGGTGGTATTTGAAGGCCGTTAAGGTTTAAGCTGCTCGCGGCGCAATAACTCGGCCTTGCGGGCAACACCCCAACGGTAGCCGGAGTTGTTGCCGTTTTTATGGATGATGCGGTGGCAGGGTATGGCGACCGCCAATTTATTGGCGGCGCAAGCCCCCGCTACCGCCCGCACGGCTTTAGGGGCGCCGATAGCTTCGGCCAGTTGGGAATAGCTCAGCGTTGTGCCGGGCGCAATGGCGCGTAAGGCTTGCCAAACCTGTTGCTGAAACGCCGTGCCCTGAATGTCTAAAGGTAAGCTACACGGCAACTGGGGGGCTTCGATAAGTGCCAGCACTTGCGCTGCCCTCTCTATTGAATGATGGTTAGGAATGAGTAAAGCCTTGGGGAACAGGTTTTGCAGATAGGCGCTTAAGGCCTGTTCGTCATCATCCAAGGCAATGGCGCATATCCCATTAGCCGTTTCGGCTACTAAAACATAGCCTAAAGAACAAGGGCTAATAACAAAGCGGATGCTGTTTTTCATAAGCGTTATCAGCCAGGGATATGCGAGAGCATCTTTTTAAATGCCAAGGCCGCTTCGTGGAAGGCTTCCGAGCGGGTCGGGTGGGCATGTATAGTCCGCGCCAAATCCTCGCTGCTGGCCGAAAACTCCATGGCCAGCACCGCTTCGGCAATGAGCTCTGAGGCTTTCGGGCCAATGATGTGAACCCCTAATAAAGCATCGCTTTCGGCATGGGCGATGATTTTCACCAGCCCCTCGGTACGGCCTGACGCTTGGGCGCGGGAGGTGGCGCTAAAAGGGAAAATGCCGATTTTAATCGGTTCCCCTAAAGCGCGTAACACTTGTTCGGTCTGTCCTACCCAGGCAATTTCAGGATCGGTATAAATGACGCTGGGCAAGGTGTCGTAATGGATGGCAGTGTGTTTGCCGGCGATTTGTTCGGCGACAAACACACCTTCTTCTATACCTTTATGCGCCAGCATCGGCCCTAACACGGTTAAGTCGCCAATCGCAAAAACCCCAGGCAAATTGGTGCGGCAATTTTCATCGACATGCACATAGCCATTTTCATCCAGTAACAGACTGGCTTCGGGGGCGGCTAGGTTTTCGGTGTTCGGTTTGCGGCCAGACGCGACAATCAGCCTGTCCACTTTGAGGCTGTGGTTGCCTTCTTGATCCTGATACTCGACTTGGACTTTTTTGCCGACTTTTTTCGCCGCCGTCACCCGTGCCCCTAAACGCAAATCCAAACCTTGCTGTGTGTAAATGCGGTAGGCTTCGCGGGAAATCTGTTGGTCGGGTAAGGATAAGAAACTTTCTTGGGCTTCCAATAAGACCGTATGGGCCCCTAAACGGCCCCATATCGCCGCCAGTTCCAAACCTATCACACCTGCGCCGATGATCGCCAATTTTTTCGGCAAAGTGGTCATATTTAAGGCCGCAAAAGAGTCGATAATAAATTCATTATCGACTTTGGCATAAGGTAAGGGGATAGGCGATGAGCCGGTCGCCAAAATAATATGCTTACCTTCCAGGCGGTAAGGCTCGGAGCCGTCTATCGGTGTGAGATGCAGTTGCCTAGGCTTGATTAATTTGGCGGTGGCATGGAAGCTGTCAATTTTATGCAGCTTAAACAAGTCGGTGATTTTATGGCCCAGCGCATCAATAATGCTGTCTTTGCGTTGGATCATGGCGGCAATATCAAGGCTGATATTATCGGCATGGATTCCGTGTTTTTTTAGGTCATGGTTGAGCGCATGGTAGAGCCGCGCCGACTCCAGTAAGGTGATCGACGCGACGCAGCCGGAGTTCAGATGGGCGCCGCCCAAAATACGCTGCCCCTGTTTATTACGCCAATTATCAACACAAGCAGTCCGCAAACCGAGTTGGGCGCAACGGATGGCACTGGAGTAGCCCGCAGGGCCAGCACCGACGACGATGACATCATAAATAGGGGGTATGGTTGACATAGGCTTAAATGTTTAGGAGTAGGTGGGCAGGAGCTTCCAAGCATTCTTTAATCGTGACTAAAAACTGTACCGCTTCGCGGCCATCTACCAAGCGATGGTCGTAAGACAAAGCTAAATACATAATTGGCCTGATAACGATTTGGCCGTTTTCAACCACCGCACGCTCTTTAATGGCGTGCATACCTAAAATCGCGCATTGCGGCGGATTGAGGATAGGCGTGGAGAGCATGGAACCAAATACGCCGCCATTGGTGATGGTGAACGTGCCGCCTTTCAGGTCGTCATAGGTTAAGGTGCCGGCACGGGCTTTTTCGCCGTAATCGACGATACATTTTTCAATGCCGGCAAAATCCAGTTGGTCGGCATCATGCAGCACAGGCACAATCAGGCCGCGCGGGGTGCTGACGGCAATGCCTAAGTCATAGTAGCCGTGGTATATGATGTCGTTACCGTCGATGGAGGCATTAATGGCCGGAAATTTTTTCAACGCTTCAATAGAGGCTTTGACGAAAAAGGACATAAAGCCCAATTTGACTTTATGTTTATCTTCGAAACGGCCTTTATATTGGTTACGCAAATCAATGACGTTTTGCATATTGACTTCATTGAAGGTAGTCAACATGGCGGCGTTTTGTTGCGCTTGCAATAACCTTTCGGCGACTTTCGCGCGTAACCGGGTCATAGCGACGCGCTGCTCAGGCCGCAGATTAGACGGCGGTGGTGTCGTTACGGTGGCGGCGACAGGCGGCGCACTGACCGGTGCGGCAGGTGCAGGCGCAATGCTGGGTGCAACTGGGGCGGGTGGTGGGGTGGCCGCCGCTGGCGTTTGTTTTTGCAAATGTTCCAAAACATCGGTTTTGGTCAAGCGGCCGCTTTTTCCTGTGCCGGTGATTTGTGCAGGGTCTAAGGTGTTTTCGCTAATCAGACGGCGTACCGAAGGGCTTAACGGAATCGCTCCGGCTTTGGCTTCGTCGGTTTGCGCAGAGGCGGGGGCGGTATCGGCAGGGGCAACTGCGCCGATGCTAATCCGCGCCAGCAATTCGCCGCTGGTTACAATAGCTCCGTCATGTTGCAAGATTTCGCTGAGGATGCCGGCTTCGGGGGCGGTGACCTCCAAGGTGATTTTGTCCGTTTCCAGATCAACCAGATTGTCATTTTTATTGACGGCATCGCCAGCTTTTTTATGCCACGAGATTAAAGTGGCATCGGCTACGGATTCGGGTAAATTGGGGACTAGGACTTCAATGCTCATGTTATTTTCCTGAAGAAGCGCCATAAAGTGCTGACTGCACAACGGCTTTTTGTTGTTCGATATGTACATGAAAGCTACCGACAGCAGGCGATGCGGAAGGTTCGCGGCCAGCGTAGGTGACTTTAATAGAGGCGGGTAGGTTGTCGATAAAATGGTGGCTGGAATTATACCAAGCCCCTTGGTTTTTCGGCTCTTCCTGGCACCAGACCAGTTCTTTTAAGTGCGGGTATTTAGCAATTTCCGCTTTAAACAACGTTAATGGGAACGGATACAACTGCTCAATCCTGGCAATGGCGACATGCTTGAGGTCGGCTTCGCGCCGGGCTTCCAATAAGTCGTAATACACTTTGCCGCCGCACAACACCAAGCGGGTGACTTTTTTCGGGGCGAGCGCGTCCTGTTCGCCAATAATGGCTTGGAATTCGCCGGAAGTCAGATCCTCCAGGGTCGATATTGCCAATTTATGGCGCAACAAGCTTTTAGGGCTCATGACGATCAGCGGCTTCCGGTAAGGCCGCAATACTTGCCGCCGTAACAGATGGAAGATTTGTGCGGGTGTGGTCGGAGTGCAAACCTGCATATTATGTTCGGCACACAACTGCAAATAGCGCTCCAGACGTGCCGAGGAATGTTCCGGGCCTTGGCCTTCAAAACCATGCGGCAGCAACATCACCAAGCCACACAGCCGCCCCCATTTGGTTTCGCCGGAACTGATGAACTGGTCGATCAGCACTTGGGCACCATTGGCGAAGTCGCCAAATTGCGCTTCCCAAATCACCAATGTGTTCGGTGTGGTGGTGCTATAGCCGTATTCAAAACCCAAGACCCCCGCTTCCGATAACAGCGAGTCAAAGATTTGTGCGCGGCCTTGGGCTTCATCCAAATGTTTTAGGGGTGTGTGGGTTTTATTATTGATTTGGTTATGCAGTACGGCATGGCGATGGACAAACGTACCACGCCCGACATCTTGTCCGGTCAGGCGGATATTGTGCTTTTCCATTAACAGCGTCGCATAGGCCAGATTTTCGGCAAACCCCCAATCCAAAGGCATAGCCCCCGCCGCCATTTTACGGCGGTTTTCCATAACCTTGGCGACCCTCGGATGCAATTCAAAACCGGCGGGCAGGCGTTGCATCCGGTCGTTACAAAAGCGCAGGCGATCTAAGGATATGGCAGTTTGGCAAGGAATGTCCCATTGCTTGTTGATAAACTGGTTCCATTGTGTCGAATACGAATAACTGCGGCTGTCCAAAACCGGACGCGACACGATTTTCCCCGCTTCCAGCAAGTTTTGATAGGCTTGCGCCATGTCTTTAACACGGTCGGGCGTGACAATGCCTTCGGCAATAAGCCGCTCGGCATACAGCTTACGGGTAGTCTTGTGCTTACGGATTTTTTTGTACATCAACGGTTGGGTTGCCGCCGGTTCGTCGGCTTCGTTATGGCCCAAACGGCGGTAACAAATCAGATCAATCACCACATCCTTATTAAAGGTCATGCGGAAATCCACCGCCAACTGGGTCACAAACAGCACCGCTTCGGGGTCGTCGCCATTAACATGAAACACCGGAGCTTGGATCATCCGCGCAACATCGGTACAGTAGGGCGTAGAACGGGCATCCAAAGGGTTGCTGGTGGTAAAGCCAATTTGGTTGTTGATGACGATATGGATAGTGCCGCCCGTCGAAAAGGCGCGGGTTTGCGACATATTGAGCGTTTCCATGACAATACCTTGACCGGCAAACGCCGCGTCGCCATGTATCAGCACCGGAATCACCGTACTCTGTCCCTCTTTACCCGCACGGTCTTGGCGGGCTTTTACCGAGCCTTCCACCACCGGATTGATAATTTCCAGGTGTGAAGGGTTAAATGCCAAAGCCAAATGCACCGGCCCGCCCGGGGTTTCAATGTTCGACGAAAAGCCCATGTGGTATTTGACATCCCCTGAGCGCATCCCTGGCACTAGGGTGAAATGTCCGGCAAATTCTTCAAACAGGCTGGCCGGGCTTTTGCCCAAAATATTCACCAAGACGTTCAGACGCCCACGGTGGGCCATGCCGATAACGATTTCTTTCACGCCTTTTTCGCCGGAACGTTGGATGAGTTCATCCAGTACCGGAATCAAGGATTCGCCGCCTTCTAATGAAAAGCGTTTTTGGCCGACAAATTTGTTTTGTAAATGGCTTTCGATACCTTCCGCTGCTGTCAATAATTTCAGTATCCAGCATTTCTTGTCCTGATCCAGCGTGCCGTAAGATTTGGCGCTTTCCAGGCGGTTAATGAACCAGCGGCGGATATTGGTATCGTCTATGTGCATGTACTCGGAGCCGATACTGCCACAATAAATGCTGCGCAGGTGTGCCAAAATATCGCGTAAAGGCAGTTTATTGATCCCGTACAAAGCCCCCGTATCGAATAAGGTGTCCATATCCGGTTCCGACAGGCCGTAATAGGACGGCTCCATATCCAAAGGCGGCGGAGCCGTTTTGCCTAAAGGGTTATTGCTGGCAATCTGATGGCCACGGACACGGTAATGGTTAATCAGCCGTGCCACCGCCGATTGTTTTTTGACGCTTTCTTCGGTAAAGCCTTGGATTTGCGCCAAACGGTTTGGTGATTTGATCGCCAGCTTGGCAAAACGCTCGACAATCGGGCTATGGGCGGTCTCAAAATCGGTATTAGGGTGTAGGGTCTTAAAATGTTGTTGCCAGCTAGGGTCAATAGATTCTGGGTTTTCCAGAAAACGTTCGTACAAATCCTCAATAAAGGTGGCATTGCTGCCATACAAGGAAGATGAATCTTGAAAAAGTTTAAGTAATGTACTCATTAGGGGGAATCCGGTGTATTCAGGACGGGGTTTGCGCGATAGAAAGGCGTAATCAAAGCAGTGGACACTGGCGTTGTTAAAAATATCCGTTATTTTAACAGGAAAGGCGAATATGCCGAATTTATTAGCAGGTACTGACTGAAGATAATCGGCCACCAGATGATAATAGCGGCCTGATTTTTGAAAATAACGGTGACAATAGGTGCTAGAGTCCTATTTGCTTGGCTTTTATCGCGTCAAGGCAAATATTGCAGGACGGGCTACCGTCCCGCAACTGGGTTTTTATGTCTAGCTTTGGCGTTAAGGGACAGTTCTAGGAGAGGAAGTTGGGTGCTGTAACGATAATCTGTAATTTTGAGCAATGCTTGAAATGCTTTCATTAACTTAATGGCAGTGAGGCAGCAAACGCCAGTGAGAGGCTGCACAGACTGCGCTTGGATACGGGCTGCTATCTGCGCCAGGCCTTCAAGCCATTCTTGATGGGCTTTAAGCATTGGATTGGGCTTGATCGCAGCGAGGGTCTGCGCGGGGTTGCCAATTGGGGTTTCTTGAGCCAGTATGCGTACCCGCCCGCCCGGCAGATTTTCAAACAGCCAAGCATGATGGACATCCAGACAGTTTGCCGCCGTACCGTCGTCTACCCAACCGTGCCAAGCGACCCGCGCCGCTTCGTCGTTAACGGGTGGTTGGTATTCGGTAACGTACGCCTCTACCGAAAAGTTAAAGGTGGTAAACGGAAATGGGCGCTCAGGTGTAGCTGTGGCTCTGAGCTGTTATGGAAATATACTTCAAACGGCCAAGTTTTCGGTTTTTTTGGTAGGGTACGCTGTGCGTACCTTTAAAAAATCCTCATAAAAATCAGTGCAAAAGGTACGCACAGCGTACCCTACGGTGAATTGTAAAAGCCGAAAACTTGGCCGTTCACAGTATAAATGTCGGACACGTTGCTGTACGACGTGTCGTTAAATGCCGCCTACACCGCAACGGCGCTCAAGTCGCTGACGATGAGTTCATTAGAGACGTAGTTGTCAGTCATGCCGGGCAGGTAGGCCTCAGGCCAGATGATGTCGTCCATAATTTTGTTTGCACAACGCGCCGCGCTATCGTTCAGTACAGAATCTGATTGCCTCAATCCGATAAAACGCATAAGTATCCATAACGCCATTAACCGTTTTGGCGGTTTCGTGGGAAAATTCTGCGCCAATTTTTTCCATGGCTTTTCGTGAACGGATGTTGTTGACACCAACGTGAAACCACACAGTGTTTGCCCAACGGAAGGCATGTTCCAGCATAAGCCGTTTCAATTCCCGATTGGTCTGCCCACCCCAATGGCTTCTGGCCAGGAAGGTGAATCCGATCGCCACTTCCTGACGCTCAGCATCCCATTCATAAAACCGGGATGAGCCAATGATGTCTCCTGATAGCTTGTCAAGCACCACCAAAGCCCCTGGGGAAGCGATGGCACCGGCAAAAAAACCGCTCCCAAACACCTCCCGTTGATAACGCAGGGGTTGCGGGTGCTGTTCCCAAATGAGCGGGTCAGCCGCTACTGCGTATAACTGCCCGAAATCCTCAGGATACAGCGGCCTGAGCACAATGGAGCCGCCTACAATGGAAGGCTTGAAATCAAAATTACTTGGTTTTTTCATTGTCTTGCTTTTGCAAAAAACGCTTGTTGTTAAGGTGCCATCAGACCCGCATACTGATGGCGATACGGTTCAGGGCATTCATATTGGCAATGGCGATAGTCAGGTCGGAAATTTGCGCATCCGTAAAAAACGCTTTTAACTGGGCAAACGCCGCATCACTGCCGCCGTCTACCGTGATGGCGGTCAACGATTCGGCCCAGGCGAGGGCGGCGCGTTCCGGTTCGGAATAACAGGCACTCACTTTCCAACCCGCGAGCATGTCAATACGGGCATTCGTTTCGCCAGCTTCGCGCAAGGCTTTGGCGTGCAGGTTGAGGCAATACCCGCACCCGTTTATTTGGGATACCCGCAGGTAAACCAATTCCAGCAAGGCTTTTTCCAGCCCCGATTTTTCAACCGCGTTTAGGCATTCGCGTAACGCCGTTATCGCGGGTAATGATAGGTCGAAGTATTTAAGGCGGATGTTTTTCATCAGTTGAACCCGTTAATTTTGGTAGTTGTAATTTTCTAACGCCTACAATGGATGCTGTGCGTCGGCAGGGCAGGTACGCCCAAAGGGCATAAATACCCAAGGGCATAAAGACAGGACGACCCTAAGACAAAACCGAATTTGTTTTTTAAACCGCAGAATATGGCTGGGTAACCGCAGATATTAAGAACACAGCCCGCGCTACTGGTGTTGGGGCAGAAGGCATAGCTATGGTGGGATATGACCTAATTGCCGTATCAGAAAGAGAAAAACACATATAAATAACCGACACTAACGCCGATGCCGATAGCCGCCATTTTTATTTTGTTCAGCAAGCTGAGGCTTTGCCAGTACAAGCTAAAGCGGTTTTTTTGCCCTAAATAATAAGCCACCAGTTTATTGTAAAGCCATCGCAACCAACGGGGGATTAATAAGGCCAAGCGATACAGCGCGAAACAGACAACTGCCATGATGATATAGAAAACAATAATCTGGGTATCGTGCAACTCGGTTTCAAACAGCAGCTCGATAACGGTATCCAGGCTAATTTCTACCCATTCAAAGACAATATGACCCAGTTCGACGATTAATTCTAATACGACATGGCCTGCTTCGGTGACTAATTCGAATACTAAATGCGGCAACAAAAAAATAATAAGAATGCCGATCGTAGCCAGTCCCCTGAAAATTTTTCGATAATCCAGCGAGTTCATTGTTTGTCCGATAGTAAAAAGGGCATTCATTTTATGTCAGGCTATGAGTATAAAGGATATGCCCTAGCCTGTACATGTTACGGTCTTGGGTTTATTTTACCCAATCGCGGGCATTTCTGAACAAGCGCATCCACGCGCCGTATTCTTGCCAGCCGTCAGGATACCAAGAGTTTTGCAAGGTTCTAAAGCAGCGCTCAGGATGCGGCATCATAATGGTAAAACGCCCGTCGGTGGTGGTCAACCCGGTAATGCCTAAGGGTGAGCCGTTGGGGTTGGCAGGGAAGGCGGTGGTTTTAGTGCCGTAATTGTCGACATAGCATAAGGCGACCGTTTGTGCGTCCAAGGCGGCTTGCGGGCCGTCGGCAAACACGGCGCGGCCTTCGCCATGGGCGACGACGACAGGCATCCGGGAACCGGCCATATCGGCAAACAACACCGAAGGCGAGGCCTGCACTTCCACCATCGCCACCCGTGCCTCAAATTGCTCGGAGTTATTGCGGACAAAGCGCGGCCATAGCTCGGTACCAGGAATAATGGTTTTTAAGCCGGAGAGCATTTGGCAACCATTGCACACCCCTAAGCCGAAGGTATCAGGACGGTTAAAGAACGCGCTAAACTCCTCACGCGCGCGGGCGTTGAATAAGATGGATTTTGCCCAGCCGCCACCAGCGCCCAGCACGTCGCCGTAAGAAAAGCCGCCGCACGCGGCAAGGCCGATAAAGTCGCTTAAGCTGACGCGGCCATGGATAATGTCGCTGATATGCACGTCAATGCTGGTAAAACCTGCCCGGTCAAAAGCCGCCGCCATTTCTACATGGCCGTTGACACCTTGCTCGCGCAGGATGGCAATTTTTGGCTTGCTTAAGGCCAGATACGGGGCGCTGATGTCGGTGTTGACGGCAAAACTTAACGCGGCCTGTAAGCCGGGGTCGTTATCATCGGCAATGCGCTCAAATTGCGCTAAAGCGCAGTCGGGGTTATCGCGCAAGGCCTGCATCCGGTAGCTGACTTGCGACCATTGGCTTTGCAGTTCGGCACGGCTGGCACTGTATAGCAATTCGCCAGCTTTATAGATGCTCAGGCTTTGGCCGCTGACGGTTTGCCCGATGGTATGGAGGCAATCGGCCAAACCGGCATCGGTCAGGATTTTTAGCACTTGGGCGCAATTTTCCTTGCGCACTTGCAATACCGCGCCTAGCTCTTCGTTAAACAAAGCGGCGAGCAGGTCATTGCCCAAACTGTTCATATTTAGCGCCACGCCTTGCCGCCCCGCAAACAGCATTTCTGCGACCGTAGCCAGTAAGCCGCCGTCGGAGCGGTCATGGTAAGCCAACAGCAAGCCATTATGGTTGAGGTTTTGGATGGCTTCAAAGAAGCCTTTTAACAGTGCTGTTTGGTCGACATCGGGACAATCGTTGCCTAATTGCGCGTAAACTTGCGCCAATACCGAGCCGCCCAGACGGTTTCTGCCCGCGCCTAAATCCACCAGCAGCAAGACGCTATCGGCAATCGGGCGCAGTTGTGGGGTCAGTGTTTTGCTGATGTCCAAAACGGGCGCGAAGGCGGTGATAATTAAGGACAAGGGGGCAGTCATGGTTTTCCCCCCCGCCGCATCCTGCCAGACGGTTTTCATGGACAAAGAGTCTTTGCCGACCGGAATGGCAATACCTAAAGCAGGGCACAGTTCCATGCCCACGGCTTGCACGGTGTCGAACAGGGCGGCATCTTCGCCAGGGAAGCCTGCCGCCGCCATCCAGTTAGCCGACAATTTAATGCTTTTTAAGGAGTCGACCCGTGCCGCCGCCAAGTTGGTGATGGCTTCGCCGATAGCCATGCGTCCAGATGCGGGGGCGTTAATGATTGCTAGCGGCGTACGTTCGCCCATTGCCATTGCTTCGCCCGTCAGGGCATAAAAGCCGGACGCGGTGACGGCGACATCGGCGACAGGCACTTGCCAAGGCCCGACCATTTGGTCACGCGCCACCAACCCTGTCACCGAGCGGTCGCCGATGTGGATCAAAAAGCTTTTGTCGGCCACCGCCGGAAACGCCAAAACCCGTTGCACCGCTTCTGCCAGCACAATGCCGCTGGTATCGAGTGCGGGTAAGTTGGCAGTGCGGTGTTCGGCGTGGCGGTGCATTTTCGGCGGCTTGCCGAATAACACCGACATGGGGATGTCCACAGGCTTAGTGCCCAGCAACTGGTCATTCAGGGTCAGATGCTCAGTTTCGGTAGCTTCGCCGATGACCGCAAACAAGCAATGCTCACGCTCACAAAATGCCGTGAATAAGTCCAACGCGTCCGGTTTGATGGCGACCACATAGCGTTCCTGGGCTTCGTTGCACCAGATTTGCATGGGCGACATGCCTAAATCGGCATTATGGACGTTGCGCAGTTCAAAGCGTCCGCCCCGGTTACAATCATGGATGATTTCCGGCACGGCATTGGACAAGCCGCCCGCGCCAATATCATGGATGGAGATAATAGGGGTCGCCTCGCCGAGGGCATTGCAATGGTTGATGACTTCTTGGCAACGGCGTTCCATCTCAGGGTTTTCGCGTTGCACGGAAGCAAAATCCAAGGCTTCGGAACTGCTGCCGGAGGCTTGTGATGAAGCCGCGCCGCCGCCTAAGCCAATCAACATGGCGGGGCCTCCGAGGATAATAATTAACGATCCGGCAGGGATAGGCTGTTTTTCGATCAGCATCGGGCGGATATTGCCCATGCCGCCCGCAATCATAATCGGTTTGTGGTAGCCCCTAAATGCGTTGCCGCTATCGGCAACGGGCTGCTCAAAGCTACGGAAATACCCGGCAATATTAGGCCGTCCGAATTCGTTATTAAAGGCCGCACCGCCCAAAGGGCCTTCCAACATAATGTCCAAGGCGGAGGCGATACGCTCCGGTTTGCCATTGTCATGTTCCCAAGGTTGCAAAAAGCCGGGGATTTTTAAATGCGATACGGAAAAACCTGTCAGCCCGGCTTTGGTTGCTGAACCACGTCCGGTCGCGCCCTCATCACGGATTTCGCCGCCTGATCCGGTCGCCGCACCGGGGAACGGGGAAATGGCGGTGGGGTGGTTGTGGGTTTCCACCTTCATCAACAGGTGCGCGTCTTCTTCGGTGTAGCTGTATTCGCCCGTGTGCGGGTTACGGATAAAGACCCGTGCCTTAGAGCCGGTCACAACGGCGGCATTGTCGCTGTAGGCCGATAAAATATTCTCAGGATGCTGTTCGGCGGTATTGCGGATCATGCTGAATAAAGACCGCGCCTGCCCGACCCCGTCAATCGTCCAATCGGCATTAAAAATTTTATGGCGGCAATGTTCGGAGTTGGCTTGGGCAAACATCATCAGCTCGACATCGGTAGGATTTCTGCCCAGCTCTTGGAAGCTGGTGGCCAAATAGCCGATTTCGTCGGCGGATAAAGCCAAACCTAAGTCCGTATTCGCCTTGTCTAGGGCATCTCGGCCTTGTTCCAGCAGGTTGACGGTTTGCAAGGGCAGGGGTTGGTGCTGTTGGAACAGCCCGGTATCCGTGTCGGCCAACACCACACTTTGGGTCATACGGTCATGAAGCAGGGCGGCGACACTAGGCGGCACCGCGACCGGGCAGGAAAGGGTGTATTCAATGCCCCGTTCGATACGGCGGATAGAGGCTAGCCCGCAGCGCTGGGCGATTTCGGTGGCTTTGCTCGACCAAGGCGATTGGGTGCCTGAACGTGGGATAACTAAGAGCCGTTCGCCTTCCGCATCAGCATTCGCCCAATCCGGCCCATAAGCCAGTAAGCTTGCCAGAATGTCTTGGTCAGATGTGGCCAAATCGCCATCGTTATCGACAAAATGGATAAAACGGGCGTTTACGTCGGTAATGGCAGGCTCTAAAGCTTGCAGCTTTGATAATAGTTGCTTAATACGAAAGCTTGAAAGGGCGGTGGTTCCAGGGATTTTTAACATGGGGCAAGATACTGGGTAAAATAGAGAGGGTAGGGGTGGCCTCACTGCGATTAAGTTAAGGGTTTATTCTTTATATTTCAATAACGTAGAAATTATGATCGTAGTAAGTTAATCCGTTCGTGGTGAGCTTGTCGAATCATGGACGGATTAACCGCCCACCCTTCGACGACCAACGGAAGTCCCTGTGGGACAAGTTCCCCCACAAGGGGGGTCTGGGGACAGGCGAACGGCTAATCCTACTTGGCTTTATACGACCATATAACATTCTGATTAATAATACTTAATCCTTAACTTAATGGCAGTGAGGGGTGGCCTGCGTCCAACAGGCCACTAAGCCGGAACAGGCCTGTTCCGGCCAGGTTTTTCGGGGCAATTTGTCCGGCAGGGCGTTATAGCCCGTCTGCCACGTTGCCAATTATTTATTAAAACCTGATTGGATAGTGTCTTGTAAGAGTTTAAGCAATTTTAACGCACTGGCATCGGCGGTGGGCTTTTGGTCTTTATCCAAAATAACCGCATCAGTTTGTCCGTTATGGTCGTTCAGCTTGACGATAAACTCTTGCTCGTTACCGTTCAGGCCATGAAAGATAAAAAAGGCTTCTTGCCAAAATGAGCGGTCTTCCAAGGCTTTTTCATCAGGGTCGTAATGCAGGGTAAATTGCTTTTCGGCTTTATTGCGGTTGGTCACTTCAACCGATTTACGGCTTAACGCCTTATCTACTGCCCGCCAAGCATTTTCAAAGGGCGCCGACAAGCGTAAGGTGTCGATACCGTCTGCTGTTTTCAGTAACGTGACCGGAATCTGTTCGTGCTGGCTAGATTTATTGTCTGTGCTGGTGCTGACCGTAATAGGCTCTTCTGAAGCGGCTGGCAGTGGCTCAAGAGCATTAGGGGCAGGGGCGACAAGTTCCGGCGCTGCGTTAGCGGAGTTACTGCCGGGGGTGACGGCATTGGCACTGGTTTCGGCCGTGCCGGGAGTCATCGGCACGGCTGGTGCAGGGCGTTTTAGGCCATCGTTTTTTGCCAAGTCGGCAGGCAATACTAAAGGCGGAATTTCCACCGTGTACTGGTAGTCTTTCTCTTTATCGGGAAACAGGCTTTTGATATAGCCGCATCCGGTCAAACCGGTTAAGGCCAAAGCACTGAGCAGCGGCAACACAAGGGTTAATTTCATAATCAAATGACTTCGGCAAGGTGCATGGCGGCACGGACGGCATCAAAACAATCTTCCGTCAACCACGTTAAGGGCAGGCGGATGCCTTTGCCAATCAAGCCCATTTCGGCAACCGCCCATTTTACAGGGATGGGGTTTGATTGGATGAAGAGCTGCTTATGTAAGGCGGCGAGTTTGCTGTCTAATGCCAAGGCGGCATCTTTATTCCCCGCGAGGGCGGCCATCAGCATATCATGAACGAGTTTCGGGGCGACGTTACCCGTGACCGTAATGGAACCGTTACCGCCTAATAGGCAAAATTCGCGGCTGCTGGCATCATCGCCCGTATAGATGGCAAAGTCTGGGCCGGTCAAGTCACGGATTTGCTGAATGCGACTTAGGTCTCCGGTCGCTTCTTTCACGCCGACAATGTTGTTTAGTTGGGCGATCCGCCCCACCGTTTCCGGCAGCATGTCGCAACCGGTACGGCCAGGCACATTGTATAAGATTTGCGGAATATCCACCGCATCGTTAATGGCCTTGTGATGTAAGTATAAACCGGCTTGGGTAGGCTTATTATAGTAGGGCGTAACGATCAGACAGGCATCTGCCCCCGCTTCTTTGGCGCGGCGGGTCAGGTTAATGGCTTCGCTGGTGGCATTTGCCCCTGTACCTGCAATGACCGGGATTTTACCGTCCGCATACTCAACCACGGCTTTGATGACAGCGCAATGTTCGTGTTCGTCCAGCGTTGCCGATTCGCCTGTGGTGCCGACGGCGACCAGTGCGTCAGTGCCTTGCGCAATATGAAAATGCACTAATGCTTGGAGTTTCTGAAAATCCACAGCCCCACTGTCGTCCATGGGGGTGACTAATGCTACGATACTACCTTGAATCATGAAATCTCTCGAACAGATATGGATACAGTTATAAATCTGTCCATTATAACAAGCAAACCCTTAAAACTCAGCTTGATAGATAAGGTTACTAGGGCGAGTGCCTATAAATAAAACAAATAATCAATAATTTACAGAATATAAGCGCTGCAATTGTCCGGTAAAGGGCTTTAGCCTTTGCCGATGACTGGGTAGTGTCTGCCAATAGGGCCTTTGCTTTCAATCGCCCAACCATTGTTGGCGATAATCTTGATAAGTATAATGTTTTAGTGCTTGGCACTCCCCGTTGGCATGGTGCATGTAGACGCTTGGCAAATTATAGCCATTAAAGCGGTTGGCTTTGACTAAGCTATAGGCTCCTGCATTGTTAAAGATGATTTTATCGCCCAATTGCAAGGGTTTGCCGAACCGATACTCGCCAAACAAATCTCCGGCCAAACAGGTCGAACCCGCTATGATTGCCGAATGTTCGCCATGCTGATCCGTGCCGCTAATTTCCGGCTGCCTTTGATATTCAAACACTTCAGGATGGTGATTGACGGAGGTGTCAAGGATGGCGATGGTCTTGCCGTCGCTGCTAAACAAGTCGATCACCGTGGCGACCAGTTGCACGGCATCTTCCAAAACCGATTTGCCCGGTTCAATATACACCGTTAACCCATAAGTGTCTTGCAGGGCTTGGACTTGCGTGACAAAGGCCGTCTGGTCGCGGATTTGGCAATACATATAACCGCCACCGAGGTTCAACCAATGCAATTTACGCAAATTACCCGGCCAATGCTGCGTCAGCTTGGCGACCGTTTTCAGCAGCGGCGTGTAATCTGTGCCAGAAAAATTGGTATGGATATGCAAGCCTTCAATAGCCTCCAACGCTGGGCTTTGCGATAACGATTCCAAGTCAACACCCAATTTTGAATGGGGTCGGCAAGGATTGTAACGCGCATCCTCGACAAACGGCAGTTTTGGGTTAATGCGCAAGCCTACCGAGGTGCGCTCTTGCATCAGCGGGGCAAACCGTTGTTGTTGCGATAGCGAATTCAAACTGACATGGCTGCATAGCCCGGCCAATTCAAGCGCTTCATCAGGGCGGATGCCGGGCGTGGTCAAATGCAGGCTGCCCGTACCCGCCAAGACTTCAGCCGCCAATTTGGCCTCAAATAAGGAACTGACCGAAAATCCGTCAATATAGGGTTTTGCCAACGCCAAAATCGGCACAAATGGCAGGGATTTGATAGAATATAGCGCTTTACAGCCACTTTGCTGGCGCAAGGTGTCCAGAGCTTTTAAGTTAGCCAGAAGCCGCCCTTCATCCACTACTAAAGCGGGGGTTGCAAGGTCGGCATAAATGCGGGCGGAAATTTCCATCGCCTGAATGATCCTATAAAAAAGTGGGGACTGAAAAGCTATTTTAACGGATATTCGCCTTAATAGGATATTGCCCTGCCCAAACGTATTCGCGGTGTTATTTCTGGTGCTTGATGGCTTAAATCATGACAGAATATGCGCCATTTACCCGTCCCCTCCACTTGAGAAGTTATGAAAATTGCTATTTTATCGCGTAACCCTAAACTGTATTCAACGTCCCGGCTCGTTGCGGCTGCGGAAGCACGCGGACATCAAGTCAGGGTTTTGGATGTTTTACGCTGCTATATGAACATCACTTCGCATAATCCGTCCATCCACTACCGTGGTGAAGATTTGACCGACTTTGATGCGGTCATACCGCGTATTGGCGCGTCTGTGACCTTTTACGGTACGGCGGTGTTAAGGCAATTTGAAATGATGAATGTTTTGCCGCTGAACGAATCGGTCGCCATTTCCCGGTCGCGCGACAAATTACGTTCCACCCAATTGCTGGCAAGAAAAGGCATAGGCCTGCCCGTAACCGGCTTTGCCAATAACCCTGACGACATCACCGATTTGATTGACCAAGTAGGCGGTACGCCGCTGGTCATTAAGCTATTGGAAGGCACCCAAGGCATTGGTGTGGTGCTGGCGGAAACCCATAATGCCGCCGAAAGCGTTATCCAAGCGTTTATGGGCTTGAAAGCCAATATTATGGTGCAGGAATTTATTAAGGAAGCGGGCGGCAGTGACCTGCGCTGTTTTGTGGTCGGCGATAAGGTCGTTGCCGCGATGAAGCGCCAAGGCGCGGACGGTGAATTCCGTTCTAACTTGCACCGGGGTGGTTCGGCCGTCTTAGTGCGCCTGACTCCTGAAGAGCGTTCGACGGCCATCCGCGCCGCCAAAATCATGGGGCTTAACGTGTGCGGCGTGGATATGCTGCGCTCTAACCACGGCCCGGTGATTATGGAGGTCAATTCCTCGCCTGGGCTGAAAGGTATTGAAGCCGCCAGCGGCAAAGACATTGCCGACTTGATTATCCAGTTTATGGAAAAACGCTTTGAATCGCTGGAAACCTCCAAAGACAAATCCATCCAAGCCCGGACACGCACACGCGGCAAGGGCTAGATAGCATCCGTTGAAGTCGGCGGCTATTTTTAGGCATTTCTTTAAAGTTTAAAGAGCAAAGGTGTTTGACTTTATGAAACGTTAACCTATTATTGTTGTGTTGGCCGATAATGCCCGCAATCAAGGATAGGAGACAATAATAATATGAACATCATTGATTTAAGAACCAGCCTTAGAGAATCTTCTAATACCCGGTGTGGGGGCGACCGCCGCCAAAATCCGCATCCGTTCGGTTCGCCCGAATGGCTGGAGTATATCCGCACCCAAGGTCTGGAGCAGCCGATTCACGACCGCCGCAAAATGCTCAGGCGTGCCAATGACCGCCGCAGTCAGGTGGACGGAGAACAGAAAGAACAGGCTTATAAACGGATTTTACTGACAACTGCCGAGAAGAAATTATTGGCGGATATGTACTTGGCGGATATCGACAGCACCGAGTCGTAGAGAAGGCCGGGCAATAACCCGCGCATAGGTGATGGGTTAACGTCCATCGCCTATGGTTGCTTTAACCAAGTGATTCTGTACGCCAATATGTTGCCGGGTAGCCATATCGCTGTGCCATGCAAGATAATGAGGGTCTGCCCGACAATAGGCCTGTCTTGGCTAAAATGCCTGCGGCTATTTTTTTACAAAATAGTAAAGCTCGCCGAATTTGCCTTTCAGCGTCATGGTATCCGCTGTGCGCTCCACTAAGGTAAAGGTATCAAATCCTGAGCGGCCTACAAACGGCACTTTTAATTTGCCGTTGTCGATTTCATAATTCAGCGGTGTTTGGTCATAATGTCCGCCTTCGCGGGCAATATTTTTGATAGTGACTTTTCCGCCCTGAAATACCCACGAATCTTCCCGTGATACCGTTTCTTTCGCGGTGAGGGAGTTTTTCGTATATTGCAGTTTCCACGTTCCGTGCATATCATCTTTCGATTCTAAGGCAATGTCCGCAAACGCAATGCTTGCCCATACACTTAAAACCCCTATCGCCGCCGTCAAAGCTATTTTTTTCATAACCGTTTTCCTTTTTAAAATTAATTGATTACGCGAAAGGATTCTACGCGCACTAGGGGCATAACCCTATTTTTAATTGGCGTTGCCGAGAAAATAAATTGGCGTAACCTCAGGGGCTGATAGGCAGTATGGAATAAACGGTTCAGTAAGGCTAACCAGCATCTTGTATAAATATATTTTTTCATGTTGTTTCAATTGGTTGAAAAAAAATGATTTCTTAAGCTGTCGGGCTTACCGTACGGCCAGCAAAGCCGCCTTCAGCTAATGTCAGAAGACTTGTGGAATGGTGCGCGGCGGAGCCGGACTTGCCGCTTGCCTACAGCCATCCAGCATTAAAGACCGGGGGTGAAAGAAACAGTTGCGAAAATAGTGGCGGCCATTGCCACCCATGTAATTAGTTAGAGCCGAGCAGATCTACGCCTAGCGCTAAGCGGTAAAGGTGCGACAACGTTTCTACGGCTGTTTCGTTTTTCTCTGTATCTTTCTTGTTCTCTTTTTGTTCTCTTTTTTCTTGCTTTTGCCGTTGTCTCTGGTAAGCTAACCCCGTATTCAACACGTTAAGGAAGGACGCATGATGGAGATTTTAACTAGGCGGCAGCGGGAGATTTTTAACTTCTTACGCGCCAATCAAGCGCGTTTTCCTTATCCCCCCAGTCTGGACGAGCTTTGTGAAGCGTTAGACATGGCTTCGCGCGGGTCTTTGCATAAGCATATTTCGGCGCTGGTTAATGCGGGGCTGGTCGAGCCGTTTAACGGCAATAAGCAGACAGGGGTGCGCCTGACGGCCCAAGCGCGGGTAGAGGCTAGGGAAGGGCAGGGGTTGCCTTTTGTCGGGGCTATCGCTGCCGGTAAACCGATTGAGGCGTTGGAGACGGTCGGCTATATGGTGGTGCCTGAGGCCTTAAAAACCAATAAGCCGTGTTATGTGTTGCAAGTTAAAGGCGAGTCGATGGTTGAGGCGGGGATTTTTGATGGCGATTGGGTGGTGATTGAGCAACGCGCTTATGCCCAGAACGGCGAGATTGTCGTCGCCCTAATTGATAACGCCGAAGCCACGTTGAAATACATTCAGCAATCCGCCGGACAAGTGTTGTTGCTGCCCGCCAATGCGGCCATGAGCGCGTTGGCTTACCGCCCTGAACAGGTGCAAATCCAAGGTGTGTTGGTCGGGCAAATGCGCAGTTACCGATCCCATGCCAACCCAGTCATTTAATGTGAGGAGCAAGGCCATGCCAAGAAAAATCCACATGCACGATCAGGTGTACAATAAAATCGACGGCATTATGAACCACTATAAAAAACGCCCGATGCAGGGGTTTATGCGCCGCTTGATTAAGTTAATCCGGCGGCCATTAATGGCCGCCTGATCTGGAGCCGGACGCTTAGCTTTATGATGACTATCGCTAAAGGCTCAGACGCTTTACAATATCCCTATTTGCATGAGTTTTTAGGACAGGATATGGCAGTCAATAAAACATCCGCCAATAGCGACAAACAAACCCAGTTAGTGATGGCCGCCCGCCGTGAACAGGAATTGCGCGAGCAATCGTATCGCGGGCAGGCTTTAAAGATGTATCCGTGGGTGTGCGGGCGTTGTGCGCGTGAGTTTACCCACAAAAACCTTGCGGAGCTGACCGTGCATCACCGCAACCATAACCATGACGATAATCCGGCGGATGGCAGCAATTGGGAATTGTTATGCCTGTATTGCCATGATAATGAGCATTCGCGTTATGAGGAGACCCGCTTCTCCGGTATCCAGACCCGCAAAGCCAGTGCGCCTGTGGCCACCCATAATCCGTTTGCGGATTTGAAGAGCTTGTTGGGCAGTAAGAAATAAGGCTTTGTTTATCTACGCCTAACCGTTGTAAGCATAGATAACTTTTCGGGCATCGGGAATGACAATGATGATGCCAATGCGCCCATAGGCAAAATAGCTTTTTGGTTTGGCAATTGCCTTATTAAGCTCGCTCTCAATCAGCGGGTCTATGGGAATGCCAAAGCCATATACGTTTAGGTAGTTGGCAATTTTGGGGCTAGCTGCCGCTGTTATGGCTTCGCGTTTTTGCTTATTGTCTAGCCACTGGGGATCTGACAGAATTGGGGTTTCTTGCCATTTTCCGTAATGCCAATAAAAGCCGGATGCTGATCCTTTGGGCGATAATTTTTCCAGATAAGCAAGACCGCCTTGCAGTATAGCTTGTGCGGCAATATCGGGTAATTTATAGGCGATAAAGCCCGTTTCATTGCCGCCAGGCCCCCATCCCCAAGATTCTTCGTTGGCGTAAAGGATATCGTCAATGGGTAGGTCTTTGGGGAGGTGCTTTAGCCTATGCTGTGTTATAAAGTGTTGGTAATAGATGCCGCATCCGGCAATTAATAGGGTGCAGAGGATGAGCGCGGCTTTTGGAAACCGGAACGCCCAGCGGACAGCAATAATCAGCAAATACCCTGCAAGGGCAAGAATAAGTAATGCCGCTAGAATGAAAAGCGCCTGAATCATGATTTTCCTCTTCGCGTGGCGTTATTAGGCCTATTTTATCCCCTCCCTAAGCTATCAATCCCCTTATTTGCCAAAGCATCCGCGCGTTCGTTGCCGGGGTCGCCGGAATGGCCTTTGACCCATTGCCATTCGATGGTGTGCAGGTTACTGGCGGCATCAAGCCTGCGCCAGAGGTCGTCGTTTTTCACGGGCTGTTTGGCGGCGGTGCGCCAATTGCGTTTTTTCCAATCGGGCAACCATTCGGTAATGCCTTTCAGTACATAGCTGGAATCGCTGTGCAATTTGACTTTGCAGGGTTTTTTCAGCGCTTCTAAGGCTTGTATCGCCGCCATCAGTTCCATGCGGTTGTTGGTGGTGGTGGCTTCGCCGCCAAACAGTTCTTTGCTGTAGCTTTTATAGGTCAGCATCGCACCCCAGCCGCCAGGGCCCGGGTTGCCGCGGCAAGCGCCGTCGGTATAGATAATTACGCAGTCAGTCATGGTTAATTTGGGGGGCAGAGGTAGAAGCTAAAGAGGTGGTCATTAAACGGGGTTGGTCGGTTTGCGTCACTGGGGATAAGGGGATCAGGTTGTAGCGGCGCTTAATGGCCTTAATGGCGTAGGCGGTTGCGGTAAACGAGCCGGCCGTGCGCACCGCTTTGCCGTGTTTGGTCTTGATTTCATCCAGATAAAAGCTTGACGAGACGGTAACTTCAAAATTGAGCAGTTTTAGCCAGTCCATCATTCGGGCATGGCTGATAAAGTGCCCGCGCCAAGAATCGGTCAGTTTGAGTTCCCATAAAAACTGGTACCGAATCCAGATGCTCCAAGGGTTAAAGTTCATCATCAGGATGACCCCTTCAGGCTTTAAGACCCGCTCTATTTCGCGCATGGTTTGGAAGCGCGACGTGTCAAATTCTAACAGATGTGGAACAATGACCATATCGACGCTGGCACATTTTAACGGCAAACGGAAGGCTTTGGCTTGAATTTTTCTGGCCAGCGGTGAGCCTAGATTTTTTGCGTCAAGAATGGTATAGAATTTGTATAAAGTACAGTCAATAAAGTCATTTTCCCAGCCCAATCCACCAATCTGCAAAACGGTTTGCTGGCAACTTACCGTAATGGCGCGTTGCAGATACTCGGTTTCGAGTTCTTTTAGCAATTTGCCCCTAGGCGTTTGGTACCAAGAAAATAAGAAGTTACGTTTCATTGCGGTGCTTACAGGTTGTGAGCCTGCCCCAATTTAAGGCAAGGCGGGTGGTTGCCGCTGTGGCATGGACACTGTTTATTTACGCCAAGCTTGCCGCTTAATGCGGAAAGAAAACGGCTGGCGGCGGGCAATTAATCGCAGGCGGGTCAGGCATTAGGCGTGGATTAACTTTTTCTTTCAGATAATGTAATATTCCTTTGAATAATTTCAAGAAAAACACGCTATACTATAACCCTTATATTATATAACTACACTCTTAGGCTATAAGACGATGCATGTTAATTTTAAGAGGCCAGTTAATTTCCTATTGATTTTGTTGTCTTTTTTGGCAGCAGGCTGTACGGAAAACGCCACCGACCAGATCAGTGCCACCGACCAAGTGTCCGGCAACACCGATCCTAATGCGCCAGAGAATGTCTCTGGACAGGCCGGTTCTCGCCTTAAATTCAACAAACACAAGCCCCAAAGCGAAACCGCCCAATACGATAGCGTATGGGACCGTTTATTAGCGCTCTATTCCCTGCCGGAAATGGATAATGAGCGTATCGACCGTGCGGTTGATTGGTACTTGCAACATCCGGCTTCCCTCGCAATTATCCAGCAACGCGCAGAGCCTTACCTGCACCATATTTTGGACGAGGTGGAAGCTAAGCACATTCCTGGTGAATTGGCCTTATTGCCCGTGGTGGAAAGCGCGTTCGTGGTGAACGCCTATTCTACCGCCGATGCCTCAGGGCTTTGGCAATTCATCCCTTCTACAGGTCAAGAATACGGTTTGGAGCAAAATGATTGGTACGATGGCCGCCGCGATGTTTATGCCTCCACTAAAGCCGCGACCACTTATCTGAAAGAGTTAAGCGAGTTGTTCGACGGCGATTGGCTGTTGGCTTTGGCTTCGTATAATTGCGGCAAAAACCGCGTCCGCAAGTCGATAGATAAAAATGAAGGCCGCAGTCTGCCGACGGATTACTGGTCTTTAAGCCTGCCCCAAGAAACCCAAGATTATGTGCCGCGCTTATTGGCGATCGCCAAAATATTCGCTAATGCCGAGCGATACAATCTGCATTTGCATCATATCCCTAATAAGCCGTATTTTGAAGCGGTCGATATTAAAGCGCCGTTGGATTTGCGCAAAGCCGCACAATTGGCCAATACCCCTTTTGACCAATTCTTAAAGCTTAATCCGGGCTTTAACCGATCGTGTACCGCCCCGCAAGGTCCGCACCGCCTGTTAGTGCCGGTGGCGCAAGCGCAAAACTTTAAAAGAAACCTCGCCCAATTGCCGTTTAACGAACGCGTCGATTACAGCCAATTTTATGAAGAGGCTGCACCAGCCCCGGCTCCGGCCAGAATCCGCTCTGAAGAACGGCTTGCCGCCGCCCCTATCATGAAAAGAAGCGAGCCGAAAGAAGAGCGTCATGAAGAGATTCAGACCAGCACTATTTCAGGGCGTTATACCGTCAAGCCGGGCGAAACCTTATCGGCGATTGCCGAGCGTAGCCATACCAGCATAGCGGCGTTACGCCAAGCCAACCATTTGCCCGACGGTAATGTGCGTTGGGGTATGCGCTTGCAGATTCCGTCCGCCAGCGACGACCTTAACGACGCGCGGGCTGAGCGCCAGCCGATAGCGGTAAAAGCGGCAAAAATCCAGACTGGCGGCAGCGGCCAGATGTATGCGGTGAAAAAAGGCGATACCTTTTGGAACATCTCGCAACGCTTTGCGGTAGATCCTAAAGATTTGGCCGAGTGGAATAAAATAACCCTAAAAACCGCCCTATTGCCGGGCCGTAAACTGGTGATTAAAGGGGGCACCGCCAACCAGCAGGTCGCCTCAGCCGCACCGATACGCTTGGTGCATTATAAAGTCGGCAATGGCGATACCCTGACGCAAATCGCCAAACGCTTTAACATCTCCGTAAGCGAATTGCGCAAAACTAACGCCGACGCATTAAGCAGAGGCCTGCGTCCTGGGCAGCAATTAAAAGTGATTGTTGACGGGCAGCCCTCTACTTAAAACGTTCTGACACCGACACCGATAAAAAGGGCGGCTTGACCGCCCTTTTTTGTGCCTGTCAATAGCCCTTATAGCGGGTCAACACATCACTGGCAGTCAAGGCTTTATTCCATATCCTTACTTCGTCAATGCTGCCGATAAACTGGTATGGGCATCCATTTGCCCCGTTGTCAAAACTGCCGATATAGATATCTTTTTGGCTGAAACTGCCGTAGCCGATGGCTGATTTTGTTGGTGTTCCGGTACCGACTTGTACGCCGTCTACATATAACCTGACGGCGTTCAGGTCATAAGTGCCGACCAAATGATGCCATTTGCCATCCATTAAGCTATAGCCCGGATCGGGCGATTCGGTATAAGACGAGCCGTCACTGTTGGCGACATAAAAATAAGGCACGCCATTGCTGTGCGTCGCATTTTCGTGCAGATATAAGCCGTATGCGGCATAACTACAGGCATGGTTGCTTTTGGCAAGCACATACAGCGGTACGGTTGCGTCAGTCGTCCCTGCTTTTATCCACGCTTCCACAGAGATTTTTTGCGGCTCTAAAATAGCCGCATGAGGTATTTTTACATACTGTCCACCCGTGAAATTTAACGCCGCATCGTCAAAACGGCGGCTAATCCAGAGTGGGTCGGCGACATCTGCCGCCGTGCTGCCGCCCAGTTGCCCATGTTTGCCGTAAACCGATGAATCAAGGATTTTTTGGCCTGCACCCTCGTCGATATGCCAGTTGGCGACCATGTTATTCAATGGGGCGGCTTGGGCGTTATAAGTGCCGATGGCGGCAACGAGGGATAATAGGCATTTTGTCGTGGTTTTCATGGCTTTCCAGTCCTTTTTTATGATGATAATCGCTGTGTCGGAGGTAATGTAGCAAAGAATCTCGGCTAAGGCAGGTAAATATTTACCTTAAACGTAGGGCATTTGTCTGTTTGCGGCAGACTTACATGCCCTTGCCCCCTACATGTTGTAAAATGACCGCTGTTTTGTTAAGAAAAAGAGGTTATTGTGGCGTGGTTATTAGTGTTTTTGGCGGGTGTGATAGAGATTGTTTTTGCGGTCAGCCTTAAGTATAACGAAGGCTTCACCCAGCTTTGGCCAAGCTTGCTGACTGCCGCTTCTGGTGCGCTGAGCTTTTATCTGCTGACGTTGGCGATTAAAACCTTACCTATCGGTACGGCTTATGCCGTGTGGACGGGCATCGGTGCAGTCGGCATAGCCATTCTGGGGATTGTCCTTTTTAAAGAATCGGCGGACTGGCCGCGTTTGCTCTCGCTGTTACTGGTGATTATCGGCATTATTGGCTTAAAAATAACGGATACGGTGTAATGTTACAGCTCATTTTTCAAACGCCGCCGGATGCGGCGGTACTGGCGCGGATCGGCGCAGGGGATGATGTGGTTTTTTTGGATGGCGCGGTGCTGGGATTGTTAAAAAATAGCCGTTGGGTGCAGGAGATAAGCCGCTTAACAGGGGCCTGCCAGGTGTTTGCCTTAGCGGATGATTTACAGATACGCGGCCTTGCCCAAGCTGACTTGGTCGCAGGGTTGGCTTTGGTCGATTATGCCGGGCTGGTGGCGTTGACCATTAAAAATACAGTGACACAATCATGGTCTTAATGGTTGAAGGTATCGCCTTACCGACTACCGAGCAAGGTTTTTTGGTGAATGCGGCGGATTGGAACCCTACGGTCGCCGAGGCATTAGCCGCTGCTAACCAGATTCAGTTGACGGAGGCGCATTGGGAGCTGATTGAATTTATGCGGGGGTATTATCGGCAGTATAAGCATCTGCCCAATGCACGGGTATTCGCCAAAGCCATAGCGAAGACGCTAGGGGAAGAGAAGGGCAATAGCCGTTATTTGCAGCGCTTATTCCCCGATGGGCCGTTGAAGTATACTTGCAAGCTGGCGGGGTTGCCCAAGCCGCCAACTTGTTTGTGAGGGGTAGATAATGGCATTTGGGTTTTTAAGCTGCTGTAAATGCTGGCCGACGGTTAACAGTGACGGATGCGCCAGCCATTAATAATTGCCGGACAGAAAGGCATCTGCATCGGGCACGGCCATCTGCTTAGACGCATACTGGATGCCTTGGTCGCCATCATAGGGGCTACGGTGCTGGTTGTCGCCCGACCATAAGTAAGCAGGTATCGACAAAGGGAATGCCTTACAGCGCTGTCCGCCCAGATAATGGGCGCAAAAACGGCAATTGTCTTGGTATCTATGGATCATAAGTCAGCCTCGTGTAATTTTTGGTACAGCGTGACTATTTCAGCATAAAAATGCTTGCCTACAAACGTTTCTGAAACAAATCCAGTCGGGTGCTAAGATTGATTTTCTAAGCCGCCTGTGCGGCGGTTAACTTTATTATTGGCGAAAGGCTTGATGCCAAAAATTTCTAAGCCGCCTGTGCGGCGGTTAACGTATGGCAAACCAAAATCAACAATGCCCCGCATTTTCTAAGCCGCCTGTGCGGCGGTTAACTTTTTCGTGGGCCGCAGGTTTTGGCTTCAGTTTTTCTAAGCCGCCTGTGCGGCGGTTAACGGATGTTGTTATTTTTGAATTGTCTGAGGTTATTTCTAAGCCGCCTGTGCGGCGGTTAACGATGCCATTGGCTTGGCCGGACAGTACAAATGTTTCTAAGCCGCCTGTGCGGCGGTTAACTTTCATCGACCACGCGGCAAAGTCTTGGCGGTTTTCTAAGCCGCCTGTGCGGCGGTTAACGAGTGGGCGGATCAGTGGAGCCAAGAAGTTGATTTCTAAGCCGCCTGTGCGGCGGTTAACTGGAGTTAGATGCTTCAGAGGCTAGAGTATATAGGCTTTACGAGGATTTTGGCAAGAAAAACCAATGTTTTTTGATGCTACTATAAGTTATTGATTATTATTAAGTAAATTTGGGCTTTAAATTTATTCCTAAATTTTGGGGGTGCAGGCTTAGGGGGTAAAAATAGGGGCTGGTCTGTTATGGTTATGGGTAAGCTACAGGGGGTAAGCGGAATGTTAATGCGTTGGCTTTAGGTTATCGTCCAAAGGCTAAAGACCTTTGCGCTCCGTTTGATGCCGCTCATATTGATCGCGAGGGGAGCTTTTCTGTACCGGAAACGCGGTAAGGTGATGGGCGTTATTGCCCATCTTTAAACCGATGGATCAAGCGGCGTTCTTTTTTATTGGGCTTGTGGTCTATGCCGTTGATGGCTAAAAATTCCCGTTGTTCGCGCTGTTGGATGATTTGCAGTTGGCGTTGGGCGTGGCTTTCCGGGGATTCTTCGTAGAGCAGCGCCGCGTCTTTGGCGGCGCGGCGTTGGCCGCTGAGGGCGGTGACGGTGATCTCCCAGCGGTAGCGGTCTTTGCTGATGCTCAGTTGTGCACCGACTTTAATGTCTTTACCTGGCTTAGCGCGTTGTTTGTTGACGTGGACTTTGCCGCCGTTGATGGCTTCGGCGGCATCGGCACGGGTCTTAAAAAAACGCGCCGCCCACAGCCATTTATCTAGGCGGAGGGACTCCAGTTCAGGCGACACTGGCTTTTCTTAGGCCTTTGGGCAGGGAGAAGACGACTTTTTCTTCAATGCCTTGGATTTCAATAGTCGATTGGCCGCCCCATTGTTTCAGTTGGTTAATCACTTCTTGTACTAAGACTTCGGGGGCGGAGGCGCCGGCGGTTACGCCGACGACATCAATGTTGGTAAACCACTCTTGCTGCATGTCCTTGGCGGTATCGATCAGGTAGGCGGGTTTGCCGAGCTGTTCGGCGATTTCGCGCAGGCGGTTGGAGTTGGAACTGTTCGGCGAGCCGACCACTAAGATGGTGCCGGCGGTTTTTGCCAGCTCATACACCGCGTCTTGACGGTTTTGGGTGGCGTAGCAAATATCGTCTTTTTTCTGGTCTTGGATGGAGCTAAACCGGGCGCGGAGGGCATCGACCATGATTTGGGTATCGGTCATGGACAGGGTGGTCTGGGTGACGTAGGCCAGGTTGTCGGGGTTGTTGACGTGCAGTTTGGCGACGTCTTCGGGGGTTTCGACCAGATAAATGCCGCCGTTTTCGGTGCATTTTTCGTATTGGCCCATGGTGCCTTCCACTTCGGGGTGGCCGGCGTGGCCGATCAGGATCACTTCGCGGTCGGATTTGGCGTGTTTGGCGACTTGCAGATGCACTTTGGTGACCAGGGGGCAGGTGGCATCAAAAATGGTCAGGTTACGCTCTTTGGCTTCTTGCTGTACTTGTTTGGAAACGCCGTGGGCACTGAAGATAAGGTAAGAGCCGACGGGTACGTCGGTCAGATCTTCGATAAAAATCGCGCCTTTTTCTTTCAGGCCGTCAACGACGGTACGGTTATGCACGACTTCATGACGGACATAGATGGGGGCGCCGAACGCTTCTATGGCTTGGTCGACGATTTCGATGGCGCGGTCTACACCGGCACAGAATCCACGGGGGTTTGCGAGTACGATTTGCATAATCTTGACTTCTTTAGTGGGTTGAATGGGAATATTTTAACTCAATAGGGGAGGCGATACTATTGGCGATGTGCGCAAAAGTGAATTGCGGCGGCGGGTAAGTTTTTTACCCGCTGTGCGGTTAGTTAAGTAATTGCCAAACGGGTTGGATTTGCGGCGGCAGGGCCATAAGGCGACCGAGTTCCACCCATTGGTCGGGCCCGTGAAAGTCGGAACCCATCGAGCCGCTCAGGCCAAAGTTTTTGGCGTATTGGCAGACCCGGCTGATTTCGTCGGGGTTGGTGCGTCCGGTAACGACCTCTATGCCTTGTCCGCCCGCGTCTTTAAACGCGGTCAGTAAGAGGCGCATTTGGTTGGCGCTGAGTTTGTAACGCAGGGGGTGCGCCAGCACCGCCACGCCGCCGGATTGAGTAATCCAGCCGACCGCTTCCACCAATTCTGCCCACGCGGTCGAGACGTAGGCGGGTTTGCCTTTGGCCAGATAGCGGTCAAAGGCTTCCTGTTGGCTGTTAACATGGTGTCCGGCGACCAGAAAGTCGGCAAAATGGCTACGCGTGATCATACCGTCACCCGCTGCCGCCATGACTGCGGCTAAGGCGCCGGGGATGCGTTTTTTTTCCAGTTTGTCGGCAATCCGTTCCGCCCTGTCCATGCGGGTGTTTTGTAACCGTTGCGTGGCATCGGCTAGGGGCGGGTAGGCAGAGTTAATGCCTAGGCCGACAATATGGAAGCATTGGTGCCGCCATTGTGCGGACAGCTCTATGCCGGGGATCAGGGTTATGCCGGCGGTGGCGGCGCAACGTTCCGCCTCGGCCAGTCCGGCAGTGGTGTCGTGGTCGGTCAGAGCCAGATCGGTTACGCCACGTTCGTAGGCACGCTGCACCACGGCGGTGGGCGACAAAGCCCCGTCTGAGGCGGTGGAATGGCAGTGCAGGTCGTAAATTTGCGGTTTGCTTGGGTCAGGTTCGGGCATGGTTATTGGTACTCGCCGTATAGCTTGGCATAAAGGCCATTTTGTTGGATTAAGGTTTCGTGCCGCCCTTGCTCGCAAATGCTGCCTTGCTCGAACACATAAACGTGGTCGGCTTGTTTGACGGCACTGAGCCGATGGGCGATGATGAGCGTGGTGCGGCCTGTTAAAAATGTCGCCAGAGCCTGGTGCAGATTATGCTCCGTTTCGCTGTCCAAGGCCGAGGTCGCTTCATCAAGGATGACGACTTTGGGGTCGGCGACCACCATGCGGGCAATGGCCATGCGCTGGCGCTGGCCACCGGACAGGCGCATACCGTGGCGGCCAACGACGGTATCCAAACCTTTGTCCAAGTCTTTTATCACTTCGCCCAATTGGGCTATTTCTAAGGCGTGCCATAGCACGTCATCAGGAGCCGGTTTACCGAGGGTCAGGTTGGCGCGGATGGTGTCGTTAAATAATACAGGATGTTGCAAAACGGTGACGACATTTTCTCTGACGATATCCAAACCGATCTGTTCAATGGGTATATCATTAAAATAAATGCGCTGCGGGGCGCAGGGATACAGGCCAATCAGGATTTGGATCAGGGTCGATTTGCCGCCGCCGCTGGCTCCGACTAAGGCGACTTTTTCGCCCGCTTTGATGTGCAGGTTTATGCCGTTGAGGATACTGTCTTCGCCGTAGCTGAAATGCAGGTTATCGACGCGCACCGCGACGGTTTTTTGGCCTTGGAAAGGGTTATGCAGATGCGGGTATTGCGGCTCTTGTTGCAGGGCATTCAGGCGATTGATGCGGAGCAGGGCGGCTTTGGCGGCAAAGTAGCCGTATTGGATGTTTAAAACTTCTTGTACCGGCGCCATCATGAACCATAAATAGCCGAACACCGCGAGCATTTGTCCCATGGTCAAGTCGGAATAGAACACCATGAGCATGGCACCGGCGCGGAATACATCGAAGCCGAACAAAAATATCAGAAAACTGAGGCGGTTGGCGGCATCGCTTTTCCACGCGTAAGCGATGGCGTTGTCTTTGACTGAACGGGCGGCGGTAATCAGTTCTTGGCAATAGTATTGTTCGCGGTTGCTGGCGCGGATCTGGTGGATGGCCTCCAAGGTTTCTGTCAGGGCTTGTTGGAAAATTTCGTATGCAGAGTTTTCTTTAGCTTTTAGGTGTTTGACGTTTGCCCCGACTACGCGGGTGAAATAAATCACCACCGGGTTCAGCAATAAGATAAACAAGCCCAGTTGCCAGTGCATCCAGAGCAAAATCACCGCTGTGCCGATGATGGTCAGTACCGCAATCAACAGTTTGCTGATGGTGTTGCCGATAAAATTATCCAGCGTGTCCAAGTCGGTGACCAGATGCGTGACTACCGTACCTGTGCCTAGGCTTTCATATTCCGCCATTGAAATCGTCCGCAAGCGGTCAAGCAAGCCTTTGCGCAGCCGGAACACGATGTCTTTCGATACCATCGAAAATTGCCGCAACTGGATGATGTTGAACAGGATGGAGAATAAGCGTAGCAGAACGCTGATAAACAGCACCACGCCGATATACAAAATCGGTTGCCGCCATTCCGGCAGGGCGACCAAGTCAATGGTGGCCATGACAATGCCCGGTTTATGCAGCAAGACTTCATCGACCAGCAAGGGCATCAGCAACGGTACGGGAACGCTGGCGACGGTGGCTAAGACCGCGATCAGGTGCGAGTAAACCAGGGCTTTTTTATGCTCAAGGGCGATTTGTTTAATGGGCTTCCAAAGGTCAACGGGCTTGTCCGGTTTAGTTTGCACAGGGTGAGGAGGGCGATGAAAAAACGGTTATTGTAGCATCTTGTCGGCAAAAGGCTGGACAGTCAATTACAGAATGCTATCTGTGGAGGCAGACGCGTCATGTTTTGTGCTTATTGCCAAAATGGGGGGAACTCAACTCCCTGTACGCACTCCTATCCAAAAGGCAAGCGTTTGGTTCACCAATAAGCACATGCACATTGGGCAGACAACTTTTACAATAAGCCATTTTATAATTTTTATATTTCAACTATTATTGTATAATTGAAATATGGATAAACAACTTGCCACCACACTTTTTGAATCACTAGCATCCGGCATTCGGCTGGATATTTTTCGGCTGCTGGTAAAACAGGCGCCCACCGGGCTGGTGGCGGGTGAAATTGCCACGTTATTGGCGTTACCGCCCACGAATCTGTCCTTTCATCTCAAGGCGATGACGTATGCCGGTTTACTTAACGTCACCCAAGAGGGACGCTACCAACGTTATCGGGCGAACCTTGCCGTTATGCAGGCATTGATCGGCTATTTGACTGCCGAGTGTTGTGCGGGTAGCCCGGAACACTGTTTTGATGCCGATAAGGCATCCCCTTGCTGTGATAGCGATTAATTTTTTATTTTTCATTAATACATCTTATTGATTATGAATGTTTTATTTTTATGTACTGGCAATTCTTGCCGTTCTCTGATGGGTGAAGCCATTTTCAATCATCTTGCCCCGGAAGGGTGGCGGGCCATCAGTGCGGGCAGCAAGCCGTTGGGTCGGTTAAACAGCGGCGCGGTGGCTTTGCTTGAGCAGGAAGGCATTTCTACCGAGGGCTATTACAGCAAATCTTGGAATGAACTGCCGTTGACACCGGATATTGTGCTGAGCGTGTGCGGCAATGCGGCTAACGAAACCTGTCCGGTGTATTTGGGCGGCGCTTTACGCAGTCATTGGGGGGTTGAAGACCCCGCCCATGCCGAAGGTACTGAAGAGGAAATCAAAGCGGCGTTTATGACGGCTTACCGTATTTTGCGGCATCGCATTGAACAATTTCTGGCTTTACCGCTGGATGAATTAAAGGACGACCGCGAACGCTTAAAAGCGGAACTGGATCGTCTTGGCAATCTGTTACCCTAACGTTTAAGGAATTTAATCATGGCAAGCATTCAAATTTTTGACCCCGCCTTGTGTTGCAGTACGGGTGTGTGCGGTGTGGAAGTCGATCAACAGTTAGTAGATTTTTCTGCCGATGTGGATTGGGCAAAGCAAAATGGCGCAAACCTTGAGCGCTTCAACCTGGCTCAGCAACCGATGGCTTTTGCTGACAATGCTGTCGTAAAGGCCTTTCTGGAGCGTTCCGGCGCTGATGCATTGCCGTTGATTTTGGTGGATGGCGAAGTGGCCTTAGCGGGCCGCTATCCTAATCGCGCCGAATTGGCGCGTTGGGTGGCCATTACTGAAGCAACCGAAAAACCGGTATCCGCTTGTTGTAGTGGCAGTAGCTGTTGCTGAGCCGACACTTTATTACACCCGCAAGGTTCTGCCTATGTTTGGGTAGGGCAAGCATCTGCTAGAGGTTTCTCATGTCCGCATTAAGGTTTCTTGACCAAGCGCCGCGTTTTTTGTTTTTTACCGGCAAGGGCGGTGTGGGTAAAACCTCGGTGGCGTGTGCCACGGCCATACAATTAGCCGATGCCGGGCGACAGGTTTTGCTGGTCAGCACTGACCCTGCATCCAATGTCGGCCAAGTCTTCGGCATCACTATCGGTAATCAGATTACCGCCATCCCTGCCGTGCCCCGCTTGGCGGCATTAGAAATTGATCCGCAAGCCGCTGCCCAAGCTTACCGTGACCGTATTGTCGGGCCAGTGCGCGGCCTATTGCCGGAAGCGGTGGTTAAAGGCATTGAGGAACAACTGTCGGGTGCTTGCACGACTGAAATTGCCGCCTTTGACGAGTTCACGGCCTTGTTGACTGATCCGGCTTTAACCAGCAGTTACAATCACATTGTGTTCGATACGGCGCCGACCGGACACACCATCCGCTTGTTGCAATTGCCGGGTGCTTGGACTGGCTTTCTTGAAGAAGGTAAGGGCGACGCTTCTTGTCTTGGCCCTTTGGCGGGCTTGGAAAAGCAACGCGACCAGTATAAGGCGGCGGTTGCCTGTCTTGCTGATGCGGCCCGCACCCGGCTGATTTTAGTGGCCCGCGCCCAGCACTCGGCCTTGCGCGAGGTGGCGCGTACGCATGAAGAATTGGCGGCGATTGGCTTTCAGAACCAATATCTGCTGATTAACGCGCTCTTGCCTGCCAGCGCAATCGGCAATGATTCCTTGGCGTTGGCTATCCATACGCGTGAGCAGGCGGCGCTACAGGGCATCCCGGAGGTGTTGCGGGCTTTGCCGCGTGACGAGGTATTGCTTAAACCCTTCAATTTGGTGGGACTGGAGGCTTTGCGGCAGCTGTTAGTTGACGCGCCTGCGTCAGTGCCGATGGCGGTTGCGCCAGTTATGGCGTTTACGCAGCCTAGCCTTTCTGATCTGGTTGCTGAAATCGCCTTGGGCGGTCACGGCCTTATCATGTTGATGGGCAAAGGCGGGGTAGGTAAGACGACAATAGCGGCGGCAGTGGCAGTTAATTTGGCGCAACGCGGCTTGCCTGTGCATCTGACCACCTCTGACCCTGCTGCGCATTTGGGTGAAACGCTGGATGGGGCGTTAGCCCATCTGACCGTCAGCCGTATCGACCCTCACGCCGAAACGGAACGTTATCGCCAACAGATTTTGGCGACCAAAGGCGCTAAGCTGGATGCGCAAGGCCGCGCTATGCTGGAAGAGGATTTGCGTTCGCCTTGTACCGAAGAAATCGCCGTGTTTCAGGCGTTTTCGCGGATTATCCGCGCGGCAGGTAAGCAGTTTGTCGTGATGGATACCGCCCCAACTGGGCATACTTTGTTGCTGCTTGACGCAACAGGCGCTTATCATCGGGAAGTCGCCCGGCAGATGGACGGCAGTGTGCCGTTTTCAACGCCGATGATGCAACTACAAGACCCTCAGCAAACCAAGGTGCTGATCGTCACATTGGCCGAAACGACCCCTGTGCTGGAAGCGGCTAATCTGCAAAACGACTTGCGCCGTGCCGGTATTGAGCCTTGGGCGTGGGTGATCAATAACAGTATCGCTGCCACGACCGTGGCATCGCCGTTATTGCGTCAACGTGCTATGAATGAAGTGCGCGAAATCGACGCGGTTGCGCATCAACATGCCCATCGCTATGCCGTGGTACCGTTATTATCTGAAGAGCCTGTGGGAGTTGATCGGCTGTTGGCGTTGGCGGGTAGGCATTAAGGAACGTGCATAAAATTAAGTGGGCGCTCCATTGCGCCTCAGTGTGTTAAACCCCGCCGCTCAGTTCCTGAGCGAAGCCGAAAGCCCTCTTCACAGGGGCGTGAGCTTATGCCTTTCCTGTCGTACAGGCGAAAATTCACTGTGAAGCGTTGGCAGGCCATTAGGTATCAAGCTTTGGGGCTTTTTTGCGCGGCACGATAAAATCGTCGAATACCGTCTTTTTTTCCACAGCCAGCAAATGGTATTTGTCGGTCAGGTAGTCTTTTAGCCAAGTCTCCACATCGCCTTGGTTCCTTGGGTTTTCATCCAGTTTCAGCAGGCGCTGTCTTAGCAAGTGTTGCGGCATCAGCAGCAGTTCAATATCACACATCGCCACATATTTGTCCGGGTTGATGTTGTTACCATTAATGATCTTTTCTAGCTGATGTCTTTTTAAGCCGAGGGTGTGGTTAATTTCCGCGCGGATTTCCAGCATGGCGGGCAATAAATCGCTGCCCGTGTAAGTATCGTCAAACAGGCAACTGAACCGGTTGAGCAGATAGTTAATGGCGAAACGGTAAATATCAGATTCCCTGACAAACAGGCGTGCGGCGATCGCCTGCACGGCGGCCCTATCACTATCGACCAGGCGTAGCGAAATGATTTGTTTTAATTCGTTCAAAAGGCAACTCCCTGGGAGCTGTGGGTGATCAGGGGGATGAGGGTGGTTCATCAATTGCGCATAAGATAAAAGATTAATGTTACAGAAATACTACGAAAGCCAAGATAAGCCACAAACGTCATACAAACGTCATACGTTACATGGAATTTTCATGAAGCTGTAACCATCTTCACGCAGTAAGTATGAAAAAATACCACAAGTTGAGGTAAGGCCATCAGCATTGACCAATCTAGCGGATATGAATAATGGCCAAGCTGGCGGTGTGTCATTGCTTAAACATGGAAGGCTAGTTTGCCGTTTATTAAGGGTTTGATGAATAGCCCTTAGCAGAAGGAATTGAGCCTGATGTGTTGAAGATGCCCACTGTACCCATAGACTGTAAGTGCGGTTTTTTTATATTTATAAATAACGAGGATAACATGAAAAAAATCTTATTAGGAGCGGCAATCTCTGCGGCTTTGTTTGGCGGCGCTGCCCAAGCGGCCATTACCTTCAATGCCAACAACTTGCCTGATGCGGCAACTTTGGCTGATACCACTACCGTTTATCTGTCAGGTTCTTCTGCTCAATCAGATTTGATTGAAAGAGGCTTGACTGTCGGCACTAACGAGGGCGTTTGTAGAGCGGGTACTGTCCATAAATTCCAAGAGTCAACTGGCAACCAATTGGCTTATATCTGCGAATTGAACACTGCCGCTAACGGCAGCTTGACACCTGACACCAGCATCCCTGCTTCTATCACTACGTCAAACCTGTTGGTTTACAAACGTAACGCGGGCGGTTCAGGCAAAGGCGTTGTGCCAATCGTCGCACCTGCACAAATTGAATTCTTGAATCTGACGACTAACCCAAGCGTTTGTACTTCTGCATCTTCTTCTGTATTCGCCAGCGTCAAAACTTGCGCATACAATGTCAGCACTAACGCTGAATTCCACGTCCCTACTTTCGGTATCTCTGACGTTAACCCACAAATTTTCACCGTTGTCAGTGAAAATGCACCTGTAGGTACGCTTCCAGCTACGCCGCCAAACCCAACACCAACCACTTACCAAATCGTCCCAGGCCCTGCGGTGACTTTCGGTGTTGTTGCTACGACTAAACTGCGTAATGCCTTACAAGAAGCCCAATTCCCTGCAAGCAGCGTTTGTAACCCAACTAACGCCGGTTATACCGATTTGTCAGGCACTCAAGTTGATACTGCCGATTCAGAAGCCTGTATGCCTAACCTGAATAAAGGCACTATCTCTGCTTTGTTTGCCGCCTACCCAACACCAGTCGCGCCATTAGCCGCCAACATCAGCGCCCCTGCTTTAGGTGCCGGCAAAATCAACCAATGGACCCAGTTTAAAGTCGGCGCTTCTGATTTGTACACCCAAGTCAGTGCTGCCAACAAACCAGGTTCAGCTAAAGTCCATATCTGTAGCCGTACTGTCGGTTCAGGCACCAAAGCCCAATTCGGCGTCAAATTCTTAGACAACGTCTGTGGCACCAACGGCAGCAAAGTTGTCCAACATGCTGACCATTCTGCCATTGGCGAATCTGGCCAAACAGGCTATAAAGCCGGCCCTATCGCCAACGTAGAAAAACTGTTGCGTCCTATGGTTCATGCCATGGCCAGCGGCGGCGATTTGGCTGAATGTTTGAATGAATTGGATGCAGGCTCAGCCAACACGGCGGGTAACTTTGCCCCAGGCACAGCTTATGGTGCCGCTGGCGCGACCGCAGTACGTTGGGCAGTTGGTTTCCAATCATTGGACAAAAACGCCAACTTGGCTAACGCTTACCGTTTCGTGAAAATCGACGGTGTAGCGCCGACTTTGGCTAACGTCGCTAACGGCTCATACCCTGATTGGGTTGAAGGTACTTTCCAATACAACACGACTGTATTGACTGATGCCGCGCTGAAAGCAATGGTTTTGGAATTGGTTAGTTCATTCACTACCCCTTCTGTAATCAGCTATGTCAACACCAACACAGGCACTCATACTTTCGGTGCTTCCGGCATTATGGCAATTCCTAACAGCACGCATCCTGCTGCTGCAACCGGCAAAGTTAACTTGGCAGCCCCTGTTAACCCATTAAGCCATGCCATTTTCCCAGGCACCAGCGGCAGTGCCACTAACGATTGCCGTACGCCAATCATCTACTCTAACAACCCTGCAAACAACACCCAGGGCTTGCAAATTGTTCAATAATTGTTAATGCGCAAGGCATTAATGGCTTGAACAGCGGCATCTTGCCGTAAAAACAAAGCCAACCGTTTTCGGACGGTTGGCTTTTTTGCATTTTTGGGGGACTGTATTTTCTTGGTTGCTTAAAAATAATCTTCCTAACCGCGCTTACCCCTTTGCCCAAGAAAGTCATTTTAGATGCTCACTAAGGCCATAGAGGCGGCGCGTTGTCATTAAAAATTAATATAAACATCCTAGAATAGGCGCAAAAACTTGTCGCTATCTATTTAAGCCTTTCTCTAGTGAATAAACTATTGATTATCATAACCGACATTAGCCTGTCGCAAACTAGATCCATTCAGACCAAATAAATACACATGCCTTTATATGATCTTAAGCGGGGGCTGCTGGTTAACTCAGTGGCGTTCAGCATTTTTTTTGGGGGTTGTTTGTCTGTTGCAACGGTAACCGTAAGCGCCGAAGAACAAACAAAAGAACAGGAAAACCGTTTCGATTTATTCGAACTGCGCGTGAAAGGCAATACCTTGCTGGAACGCACCCAACTTGAACGCACGGTATATCCTTTCTTAGGCCCGCAAAAAACCATAGCAACGGTCGAAAAAGCCCGGGAAGCGTTAGAAAAAATTTATCACGACCAAGGCTATCAGACGGTGGGCGTGGATATTCCTGAGCAGGATGTCCAAAATGGCGTGGTGTATCTGCAAGTGGTCGAAGGTAAGGTGTCGCGTCTGCGGGTGAAAGATTCGCGCTATTTCTCTTTAGGCAGCATTAAAGCGGCGGTGCCGGAGCTGGCCGAAGGCCATATACCGAACATGCCTAAAATGCAGGAGCAGCTTGCCGCTTTGGATAAGCTGAGCAATGACCGGAAAATCACGCCTATTTTGCGTCCGGGCGATACGCCGGGAACTTTGGATGTGGATTTAAAGGTGAAGGACGATTTGCCTTTGCATGGCAGTGTCGCGCTGAATGGCCGTAATACCTCATCAACCAGCCTATTGCGCTTGGTCTCTACCGTGCATTACGACAATTTATGGCAGAAATATCATAGCGCGTCATTGACCTATCAGGTGTCGCCGGAAGAAAGCGATGAAGTGGATGTGGTGGTCGGGACGTATTCGTTACCATTGTTTGATAATGCCGCTAAATTGGCGTTGTACGGGGTCAGTTCGTCATCTAATGCACAGATAGCCAGCGGCGGGGCTTTGGCGGTGATCGGTAACGGGCAGATTTTTGGGGCGCGGTTAATCAAGCCCTTGCCGACCATAAAAAACTATTCCCAATCCATGCTCGTCGGAGTCGATTATAAAAGCTTTAAGGAAGACCTTCAGTTAATCGGTGCCGATACCATCAGAACCCCCATCAGTTATTTACCGTTCACCTTACAATATAACGGCTCCGTAAAAAATGAAAAATCCTTGGTGTCCTTTAACTTAGGGGCTAACTTTTCGGTGCGGGGCTTGGGCAACAGCCAGGCGGAATTTGAAAACAAGCGCTTATATGCCCAAGCCAATTATCTGGATTTGATCGGAGGCTTAAGCTTTACCCAGCAATTGCCGTTAGGGATGGAATTTTTTAGCCGCCTCTCCGGGCAGCTTGCCGATTCGCCGTTGATCAGTAACGAACAGTTCTCTATGGGCGGTATGCAGTCGATACGCGGTTATTATGAGACCCAAGCCTTAATGGACAGTGGGATTGTCGGCTCAATGGAATGGCGGTCGCCACGCTTGGTTTCGGCTAAATTGGATTACATCAACAAATTACAAGCTTTGGTGTTTCTGGATGGGGGTAAGGGCTGGTCGCAACGGGTACTGGCGGGCAATGCTTCGACCAATGAATTGGCCAGTACCGGGATCGGTACGCGCATCCAAATGTTCAAGCATTTTATCGGTGTCCTCGACATAGGTTTCCCTTTAATAGACCTTAAGCCGGTCTATATGGGTGACCCTAAAGTACATTTTAATATCGCAACAGAATTTTAAAAGTTGGCTATGTTTGGCGTTAGATTTATTCCGTCAGGCTCTTAGGCAACTTACAGCCTATCGATAACGGTAGGCCTACTATTATGGCAAGCAGGCGTTAACCATGGCTAAAAAACTCAAAGTGGCTCCAGAAAACTCAATACCTTCCTTTAAATTAAGGCCGTTGCCTGCCTGTATCCGCATGGCGGTGGCGAGCGGGATGTTGATGGGGGCGGTAACGCCTGCCCAGGCGGAGTTGCCGATACCTGCCGAAGTTTTGAATTCAATGGGAGCTTCAAGCCTTCATTATAATGACAACGGCAACACGATGGTGATTGACCAGTCATCGCAAAACGCCATCTATAACTGGAAAGAGTATAACGTCGGCGAGCATAATAAGGTCGAATACGACCAACCTAACAGCAGTTCGGTCGCCCTGAACCGGATTTTCCAAGGCACTCCCAGCCAAATCCTTGGTGAGATAAGCTCTAACGGCCAAGTGTATCTGTATAACCAAAACGGTTTCGTGTTTGGTAAAGATTCGGTCGTTAACGTCAATACACTGGTTGCGTCGTCACTGGCAATCTCGGATGAGGTGTTGACGGCGGGGTTAACCAAGCAAAATACCAGCAGCTTAGACAAGCCTGCCTTAGGCGGTTCAGACACGCTGGCCGGTTCGGCGATTGTTGTTGAGAAAGGCGCGAAGATCACCGCTACAGGCGATACCAATAATGATGGCTTAGTGGTTATGGCGGCCCCTACCGTCACTAATAAGGGTTCCATCGCCACCAATGAATTCGGCCAAGTGATTATGGTGGCCAGCCAGGATAGGGTGTATTTACAGCCTTCGCAAAGTAGCCAGTTTAAAGGCCTGTTAGTTGAAGTCCAAACGGGCGGTAAGGTGTCAAATGTTGGCGATATCGTAGCCCACCAAGGCAACATCACCTTAGAGGGCTTTGCGGTCAATCAGGGCGGTACGCTGACGGCCACCACATCGGTGAACGTCAATGGCTCTATCCGCTTGTTGGCGCAAGAAAATGCCGCGATAGGTTCGACTAAGATTTACGCCACTTCAACGACCCGTGCAGCAGATAATGGCGACGGTTTGGGTACGCAGTCTTCGGTTACGTTTGATTCGGGTAGTGTCACGCAAATTGTTGCCGATACCGCATCGACGGATACGGCGATTGACGGTAAGGTTCAGGCGCAATCCTATATGGAAGTGGTGGGCAATCAGATCCACATGAAGGCCAATTCGGAGATTGTCGCGCCTTATGCGCAAATCAATATGCTGGCCACCAATAATGTGGCGAATGATGTTGACAGCACTAAGGCGGATTTTACTATTGTCCACAATGTCGCCCCTACGGATAATCCGAATAAGTCCCGTATTTTGGTGGACACCAATGCCACCATTGATGTATCGGGTATCCAGCATGTGCAAGTAGCGATGGAGCGGAATGTCGGGCAGGTATCGGTACAGACCTTCGATTTGCGTGATTCACCTTTTCAAAAAGGCGGGGTGTTGCAAGGTCAGACGGTTTTGGTGGATGTCCGTGATAAGACCCCGATTGTTGATACCAGCGGCGCCGTCAACGGTATTGGGCGGACAGTCCAAGAGCGTATGACCCAGGGCGGTACGGTGAATTTAACCTCTAATGGCGATGTGGTCTTAAATACCGGGTCGGTGGTCAATATTGCCGGGGGCTCGGTCGATTATCAGAGCGGTTACATCAATACGACTAAATTAGTCACCGATTATGGTGCGATTGTTGATATTAGCAATGCCGACCCTAACCAACATTATATATCGATTTTTGGCGTGGTCACCGAAGCCCATAGCAAATGGGGTGTGACCACTAACTGGACGAATTCGCCGATATTTGGCCAAGGTCAGTACGAAGCAGGCTATACCGAAGGTAAATCGGCAGGGTCGTTGAATATTGAAACGCCGCTCTTGTCTTGGAATGCCGATTTGGTGGCCGGTTCTACAGCAGGCCGTTATCAGCGGGATTTGACCGACACGCCGTTTGGTGGCGCATTTATCATTAATACCGATGATACCGCAGCAGGGCGGGTTTCTGCCCAAGACGTGGTCTTTCAAAAAGACGCGTCCAGCGCGGCTTTAAGTATGGCGGATGCGTTCCCTACCGATGCTGACGGCAAGGCAACCGCACTGACCTTGTCGGACGCTTTATTGAACGCTTCCGGTGTAGAAAAAGTGTTGGTAAAAACGTCGGGCAATATAAAAATTGCCGCTAATGCTGAGATTGGCAGGCAAGGGGCGGACATTTCTTTAAAAGGCGGCAGTATTGATGTCTATGGCAGCATCCATGCCGCAGGCGGTAGTATTGTCATGGCCACCGATGCGGTGAATAACACATCGGGTAAGACAGCTGAGCTGACTGTGGCTGGTTCGGCGAAATTGAATGTGTCGGGGTTATGGATTGATGATTACCGCACTTGGTTTGATAATTCTTCGGCATTGTCAGATGGGCCGTTCCAGCCGCTTTACATTGATGCGGGCAAGGTGAGCTTAACGGCCAGCGGCGGCGATTTGACGGTGGCGGCAGGTTCGGAGATCAGGGCTGACGGTGGGGCGTTGTTGTCGGTAGACAACGTGGTGACCGGCGGTAAGGGCGGGGCAATTAGCCTTGCGGCGTTGCCGGACATTAACGGCAAGGCTTCCGCCGTGCATCTGTACGGCCACTTATCGGCTTGGGGTTTGGAAGAAGGCGGTAGCTTGAACTTAAGCTCCGGCAAAATTGTTATCGGTACGGTCGATACCAATGATATAAACAATGGGGGTAATGCCCCGCTCATCTTAACAACAGACTATGTTAATGGCTTGTTGCAACATTCCGGCTTTAGTGACCTTACGTTAACCAGCAATAGCGACAGTTTGACGCTGAGCGGCGGCAGTTCATTAAAATTTCAGGGTGCAGATTATGCCCAAGTCCTTTTGGTGGCGAAAAACCGGGTGGTCAATGATCTGACCTTCCATCCGGCGAGCAGGGATTTTATCACCGCGCTGACGCATTTGGAAACGCTGCCGGAGCAGCTACGCAATCCGGTTAATTTGAGCCTAAAAGCATTGTCGGGTATTGCTATTGAAAAAGGTAGCGAAATCATTGGCGATACGGGGGCCGCGATCAGTTTGGCCACCACCACTAAGGGCATTTATGTGGACGGCACGATTGCCGCCCCGGCGGGTTCTATCAATTTGACCTTGGCGGCCGATACGCAGTTGACCGTCTATGATGCCAGCCAAGCCATTTGGTTGGGTAGCGAGGCGCAGTTGTTGGCAAAAGGCGCCACTAGGCTGAATCCTGTGAATGGTTTGAATGTCCATTCAGGTGAGGTGTTGGATGGCGGAACAGTCACGCTGACGGCCAATGAAGGCTATGTCATCCAAGAAAAAGGCGCTTTGATTGATGTGTCCGGCACTCAGGCGGTATTGGATGTGCCGAAAATTGATCAGGTGACATCGGCGACAATTTATGAGCCGACCACTATCGCTTCCAATGCCGGGGCGATTAAGATTTCTGCTGGTGAAGGCATTGATTTGGAAGGGGTTATCCAAGGGAATGCGGGGTCTTCCAGCACTAAAGCCGGACGCTTAGATGTGACCATAGACTCTTCTTTGCGGTCAATTGACACGTCCGGTTCCGGGGTGTCGCTGGTATTCCCCCAAAACGAGAAAATTATCCAGATCACCCAACATACCGGATCGGTACTGGGTGATTTGAAATATGGCGACAAGCTGGACAGTTATGACCCTAACAGCCCCGCTTTAGATAAAAGCAGCTTGAACGGTAAGGCGCGGATCAGTAGCGATTTGATTGAAAATGGCGGCTTTTCTGATGTGCGCCTCAAAAGCAATGCCTCAGTAGTCGTGGATGGGGCGGCGGCGATCCGCAGCGATATCCGTTTTGTCGGCGCGGTGAACCTGACGGCTAAAGACCGTCTGGAATTGACTAGCCAAAAAGTAAGTTGGGAAGCGGCATACACGACCCAAGGCATTAGCGAAGGCTCGGAAGGCAATGCCGTCAATTTGAACAGCGCGTATTTTAAGGCGGGCTGGGATACTTGGCTATCCAAACCTGATACCAGCGCATTGACGGTAGGGGACGGGAAATTATCCGTCCATTCGCAGTGGACGGATCTGGTAGGTTATCTGAGCATGGACGGCTTGGCGCAAGTGAACCTGAACAGCCGGCACGAGTTGCGGACGACGGGTAATTTTGATTCAGACCCTGCTAGCGCGACCAAATACGAATATATCGGCTTTCTACGGACGGCCGCAAATTTAAATTTGACCGCCAGCCAAATTTATCCGAGCACCTTAACCAAGTATACCTTTTCGGTAGACTCTACCCTTAATCCTGAGGGTGCCATCAGAATTTCAGGGAATGCCTATAAGGATGCCACACCGTTATCTGCGAACGGCGAATTAAGTTTTGAAGCTGCTAATATCCATCAGAACGGTATCTTAAGGGCGCCGTTTGGCAGCATCAACTTAACCGCCGGCACCACATTGGGTTTAGGGCCTAAGAGTATCACATCCGTATCGGCGGACGGCAAAACCATTCCGTTTGGCAATACCTTGGGTGGCCTATACTGGACATATATACTGAACAATAACCAGAACGTCGTGTATGACGATGCTTCGCAAGGTTATTTGTCTATCCAAAGCAAAAAAATCAATTTAAGTTCGCCTGATGTGGCTCTTGCCAAAGGCAGTACCGTTGATATTGCGGGCGGCGGTGATTTGTACGCTTATGAATTTATCAAAGGCGCGGGCGGCAGCGCCGATTATCTGTTGCCGGGCAGTGATGCTTATCAGGGTGGCTTTGCGATTGTGCCTTCCCAAGGAAAAGCCTCTTTAAGTCCCGTTGACCCACACGAACAAACCTTACTGGGAGTTTTGAGCGAACAGGAGCAAGAACGCTATACGGCGGGTAGCCAAATTTATTTAAGCGGGGCCGAAGGGTTGCCGGCAGGTACTTATACCATTATGCCTGCCCATTATGCCTTATTGCCGGGGGCTTATTTAGTCACGCCGCAAGCTAATAGCCAAGATTTGTCGGTGTCGACCCATAATACTGCCGGGCAAGAGATTATCGCAGGTTATTACACCAATAGCGTTACCGGTACCCACGATTCGCGCACCAGCGGATTTTTGATCGAATCAGGCGCTGATGTCCGCAAGCATTCGCAATATACCGAATCCTCCGCCAATAGCTTCTTTACGGCGTTAGCCGCGACCAATGGCACCAGCGTGCCGTTAATCCCTAAAGATAGCGGCCAAGTCGCCATTGATGTGGCTAACCAGTTGTTGATCGAAGGTTCGATTAATTCGGCGGCGGCAAGCGACAAAAATGGCGTAGGGCGTGGGGGTAAACTGGATATTACCAGTGCCAATGGTATTACGGTGGTTGCCGATTCTGGCAGTTCGGCATCGGGGGTACGGATTAAAGCCAGTGATTTGAATAACCTCAATCTTGACAGCTTGTTATTGGGCGGAATCCGTAGCAGGGATAATGCGACTGGCGAAACCGATTTGCTGGTGACAACACGCAAGGTCGATATTGCCGGCGGTGTGGATCTGACGGTTAAAGATTTGGTGTTGGCGGCTACCGATAAGGTGGTGGTCGAAAGCGGTGCGGTTTTAAAGGCTGGGCAAGCCGTGAATACCGGCGATACAGTTTATAAGGTAACTGGCTTATCTCAAGCTCCTGACCCTAAGCATCCTGGTCAGACGGTTGATGTTGCGGGATACGGGGCGTTGTTGCGCGTATCCAGCGACAAACAAGTCAGTCTGAGTGCAGATTCGGTGTTAAATACCAGCAGCACGGCCTCAGGTGATTTGGTCATTAAAAGCGGCGCGACCATTACCGGCATAACGGATGGCAATTCGACTTCTTTGGCCTCGGTGTTGTTGGACTCCAGTAAAGCCACCCATTTGTCTTCTGCAGCCAATATTTTGATGCACGGCGGTTCATTAAGCTTGAATGCCAATACCATTAATATCGGTGAGGTCGGTAAGGGGGCGGTCGCCAACGCCTTGAGCCTGAATAATTTGCAGTTGACTAATTTGGTCGTCGATGAATTGTTGCTCAATAGCCGCCACACCATCAATTTTTATGGTGATGTCGGCCAAACCGACAGTACCGGGCAATTGCTGAAAAATGCTGACGGTTCTTTAGTGGCATTAAAATTTGGTGCGTTAACCGTTAATGCGGCCGGTTTGGCTGGCTTTGGCGGTAAGGATAATACCGTTAAATTGCAAGCGGATACCCTAGCCGTCGGTAATTCTACCGGGGCTAAATCCAGCCTCGGTGCGGGTAGCGGTAAGCTGGAGCTGTTAACAGATGACTACACGCAAGCGGCGGGTGCGTTTGCTATGCGGGGCTTTAACAGCGTTACCATCACGCCGTTAAACGGCACTAAGAACGCCAGTCAATTCCATATTGACGGTACTGGCAGCCTGACAGTGGCGGGTGATTTGCATGTCACCAGCGATTATCTGACGGCAACAGGCGGGGCGGATTTGACCATTAATGCCCTAGGCCATGCGGTCAGTTTTGCTAATGCCGGACAAACCGACACATCTATGGCGAGTGGTTTTGGCGCTACGCTGAACATAGCCGCCAATAGCGTGGACTTTAACACAAATGCCTTATTGTATTCAGGTAAGCTGGCCTTACAGGCGAAAACGGGCGATGTGACGATTGGTGAGCAAGCCGATATTCATTTGGAAGGCAAGGCGGTGCAGTTTGCCGATGTCATTAAGTATACGCCGGGCGGTATCTTTAGTGCGGTAGCGGGTACGGGTAAGATTACCTTAAGTGCCGGGTCTAACGTCAATATGGATACGGGCGGCGGCGGGGCGGCAGGCGGCCAGCTGATTCTGAAAGCCCCTACGCAAACCATCGATTTGCTAGGCACGCTCAGCGCCAATTCGGGCAGTACCATTATCGAACTGGCGAAGTTTGATGCGGCGGCGAATTTTGACCAATGGACGGCTAAATTAAACGATATCGGCATTTCGGGGTCGGTGTATTTCCGTAGCACTGAAGACGCGCTTGTCCAGCAGGCGGGTAATACCCTGACTGCCGCTTCCGTCACCTTGGTGTCCGACCAAAAGGGCATTGATTTGGCGGGTACGGTTAATACCGCCAACGCCAATGGCGGCGGAGCCATTGCCTTGTATGCGGGCGATAAGGTCACTTTGGAAAGCACGGCTGTCCTGAACACTAAAGGTGCGACAGGCGGTGATGTGTTGCTGTCTTCGGTGGACTCGGATAAAGATGGTGTCAGCGGCATCAGCATCAAATCAGGTGCGGCCATTGATGTCAGCGGCAGTACGGCGGCACAAGGTGGCGATGTCACTTTACGCGCCTTACGCGACACAGGCAGCATCATCAAGATTGATCCGGTCGCCGCCAATACCGTTCAGGGGGCTAAGCATTTTTATGCCGAGGGTGTCCAACAGTATACTAATGCCGATATAGCCAACGGGGTGATTGACAGCACGGTGATAGCGGCCATTCAGGCAGACACTTCCGCCTATATGAGCGCCACGAATATGGCGCAAGTCGCTAATCTCATTCATGGCGCGACCTTACGGCCAGGTGTGGAAATTGATTATGACGGCGCTTTGACGGTACAAGATACTTGGGATTTTGCCACTTGGCGGTACGGCAATGATGTCGCGGGCAATTTGGTGATTAACGCTTCGGGTAAGCTGACCGTTGCCAACTCAATTACTGACGGGTATGTGCAGCAATTCAGTAATGTTTTATTCGATTCTTTTGACGTTTTACAGGCGGGTAACTCTTGGTCTTATCAATTGGCAGCAGGTGCGGATCTGGGCAGTGCGGATAATTTCGCGACCATTAATAACGCTGCACACAGCTTGGATATAGCGGGCCATAAAGATCATCCCGTGACGATACGCACAGGGGTCGGTGACATTAAGTTGGCGGCAGGCGGCGATATTATTTTTGAGAACAAATATGGCAATTCCACCGTCTATACAGGGGGTACGCTTTCCGATACCAACCCTTATGGTTCTTTAGATAATGGTTCGCCAGACGCTAGCCTTTTGAGTAACCCAGCTTACGCTAATTTGGCGGCGGCGGACTACGGGGTCAATGGCGGCGATATTGTGATGGCGACAGAGAATAATATCGTTAATCAGCTAGACCTCTCCAAGCCTAACAATCAGCAGTTCCTTACTAATTGGTTGGTGAGGGTGGGCGATTGGGGCAGTGTTGCCTCCACTAAAATTGCGACCGCTTGGGGCGTTAATGTCAATAATTTCCACCAAAATGTCGGCTCGTTTGGTGGCGGTAACGTGACGATCAACGCGGGTAAAAACATTAGCGACTTATCGGTTATGATGCCTTCTACGGGTAAGCAGGTCGGGAAAATAACGGGGTTTGCCGATGATGGTGTCACCCCGGTTTTTGCCAATAATGCGGTCGAGATAGGGGGCGGTGGCCAAATGGCCATCCATGCGGGCGGTAATGTTGCCGGCGGTGCTTATCTGCTCGGCAAAGGTATCGGCAGCATTTCTGCCGACGGTGAAATTACTGGCGGCAAACAGTTTGTTAATGGCCCGCAGTTGGTGATGGGTGACAGCACTTTGGCTTTAGAGGCCAAACGGGGCATTAGCGTCACTGCCGTATCGGATCAAATGAGCATTTCCCCCGATACACAGTTTTATACTTATACCGATACCAGCAGTTTGACTGCCAACGCCTTATCGGGCGATGTGTATTTGGGCGCGGATACCTCCATCATAGCAAATTATCTTAATTTGACGACGGTTGTACAAAATACCAGTGCCGTTTATCCGGTCAACTTGGCGAGCACGGCCTTTGGCGGCAGCATTAAGCTGGATACCGTCAAATTATTCCCTGCCAGCAGTTCTACGGTCAGTTTATTGGCGCAACAGAACATCATGTCGAATAAATCTAAACTGACGGACGGCCTTGTTATGTTGGACATTGATAAGTCCAAGCTGCCTAGCGCCTTATTGCCGTTTCTTTTAGCGGATGACTTTAGCGGGCTATTTACCGTCCCTGCGGTACCGGGTTCAACAACTGTCCCTAGCAGTACCGGTTTGTTGCATAAAAATGACCTGCAACCGGCAAGGCTGGTGACTCAGGAAGGGGATATTAAAGATATTCAAGTGGTGCTGTCGAAACAAAGTATTATCCAAGCCGGACGTGATTTAACCAACGTAAAACTGGATATTCAAAATATCAACAGCACCGATTCGACCGTTTTGGCGGCGGGGCGCGATATTGTCCAACCAACGCTGTTAAGTTCGATTGGGGCGCTTAATTTGAGCAATGCGGCAACGACATTTATACGCGTAACAGGGCCTGGTGATGTCTTGGTGAAAACCGGACGCAATTTAGATTTGGGTATCTCCAAAGGTATCATCACTTCGGGTAACGAGCTAAACACGAACCTGTCCGGCACCGGCGCAGATATTACCGTTTTGGCCGGATTAAATGGTCATGACCTGAATTATACGGGCTTTATCAGCAGCTATTTGTCGGCGTATCCTAGTGACAATAATTATGCGTCGGTCAGTACGCTGATCACCAATTATATGCGTCAGCATTTAAACGACAGCACCTTGTCTACAGCGGACGCGCTTAAGCTGTTTAAAAACTTGGACGTGGCCGATTACGCCGCCATCCAAACACAATTGACGGCGTTGATTTTGCCGGTGTACCAAAACCATTCTAATTTGTCTTATCAAGGGGTCAGCAATGCCGATGTGATTGCGGCGCTGAGCGATAGCGCGTCCAGTAAGTACAATGCGATGGTCGATAAATATTTGCAACATTTTGCCGTCGCCGAACAATTTAACTCGGCGACTGCGACCATTACTGCGTTCATGCAGGAGCGCACGGGCAACACCGAACTGACCGCCGCGCAAGCGTTGACCTTGTTTAAGGATTTGGGCAGTAATGATTATGTGACGATCCAGCAAAAGCTCAATAACGCCTTGTTGCCGGTTTACTATAATGAGATCAATGAGGCAGGTTCGGCTTCGGCGGTGGATAAGACTTTGGGTAACGACCGGGCTTATACGGCGATTAACACCTTATTCCCTGGCAGCGAACTAAAAACTGCCGATGCCGCCTATCCTTGGAAAGGCGATGTCAATATGGCGTTCAGTACCATCCAGACGGATGAGGGCGGTGATGTTAACCTGCTAGTACCTGGCGGCAAGACCACGGTCGGTCTGTCGTTTGCGTTCCCTGGCTTAGAAGGCAAGGCCTCCAGCGATTTGGGTATCATTGCCCAACAGGCCGGGGACATTAACGTCTTTACCCGTGGCGATTTTGCGGTCAATTTATCGCGGGTATTTGCGCAATCGGGCGGCAATGTCGGTATCTGGTCTACGGAAGGCAATATTGATGCCGGACGGGGTGCCAAAACCGCGCTGACCATACCTGAAACCAATGTCAGCTACTCGTCCAGCGGTAAGCTGACCGTCGTTAAGCCAGCCGTTTCGGGTAGCGGTATCCGCGCCGCCGCCTCTTTAAAGAGTAAGTCCGGCCAAGGTAACGTCGCCTTATTCGCCCCAGGTGGGGTGGTTAATGCGGGCGAGGCGGGTATCGGCGGTAAAAACGTGACGATTTCGGCGACAGCGGTCTTGGGGGCGAATAATATCCAAGTCGGGCCCGGCGGTACGGGTACGGGTGTGCCGTCGGCTTCGGTGGGCAGTTTGGCGGCCGGTTTGACAGGTGTCAGCAACTCTACCGCCAATGTCAGCCAAATGGCGCAGGCGACGGCTGAGTCTAACGAAAATGATAACGACAAAAAGCGTAAAAACAAGAAGCTGGGTGTGCTGAGCGTTGATTTCATCGGCCACGGCGACGAGTCCAAAAACAAAATCCGTCCGGCTTCATAGGCTATTGTTAGTTGGGTAGCAGGCAAAAGCCGCAAGTGCTTCGGCATATTGCGGCTTTTTGTTGTAGGGTTAAGGGCGTGTTAAAGTGCGCCTATACCAGACGATGAAAACGGCGGCTTTATGTACTTTTCCATTATCATCCCCACTCTTAATGAAGCAGCGGGCATCAGCGCTTGCTTGGCGGCGTTACAGCCGCTGCGGTCTGTGTGCGAGCTGATTGTTGTGGATGGCGGCAGTACCGATGCGACCGCCGCCTTGGCTACCCCGTGGGTAGACCAATGCCTGTGCAGTCCGCCAGGCCGTGCTAAGCAGATGAATTATGGGGCAGCACACGCGGCGGGCGAGGTGTTGGTGTTTCTCCACGCCGACACATTTTTGCCGGATCAGGCCTTGGCAATGATTGCCGAAAGCTTGGGGCAGGGGCGGTGCTGGGGGCGTTTTGACGTGCGTTTAAGCGGCGGGCATTTCCTGCTGAAAATCATCGCCCTTATGATGAATGCCCGGTCGTGCCTGACCGGTATTGCGACGGGCGACCAAGTGATTTTTGTCACCCGCAAGGCCTTTATGGCGGTAGAATGCTACCCTGACATAGCATTAATGGAAGATATTGCCCTGAGTACGGCATTGGGTAAATTAGGCAGGCCTGTGTGCCTGAGGGCTAAAGTGACCAGTTCGGGGCGGCGGTGGTTAGGTTTTGGGGTGCTGCACACCATAGTCTTGATGTGGTGGCTGCGGTGGCGGTTTGCCTGCGGCGACGCGCCTGAGCGTTTGGCTGCTATTTACGCGCGGGGGCGGTTATGGATGCGTTAATGCGTTTGGCGATTGCGGCGGGTATTTTTGGCTTGATGGTGGGCTTGGAAGCTTTGCTGCCGAAACGTCCTGTGCCTGACCGTCTGCGCCGTTGGCCCATCAATTTAGGCTTGGCGGCGCTGAATATGGCGGTGTTGCGGGTGTCGGTAGGTGGTTTGGCATACAGCGCGGCGCTGTATGCGCAAGCGGCGGGGCTGGGGCTGTTGCAGGTTGTGCCGTTGGGGCAGGGCTGGGCAGTGGCTGCTAGCGTATTGTTATTGGATTGCGCCATTTATTGGCAACATGTCGCCAGCCACCGTTACCCGCTGCTGTGGCGTTTGCATCAGGTGCACCATAGCGATTTGCTGGTGGATGCGACGACGGCGGTGCGTTTCCATCCGCTGGAAATTCTGTTGTCAATGTTGTATAAAAGCCTGTGCATTATTCTGATCGGTGCCGAGCCACTGGCGGTGGTGGCGTTTGAAGTGCTGTTAAATGGTGCGGCGACGTTTAACCATAGCAATATCCAGTTACCTGACGGGTTGGAACGGCGTTTGCGTTGGTGGCTGATAACCCCGGATTTGCACCGCATCCACCATTCTGTCCTTATCGCAGAAACCAACAGCAATTATGGCTTTGCTATCCCCTTATGGGATAAGCTGTTTAAGACATATAAAAGCCACTCCCAACAGCCGCAAGCGACAATGCCTATCGGTCTGGCGGCTCACCGCAATCCTCAGGCTTTGGGTTTTCTGCGTTTGTTACAATGGCCGGTCAGGCCGTTACCCGACTAAATGGCGGTACGCTGGGAAACCAAAGCACCGTCGCCGCTGTCTGTTTGTGGCACAAGTACGGCAAACCGTACCGCGCTTGTGGTAAACTTCTGTTATTTTACGCGCCAAATCCATCTGAAAAATTAACTAATGGCTTACGAATCACTGCTGCATACGCTACAAACGAAAGGTAAACTATCGGCATCCGAATTGAAAAAGGTTGAACGGGTCAAGAAAGGTTCAATAGCGGAAAGTTTGCCACAATTATTGGTCAAATTAGGCTTATGTTCCGAGCTGGATGTGGCGGATGCGTTTGTCGAAGCCGGGCATTTTGAAAAAGTCCAACCCGATAACTACCCGTTAGAGCCGCAATTGCCTGCGAGTGTATCGTTACGCTTTCTTAAGCAATACCATATCATTGGCCTGCATCAGGATGACAGTGCGGTGACGGTGGCGATGATGGACCCGGAAGACCCTTTTGTTGTGGGTTCCCTCGGTTTGGCGACGGGTAAGCCGATAATCGCCAAAGTAGGCTTGCTGTCGGAAATTGACACCGCTTTGGAAGTCCAGTATGGCGAAGGCCGTTCGCAAATGGATAAGATTGTCGATGGCCTGACCATGGATGATATTGGCGAAGAAGATTTGGAACATCTGAAGGATTTGGCCAGCGAAGCGCCGGTCATTAAGATGGTCAACCTGATTATGCAGCGGGCGATTGAGACTAAAGCCTCGGATATTCATATTGAGCCGTTTGAGCAAAGCCTGAAAGTCCGGTTACGCGTGGACGGGGTGTTGCAGGAAATTGACGCGCCGCCTGTCAAATCGACGGCGGCGGTGATCTCGCGGATTAAAATTATGGCGAAGCTGAACATCGCCGAACGCCGCCTGCCGCAGGATGGGCGTATTAAGGTGCAAATGCTCGGTAAAGAGTTGGATTTGCGGGTGTCGAGCATTCCGACCATGTACGGCGAAAGTGTGGTGATCCGCTTATTGGATAAGGAAAACACCGTGCTGGATTTTCGTGCCTTGGGCTTTGCCGGGATTCATCTGGAACGCTTTCTCGACGTGTTGGCCTTGCCGCATGGCATTATCCTGATTACCGGCCCTACGGGTAGCGGTAAATCGACCACGATGTATGCCGCCTTAAAGCAACTCAATACCTCAGCGCGGAAAATCATCACCGTCGAAGACCCGGTGGAATATCAGATGGAAGGCATTAACCAAATTCAGGCTAAGCCGCAAATCGGCTTGACCTTCGCGGTGGCCTTGCGTTCGATTGTCCGGCAAGACCCGGACGTGATTATGATCGGGGAAATGCGCGACTTGGAAACCGCGCGTATCGCGGTGCAGTCGGCCTTGACCGGACATTTGGTATTGTCCACCTTGCATACTAATGATGCCGCTGGCGGGGTGACGCGGCTGTTGGATATGGGTTTGGAAGAGTATTTGCTCACCTCTACGGTCAACGGCATTTTGGCGCAACGTCTAGTCAGAAAATTGTGCGGGGCCTGTAAAGTGCCTTATGTTGCCGATACCCAACTCGTCGAAGATTTACGCTTGCGCCGTTTTGCGGCGGAAGGCGAGATTGTCCTGTATAAGCCTGTCGGTTGTCCGGCCTGCAATAATATGGGCTATCGCGGCCGGATGGCGATTATTGAATTTTTACCGATGACCGACCCAGTGCGCAAATTGATTATGGCGCATGAAGAGGCGGGGGCGATCCAAAAACTGGCGGTGGCGGAAGGGATGCAGACCTTGTATGAAAATGGTTTGGATAAAGTGGTGCAGGGTGTGACGACCTTGGAAGAAGTCATGCGCGTGACTTCGGAAGCGTAAAATGCCATTATTCACTTATAAAGCCATTAATGCCTTGGGCGAAACCGAAGAAGGCTTGCGTGACGCGCCAGATGAGGGCAAGTTAATCGCGGCTTTGCAGGCGGAAAACTATATCCCTATTAAAGTGGCGCTGGCCAATTCGGGGTCATTCTTAGGCTTATGGGGCGCTAAGCCCAACAAATTGACGCAAAAGGATATTTTGCTGTTTACGGGCGAATTGGCGACCTTGTTGGAGTCCGGTTTGCCCATAGACAAGTCACTGATTGTGTTGATGGATTTGACCGAAGATAACGAACGCCTAACCAAGCTGATTGCGAAAGTGTTGGAGAAAGTCAAAGGCGGCACGTCTTTGGCGGATGCTTTGGAAATGCAGGCGGGTATTTTTACCAAGTTTTATTTAAACATGATCCGCGCGGGCGAAGCGGGCGGCGGTTTGGGCGAAGTGCTTAACCGCTTGGGGGAGTATCTGGAAAGCTCGCAAGAATTAAAGGACACGGTCAGTACCGCTTTGATTTACCCGACCATTCTGTTGGTGATGTCGTTGGCTTCGGTGTTCATTATGCTGACCTTTGTCGTGCCGCAATTCACCGAAATGTTCGAAAGCGCGGGCAAGGATTTGCCCATTTCGACGCAAATTGTTGTGGGGATGGCGGAATGGCTAAAAAGTTATTGGTGGGCGTTGTTTGGGGCGTTTTTTGGCGTGTCCAGTTATATGAAATTCCAACTGGCCGACCCTGTCCGTAAAAAAGTCTGGGACGGGCGGTTTTTAAGGTTGCCGCTGTTCGGCTCGGTGCTGATGAACAAAGAAACCGCCAATATCACCCGCACCTTGGGAACTTTACTGGGTAACGGGGTTTCCATCATTGCGGCAATGGTGATTGTTAGGGAAACCGTCGATAATCTGGTGATTGCCGAAGCCATCGGTGACACCGAAGAGCAACTCAAACAAGGCCGGCATTTATCGGAGGCCTTGCAGGAAAAAGCTTTGTTTCCGAAAATGGCGATGCAGATGATTAAAATGGGCGAAGAAACGGGGCGTTTGGAAGAGATGCTGTTACGCGTGGCAACCATTTACGACAAACAGCTTCGGGTCGCCATCCAACGGATGCTGGCTTTTTTGGAGCCGGCCCTGATTATCACCTTAGGCCTGATGATAGCAGGCATTATCGTCTCTATCCTGCTGGCGATCCTGAGCGTCAATGATTTGGCGTTTTGACCTAGACTTATGCCGACCGCACTTACTTTTTCGCTATTTTACTGGAAAACATCATGAAAAAAACCCACATCCCAGGCCAGTCAGGCTTTACCTTATTGGAGTTATTGGTTGTTTTAGGCATTATCGCCATGCTGGCGGGTATTGTCGGCCCCCAAGTGATGAGGCACATGGGCGAAGCCAAAACCAAGGCGGCGAAAGTCCAGGTTGAAGATTTGTCGGCCACCTTGGATATGTATAAGCTGGACATAGGCCGTTACCCCACCTCAGAAGAAGGCTTAAAAGCCTTAATCGAATCGCCCGATACTGCCAAGCGCTGGAACGGGCCGTATTTGCAAAAAGCCCAAATCCCTTTAGACCCTTGGCAAAACGAATACCACTATGTCGCCCCTGGCGAACACGGTAAGTTTGACCTGTATTCTTATGGCGCTGACGGTAAGGAAGGCGGCGAAGGCGAAGACCAGGATCTGGTCAGTTGGCAATAATTGCCCACCCTGCATCCGGGCCTGCACCTAGGCTTGGCTTTGCCCGGTCACAAGGCTTTACCCTTATTGAGCTGATTGTCGTTTTGGTGATTGTGGTTTTGGGGTTTGCCGCGATAGGTATCAGCATGTCTTCAGGCCATGACACCGCCGAAATTAAGACGGCGGCCCATGATATTGTCTCGGCCTTACGCTTTGCCAGAGGCGAAGCGTTAATGAACCACGAAGCGACCACCGTCGATTTTGATCTGGACAACAACAGCTACACGGTCAGCCACAGGGAGCGGGTTTATGAAATCCCTAAAGCGGTGAGCCTGACGGTCGTTACCGCGCAGAGCGAGTTGACCGGACAAGGGCAGGGCAGTATCCGTTTTTTCCCTGACGGTTCGTCCACGGGCGGGCGGGTGACGCTGGAGCGCGAAACGGCAAAATGGCAGATTGATATTAACTGGCTGACCGGGGCGGCGGAACTCAATGATACCTTTGATGACGGGCATAAGTAAGCAGCGCGGTTTTTCCTTGCTGGAAATTTTGATTGCCTTTTCGATACTGGCATTGTCGATAGGCATTTTGCTGAAAATATTTGCCGGGGGTGTCCAAACCGCCGCCGTGGCCGAAGATTATACGGTGGCGGTGCAATTGGCCGAATCGCTGATGGTCAGGGCGGGGGTGGAGACACCGTTACAGCCCGGACAGGTGCTGGGGCGTGACAATGACAAGTATAACTGGCAAGTGCTGGTCAGCCCGTACCGTTTTACACCCCCTGAGGTTGACCCTACCACCCTAAAAACCGAGTTTTTTGTGGTCGATGTGACGGTGTCCTGGGATGATGGAGGCGGTAAGGGCAGGGCTTTGGAGTTGTCTAAGTTAAAACTGCGCCTGAAAGAAACAAGCACGGAGCCTGCCCAATGAAACGCTTAAAAACTGCGCTAGGCTTTACCTTAATAGAAGTGCTGATCGCCATGACGCTGCTGAGCATTATGGTGGTGCTGTTGTTTGCCAGTTTAAAAATCTGTGCGCAAAGCTGGGAAAAAGGCGAAAGCAAAATGGCCGACGTTAATGAAGTGGCGGTGGTTTATCACTTTTTCCAGCAACATTTGGCGGTCGCCAAACCGCTATGGGATGATTTTTCTATCAAAGACCAGCGGCAATTGGCCTTTCAGGGTGACGAATTGTCTTTGCAGTTTGTCGGTGAGTTTCCGGCCAGCGCCGCGAAAGTGGGCGACCAGTTATATCGGTTGCAATTAAAGGAAGTTGAGGACAGCAAGCTGATTAACGTGTCTGTGACCCCGTTTTTGCCGACTGCCGACAGCGGTGAGTTGCCCAAAGAAGAAATACCGTTAATCAAGCATGTGCGTAATGTCTCTTTTGCCTACTTCGGCCCCGATGAAATGGGTGGCGAAGGCAGTTGGCAAAGCCAATGGCTGCAACGCGATAGCCAGCCGCAATTGGTTAAAATCAGTATTGAATTGGATAACGCCATGTATTGGCCAGATATGATTGTCGAATTGAAAGTGGCGGGTTCGCAGATTGGTGCCGATGGCGCGGTAGAAACCGCGCCGGAAGAGTCGGCGGAAGGGGCTGCCCAATAATGGCGGGGCAATTATCCGGCAAGGGCCGTACCCAGCACGGCTTTGCTCTGATTTTAGTCTTGTGGGTATTGAGCCTGCTGACCATTATGGCGGGTAGCTTTGCACTGAGTATGCGGCGCGAGGCGACGCTAGTGGCGGGCATTAAAAACACCGCCAAAGCCGCCGCCTTGGCCGAGTCGGGATTGGCCATCGCCGAGGCGATGCTGATGCTGCCCGACCCTAAACAGCGCTGGTTGGCGGACGGCAGCATTTATCAGATTGACACCCCAGGGGCATTTACAGCCGCAGGCGACATAGGCGGACATATCCGTATCCAATTATTTGCCGAAACCGGTAAGATCGACATGAATAAAGCGGAACAGAAGCTTTTGGAAAGCCTGTTCCAGCAGTCGCCTCTGGCCGACGATGAAAAGGCTCAAGCCAGGCTAGTCGCCGCCATTCTTGACTGGCGGGATGCCGATGATGTGGTGCATCTTGAGGGGGCGGAAAAACAAGAATATAAGGATGCTGGCCTACGTTACCAGCCCGCTAACAAACCGTTCCAAACCTTAGATGAATTGCGCTTGGTGCTGGGTATGGAGGAGGCGACGTTTAAATGGTTACAGCCTCTGGTCACTGTTTATTCAGGCCAACCCCAAGTTAACGCCCAACAGGCGACACCGGAAGTTTTGGCGGTGTTGCCTGATGCGGATATCGCTTTGTTGCAAGATTACCTGAAAAACCGCCGGGACAGCATTGTTAATGATCTGCCGATCCCTGCCGCACCGGTCGCCAATGCCAAAAATGCCCCCTTGGGCGATAATGAGGTGCTGACCATTGTCTGTGAGGCGCGGATGGATGACGATGCCAGTGCGGTTATCAGTGCTATCGTTAAAAAAGGCGATGGGCAAGGCAGCAAACCGTTTCAAGTGTTAAAGTGGCAAATCCCCGTTACCCATAATGAATCTTTATTTGCCGAGGCAAAAAACGAGTTGCTCATAAAAGACTATGCCGAATCTGAATTCAACCATTGATATGGATTTTAAACGCTTCCTGCGCTGGTGGCGGCGGGAACTGATGTTTTTGGTGCCTGAAAAACTCAGGCATCTGGTCACCGACCAGCATGGCCTGTTAGTTTTCAGCCCTGAGCAATCGTATTTTAATGTGAGCTATACTTTTGCGGGGGAGAGCATATTTTTAGCGACCCTGGAGCGTAACGAAACGGGGATTGCCCAATTTAAGGCCTTACAAAGCAGTGACGAAAAATACGCCAAAGCGGGTGCGGTGTTACGTTTAGGCGAACACGACGCGCTGCACCGCGAACTGCTGTTGCCCGCCGCCGCTAAAGATAATCTGCAACAAGTCGTCGCTTACGAATTGGACAAGTACACGCCGTTTAAAGCCGAGCAAGTCTATTTTGCGGTGAAGGCATTGGAGCCGCAAACGGAGCCGGGACATATTAAAGTCGTACTGGTGTTGACGACGCGGGAATTGCTCGATGGCTTTTATGAGGATATGAAGGCGTTCGGCCTGTCGCCGCTCTTTGCCGATTATCAGGGCTTTGCCAATGACTTGGAAGATGACTATCGCGCCTATAACCTGTTGCCGGAGCAGTTCCGGCATAAAATCGCCAATACCTCGCGACTGATCCATTCGGGTCTGCTGGTAACTGCCGGGCTGTTGCTGCTGACCGCACTGACTTTGCCCTTGGCGTTGCAATACCAAACCGTAGACGCGTTGGCGGAAAAGGTTAAAGTCATTGAAAAGGATGCAAAAAAAATCAAAGCCCTGCAACAGGAAGTCGATTCGGTCATTAACGAAACCCAAAAGCTCTTGGATGAAAAACGTGGCCGCCCGAATATGGTGACCATGCTTAATGAATTGAGCCACCTCATCAAGGATGACACTTGGCTGGCGTATTTGCAGTATTCGGACGGGCATTTGCAAATCCAAGGCGAATCGCCCGCCGCATCGGCGCTGATCGGGGTTTTGGAAAGCTCGGATTTATTCAATAACGCCCGCTTTGCCTCACCCGTGACCCAAAACACCGTCAGCAAGCTGGAGCGTTTCCAGATTACCGTCGATGTGACCGGCAGCATTCCCCCTGGAGGCAATACCGATGAAAATCCTTAAGCAGCCTATCATCAATAACATTAATAAAGACCGTTGGCTGGCCGTCGGCCTGTTAGCAGGCGTGGTGCTGGTGGTTGGCTCGCTGGTGCTGATACCGCTGGTCGGCCAAAGTTTAGATCTGCACGATAAGAAAGAAGGGCTGTTGTTTAAGCTGGAACAATACCAACGCATTTTGGCGAAAAAAGACGCGGTGATTGCCAGCATGGAGAGCCTTAAGGTACAACATGACGAGCAAGGCTATTTTAATAGCCAACAAACCGATGCCTTGGCTTCGGCGGAAATGCAGGATTTTATCAAAAAAAGCATTGTTGATGCGGGCGGGCAATTAAGCAGTACCCAAGCCATTCCGGTCAGTCTTAAAGGCGGTTTTAGCCGCATTACCGTTAGGGTCAGGATGACCGGCAATAGCGAAGTGCTACGCGCGGTGCTTTATAAAATTGAAACCTCCACGCCGCTGATAGTGGTCGACCAAATTGACATTCGGCCTATGCGCGGGCGCAGAAGCATGACTTCGCATAAAATCGAGCCCAGCAACGACCTTAATGTCAATTTTCAAGCAGTCAGCTTTATGAGAAAAAAGCCCGAATGAACAGCAAACTTGTAAAAGTGTTGGGGGCCATCTGCGGCGGCTTGTTGTTGGTGATTGGCGGCGAATGGTTTTATGCCAGCGTTAGCCAACAGGAATTGTTAAACACACAAATCCCCAAAGACAACAAGCCCTTAGCAGATGCAATGCCCACCATCAACCTGACCGAACACGACGAAGAAAGCTATGGTGATTTAGTCAACCGACCTTTATTTATTGAAGGCAGAAAACCTGTTAATGAGCCGCCGCCGGAGACCGTTAAAGGCCCGGCAGTGACGGTTAATTTTGATTGGGTGTTAAAAGGTATTGTTTATAGCAGGAAAAGTGGTTTGTTGGCGTTATTGACCCGCCCTGCCACCGTCAAATCGCCCAAAGCTAGCAATAACCGCACTCAGATCCGCTTAGGGGCCATATTGGATGGTTGGCGGCTGGCGGAAGTCACTGCCGATTATGTGGTGTTCACGTTGGATACTGATCAGAAACAATTATTCTTGCACAAAGCTAAGCCTAAAACGCCTACCCGATCCGGTAACGCCACACCACCGCCAGGTGTGCAGCCCGAAGGGACACCGCCAGAAGGTACCCCGCCTGAGGGTGTGCCGCCGCCTGCTCCCGAACAGCAGCCGGAAGATTTGATGCCCGAACCCGAATCACCAGAAGACCTCATTGAGAATAGTGAAAATGAATAATGCCCCAAAAATCACTAACGTATCCTGTCTGCTTGCGTTAGGTTTATCGTTGTCCAGTTGTGAGCATCTAGGCTCTAAACATAACCAATTGCTACCTTTGGAACCGATCAAAGCGCAGAATGCCAAAGATGCCGAAGTTTTTAAGGATTTACAAAATAAACCCACTAACAGTACAGTACGTCCCCCTGCCGAAATTTATAAGGGTACTGACCGCTATATTGCCCCTTCAGGTGGGTCAGGCAAAGTGACACCAAAAACCGGTTCTTACACTATGGATTTTGATGACACAGATTTGGCGGATGTTGCTTATGTGGTATTCCATGATGTGTTAAAACAAAGCTATGTTATTAACCCTAAAGTAGTCGGTAAGGTGACAGTCCACACCAAAGAACAGCTGACAGACGATGAAATGCTGTCAACCTTTGAAACCTTGTTGCGTATGAACGGAGCCGCATTAGTTAAGCAAGGTACGGTTTATCATATCGAGCCTGCCGCTGATACTTTATATAATTCCGATATTACAAGCGGCGGTTCCAATGCTGGCCAAGTGGGTTATCAGACCCGTATTATCCCGGTCAGAAATGTCTCCGTCACGGAAATTGCCGAGGTGATTAAGCCCTTAGTGCAGGAAAAAACAATCCTACATGTCGATAGCACACGCAATATTTTGGTGGCTTCGGGTACGGCGGATGAAATGTCGCGGGTGATGGATTTGGTCAGTACCTTTGACATTGATGTCTTAAAAGGCCGTTCTTTCGGCTTATTTCCGTTGGTGCATAGCGACCCGGAAGACGTGGCGAAAGAGCTGGAAGAGATTTTTGTCGGCAAGAAGGGTAAAGAAGAGTCCGAGTTTTTCCATTTTATGCCGCTTGAGCGTTTGAATGCCGTGCTAGCGGTTACCCACCAAGGCCGCTACTTGCAGGATATTGAAAGTTGGGTATTACGCTTGGACAAGCCTAATACCGCCAGCGGCGGCGGGGTCAATGTCTATAAAGTACAACATGCCGATGCCGAAGAGCTGGCGGATACCTTAAATGAAATTTTTACCGGCGCACAACACCAAGACCGTTCGGCAAAAGTCTCACCTGGGCAAAAATCCACTGAGCTAAGCAATAAAAATAGCGGCTCTAACAACAGTTCTAACCCTAACAGCAGCACAAATTCCGCCACCGGTTCCGGTTCCAGCTCTAGTGCCAGCAGTAAGCGCTCCAAAAAAAGTACGGGCCGCAGCACCGGTTCGGCCAGTACGGGTACGGCGACGGTCGCTAATGTTGACGATGTGCGCATTATTTCCGATAAGACTAACAACGCCTTGATTATTGTCGCTACCCCACGCGAATATGAAGTGATTTTGCCTGTTATCAAGCAATTGGACATTTTGCCGCTGCAAGTGCTGATTGATGCGACGATTGTATCAGTGACTTTGCAAGATGATTTGAAGTATGGGATACAGTGGTTTTTGGACCATCAAGGCAGCAGCATCAGCAGTGGTGTGACCAAGGCCTCGCAGCTAGGTAGTGTCGGTACTGCCGCGACGGATGCGTTTGCCACGGGCGGTTTGAGCGCGGTTTACAATTCGGGGGTGATCAGTGCCTTATTAAGTTCGGTGGCGGCAAAAAATAATCTGAATGTCATTTCATCACCGTCATTAATGGTGCTGAATAATCAGGAAGCCACTATCGAAGTGGGTGACCAAATCCCCATTTTAAGCAGCAGTTTGTCAGGGGTCAGCTCGGCCAGCACCAGCGGCCTAGTCACCAGCAACTCGATACAATATAAGGATACCGGGGTGACGCTTAATGTTACGCCACGCGTTAATGCCAATGGTATGGTGATTATGGACATTAAGCAGACGGTCAGCGACCCTAAAACGACGACGGTCAGCGGTATTGATTCGGCGACCATTTCGCAAAAGAAAATCGAAAGTTCGGTAGCGGTGGTGGATGGAGAAACGATTGTTTTAGGGGGCTTAATTAAAGAGGAAAATACCTTTAATAAATCGGGTATCCCTTTTCTGAATCAACTGCCTTGGGTAGGGCCGTTATTTGGCACAACGACTAATAATAAGGATAAAACGGAATTGGTTGTGCTGATTACGCCGCGTGTGGTGAAAAGTAAACATGATTCCAGATTAATTTCGACCGAGTTCAGACGTAAGCTGACGGGCATTTACCGCCAATAATTTTCCTGACCTAGGGAAGGAAAAGCCAGCCACGATGAACGGGCTGGCTTGGCTCTTATAATGGGCATAAAGCACCCATGCCTTAGCTTAGGAATGCGCATGAATAAAATCTGTTGGACACGCGAAAGTACGGCAACCCCCTCCCAGCCTCCCCCTTGGCAGGGGGAGGGGCGTTTTCCTCTTGATTTTCGCCTGTATGAGGTGGAAGTCATTTGCTCCCTCCCCTGCCACAAGGGGAGGGCTGGGGTGGGGTTCAACACGCTGAGCTGCAATGGAACGCCTACTTAATTTTATACACGTTCCTTAAGGTGCGCAGCAATTAAAACGTAATAATTTGCTCGCCATCGCTCACTAAGACAATATCCGCAGGGCGGGCGGCAAACAGGCCGACGCAGACTACGCCGGTGATGTTGTTAATTGTCCGCTCTAAAGCAATCGGCTCGGCGATGCTAAAGCCATGCACATCCAAAATGTGGTTGTGGTTATCGGTCACGCAGCCTTCGCGCCAGACCGGTTGGCCGCCCAATTTCACCAATTCTCTGGCGACATAGCTTCTGGCCATCGGGATAACTTCGACAGGCAACGGAAACGCGCCCAGCACATCAACCCGTTTGCTGCCGTCAGCGATACAGATAAATTTTTCGCTGGCGGCAGCGATGATTTTTTCGCGTGTTAAGGCCGCACCGCCGCCTTTAATCAGCTGTTTTAACGGATTGATTTCATCCGCACCGTCTACATATACTTGCAATGGGCCGACGGCGTTCAAATCCAATACGGGGATGCCGACTTTTTTCAGATGTTCGGTTGTGCCTTCCGAACTGGACACCGCACCTTCAATTTCGCCTTTAATATCCGCCAGATAGTTGATGAAGTGCTTGATGGTCGAGCCTGTGCCGACACCGATAATGCCGACATCTTTTACATAAGGTAACGCGGCATGGGCGACTTTTTGTTTTAATTCATCTTGTGTCATAGTAGGGGTTGTTCCTATAAAGTGAATGGGGTGTGCGATAATACCCCAGAAACTAGGATTATTCAGCCCATTTTTTAAACCATGCCCGAAAAATATATAGAAAAAATACTCCGCGCCAGAGTTTACGATGTCGCCATAGAAACCCCTTTAGACTTTGCCCCGTCCTTATCGGAACGTTTAGGTAACGCGGTCTTTTTAAAGCGCGAGGACTTACAGTCGGTGTTCTCGTTTAAATTGCGCGGTGCGTACAACAAAATGTCTTTGTTGCCTGACAGCGCCAAGCAGCAGGGCGTAATCGCCGCCTCGGCGGGTAACCACGCCCAAGGCGTGGCGTTGTCGGCCAAACGCCTGGGCATTGACGCGTTAATCGTCATGCCCACGACCACGCCTGAAATTAAGATTAAATCCGTCCGTGCGATGGGAGCCAGCATTGAGTTGTTTGGCGACTCCTACAGCGAAGCCTACACCTATGCCCAGCAGTTGGCGGCAACGTCGGCCCGGGTGTTTATCCACCCTTATGATGACCCGGACGTGATCGCCGGGCAAGGCACGGTGGCGATGGAAATCTTGCGCCAACAAACCGCCGCCTTAGATGCTATTTTTGTGCCGGTGGGCGGCGGTGGCCTGTTGGCGGGTATCGCGGTCTATGTCAAATTTGTCCGCCCTGACATTAAAATTATTGGGGTCGAGCCGGATGATGCCGATTGCCTGAATCGCGCCTTGCAGGCAGGCAGTCGGGTGGTGTTGGATCAAGTCGGTTTGTTTGCCGATGGGGTCGCCGTCAAACAAGTCGGTGCCGAGCCGTTCCGTTTGGCGCAAAAGTATGTTGATGAAGTCATCACCGTCAGCACCGACGAGATTTGCGCGGCCATTAAGGATATTTTTGACGATACCCGCTCTATTGCCGAACCCGCCGGGGCGTTGGCGATTGCGGGCCTAAAAAAATATGTCGAACGCGACCAAGTGTCCGGTCAAACCTTGGTCGCCATCGACAGTGGTGCGAACATCAATTTTGACCGTTTGCGCTATGTTGCCGAACGGGCGCAAGTCGGCGAACACCGGGAAATATTGCTGGCGGTGAGCATTCCCGAAACGCCTGGCAGCTTTTTGGCGTTTTGCCGTTTGCTGGGCGGGCGGAGCATCACCGAATTTAACTACCGCTATTTTGACGCGGCACTGGCGCAAGTGTTTGTCGGCCTGTCCAGCAGCGGCTTAGAGTCCGACCGCGCCACCGTGATCGACCATCTCCAGGCGCATGATTTTCCGGTCACGGATATGACCACCAATGAGCTGGCAAAAGAGCATATCCGCTATATGGTCGGCGGCCACGCGCCTTGCGAGTTGCACGAAATTATCTACAGCGTCGAATTTCCTGAACGGCCAGGGGCGTTGTTAAAGTTTTTACTGGAATTGGGCGGGCGCTGGAACATTAGCCTGTTTCATTACCGCAATCATGGCGCGGCTTTTGGTAAAGTGCTGATGGGGTTGCAAATGCCGCCAGAGCAGCAAGCTGCTTTTGAGCAATGCTTGGAGGCGTTGGGTTTTTACTATCAGGAGGCGACGGCCAATCCGGCTTACCGTTTGTTTTCTGGGGGGATGCGTTAAGAAGGCCACGAAAGACGGCAACGCTGTCTTTCGTGGCAGATCATCGGCACAGGCTATAGGGTGGTCAATACGCCTGCCCGATAATCGCGGAAAGCTTGCTCAATTTCCGCCATCGTGTTCATGACAAACGGCCCGGATTGTACGACAGGTTCACCTAAGGGTTGGGCGGCGAGTAGTAACAGCTTGGCGGGGCTAGCGCCCGTGCTTAGGATGATGCCGTCGCCGTCGGTCAATTGTCCCAGTTGCCCCGCTGTTAACACCCCGCCATCGGTATCGACGTTAAGCATACCCTGATACACATACAGCACGGCGGTATGGGTCAAGGCCACGGGGACGGTCAGTTGCTGGCCGGGGCTAAGGCTAATGTCAAAATACAGCGGTTGGGTGGCGGCTCCGCTGACGGCACCTGTCACTGTAGTTTGCCCATCGGCATAGTCGCCCGCGATCACTTTAATAGAGCCGCCCTCCGCCAAGCTGAGGCAGGGGATGTCGGCGGCGGCAATGTCCTGATAATGCGGCGGCTTCATCTTATCTTTGGCGGGCAGGTTCAGCCACAGTTGGAAACCTTGCATCAAGCCGTCTGTTTGCTCCGGCATTTCCGAATGGATAATGCCGTGCGCCGCCGTCATCCATTGCACATCACCCGCGCGTAAATGGCCTTGGTTGCCTAAATGGTCGCGGTGCAGCATCGCCCCCGCCAGCATATAGGTTACGGTCTCAAAGCCCCGGTGCGGATGTTCAGGAAAGCCGCCGATATAATCTGTCGCCTCGTCGGAGGCAAATTCATCCAATAATATAAACGGATCGAAGGCGTTGCTGGGGGTAGGACTGATGATGCGCTTTAATTTAACCCCTGCGCCGTCGGAAGTGCGTTGCCCGTTGATCACTTGGGCTAAATGGCGCGGTTGGCTGAGGGTGGGGTTGGTTGTCATAGCAGTCTCCTATAATAAATGTCATGTCAGGATTTAAGTTGCGTAATCGCATTATAGTCGGACTGAGTAGAATAAAAAGCGGTATATTTTGGTTTTTTTAATCAAGAAATTAGATGGATTAAAGGGATGGGGGAGGGCTGATAAAAGCATTTGCCATTGCCTTAACGACAATAGGGTGTCGATTTTCTTTACAGTGTAGGATGTATGTGGTTATTTATTATTTTGATAATAAAGGACTTTTGTATAAAGGTGTTATTATTGCTTATATTTAAGGTCTGATAATCCTTAATCCCTACAGAGAGTATAATTATGAAGAAAACAGCATTTGCTATAGGTCTTATGTTAGCTTTGGCTGTACCCCAAGTTAACGCCAGTATCTTTGATTTTTCCTATTCGTTTACGGATGCGGGTAGTGCCAGCCATACCATAAGCGGTGAAATGGTGGGGACGCTACAGGGCGACAACAATACGGTCGATGTCAGTGCCATCCAAAACCTGATTTTTGATAGCTTGGCGCAACCGTCAATGTCTTTTACTAGCAGTGCCGATGTTTTTTTCGGGGATGGCTCCCTCATTCCGGCAGTGACGTTGGATGGTAGTTTCATGGATTTCTATGCTTGCCATACCCTAGGCGGTTCTAGCGGCTGTGACCTCTATGTGGTCATCAATAATGGCAATGGCATTGCCACCACGCAAGGCTTTTCGGATTTTACCTACCAATCCGGCGCTGATTTTAGTAACAACACCTTTTATGGCAGTCCTTTCGTATCCGCTAATTGGACTATGAGCGAAACCAGCCCGGTTCCCGTACCGGCCACTTTGCCGCTGTTGGCTATCAGCGCTGGCGCGTTTGTTTGGCAACGCCGCCGCCAAAGCCGTTAAGCCATACGGTTAACAGCTATCTGCCAAGCCCGTACCCGCCAATCATGTGTCGGTATGGGCTTCCCATTCTTAAAAAACGCCCGTTTTTAACGGCAATAGGGCATGACAATCTTGCTTAATTTTGCCATTCTATGCCAATATGGCCTATGGCTGGCGGCTTGCCATTCTTAAAGCCTTCGCTTTTCCCTTCCCTATAATAGACAGTTAAGCGCTTAGGCCTTAACCCTGACCTATACGAGCACATCCCCATGAAGAACCTACAACAAACGCTTATCTGGCTGACCATCGCCATCATTGGCGCGGCGGCGGTCGGCGGCATTGCCCTACAGCGCGGCGAGAGCATCAATGCCCTCTGGTTTGTCACCGCCGCCTTGTGTGTCTACGCCATTGCCTTCCGTTTTTATGCGGCCTGGATTGCCGCCACCGTATTAGAGGTTGACCCTAGCCGCGCCACCCCCGCCGAACGCTTGGATAACGGCCATGATTTTACCCCTACCCATAAATGGATAGTTTTCGGCCATCATTTTGCCGCGATAGCAGGCCCTGGACCCTTAGTGGGGCCGACCTTGGCGGCACAGTTTGGCTATCTGCCGGGCACCTTATGGATATTATTTGGCTCGGTGCTGGGCGGTTGTGTGCAGGATATGGTGACGTTGTTCATGTCCACCCGCCGCGATGCCAAGAGCTTGGGGCAAATGGCCCGCGATGAACTGGGGGCGTTGGGCGGCACGGCGGCGTTAATCGCCACTTTCACCATTATGATCATCCTGATTTCCGTTTTAGGCCTGATTGTCGTCAATGCGATGAAACATAGCCCGTGGGCGACCTTTACCGTGTCCGCAACCATCCCGATTGCCATTATCGTCGGCTTTTATATGCGCTATTTCCGCCCTGGGCAAGTGCTGGAAGCCTCGGCCATCGGTGTGGCTTTGCTGTTATTGTCTGTGGTGGGCGGCAGTTGGATTGACCAGCATCCGGTTTTGCATGGCTGGTTCGACCACGAAGGCCTGACTTTGGCATGGTGGATTATGGCCTATGGTTTTGCGGCGGCTATTTTGCCGGTCTGGATGTTGCTCGCCCCGCGTGATTACCTGTCCACTTACATGAAGCTAGGCACGATTACCTTGTTGGCGGTGGCGATTATCGTCTTACAGCCTAGCGTCAAAATGCCCGCCATTACCCAATTCATTGACGGCACCGGGCCAATATTTGGCGGCAAACTGTTCCCGTTCGTCTTTATCACTATTGCTTGCGGTGCCATCTCCGGCTTCCATTCGCTGGTCGCCTCCGGCACTACGCCCAAGCTGTTATCGAATGAGCGCGACATCCGCACCATCGGCTATGGCGGCATGTTATTGGAGTCTTTTGTCGCCATTATGGCAATGATTGCCGCCACAGTGCTTGACCCCGGCGTATTCTTCGCCATCAACAGCTCGGCGGGTGTCGTCGGTAAAGAAGCGGCGGATGCCGTGGCGAAAATTTCTTCCTGGGGCTTTCCGGTCAGCGTCGGACAAATGCAGGACTTAGCCACAGCGATGGGCGAAACCACCCTGTTTGCCAGAACTGGCGGCGCACCCTCTTTAGCGGTCGGTATGGCGAGCATTTTCGGCAGTGCCTTCGGGCAAGGCATGTTAGCGGTGTGGTATCACTTCGCCATCATGTTCGAGGCCATCTTCATCCTGACGACCTTAGATGCTGGTACCCGTGTCGGGCGGTTTATGCTGCAAGACATGCTCGGCAATATCTGGCCGAAAATGGGCGAAACCTCATGGACACCCTCCGCCGTCATCACCAGTGCCATTGTCGTAGCGGGTTGGGGCTATTTTCTTTATATCGGCGTGATCGACCCGAATGGCGGGGTTAACATCCTCTGGCCTTTATTCGGCATCGCCAACCAAATGCTTGCCGCAATTGCTTTGTGCGTATCGACCACAATTCTGGTCAAGTCCGATAAACTGCGCTATGCGTGGGTGACGGGCTTACCGCTGACATGGTTGGTTATCATCACCAGCACGGCGGCTTGGCAAAAACTGACCAGCGCCGATGTCCGTATCGGTTTTTTTGCGGGGGCCAATGACCTGAGCGCAAAATTGGCAAGCAACAGTCTGCCGCCGGAAAAAGCTCAACACGCCCCGCAACTGATCTTTAACCTGCATTTAGACGCTTATATAACGTTGGCGTTTGTCAGCCTGCTCTGGCTGATTGTGTTTGATATGCTGCGCGTATGCAGCCGCTATGTCAGCGGCAAATCTGTGCCGCCGCTGAGCGAATCCCCACACATCCCTAGCCGTTTAGTCGAAGACTGGGTGCGTGACTGATGCTGCTGAGTAAACTGAAAATTTTCTGGCGCGGTGTCCGCCAATTGTCGGGCGATGACGCTTACGAACGCTATTTGCGGCATTACGCCCAACACCATGCCGACACCGACACCCCGCTGCTAAGCAAAGCCGAGTTCTTTAAACAATGGCAAGATGGCTTGTGGCAGGGGGTCAGGCGCTGTTGTTGAGATAAAACCATTATTTAACCTTGTGCGTAAGGGGGTTGTGCTTTATAATTGTATCCCTTACGCATTTGGGGTGTTAGCTCAGTTGGTAGAGCAGTGGACTCTTAATCCATAGGTCCAGGGTTCGAGTCCCTGACACCCCACCATATTATCAATAACTTACCGTTATGGATGAAATTACGGTTTACCATACATGGTAAATTTCATCCGTTGACTACCCTCAGCATCGTGGTTTTCTCCGCTTCCGGTAACTTTTCTACCGCTTCTATCAGTTCTTTTATCTCCGCTGGCGAGTAGTGCGTCGTGATGTCGCCGTCGATGTGGTGCATAAGGGCTTTTCTGGTTTCCAATGTAACCCCTACTGACCTCAACCGCCTGGCGAAAGTATTGTAAATTTGGCCGATATTTGGCGTGTTTTTAGTGAGATATTTGGCGTGTTTTTTAACTGTTAACCGGATAAAAAACACGCCAAATATCGGCCAAATTTACTACACATTTGCCTGTTATTTGGAAAGCGTTTAGTGAGTTATTGGAGGTTAATTTAACGCTAAAAATTCTTAATCAACAACTCTTCTAGCTTCCCATTTACGCTATACATAAATTGATTCAGAGGTTTGAATAACTGCGACTATTTGAATATTTGTAGATGCAGCACCAGTAAAAGTAAGCTTGCATCCTCCATTTGAAGTATCAACCGCAGCTACTAAAGTCCATGTACTAGAATTAAAAAGATTAGTGACCAAAGAATATCTTAAAACTGTAGAAGCAGCATTAGCTCCCCTTACCACACAACCTTCTATTTTCCATGAGGCGCAGTTAGTAGAGTTTTTTTGCTTTGCAGTTACCGTACCAGTAAATGTTATCGCTTGCTGATTTTGACAAATTATCTGATTATTTGTACTAGCTGCCGCAGAGTTTGTAGTAAGAACCTGAGCTGTACCGTTAGTTGTCCTATTTTTAAAGATTAAAATGCTTGTCTGACTATCTCCAGTTGATAAAAAAGGAAGATAACCTGAGTAGGAAAACTGCCCAACTATTGGTGTATTAGCTCCTATTCCACCCGGAATAGTTCCGTAATCAGCATTAATTTGATTACCAGCCGCTCCGTAGCCACTAACAGTAGTTCCTCCACCTGCGATAGTTCCAAAGGAGGCGTTAATGGTGTTACCTGTACCACCTCCAATACGAGAGGCAGTTCCTCCAGAATTTATAGAATTAGCGTTACCGCCGCCAATACTCGCCCAAGTAGCTCCTGATGCTATGTAGTTACTGAATCCTCCTGGTATTACACTGTAACTCGCATTAGCTTCATTAGACCTACCACCGCCAATAAAACTATAATCTCCAGCCGCCACATTGGTTTCTGTATCCCTAAATAGTTGTAAGTCTACAGCATACTGCCCACGTTTATTTCCTCCTGCTATTGCATTGTCAGCTACCGCCAAAGAAAAACTTCCGGTTCCTTTTGGAACTATACTAGCATCAACATTAGTTGCCGCGTTAGTAGTTAATAAATAGGCTACAGGTATAGTGGCGTTAGGTGCAGAGGAGTTGATTCCATCAGTCCAGTTGGTTAGTCCACCACCACCAGCTGTTACCCATTGCGCATTATAATTTGTGCTATCAATCTTAGACAAAACTTGATTTGCCGTACCACCGACCGGCACTCCTACCCCCGTTGCCCCTGTGGTGCCGGTCGCCCCCTGCGGCCCCGTTGCCCCCTGCGGCCCCGTCGCACCATCTGCAACTCCAAGAATTTCCTTAGCCTGTTCACCAGTCAAAACCTCAGGCTTTCCAGTCCCAGATGAAATACGTCCGATTATTGACGCGGTGGCAATATCTTCCAAGCTAGACAGCGGCACCGGTGCTGCATCAGTAACTTCAACAAATCGCATCAATTTACGGTCATACTCAAAGCTCATAACGCAACCTCTTCAATCCCAAAGCCGCCCGAATACTCGCTAAAATTGGGATACGTCAACGCCGTCAAATCAGTAGGATTACCCAAAAATGCCTTGGCAAACCAGTTGCTATCCGGCACAGCTACCCCGCTGATAATATGATAATCGGGCAAGCCATCCGCAAAAACCAGTTCTCCAGTCAACCCGATAGTCCGCTGCATAGCATAAACCCCGCCTAGTACCTCGGCTTCCTTCAAATGCTTCCAAACAACTGTAGCCGTGCGTATCACCGGATATTTATAGAAATACTTAGCCCGTTGCTTAGTCGTCTGAATCTCAGAAAAATCCACCACGCCCATAGAAACGTCGCCATACTCAACATTTTGCAGCGGCGCAAACGCATCCCCAACAAACACCCGCCCTAACTCCACATAACCCGCCGAGTTGCTATGGTCATCAACCGTATGCTCATCAACCCACGCATTTAAAGCCGCGGCATCGCTCATATCTGCAACACCAAACCTCTGGCTTAATTTTGCCATAGCTACGCTAAAATTAGCGGGCGGCGTATATCTGCTGTAGAAATGCCCCCATGCCTCCATAGCGTTAATGCAAAGCAGGAAATCACCAACCGGATCAACCCCCGGTTTTGCATCTCAGATCAAAACGGGGCATCGCCGACTGCCGCCTAAACATTACAAACGGGTATCCGAAAAATTTGGCATACCCATAGAGGACTTGTGTCCTAAAGAATCCGAACCCCTCGAAAGTTAAGACGTTAGCACTCTAGGCTATCTTGGGGTGGTAAGGTTTTTTCGGTTTACCTTTAATAAACCGTTTGCTCACTGGATGTTTGCCGCACATGAACCAGCTTAAACCATCATGTAATAGTCCAATTGTTGTATGACTAAAGAGGGACTGTACCCTCATACGGCTTAAGTTGTACGCGCTTTGCGCAGGCTGTTAAAAACTCTACAAAGAATTTAGTGCCGCTAGCTCAATGGTGAGAGCGGTCCGCTCATAACGGATCGGTTCACGGTTCGAGTCCGTGGCGGCGCACCAAATTTTGCGGGTGAGGCCCATCGGTTGGGCATTGGGCTTCCATCCCACATAGGCGGGTTCGATTCCCGCCACCCGCTCCAAATGCTGGTTTCCTTGTATATCTGGCGAATAACAAAAAACAAGGTGGATTTACAGCGGGGTGGAGCAGTTGGCAGCTCGTCAGGTTCATGCCCTGAAGGCCGCAGGTTCAAGTCCTGCCCCCGCTACCAAACAATAGCACGCCGCTGTTGGTTGCCTAGCCAAGGCCCCGTCCAGTTGGTAGCTGGACGGTTTTTTAACGGTTTTTAACGTTTTTATCAATTTCCGGGATTCGTGATTATTTTCTATTACTTTTACAGTTAACGGTATCGGCAAAAATACTGATATTTAGGGAATTTTTATGGAAATTGATGATGCGGTAAGAATTACCGAAAAGCCCAGCAAGTTTACCGCCCGCGAGCTGGAGATTATCCGAATGTTGGTGAGCGGTTTTAGCGATGACGGCATGTCCAGGCTTTTAAACCGTTCGACACGCACGATTGCGACGCATGTGCGGAACGTTTACGAAAAGTTGGATATACCTGATTCGAAAGATGTTAACCCCCGGTCGTTAGCCATCCTGAGGTTGTTGGCTTCCGGCATTATTTCAATAGAGGGGCGGAATGCAAAGCAGTAAGCAAGCACTATTCCTGATATTGGGAATAATCGTTCTGTGTGTGTTTTATGCGTCGGTTGTTACGCTAATTTTTTTAAAAATAGCGGGCGATTTTCTGAAAATAGCCATCACGCTTTTCGAGCTGATAACAACCTTTTTTAAAGAGCTGGCCATTTATATTGAAGGATTGGCGAAATTATGAAATTGAAATCCATCTTGATTGTTTTGTTGGCGGGCCCGTTTGTTACGTTGGCTGTGGTTTGGTTAAGCATGAATTTTTTGACGTGGTTCGGTGGGCTTGACGGTTTGCTGGCCAAGGGCTTTGTGGTTTTGCTGGGCATTATCGTGGTCGCTTCGGTGTTGCTGTTTTATTGCGCACCGTGGGCTGTGAACAGAAAGGCTACAGTTTTCTATAAGCCTAAATTTTAAGCATTGGGGGGACTTATGAGCGCATTGCAGGAACGGGTTCATCAACTGGAAGTCGAGCAGGCCGTTTTAGCCAATATTATCACTTGGCTGTTACGCGGCAAGGTCGGCGCGTCCAGTAAGACTATGTTGGCGTGGTATCTCGATAGAGGCAGCGAAGACGCTTACTATCCGCTGGACGGCTCAGACTTTGGCCGATGCCTTGGCTTTTTGGCCGCTGTTCCTGCCGCTGCGGAGGATATGTCCATCTATGCCGGGATTTCTCCGGTTTGGGCGCGGTTGGTGGGGCGTTGGGAGGAAATCAAGCGGCTGTATGTTGAAGAGGCCGCTATCGAAAATTATGCCATGCCGAAAACCAGCAACCTTATCCGCATGATTGTTAATGGTGGGTAATATGGATGACTTGTTTTTAGCGGTGGCCGATACGGGCAATAATTTGGGTTATGGGGCGATGGCCGTCATAGCAGCGTTGGCGTTGGTGACGGGTTTGGCGTTGTATTCGCGATTTTTGGTTAAGCGGTGATCGGCCATGCCGGGCATGACGGATACAGGACGACCAAGCCTGGAAACTATAGCCCAAAAGGCGCAAACACTCATGCGCTTTTTTTATGCGTGCGGAAAGCTGTTATGGTGATCCATGCGGGAATCCCTTTGGGGATTGCCGGTTCCTATAGTCCGGTTCTTGGTCGACCTGCACGGGTCGCCACCCACTTCATGACCAAGAAGGTGGGTAGCGATTGTAAATACAATCACTATAGGAATACCTCATGAACACTCAAGCCACGCCCAAATTCTGCCCACATATCGCTGTCATTGACGGGCAACTAAAAACCACCTCCCTAAAAATTGCCGAGCATTTCAACAAACGTCATGATGACGTTCTTAAAAAAATTCAAAACATGAATTGTTCGCCTGAGTTTAACGCCCGCAATTTTGCGGCGGTTGAATACGAAGACGCAAAAGGCGAAAAACGCCCGGTCTACGAAATAACCCGCGACGGCTTCACTTTCTTGGCGATGGGTTTCACCGGAGCCAAAGCGGCGCAGTGGAAAGAGGCTTACATCACCGCTTTTAACCGGATGGAAGCCGAGCTGCAAGGCACACCGTCCCAAGAGCTGCCTAAACCTGGAAAGTCCAAAATCACCCGCACCCTGACGACCTTCCAGAACGGTGAGGTCATTTGTACGGAAAAGATGGGCGATAATATGCGTATGGTGTCCGTTACCAATGTCGAGGCGTTTTGTGATTTTATCTTGGATATTATGCCGCTGGAGTTTGCGCCGGACGTGTTGAAGGCGTTGGCCAGGAAGGTGATTGGGACTAGGGTTGTGGGTGGGGTTTAGTTAAGCAGGAAAGTTTGGGACGCGCCGCTTGGCGCGTCCTTTGATTGACTTGTTAGGCGCTATTTATCATAACCAAACATAAAATAATTATCACTAACGAAGGATTCTAACAATTTCTGATAATACAACATCTAAAGATTGTCGAAAATCAACTTGAACTGAATTTGGTAGTGATTCCGATTGCCGTATTTGTGTATGTAAAAAAGAGTCACCAATCTTTCGTGACGATTCTTCTAAATGCTTCACGCTCTCACGAAATGATTTTGTTCCTGAAGGGTAATTATTTGCTACTTCTTTGAAGCTCTTACACTCAAATATTGGTGGTATGTGGTCAAGAATACAACGAACCAAAAGAGGTAGCGCATAGACTTGGCCTGTTTGATAGCCTAAATTTAGCTCTTTACAAATATAAACTAGCCTAGTTAGATCAAACTTACTGGATAGTGAAGAAAGCTCATCAATCCTTTCTTTACTTACATATAAATCGCCTTTTCTATTTGATAGATTCTCTGAAACAAAGTTTAGAGCTTTATTATCGGCTTCAATGAAATCATTAGATATTAGGTCTTCAAAATCGTGAGATTCTGCAAAACGCAAATGCCTATTAATATCAGCCCTTTTTGGGAAACTTTCATTAGCTAGTGCTTGTTGCCAATGGCTCTCTAAACTATCGCATTTAGCAGAAATATTTTTACATAAAATTTTTATTGCATCAGAATTGGGATTTTTTCGACTCAGCATAAGGCATTCCCAAAACAAACCCCTTAATTCTTGTGTTTTCTTTAGGTATTCTAAGTACCAGTTGATTGAATCCATTGAAGTAATATTAGAAAAGATTGTTTGCCTGACGCAGCACTAACTGGGCGCTGTCAAGAAAGTTGAAAAACAAAACTGCATTATAGCCGCGCTCCTACTTTAATGATGCGGCGGCGTGATATGTTGCTTTCCAAAAGATAAAGGAGCGCAAGGTTTTTAAAATATACCCCAAAACTCTTGTGTTAACAATTGCTATTTATACAAAGCGATCTGTTACTCCCTCTCCCAAAAAATCAGGAAACCCCGCCAATCTCGCCGTTGGCAAAAGCTATATTGCACCGACGTTAATTTTATTGGGTTGGTGTGTTATGGCAGTTAGTAATGGGGTGTATTTAAAGCAAAATTGGTCGAGCATTAGAGCGCATGGCGATAAGGTCATTAACAGCGACGGTACGCTGGAGATTATCGGCATGGGTCATGAGGTTCTTTGGAACCTGACTAAGCAGTTCCCGTGGCCGATGGCGACGGTGGCTGGTGAGATTGAAATCCCTGGGCCTTTAGGGATGACGATGTTTCAACCTCAGCAAACTAAAATTAACCACCAAGGGCAGGTGGCGTTCCAAGAAGTTAGGGCAGGGGAAATTGATAACTTACTTATTGACCTTATTTATGGCGGCGGTAAGTTTGACGCGCGGGTTTATGAGGGTACGCCCACGGCTTATTTGCGGAAAAAAGACATTTACGAATGCTTTATTGTCGTGGATAACCCTGACCGCGATTTTGAAAACCGCAGCCAGCCCTTGCTCATTTCCGGCAATATGTTTTTTCATTATTTTGGCGAAATCGAGCAGGGCAATTCGACGGATTACCGGCCCGCTTAATTATGTTGTTGGGCGAGTGGGTTAACACGTTTTACACGGTTGAGCGGCCTGATGTGCAGATGTTGGAGCTGCCGACGGTGTTGGCGCAGGCGGTGCGGGCGGTGGGGTTTTATGCGGGGTATGCCGCCATCGCCAGTGCGCCGGATAATAACCAAGCTATCGATGCGGACACTGATGTGTCATTGTCGGTATGGGCGGTGATCCGGCCTTTGTTTTTGCTGTATGTGGAGCGGGAAACGGCTTTGCAGCTGGAAGCTTCGCGGATGCAGGGGATTGATGTGTTTGGCCGTAGCGTTTCGGAAATCACGGCTGAGATTGCCTCTATTGAAGACGGGTTGCCGTATAAGGCCTTTTCTAGGCCCATTATCAATTTGTAAGCCACGATGATTATTTTTACCGAAAAGGGTGACCAGATCGCGGCGACCTTATCAGTAAGGCGGTGGTGCGTTCTAGCCTTGTGCCGGTGCCGATGACGTTGGAGCTGGAGGTGCGGGCGGATGACGATTTGGCGCGGTTGTTGGCGGAGGGTAAGGTGTTGGAGGTGGGGGGGAACCGCTTTTACATCATTAAGACGACGCGGGTGGAGAACCGGGTAGCGCAAGGCGGGCGGGATTTTGGCGGGGTTAAGCTGATTGGGGTGTTGGATAATTGTCATACCGTGGCGTTTATCCGTGAGACCGCTTTGGTGCGCTCTAATACTCGGTTATCGGCGATTTATAAAGCCGCTGGGGCGAGTTTTAAGGTTTTTGATGGGGATATTCCGGTTGAGCGGTTTGCCTGTCTTAAGGGCCAGGCCCCTACGTTCCAGATTGCGCTGGTTATGCTGGAAGAGGGCGGGGTGATGCGCTGGCGAAATGGTCGGCTGGGTTTTGTGCGTCTGGCGGATTTGTTTAACCAGACCACCAGCATTTCGTTGCCGGACAATGCGTCTGATAATGTGGCCAGTGGGTTTTTGGAGCGGCATAATGCGCCGCGTTTTTATTCGGTGGGCAGTGACGGTAAGACGGTGGACGGCAATACGCAAAAGGCCCGGACGGCGGTTTATGCGCCCAATAAGTCGCCACGGCAGTTGCAGAATATGACGCGCTATCTTGTCCACCGCAAGCGGGTTAAGCGGTCGTTGGAAGAGCGGTTGATGGCGGGGGATTTGGTGGACATTTCGGGGGCTAAGCCGATGGTGATCATTACGGCGGCGCATGTTTTTGAGGGCGGGATGGATGGGGCGGGCAACCAGTATTCTAAGTTGTGGCTGGGGGCGATGAATTCATGAACGGCAAGGTTTATGCGGGTTTGTATCCGGGGGTGATAGGCTCTTATGATGCGGCGGCGCGGCTGGTGCGGGTGAGCATTGAAGGGGTTACGGACGGCGGCGACGAGTTGCCTATCGCGGAGATTAATTACCCTATCGGCGATAAGGCGAAAAACACGGAAATAGAGATACTGGCCGGAGATTTGGTGTGGGTGGCGTTTATGGGCGGTGATGCGCGTTACCCGATTATTGACGGCTACCGTAATCCGGGGTCGGACAATAGTGTCGGGGTGCGGCGGTTCCATCATGCCAATATTGCTTTGTTTGCCGACCAGGCGTTGACGTTGCAAGGCGGTTCGGTGGCGGTGACGGGGCCTACATCAATAGATGGCAATGCTGAAATCGATGGTGATGTGGCTATTTCGGGCAATCTTACTGTCAGCGGTACGATTAGCGGGCAGGGGTGGGTGATTGACTGATGGCTGATTTTGATACGGCCCTAAGCGATGCCGAGGGTTATTTGGGGGCAGTTGACCCGACCATACCCAATCCTAGTGCGATGCGGTTGAGCCAGTTTAGGGCTAATTTTTTGGCTATTAAGAATACGCTGACTAAATTGCGTGACATTGCCGCCATCCTACAGTCGGCAATCCTTTTGAAGGCGGACAGTTCGGCTATTCCTACCAATACCGACCAACTTTCTGATGCTGGCCGCACTAACCAGTTTTTTACGGCGGCTAGGGTTTATGGCGCGGGGATCAGTGCGTTTACGGCGGCGGCCGGCACGATTCTTATCGGCGATACTTTGCAAACGATTTTGCAAAAGTTGCAGGGCAATATTAATGCGAAGCAAGCCGAGCTGGGCTTTACGCCTGAGGATGCGGCCTACCGCAATTCGCCGGACGGGTATGCGGGCTTAGATTCATCCGGGCATGTTTATATATCGCAATTGCCTGATTCGATATTGCATACCCTTAAGTTTAAGGGCGTGTTTAATGGTTCTTCGATTACCTCAGGAGATACGGCCTTAAACGGTCTTTCTGCCATACCCGCCGCTTCCAGTGCCAATGATGGCAATTTTATTATTGCCACTGGCAGTTTTACTGCTTATGGGATTGACTATATCACTGGTGATTGGCTAATCAGCATCGGTACGTCTTGGCAAAAAATCGACAATACGGACTCACTATCGTCTTGGAATGGTCGGCTTGGTGCGGTGTTTTTGTTGGCAACTGACATTAGCGATGTTTTTGTCGCGTTGGCGGCTAAAACGGCATTGGTGGATGGGGATTCGCTGGCGGTTTTGGATTCGGGCGCGGGTAATGTGCTGAAAAAAGCCACGCTGGCTAATTTGTATGCGTATTTGAAAGCTAAATTTGATGCGGTTTATCAGCCGCTTTTAGTCAGCGGTTCGAATTTGAGAACCGTCAATGGTGAATCATTGTTAGGTTCAAGTAATTTGGTTGTGTCCGGCGGTGGCGGGTATCAATCTGCTGTGTTGAGTTTTAGATATAATTATTCATCTACAACTACATTATCTCCAGCAAATATACAGCAAATATTTTCGGACATATCAGGACTTAGTTTTACAAATACCACAGCCCCTTTTAAGATTACATTACCGGCTGGAACTTATAGAATCGCATTAAATGCGGTTTTACATACAGCTGGAAGGTTAATTACTGCCATTAGTTTATGTAATCCTACCGCGCCCCCTTATAATAGCTATGGCACAGGGGGTTATGGTACAGTATTTCAAAATATTAATAATTTTATTTTTAATAGTGCGGCGACGACATCATCTGATAGTTTAGTAATTATTGAATATTTTTTAACATTAAATACAAGTCTTACTTTTATGTTGGGTAACGCATCATCGGCAGATAGTACCCTTACAGGCACAGGATTTAATATATCTACATCACTTACAGGGACTCTCGCAATAACTAAATTAGCATAAGTCTTTTTACGGAAACCCCCGCATTTATGGGCAAATGCTGGCTTATAGTGGCGTTTTTGAAAAAATGCCGCCGCCATGCCAACGCCTTCTTCTAATCAATTCCTGTTTAGCTTTGACGACTTGTCCAACAAAAAGGATGGGGTTGCCAAAGAGCTGAAACAAGCCTTCGAGAAACACCACGTTACCGTTGCCCAAGTGGATATAGCCACGCAGGTGCGCCGGACTTCCAATGTCAGCTATCGGGAAATAAGCATAACCTTTGCCGATTCGCAGGTGGTGGTGTTACGGGTTAACCAGACCGGGGATATTTTTCAGGTCTTGGTCAACAGAAAGCTGTTCCCCATTAAGTCTCATGACAACCATGCCAAGGCGGTTATTGAGATCGTCAATGCCCTTGATGCGGGGCGTTCTGCCTTTCAGAAAAAGCTGGCGGCTACCGCCATTAAAGTGCCGAAGGGCATTGTCACGCCTGCGCCGAAGATGGTGCAGGTACTCACCGCCAAGCGGGATGCGCTAAAAGAGGCCATCGCCGCCGTCAATGAAGAAATTTCCGCTATTTTAGGGGGCGATAATGCCAACGCTTAATGAAAGTTACCTGATTTTTTTGCAATTGGTAGCCGTCGGGCTGTTGGGGGGCTTGGTCAATTACACGGTGCAGGTGGTTAAAGGACATATCACTTGCCATTTTGGCGATTATTTGTGCGGGGCGGTATCGGCTACGATGCTCAGTACGGGAGCTATTGTCAGCGCAGCCTTGGGGGCGATTAAGTTGGGGACTGATTTGGGCGACCCGGCCACGTTTGTGACGATGTTTATGGCCGGGTATGTATGCGACAACGTGGCGAATAAACAGGAGAAAAAAGATGCCTAATGCCGTTTATTGGAATAACCAAACCCACTTGCCGTTATACGGGATAACCCTTGACCGTTTGTTGTACCGGATTAAGCAGGATGATACCGGGCTGATGCTGGACGCTTGCAGTTTTGAGGATATTTACGAAGATTCTGACGGTGTTTTGGCGTTAGATGCGATGGTCACGCCGTACGCTTATCTGGAGCGGAAAATGGCGGCTATGCAGCGCGTTTTAAATGCCCAGGGCGGAGCTTTGAAGGTTGAGAGTTCGGCTATCAGTGAGCCGTTTTCTGCCAACGGTACGGTGAATGTGGTTGTCCGGTTTGTGTTGTCGGACGGACAGACCATTTCGGTGTATTTCCATAACCCCGATACTACGCCTAAAAAGGTGTTGCCCACCGATGAGATGATCAGTTGGCGATGGCTGATTAATAAGCGCGATGTGACGGTGGTGGTTGCGCCGGAAAGGGGGCGGGATTTAAACGTCAATCAGGTGGCCGCACGGCTGATGAAGTTGGCGGCAAAAAACAGCGCGGCGTTTGCGCGAGCCAACGCTAAGATTGCCGATAACGCCGCCCAGAAAACCGCCTTGCAGGCCGAGATTACCCAGCTTGAAGGGGAGTTGGAAACGGCCAAAACTAGGCTTGAGGGGGTAAGGGCGGCGCAGGTTGCGGAAGCCGAACGCTTGCCGGAGCCGCCGCCTGATGTTGTGCCAAGTCCGGCGGTTGATCTGTTGCCGGAGAACGCGGTGACTCTCCCGTTAACGGATCAGGAACCTGCCGCCGCGCAAGTAGAGCCGACTGCCGGACAGCAACCGGAGCCAGAGCCAGAGCCAGAGCCGGAATATGCCCTAGAAGAAAGGTTGCGGCTACAAGAAGAGCATGGGCAATTGGTCGGGACCACATTGCCTGATGCCGTTAAGGCTAATCCTAACGCGAGTACGGTGATTGCCGATGCGGTTGCCGCCGCGCTAAACAATACCCAAGGGCAGGTGACTACCGGGGATGGGTTGGTTTGGGAGGTTAACCGTACATCGTTAAACAAAATGGTTTCGGCAACCAATCAAGACGGGCTTAAGGCTTACCAACGCGAACGTATCATCGCTATCCAGCACTTGGCGGAGCTTGCCAAGGCGGCGGTTAATCCGGTGGTTAGGGGTGATGACGGGAGGGATGAGCAAGTGGAGGCTATTTTGGAATATAACGTGCCATTTGTTATTGAGGAAAAAAGCTTTAACGTAAGGTTGCTGTGTAAAAAATGGAAAAAGCCTTTTAAAAATCAAAAAGACAAAATGCACAGCATCGCAATGGATGATAGTGGGGACCCCGCCTCCCAAGCTGACAGTGATGTCATCGCAGACGGGCTGTTAATCAGCCTAGAATTGGTGTTGCTTGATGTGGTAGAAGGTGCGGACAATACCCTGGGACTCCCTGATCTGCCACCCTCAGCCGATAACGGTTTAAGCATATCTTAACAGCCAGAAAAGTCAAATTCCGATTCCCGCCGATAGTGGGCCGGTATTGCGGCTTTGCATTTAAGCCCCGTTAAGGGGCTTTTTTGTGTCCGGCGGTTTGCGCCGGACGGGTGGGGGTTGTTTGTTTTGATGGGTTTTAGGCGTTTGCCACTTCTTCCCGCAAGAAGTTTTCTAAGCGCTCGGTGGCGCAGTGGATTAGTTGGGTGAGGCGTTTGGGGGAGACGTAGTGCATGACGATTTGGCCGGGCAGGTCTTGGCCTTTTTCGATCACCAGATGGCCTTCTTGTTTGAGGGCCAGGATCATTCTGGCAGGGCTTAGGTTTTGGGCGGCTTGCAGTTGCGCCTCCAGGGCGGTTATTTGGCGGGTCAGGATGCCGATCAGGTCGTCTTTGGTGGGGTTGGGCAGGAGTTCGCCTTCTTTGGCTGGGGAGGGCAGGGCGTTGATCCGTTCCTGCAATAATGCTTCAAGCTCGGCTTGCGACAATGTTAACAAGGGGTCGTTATCGCCTTCCAGCCTGAGCAGGTAGTCGTGGGCTGCATCAAACTTATCGGCGGGGGTGTCGCCATATTTGGCGATTTTAAAATGGTTTTGGTAACGGCTCCAATAGTAGGCTTTAGGCTTGCCGCTTGACCGGGATTTGTTGGCTACGATGGCGGACAGTTCGCCGGCTTGCTTTTTGGTGATGGTGGGCGGTTCGGGGAGTAGGGTTTGCTGGGTGGGCGCGGAACGGGGAAATAGCTTATCGTACATCTGATTGAAGGCGTTGATGTACCACTCTTTGATTGCGGCGGCATCTTTGCCAGTGAAGCCCATGACCAAAAACATGAAACCGTCTTTAGTCAGGTTAAAGGAACGATGCTTAGCCATCAGATTGAGATTGTTTGGCTTTTCGTATTCGGTCTCCTCAAAATTGAGTTTTCCGAAAGATTCAGACACTTGCGTTAAAACCTTATCAATATCGCGAATTACGTTATCGTGGCGTTTGCCGAATCGCTCGGCTACTTTAAGGGATGTGGTTACAAGCTCTTGACCATGAGCGAAGACAAATTGCTCTGGCAGATATAGGGATTTTGACATTTTTGTACCTCTGTTGTGTATTTCTTACGATACACTCCCGAAGGAGCTGTTAGGAGGGTAAGAACAGCCAACAAAGAAGCTGCGCCAATCCTTACGGGTATGGCACTCCCAACAGCAAGCGCAATTATGCCATGAATAGCACAATTGCAGAAACTGGTAGGCAAAAAAATACCGCATGGTCTATCGGGTGCGGGTTCCGCTTTGTTGACTGTGTGAGCTTCTTACGACTCGGTGCAAAGCATACGCCTAAGTAACAGAAAATGTCAAAAAATTATTTTTCAACTATTTTATGAAAATGGTAATAGTTCATAGCGTGGCGGGTTCCGAGTTGTTACACTGATATTTTATTAGGTTAAGGTTTTGAATATTTGAAACAGGCTGGAAGTGGCTTGTCGCGAAAATTTGCAATCGTAAGAGCCTGTCAAGTATTAAAAAATCCTTGGTTGTGCAATGTATGGCAAAGTATTTATTAAGAAATATAGATTTATATTAATCGAGACGAATTAAGAATGAGTAATTACCCTAAAGGTTCAGAATGGCGGCTGTGGGATCTTCACATCCATACACCAGCTTCCTACAACTTCAAGAGAGGCGGATTTGCGGGAATGAATTCCACTGATCGGTCTGCTGCAATCAAGCAGGTTATCAAAAATATCAATGAAAGTGATGTCTCAGTTTATGCGATCAATGATTACTGGACGTTTGACGGTTATCTGGCTCTTCGCGCTGCTCATGATGATGGATAAATTATTCAAAAAACTCTATTCCCTGGTATCGAGTTGAGGATCGAATCAGCGACGAGGCACAGAATAAACATTCATGTCATCCTATCCGACAAGCTCCCTATTCAAAAGTTAAAAGATTTCAAAGCAACATTGAACGTTCGCATTATCAATAGTTGTCTTTCAGACGACGCACTGCGAGAATTTGCACTTGAACTCGATCCTGCCAAGGCGAATAAGCATGGGGCAGGCGAGGGTGATGACTATAAAAATGATCCAGAAAAGCTATTTCAGATTGGTGCTCAAACAGCAGAGATAACAAAAGAATCATTTGTTAAAGCATTGGAAATGATTCCGGCTGACAAGCGGCTGGTGATGATTCCTTATGACTGCTATGGTGGTGTGGAAAGTATCGACTGGAAAACTCAGATGGCAGAGGATTTGTATTTCCTGCGATTGGGAGACCTTTTCGAAGAGCGGCTGCAAGATAACATTGATCTATTTACTGGACGAAAAACCCCCGCAAATGAAGGATTCATTAAAAACTTTCAAATTTCTATTGGGGGGCGACCAAAGCCATGCGTTTCTGGAAGTGACGGTCATTCCATCGAAGGATTCAAGACTTGGCAGAAGAAAACCAATACAAAAAAAACGTGGATCAAAGCAGACCCTACTTTTGAGGGACTCCGGCAAATTGTGTAATGGTCAACAAAAACCGGACACTTTCTTAGGCAACCTTGCTGTAAAATTCCCGCTCAAATTCCAAAGGGGTTTTATAGCCCAATGTCGAATGCGAACGTCTGCCGTTATAAAAAGCGAAATAATCAATAATGCTTAGTTTTGCGGCTTCTTTTGTCTTGAACCTTTCGTAGTTCAATTGCTCGTGCTTTAGGCTACGGAAGACCGTAAGCGCGTGTCCCTACCACGTTGCCTTTTCAGGTAAATTTTGTTTAATCGCCGTTATTTGTTCGGATGTCAAAGGCAACAATTCATCAATGCGGCTATTCGGCCACATGGGCAGTTTTTCTAATGTTTCCTTCAGCCATGCCGCCGGGTTTAGGCCATTAAGCTTGGCCGTGCCCAGTAAGGTTTGGATTGCGGCGGCACGTTGCCCGGCACGTTCGGAACCGGCAAACAGCCAATTTTTCTTGCCCAGCGCAATGGGTCGGATGCAATTTTCCACGGGGTTGTTGTCAATCGGCAGATGTCCGGTTTCCGCATAACTTCAAGCTCGAATGCCTGAAGATAAAACATAAAACCAATCATTTCGCTATGCGGGCCAAGCTGTTCGTCAAGGCCAACCAAATGGCTTATGAAGAGTTGCAAAAACTAAGGGCTGCGTAACATCAGTTAATGATTCAGACCAACTTGTGCAATTTGCCGACAAGTGGAAGAACGTTGCCGCAGATAAAGCCCAAGGGCACATGTTTGAACAGCTTGAAGTGCTCAAATTCAATTTTGATGCCTTAAAGAAAGACAGTGATTTATTTGCCAGAACCACCGCCAGTATGGGATTCCCAACAGATCCTGTTGATATAGTGATTAAAAGTGGTCAGAAAACATTAAGGGAAGTCCAAGCTAAGTCATGTAACAATTCGGCAAGCAGTGCTTTTGCACTCTCCCAAGACAAATACAAGGAAATGGCGCGGCTTGCGCCCAGTGACCAAGTTGAAAAAATAGACGAGCTGTTAAAAAAACGTATTGAGACAGGTACGCTTAAAGCCGAGGATTATGAGCAAACCCGCCGAAACTTACAAAAGTCTTTGCAACACGATGATGTTTCATCTTCAGGAACTACATATTCAGAAGCTTTAGAATCCACTAAGATTGAAGTCGCCAAAGATATTGCCAAAGACTTTAAGTTAAAGTCCGCATTAACAGATATGCACGAATCCGGCAAACGGGCTGGTAATGTTGGCGCAGCCATAACGGGTGGCTTTAGCGCGGTCACTGGGCTTTATTCGATGAGTAAAGGCGATATTGAAATAGGAGAATTCACTTCCCGTGTTGCCGTTGATGCGGCCAAAGGTTATGCGACTGGTTATGTCGTCACGGCAATGAGCAAAGGGATTACTCACACAACAACATACTTTCTCGGCGAGTCAGTTGCGCGTTCGTTTTCACGGTCTAACGCACCAGCAGCAATTGCCGCTGGTGTTGTCAATATTAGCAAGTCCTTTATTTCTTATATCAATGGCGATATTGACAATGAACAGCTATTGGCTGAGATCAGTCATAACGCCATAACAAGCACCTCGTCTTTTTATTGTGGTGCGCTTGGGCAAGCCGCAATACCTATCCCCGTTATTGGGGCTTTGATAGGTGCTGGAGTGGGTTATTTTTTTGGCAATATGTTGCATCAATCTGGATTAATCGCGCTCGGTGATAGCCAGATTGTTAAGGAAGCCAAAGAAAGGCGTTATGTCGTTCAGGCAATGTGTATCGCCGCCATAGCAGAATCAAAAAAAAATCGGGCTGAACTTGAAAATTATTTGGACATATACTTTTCGCAAAGAAAAAATGAATTTTCAGAGTCTTTTGATGTGCTAGACGGTTCATTATGTGATTGGAATCCTGATAGTTTTATCTTGGGACTCGAACGCATAAACAATCAATTTGGCACAAGCCTACAATTTAAGTCTTTTATAGAGTTTAATGATTTTATGAATTCGGATGAGGCTTTTGAATTTTGATGGAAACTTTCCCATGCTCAAAATGTGGTAAATGTTGTATAAACCTACATTTGGCAAAAGAACTGTCCTACTTAAATCGCGGTGATGGCATTTGTGTCAATTTTGATATTGAAGCCAATTTATGCCGTATTTACGACAATCGGCCAGAAATATGCAGAATCGGCTTACAATACGAAAAAAACTATAGTGACCAATTTACATGGGATGAGTTTGTTCAACTAAATCTCTCAGTATGTAATGAATTGAACCAGTAAAGCTTAAGGCTCTATAAATGAAAACATATTGCACATTATGCAGTATTTTATAACCACCGGACACATACGGCTAATTAACCATTTTTATTTAGCTGGAGTTTAGCTTTCTCCAGTTAATACCGAGCTTAAATAAGCCAATCAAAGGGACTTTTCCCTTACCCTAACGTTGGGCGTTTCAATTAATAAATTTGGATAAACTTTATGAAAAAACTTTTGTCGAACGGTTTAGGTATGATCGCATTAGCCAGTATGGCTGTTAGCACTGGTGTGGCAGCATCTCGACCATGCGATGACAATCAAGTCTATTTGGCTGTCATGGAAAGTGCCAGACATGACCTGCCCGCGCCTTATTCTGACATGGAAGTCAAAGGCTCTACTGGCGTTACCTCATTAAAAAATGGGCAATGTAAAATGACCCTATTTTTAACAGGTGGAAGCAATGGACAGCAAGACCTTGACGTACTGTACAAAACAACCGTGCCGCTTTCCCAAATCCATGTAAAACTGGCATCATCTACAGAGAACACACAAAAAGCGTCAAACAAATGTACACCAATAAAGTTTCAACGTGGGCATATCTCTGGGACGGTTAATGGCTCTGTCAATCCAGAAGACACCCAATGCTACACTGTGGCAACAGGGGCAAATCAAACGATGGATGTTACGGTGGTTTCGCGTTACAAAAATACGGTTGCAACCATTTTGGACGTTGGTGATGCCCGCGACCACTTCGAATTTTTAACGAAAAAAAAGACTTATCAAATTGACGTATTCCAGCTTATGCGTTCAGCCGACAATGATGAGTATTCGCTGACTGTTACAATTCGTTGATTTTTAGTAGGTAATCAGTTGATGGCTGGATTTTAGTGATTGCCCAGCGCAACAAGCCAGTCAAAGAGATGCGCCGCTCATTGGCAGTTTTGGAGTTTTGTTATTTATCAAGGTTCAACGGCTTCGCTTAACGGTGAAGACAAAAAAAACGCCTCCCTGCGTTTTTTCCGTATTGGCCTAGCGTATCGACAGCCGTGTGCCGTTGGTGATCCGTGCGCCCGGTATGGCCTTGCCTTTGGCTAAGGCGGCCTTGATGGCTACCTTGTCGATATGCTCGACGGTCACTGTCTCAATGCTTTTGTATTCGGCGGGAATGGCGGCCTCGTCGAACACGTCCAAGGCGGCGGGGTTCTTGGCAACCGACAGTTTGAAGTACGGGCATTCGATGACGCTGATGCCCGTGGCTTCCATGTTGGCCTTAATATAGCCCTTGAGCCAGTTGACCCGCGCCTCGAAGGCTTTCCGGCGTTTGGCCATCGATTCTTCTGCGGCCTTAATGGCTATGGCGGTGGCCTCCATATTTCTCAGGAATTTGGCGACATTGACCGCTTTGTCCTCCAGTTCGCCGCCCAAGCCTTCCAGGGTGTCGTTGATTGCTTGCATCGGCACGTCCGTTTCGGGGTCGGTCAGAAAGTCCAACGCCTCTATGTAGTGGCCGCTCAGTTGGTATAAAGATACGCCCATTATGATTCTCCTGTTGTTTCGGTTAGGTGTTGCTGACGTTTTGTTTGTGTTTTGTTTGCGTCAAAAGTCGGCCACGTCGCGGCACAACGCGCTGGCGGCTTGGGCTTTGGCGTATTCTTTGTTCGCCCATTTCTCCAGTTGCACCAGCAGCTTTTCAAACTGCGGCAGCGACAATTCGGACAACAGGGCGATTTTCCAGGCGGCTTTCACCGACGCTTCGACGCGGCCACGGTCGAGGCCGTAATCGCGGATTTGCGCCTCCAGCAATTTGAGCTGGCTGGGGCTGATCCGTAACGGCGGCGGCGGTTCCTGCATTTGCCCGGACTCGACCAGCGGGGTCATTTCTTCGGCGGGGGTGACTTCGTAACCCGCCAAGCTCATGATCCAGCTGAACGCTAAGCGGCAGGCTTTGCCCGTCGCGCGGGTCTGCGCCATCGACCGCCGGGCATAGCGCGGGCGTGTTGACCAGACGGGTTTGCCGTATTTGTCCAGTTCGTCGGGTGAGCCGCATTCGGCACTGGCGCGGCTGACACACGCACCGTCCGACATCCGCACCAGTTCCACAATCGCGGTGTAGATGCCCTCGGACTCGACGGTGGCCACTTCACGCGCGGTCACGCCCAGCATGGTCGCCAGTGTCGTCCAGCCTTCGACGTTAACGAAGCGTTTGCCTTTGATGGTGGTGGCCAAGTGCTGTTTGTCGATGACGCAGGCCAACTGTCCGGCCAGTTCCGCCGCCCCGGCGACCAAGGCGGCGGCGTTGGCGGCGTGTAGCGTCCCTAATGACACGGCGGAGGTGCTGGCTGGGATGACCGTGAGGGCTTGGATGTCTTGCCCGTCCTGTAATGTTTGCTTGATGGCTTGTTGTGTTGCAGACATGTTGTTGGCTCCTAAAAAAGTTGCCCCGCCACCGATACGGGCGGCGGGGGTTGGGAATGTCAAACACCGATAAGGCTTGGGTACGGCCTGCTCAGGCGGCCAGTTTTGCCATCTCTTCGGCCAGCGTCCACAGGGCGCGGTTCAGCCGGACGGTCTCGCCCAGCCCGGTGACTTTGCGGGTGGTGACTTTGCCGCCGTTGCGGTTGAGGCCTTGCAAGCCGCCTTGGATGACGTTTTCTTGGATGCGGTTGAAGGTGCGCCACAGGTCACTGCCCCGGTCGTCGATACGGCGTGGCTGGTTGAGCTGGTGCGGCAAGATGGGGACATTCTCTTCGGGGTCGTAACGCAGTTGCAGGGCGGCATTGGCGAAGGCGTTCTGTTGCCCTTGGCTCAGCGCAATGCCCCGCATCAGTTCCTTGGCCGAATCGACCTGTTCAAACTCGCCGACGATCCGGTAAGCCCCTTCGATGACGTTGGTGAGGACATCGCCAGAATGCCTGATTCGCAGATCCTCGACGGTCTCGCCGCAGATCAGCCCGTTATGGCAGACGAAGCGGAAACAGCCCGCCAGCATCTGGTAGCTCGATGTGCCGTCATGGGAGTTGACCAAAATTATTTCGTTGACGTTGTCAACGCTGATGCTGTTCTCATAACGGAAGCGCAGCATGTGCTTGGTGAACTCGGTCTTGCCCTCAATACGCGAGCGGGCTTGGCAGGCCATAAACGGCATAAAACCCTCGCTCCGCAAGCCGTCCACCACCTCGCGGGTGGGGATGTAGGCATAACGTGCCGAACGCGAACCGTGCGGCGCGTCGGCGAACACCGACGGCGCGGCTTGGAAGATTTGCTCATTGCTCAAAGGACGGTCGGAACGTACCAGACCGGAAATGTTTTTGAAAGAAGCGGCTAAAGTTGCCATGATAAAGACTCCGTTGTAGCCCCGTGCCGATAAGCACAGGGGGATTAAAAGAAAATAAGTAAGCCGGAAGATGCCGTAAGCGCGGGGCGTTAATGCCCAGGTCGGCGCAGACGGGTCGTGGCCGGATAAGTAGTTGGGGTGGCTTAAAGGTGGCGACCCTTTAAGCCGATAAGACACTTGCCCGTTGCCGGGGATCAGAAAACGGCACGCAGGGATTGATTACGCCGGAACCGCAGGCAACCTGACCGTATGAAAAGCAAACGCGCAAGCTTTGCGGTTTTTTCATGTTTAGAGCCACCAAACAGACCGCCTAAAGTGGCTTCCCCTTGCCCCAAACAAAAAAACCGCACCGCCCCCAATAACGGGGACGGTACGGTCAGTGTCTAACGGCAAAAAGGAGGTGAAGGTGTTGTATCGTGTTGGGGTTAATTAAGCCCGTATTGTGTTGCGTGGTGTGGGATACGCCTTATTCGTCTGCGCTGAACGAGTAGCCGCAAGCCAGGCATTGGCAGTTATCCAAACCCTTATTATCGACCACCTCGCCCAGTTTTGACCCTGCCACGCACCCGGCCGACCCGCCCACCAGTGCCCCAAAAAAAGCCCCGGCCAGCCCGCCGATAACGGCTCCGGCAGGGCCTACAATCATACCTATCGTCGCCCCCAGCTCCGCCCCGCCTAATGAACTTGCCGAACCGGCGGCAGCACCGCCGACCATGCCCAGCACCCCGCCCGTCTTTTTGGCGACATCTTTGGTAACGACCCGTTCTGAGGCGCAATTTGGACAATTTGTTGCCATGTTTATAATCTCCCGTTTGGAATTGAAACCTGTCTTTGGCGTGTTCGGATGAACTACGCCTGTCAATGATATAGGGATAAAAAAAGCTTGAATCTTGGTTTTTGCATATTAACACCCACGCCTAAAAGCCTCGGCGGATAGCGGTCGCGTGATTTTTGCTGATTGACTGGTAAGGATGCTGAAGCAGTCTTTCGCAAAAATAGTGACTCTCGTTTTTTAAGTAATCCTTATTATCAACTCCCCGATTTATGATGGCGGTGCTATCGAACTTAAATGTCAAGGTTTGGCATGACGTGGGCTGACTTACGTTTATAAAGGTTTATGGTGTGGGATTGCTTAGGGTTCGATTTTTGCCAGTTTGATCGGAAGCCGCATAGCTCGCCTCATTATGGCGTGGCCTGCCTCGCTTTTTAACGGCGTGGCTAGGGAAGTTGCCTCTGCGAAAAAGCCTCACCTTGGTGCCAAATTTGGGCTTAATATACTGATCTGTTTTGCACAAGTATTGGATGACTAAGCCTTTCAAATTTGCCCTCAACTCAATGTCTTGCCAATTGATGACCCCGATGCCCTGCCGCCTTAATTTGGCGTATTGGCGTAAGTTTTTATTGACGTTCCAATAATCCCCGTAGCCTTTTGTGATGGTGTTTTTCCAGTATTCGCCAATTTCTTCCGCCAGATGGATATGGCTGGAATTGTTTCTCTTCGAACCGTCAAAGAAAAACAGGACATGCCAGTGCATTCCTTTGTCTACCCCATATTCCAGCTTTGCGATGTACCCCTTCATGAAATCAAAGATTGAATTGCAACGTTTATTTTCAAACAAATGGTTCAAATCCTCCGTAATATCAAATGCACTAAAATTCTGGGAATGCTCTTTTTTATAGAACAGGTCTATGCGTAACACCAACAGTCTGGCGCAGTTACCGAACAGGGCATCGACATAACGGCAATAGTCAATATACCGCCTGTTTGCCTCAATTTTCCTGGAATTAACCTTGGTTTGGATATTGTTTAGTTTCCATTCTCTGCGTATATTATTGACTAACGCGTTGAATATTTCGGCGGCAGAAATACCGCCCATGTGAGGATAAGTTTTTGTGCTGTCAAAATTGATGTTTCCCCAGCCAAGCTCTATACCATGCAAACCCATAGCTTGGTAACAGGCAATAAAAATAGTAATGCGTTCGCTGTAATCATAGTCTGGCGATAACATATTGACTATTTTGATAAAACTTGGTACGCCGACAAAATATCGCTGTGCCAGACTAGAAGGTGCATACGCAATTTTACCGTTATTGCCAAGATAGGTCGTGAAGGGGGTTCCAACATTTTCTAGTGATTCGCCAACAAAGTCCTCCAAAATTGATAATTGAGACGCATAAAATTTAGGGATTAAATATGGATACTGGTTCTTTGCTGGATCAAAGAGCGAATCGCAAAGGTTTTCATAGGTTACTCGACGTAAATGGTTATCAAAACGTTCTGATTTCATTGCCTATCCTCGTTGCGAATTTTGCTAATTGGTTACGGTACAACTGTTTGGATTTAGGCCATCATAGATTTAAGCCCTCGGTTCGCTCATTTTTAAAAAATCTATTTTATTTCAATGTGTTACATTTGCAAAAATGGCTGTTTTTGCTAAAAAGCAACAAATTATCATTTAATAATCAATGAGTTGAAGAAATGAGCGAACCGATGGTTAAGTGAAGCCAACACAAAGAAACCCCCATTAGCCAATATAAGTAGTGTCTGACCGAAAATTCATATTTTTATTTAAAATCATGTGCTTAACATACTTTTTCGGTAACGAGTTTTTTCTCGACCCAAAATAGCACTATTAATTTATGCTTATTTTTCATGCTATTATAAGTCTTACTGTAGCATCTATATGTTGCCGCAGGGCGTAATCATGCATTTTTTAAAAAACTCGCGTTCAAAAAATCGCTGTATGCCTTATACCGTAAGGCTTGTAGCCTTTTTCGGTCAGGCACTAAGTAAGCCCGCTAGTATTTACCGCAGCAACGTTTATACCCGCGCCCGATTCAATTTGCAGTGGAGGATAATGGTACAGGGGCGGTTGTACCCCAAAATTATGGGGTACAACATCAACCGATTTAGGGAATTTCCCCATGCCAAAATTATCAAATATCGGGCTGCTTTCAAGTCTCAGAATCGTGTCACGCATCAACATGCGTTGTGTGCTTGACAAAAATGATTCAAAATTATCATACCCATATAGAGTTCCGCAACGCTGAAAATCCCTGGGTGGGATTGGGGGAATAAAGCATAGGCCACGGTTTCGGGTAACAGAATTCCAGTGTTGGCTATAGGTGTCATACATTGGCGGAACAGCCCGATTAAAAAAAACGATCAGGTCATATCGAAAACTCACCTCCGTCATGTATTCGCGTTTCCACCACCAGCCACTTGGGGAGCCGAGCATTGAATCCGTTTCGAGTGCCGCCAGAAATTGCATGAGATGGCCGTTTGATTCACTGGGCGTTATTGAATTTGCGAATTCATTTCTATAACAAATGGCCATACGTTCCCCATGAAGGGAAGGGTTATTGGCGTATAGGCGGCTAATGTAGCGTTTTGTTTTGGTGAAACTTTGGCTTGACTCTTTTTTTCGCTCAGCAATTTTTGATTTGAAATTTTTTCGTTTTGTTGTTTCCCGTAGGCGGGTGACAAAGCTATTGATTAGCTCGCCTTCAAGCAATCCTTCACCCATTTTTGACAGCGGGTCATAACAGAATGTGGCGATGTGTAAATTCAGTTCCCCTGCAACGGCGTATAGGATGTTCAGATTTTCGCTAACTTCATATTTATGCTGAACAAAGTTGCGAGTTTTAAACGTAATTAGATGCTTATTGCTCCATCCTTGATTTGCCTCGGTGGCGTTCTGAAGCCTTAACATCTCGTAAAATAGTTTGCCAAGCCGATTTTCTTTTTTTAAGTCCGTCCCTTGAAGCGTTTTTTCAAAGGTGAATGGTAAGTCCGTGGATTTTGCAACGTTTTCCACAAATTGCTCCTCTAGTTCCATGCACACTAGAACCTGTACATTTTGAATATCTTGGCTGATTACTAAGGAATAATTGCGGTCATGTGTATTTACTGGAAATTGGTAGTTGTGCCAGATGGATTCAAACAGATCACGCGTGGTAAGTTTTTTTACTAATTGATTCATATTTGCCTTAATGCCTAATCGTTTTGGTTATGGGTAAATAAATTTGCTATGAAGTAACTCTGTGGTTCTAAAAAAATCCGGTGCTTGATTTCATCCAATGCTTTGAATGCGTAATCGCTTTGGTTACCCTCTAGGTAGTTTGCCGTTAAAAAGTTGTCGGGTTATAGGTTTTTGGCTTTGGCTGTCGGTTTTTTAATATAAATATTGGGTGGTTTAAATGTGCGTTCACAATCGAGTTGCCCGTCGAATTGAAGACTTTTTATGTAAAAGTTGGGTGATGCTTGTATTTGATTTTTGTGGTTTTAAGGTCTTTTCTCCCTCCCACTGTTTTTCGTTGAATGATTAATTTTCAAGCTGGCTGTCCATACATTTGGCCAGTACCGCAGTGTTCACAAATAATTTTTTGCCGACTTTGCGGAAAGCTTTGGCAAGCCCGTTGTGCTGACGCTGTTTGACAGCCCATGCCCAGCTTTTTTTGCTGTACAGGTGCGGGAATTTTTCAGGGATGGATTGGTAGGGTATTAAGTCGGCTAACGTTGTTAATGGTTGGGTCATGGCTTTAGCCTCCTTGGGTTAGTTTATGAATGCCGTCGAGTAAAAGCGGCTTTATCTTTAAACTTAATTTATACGGAAGTGCCGACCATAACCAGCAGATAATGGGGTAAAATTGGTGCAAACCAATCTTCACTGGAAAAAATATGGCAAGAACAACACCCGAACATGAGAGGCTTGTTGATGATTTTGATGCAATCATTACCTTTTCGTATGCTTACGAATGGCAACAGTTACAGAATAATAAAATTGATGAGCTCATGGATTTAGGGGATAAAGTTCGTGAGCTCGTTTTCACAGAAGCCAGACTTTTATTTATAGGGATTGAAGACAAAATAATTGCAATCGCTAGTATCCTAAATAAGCTTCAAGAAGCTGTTGCACTAGGCAGTTGTCCTGAGGCAATCAAATGGGGAGATTTTTGGCTTAATATGCCAAAATCTATGAGTGCTCAATCCCTTGAAGATAAGTATGACGATGAGTTTCGTGATATGGTTATTATGGTGATGGGTGGACTTAGCTATTTAGGTAAGTTACCCAATGAGATACAGCCTTTTGTGACTATCAAACAAGTTGAGGAAACGCTCGTCAAAGTGGTTGATGAAATGAAGGGAGATAAAGCGGGCAAATTTAGAATGCCTCTTCATAAAGAATTAATGGCATCACTAATACACCAGCACTTTTTAAAGACGCTTTCAATCGAGCAAAATACATTCGAACAAGTCGATGCTTATGAAAAATTGACCAAAAGTTATTGTAAGAAAGCAATAAATAAATTTATTGTAATGGCGAGGATGAAATATATTGATGATGCCGTAGTCAATTTACTTCCAGTTGCAAAAAATATACATGTAGAGATTGATCGGTATTATGGCTGGTCTCAAATATGTCATAATGGGATTAAGTATGAGGAGTTGCTTGTCTGGTCAGGTGTGAAAGGATTGCCGTTAAAGGGGCATCTCCAAGATAAAGAAAATAAGGCACAGAATAATGGTGGGCTTAATGCTTTTGAATCAAATATTAAGTATGTTGCAAACCTTTATGGGCATCCTACTGTATCGAAAGGTAAATTTAAGCGATACCTGTATGATTCGAGTGTAGATTCTATACTTATCGACGGAAATTCAATCCAAAACCATCTGGTGATGATATTTCCGTATGATAAGCCTTTTCCTGATCTGCAAGATAAACTAAATAGTTACGCCAGTTATATTAGTAATAGGGTCGAAACGTATGGTAAAAATTATGGTCACTCATCGGAATATGAAGATGAAGTAAAGGGTGTAACAGCATTTATAAACTTGAAAGTCCCTTATAAAAGGCTTTCTTTGTCTGATTCTAGCAGTATTTTGCCGCATATTTGCGCGTTATTATGCCTTAGGTACGAGCGTTTAATCGAAAACTCAGGTAGATCAAAAAAGCGGCAATCGCTAGATGTATATGAGATAATAAAAAGTTTAGGTATTAGATATAGTATAGAATCTGTTGAAAAGGTGCGTAAATATAAAGAAAAAAATATGATTAATATTTTAAAAAAACTTCATAACCTATAGAGTATATTCCAGTTAGGGAAGGCTTTAGCCAATCAAGAAGTCGTTGGGCTTTCCTTTGGGAGCCGCCTTAAATTGGCTAGAGCTAAAAGACATTAAAGGCCAAAGGCCTGTGCCAATTCGTTTACAATCTGGCGTTTTTGGTCGTGGCCTTGGTGGATGTAGCGTAAGGTGGTTTGGATGCTCTTATGCCCCGCCAGTTTGGCGATTTGGTTAATTTCTTTGCCTGAGTCGGACAGTGCCGAACAGAAGCCATGCCGTAGGCAATGGAAGGTGAACTTTTCGACCCTGACGCTGCCATCGGCGTTAAAGGTGTCTTTTTCTGAAATGCCCGCCGCCTTTAACGCTTTGCTCCAAGCTTTGCGAAAATCCATCGGCTGGCTGGGTTTTTCATCGGATGGGAATATCAAGCCAGTGCCGATTTCCTGAAAGCGTTTTAGCTCGGCCATCACCACGGGGGCAAAATGCAGTTCGCGGCTTGTGCCGTTTTTGCTGTCGCCCAAATATCCCATATTGTCCTTAAAGGTCACGTCGCACCAACGCAGTTTCAGCAATTCGCCTTTACGCGCCCCGGTGGTCATTGCCATCAGCACCAGCAGGTAAAGCTTGTTCCAGTGCGATTCTTTGCAGGCCTTAAGCAAGCGTTGCCGTTCGTCATCACCCAACACGCGGTCACGGCGTTTGGTGTCGTCATCGACAACGACACTACGGACGATATTGCTGTCAACATAGCCACGGCTTAGGGCGAATTTGAAAACGCTCGATAACACGGCTTTTTTGCGGTTAATGGTGCTGGCGCGTTGGCCGTCGTCAATCATATTGTCGATATGCTCACGCAAGTCAAAAATATCAATGTCGGTCATGATACGGTCGCCGAATGTCTTGCACCAATAATCAACCCGTTGCATCTGGCCTTGATAGTCCTTTTTGTTCCAGCGGGATAGGTATTCGTCGCACACTTCGCGGAAGGTTTTGTAACGGATGCGCTTGCCAGCCTGTAGAAACAATTCAGCCCCGCCCATGCGCTCAATATCTTGCGGGGATAGTTGCAGCAACTCTTTTTTGTTTAGGGCGTTAATCGCTTTTAAACGGGCTTCGTTACGGATCGCGAACAGGTCAACCCCCAATTGCTTGAACAGCTCTTCGCCGCCCATGCTGTCGATGTCGGTATCTGACAGTGCCAGCAATTGGCAGGGGGTTAGGTTAGGAACGGTTTTGATGTTGTGTTCTAGGTTGTCTGCCCAAGCTTGGGCAAGCGGAAGGGTAGGGAAGGTCTTGTTTTTGACAATACCTTTCATGCGGACATCGGCACGGAAGTTGCCGTTTGATAGGGGGCGGATATAAGCCATTAGGCAACCCTCCCAAATACGGTGGACGGGTTACAAATTCTTAAGACGGCAGATACCGGACGGGCATCAAGCGGAAATATTTTTTGTGGGATATGGTTGTCGATAATTCGGCAATGGTTGCCGGAAAAGACTAAGCAAAGGTCAGCCAGAAATTGGCTATTTTTGAAGGGTTCTTGCGGATTCATTACGCCACCTCGTTGAGCAAACAATGCAGTGTGCGCCTAAATTTGCGCCTTGCTGCGGTTATGTTGCTTCAACTCGACGGGCAATCTTGTTGAAATCCTTTTTACATCAAAAGGATAAGATGGTGGGTCGCATGCGATTCGAACGCATGACCATCGCATTAAAAGTGCGGTGCTCTACCGGCTGAGCTAGCGACCCAACAAAGAAAGACTATTATAGTGAATTCTGCGCGTTTGGCAAGCTTTTTTTCACTTTTTTTATTGGTAACGGGTGGGGTCGTTAAGTCCGGCTTCTTGGAAGCCGGTTTTTCTTAGGCGGCAGGCGTCGCAGATGCCGCAGGCGTGGCCTTGGGGGGCGGCACTGTAGCAGGAGACGGTGCGGCTGTAGTCTACGCCTAGGCGGGTGCCTTGGCGGATAATTTCGCCTTTGCTTAGGGAAATTAGGGGCGTGTGGATGGTGAAACGTTCGCCTTCTACGCCAGCTTTGGTCGCCAGATTAGCGAGGTTTTGGAAGGCGTGGATGAATTCGGGGCGGCAGTCGGGGTAGCCGGAGTAATCGACGGCGTTGACACCGATGAAGATGTCTTGCAGTTTTAAAACTTCCGCCCAGCCTAGCGCGAACGAGAGGAAGATGGTGTTGCGGGCGGGGACGTAGGTGACGGGGATGCCGGGTTGGAGGCTGTCGGGTACGGCGATGTGGTCGTCGGTGAGCGCGGAGCCGCCGATGGCACCGAGGCCTAGGCTGATGATTTTGTGGTCGAGGACTTGGTAGTCTTTGGCGATTTGGCTGGCGGCGAGCAGTTCAGCGTTGTGGCGTTGCCCGTAGTCGAAGCTGAGGGCGTAGCAGGCAAAGCCTTGTTGTTGGGCGAGGGCGAGGGTGGTGATGGAGTCTAGTCCACCTGAGAGCAGGACGATGGCGTGTTTTTGCATGGGTGTTTTGGGTGTTGGGCTGTGGCTGTTGGGTGATAATCGGGGGGTTGGGGGCAGAACGGTAGTTGGTGCGGTTTTAGGCCTATCGTGCAAAGGCTGAAGACTCTTGTGTGCCGTTCTCTGTCGCTTAAGGAACGTGCATGAAATATAGTCGGCGTTCCATTACGTCTCTGCGTGTTAAACCCCACCCCAGCTCTCTCGGCAACCGCTCCTGCGTTGCTCTACCTCCTGCATCCATGCAGTCGCCCTTCGCAGGGGAGGGAGTTTATGGCTTCCCCGTTATACAGGCGAAAATTAAAGGAAAAACGCCCAAGGGGTTGTTGTGCTTTCGAGTTTATTTCATGCACGTTCCTAAGTGGCGGTATCGCTATCCATAAAACGCCCACCAATTATACGCTTTTATTTGCCTTGGGCATCGTTCCACAGCAATTTATGGAGTTGGATTTGGAAACGCACGGGCAAACGGTCGCGGAGGATTTTTTCGGCCAGTTCGGTGGGGTTTTGTTGTCCGGCGATGGGTGAGAACAGCAGTTGGCAGCGATCGGCCAGGGCGTGTTCGGCCATGATGGCTTTTGACCATTGGTAATCCCCGTCGTCGCCGATGACAAATTTCACTTGGTCTTGGGGCGTGAGGTGGGCGATGTTGCTGTAGAGGTTTTTGTCCAGTTCGCCGGAGCTGGGGGTTTTTAAGTCCATGACTTTGACGATGCGCGGGTCTACGCCGGACACGTCAAGGGCACCGCTGGTCTCTAGGGAGACGTGGTAGCCTTGGTCGGCGAGGTGGCGGAGCAAGTCTAGGCACGCGGGTTGCGCGAGGGGTTCGCCGCCAGTGACGGTGACGTGGCGGCATTGGTAGGCGGCGACTTGCTCAAGGATGGTGCTGAGGGTGGTTTTTTGCCCGCCCGTAAAGGCGTAGGCGGTGTCGCAGTAAACACAGCGTAAGGGGCAACCCGTCAGGCGGACGAACACGGTCGGCAGGCCGACGGTGTTGGCCTCGCCTTGCAGCGAGTGGAAAATTTCGGTGATGCGTAGGGTGGTGTCCACAATTATTGGCTGATGTTGAGGGTGAGCAGTTTTTTGGTGGCCGCCCGTGCGGCGGTGGTGTTGGGGTATTGGCTGGTGACTTGGGTCAGGTAGTCGCGGGCCTTGTCGGGGTGGTTCTGGTCGAGTTCGATTTTGCCGAGCATGTACAGGGCATCGGCTTGTTTGGCGCTGTTCGGGTAGTTTTTGCCGACGTTGCTAAAGGCCTGTTTGGCGGTTTCGGGGTCTTTTTTGACCAAGTAGGCTTCGCCTAGCCAGTATTGGGCGTTACCCGCTAAGCCGCTGTTGGGATAGGTGGTCAGGTAGTTGTTAAAGCCGCTGATGGCGTCGTCGGTATGGCCGCTTCTGAGGGCAAGGTAGGCGCTTTTGTAGGCGGCGTTTTCGGCATCGGAAACGACGGGGGCGGGCGTTTTGGCAACAGGTGCGGCGGGCACGGGTGCGGCGGCGGGCGGGGTCGCGTCGATGGGGGGGCGCGGGGTATCTGCGGCACGCGGCGGCGCCGGTTCGGCGGCGGGCGCGGGGGCACTGGCATCGCTGGCGGGGGCTTCGGGTACGGGCGCGGGCGTGTCGGCACTAGCGCCGCTTGTGCCTTTACCTTCTAGGCTTTGCAGGCGGTCTTCTACGTCGCCGAGCCGGGCTTTTTGCTGTTTTTTCAGTTCGGCGATGGTGTTGGCTTGTTCTTCTACTTTTCCGGTGAGCTGTTGGACTTCGGTTTGTAGTTGTTCCAAGCGCCCCGTCATTTCCATTAGGGAGCTGGTGGAAGGCGAGGGGGCGATGTTATTAGCCGCTGCCGCCGCTGAGGGCGGGTAGGCGGAGTTGTCGATCACTTCCGGCAATGCCTGTACGGGGCTGTTTAGGCCGCAGTACGCTGCTAAGAGAATAACGAGGCGTTTGTTCATTTATTTACCTTGATAGTTGATTTCGACGCGGCGGTTGAGTTCCCACGCGGCTTCGTCGCTGCCCATGGCGGCGGGTTTTTCTTCGCCGTAGCTGACGACACCGATTTGGCTTTCGGATACGCCTTGGATTTTTAGGATGCTGGCGACGGATTTGGCGCGTTGCTCACCTAAGGCGACGTTGTATTCACGCGAGCCGCGCTCGTCGCCATGGCCTTCCAGGGTGATGTGCTGGGAAGGGTTGGCCAATAGGTATTGGGCATGGGCGGCGATGACGGGGACAAAGTCTTGTTGGATTTGGAAACTGTCGAGCATGAAGTAGATGGTGCGTTTGGACAGTGGGTTGCTGGGGTCGCTGAATTCGGGGCCTAAGCTGGCTGCGCCGTCACCATAGCCGCCGTTCGCGCCATAGCCGGAACCGGAGCCGCCCATTTCGCTGCCGTTGAGGCTGCTGTCGCCATTGAGGCCGCTGGTGGAGGCGTCGCCGATGCCGCTGGTTTGGTCGCCTTTTAGCAGGTCGGTGTTTTTATCGTCAGTGTCCGCGCAAGCCGTCAAGAGCAGGGTGCTGATGGCTAATACTAAAACGGTGTGGGTTAGTTTCATGGTAGTGTTTTCCAGGTTTAGAGGTTTTGGGAATTTATGGGGGCTTTACCTATTGCCCGCCCGGCTTAGAAGCCGTAAGTGTCGGCTTGGGGTTTAAGGAACGTGCATAAAATTAAGTGGGCGTGCATATATCTTTTAACATTTGCGAATTAAACCCCATCCCAGCCCTGTCGGCAACCGCTCCTTGCGTTGCTCTACCTTCTTTACACCCCAGAGGGTGTGCATCCATGCAGTCGCCCTTCGCAGGGGAGGGAGCATCTTCCCCGTCGAACAAGCGAAAATGGGGGAAAAAGCCCCTCCCCCTGGCAAGGGGGAGGCTGGGAGGGGGTTACGGAGATACCAATGTTAAATGTTAAAAGATATATGCACAGCCACTTAAGTGGGTATTCCATTGCAGCACAGCGCGTTAAACCCCACCCCAGCCCTCCCCTTGGCAGGGGAGGGAGCTTATGGCTTCCCCTTGTACAAGCGAAAATTAGGGGGAGGTTGGGAGGGGGTTGCTGTACTTTCGCCTGTATAACAGGTTTTATTTCATACCCGTTCCTAATTGAATGGCCTACAGGGTATAGGTAAAAACGTTAAGCTTGCCTGCCATTAACGCTGGCATGTCGGGTAGAACCGCTTGCCCGACCTACGTTGTTAGGTTGTTTTCTTTACTGCGGCGACCAAGCGGGTTCGCGGACTTCGCCGTTGGTAAATTGCAGCTTTTGTTGCATTTTACCATCGACTGACACTGCCGATAAGAAGCCGGCGCCGCCTTTTTTCGAGGCATATAAAATCATCGTGCCGTTGGGGGCGAAGCTGGGCGATTCGTCGGAAGGCCCGGCGGTCAGCACGTTGATGCTGCGGCTGGCCATGTCCATGACGGCGATGCGGTAGCCGCCCTTGCCGCCGTGTACCATTGCCAAGCTTCTGCCGTCAGGGGAGAAGCTGGCGCGGGCATTGTAGTCGCCGGAAAAGGTGATGCGTTTTTCGTCGCCGCCCCGGCTGGAGACCATGTACAACTGGGGTTTGCCGCCCCGGTCGGAGGTGAACACCACGGCGCTGCCGTCGGGCGACCAAGTCGGTTCGGTGTCGATGGCGGTGCTTTTGGACAGTCTGGTCAAGGAGCGGGAGCCTAAGTCGAGGACGAAGATGTCGGGGCTGCCGTCTTTAGATAAGGTCAGCGCTAAGCGGGTGCCGTCGGGCGACCAGGACGGTGCGCCGTTAATGCCGGGGAATTCGGCGACGCGTTCGCGTTGGCCGCTGGCTAAGGTTTGGATATAAATTGCCGCCGAGTGCCGCTCAAATGAGACGTAGGCCAAGCGTTTGCCGTCGGGCGACCAAGCGGGCGACATTAACGGTTCGCGCGATGAGGCGACGGTCTGCGGGTTAAAGCCGTCGGCATCGGCGACTTGCAACTGGTGGTTTTGTTTGCCGCCGCTGGTGATGTAGGCGATGCGGCCACTGAACACGCTTTTTTTGCCGGTGAGCTTTTCAAAAATCAAGTCGCTGATGTGGTGGGCGGTGCGGCGCAGGTCGTTGGCGGAAGAGCTCATTTTGTAGCCGAGCATTTGCCCGCCTTTGTTGACATCCAGCAATTGGAACTGCACGTCGTATTGGCCGCCGTTGTTGTTGACTTTGCCGACCACGAGGTAGTCTTGCATCAGCGATTGCCATTCTTTGTAGTTCACTTGCGCGGCGCTGTTGGGCAGGCTTTGCATGTTTTGTTGCGCCATCATTTTAAAGTAGCCGCTACGTTCGAGGTCGGCGTTGACGATGCTGCTGATGTCGACGGGGGCGGCGGTGGCGGCAAACGGCACGACGGCGACGGGCAGGGCGCTTTCGGTGCCGCCAGTGACTTCGATGGTCAGGGCGGCGTAGCTAGTGCTGATGCTTAAGCTGCACAGCGCGAGCAAGGCGAGATTTTTTAAAAAAGTCATGCGTTGGCCTCTGTTTTTAAGATCGTGGTTCGTCATGGGTAACGGGGTATCAGGGGTTAAATTTAAAGGTCAGTGGTCTAAAATGTTTGGCAAATACTTCCGGGTCTTTTGATACGGGCAACGGCGAGGCACGGTTAACGGCGTTAATCGCCGAGTTGTCGAACATTTCGTCACCACTGCTGGAAATGACTTCGGCATCGAGGACTTCCCCACTAGGGGTCAGCCGTACTTGTATTGTGCAATGCAAGCCTGCCGCCGCGTCGGGCGGACGTATCCAACTCCTTTCCACTTTTTGTTGCAATTGTTTGATTATACCTGCTAATTCGGCTTCTGCCTTAGCTTTGGCAGCGGCTTTAGCGGCAGCTTCCGCTTTGGCCTTAGCTTCGGCTTCTGCCTTGGCTTTAGCTGCCGCTTCGGCCTTGGCTTTTTCGGCGGCTTCGGCTTTCGCTTTGGCCTCGGCTTCTGCCTTGGTTTTAGCGGCAGCTTCGGCCTTAGCTTTTTCAGCGGCTTCGGCTTTGGCTTTTTCAGCGGCTTCCGCCTTGGCTTTGGCGGCAGCCTCGGCTTTGGCCTTAGCGGCGGCCTCGGCCTTTTCGGCCTTGGCGGCTTCGGCAGCTTCCGCCTTAGCTTTGGCGGCAGCCTCGGCTTTGGCCTTAGCGGCGGCTTCGGCTTTTTCGGCCTTGGCCGCTTCGGCGGCTTCCGCCTTGGCTTTGGCGGCAGCCTCGGCTTTGGCCTTAGCGGCGGCTTCGGCTTTTTCGGCCTTGGCGGCTTCGGCAGCTTCCGCCTTGGCTTTGGCGGCAGCCTCGGCTTTGGCCTTAGCGGCGGCTTCGGCTTTTTCGGCCTTGGCCGCTTCGGCGGCTTCCGCCTTGGCTTTGGCGGCGGCTTCGGCTTTGGCCTTAGCAGCAGCTTCGGCTTTTTCGGCCTTGGCGGCTTCAGCGGCTTCCGCCTTGGCTTTGGCGGCGGCCTCGGCTTTGGCCTTAGCAGCAGCTTCGGCTTTTTCAGCCTTGGCCTTTTCTGCGGCTTCTTCTTTGGCTTTCTCAGACTTTTCAGCCTTGGCCTTTTCGGCAGCTTCCGCTTTGGCTTTCTCAGACTTTTCGGCCTTAGCCTTTTCTGCGGCTTCTTCTTTGGCTTTCTCAGACTTTTCGGCCTTAGCCTTTTCTGCGGCTTCTTCTTTGGCTTTCTCAGACTTTTCGGCCTTGGCCTTTTCAGCCGCCTCTTCTTTAGCCTTCTCGGCTTTTTCAGCCTTGGCCTTTTCGGCGGCTTCTTCTTTGGCTTTCTCGGTTTTTTCGGCCTTAGCCTTTTCGGCGGCCTCTTCTTTGGCTTTCTCAGACTTTTCAGCCTTGGCCTTTTCGGCAGCTTCCGCTTTGGCTTTCTCAGACTTTTCGGCCTTAGCCTTTTCTGCGGCTTCTTCTTTGGCTTTCTCAGATTTTTCGGCCTTGGCCTTTTCGGCAGCTTCCGCTTTGGCTTTCTCAGACTTTTCGGCCTTGGCCGCTTCCGCCTTAGCTTTTTCTGCGGCTTCTTTCGCTTGTTCTTTGGTTTGGGCGGCCTCAGCTTTCGCTTGTTCCGCTGCTTTGGCGGCGGCTTCGGCTTGCGCCTGTTCGGCGGCTAAGGCTTCTTGTGCGGCACGTTCTTGGGCTTGTTGCTCTGCTGCTTTGGCGGCATCTAGGGCTTGCTGTTGCGCTTCAATCTCGGCGGCATCGAACATGGTGGCATGGATGATGTCTTCCGAGGGTTGCTTGGGTTCGGGGCGTTGCGGTTTCAGCAAGGCCGTGAGGACAAACAAGGCCAACAAGGTAAAGTGTAAAGCTAATGCCAGAAGGAAATAGCGGGAATATCGTCTGTTACTGGCCATTTCACTATTGGTCTTCTGATTTTGCTTTGGTGCTGAAGCCTACTTTATCGACACCGGCATTTTTTAAGTCCGCCATGACGGTAATCACTTTGCCGTATTCGACGCTTTTGTCGGCGCTGATGTAGACTTGGGTCTTGGGTTTTTTCGCCAAAGCGGCAATGACCAACTCGGTGATTGCTTCCGGTTGGATCATCAGGTTGTCGGCATCGTCTATTTTAATGGAGTATTGGCCGGATTTTTCAATGGAGATGATAATCGGCGGGTCATCGGTCACTTCGACGGCTTTCGACGAGGCTTCCGGCAAATCGACATCCACGCCAGTCTGCAACATGGGCGTAGTCACCATGAAGATAATCAGCAGCACGAGGGTAACGTCGATATACGGCACGACGTTGATTTCTGCCATCGGCTTGCGGCGGCCATTCTTTTTGCTCAATTTGCTCATTTGCTGTGGGCCTGTCTTTGTAATAATACAACAAATTCTTCCACAAACAGTTCGTAACGTCCGGTCAGGCGGTCAAGGCGGGTCGAGAAGCGGTTATAGGCGATAACCGCCGGAATCGCCGCGAACAGGCCGATGGCGGTGGCGATCAGGGCTTCGGCGATACCGGGGGCGACTTGCGCCAAGGTGGCTTGTTTGACGCTGCCTAAGGACATGAAAGAGTTCATAATCCCCCAGACGGTGCCGAACAGGCCGATGTAGGGGCTGATGGAGCCGACGGTGGCGAGGAAGGCCAGATGCTCGTCGAGCCGCTCCAATTCGCGCGACAGTTCGATGCGCATGGCGCGTTGGGCGCTTTCGACCTGCACCATCGCTTCGACCCCGCCTTGGTTCATGCGGGAAAATTCTTTGTAGCCCGCGAGGAAGATTTTTTCGATGCCTTCGGGGGCGAAGTCTTTAGCGGCCAGTTTGCGGTACAACTCGGCCAGGGCGATACCTGACCAGAATTGTTCTTCAAATTCATCCGTGATTTCGACCGCGCGGTTCAGCTCTTTGCGTTTGCCGAAGATAAATGTCCAGGAAGCCACGGAGGCGGTCGCTAAGACCAGCATGACAAACTGGACGACAAAGCTGGCTTCGGTGACTAGGTGAAAAATGGATAAATCAGTGTTCATTCGTTAACTGCTCAAGTAAATAGTGGGGAATAACGGTGGGGCGCAGGGTATCGGCATTCAGGCAGGCAATGCGGATCTGTCCGGTCGCCAAGGTTTTATCGCCCAGCATGACGCTTTGGGCAAACATCAGGCTGGCTTTTTTGGCCTCGGTCACGGCGGCGCTGACGTGTAAAAGCTCATTAAAACGGGCGGGGCTTAAATAGTCAACCTGTACTGAGCGCACGACAAAAATAATGCCTTCCTGGGCGCGTAAAGTGTCTTGCTCATGCCCCATAGCGCGGAGCATTTCGGTGCGGGCGCGTTCAAAAAATTTCAGGTAGTTGGCGTAAAACACCACACCGCCTGCGTCGGTGTCTTCGTAGTAGACCCTGATGGGCCAAGTAAAGGGCTTGGGCTTCATTATAATGGTTTGTGGGGCGGTAGTTTTGGAACGGCGTTGGTTTGGCGGTAATGTAGGGTGGATACTTATGCTATAAAGAGATGGGTTCTATAAAGCTGTTGGGGCTTTTTATCGTGCGATTATTGGGATTTTAAATTGGCTCTATCCAAAAAATTATACGGCAATACTACCCCTAAACCCTGAACCGTATCTTAACGGTTAATCAAACAAATCCACCGCCACCCCAAATGCCCTGGGCACGTCTAAACCGAAGTGGGTGTAGGCGTGTTGGGTGACGACCCGCCCGCGTGGGGTGCGCATGATGAAGCCTTGCTGCATCAGGTACGGCTCCAGCACGTCTTCGATGGTGCCGCGTTCTTCGCTGATGGCGGCGGCTAGGGTGTCCAGACCGACGGGGCCGCCTGCGAAGTTTTCGATCATGGTCAATAATAGTTTGCGGTCCAGCGCGTCGAAGCCGTTACTGTCGACTTTGAGCATGTCCAGCGCCTGCATGGCGACGGTTTCGGTGACGATGCCGTTGCTTTTGACTTCGGCGTAGTCGCGTACCCGCCGCAATAGGCGGTTGGCGATGCGCGGCGTGCCGCGTGAGCGGCGGGCGACTTCAAACGCGCCTTGGCTTTCCATGCTGATGCCTAACACGTTTGCCGAGCGCAGGATGATGCTGGTCAGCTCATCCACGGTGTAAAACTCCAGGCGTTGGACGATGCCGAAGCGGTCGCGTAGCGGCGAGGTCAGCAACCCGGCGCGGGTGGTGGCACCGACTAGGGTAAACGGCGGCAGGTCGAGTTTGATGGAGCGGGCGGCGGGGCCTTCGCCGATCATCAAATCGAGCTGGTAGTCTTCCATGGCCGGATACAGTATTTCTTCCACGGCGGGGCTGAGGCGGTGGATTTCGTCGATGAACAGCACATCGTGGGCTTCCAGGTTGGTCAGCAACGCCGCCAAGTCACCCGCTTTTTCCAACACGGGACCAGAGGTTTGGCGAATTTTAACACACATTTCCGCCGCGATGATGTTGGCGAGGGTGGTTTTGCCCAAGCCGGGCGGCCCGAAGATCAGGACGTGGTCCAGGGCTTCTTTGCGGGCGGTGGCGGCTTGGATAAATATCTCCATTTGCGCACAGAGTTCTTTTTGCCCGACATACTCGGCGAGGCGTTTCGGACGGATGGCGCGGTCTTGGCGTTCTTCGTCCAGATGGCTGGTGGCGGTGATGATGCGGTCGCTTTCGATCATTTCAGCGTCCCTTGCAGGGCGAGGCGGATGATGTCTTCACAGCTTTTGCCTTCGGCGTTGACGGCCTGCACCATTTTGCTGGCATCGGCGGGTTTGTAGCCTAAGGAACACAGGGCGCTGATGGCTTCTTGTTTGGGGTGGGCGGCGACCGGCGCGGCACTGGGGCTGGCGGCGGTGCTGACGCTGGTGTCGCCTAGGGTGGGCAAGCGGTCGCGCAGTTCGATGACCAGTCGTTCGGCGGTTTTTTTGCCGACGCCGGGCAAGCGCACCAGGGCTTGGGTGTCGTTATTTTCGATGCTGCGGTGGAATTCTTCGGCGCTTTGCCCGGACAGGATGGTCAGGGCGAGTTTGGGGCCAACTCCGTTGACTTTTATCAGGGTGCGGAACAGGGCACGGTCAGCCTCTTTAAGGAAGCCGAACAGGCTGTGCGCGTCTTCGCGGACGACCAAATGGGTGTGCAGGGTGATGTCGGCACCGATTAGGGGCAGGTCGTAGAAGGTGGTCATGGGGGCTTCGATTTCGTAGCCCACCCCTTGTACGTCCAGCACAATTAACGGCGGGGCTTTATGCACCAGTTTGCCGCGTAAAAAACCAATCATTGATAACCTTGCTGTAAGCGGTTGGCGGTTTGTTGATAATGGGCGTGGCAGAGGCTGATACCCAGCGCGTCGCTGGCATCAATCTGTAAGTCGCCCTGAATGTTTAGCAATATTTTGACCATGTGCTGCACTTGCAGTTTGTCGGCGCTGCCTTTGCCGGCAATGGCCTGTTTGACTTGCCGGGCAGCGTATTCGAACACGGGTATGTTGACGCTTTGCACGGCGCAAATCGCCGCGCCACGCGCTTGGCCTAATTTTAACGCAGAATCGGCATTTTTGTGCATAAACACTTGTTCTATCGCCATTTGTTCGGGCTGGTATTGCTCGCTGATTTGGCGCAGGCCGTCGAATATTTGTTTCAGGCGGTCGGGGAAGTAGTCGCCGCTGATGCGGATGCAGCCGCTGGCGACGTAACGGTAGCCGCGCGGGCTGTGTTCGATAATGCCGTAACCGGTGAGTCTGGAGCCGGGGTCTATGCCTAAAATTCTCATGTTGGGTAAGGGGTTAGGAGGGGCTGCGGGCGCAAAGGTTTTTAGGCTTTCCGTGGATTGGTCAGGCTATACGGCTTTAAGGTGGTACGGTGGCCTGTAAATGCGTTGTCTTACAGGCCATGTCGGGCAGAACCGCTTGCCCGACGATCTTACGCTTATTCCAAGCCCGCCATAATTTCATCGCTAATATCAGCGTTGGAATAGACGTTTTGCACGTCGTCCAAGTCTTCTAAGCGGTCGATGAGTTTGAGCATTTTTTCGGCGGTTTCGGCATCGAGTTCGACCAGGGTGGCGGCTTGCATGACCACTTCGGCGTTGTCGGGGGGGAATCCGGCGGCGTTGAGCGCGTCTTTTACGCCCAGGTAGCTTTCGGGGCTGGTCATAACATCGGCGGAGCCGTTATCATGGCTGGTCACGTCGTCCGCGCCCGCTTCTAAGGCCGCTTCCATCAGCGCGTCTTCGTCAATCGGCGGGGCGTAGCTGAGGATGCCGAGTTTGCTGAACAGGTAGGCGACTGAGCCGTCGGTGCCTAGGTTGCCGCCCGCTTTGGTGAAGGCGTGGCGGACTTCGGCGACGGTGCGGTTGCGGTTGTCGGTCAGGCAATCGACGATGACCGCCGTGCCGCCGGGGCCGTAGCCTTCGTAGCGCAGATGCTCGTAATTGGCGCCTTCTTGCGCTCCTGAGGCTTTTTTAATGGTGTTGTCGATGGTGTCGCGGCGCATGTTCGCGCCTAAGGCCTTGTCTATCACCGTGCGTAACGATGGATTACTGGCGGGGTCTGCCCCGCTGGTTTTGACGGCGACGGTGATTTCGCGCAACAGTTTGGTGAAAATTTTGCCGCGTTTGGCATCTTGCCCGGCTTTGCGGTGCTTGATGTTCGCCCATTTACTATGTCCTGCCATGATGTCTCTCTAAGGTGTTTCTTTAAATCTATGGGGTAAAATTCGGTGATCAAGTTTTTCATAAAGCCCGCCTTGAATAGGCTGGGGCATTTGTTAAAAACACAAACCTATCGGCTAAAGCGGTTCCCTCCCCTGATGGGCGACTGCATGGATGCAGGAGGTAGAGCAACGCAGGAGCAGTTGCCGAGAGGGCTGGGGTGGGGAGAATAAAATCAATAGCTTATGCTGATGTCTCAGAGGTTTTAATCGGACTGTTTTTAGTTGGTTTAATGAAAAAAGCCTTGTTTAGATTCTCCCCACCCCAACCCTCTCGGCAACTGCTCCTGCGTTGCTCTACCTCCTGCATCCATGCAGTCGCCCATCAGGGGAGGGAGACGATCTCCGCTGTAACCTGTTGTTTCTAATTATATGTATGCTTTTCCAATATCCGATAGCTAAGCTATTTTGAAAAACTTGATCATCAGGTAACACAAATTTTGTTTAGGTGACGCGCCGGAACAGCGCGTTTTTTCTCAGTACGGCGATACACAGGTACGATAACAGTGTGGTGGCTGTAAACGTCAACGCTATATAAGGCAGCGGGTGGCTATTGTAATCGGGTAGCACCTGTTTGGACAAAAAGATGAACACCGGATGCACTAAATAGATGCCGAAGGTGGTGTCGGCGAGGTGGCGGACGGTCTTATGGTCCCGCAGGTACGCGGCATTGGTTTTGGCTAATAAGAATACCAGTGCCGCTATTATAAAGCTTAGCGGCCCCATGTCGCTAAACAGCGGCGGCGGGTCTTGGCTGATGTGTAAATGCTGGCGCAGCAGATAATTGCCGCCCGCACCCGCCGCTATCAGCAATGCCAGTGCCGAGACCATAACGCGGTTGCTCAGGTGTAGGCGGTTGCCGTAGTGGTCTAGGTAGTAGCCGAGGATGAAGTAGGCGATATACCAGGGAAAAATGCGGAACCAGTTAAGTTCGGCTTTTAGTAGGTTTTCTGCCACTAAGGCGAGGCCGTTGAGGCTAAAAAAGCCCAGCATGAGCAAGAGCAGCAGGCGCAAGTCGGCGGGGCGCGGTTTGTTGCCGTTGATAAATTGATTAATGAACGGGGCAAACAGCATCAGGCAGGCGAGCATGGTCAGATACCAAAGATGGATGCGGGTATAGCCGTGCAGGAGAATTTGCCAGAGCTGTTGGTGCAGGTCGGTGTCGGTCAAGAGGCCGAAGCCGAAGTAAAAGGCTGACCAGAACAGTAAAGGCGGCAGGAGCCGGATAGTCCGTTTTTGGTAAAAGGCCTTAGTGGTGCTGGGTTTGCCGAGCAATAACGCGCCGGAGATCATGACGAAAATCGGCACGGCAAAGCGGCTGGCGGCGTTGAGCAGGTTGGTCAGCCACCAGTTTAAGGTATTGAGGTCGGGGGCGTTTTTGTAGTAATGGCTGGTGGCATGGATGCAGATGACCGCCAGGGTGGCGATGATGCGCAGATAGTCTAGCCAGGGTTTTTGGGTAGTGGGGGAGGACATGGAAAAGCTAAAGGGGATTTAAAGGCAACAGATAGGCGGGTTTCCTCGTTCTGACGAACCCCGCCCCATTTTTACAGCAAATACGGCAAAACGCCCAGCAAACTCGCTTCGGCGACATAAGCATCCGCCGCTTCGCGCACTGCCGGGCGTTCGACGACACCGCCGAAGCCGATGGTGTACGCGCCCGCCTGTTTGGCTTCCATATCGGTTTTGCCGTCGCCGACCATCGCCATGCGGGCATTGTCGGTGCGCAATTGGGCGCAGATTTCCGCTTTGCCGCCGTTGCGTGCCAGCGGCGAGTCTTGTTGGTAGTCGCGGTAGCTGCCGTCGGCGTTAAAGTAGATGTCGACCGCATGGACGTTGGCATCATTTACGCCTAGCCGCCTTGCCATCGGCAGGATTGCCGGACGCAAGCCGCCGCTGATGATATGCACGGCTTTGCCTTGTGCCGCCAATTCGGCGAATACCTCGGCCACGCCCGGCACTTGTTCGGCGCTATAGCGTTCGGCCAGCCACGTTATGCTGTCTGCGTCCGGTCTGATGAGTTCCAGGCGTTGCCCATAAACTTGCGCCAGCGGCACTTCGCCGTTCATGGCGGCATCGGTAAGCTTGGCCATGGCAGGCCCTAAGCCCACCCTTACCGCCAGTTCGTCTATGCCTTCTAAGGCGCTTAAGGTGCTGTCGAAATCAAAACAGACAATATCAAAACCAGTCATATCAATACTCATAAACAAATTTGGGTAACGCTCAGGACAGGGGGCAGTTCGGCCAGTTGTTGTAAGATAGCCGGGTTAATCGGGGTGGAAATGCTGATGACGGCCATGGCTTCTAAGCGGTCGTCGGCGGTGCTGACTTGCATCCTTGATATATTAATGTTGGCGTTGCCCAGCACCGCGCTGATGGCGGAGATAACGCCGGGGCGGTCGTCATGGCGGGTGATGATGAGCGTGCCTTCGGGGACGACTTCAATATCAAAATGGTTGATGCACACCAGGCGCGGTTGGCGGCCACCCAATAACGCGCCGGACAGGCTGAGGGTTTGGTCGCGGCAAAAGCCCGTGATTTTAATCAGGGAGATATAGTCGCGCGATTCCAAGGTCATGGATTCGACCAAGCCAATGCCTTGGCGTTTCGCCAGATTTTCGGCGTTGACGCGGTTAACGGCGCTGGAGACTTGGCCGCTCAATACTCCGACCAAAGCGGCGATGGAGATGGGGCGTACCGCGACTTCGGCGGCGCGGCCAAAGGTGGCGACTTCGATTTTATGCAACGGTTGGTCAGTCAGGCCGACCAGCACCTTGCCCAAAATCGTCGCCAGATTCATAAACTCGTGGGATTTTTTCAGCTCTTCGGCGGACAGGCGTGGCAGGTTAAGGGCGTTGACCGCTTCGCCTGTCCTTAAGAAGGTCACGGCTTGGCGGGCGATTTCGACGCTGACTGCCTCTTGGGCTTCGGCAGTCGATGCGCCCAGATGCGGGGTGAACACGATATTGCTTAAGCCCAGCAAAGGCGAGTCGGTTGGCGGTTCGACCTCGTAGACATCCAAGGCCGCGCCAGCGAGGCGGCCTGTGCTTAAGGCCTCATATAAGGCGGCTTCGTCAATCAGCCCGCCCCGTGCGCAGTTAATCACCATCGCTTCTTTTTTCATCAAGGCCAATTGTTGGCTGCCGATGATATGCTGGGTTTTGGCGATTAACGGGCAATGCAGGGTCAGGTAATCGGCACGGCGCAGCAATTCGTCCAAGCTGACCGGCTCCACGCCCAGTTCGGTGAAAATTTCTGGCGCGACAAACGGGTCGTAGGCGATAACGTGCATCCTTAGGCCGAAACCGCGCTGGGCGACAATCCGGCCTATGGTGCCAAAGCCTAAGATCGCCAAGGTTTTATGGGCGACTTCGGTGCCGACCAGTTTCGCCCGCTCCCATTGCCCGGCCCGTACCGAGCGGTCGGCGGCGGGCAGGTGGCGGCTCAGCGACAGCAGGTGCGCAATGGCCAGCTCGGCGGTGGTGGTGGCGTTAGCGTCGGGGGTGTTCATGACAATAATGCCCAACTCGGTCGCTAAGGGAATGTCGACATTATCGACCCCAATACCCGCCCGCCCGATCAGTTTCAGATTTATCGCCGAATGCAGCACCGCCGGGGTGACTTGGGTGTCGCTGCGGATCAGCAGGGCATCGTAATCGCCGATAATCCGGCATAAGCCGTCCTCATCTAAGCCGGTTTCGATATGAATGGCGATATCCGTTTGGTCTTGTAGGTATTGGATACCGGCGGCGGCTAATTTGTCAGCAACAAGGATTTTTTTCATGGCAGATTGGCGGGTGAGTTTACGCGCTAAAAAACGCCTAGTTTACCAGCTTTGTTATAATCTCGGAATTTTGCTGCCTTTGATCTTATCCCCGCTATGATGACTCTGCCCTTTCGTGTCCACATCCATCTGGGGGCGCATAAAACCGCCACCACATTTATCCAAAACGGCTTGGCGCAACAACACGCTTGGCTACGCGAACGGCACATCGCCTACATCCCTTTACATCGCTTACGCCAAGAATTTACCCCGTGTTTTTGGGAGCTGACCAACGGCCAAGCCGCCGACCCCGCCGCCTTAATGGCACGGATGCGTACCCTATTACTGGCGAATGTCGAAGCCAGCGGCTATAAAGTAGACGACACCCGGTTGCTGATACTGTCGGAAGAAAACCTGCTCGGCGCGTTGGGGGCTTTATACCATAGGGGTGTGTTATACCCCGATTTGGCGAAGCGGATGCAGTATCTGGCGGAGATTTTTCAGGGCTGCGAGGTGCAGGCGTTTTTGTCCGTCCGCAATTACCGCGATTTTTACGCCTCGGCGTATGCGGAAGTCCTGCGCCAAGGCTGGGTCAAGCCGATGGATCAGTTTGTCGCCAAGCTGGATTTGTCCGGCAATACCTGGCCGAACGTGGTCGCCGCTATTGAAGCCGCGTTGGGACCGGTGACGGTATGGCCTTATGAGCAGTTCCGCAGCCATACCGGGGAGATTATCTCGGCTTTGTTGCAAGCTGAAGTGGGGGCGGATTTTTTGGGCAAGCAAACTGTCAGGCCATCGCTGACCCAAAAAGGCTTGGCCGTGGCAATGGCCTGCCGTGATGTGCTGGAACCGGCGGATTTGAAGAAATTGGTCAATACGCTGGTGGATAAGGTGGTGTTTGAACAGCCGGACGGGCGGATTGTGTTGGGGGATGACGGGGGGATTGGGGCGTTGGAGGCGCGGTATTGGGAGGAGTTGGAGGGGTATTCCTTGACTCTATGAAATAAAGTGAATACTATAAGTAGCATTATGACTAACTCATCATTTAATCAAGTAAAAAAAATCTTAGGCACGCCTGCTTATGAAAATGCAGGCGTAGCCATCTATTGCCAAGATTGCCTAAAAGGAATGCAAAAACTGCCTGATAACTTAGTCAACTTAACCGTTACGTCACCGCCATACAATATTGGCAAAGAATATGAATCCTTCATTACCACAGAGGATTACATCGGCTGGTGTAGTAAGTGGATGCAAGAAATCTACAGGATAACCGCTGAAAATGGCGCGTTTTGGCTAAATGTCGGCTATTTTGAGGTTAAAAATAAGGGGCTTGCTGTGCCTATTTCCTACTTGCTTTGGGATAAAAGCGATTTTTATTTACTTCAAGAGCTTGTTTGGAATTACGCGGCTGGGGTTGCCTGCAAATCCCGATTTTCACCTAGGAATGAAAAGCTGCTCTGGTACATAAAAAATCAACAGCACTATACGTTTAATTTAGATGAGGTTCGGGATCCTAATGTCAAATATCCCAATCAAAAAAAGAATGGCAAACTGAAATGTAATCCTCTCGGAAAAAATCCTACCGATGTATGGCAAATTGCTAAGGTGACATCCGGTGCGAACCGTTCTTCAAAGGAAAGGACTGCGCATCCGGCCCAATTTCCGACGGCGATGATTGAAAGGGTTATCAAATCAAGCAGCAATTGGGGGGAACTTGTTATTGATCCGTTTATAGGGTCAGGAAGTACGGCTATCGCCGCCCTTGAGAATGGCCGTCATGTTATCGGATTTGAAGTTGAAGAAAAATATATCCAGATAGCTAGGCAACGGATTGAAGCTTATCTGTTTGACAAGGAAATGGCGCAAGCGCAGGGTGACTTAGAGCTGATGTTTGGGATATAGGGTTTTTAGCTTTAATCGGTAAGTCTCGGGTGCCAGCTTTGCTTGTTGTCCTGTTTCAGAAGCTTGGCCAATCCAATCCGTATGGTCTAGCCAGCCGAACCGAATCATTAAAATGCGCGGTTGTTGGGTTTTTGCTTTGATTTGTTCAAAATTAACCGCTAAATAATAGCCGTCTTTGCTTTTTTTCTGCTGTGAAGGCGTTTGGGCATAGCTTCTGTTGGCAAATATCTGGTTTGGATTTGAAGACGTTTTTAGCTCTATCGAATAACGGTCATCGGGTAAGTAAACAATATCCTTATCGTATTTTTCCTGCTCCCTTTGCCATATACCCGGATAACTCGCCGCTATTTCAGCGGGTATCAGTTCGTGCAACAAGGCTCCGATGACTTGCGGCTTCGGAAAAATATGTTCGCCGATTTTAAGGCGGTGTCGCCCTATGGTAGAGCTGAACAGGCCTTGCCATGCGGCGAAGCAAAACCCGACAATTTCCTGCTCGTCTAACGGATGGTTTGCAATGAGATCATGGGTAATTTGTAACCAATCTGATTTTGCGGATTGGGCATAAGGGGACGCAGCCGTCATCATTCTATTCCACTCAGCAGTGTCGACGGGCTGACAGATAGCGCCCTAGCGATTAAGACAATATTTTGTAAGCTGACATTGCGTTCGCCGCGTTCAATCGAGCCTATGTAGGTTCTATGCAGGCCACATGCGTCGGCTAGCCCCTCTTGTGACAAGCCAATAACGCCGCGCTGTTCGCGTATCTTTTGCCCTAGTTTTTTTTGTATCGTTTCCATCTGATTATGGTGATGCTATGCACACTATAAGTCTACAGACTATAGGTAGCACCCCGTCAAAATGTTTGATGCGGTTTTTTATGGTCGGGCAATGAAGCGCCAACGTGAAGGACGGAATTTCCAAGCGGCTTGGGAACGCGCCATTTACCTTTATCAGGACTCCGGTAGAATAGCCCGTATCTTAAAACCGGACTGGCAGGCCATGGTATGCGCACCCTCTATTATTCCCACCCCGATTTTCTGCAACATCTCACTGGCGTAGGCCATCCTGAATGCCCGATGCGCTTGTGGGGGATTAACCGGGTGTTGCAGGAACCGGAATTTGCCGGGTTGGTTCGGGTGGAGCCGCCGATGGGTACGGAGCAGCAGGTGCATTTGGTGCATCCGCCGGAACATATCGCGCATTTGCGGGCCGAGTTGCCCGCCGAAGGCCAGCAGCCTTTAGATAATGACACGATATTGTCGCCAGGGTCGTTGACGGCGGCGTTCCGGGCGGTGGGGGCGGTGTGTGATGCGGTTGACCAAGTGCTGATCGGGGCGGCGGATAATGCTTTTTGCGCGGTGCGCCCGCCGGGGCATCATGCCGAGCCTGAGCAGGCGATGGGCTTTTGTCTGTTTAATAACGTCGCCATCGCCGCCGAATATGCCCGCCAGCATTATCAGTTAGAGCGTATTGCCATTGTCGATTTTGATGTCCATCACGGTAATGGCACGCAAGCGTGTTTTGCCCGCCAGCCGCAGGTGTTGTATATCTCCAGCCATGAAATGCCGCAGTATCCCGGCACGGGCTACGCGACGGAAACGGGAGTGGGCAATATCATTAATATCCCGTTCCGCGCGGGTGAGGCGGGGGCGGCGTTGCGGGATAAATATCAAGCGTTGGTGTTTCCGGCGTTGGAGGCGTTTCAGCCCCAGTTGCTGTTGCTGTCGGCGGGTTTTGATGCCCATGAGAATGATCCCTTGGCGGGTTTGGCTTGGGTGGAAGACGATTACCGTTGGTTGACCGAGGCCTTGGTGGACGTTGCCGCCCGCCATTGTCAGGGGCGGGTGATTTCGGTGCTGGAGGGTGGCTATAATATTAAGGATTTGGCGATGAGCGCCGCTGCACATGTTAGGGTGTTGATGGGGGCTTAGGTTGTGGTTCTGAAACGATTGGACGGCACGGCTTGCCCTAGGCTATGATGACCGATACCTTAACTGTTGATTTGTTTATTGAATGGCTAGCGCAAAAATTTATCTGACTGTCCCTTACGCGCAAAAAGACGCGGCGAAAGCCTTAGGGGCGCGTTGGGATGCTGCTGTAAAAAAATGGTATGTCCCTGCTGATAAGGAACTGGTGCTGTTTGCGCAATGGCAGGTGGATGCTGGTGTTCCGGTGGCGGCTACGCCTGCTAAGGCGAAAGCGTCCGGCGGCACTACCCGCGCCAGTACGGTGACGGTTGCGGCGGCGGGGGATTTTGTCGCCTATAACGGCGACGCGCCGCCGTGGGAGTAGGGCGATGGCGGGCTTAAAATATCTGGCGGGGTATTCGCCCCAAGTCAACGAGCAGGTGCAACGGCTGATCGACAGCGGCGAGCTGGCGGGGCGGTTGCGCAAAAAATATCCGGCCAGCCACACTATCCGTACCGATAAGGCACTTTATACTTATACGGTGGAGCTAAAAAACCAGTTCCTGAGGCAATCCAACCCGCTCAGTAAGGTGGTGTATGACGATAAGCTGGACGTGCTGCATCAGGCGTTAGGTTTGCATACGTTTATCTCGCGGGTGCAGGGCGGTAATCTTAAGGCCAAGCATGAGATTCGCGTCGGGGCGGTGTTTAAAACCGCGCCGCTGGAGTTTTTGCGCATGATTGTTGTGCATGAGCTGGCGCATTTGCGTGAGAAGGAACATAACAAGGCGTTTTATAAGCTCTGCGAGTATATGGAGCCGGATTATCACCAACTGGAGTTTGATATGCGTTTGTATCTGACGTGTTTGGAGTTGGGGGCAGAAGGTGTTAAGTGAACCCCATCACTCACCATCAACCTTAGGGCGTGTTCCTGCCATAATAGGATGATGGCTTAAAATTCAGGTGAGGGAATGGAACAGGGCTAGGCTCGCCTGTCCAAAACCCAAAATAAGGCTTTTATGCCTTATGTTCGCTCAGCCATTCTTTAAGCGCATCGTTCATGCGCGTCTGCCAGCCTTTGCCAGTGGCGCGGAATGCTGCCAATACGTCGGCATCATAGCGGACGGCGACTTGTTGCTTGCGGGGTTACAAATTGATTTGTTTTTTAAATTTAAAAACGATACACTTAACAGTATGCTAGTGACTAGGAGTATCTCCAGTCATAAATACTAGCCGCTACCTCCGTTTAGCCTAATTTATCTTGCCCGAACTCTTTCAGAGACGGGCAAGTTGAAATTTGACGAACATTGCGATCTGGTGTCGTTCAAATGAAAAAAACATCTCTTTCCCTCCAAGAAGCTTTTGATTCTACGTTCCATCATAAATTGAATTTTGATGATTTTTTAAATTTAAATCTTCCTCAAGAATATCAAAAAATTTCAAATGCAAAAGTTAATCCTTCTCCTAAATTAAAAAAATACTTACGATTTTTAAATAGCTTTGTCTTTGATTACGTCAAAATAAATACTAATGTCGTGCATTCGTATAGACATGAAAAAAGCACTTACACGGCGGTAGTTCCACACTGTCATAGCAAGTTTTTTTTTCAAACGGATATAAAAGATTTTTTTCATAAAATTACAAAGCAAGACGTCGAAAAAATATTAGACACTGCTTTAGATAATGTTCCAATCTATGATATTCATCAATATAAATCTGAATTATTAAATATAACAACAATTGATGATATTTTACCTGTAGGCTTTCCAACTTCCCCAAATATTAGCAATAGTTTTTTATCTGATTTTGATGATGCTCTTGAAGGATATTGTATAAAAAACGAGATAATTTACACTCGATATTCAGATGATATTTTTTTATCATCAAACGCTAAAGATTCTTTAATGAGCATTCAAAATACTATTTCTGATTATCTTAACGAACTTTATGATAGAAGAGTAAAAATAAACGCATATAAAACAAAACATACTCACAAAGGAAGTAAAATAAAAATGCTCGGAATGGTTATTTTGCCATCTGGAAAAATTAGCGTGGATATTAAATTAAAACAACAAATTGAAGTGTTATTTCATTTTTATATCAATGATAAAGATAAATTTGCTGATTATTTAAAAAACCATTATCAAGGTGACTTCAGTAAGGTTTCAGGGCAGCTAAATCATATTAATACAATTGATAAGTCGTATTTAGACAAACTTAGAAAGAAATACGGTAATTTCATTGTTGATAGTTTTTATCATCAATCTATTGATTAAAAATGGATAGTGAATTTATTTGCATACTGTTCGATGTTCAGCACATAAAAGAATTATTTTTTCGTATTGAATTGTCAAACAAATTAATGTGCATTGTTGGAAAAAATAGTGTAGGAAAAACAACATTAATTCGTGCTATAAAAAATATCACTTCTGCAAATACGTTTGCAAAGACAGCCTCCCCCTATATTTTTAAAGATACTAGCTGTATTCGTTATATCATTGATGGAACAATTTATAATTTTCAGTACAACCCTAAGCTTCGGGTTATTGATACTAAGTCAATCATCAATGAAAAAATAAAACGAAATATTTATGCTGAGTTACCTATCCCTCATGGTGAAAGATTTAATCATTTTCAAAGGTTATCTGAAATTGATGAAGAACTAAGAAAGGGCATATCATTAAAGGAATACTCTACACCTGACGACTTAATAGAATTTCTTTCAAGAATATATAGGTCTGATAGATTTGAAAATTTAAAAGAAATAAAAATAAAGGGGAAACGATACTATTTTATTTTAAAAGAAAATGGTTTTTATATTAGAGAAGATTATCTAAGTTCAGGTGAACATTTTATTATCAACTTGTATAAAATTATCAAACGAAAATGCAAGTTGATTGTGATTGATGAAATTGATATATCGTTAGATGCTTCGGCACAAGTCAATCTCATTGCTGAGTTAAGGCGCTATTGCGAGCAAGATGGGGTTAATATTGTTTTTACTACGCATTCTTTAGCATTGATGAAAACATTGAAAGACTCTGAACTTTTTTATATGGAAAGCAATAATTCTGAAGTTTCTCTAAAAGAAGTGCCTTACAATTATATAAGAAGTGAGCTTTTTTGTTTCCAAGGACGATGGGATAAATATATTTTAGTAGAGGATGTGGTATTAGAACAGTATCTGTCTCATTTAATTAATCAAAAAGAAATGCCCCTGTTTTTTACCTATAAAATAATTTATATTGGCGGTGCTAGTAATGTTATTGATTTAATGAAGCGTAACGAAAAGGCTTGTTTTTTCTCATCACCAGAAAATGTAATTTCAATTCTTGATGGCGATAAAAAAGAAGAATGTAAAAATAATCAAAATGTTTTTTTTATTCCATTTGAAAGTGTTGAAAAACAACTCTCAAAGCATTATAGAAAAACAAATAGAGATGGCTTGCCTGAAGTTACTGAAACATATAAAGGGAAGAAAGAAAAAGATAGAATAAAAAAGCTATACGAAGATTTTACTTATCAAGGTTATCAACATTCGGCAGTTATGACAAATACTCAAATTTTTGACTTTATAAATGAAAGAAAAAAAAATGAGGTTGAACAATTTAAAAAAGAATTGATTGGTTTTTTACAAAAGTAGAAGTTACGCATTGACGACAGGCTGAGCCATAACCGCGTGTACTGACCGTTTAGCCTGTCGTTTGCTTACGCCGGACTCTATACTGTTCAATATGCCAGTGCTTGTCATGTTGCTCAAGGAACGCTTTCCGGTCAAAGGACGCAAACTGTTCTTCATCCGCCAAGTAAACGGCGTAGTGGCGTGGCTGGTCTTTCAGCCATGTCCGGAACAGCTTCACGTTGCCAAAGTCCTTGAGCCAAACGGCCAGCCCCCGTCATCGGGGATGTCCAGCTTTTGCACCTGCACCCAGCGGCCTTTGTCCACGGAGACGGTGCAGTTGCTTTCCACGGCGAACAGCCAACCTAGCCGGTGGTTTTTTACCCGCTTCAGGTTGTCAACGCCGCTGTACCAGCTATCCCCAAAGGCCGGTTCCAGACCCCAAATCAAGACATCTTCCAGCATCTCGCGAAAATAGTCGTTTCTAGTGCCCCTTGTGGGTGTAATGGTCAACAAAAACCGGACAGTTTCTTAGTCTGTTATTGCTACCCGCAACGGTTGACAGTCCCGCGTTGCGCCACTATGCTTTAACCCAGAGCTATCCTTGAAAGCGGTTGTCCGCACTGTCCTGATTTTTCATCTTCTGCACATTCCCCCACACTATGCACAATGCTATCGAACGCTTATTAACTTCCGCGAATGACATCATTCTCGGCAAAGATCATAAAATCCGCTTGGCGGTGTGTTGCCTGTTGGCGCGGGGACATTTGTTGATTGAGGATATTCCGGGGGTGGGTAAGACCACGCTGGCGCATACGCTGGCGAAGTTGTTGGGTTTGCATTATCAGCGTATCCAATTCACTAGCGATTTGTTGCCCGCCGATATTTTGGGCGCGTCGGTGTTTGACAGTGCCAATAATAATTTTAAGTTCCATCCGGGGCCGGTGTTTAACCAGATGGTGTTGGCGGATGAGGTGAACCGCGCCACGCCGAAGGCCCAAAGCGCGTTGTTGGAGGCAATGGAAGAAGGGCAGGTGACGGTGGAAGGCAAGACGTATCCGTTACCCAGCCCGTTTTTTGTCATCGCCACGCAAAACCCTTCCCACCAAATCGGCACTTTCCCGTTGCCGGAATCGCAGTTGGACCGTTTTCTGATGCGCATTGAATTGGGCTACCCCGACCCGGCGGCTGAGCGGGCGTTATTGGCGGGGCAAAGCCGCCAGCAGTTGTTGGAGGCGTTGACTGTGCAGTTGCCACCTGAGCAGTTGCAGGCCATCCAGCAAGCGGTGCTGGGTATCCATGTCTCGCCCGCGCTGTTGGATTATTGCCAAGCTTTGATCCACTATACCCGCACTTCGCCGGAATACCCGTGTGGCCTGTCGCCGCGCGGCGGTTTGGCGTTGTTACGCGCGGCGAAGGCGTGGGCGTTTATGCACCGCCGCGATGCGGTGTTGCCGGAAGATGTCCAAGCGGTGTTGGCGGCGGTGGCGGGGCATCGCTTACGCGCGGGCAGTAGCCATTCCGAGGCGATTGTCGCGTCCTTATTAGACAAGGTGGCTATCCATTGAGCCAGCCGACCCTCACCGAGCGCGTTAAGGCGCACCGTTTTTTTACCGGGGAAAAGGCTTTGGCGAACCAGCCGGTGGTTTTGAACCATCGGCGGATTTTTATTTTGCCGACGCAACGCGGTTTGAGCTTTGCGGTGCTGGTAGGTTTGTTGTTTTTGATTGCTTTTGTTTATAACAATAACTTGGCCTATCTGCTGACGTTTTTGATCGCCAGTGTGTTTTTTATCACCACGCTGCACAGCTTTAAGGCCTTGGCGGGTTTGGTGGTGCAGCCGGGGCCTGCCCAGCCGGTGTTTGCCGGCAACCCCGCCCGTTTTGATGTGTATGTGGACAATCCGACGCCGAACCCGCGCGAGCATTTGCGGCTGACCTTGGAAGATACCGTCAGTGTGAGTGTGCCGGCCTTGACCAAGACCCGGGTCGCGTTGGCTTGCGCCACCCACCAGCGCGGTTGGTATGAGGCGGGTAAGGTGACGGTTGCCAGCACTTATCCGCTGGGCTTGTTTCGGACGTGGTCGCCCATCCGCTTTACGTTAAAGGTGTTGGTGTATCCTAAACCTGCCGACTTCAGTACCCCGTTTCCCGAATCATCGGCGGGGGATATTCAGCAGGGTTTCAGTAAAAAAGGTGCGGAGGATTTTTATGGGGTGCATGAATATCAGGCGGGCGATCCGGTACGCCATATCCATTGGAAGGCCTACGCCAAGGGTTTGGGACTGTACAGCAAGCAATACGGCGGCGGCAGTTCGGCGCAAATCTGGTTGGATTATGCCCAGACTTCGGGGCATTCCACCGAAGAGCGGCTCAGCCAATTGTGCCGCTGGGTGCTGGATGCCGAGCAGGCGGGGTTGAGTTATGGTTTTATCTTGCCTAACCTGACTTTGCAGCCGGGCAGCGGGGTAGGGCATAGCCAGCAATGTTTGGAGGCGTTGGCGTTGTTTTAGGGGGGGTATAAAATTAGTCGGCGTTTCATTGCGTCTCTGCGTGTTAAACCCCACCCCAGCCTCCCCTTGGCAGCATAAGTATCTACACAAGTTTAATTGGGGCTTCGATGGGTTTCACAGGCTTTGGCCGCTAATAAGTGTAGCGACAATAAATCTACCCGGCATACCCTTATGGCCACAGCACGGAGTGCAATGGTCTTCAGCCATTGCACTCCACGCTATGTCGCCCAATGAGTGACGGTATCTTAACAGCCTTGCACAAGCAAAAGGCGCGGTAAACCGTACGGCCTTGTCGGGCAGAACCGCTTGCCCGACCTACTCCTTTTTTAACCCCCGAATACTCTGATAATGATGCTAAATCCCGACAAAAACGTGCTGGTCTTCTTGTTCGCGTCCATCGCCTTGATTGCCTTTCCGCATATTTACCATATTCCCCTCAATATTTTCGGCTATTTTTATTTGTTGCTGGGCTGGCGCGTGGCGGGGATTTGGCGGCCTGAGTGGTTGCCTAACGGCGGATTGGTGTTTGGCTTGACGGTGATCGGCATCGGTTTGGTGTATTTGGACCATCAGGGCATTTTCGGACGCGATTCGGGGACGCGGCTGTTTATCGTCGCCTTAGGCTTAAAGCTGATGGAGATCAAAACCGAGCGGGATTTGTATCTGGTGACGTTTTTGGCTTTTGTGGTCGCGTCGTCGCAGTTTTTATACACGCAGACCCTGTTCATGGCGGCGTATATCTTGTTGGTGAGCTGTGTGCTGATCGCCACGCTAGTGTGCATCAACAGCCGCCAGCCGCAGCCGTGGCTGGCGGTTAAGACCGCAGCGACCATTATATTCCAGGCGTTGCCGATGGCGATTGTCTTGTTTATTTTGTTTCCGCGCATGGAAGCGCCGCGTTGGATGTTGCTGAATGACCGTACCCAAAGCCGCACGGGGCTGAGCGAGACCATGGAGCCGGGGTCTATCAGCGAGTTGGGGATGTCCACCGAGTTGGCGTTTCGGGTGCAGTTTAGCGGCCCGTTGCCGCCGCCTGCGCAACGTTACTGGCGCGGGCCGGTGTTGAGCAAAACCGATGGTAGACATTGGATACAGTCACCGCATCAGGGCTTTGGCGCGTATATGGATGAGCCGGGCTTTTCCGGCACGGCTTACCCCTACACTTTGTTGATGGAGCCGCAGAACAAAAATTGGGTGTTCGCGTTGGATATGCCAGCCGAGTTTGAAAAGCCTTTGGAGCGTAACGTCAATTATCAATTGATCACCGCCGCCAATCCCGATAAACGTTCGGAATATAAAATCACCTCCTATCTGCACTACAACACCGGCTATATCACGCGGGTCGAATATGCCGATGCCACCCAACTGCCCGCTGCGCCATCGCCGGAAATTACCGCATTAGTCACGCAACTGCATGGTTTTGATACGCCGCCGGAGCAGTTTGCCAAGGCGGTTCTACAGTATTTCCATAACGAAGACTTCCATTACACGCTGACCCCACCGCTGATGGAAGACAAACCGATTGAGGCGTTTTTGTTTAAAGAGCGGCGGGGCTTTTGCAGCCATTATGCCGCCGCGTTTACTTATCTGATGCGGGCCGCGCATATTCCGGCTAGGGTTGTGACGGGCTATCAGGGCGGCGAGTTGAATAAGGTCGGCAACTTTTTGGAAATCTATCAGTACGATGCCCATGCCTGGACGGAAATTTGGCTGCAAGGCAAGGGCTGGACGCGGGTCGATCCGACGGCGGCGGTCGCCCCCGAACGCATTGAGAAAAACATTAATGTCGATGCTTTGGAGCAGGGCGCGGCTATCCAGTTCGATAATGGTAGCGCAGATCAGGCACCGGGTTGGCTGAAACAGGCGCGGACGTTATGGGGTAATGTCGATTATAGCTGGCAACGCTGGGTCATTAACTATAACCGCACCAACCAGAGTAAGTTTTTGTCGGGGTTGGGGATTGGCAATCTGCAAACCATGCTGTATTGGCTGTTGGGGTTGGTCGCGCTGATTACTGTGGTGCTGTGCTTTATTTTGCTGTACCAGAAGCCTAAGGCCACCGACCAAGCGTTGCGCCAATATCGGCAGTTTTGCCGTAAGCTGGGCAAATACGGCTTGGTGCGCCAGCCTGGCGAAGGCGAAACGGCGTTTGCCGGGCGAATTACCGCCGCCTTGCCGCAATCCGCCCCCGCTGCCCAGCAGATTACCGACCTTTTTGTCGGCCTGCGTTACGGGAAGGCCGCTAAGCCTGAGGATTTGCAGCAACTGACGGAGCAGGTGCGGGCGTTTCGGGTGCTGGATGCGGTGGATAAGGCGGCGTGAACGGTATTGTTGACAGGTAAGGAACAGGTAAAAAATAATTCAGGCAAACGCCAAAGGTTACGGATCTTGGAGCGAGGGCATCTTGCCCGCCCTTGCGGGCAAGATGCCCGCGCTCCAAAAATGCTGCTGGCCTGCCGCTCGTCCTCTAGGCTATCGTGCAATGGCTGAAGACCATTGCGCTCCGTTCGGTGCGGCTTCTGTACTCCTGCAAGGGCGGCGGCTTCCGGTTGCCGCCCTTGCATAAAACGCTTGTCCTTCCCGCCAAACCGTCTCAAAATAGCTGGACAATAATAACGACAGCCAGTAGGTTTTTTTATGACGATTGCCACCTTTCCCCTCCGTCCTTCCCGTCGCCGCTGTATCGCGCTTGCCCTGTGCTGTTGGGCGGCCTTGGCCTTAACCGCGTGCGAGAAAAACTCGCCGCCTAAAGTCGGCATCCACCAAGCCGTGAAAACCTTCCCTAGCGCGACGGTGCTGAAAGGTCTGGTCAGCACTAAAAGCGGGCCGATAAAAGCCGGAGAAGTCACGTTAAGCGACGCGCAGCACCAGCTTATCGCCAAAGCGGCGATTACGGATGGCCATTACCAGCTAGAAGTCGCCGCCGCCACGCCGTTGCCTGTTATCCTGAGCAGCAGTGCCGGGGGCGAGGCTTTGATAGCGGCTATTGTCGACCCGTCGGTCAGCCAATACGACCTTAACCCGCTCACCACCGCCATCGCCCACAAAGCCCAGGCTTTAGGCGGCTATACCCGCGCCAATATGGTGGTTGCGGCGGAAACCATGATTAACGCCCCCGATGCCAATAAAACCTCCACAGGATTCCGTGGCGACCCGACCACCCAATATGGCGGTTGGCATTAGGCAGGCAGGGGAACGCTATGGATGAGGGGCAATTAGAGGCGTTGGCGGCGCGTTTGGGCGCGTATTTAACCGAGCGAGGGCAGAGTATCGCTACCGCCGAATCGTGTACGGGCGGTTGGCTGGCGCAGGTTATTACGGCCATACCCGGCAGCTCGGCATGGTTTGAGCGGGGCTTTGTCACTTACAGCAATGACGCGAAAGTGGAGATGTTAGGAGTTGATCCGCAGATTATCGGACGCTATGGGGCGGTCAGTGAAGAAACGGTAACAGCAATGGTGGCCGGGGCGTTAGCGCGTAGCCGTGCCAGTTGTGCCATTGCCGTTACTGGAGTTGCAGGCCCTGCGGGCGGAACCCCGGCGAAGCCTGTCGGTACGGTCTTTATTGCTTGGTTGGAAAAGGGGGGAGTCCCTCTTGTGGCCCGGCAGCAATTTTCCGGCGATCGGCACCAGATTCGGGCGCAATCGGTGCAAACGGCGCTGGAAGGCGCAATGCGGTAAACCTGCATCAGCAAGGCGGTAGGCCTTGCTTTAACTGTAAGGCCGCTCATGGCGGACACTTACGCGCTTAGAAACCGAATTCGGATTCGTCGAAATCGTCAAACTGCTCACGCAGTTGTTTCTTTTCCCAATAAATTTCAATTTTGCGCCGGGCATCGCGTTTGATGGTTTCTTTTTCCAAGCTGTCGGGCAAAGGGACAAAATCCGTGTCGAAAATGTCGTCATCGTCGTGGTCAGGTTCGGCGGTGCTGGGGGCACTGGCTTTGGTGACGGATTTGGGGGTGGTTTTGGTCATTTGTCTTCCTATGTCATAAAACGATTATTAAAATCTTATTATCGGGACTTGTAAATCAAAAATTATCCGTGATGCCATGAAAGTTGGGGCAAATGGCTGTAATTGCGTCCACAAGCAGGGGGAGAGGCGCTAAGATGGCGGAAAATTAGCTGGACTACGGAAGCTATTGACAGTAAGCGGGGTGGGGCGTTCAAAAAAAGCGTGGGCTGGGGATAATCGCTAGTGAATTAACGTCAAATATTCAAAGCCAAAAAAAAGGGTGCATTGCTGCACCCTTTTTTGTTACCGCAAGCTAGGCCGATTAACCTAACAATTCCTTAACTTTAGCCATAATCCCTACTGGGTCGATGCCTTGGTGCGGGAATTGTTCCCACAAACCGCCGCAACCTTCTTTGTGGGTGGCGATGTGTGCGAACTTAGGGGTCAGGCCGCGTTCCAGCAACCAAGAGCCGTAGCGGCTACCCAGACCGGTTTTACGGTTGAAGGATTCGACGATCAGCACCATCGGTGATGAGCCGACTTTTTGCAGCATGTCTTCGTCGATGCTGCTTAAGGTCGGTTTGTTGATCAGGCCGACATCAATGCCTTCGGCTTTCAGGCGCTCTACTGCGTCTAAGGCGCGGTATAAGCTTTCGCCGAAGGCGACGATGTAACCTTGGGTGCCTTCGCGGATGACTTCGTCTTTACCTGGGACGAATTTATAATCGCCGCCGAAGTATTCGTTGCCGTTTTCGTCCAAAATCAATGGCACTTTAGAACGGGTTGAGAACACGAAACGCAGGCCTGGGTTGAAGAAAATGCTGCTGACGCAAGCTTTCATTTGGTTCGGGTCGGCAGGGAAGTACAGGCCAGTGGCGTAGCCGTCATCCAGACCGTTGTCGGCGAACATGTTGTTCAGGCCGAAATGGCAAGTGTTGTCGGCCATGTCGTCGATACCGGAATGTGAGAAGTGGCTCAACACATTGGAGTTGTTCAGACGCGCCATAGTGATTTCGGACATCAGCATTTCTAAGAACGCGCTGAAGGTGCCGAAAATGCCTTGTTTGCCCGCTTCCATACCAAAACCCGCAGCGGCGGAGAAGTTACCGCGCTCCATGATACCGGAAGAGATGAAGCTTTCTGGGAAAGCGCTGTGGATTTTGTGCAAGCCGCAAGAGCCTTCTAAGTCGGAGTCGATGACGCGGACTTTTTCGATGCGTTCGGCTTCGCTCATGCCGCTCATGACCGCGACGACAGCGTCGCCGAAGACGTTACGGTTGGCATCCCATTTGTCGCTGGAGCCTAAGAATTTATATTCATTCTTTGGGGCGACAACGGCTTTCAGGAAATCGACAGCGGCTTGGTGGCCACGGGTTTCCAAATATTCCAACGCCAATTTGACGGAGATAACGTCATGGCCGTGGGTAGAGCCTTCCAGGCCAACGATGCCTGGGCACATTGGGCGGTGGTTGATGATGGCGACCGGGCCGTCAGTGTTGATGGCGGTGCAGATGTTCGCGTACAGGCTGTCGAGGTCTTCGCCGTCGCCTTCCAGTACGGTCAGGCCGTGGCCTGCCAAGGTTTTTGCAGTGGTGCAACCTTTTAAGTATTTTGATGGGTGGCCAGCGATGGTGACATCGTTGTCGTCAATCAATAATTTAACGTTCAGGCCTTGGGCAACCGCCAAACGCGCCGCTTCGGCATCGTCGCCTTCTTGTTGTGAGCCGTCTGAGCCTAAGCAGAACACGGTTTTGCTAGGGTTCGCCATGGCGACACCGTTGATGTACGGCCACAAGTGGCCTAAACGGCCTGAGCTGAATTTAACGCCGGGGGTGAAGCCCAATTCTGGGTGGCCTGGCAGGTGCGAATGGGCAGCGCGGTATTGGGTCAGGTGTTCCGCTTCCATGTCGCCGTTTAAGACCGACATCAGGTATTGGGTGGCAACGCGGTGTCCGGCTTCGTCGAAGAAGGTCGGTACATAGTTTTCTGAGCCACGGAACAGCGCGTCCATAATCATGACTTCAGGCACGGTGTCGTAAGGGCCGCCCGTGTGACCGCCCACGCCTCTGGCTGCGCCAGTGGAGGTGAAGAAGACGATAGCGTCACGGCACAGTTGGATATTGGCTTTCAGAGCGGTTCTTTGCTCGTCAGTCAACGTCGGTACGCTGGCATCTAGCGTAATACGTTGGTAAGCGCCAAGATCGATAGGGAAGTTAGACATAGCTTAATTTCTCGTTAGTAAGTGGATGGGAAGGGTTAATAGCTGTATGAACCCGCCATTATCCAATAGATCAGGGGTTCTGAAAAGACGGCCCACCAGATTACTGGACATAGCGTAATTTTTGTTGCGTCCTAGTTATTTTTATGTATTAGTTGTTTTTGGTAAATAGTGCGTTGCATGAATGGATGCAATCCGTCACGGTGGCTAACAGTACACTTAGGCGCTTGGGCTTTGCAAGCGATTTATTAACAGATCAGTAGAAAATAATGTAGCTAAGGTGTTTTAGGTGATTTTTGGTGCTGATTGCCCTGTTTTGGGGCTTTTGTGCCGAAGTTTTGCTTAGGGCTTTGGGCTGGCGCGACACGCCTATAGACCTTGCCGATGGCGGTATTGCCGCCACAGCAGCGCCGCGCCGCCGCACAGGGCGCTGAGCATAATCAGCGAACCGATTGCATAGGCGGCTTGGGCGAGGCTGTGGTCGTATTGCAAATAGCCGGACTCGGTCAACAGGTAGTGCCAGTCATGGAAACCGTAGGGGGCGGAATGGCCGAAGTTGCCGCCCACTAAGGGCAGTTGTCCGGTGCGGGCATCGTTGACGTAGGGGGCGATATCGAGAAAATTCTCCCCGACCCACCACAAAGCCACACTCGCGCCGAACGGGTCGCGGGATTTTATCAGCAACACGCCCGTGCAGATGCTGGGCATCAGCAATTGCCCCAAGGTGCCGCCCAGCGAGGTGATGAAGCGGCCAAAAGGCCGAAACAGGATATGTCCGGCCTCATGGAAGGGCAGGTTGATGTTATGCAGGAAAGACTCGCCAGCGGTGTTGCTGGCGATGGAAGCGCCGATAAACTGCCAACTCCACAACACCAGGCCGATAAAGAGGAGGCTGCGGGCGGCGAACTGTGCGGGGTTATAGGGAGCTTCCTGAAACAGGTTGTTTGTTTCGGTCGGGGGCGTGAGGGTGATGCGCGGGCGGGCGGTTTCGGCGTCGGCGGGCGCGTCCGCTTCGGGGTGGTATTTACGATATTTGGCGAAAATAAGGCCGCAGTGCGGGCAGCTTGCTTGTGGGGCGGGTAGTTGATAATGGCATTTAGGGCAATCCATCGGGGCTCCAGGCGGGTGGTCATTATAAAACCCTATAGAAAAATAGTAATTTTTCACTATTTATTTATGACAATATGTTTTTTTACAAAAAAATGCTATATTTAACAGCGATATTAGACATATCTTCATATTCGGTATATTGGGTGATTTTTACGCGAAGTCCGGCCCAGCACTAAGGTTTGCATCGCTATAATGGCATTGATGCTAAACGCAGGGCCATAAAAAAACGCTTTGCTAAACGCGGCATTACTTTATTTGTTAAGGGCAGGCCGAGCCACTTAAAAGGGTCTTGTTATGCGGATGGTTACAAAATTGCCCGCCCTGGGTTAATGGCAACCCGAAAATGAGCGTTCTCGCCATCTTCATAATAGTAGCAAAAACAGTTCTACATATCCCTTAAAATAAACGCCAACAGGGCGTAAGGTTTGATGAGCATAGAAAATATATGATTGACCCTGGATGCAACAATTTGTCGCCCACCTTAGTGCCGAAGGCAAACGTGTTGCCTGATGACATTGTGCAAAATTTCTTTGCACAGATGCCGAGTGGCGCGGTGTTCTGCAAAATGCTTTACCGGAACGGTCAGCCGGAAGACTTTGTTTGCCTTTATAGCAATCAGGCCTTCCATGCCCAAACCGGCTTGGGGCCGGTGGATGGTCTGCGCATCAGCGTGGCCGTCCCCGGCATTCTTGAGGCCAATCCAGAATTTTTAACCGTTTTTGGCCGTGTCGCTGGGGGTGGCAGTGCCGAAAGCTTCGAAACGTTTGTTGATGGCCTACAGCAATGGTTTTCGGTGCAGGCGTGTAGCTCCAAACCCGGACATTTCATCGCCGCGTTCAATGCTATCAACCAACGCAAAGTTGCCGAGGAATCCTTAGTTGCCAGCGAAAAGCTGTATAGGGGCTTGCTGGAAGACCAAACGGAAACTATCTGCCGTTTTAAAGCCGACGGCAGCCTCATCTACGTCAACAACGCTTTTTGCAAATTGTTTGGTAAGTCCAGGGAGGCTTTGCTTGGGCTTAGCTGGCATCGAAGTGTATGGGATGAAGATTTGCCGTTGGTCAATGCAAAATTGGCTACCCTGTCACCCGGCAATCCGGTCGTCACGATTGAAAACCGGATTATTGCGGTACATGGCGAAATACGGTGGGGGCAGTTTGTCAACCGAGCTTTTTTTGACGGGCAAGGCGATTTATTAGAGATACAGGCGGTTGGCCGCGACATCACCGAACAAAAGCTTTCCGAAGCGGCGACTGCCGAGCTCTACACCCGGCTGGCGAAAATTTCTTCCCGCGTCCCCGGTGTCATCTATCAATATCAATTACGGGCCGATGGCAGCTCTTGCTTCCCTTACGCAAGCGAGGCCATCCGTGACATTTACCGGGTGACACCCGAAGCCGTGCAAGACGATGCCTCCGCCGTGTTCGCCATCTTGCATCCTGACGATTATGCCGGGGTCGCCGATTCGATCAGGCAATCGGCAGCGACGCTTGAGCCTTGGCAACAGGAATACCGTGTCCGGTTTACGGATGGTTGTGTCCGCTGGCTGTACGGTAATGCCGTGCCTAGAAACGCCTCCGACGGGTCGGTGATCTGGGATGGTTTTATTACCGACATTACCGAGCGTAAATTGCTGGAGGACAGGCTCCGGGTATCGGCACAAGAGCTGCAAGACCTCTATGACCGTGCGCCGTGCGGCTACCATTCCATTGACGTTAACGGCGTTTTTACTAATATCAACGACACCGAATTGGCGTGGTTGGGCTGTGGGCGTGACGAGTTGGTCGGCAAGAAGCGCATTAGCGAATTTATGACCGCCGAGGGCAAGGAACAGTTTAAAGCCACGTTTCCGCAATTTATAGCAGCAGGCCATATTGAGAATGTGGAATTTGAACTGGTCGGCAAAAACGGTGCCATACGGCAAATAAGCGTCAATGCGACCGCCATCAACGACAGTGCCGGCAACTTTGTCAAAAGCCGCAGCGTCTTGCACGACATTTCCGAGCTGAAGAAAATCCACAACGAACTCATGCTGTTAACCGCCGAACAACAGGCGATGTTGGATAACGAATTGGTGGGCATTGTGAAGGTGCGTAATCGGCACACGATCTGGATAAACTCGGCAATGGAGCGTATTTTCGGTTATGGCGAGGGTGAGTTGGATGGGCAACCAAACAGGATACTGTACTTAAATGAGCGGTCTTACCAAGAAGTGGGCGCCGCCGCTTACCCTATCCTTAAGGCACACGGCATTTACCGCACCCAACTTAAGATGCGCCGTAAAGACGGGGAGGTCATCTGGATTGACCTTAACGGGATGCAATTGCCTGGGGATAGCCGGGATTCGGTGTGGATGTTGTTGGACATCACCGCATCTAAGCGCTACGAAGAGGAAATTGAACGCATCGCCTTCCATGATGTGTTGACAGGTTTGCCGAACCGGAAGTTAATCACTGACCGCCTGAAACAGGCGTTAGCCTTGGCGGAAAGAAACCAGCATCCGCTCGCGGTTTGCTACCTTGATCTTGATGGCTTTAAGCCCATTAACGACCAATATGGCCATGCCGCAGGTGACAAGCTGCTGATAGAAATTGCCCGCCGGATGCAGGAGGCCGTCCGTGTTAACGATACGGTTGGCCGTCTTGGCGGTGATGAGTTTGTACTGTTGCTGACGGGGCTTAAGCAAATTGATGAATATCGGCCCGTGTTGCAACGGGTTATTGATGCCATCAATGCGCCTTTTTCAATAGGCCAAAGGCTGGTCACGGTCGGTGCCAGCATCGGTGTGGCGCTCTTTGCGCGTGACGGCGATAATCCTGATATGCTGTTGCGGCACTCTGACCAAGCCATGTATCAGGCCAAAAAGTCGGGGCGTAACCGGGTTTGCCTTTATGAGGCTGAAAGTAATGGGTAGGAAATAATTCAGGTAAACGCTAAAGGGTACGGGTCTTGGAGCGCGGGCATCTTGCCCGCCTTTGCGGGCAAGATGCCCGCGCTCCAAAGAGGCCGCCGCTTCACGATAAGATTTGCCGGGGTTAATTTTTATGCAGGCTCCTTATCTTCCGGCTCTTGTATGGGAGGCGTTAAATCCCCAAAAAACCGCTTGCCCAACGCTACCTTGGTGTTAAAATCCCCGGCACAGCCAACTACCGCAGCGCACAGCCATGACCGGACAAACCCACTCAGGCACAGGCCATATTGCCGGACGCGACTATTATGATATTGATCGGCAGATAACGGTCAAGGGGGCGTATTACGAAAAATCGGAGATCCACTACCACAACAGCCCGCCCATCCCCCGCCACCTGACGACTACGCCCTTCATCCCCGACGTGTTCGAAGGCCGCGAGGAAGATTTGACGGCGATACGCGCCAAGCTGGAAGTAAGCAAGCAGCCCTTGCTGTTGGTCAACGGCCAGGGCGGTATCGGCAAAACCTCATTGGCGGCGAAGTATTGGCAAATCTACCAAAGCCATTACGCCCACACCGCTTGGTTGTATGCCCCCAGCCGCTTGGACGATGCCTTGCTGATGCTGGCCTTGCCTTTGCAAGTGGGCTTCCCCGATGCGATGCCCACGGCGCAACGTTTGGAGGTGCTGCAAGCCGCCGTCGCCAACCTCACCGCGCCCTGTTTGCTGATTATCGACAACGCCAATAATGCCGAAGAGCTGGGGCGACACTGGGGCTTTTTACACGCCTGCACCAACTGCCATATCCTGCTCACCAGCCGTTTGAGCTTTAACGGTGCTGACCGTTACCCGATTAAAGCCTTGCCGGAGGCGGTGGCCTTACGCGTCTTCAACAGCCATTACCCGCAGCACAGCAGCGAAGATGACGGGTTGTTTGCCAGCATCTACCAAGCGGTGGGCGGCAACACACTGGTGCTGGAGCTGTTGGCGAAGAACTTGGCGGCGGTGAACACCAACAAGGTGTTTTACCCGCTGAGCCAGTTGCTGGCGGATTTGCAACAACGCGGGCTATTGCAATTGTCCAAAACCAAAACGGTTAACGTGATGGGCAAAGGCGTGTTGCCCGTCTTACAGGCCGCCAACCCCACCGCCATCATCGCCGCCCTGTATGACGAGTTGGAGCAGATAACACCGCTCAGCGCAGCCGAACAACGGCTATTGAGTAACTTGGCGGTGTTGCCAGCGGAAAACTGGGCTTATGGCGATTTGGCGGACTTGCTGTTACCCCCCGAAGCCGACGAAGAAATCTTCTCCGATACCCTCAGCGGCTTGGCGGCACGCGGTTGGTTGGAGAACAGCACCCAATACGGGGTCAGTCACTACAAAACCAGCCCCGTGGTGCAGGAGATCACCCGCCATAAAAATGCCGAACACTTGTCGGGTTATTGTGCGGGCTTGGTCGCTAAGCTGATTGACAAGCTGGCTCATGAAGCTGACAGCGGGCATTTGCTCAACGCCAGCTACGCGGCTGCGGCGGCTTACTGCCGCCATGCCGAAACGGTCACGGCTGGGTTGCCGGGAGATCATAAGCTTGCCGTGTTGCACGGACACATAGGCCGCTACCACCTGACCACAGGTAACCCGGACAAGGCATTAAGGGCTTTTACCGATGAGCATACCGTCATGGCAGCGCTTCACCAGCGCGAGCCGGATAACTCGGACGTTAAATACGATCTGGCGGTGGCCTGCCAATACTTAGGCAACACCCGCACCACGCTGGGAGACTTGCAACAGGCCTTGCGCTGGTATGAAGACAACCATCGTTTGGCACGGGAACTCCATGCCGCCGCCCCCGGCCATCTGGACTTTAAAAACGGCTTGGCGGTTGCTTGCCAACACTTAGGCATCACCCACACCACGCTGGGCGACCTGCAACAGGCCTTGCGCTGGTATCAAGACTACCACCACCTGGAGCAGGAACTCCATGCCGCCGCCCCCAGCCATCTGGGCTTTAAAAACGGTTTGGCGGTTGCCTGCCAACACTTAGGCAACACCCATGCCACATTGGGAGACTTGCAACAGGCCTTGCGCTGGTATCAAGACTACCACCGCCTGGAACAGGAACTCCATACCGCCGCCCCCAGTCATCTGGACTTTAAAAATCAGTTGGCGGTGGCCTGCCAAAAGTTAGGCAATACCCACACCACGCTGGGCGACTTGGGACAGGCCTTGCGCTGGTATGAAGACTACCATCGTTTGGCACAGGAACTCCATGCGGCCGCCCCCGGTCATCTGGGTTTTAAAAACGGCTTGGCGGTGGCCTGCTGTTTTTTAGGTATCACCCACACCACGCTGGGCAACCTGGGACAGGCTTTGCGCTGGTATCAGGATTGCTACCGCTTGGAACAGGAACTCCATGCAGCCTCCCCAGACCATCCGAGCTTTAAATACGAGTTGGCTGTGGTCTGTCAACACTTAGGCAATACCCACACCACGCTGTGTGACTTGAGACAGGCCTTGCGCTGGTATGAAGACTACCATCGTTTGGCACGGGAACTCCATGCCTCCGCCCCCGACCATCCGGAGTTTAAAAATCTGTTGGCGGTGGCCTGCCAAAACTTAGGTATCACCCACACCACCCTGGGCGACTTGGGACAGGCCTTGCGCTGGTATGAAGAGTTTTACCGTTTGATACAGGAACTCCGTTCCGCCGCCCCCGATCATCTGGGCTTTACCAACGGCTTGGCAATTGCCTGCCAATACTTAGGCATCACCCACACCACGCTGGGCGACCTGCAACAGGCCTTGCGCTGGTATGAAGACTACCACCGGCTGGCACAGGAACTCCATGCCGCCTCTCCAGACCATCCGAGCTTTAAACACGAGTTGGCGGTGGCCTGTCAACACTTAGGCAACACCCACACCACGCTGGGCGACTTGGGACGTGCCTTGAGCTGGTATCAAGACTGCCACCGCTTGGAACATGAGCTTCATGCCACCGCCCCCGATCATCTGAGTTTTACCAATGGCTTAACCATTGCCCTCATTAAATTAGGCAAGCATTATGAACAACAAGGCAATCTCTCCTTAACCTTGGACTATTATCGGCAAGCCCAAGCTTTACGGGTGGAATTAGTAGCTAAGTCGCCCCTTAATGTGGAGTTTAAAGAAAGATTGGCTTGGGTCAATAGGCGGCTGGAAAAGCTGGAGAATAAGCGCAACAGTTTTTGGGCTAAGCTACGCCGCTGGGTAACTTAATCGGTGCGTATGTCAACACCAAGGCGGCTTTGCGCGTAATGGTCGGCGGTGGAGGGTAGGGGGCTGTCTGGCGTGGTGATCCAAGCCAAGATGTCTTGGCGGACGGTGGCGGCGTCAAGGTCGCGGAGCAGCATGTGGTAGCCGTTTTTATAAAAGGCGATGGTTTTGTCTGGGCTTTGGCTAAAGGTTTTGATGAATTGCCGGGTCGGGGTGGGGGGGATGAGTTGGTCGTGGTCGCCGTAGAGCAGCAGGCTGGGTTGCGGGAGTTGTCCGGCTAGGCCTAGGGTCGCATCCATTAAATCGGCGAGGCCGTACATGGCTTCGACGCGGGTGGCTTTGATGACTTGTGGGTCTTTGCCTAAGGCGCGGAGCATGGGGATGTTGTCGGAGGCGAGGATTTTTAGGCCGCGTCCGGTTAGGGTTAGTTTGGGGACGGTGTGGGCGAGTGTCCATAGCAGCGGCGGTTGGTACCAGGGCATGGTGGTGCGCGCCCAGACGGCGGGGGCGACGAGGATGAGGCCGTTGACGGGCGGTGCGTCGGCTTGACTAAAGGTGTTGATGACCACCGCCCCGCCCATGCTTTCGCCGAGGACGAACAGCGGGATGTGGGGGTGGCGGTGTTGGACGAGGCGGACGAAGTTGTTGAGGTCTTGGCTTAAGGTGGCGGCACCGCTCCAGCCGCCGCGCTGGGGGCTGCCGCCAAAGCCGCGTTGGTCGTAGGCGTAGCTGGCGATGCCGTGCTGGCGGAAAAATTCGCCGCTGGCTTGGAAGAAGTGGCTGTAGTCGTTAAAGCCGTGCAGGGCGATGATGACGCTGGTGGGCGGCTGGTCGGGTTGCCAGCTTGCCAGGGGCAGTAAGGTCGCGTCGGCGGTCAGGTAACGGTGGGGTAGGAGTTGGGCGGTGGTCACAGGTGCGCCTGCGGGCTGGATATGCGGCATACAGGCGGACAGTAATAGGGTGAGTAGGCTGGTGAGTAGGTGGCGCATAAGATTGGGGGCTTAGGGACGTGTATGAAATAAAATCTGTTGAACAAGCGAAAGTACGGCAACCCCCTCCCAGCCTCCCCCTTGGCAGGGGGAGGGGCTTTTTCCCCTCATTTTCGCCTGTTCGACGGGGAAAACGCTCCCTCCCCTGTGAAGGGGAGGGCTGGGGTGGGGTTTAATTCGCAAATGTTAAAAGATATATGCACGCCTACTTATAACGGGAAGACGTTTGCTCCCTCACTTGCCAAGGGCGGCTGCACGGGATTCCATCTCTGGTTCCCTGAGCGAAGCCGAAGAGCCGCTCCCTTCGGCTTCGCTCAGGGAACGGCTCTACAACGGATTTTATGTCGTACACGTCCATTAGTTGAAAATTTCTTCAAAGGAGTAGCCGTGGGTGTGCATGATCTCTTTGAGCTTTTTTAGGCCTTCCATTTGGATTTGGCGGATGCGCTCGCGGGTTACGCCGAGTTCTTGGGCGACTTGTTCCAGTGTCCATTCTTGGTAGCCGCACAGGCCGTAGCGGCGGCAGATCACTTCGCGCTGTTTGTCGGGCAGTTCGAAAATCCAATGGCAGATGTTGAGCCGGATGCCTTCGGCTTGGATGTGTTCGTCATGGGGCAGGGCGGTGTCGCTGGACAAGGAGTCTAGGATGGGCTTGTCAAACTCTTGCAGGCTGGGTAAATCCACCGAGGTGACGCGCTCGTTGAGTTTGAGCATTTTTTCCACTTGCGGCAGCGGGCGGTCCAGATGCGTGGCGATGTCTTCGGGCGTGGGTTCGCGGTCCAGCAACTGCGCGAGATGGCGCTGCGCCTTAAGGTACACATTCATTTCTTTGACGATATGGATGGGCAGGCGGATGGTGCGGGTTTGGTTCATGATGGCGCGTTCTATCGCCTGTCTGATCCACCAGGTGGCGTAGGTGGAGAAGCGGAAGCCTTTGTCGGGGTTGAATTTTTCCACGGCGCGGATCAGCCCCAGGTTGCCTTCGTTGATGAGGTCGAGCAGGGGCAGGCCACGGTTAATATAGCGGCGGGAAATTTTTACCACCAAGCGCAGGTTGCTTTCGATCATGATGTTGCGGGCGGTTTGGTCGCCTTGCTGGGCTTGTTTGCCGTAAGTGACTTCCTGTTCGGCGGTCAGTAACACCGAGCGGCCCAGTTCGCTCAGATAGGTGCGGGTGGCATCGAAATCTTGGGGGGCTTTGCTTTTTAGTGCGGCGACTTCGGTGTCTAAGTCCAGCAGTTCTTGTGGGTTAATAGTCCCGGCAATTTCGCTGTCTTCATCAAACGTAAACGTTTCATCATCAAGCGTTGCCGTAATGTCATCATCCGCTGGTACTAGCAAGGTTTCATTCATAAATAAAGTTCGGAATTATCGGGTTAAGGCTTTGTCCGGTGCAACATTGCCCCGCCTGCTAATTTTATTGCGGCCTAGAGTGTCCGCGTCTGGTAAGGCTATCGGATTTTGTGCTGTAAAAAGGTTGCGCTCTGCCGTTCCGTGCCTTACCCGGCTAGAGCCTAAGCCAGAACCCTGAATGGTGCTATTTGGCTAAGAAATTCAGCGGGTCTACGGGTGTGCCGTTTTTTCTTATCTGAAAATGTAGGCTGTAGGGCCCGTTAGCCGCCGTGCCGATTTCGGCAACGGCTTGCCCAGCCGCCACGTTTTGGTCTTCTTTCACAAGAATGCGGCTGTTATTGGCATAAGCGGTCAAATAAGGGCCATTGTGTTGGATGATCAGCAGGTTTTTTAGGTTGCTTAGGCCTTGACCGATGTAAACGACGCGTCCGGCTGCTGCCGCTACCACCGATTGTTTGTTTTTGCTTTCTATATCAATCCCTTGTTTATTTGATTGTGCGAAGCTTCTGAGGATGCGGCCTGTAATAGGCCATCTATAGCCTAACTTTACCATTTTTTTATCGGTAACGGGAGTGTCACGTTTTTTCTCAGCCAACGGGGCAGATTTGCTGGCGGCGGCGGTATTACTGGCTTTGCGCGGGTTGATTATAGCGTTTGGCGCGGTTTTTTTAAGGGGGGGAATTGTGAATTTTTGAACTGCGTCACGTTTTTCTGGGGCGGGTATGGGATTTGCTTGCTTTTGCTCAGGCACAGGCTCTTCGGGCGGCTCGAACAATTGCAGGGTTTGCCCTTCGCTGACGCGGTAAGGCGAGGGTAAACGGTTCCATTGTGCCAGATTTTGGAACACTTGGCCCGTTTTTACACTGATGGAATACAGGGTTTCGCCCGGTTGGACTTGATAATATTTTTTTGCCTCCAAGGCGGGGGCTTTGGTAGGGGCTTTTTTGGCAAGGCTTGCCGTAGGTTTCGGCAGCTTGGCAGGTAGGGCTTTGCTGGGCGCGGCGGCATGGGCGGCGGTTTTGGGCGGGGCGGCGGGGCTTTTCGCCGCTGGTATTTTCTTGGGCGCGGCAGGTGCAGGAGGTTCGGCGGCACTTGGCGGGGTTACGCCGAAGAGGGCGGCGAGGGTCAGGGAGATTAGAAAAATCGGCTGGGGGGCTCGGCGTTTCATAAGCGTTAGGGATTGAGCAAGGTTTTTTTTGCCAGATTGATTTTGGCGGCGAGATAATCCGAGCCGCCCCGGTCTGGATGGTTTTTTAGCATTAGCCGCCGATGCGCGGCGAGGATGTCCGGTTCGGTTGCCCCCGGTTTTAAGCCGAGGATTTCGTAGGCTTCGTCGTGGCTCATGCCGCCTTTAGGGCGGGCGGAATGTGCCGAATGTTGGCCTTGTCCACCACCCTGCTGTGTCCAAAAACGGTGCAGATGCGGTAAGATAGCGGTAAGCAACGGCATTAGCCGTAACAGCAAGGCGGCAATAAGGGTGATGAAGGCCGCTAAGGCGTTGAGGTTTCCGGTCAGCGCCAACAGTAACAGGCCCCCGCCGCATAAGCCCCAAATCAAGGAGCGGGTGGGTCGCCGCCCGGGCGGAAAGGCTTTTTTCAAGCTGCCGCGTAAGGCAAAATAGCCGATAATGGCCAGCAGTAATAAGAAGATGATGCGGATCAAAGCGGGCTCCGTAAATAATCGGTTGGGCGGGATTAAATAGAGGTTAAGCCCATAATACCTTAGAATAGCTTGCACAAGATAACAGTCTGATGAATTGGCATCCATGCAATATTCGCAAATCCCCGTACTCGGTTTTGTCGCCGCCAGCGGTACCGGCAAAACCACGCTTCTGACAGCGCTGATTCCGCTGTTAAAAAACCAAGGCTTACGGATTGGCCTGATTAAACATAGCCACCACGATTTTCAAATCGACCAGCCCGGCAAGGACAGCTTCCGCTTACGCGCGGCTGGGGCTTCCCCGGTGCTGTTGGTGTCCCGCCACCGCAGCGCTATGATTACGGACATCTTACCCGTGTGTGAGCCGCAGTTGGCCGAAAGCTTACGCCAGTTTGACCAGACGGGGGTGGATTTAGTTCTGGTCGAAGGCTTTAAAGCGGAAAAATTTCCTAAGATTGAATTGCACCGCCGAGAGCTAGCGCAGCCCTTGTTATATCCTGACGACCCGGATATTATCGCGGTCGCCAGTGACGAGGCTTTGGATTTGCCGCCGCCGTTGCCGTGCTTGGACATTAACCGTCCGCAGCAGCTTGCCGAGTTCATCATGACGCAGGTGTTGGCAGCATGATCGACAGTTGCGCGTATGAGGCAAAACCGCTCTTGACCGTCGCCGAAGCCTTGGCGCGGATTTTGGCGGCACTGGCACCGATAGCAGACACGGAAACTGTCGCTTTACCCGCCGCTTTGGGGCGGGTTTTAGCGCGTCCGGTGACGGCGCAGACCAATCTGCCGCCCGAACGGAATGCGGCGATGGACGGTTATGCCTTTGCTGGCGCGGATGTCAGCGCCGATGCCGCCGTCACTTTGCAGTGTGTCGGTACGGCGTGGGCGGGACGGCCTTTTCAAGGTATGCTGCAAGCCGGGCAATGTGTGCGGATTTTTACCGGCGCGGTGGTGCCGCCGCAAGCCGATTCGGTGGTGATGCAGGAGCAAGTGCGCGTTGACGGCGCGGCGGTGCGAGTGCCACCCCAGCCTAAACCGGGGCAAAATGTCCGCCAAGCCGGGGAAGACGTGCGGCTCGGTGCGTCGTTGTGCGCCGACCATACCACCTTAAGCCCCGCCGATTTGGGGCTGTTGGCGGCGGCGGGGGTGGCACAGGTAGCGGTGGTGCGGCCTTTGCGCATTACCTTTTTTTCGACGGGCGACGAGCTGGTCGGTTTGGGGCAAGCCTTGGCCTCTGGGCAAATTTATGACAGCAACCGTTATTTGTTAGGCGGTTTATTAGCTGATCCGCGTTATCAGGTCACGGATGGCGGGGTACTGGCCGATGATCCGGGGCAATTGGAGGCGGCGTTGCTTAAGGCCGCTGCGACGGCGGATGTGCTGATCACCACGGGCGGCGCGTCGGTGGGTGAGGCGGATTATATCCGGGCATTATTGGCGCAGCGCGGGCAGGTGGCGTTTTGGAAGCTGGCGATGAAGCCGGGCAAGCCTTTGGCGTTCGGTACGCTGGCGGGTTGCCATTTTTTCGGCTTACCCGGCAACCCCTTGGCGGTGATGGCGACTTTTCGGCAGTTGGTGCAGCCGGGTCTGCACTGCTTGTTGGGTCTGCCCTACCAGCCGCCGCTACGGCTGCTGGCTACCTGCACCAGCCTGTTAAAAAAATCCCCTGGGCGGCAGGAGTTCCAATGCGGCATTTTCAGCCAAGCCGCCGACGGCAGTTTGACGGTCGCCTCGGCGGGTTTGCAGGGTTCGCATGTGCTAAGCACGTTGCATAAGGCCAACTGTTACATCGTCTTGCCCGCCACTTGCCAAGGTGTACAGCCCGGCGAGGCGGTATGGGTTGAGCCGTTTAATGTGCATAGTTAACAGCATTTTTCTGGCGTTGCGGGTAGACTGGCAACTGATATGCTTTCGTTGCGTAGGTCGGGCAAGCGGTTCTGCCCGATATTTTCCAATGCTGCCGGATGTGGCCTTGTGCGCAGCCAAAAGGCACGGCAAACCGAACGGCTGCTGTCGGGCAGAACCGCTTGCCCGACCTACCCATTAATTTAATGGCAATGGCGCGGCCTGTTAAAAAAATTCATAACATAACTAAACCGTGCAACGGGATGACACAGTGCATATTCATATTTTAGGTATTTGCGGGACATTTATGGGCGGCTTGGCGGTGATTGCCAAGCAGTTGGGGCATCGGGTGTCGGGGTCTGACCAAAACGTCTATCCGCCTATGAGTACGCAATTGGCAGCGCAAGGCATCCAATTGCTCTCCGGCTATCGGGCGGAGAATTTGGCCGAACGCCCCGATTTGGTGATTATCGGTAACGCCCTGTCGCGCGGTAATCCTGAGGTGGAGGCGGTGCTGAATTTGGGCTTGCCCTACCTGTCTGGCCCGCAATGGTTGGCCGAGCAGGTGTTGCAAGGCAAATGGGTGTTGGCGGTGGCGGGTACGCACGGCAAAACCACGACTACCAGCATGTTAAGCTGGATATTGGCTTATAACGGCCTCGAACCGGGTTTTTTGATTGGCGGTGTTCCGCTGAACTTTGGCGTGTCGGCGCGGCTGGGCGGCGGTGAGTTTTTTGTGATCGAGGCCGATGAGTATGATTCGGCATTTTTTGACAAACGCTCAAAATTTGTCCATTATCGCCCGCGTACTGCGATTTTAAATAACCTTGAATTTGACCATGCGGACATTTTTCCTGACTTGGACGCGATTAAAAAGCAATTCCACCATTTGGTCAGGACAGTGCCGGGTGAGGGCTTGCTGATTAGCCCGGTCGCCGACGCTAACCTGAATGATGTGTTGGCGATGGGCTGCTGGACAAAGGTGGTCGGCACGTCAATTGCTGGTGAAGGGCAATGGGATGCGCAGTTGCTGAAAGCGGACGGCAGTTTGTTTAAGGTATTTTTTGCCGGCAGCGAGCAGGCTACGGTGGCATGGGGGCTGACGGGCCGGCATAATGTCTATAACGCGTTGTCGGCATTGGCCGCCGCTGCCCATGTTGGGGTGCAACCTGCCGACGCGGTCGCCGCTTTGGTGCAGTTCCGTAATGTCAAGCGGCGTATGGAGGTGTTGGCGACCATCAACGGGGTCACGCTGTATGATGATTTTGCCCACCACCCGACCGCCATCGCCACGACCTTAGACGGTTTGCGCCAGCAAGTCGGGGCGCAGCGCATCATCGCTATTGTCGAGCCGCGCTCCAATACCATGCGCATGGGCGTACATAGCCAAACGCTGGCCGCTTCGTTAAGCCAAGCGGATGTGGCGGTCATTTATCAGCCGGAAGCGTTGGGTTGGGATTTGACGGCCTTACAACAGTATGCCGATAATATCGAAATCTGCCCGTCGCTGGAGGCCATTATCGCGCGTGTGCTGGCCGAGGCCCCGCAAGGCGGGCATGTCGTGCTGATGAGCAACGGCAGCTTCGGCGGCATTTATCAGCACCTGCAAACCGCTTTACAACAGTTTTTATAGCCCTGACGTTACGCAGTAACGTCGCTTTACTCCCGTTTGCCGCGCCGAGCACCGCAGGTTTTGTCGGGATCAGCCCGAAGGGGCGCGGCAGGGATGCCGCGCGTCGGCAGGTGGGCAGGAGCCCACTCTGCCGACCCCCGACAAAACCGAGGAGCGCAGGAAGAAGCGGCAGCCGGGCCGCCTTTTCTTTGGATACTTTCTTTTGGCGGAGCAAAAGAAAGTATCTCGCCTTCGGGTGCGAGAACCCGATTAAAAAAACCGTCGCGATAGCGACTCATTAAGATAGCCACCTTAAATTAAACACCTTGCAATAGTGGAGAGACATGGCGGGAATTGGTATTAACTGAGGCTTCAAATTTAGTATAGGGCGCGGCTTGAGCGTCTGATTGACATAGTGTTTCACCCAACTTTGACGGACTTTTAAATGACCGATTATAAATTAACACATCTTAAACAGCTGGAAGCTGAGAGCATTCATATCATTCGTGAAGTGGCAGCTGAATTTGAACGTCCTGTGATGTTGTATTCGATAGGCAAAGATTCGGCGGTCATGCTGCATTTGACCATGAAGGCTTTTTATCCGGGCAAACCGCCTTTCCCTTTGCTGCATGTCGATACGACCTGGAAGTTTAAGGAAATGATCGCTTTCCGTGATGACTGGGTTAAGCAGTTGGGCTTGGATTTGCTGGTGCATATTAATCAGGACGGGGTTGAACAAGGTATCGGCCCGTTTAGCCACGGCAGTAAGAAACATACTGACGTGATGAAGACCGAAAGCCTTAAGCAAGCCTTGAACAAATACCAATTTGATGCCGCTTTCGGCGGGGCCCGCCGTGACGAGGAAAAATCGCGGGCTAAAGAGCGGGTTTATTCGTTCCGCGACAAAAACCATACCTGGGACCCGAAAAACCAACGCCCCGAATTATGGAACATTTACAACGGTAAGATCGATAAAGGCGAAAGCATCCGCGTGTTCCCGCTGTCGAACTGGACGGAGCTGGACATTTGGCAATATATCCATTTGGAACAGATTCCTATCGTGCCGTTGTATTTTGCTAAAGAACGTCCGGTGGTCGAAAAAGACGGCATGTTAATCATGGTCGATGATGAGCGTATGCCGATAGGCCCGGATGATAAGGTTGAAATGAAGATGGTACGGTTTCGGACTTTAGGCTGTTATCCGCTGACGGGTGCGGTTGAGTCTACAGCTACGACATTGCCGGAGATTATCCAAGAGATGTTATTAACGACCACTTCCGAGCGTCAAGGCCGTTTGATCGACCATGACCAATCCGGCTCTATGGAGCAGAAAAAACGCGAAGGGTATTTCTAACACCTCGTTTGCTTTGGCTGACTGCGGGAGTTTTTATGGCTATTCATCAGATGGCGGTTAATCGGTTACTGTGCTTAAGCCTGCTGTGCGTGTCTGCGGGCAGTTATGGCGGCGTGTATAAGTGCACCGATAGGTATGGCGGTATCGTTTATTCGGATACCGAATGCGCCACCCGTGCCGACCGCCAGCCTGTCAATACCGCAAGCTCCCCGGCGGTGGGGTCTTTGGCTCCGTCTGCCCCAAAACTGCCACACCACCCAGCCGTCCCTTCCGTCAGTGAGTTGATGGATAAGGTGCAAGGTCGGCTTAAAGATTTGGGCGGCAAGTTCGGCGGCGGTTCGGCCAATACCGTTTTACCCGGCCCTGTGGCGGCGGGCGGCGGTTTGGATGCCAATAATTTGGATGTCAACAGCTTGGATGTCACGCAATTGACGCAAGTGTTGCAGGCCTTACAGGCTTTGCAGTGCGGCGATAATGCGGCTTGTCTGGATACGGTGGCTTGTAATGAGGCCGGCGTATTAATGGGGCTTTGTACAGACCCGGCGTTGGCGAATAATAATGGCGGGGCCTACCGCTAAAGCGGTTGTATTTTTATCTGATGTTACGCTGCCACTTTTGCGATATTGAAAAATGTAGTGATGAGTCGCTGTCGCGACGGTTTTTTTAATCGGGTTCTCGCACCCGAAGGCGAGATACTTTCTTTTGCTCCGCCTCGGCAATTGCTCCTGCATTGCTCTACCTTCTGCATCCGTGCAGTCGAAAAGAAAGTATCCAAAGAAAAGGCGGCCCGGTTGCCGCTTGATCCTGCGCTTCTCGGTTTTGTCGGGGGTCGGCAGAGAGGGCTCCTGCCCTCCTGCCGACGCGCGGCATCCCTGCCGCGCCCCTTCGGGCTGATCCCGACAAAACCTGCGATGCTCGGCGCGGCAAACGGGGGTAAAGCCCGTTACTGCGTAACGTCAGTTTTTATCTTGAACCTTTTACTTTGAATCTAATACCATGTCCCATCAATCCGATCTGATCAGCACTGATATTAACGCCTATCTGGCACAACATGAACGTAAAGAGCTGTTACGCTTTTTAACTTGCGGTAACGTTGACGACGGCAAGAGCACCTTGATAGGCCGCTTATTGCACGACTCGAAGATGATTTATGAAGACCAATTGGCGGCTGTGCAGGCCGATAGCGTCAAGTCCGGCACCACGGGTGCGGGTAAAATCGATTTGGCGTTGTTGGTGGACGGTTTGCAGGCCGAACGTGAGCAAGGCATCACTATCGACGTGGCTTACCGTTATTTCTCGACCTCTACCCGCAAGTTCATCATCGCTGACACCCCTGGGCATGAGCAATATACCCGCAATATGGCGACCGGCGCGTCCACTTGCGATTTGGCGATCATTTTGATCGATGCCCGCTACGGTGTACAAACCCAAACCAAGCGCCATAGCTTTATCGCGTCGTTGCTGGGCATTAAGCACGTTATCGTCGCCATTAACAAAATGGATTTGGTTGAGTACAGCGAAGCGAAGTTTGAGCAAATCAAAGCCGATTATTTGCATTTTATTGCCACTTTGGATTTGCAAGACGTGCAGTTTATCCCGATGTCGGCGCTGGACGGCGATAACGTGGTAAACCCTAGCGAGAACATGGCGTGGTTTACCGGTGTGCCGATGATGGAAGCGTTGAACACGGTGGTGATTGCCCATGACCGCAATTTTGACAATGCCCGTTTCCCTGTCCAATACGTCAACCGTCCTAACTTGGATTTCCGGGGCTTTTGCGGTACGGTCGCGGCAGGTGTGTTCAATAAAGGCGATTTGGTCACCGCTCTGCCGTCCGGTAAAAGCAGTAAGATCAAATCTATCGTGACGTATGACGGCGATATTGAGCAGGCGTTCGCACCGATGTCGGTGACGTTGACCTTGGAAGATGAGATTGACGTGAGCCGTGGCGATATGCTGGTCGGCAAAGAGCTGGTCTCAGCGGTGGTGGCCGATAAGTTTAAGGCGCATATCGTTTGGATGACCGAAAAAGCCCTGACCCCAGGCCGCCAATACGTCATTAAGCTGGCGACACGCAGTGTGTTCGGTTCGGTGTCGCTGATCCATCACCGTATTGATGTCAATACCTTGGAGCATCATGATGCGACCGAGGTTAAGCTGAACGAAATCGGTTGCTGTACAGTGTCGGTGACATCGCCAGTGGTGTTTGATGCGTATAAAACCAGCCGTGGCACGGGGTCATTTATTATCATCGACCGTTTGACGAACGGTACGGTCGGTGCGGGGATGATTATCGGCGTATCTGATGATGAAGGCCTGCAATCGGTCAGTATCGAAGAACGCGCGTCCCGCTTTAGCCAAACCCCGGCGGCGGTTTTGTTGACGGGTGCGGACAGCGCAACCGTGGCCTATCAGTTGGAAAGAAAGCTGTTTGATAACGGCCATGCGACCACGGTGCTGGAAACCGCCAATGCCGAGTTGGTGCTGGCGCTGAAGAATGCCGGCTTGGTGGCGATTTGCACCACTTGCCCTGCCGAATTGGCCGACAGTACCTTCGATACCGACACGCAATCACTGGATGACATTCATGGCGCGTTGAAAGAGCAGGGTATTATCCACTAAGGGATTTGCATGAAATAAAAACCTGTTGTACAGGCGAAAGTACGGCAACCCCCTCCCTCCTGAGCGAAGCCGAAGGGCTCCCCCTTGGCAGGGGGAGGGGCTTTTCTTCTAATGTTCGCCTGCATGACGGGGAAGCCATTTGCTCCCTCCCCTGTCAAGGGCTGGGGTGGGGTTTAATACGCTGAGGTGTAATAAACGCCCACTTAATTTCATATACGTTCCTAAGTGTTAACGGGGTTTGCCCGGCCTGCTGTCTCTTTGGAGCGCGGGCATCTTACCCGCTCTTGTGCGGGCAAGATGCCCGCGCTCCCGTTTAATGCTTAGGCTTGGAAGTTTACTTCGTAGCCGGTATATTTGCGGATATTTAACACGCCGCTGTCTAACAGCAAATATTGTCCTTTTATGCCTAATAGGATGCCGGAAATTTCCGGGGTTTTGATCAGGCACAGGGATTTGATCTTAGTGGGGTATTGGCTGACCGGAAATGCCAATTCCACCACGTCTCCCCTTAGCGGTTCAACCGCTCCTAAGCCAAAGCGTTCGCTGATGGCCGCCAGCTCGGCGGCGCACAAGTGCAACAAGTGGTCGCGCCGTTCCGGCAGGTCGATAGGCTCGGCGGTTTTTTTCAGCATTTGCTGCCAGTTGGTCTTGTCGCTGATATGCTGGGCCAACACCATTTCCACCAATCCGGCAATCTGGCGCGATGACGTTTGAAAAATTGCCAAAGCTTGGCTCGCGCCTTGGTCTATCCAACGGGTCGGGATTTGGGTGGCACGGGTGATGCCGACTTTAATGCCGCTGGAGTTGGCCAGATAGACGATATGCGGTTGGAAACAAAACGCTTCGCCCCAGCTCGGCTCCCGGCATGTCCCCGCCGCATAATGGCAGGTGTGGGGTTTGACGATGCACAAATCGCATTCCGCCAAAGAGATGAAGCAGGGGTAGCAATAGCCTTGGTTATAGGTCTTTTTAATGGCTTTGCCGCAATGCAGGCAGAGGATTTTGCCGGTGTTGGTCAGTTTGATGGGCTGGCCGATGAACGGGTTGAGGGGGATTTTGGTGTCGTTTAGCGGTAGGTCGTATAAGATGGGCGAGGCGAGTTGCCCGGACATTTTTTTCAGTTGGCCCTGCATGGTATAAGTCCTGATCGGTCGGTGATGGACTTATAATCGCATAGATTGGCGTAGGGGCAAAGGCTTGTGGATGTAGGGTATGAATGACAAAAGCAGTGTTCCGATTGCTTTATCGCGTAGTTTTGGCTTTGTATGTCCTATTGCGGTTTTTTTGTCTGGTCAATGTCCTTGCGATATGCTAAATTCTTTTCCCTAAAACGCATTGGCTCTGGAATCCGTAGATTCAACGGCGTTAACTGCGGGCTGTATGAAGGCTGTTTTTTGCTTATCAATCAATTTGTCCCTGTTCTTTGTGAGAGACGTTTTTTAAACAAAAATTACCGCTCTCGGATACCCGTCATATTGTTTTCCCGTTTAGCGGTTGGTCAGGCTTGAGTGGCCGATGCGGGGAAGGATTAGCTGTGCGGAGCTTATCTTGTGGGGTAATAACCGTCCGCTATATACCTTATTTTTTATAAGGATTTAGGGTGTCCACCATTTTGCCAAAAACGTGGTGAAATTGCTAATATTTTGAAAAATAAAGCAGAAAAAAGCCGTGTAAGGCGTTGATAAGGGGCAGCCTAAAGCAATTGCCGACACACCGACCTTGATTTAATCAAAACAGGTCGTTATAATCCAACAGCTTTTATGTTTGGAGTTTGTCAGGTGGCAGCTAGAAAATTATCTACTGTCAGCAAAGTGCTTATTTATCAATTTCTGATAATAACAACTGCCGTTTTCGGCTTTGCTGTCGTATTAGGATGGCAACAGGCGGGTTCGGCTGCTGTGGGCGGGGTGGTGGCGTTTATCCCCAATGCGTTTTTTGGTTGGCAAATGCGCAATCCGGCCGGCAAGTCCGCAAAAATCCTCATTAACCGCTTTTACTTGGGTGAGGCGGGTAAATGGGCGCTGACGGTTATCTTGTTTGCTGCGGCTTTTCAGCTTCCTAACATAAACATATTTCCACTATTGTCCACCTATATGGCGGCAATAGCCGTTTTTTGGTTCGCGCTATTAATGCGTTGACATTGACTATTTAAAGAGAGGAACAATGGCTACCGAAGCTCACGCTGCCGAAGGTGCAACCGGATATATTATTCACCATTTGACTGCGCTGCGGGTTGGCGAAGGCTTTTGGTCATTACATCTTGACACTTTGTTTTTCTCAGCGGTTTTAGGCGGCTTGTTCGTTTGGTTTTTTAAGACCGCCGCCGATAAAGCCACCGCCGGGGTGCCGGGTTTGGCGCAAAGTTTTGCCGAAATGCTCATTGAGTTTGTCGACACGCAAGTCAAAGACAGCTTCCACGGCCATAGCAAACTGATCGCGCCGTTGGCGTTGACCATTTTTTGCTGGGTGTTCTTGTGGAACTTTATGGACTTGTTCCCTGTAGACATTTTGCCGCTGATCGGTTCCTTAATGGGCATCGATTATTTGCGGGTGGTGCCGAGTACCGATTTAAACGCCACGTTTGCCATGTCCATTTCCGTATTTTTCTTGATTATTTTTTACAGCATCAAGATTAAGGGCGTATGGGGCTTTACCAAAGAACTGACCTTGCAGCCGTTCGGGCCGTGGCTGCTGCCGTTTAACCTGTTGCTGAAGTTGGTCGAAGAGCTGGCCAAGCCCATTTCACTGGCGCTGCGGTTATTCGGTAACTTATATGCGGGCGAGCTGATCTTTATTCTGATCGCTTTACTGCCTTGGTATATCCAACCGGTTTTGAGTTTTCCTTGGGCCATTTTCCATATTCTGATCATTACCCTGCAAGCGTTCATCTTTATGGTGCTGACGATTGTTTATTTGAGTATGGCGCACGAAGACCATTAATTTTTTACACTTTTTTATAACTTGATATACGTTTTGGAGGTTTCATGGAAATTGCAAGATTGATTGCTGATGTGCAAGGTATGACTGCTATCGCAGTAGGTCTGGTTTTAGGTATGGGCGCTTTAGGTACTGCGATAGGCTTCGGTCTGTTGGGCGGTAAATTCCTGGAAGGTGCGGCCCGCCAACCAGAGATGGTGCCTATGCTGCAAGTAAAAATGTTCGTTGTCGCCGGTCTGTTGGACGCGGTAACCATGATCGGTGTCGGTTTGGCGTTATTCTTTACCTTTGCAAATCCGTTCTTGTCTGCTGTCCAAGCTGCTGCGGCAGGCTAATTAAACAGTCTAATTTTAATAGCGACAAGAGGAACGCATCGTGAGCATCAATGCTACTCTGATTGGGCAAATGATTACCTTTGCACTTCTGGTATGGTTTACCATGAAGTACATTTGGCCACCTTTATTTGACTCTTTAGAAGAACGTAGAAAGAAAATTGCCGAAGGTTTGGCGGCGGCTGAAAAAGGTCAGGAAGAAATGCAGTTGGCCGAGAAAAAAGCCAAAAGCTATTTGAAAGAGGCCAAAACGCAGTCTGCGGAAATTGTCAGCCTTGCGCAAAAACGTGCGAACGAAATTGTTGAAGAATCGAAAGATGCCGCCAAAAAAGAAGGCGAGCGTTTGGTTCTGGCAGCACGCGCACAAGTTGAGCAAGAAATGCAGCAAGCCAAAGACGGCCTGCGCCAAGAAGTTGCTAAGTTGGCGCTGATCGCCGCCGAACAAATCTTGGGTGCGGAAATCGACGCGGCTAAGCATCAGGACATTATTAATAATGTCTCTAATCAATTAGGTTAAGCACCATGAGCGAATTGGCGACATCGGCAAGACCTTATGCGGTAGCGGCGTTTAAACGCGCCAAAGAGACGGCGGCTATGCAAAGCTGGTCGCAAGGTTTGGCGTTTATGGCGGCGGTTATCGGCAGTGGGGACATTTCTGGCGTAGTTGATAACCCTAAGATCGGTAAGCAAAGCGTAGCTACTCTTTTGCTCGATATTTGTCAAGGCCAACTTGATGAAGAAGCGGCTAATTTCCTTAAATTGCTGGTGCAAAACGGTCGTCTGCCTTTGTTGCCGACAATTGCCAAGCTGTTTGAAGAGTATAAGGCGGAGTATGAAGGTTATCTTGATGTCCAGGTGACATCCGCTTATGAGCTGTCAGAAGCCGCCCATAAAGGGCTTGCCGACACTCTGGAAAAATCGCTGGGCAAAAAAATTAATATGAATGTAGCCGTAGACAAATCACTCATTGGCGGTGTTCTGGTACGCGCTGGCGATCAAGTAATTGACGGTTCTATTAGAGGCCGGCTTCAACACATGCAAAAAACTCTTCAGTGAGAGTGAGAAAAAATCATGCAATTAAACCCATCTGAAATTAGTGATCTGATTAAAAAGAAGATCGAAAGCTTTGATTTGAGTTCTGAATCTCATACGGAAGGCACCGTGGTCAGTGTGTCTGACGGTATCGTCAGGGTTCATGGCCTTTCCGCAGCAATGCAAGGGGAAATGTTAGAGTTCCCGCAAAATACCTTCGGTATGGCGTTGAATCTTGAAAGGGATTCCGTCGGTGTGGTTATTTTAGGTTCTTACCAGCACATTTCCGAAGGCGACACCGTAAAATGTACCGGACGGATTTTGGAAGTCCCGGTCGGTGAAGCGTTGTTAGGCCGCGTCGTCGATGCCTTAGGCAACCCGATTGACGGCAAAGGCCCGATTGACACCAACGAAACTGCACCTATCGAAAAGATTGCCCCTGGCGTTATTGCCCGCCAATCGGTTGACCAGCCCGTCCAATTGGGCTTGAAATCCATTGACGCGATGATTCCGGTTGGCCGCGGCCAGCGCGAGCTGATCATCGGCGACCGCCAAACCGGTAAAACCGCTATCGCCGTTGATGCCATCATCAACCAAAAAGGCACCGGCATTAAGTGTATTTATGTCGCTATCGGCCAAAAACGTTCATCTATCGCCAACGTGGTGCGTAAGTTGGAAGAGCATGGCGCGATGGAACATACCATCATCGTCGCGGCTTCCGCTTCCGAATCGGCGGCTATGCAGTTCATTGCCCCGTATACCGGCTGTTCAATGGGCGAGTTTTTCCGTGACCGTGGTGAAGACGCGCTGATCATTTATGACGATTTGACCAAACAAGCCTGGGCTTACCGTCAAGTGTCGCTGTTGTTGCGCCGTCCGCCAGGCCGTGAAGCGTATCCGGGTGACGTGTTCTATCTGCATTCGCGCTTGTTGGAACGCGCCGCGCGTATCAACGCCGACGAAGTCGAAAAGCTGACCGGCGGTAAGGTGAAAGGCAAAACCGGTTCGTTGACCGCGTTGCCGATTATCGAAACCCAAGGCGGTGACGTATCGGCCTTCGTACCGACTAACGTGATCTCCATCACCGACGGACAAATTTTCTTGGAAAGCAACCTGTTCAACGCGGGTATCCGGCCAGCGGTTAACGCGGGTCTGTCGGTATCGCGGGTAGGCGGTGCGGCACAAACCAAGATCATTAAAAAGTTAGGTGGCGGTACCCGTTTGGACTTGGCGCAATACCGTGAGTTGGCGGCATTTGCCCAGTTCGCGTCTGACCTTGACGAAAGCACCAGAAAACAAATTGAGCGTGGCCAACGGGTTACGGAATTGATGAAACAAAATCAATATTCGCCGATGTCAGTTGCGCAAATGGCCGTTTCTTTGTTTGCCGCCAATGAGGGTTTCCTTGATTCGGTTGAAGTCAATAAGGTGCTGGATTTTGAAGCGGCCTTACATGGCTACATGAAAGCCGAACACGCCGCTCTGATGGATTCCATTAATGAGACGGGTGATTTTAGCAATGAAATCAAACAGGGTATGCAGGCTGCTATAGAAACCTTCATTAAAACTCATAGTTGGTAAAAGGGTCTCAAAATGGCTGTTGGTAAAGAAATACGCACCAAGATTGCGAGTATCAAGAATACTCAGAAAATCACCCGCGCAATGGAGATGGTTGCCGCGAGTAAAATGCGTAAAACAAAAGACAGAATGCAGGCAACACGCCCTTATGCGAAAAAAATGGCGCAGATCATTAAGCATCTGGCGCAGGCAAACCCTGAGTATAAGCATCCCTTTCTGATTAAGCGCGATGTCAAACGGGTCGGGCTGATTGTCGTCAGTTCCGATAGGGGCTTGTGTGGCGGCTTAAACTCCAACTTGTTCAGAAAGTCATTAGGGTTGTTGACGCAATGGCAACAGGACGGCGTTGAAGTGGATGTGTGCACCATCGGCACAAAAGCGGCCAGTTTTTTTAGCGGCCTGAAACATGCCAAGCTGGTAGGCCAAGCCGGTAAGCTGGGTGATGCGCCGCATCTTAGCGACATTATCGGTATCATTAAGATAATGTTGGATGCGTTTGCGGAAAACCGCATTGATGAGCTGCATGTCATCAGTAACGAGTTTGTCAACACCATGACCCAGCGTCCGACTGCCGAAAAGCTGTTGCCGGTCGCTGCCGATGAGATTGCAGGCGAGTTGGGCGGCCATTGGGATTACCTTTATGAGCCTGATGCCAAAGAGGTGCTTGACCATCTGCTGACACGCTATATCGAAGCCATTGTCTATCAGGGTTTGGTGGAAAACAATGCTTGCGAACAGGCCGCCAGAATGGTGGCGATGAAAGGGGCTTCCGATAATGCGGGCAAGCTGATTAAAGAGCTTCAGTTGGTTTATAACAAAGCCCGGCAGGCTGCCATTACGCAGGAAATTTCCGAAATTGTTGCCGGCGCCGCAGCCGTTTAAAGCGACGGGCGGGGATCGTTATGCCCAAGTGCCTAAGCAAGGGATGGCAGAATTGGCGGCTTGGCTTAAAGGTCCCGTACCTTGCCTAACGCCCTAGCAAAATGATAAAAAACTAAGAGGACAACTTAATGAGTTCGGGTAAAATCGTTCAGATTATTGGTGCGGTCGTCGACGTGGAGTTTTCACGAGAAGAATTGCCCAAAGTTTATGATGCTTTAATTGTAGAAGGAAATGGTTTGGTGCTGGAAGTCCAGCAACAAATTGGTGACGGTGTGGTCCGGGCGATTGCTATGGGCACCACCGACGGTTTGGGTCGTGGCCTGACCGTTAACAATACCAACGCGCCTATTTCTGTGCCAGTCGGTCAAGAGACCTTAGGACGTATTATGAACGTTCTGGGTGAGCCTATCGACGAAAAGGGGCCTATCGGCGAAAAAGTCAAATGGGGTATCCACCGTGAAGCGCCCAGCTATGCGGAACAGGCGGCGGCTAATGAGCTGTTGGAAACCGGTATTAAGGTTATCGATTTGATCTGTCCTTTCTCCAAAGGCGGTAAGGTTGGTCTGTTCGGTGGTGCGGGTGTGGGCAAGACCGTTAACATGATGGAATTGATCCGTAACATCGCTATCGAGCACAGCGGTTATTCGGTGTTCGCCGGTGTCGGTGAACGTACGCGTGAAGGTAACGACTTCTACCATGAAATGACTGACTCTAACGTTATCGACAAGGTATCGTTGGTTTACGGTCAGATGAACGAGCCGCCCGGCAACAGATTGCGCGTGGCGTTGACCGGTCTGACTATGGCGGAATATTTCCGTGATGAAGGCCGCGACGTGTTGTTCTTCGTCGATAACATTTACCGTTATACCTTGGCGGGTACCGAAGTGTCGGCGCTGTTAGGCCGTATGCCGTCTGCGGTAGGGTATCAGCCGACCTTGGCTGAGGAAATGGGCGTTCTGCAAGAACGTATCACCTCAACCAAAACCGGTTCTATCACGTCTATCCAAGCGGTTTATGTACCTGCCGACGACTTGACTGACCCGTCACCTGCGACAACTTTCGCGCATTTGGACGCGACGGTGGTATTGTCACGGCAAATTGCCGAGCTGGGTATTTATCCGGCGATTGATCCTTTAGACTCCACCAGCCGCCAATTGGATCCGCTGGTTATCGGTCAGGAGCATTATGATGTGGCGCGTAAAGTCCAAGGGATTTTGCAACGCTATAAAGAGTTGCGTGATATTATCGCCATTTTGGGTATGGATGAGTTGTCGGAAGAAGACAAGCAAACCGTTGCCCGGGCGCGTAAAATCCAACGTTTCTTGTCACAACCTTTCTTTGTTGCTGAAGTCTTTACCGGTTCGCCGGGTAAGTATGTGTCTTTGAAAGATACCATTGCGGGCTTTAAAGGCATTATTAACGGCGAGTTCGATGCGATTCCAGAACAGGCTTTCTATATGGTCGGTACCATTGAGGAAGTGTTGGAAAAAGCAAAGGCCATGAAAGCTTAATGTCAGTTTAGGTAAAATCAATGACCATGACCGTACATGTAGACATCGTAAGCGCAGAAAAGGAAATCTTTTCCGGTTTGGCGGAAATGCTCTTTGCGCCTGCTGAATTAGGCGAAGTAGGTATTTCCCCGCGCCACGCGCCTTTCATTACTAAGTTAAACCCAGGTGAAGTGCGGGTGAAGGTCTCGGATAAGGAACAGTATCCGTTCTTTATTTCCGGCGGTATTCTGGAAGTGCAGCCGCATCTGGTCACAGTGTTGGCGGATACCGCCATCAGGGCGAAAGATATTGATGAGGCGGCGGCGATGGAAGCGAAGGCAAGGGCCGAAGAGGCGTTGGCGGACAGGTCGGGTAAGATCGATTATGAATCCGCCCATGCCCAATTGTTGCAGGCTATCATGCAGTTGCGGACATTGGACAGGCTGAGAAAGCGTGGCGAATAAGTTATGAACACTGATGCTTGATTGTCACCCTTAGCAATCATGTTAAAACAGTCTATCAAAGCCCGGTAACGTGTAAGCGCTATCGGGCTTTTTTATTTTAACGGGAAGAGAAATGAAAATCACTACGGTTATTTTGGCGGCGGGTAAGGGGACGCGGATGCGTTCGGATTTGCCTAAGGTGTTGCATGGTATTGCGGGCAGGCCGCTGCTGCGCCATGTTTATGATATGTGCAGCCAAGTGGCGGACAATAGTGTCCATATTGTCGTCGGCCACGGCGCGGAGCAGGTCAAACAGGCGTTGGCGGACTGTCAGGTTAATTGGATCGGACAGTACCAGCAATGGGGCACGGGCCATGCGGTGCAGCAAGCCAGCCCGTTTATCGGCGCGGATGATACGGTGTTGATTTTATACGGCGATGTGCCGTTGTTAAAATTGGCGACTGTCCGACAATTGTTGGCGGATGTCAGTCCGCAAACCTTGGCGTTATTGACGGTCACGTTGGCGGACGCGACGGGTTACGGGCGGATTGTCAGGGATGTTGACGGACAAGTGCTGAAAATTGTTGAAGAAAAAGATGCCGACGCAACCGAAAAGGCTATCTGTGAAGTCAATACCGGGATTATGGCGGTCAGTGGCGGGCAGTTGCAAACCTGGTTGGGGCAGTTGACTAATCAGAATGCCCAGCAGGAATATTATCTGACCGATGTTATCGAAATGGCGGTGGCGGCGGGAGTGCGTATCGTCACTAGCCAGCCGGATAGGGAAGAAGAGGTGTTGGGGGTGAACAACCGGATGCAGTTGGCGCAATTGGAGCGGTTTTTCCAGATGCGCCAAGCCGAAGAACTGATGGCGCAAGGGGTGACTTTGCGCGACCCGCAGCGTTTTGATGTGCGCGGCACGGTGGTCAGCTTGGGGCAGGACATTGAGATTGATGTCAATGTGATTTTGGAAGGTGCGGTCAGTATCGGAAACCGTGTTAAAATTGGTCCGAACACCCAAATTAAGGACTGCCAAATCGCCGATGATGTTGAAATTTTTGGCTGTTGTGTGCTGGAGGGTGCGGTCATAGGGCAGGGCAGCCGTATCGGCCCTTATGCGCGGTTGCGGCCAGAAACGGTTTTGGCCGATAATGTGCATATTGGTAACTTTGTTGAACTAAAAAAATCATCAGTTGCCGAAGCTAGTAAGATCAATCATTTAAGTTATATTGGCGACACCAGTGTCGGCAGTAAGGTCAATATTGGTGCGGGCACCATCACTTGTAATTATGATGGTGCGAATAAGTTTAAGACGGTCATCGGCGACGGGGCGTTTATCGGTTCCGACAGCCAATTGGTCGCCCCGGTCACTATCGGTAAAAATGCCACCATCGGTGCCGGTTCGACCATCACTCGCGATGCCCCTGAAGGCCAATTGACTTTAAGCAGGGGTAAGCAATTTTCTGTTCCTGGTTGGCAACGGCCAAGCAAAAAGGAGAGTTAAGTATGTGTGGAATAGTCGGCGGTATCGCCCAACGTAATGTCGTACCTATTTTATTGGAAGGCTTGCGGCGTTTAGAATACCGTGGCTACGATTCGGCGGGGTTGGCGGTGGTCAATGGCGGCGAGCTCCACCGTAAACGCGAACTGGGTAAGGTGCAGGGCTTGGCGGCGTTGGTGGAGGCCGACCCGATGCCGGGTTTGCTGGGTATTGCCCATACCCGGTGGGCGACCCACGGTAAACCCAGCACCGCTAATGCCCATCCCCATACCAGTGGTGATAAGGTGGCGGTGGTGCATAACGGTATTATTGAGAACTATGCCGTGCTGAAGGCCGAACAATTGGCACAAGGCTATGAATTTACTTCGCAAACCGATACCGAGGTCATTGTCCATGAGGTATTCGGGGCTTTGCGCACGGCGGGCAATTTGCTCGCGGCAGTCCGGCAAGCGGTGCAAAAATTGTCCGGTGCGTATGCCTTGGGGATTATCAGTGCCGATGAGCCGGATGTGCTGGTTGCTTGCCGTAAGGGCAGCCCTTTGGTGATTGGTGTGGGTATCGGCGAGTATTTTATCGCATCCGATGTCGCGGCTTTGTTGCCGGTGACGCAGCGGTTTATGTTTCTGGAAGAGGGTGATATTGCCGCGTTGCGGATAGGTTCGGTAGAGATTTATAATGCTGACGGTCAGCGCGTCGAGCGGCCTATTAGGGAAAGCCTGCTCAGCCCCGATGCGGTCGATAAGGGCGCGTATCGGCATTATATGCTGAAGGAGATTTACGAACAGCCTACCGCTATTGCGCAAACCTTAGAGGGACGTTTCATCAATCACCGTTTGCAGGAAAGCGCTTTCGGCCATAATGCCGCGCAGATGTTTGACGAGGTTAAGGCGGTGCAGATTTTAGCGTGCGGAACCAGTTATCATGCGGGTTTGGTGGCACGGTATTGGTTTGAGGAGTTGGCGCGGATACCTTGCCAAGTCGAGGTCGCCAGTGAATTTCGTTATCGCAAGCCGATGTTGGCGGCGGATACGTTGGTGGTGACTATTTCCCAATCCGGCGAGACTGCCGATACCTTGGCGGCCTTGCAGGAAGCGAAAAAACTCGGGGCGAAGTATTCCTTAACGTTGTGCAATGTGCCGGAAAGCTCTTTGGTCAGGGAGTCCGACCTGGTGCTGATGACCCGCGCAGGTCCGGAAATCGGTGTGGCTTCAACCAAAGCCTTTACCACCCAACTGGTCACGCTGATGCTGTTGGTGATGGCGTTGGGGCGGCGTTTCCAATTGGATGCCGCGCTGGAGGCAAAAATTACCGCCCAGTTGTTCAGTTTGCCGCAGAAAATCGACAAGGTATTGCGTCTGAATGACCCTATCCGGTTATTGTCCGAGCAGTTTGCCGAAAAGAATAATGCCTTGTTTTTAGGACGGGGGGCGCATTATCCGATAGCGATGGAAGGGGCGTTAAAGTTAAAGGAAATTTCTTATATCCATGCCGAAGCCTATCCGGCGGGCGAGTTGAAACACGGGCCTTTGGCCTTGATTGATGCCGATATGCCGGTGATTACCGTTGCCCCTAACAATAGCCTGTTGGAAAAGCTTCAGTCCAATATGGAAGAAGTCAGTGCGCGGGGCGGGCAGTTGATTGTCTTTATGGACGAGACTTTGGTGCCGGCGGTCAACGGCGCTGTGCAGATGATTAAAGTGCCGCAGGTGGATAACGAGATTTCACCTATACTCTATACCATACCCTTGCAATTATTGGCCTACCATGTCGCGGTGCTGAAGGGGACGGATGTTGACCAGCCAAGAAACCTTGCCAAATCGGTGACGGTGGAATAAACCTGAGCAGACATCTAAAGGGCTTGAACACCGGATATAAGTAAAACTAATACCCCCCAAACTAACCGAGAGAACATGAAATATTTAGTCTTGCTATTAACCGGCTTTTTGGCTTTTAATGCGGAGGCCGAGGTCTATAAATGTACCGATTCTGGCGGCAATAAAGTGTACCGTTCCACGCCCTGTGTGGCAGGCTCTAATATCCAGATTGACCTGAAAACGGGTGTCAGCATTGATCTGGATGCAGAGAAAAAATCCGATCTGCAAAAAATAAAGGAACGTCAAGAGCGCGAAGAGCAAGCCGAACTTCAGCGCCAGCAAGCGGTGCAGCGCAAACAGCAGATTGTCGAGGCGGGAAAAAAGAACCAGGCGTTGATCAAATCCCGCCCCCATGATTTTTCGGCTTATGCTATCCCGCCTTATGATGTGGATAATTTGTTACCGTTAGTCAAGCGTTTTGAAGGCCGTTTAGTCGATATTGAACGGCTGCGCGGGGCGGCGGCGGAAAAAGCCTTGGCGACCGGGCAGTGTAACCGCGTCGAATCGTCGGAGTTGAATGAAAAATCCAGCCCAGAGTCGTTAGTGTTTCTGGTCGATTGCAGTAACGCCAAAACCTTTTATTTTAACGAGCAAGAGCTGGGCAAATAATGGTGACGGCAAAAACGGTTCTGATTACCGGCTGTTCCAGCGGTATCGGCTACGCGACCGCGCAAGTGCTGAAACAGCGGGGTCATCGGGTCTTCGCCACGGCGCGTAAACCCGACGATGTGGCGCGGTTGGCGGCAGAGGGCTTTACTGCGTTGCGCTTGGATTTGGCCGACAGCGCCAGTATCCGGGCGGCGGTCGCCGAGCTGTTGGTGCTGACGGGCGGCACTTTGGATGCGGTGTTTAATAATGCCGCATTTGGCCAGCCCGGGGCGGTTGAGGATTTGGGGCGCGAGGTGTTGCGCCAGCAGTTTGAAACTAACGTCTTCGGCACCCAAGAGCTGACCAATTTGCTGATCCCGGTGATGCGCCGTCAAGGTCATGGCCGTATCATTTATAACAGCTCGGTATTGGGCTTGGTCGCCATGACCTATCGCGGTGCCTACAATGCCAGTAAGTTTGCTTTGGAAGGCCTTGCCGATACCTTGCGCTTGGAGTTGCACGGTACGGGTATCTATATTGCGCTGATAGAGCCGGGGCCTATACGCAGCGATTTCCGCAAAAATGCCTTTGCGCTGTATCAGGCCAATATCGACCCTAGCCAGAGTTACCACCACGGCACTTATCAGGCACTGGCGGCGCGTTTGCAAAAACAAGGCCCCGCCGCCCCGTTTACCCTGCCTGCTGAGGCGGTGGCGGCAAAAGTCGTCCACGCTTTGGAAGCTAAGCGGCCAAAAATCCGTTATTACGTCACCTTCCCGACCTATTTGTTTGGGTTTTTAAAACGGATATTGCCTGCGGCTTGGTTAGATGTGTTGTTAAGAAAAGCCGCCTGAGTGTGAGGCGTTAGCGGAACCTCGGCTAAGACTTTTCGGTCATTAAGGACGATGGTTTTATTTTCCCGTTATTAGCGTCCTTTATGAATTTTCTCGATATCCGCACCGATTTTGCGTTTAAGAAAGTCTTTGGCAGTGAAGGCTCGAAAGATATTTTATTGAGCTTTCTGAACGCTGTCCTCCCGTTTGACGATGGCAAGCGTATTACCGACCTGACCATTGTCGACCCGTATAACATCCCCATGCTCAAGGGCATGAAAGACACTTTTGTCGATGTCAAAGCGTTGCTTAGCGACGGCACCCGCGTCATTATTGAGATGCAGATCCTCAACCACGACGGTTTTGAGAAGCGGGTACTGTACAATGCGGCAAAAAACTATTCCGCGCAACTGGTTCAAGGCCAGGCCTACCATTTGTTGAATCCGGTCATTGCCCTGACCTTGACCGATTTTGTCATGTTCCCCGATAGCCCGCGCCTGATGAACTGCTTTAAGCTGTTAGAAAAGCGTGATTTCATCGAATACTGCGATGATATTGAGCTGGTCTTTATCGAGTTGCCCAAGTTTAACAAAACGGAAACGGAATTGGAGACTGAGCGGGACAATTGGCTGTATTTCATCAAAAACGCCGCTAAGTTGAACGATATACCAAAAAACTGCGGGCGGGATTTGGCAAAGGCCTTCGGGATAGCCAACGAGGCCAACCTAAGCCCCGAAGAGCTGGAACTGCAACACCGTAAGAGCGAATTTATCGTCATTGTCCAGGCCAGTTTGGATATGGCGATCCGGCAAGGCAAGCAGGAGGGTATTGAGCTGGGCATCGAGTTGGGCAAGCAGGAAGGCATCGAACAAGGCAAGCAGGAAGGCATCGAGCAAGGCATCGAACAAGGCAAGCAGGAAGGCATTGCCGAAAGCCGTCGGGCAACGGTGTTCAGCGCCCATCAGGCGGGTGTGCCGGTGGCGACGATTGCACAGATTGTGCAAATGGATAGTGCCGACGTTATTGCCCTGCTAGCTTCTGCAATGCCGGATTGACGCGGGTTTACTGGGGACGGCGGGTAGGGTGGGAAACGTTTTTTTGCTAAGCACCTTGGTTATTTGCGGGAAATTGGCTATGCTTAAGGCGGCTGTCAGTGCGAATGTCGCCGTTGTTGCCAAGCGGATAGCCGCCAATATTAACTTAGAGGGGAAAGTATTATGCAAATGTTAGCTGACGAACCCGTGAGTCTCGCCAAGATATTGGACATCAGCATTAAGCTGTATGTCGCCAGTTTTACTAAATGGATTGGTTTTAGTACCGTATTGGGTGTACTAAGCCTAGGATTTAACTGGTTTATCAAGCAGTATATTGGCCCCGGTGCCGATGCTTCGGCCTTGGCTGAGGGGGGGACGGTGCTTTTGCTTGCTATAGTGGCTGTGACACTGTGTTCTTCTGTGAGTTATGCCGCGATTGTTTATCGCTTGGACAATACGGCCCATCAGCGTCAAGATAGTTTTATGGAAGCCTTGCAACTGGGTATTAAAAAAACGCCGTCCCTCCTGTTGGCGGGATTCCTTTATATGCTAGCGGTGAGTGTCGGAACGCTTTTGTTGCTGGTGCCGGGTATCATACTGAGCTTATCACTGTTGTTTCATATTAATTTTATTGTATTGGACGCTAAGAAGGCTTATGGATCTTTAAAAGCCAGTTATGCTTTAGTGAAAGGCAGTTGGTGGCGGACAGCGGGGGTGTTGACGGTGCCGATGGTGTTGTTGTTGCTGTTTTATTTTATTTTAATTATGTTGTTGGGTTTTATTGTTAAATTTGCCGGCATTGATGGTATAGCTGAACTCATCATTAATTTATTCTCCATTGCCTCTACGCCGTTTTTTTTGACGGTGCTCTACGTCCAATTCCATGATCTGAAACTGCGCAAATCCGGTGCCGATTTGGCGGCGCGTTTGGCTGGATAATGCGCTGGTTGCTCTTGTACCTGTGCTGTTTGGCAATGCCAGGGCACGCGGCGGATGCGGTGCGCGACTGCTTAAGTGCCGTCCCGCCGCAATCGGATAAGCCTGTGGATTTGACGCTGGCCTGTCCGGCATTGGTACAGCCTTGGCAAGCGTTGGTGGTGGCGCAAGCCGACAGCCATAGTGTGCAAGCGGGGCAGTTGCAGTTTTGGGCTAAAGCAGAACAGCCTGTGCGTACAACTGCCCTTAACCTGAGCGGTCTTGACGGCGTATTAGCGGGGATTTTTGACCCCAGTGCCGAAGAAGTCCGAAAGCAGTGGTGGACACGTTTTTTACAGTGGTTGGATAGTCTGAAAGGCAAAGATTACGATACCCAATTCCAGTGGTTTAGCGGTCTGTTGAACGGCATGACATTGTCTGATGAAACGTTGGCGCATTTGTTTTATGGCCTTATGGCGTTGCTGGTGTTGGTGACGTTAGGCTTGGTGTCGCATGAGTTATGGCTGGCGGAGGTTTTTGCCCGCTGGTCGGGGCGACGCAAGTCTGGCCAGCAAGCTGACAGGGTGCTGGTGACAGCGTCCGCGCCCTCGGTTTTTAGTGGCGAGTTAAGCCCGCCCCAGCAAATCGCCGCGTTGTTGGCGCAAGTGGTGGAGGCCTTGGCGGTGCGGGAGGCCATCCCGCGTGATGCGACGCTGACGTATCGGCAACTGCTCCGCCATCTTAAGCCAACCCGTGGGCTTAATCCGGCGGCGTTTACCGCTTTAGTCGCCACTGCCGAGCCGATTGTGTTCGGCCAACAAGCCGCCGATGCGCAAATCCTGGCGGCTTATCGGCGTGATGCCGAAGCCTTATTGGCTCAGCAGGTATCATGAAAGATCGCTTGTTTACCTTCGCTTTGGCGGTGGCGGCATTGGTCGCGGTCATTTTCTTGTTGTCCCCGTCTGAGAGGCAGAAACTTATTTCCGTACCGAGTACGGAGGACAGCGGACGGGACGGCCTGAAAGGGCTGTTGGTGTGGTTACAGCGCGAGCAAGTGCCTAGCAGCAGTTTCCGTCAGCCTTATACGGCATTGTTGCAGCATCCCGATCAGGCGGCTAGTGGTAATGTATTGCTGATGAGCCTGCCTTCGCACAAAGACATCTCCCGCGCCGAATGGGCGGCTCTGGCTAAGTGGCTGGCTAAAGGCAATAGTGTCTTGGTGATGGCGGCCGCTTACCAGTATCCCGCTTGGTCGATGTATCGTGACTGTTTTTGCAAAATAAACAGCCTGTTATCACTACAGCATTGGCGGCTTGCTCGAGAAGGGCGCAAGGATGCTAAGGCGGATGAGGAAGATGACAACGCCGCAGACCATGCACCCGCCGCCCCTGCGGAGCCGTTGCCACCTAAGGCCCCGCCGGTTAAGCCTGAATCTGCTAAACCTAAGCCAGAAACCTTTCAAGGCGTTGTGAACCAAGTGCGGGATGCTATCAGTGCCGCGCTGAAGCCGCAAACGCTAGTGCCGCTGCCCGGTGTGCCGTGGTTGGCGGATCTGCACGGTGCGGAGGCGGACACTGCGGCCAAGCTGTTAGAGAGGCCCTGGCAATTGGCTAGTGACAGCCCCGATAATCTGGCGTTGCGGCTGTTAACCCTCCAAGGGACAGACACGACAGTGGCTTGGCAAATCAGTGCGGGGCAAGGGCAGATCCTGTTAGTGCTGACTCCGGACTTATTCAGCAACCGTCTCCTTAACCATGCCGATAATGCCCGGTTATTCGACCATCTGCTCGCCCAAACCTTAGCCCCCGGCGGGCAGGTGTTGTTTGACGATTACCATTTCGGCCTTTCGGCACTTTACGATCCCCAGCATTTTTTTAGTGACAGCCGTTTGCATCAGAGCCTGTTTTGCTTAGGCTTGCTGTGGCTGTTGTATGTACTGGGTTATACCAACCGTTTAGCGCCGGTGCGCAGCCGTACACCTGCGTTATCGGCACAGGATTTTATCATTGTCACAGCGGAATTTTTCGCCCGCCGCTTGCCCCCGCGCCAACTGGCGCACGCGTTGGTCAAGCATTTGCTGCAAGATGTGTGTCAGCAACGCCATTTGCCCGACGAGGCCGCTGCCCTCGCTTGGTTAGGCCAACATAGCCGGATCAGCGCCGGGCAATTGGCGGCCCTTAAGCAAGCTTACGCCGGACAGCGGCTAGCGTTAATCCCCTTAACCCATACCCTTACTTACATCAGGACAGTGACTTTATGACTAGCAATGCGGCGCAACAATTGGAGCAACACCTGCGGCAAGAACTCGGCAAAGTGGTGTTCGGTATGGACGATACCTTGCATGGGCTGGTGATTGCTTGGTTGGCGAACGGGCATGTGTTGTTGGAAGGGGTGCCGGGTTTGGGTAAGACCTTGTTAGCAAAAGCCTTGGCGCAATTGATCGGCGGCAGTTTTGGCCGTATCCAAGGCACGGCGGATTTGATGCCTACGGATATGACGGGGCTGCATGTGTTTAACAGCCACCAAAACAGTTTTGATTTTGTGCCGGGGCCGTTGTTTAACCAAGTGGTGTTGGTCGATGAGATTAACCGTACGGGGCCGAAAACCCAATCGGCTTTATTGCAGGCGATGGAAGAGAATTTTGTCACCATTGATCGGCAAACGTATGCGTTGGCGGCGGGGTTTTTTCTGATTGCCGCGCAAAACCCTTATGATTTTGAAGGTGTGTATCCGCTGTTGGAATCCCAGCTTGACCGTTTTTTAATCCGTTTATTGCTGAGCTATCCTGATGCCGACACCGAAATGGCGGTGCTGAGCCGTTACGATAAGCCGGGCGGCGGGCATGGTGCGGTGTTGCCGACTATCTGCGCGTTGCCGGACGGCCTGTTGGCGCAAGCCCGCGCCGAAGCGGCGGCGGTGCATGTGGATACGTCATTATACCAGTATGTTGTGCAAGTCGCGGCGGCTAGCCGCAACCATCCGCGTTTAAGCTTGGGGCTGTCCACGCGCGGGGCGTTGTCGGTGATGCGTTGCGCCCGCGTTGAAGCGGCTTTGCAGGGGCGCAGTTATCTGCTGCCGGATGATATTAAAACCGTCGCGCCGTGGGTGGTCGGGCATCGGTTGTTGCCGACCGCCGAGGCGATGCTGGAAGGGTATACGGCATTGCAAATCTATCAGGAATTGGATAGCCAGATTGCCGTGCCGCGTAGCGGGGCGGCGGGCTAATGTCCTTATCCCGCTGGGCGTTTATCATCGGCACGGCGATTATCGCGGTGGCGGTGTTGGGGATTTGGTTGGGTGAGCCTTGGGCAGGAGTCTGGCGTTGGCCGACCTTAGTGGTGTTAGTGTTGCTGGTTTGGGAGCGGTTGCGCTTGCCGCCAAGTTTGGTGATTAGTCGGCACATCCCTAAAACAGTCGCCTTAGGTGAGCCGGTCAATTACACGCTAAGTGTCGCCAACCCGTCGGCTAGGGTGTTGCAGATAGAGACCCAAGCCGATTATCCGACCGCTCTGGTGGCGGATAACGCCTTGCAAGCATGGCGTGTTGCTGCCGATGAGCAACAAAGCCGAGTGTTTAGCATCACCCCGACACAGTTAGGGGCGGCGGCGTTGGGTAGCTTGTATGTGCGGCAACTGGGCGGCTTTGGCTTATGCTGGTGGACACGTCCGCTGACTGAGGCCGTGGCGTTTACCGTGGAACCTGTGCGTTTGACTGCCCACGCTAACCTAGCCGGGCGGCGCGAAGCGGGCAACCGTTATAGCCGCCAGCCGCACAGCAGCGGCGTGGAATTGCTGGAGTTGCGCGATTATCGGCAGGGTGATAGCTTGCGCAGTATGGATTGGAAGGCCACTGCCCGGCGCGGTAAGCCGATTGTCCGCAGTTTTACCCGCGAACACCGTTTGGAAATGGTCGTGGTGGTGGATTGCGGGCGCGGTAGCCGTCTCCAATGCGGACGTTTAGGGCGTTTGCAGCACAGCGTCAATGTCGCGGCAAAACTCAGTGAGTTTGCCGCCTTGCAGGGCGACCGGATTGCTTGTCTGGTTTATGCGCAACAGCCGTTGGGGCAAACCCCTTTGGCGGGCGGGTGGGCGGCGGTCAAACAGGTGCGCCAGCTTTTAGGACAAGCGGCGGCGACTAACGAAACCAGTAATGCCTTAAATGCCGCGTTGGCGGTCAGGCAATTGCTTAAGCGGCGCGGCTTGGTGGTGTTTTTGACGGAAATTGAGCAGCCTGGGGCGGCGGCGCAATTGCTGCAAGCCGCACAGTTATTGGCGGGTAAGCATCAGGTGTTGGTGGCGAGTTTGGATGACCCGACCATCAGTGCGGCCTTAAGCCTCCCCGCCCGCCACTGGCAAGACCCGTATCGGCATTTCGCCACCTTGGAGTACCAACGTGGCCGCGCCCTGACCCGCCAACAACTGCAACGCACCGGGGTGGCTATTATTAGCGCCGTGCCTGAGCAGTTAGATCAGCAGATATTGACGTATTATCAAAACCATCGGGAGCGCATTGGTGGGGCGTGACGGAAGGGGTGCTTGCGGCTTAGTGTCTGTGTACGCGCTATCGTGCAATGGCTAAAAGCCATTGCACTCCACTCTGGGCCGTATTTTTTAACCTTAAACAAGGCTGCCTGGCCTAATGATGAGAAGCATAAGTTATGCAGCAACCCCCCAAACCCCAAGCTGGATTATTTAACCGCTTAGAAGTACAGTCGCCCGATGCCTTAGACTATCAATTGGACATTGCCGGACTAGGGGCGCGTAGCCATGCCTTTATCATTGATTTGCATATCCGCTTCTTGTTGGCTTTGACGTGGGTGCTGGTAGTCGGGGGCGGCGTCTTTTCGTTAGATACGTTGCGTGGCGCGCTCAAGCACAACGAGACGACGGGGGAGTTGCTGATGGTTATTATTCCGGCGTTTTGCCTGTATTTTTTCTACCATCCGGTGCTGGAAGTGCTGATGGCAGGCCGTACCCCCGGTAAACGTATGGCGGGGGTGCGCTTGGTCAACCGCCTCGGCCATACCCCCAGCATCGGGGCTATTCTGCTCAGGAATGTGTTGCGGATGGTCGATTCATTGCCCGGCATTTATTTGGTGGGGTTATTAGCGGTGGCTTTTACCCGCGATAAGGTGCGGATCGGCGATTTGGCGGCTGATTTGGTGTTGGTCTATGACAACCGCCTCCCGGCGAAAACCTTGGAACAAATGACCCGCTTGGCGTTGTCGTCTGATTTGTCGGGCGACGACCAAGCCTTGTTGCTGGATTTGCTTAAACGTTGGGATGGCTTGTCGGTCGAGGTGCGGATACGCTTTGCCGGGCAGTTTCTGGCGCGTATCGGCCAACCGATGCCGCCGCCTGACGCTAAGCCGGATCTGGCGTTTAAAAAGGCCTTAGAAAAACTTTTACCCCCTTCTTGAGGTAGCTATGGATACATCCCAGCAAGCCCTGACCCATTGGTTGACCGCGCGTAAAGTCCATTGGGATACCTTGGAAGCCCAGCTTAAGCCTCAGCAAAGCCCCTCTGAACAACCTTTGGCTGAAGCCCGCGAGCTGTTGGTGGGCTATCGCGGCGTGATGAACGACTTGTCGCTGGCGCGGCGGCTACAGGGAACGGCCTTGATTACCCGCTATTTGGAAAATCTTTTTTTAAAAACTCACGAGGAACTGTACCGCCCCGCGCCCCATTTTTGGGGTAGGTTGGGGGATTTGTACCATATCGATGTGCCGTTGCTGATGCGCCGGATGCAGAGGGCCTTATACGCGTCGCTGGCGGTGTTTGTCGTCGCCTTGCTGGTCGGTTGGGTCTTGGTTAGCGCGTACCCGGAACTGATTAACCTGTTCGCCTCGCCCGCGATGATCCGCGAAGTCCACGCCGGACGTTTGTGGACGGATGGTTTGCTCAATGTGGCGCCGTCGTCGTTATTGTCGGTCGGCATCGCCGCCAATAATATCAGTGTGACGTTATTATCTTTTGGCTTGGGGGTTTTTTATGGGGTCGGTACCTTGTACATGATCGGCATTAACGGCCTGATGCTGGGCGGCGCGTTTGCTTTTGCCGCCAGTTATGGCTTGGACGGGCGGCTATTCGCTTTTATTATCGGCCATGGCGTGGTTGAGCTTAGCGTTATCATCATCGCCGGGGGCTTGGGGTTACAACTGGGCGAGGCCTTAATCCGTCCGGGTACGCGCAGCCGCTTACAGGCGTTTCAGGCCACTTGCACCGATACGGGTAAAGTTCTCCTGGCCGCCACGCCGTTTTTGCTGGTGGCGGGCATTATCGAGGGCTTTGTCTCGCCTAACCCGCTGTTTGGCATGATGCCGAGGGTGTTGATGGGGCTGGGTAGCGGTACGCTGTTTTGGCTGGTGATGTTGTATGGTTTGCCTTGGCGTAGAGGTAAGTTTGTGCGCGGTTAAGTGTTGGGCTTGTGTTGTTAGTCGGTGGCAGTGTCAGCCGCGCCTCACTATAATGAGTGTGTTATGGTCGAATGAAGCCAAATAAGTATTAACTGGCCAGGGTGAGGGTATAGTGGCAGATATTATCTTCCCGCAAATGAATGCTATGACTATCAACGTTAGCTAGTAGGCAACTTCATTGCTGCTGCCAAAAAAAATCCTTGTTGCTCTCCAGAATGGAGATGCTATTATTGTCGGTCAACAACTGGCCGCTGGCAATGCGGGAGCTAAGCCGTTAGCGGCCAGAACGGTCAGGCGCGTTGCCAACGACATTATAAAATCAGACAGGCGAAGACACGGCTATCAATAAGCTATCGGTATCGCTGTCTTAAATAATGCCACTCATGACGCTATAACAACAAACCCATTTTAAAGAACAATCAGTAATGACAACCCTCACGCCTTACGATGTCATCGGTGGTGAACAGGCCATCCGCCGTTTGGTCGACCGCTTTTATTTTTATATGGATAGCTTGCCGGAAGCGCAAGGCATACGCGGGATACATCAGCCCAATCTTGCTTCCGCCAAGGATAAGTTGTTTAAGTTTCTGTCCGGTTGGCTGGGTGGCCCCGATTTGTTTATTGAAGAATTCGGCCACCCGATGTTACGCGCCCGCCATTTGCCGTTCGCTATTGGCGAATCGGAACGCGACCAATGGATGCTGTGCATGAATAAAGCGCTGGCGGAAACCCCTATGGATCCCAGGTTGGAAACTAATATCCAACAGGCGTTGCAGCAACTGGCAACGCACATGATTAATCAGGCACCGGCAGCGTAAGCCCTTAACCGCCCAAAAGTAGGGCGCTTCAATTGGCAGGGGGTATGTTAAATGCTTAATGAGCGCTTACTTAACAGCCGCTATTTGCCCAGCTACGGTTTTTCACTGTCATTTTCCGGTGTCTCCCGGTCGATAAGGTCTTCATCGCGCCCCGTATTAGCAGACGTTTTCTCGTTAGCGCTTATTTTTGTCAAAAACACCAGAATTGACACAATGGCTATGACCATCGTGGCTTCCATCACTAATCTCATCATTGCCGCCACCACTTTTACTAAATTAATTGGGTCACCGGAGTACCACAAACCACTTTCGGGCCGATAGTAGTTTATAGCTTTTAGCCCTTATTGCTAAAGCTGTCAATCATTTTGTAAAGGTTAAGAAGGGCGGCGATAGGTTTCGGCTGGGTCAGATAAGCGTGGAGTTTATGATAGTGCGGGGTTTGTTAGTATAAAGGGTACCCAGACCGTTAGGCCTTATGTTGCGCGTTTGGGGCGGGTATCGCTCACGCCAAGCTTTTTTTGATAAACGGGAGGATTAGGTATAACGCGTCCGCTTCTTCTTCAATGCTAAGCTGGATATCTTGGCTAAGCTCCCTTTCGCTGGTGTCTCCCTTTGGGTTGAAGGTAAATCGGCCCAATTTTATTTTTTCAAGGTGCGGGTATTTTTTTTCTTGATAGCATTCCACTGCACCCATCAGCTTTTTATCGCTGTCAAGAAAGCTGGTTAGGATAAAAAAAAGCGTATGTCCGGCGATTTTGATGCTAAATTCGCCATAACTGGGGTTCGGTTGGCCTACGCAGATAGCACCTAAGGCTTCGCTTTGTGAGGTGGCGTTTTTGCTGAACGCATCAAATTGGCGGAGCAATGCGGCATAATCTTCTATTATGGTGGTAATGCTGCCGCTGGCATCAGAATTGGGCATAATCTCTCCTTGGCTGTTCGCTATTGATAAGGGGTGAAGGACATATTTTGCAAATATAAACATAATGAATGCCAAGAAGGAGTACAGGAAGCGAAACGGAAGTGGAGCGGTGTACGACGCCCCCCGCGTAGCCGTAGGGGCCGGGCGTGTTGACGGAGTTGGAGCGCAAGCGGAAGCGTAGTCAACATGCAAGGCCATCCCGAAACGGCGTCAAGTCATTTGCGCAGGCCAGTGGTGCACAGCGTACCGAAGGGGAGTTGTGTATCGCGGCCGGAGCAGGACGAAGGCGGGCAGCCGAAGGCAATAATCGCCAGGAAAATTTTTCGCCGCTAAAATCGGATGGATCCCATTTTAGCTTTCGCGAAAAATCCTGGCGCGCCTGTTCGGTTTTGTTGTTTTCATTTCAAGGGCTGTCCGGCCTACAGGCTGGGCTACCGCAAGACATGGCAATTTAAAATGAACCGTTACCCATTATACCTCGTTCATATTGAAATCAGTAGTTTCAATAGCGCATCAATAGGCAGTTCAGGCGAGGATTAACTGACACTGTCCTTTAAATTACATCGCTTTAAGAATTGCTTAAAACTACAGATTTCAAGATAGGCAAGATTTAGTTAAGCAGGCTAGTTTTTTAAAATTAAGCCCGAAAATTCAGGGCATCGTTTTTTGCGGGCATAAAATGGCAATAGACGATAAGTTGGTATGCTTTTCCCCCTACTTGGTGGGTAGTTCCCGAAAGGCTTTCCCCAAGCTTAAAGCGTTTGCTATCTAGGGATAGGCGGTGCTAGCCGTAACGAATGCAATCCTCAATACAAAAGACGGTATTGATAAATATAGCAATGCGGCTACTTTTTTCGGAGTTATCCGGGCATTTTAATTAAAAAATTATGTTTGCGCAAACAATGTTTGGATGGTATAAATAATACCAATAGCTCTATTTTTTAAGCTATCTGTTATAGGTCGCCCCTGTTTTTGGCTGTTTCCGGTTACGAAAAATATCTTGTAATCGATTGGTAAATAATAAAGCTTTGGATATGGCTAACAATGAAATGTGATACCGGGGCAGAGGCGGCCCCAACAACCGCCCCGTTGCCAGATGACCCCAAACAATGGTCTTATGAGGTGCTTAAGCAGTTCCGGTTGATTTTTAAGGCTACCCAGCAACATTCGTTGTGGGTGGAAACGCAATGTGGGGTGAGTAGCGCCCAGCTCTGGATGCTGTGGGAGTTGTCCAAGCAACCGGGCTTGCGGGTGACGGAATTGGCTAAGGTTTTGTCCATACACCATTCTACCGCCAGTAATTTGTTGGATAAATTGGCTAAGAAAAAACTCATCCAGAAGGAGCGCGCTAGTGCCGACCAGCGGGTCGTTACGGTAACACTGACCGCTGCGGGTGAGGCGTTAATGGCCAAGGCACCTGCGCCGCCGCAGGGCATATTGCAGCACGCAATATTTGCATTGCCGGAAAATGCCCTTAAGGTCCTTAATGAGCATCTTGATATGTTGGTAAAAGAAATGGCGATAAAAGATGATGAAGCGACGATGCAGCCGATCAATCCTTTGCCAAAAAGGCGGGCGATGAAAAAAAACGGCTAAGTGTCGGCGGCGTTTTTAAGTGGCCTGACCGATGCGTAATCACAGTCCTTATAATTTCTGGTTTTTATTCTCATTAAGCGATTTTTTTTAAAAGGGTTATATGCGTTTTGCTAAGCCGCTGTTTAGGGTTTATTTATGTTTGTATAAACATTTTTTAATGTGAACGCTATACTGCTGTTGAGGGATGTGCAGTTGCCAAGTAATGTTGGATAGTCAAGTGGCGTTTGGGTAGGGGTGGCTTTCTGGCGCACACCTGCCGCTGTACGGTCTATCTTGGCCGCGTCCCTTTGCGCTTATGCCGACAAAATCTTAGGTGTTCGGTAAGGGGATAAAGCACGTTACTGCGAACGTCAGTTAGGTATTTGGCTTAGGCCTGTCGGTTTCGGGGGTAGGAATGGCCAGGTACAGATTATGAGGAGGAAGTTATTACTAACTGACGTTACGCAGTAACGTGCTTTACCCCCGTTTGCCGCGCCGAGCATCGCAGGTTTTGTCGGGATCAGCCCGAATACCCATAGGGCATAAAGGGGCGCGGCAGGGATGCCGCGCGTCGGCAGGTGTACCCAAGGGCATAAAGGCAGGAGCCCACTCTGCCGACCCCCGACAAAACCGAGAAGCGCAGGATCAAGCGGCAACCGGGCCGCCTTATGACGCGTGCCGTCCTTGGCACTCGCACTTCGTGTGCGGTGCATCCAAATCTGCTCCTGGCAGATTTGTCTTTGGATACTTTCTTTTGGCGGAGCAAAAGAAAGTATCTCGCCTTCGGGTGCGAGAACCCGATTAAAAACCGTCGCGACAGCGACTCATCGCTACATTTTTCAATATCGAAAAATGATTGCGTAACACCAGTTACTAATCAGATAATTAATGGGGAAGATACCCTATCATTGGAGGCAAAGCGGCGGCAGTGCCTAATTTTGCCGGCTTTCGTGTTGGGGGTGTTGGCGGGGCTGGTTTCGGTCGGTTTCCAGCTTGCCTTGGCTTATGGCGAAGCTATCCGTAACCAAGCCATTGGTTTGGCGCATCACTATCCTGACATCGGCTCTTGGGCGGTTATGGTTGCAGCGTTGGCTAGCCTAGCCCTATCAGCCGGGTTGGTATTCCGGTTTGCCCCTGAGGCGGCGGGTAGCGGTGTCCCGCATGTAAAAATGGTCATGCAAGGCCATAGGACTTTCCGTTGGTTGCGGGTGCTGGCCATTAAGTTTGCCAGTACCTTGATCGGGGCGAGCGCAGGTTTTATGGTGGGGCGCGGCGGGCCGTCGGTACATATCGGGGCGGCGCTGGGGCAAGGTGTCAGTGATTTATGGCCGGACGCTACCGTTAAAAACCAAGCGGTTTTGGTGGCGGCGGGCGGCGGGGCGGGTTTGGCCGCCACGTTTAATGCCCCATTGGCAGGGTTGGCGTTTGCGTTTGAGGACTTAGGGTTGCGCGGTATACCATCCGGCTTATTTGCCGCCGCCATTGCCTGTTTTAGCGCCGATATGGTTTGTCGCTGGGGGCTTGGGCAGGAGCCAGGTTTTCATATTACCCTTAGCCAAGCCCCACCTTTAAATGCGCTGGCGGCTTTTGTGCCGGTGGGCGTGGTCGCGGGGCTATTGGGCGGGCTGTTTAATAAGGCGTTACTGGCCGGGCAAACGCTGGTCAAGTTACCTGCCGGTTTGCGTTGGCTATGGTGGTGGGTGTTGGCTATGTTGGTCGCCGCTGTGGCTTGGTGGCTACCCGAATTATTAGGCGGCGGGCAAAATTTTATCGACAGTCTGCTGACGGGTAGGGCGTTGGCATTCAATACGCTCGCCTTATTTTTTGTAGTCCGCTTTGTTGTGACGGTCGGCAGTTCGTGTTCGGGGGCGGCGGCGGGCATTTTTATGCCGTCTTTGGTGCTGGGGGCGTTAGTAGGGGTGGCGGTCGGCGGTATTGTCCAACTGCTGGTGCCTGGGTTGGGCGTTGTTCCGGCAGCGTTTGCCGCTGCCGGGATGGCGGCTTTTTTTACCGGGGCGATAAAAGTGCCGTTAACGGCTATAGTGCTGGTCATGGAAATGACGGGCAGCTATACGCTGGTGTTGCCGTTATTTGTGGCCTGTTTTGCGGCGTACAGTATTGCCGATATGCTGGGGATTGAGCCAATTTATGGGGCGTTGATGCAGCGGGCGTTAAGGCAGGAGACCCCGAAGCAATGACTCGGCTAATCGGCTTTAACCTAAAAGTCTTACGGATAGAACTAAATCTATAAAAATCAATCTGTAATAACAGCCATCTATTATAAACAACTCTGGAGCCACCTATGGAAAGTTATCCCGCCGAATTGCTCTTGATTGCCTTTGTGGCAGTGCTGGCGCCGCTGCTCAGCGAATTGCCGCGCAATATCCGCGTACCTGTCATTGTTTTTGAAGTGGTCTTGGGCATATTGATCGGCCCGCATGTTTTTGATTTGGCAGACCCGGATGGCATGGTCGGTACGTTGGGGGAACTGGGGCTGACTTTTTTGCTGTTTATGGTCGGGCTTGAAATTGACTTCGATAAGATTCGTGGCCGGCCCTTGTCGTTAGCGGTCGGCGGTTGGCTGTTATCGCTATCGGTGGCTTTGGTTTGTATGGTCTTTTTCAGCAGTATCGGTTTACTCCAGACCCCGCCCTTTCTGGCCGCCGTCGCGTTATCGACGACCGCTTTAGGGGTGCTGGCCCCTATCCTCCGTGACCGGGGCGAATTGCATAGCGAATTCGGCACTTATATGGTTGCCGCCGCCGCTGTGGGCGAGTTCGGGCCTTTGGTGGTCATTTCGATGCTGTTGATCCCCACCCACAGTACGGCTGTGCATACCCTGTTCATGGTGTCGTTTGTCATTATTGCCTTCGGTGCGGCACATATCGCCCTCAAGGCCCGTTCATCACGCGTGCTGGAACTGCTTAAGCGGACGATGCAGAGCAGCGGCCAGCTTCCGGTCAGGATTTGCCTATTGCTGCAAATTTTGTTTGTCGCCTTGGCCGCAAAATTTGGCCTCAATATCGTCATAGGGGCTTTTACGGCGGGGATTATTGTCGGCATGGCGATAAAAGGGGCGGGCGGCGACGTGTTGCGGCAGAAGTTGGATGCGATCGGTTATGGTTTTCTGATACCGATTTTTTTTATTGTCGCCGGTATGAAGTTTGAAGTCAGCGCCTTATGGTCAGCCCCGCTTGCCCCACTGCAAGTGGCGTTGTTGTTAGTTTTGTTGGTTTTCGTCCGGGGTGTGCCGGTGTTGTTATATAAGAAAGAGCTGAAGACAGAGGAAAAAGTGCCTTTCGCTTTATACTCGGCGACCGGGTTGCCGCTGATTGTCATCATCAGTGAAATCGGCGTGTCTTCGGGGGTGATGCCGCCGGATAGGGCCGCTATTTTGGTGAGTGCCGGCATGTTGTCGGTGTTATTGTTGCCGATGTTAGCTGTGCGTTGGCGGGCTAAAACCGTCGGCTAGGGGTATGGGGCGGCAACTTTCCATACCCCCCCCCGTTACCGTTAGTGTTGGCTGCCTGTCCCACCCATGTACTTGTCGAAATTGGCGATATAATCGTCGATATGGTGTTCGACCATCAGGCGGTACTGTTCGACAAAATAGGCGATGGCTTGGTCGCGGTGCCCCGCCATCAGTTCGCTGGATTGGGCATCACAAGCGTTGACCCAAGCCGTAAAACGTGCCGAAGCGAACATTACCGATGCGCAGACTTTGCCACGTTCGCTGTCTTTAAGCTGTTCATTCGCTAACTGGATGATGGCATCGGCACGGCGGTAAAACTGTTCGTCAATTTGCTCTGCTTGCTCTTCTTGTTCTGACATGAGGTGTCGCCTTAGGTTAAGAAATAAGCGGCTATTGTAACAATTATTTAATTGATGTTAAGCAGACATATTCTGCAATTTAAAAAAACAATAATGAGTCGCTACCGCGACGATTTTTTTAATCGGGTTCTCGCACCCGAAGGCGAGATACTTTCTTTTGCTCCGCCAAAAGAAAGTATCCAAAGAAAAGGCGGCCCGATTGCCGCTTGATCCTGCGCTTCTCGGTTTTGTCGGGGGTCGGTAAAGGGGGCTCCTGCCTTTATGCCCTTTGGGTGCACTTGCCGATGCGCGGCATCCCTGCCGCGCCCTTTTATGCCCTATGGGTATTCGGGCTTATCCCAACAAAACCTGCGATGCTCGGCGCGGCAAACGGGGGTAAAGCGACGTTACTGCGTAACGTCAGTTATTTAAATACCCTAACAGCCTCAAACACCCTAACCGCTGCGCTTAATGCCACAACAGTTTGGCGGCCATTACCCATAACAGCACCGAGAAATAGCGTTTTAAGTGTGCGGCAGGCAGTTTGTTGGCCAATTTTGCCCCTAAGGGGGCGGTCAGGATACTGGTCAGGCCGACTCCGGCAAAGGCGGGTAAGGACACATAGCCTACGCTGTAATCGGGTAGGTGCGTGGCGTGCCAGCCTAACAGCGCGTAACTGGCCGTGCCGGCAATGGCGATGGGCAGGCCGCAGGCGCTGGAAATGGCGACGGCATTGCGCATCGGTTGGTTGCCGTACACCAAGTAGGGTACGGTCAAGGTACCGCCGCCAATGCCGACAATCGCCGACATCAGGCCGATAATAGTCGCCGCGATGCCGTCCAGCCATAAGGACGGTGCTGTCGCACCCGGCTTGGGCTTAAGCTGGAAGGCCATTTGGGTGCCGACATAGAGCAAAAAGGCGACCAAAATCAGCCGTAAGGTGTCGGCGGGGATGCGCTCCGCCACTACCGCGCCTAGGCCGGAGCCGACCATAATCATCGGGCTGAGCCGCCAGACTTTCTGCCATACGACGGCTCCTAGGCGATGGTGCGCGTAAACGGAAGACAGGGCGGTCAGGATGATGGTCGCCAGCGAGGTGGCGACCGCCATCAGCAAGGTAATATCGGGTGGGTAGCCTTGTTCTTTAAAAACAAAGGCCAGCACAGGGACGATGACTAAACCGCCGCCAATACCAAACAATCCGGCTAACAAGCCTGCGACCAGCCCTAAAGCGAGGCTGGCTAAAAAAATACTGAGCATAGTGATTTTTAACGTGGTGGTGGGAAGAAAATCGGGCGGTAAAAAGCGCCTCCCCAGCCTGGGTAGCCATAATAGGCGTTATATGTGCCGTAGCTGCCGTACATCGGATTATTGGTATAATCCGGCCATAAGTGCAGGGCAGTGAGGCTCAGTAAGGGCAGGTGCAGGACTTTTTTGTCGACGGTGCGGTCAATTTCTCCGGCTAACATCCCCGCCACGGTGATCTGGGTGTCTTTTTCGTATACAGCCGGATCTAAAAATTCCGGCGAACTGATAACAAAACGGCCTTGGTGGGGCTGGTCGGTCAGCGGACGGCCTTGGCTGCTTAAGGGGTAGGAGAGGATTTGGATCAGGCTGCGGTTTTCCTCGTTGGCAACATCGACAATCACCCCACCCCAGCGCACAGGGGCGTTTTTGTATTTGGTCAGGTTTTGGCTGGCTTCGCTATAGGATAAATCATAGTGGGGCGGGTCGCTAATCGCGGGCGGCAATGACGAGCAAGCCGTCAGCAGGACGCAGCAGAGCAGTAAATAGGCTTTCATCTTACCCTCCTTAAAGGGGTGGCCGGAAAATTTTTTAATAACGGGTGGAACCTAAGGCAGGTTTATGACTGTCTGCTGAGAAGTGCCCTGCTTTAGCGGCTACGCCCAAGTTTACTGTGGATAACGGTATTTTAATGGAAGTTCACCGCGCAATGGGGATTTTTATCGCCAGCCACATAGCATTCTTGCCCGCATTCCCCTACTATGTCATCTTTCGACTTTTTTCTGCCTTTATTCCGTGACCGAACTCGCTACTTTTTTTAGCCCGACTGGCCCATTGGCGACCACCATTACAGGTTATCAGCCCCGCGCCGCACAACTGGAAATGGCCCAAGCCATCCATACCGCCATTACTGACCGCCAGCATTTGCTGGCCGAAGCAGGGACGGGAACGGGCAAAACCTTCGCGTATTTAATTCCGGCCATTTTATCGGGGCGCAAGGTGCTGGTGTCCACAGGCACGAAAAACCTGCAAGACCAGCTCTTTAGCAAAGATTTGCCGTTGTTGCGCAAAGCCATTAAAACGCCGTTTCTGGCGGCATTGCTGAAAGGCCGTAGCAATTATTTGTGCACTTATCGGCTCAAAAATGCCTTAACGTCAAATATGGGGTTTAGTAAGGAAGATGCGGCGGCCTTAGCAAAAATCAATGCCTGGGGCAAGCGCACGGTTACGGGCGACATCGCCGATATTGCCGACGTGCCGGAAACCAGCCCGGTCTGGTATTTGGCGACCTCGACGGCGGATAATTGCCTGGGTCAAGACTGCCCGGATTATGCCGAGTGTTTTCTGGTTAAAGCCCGCAAAAAAGCCCTAGAAGCCGAAGTGCTGGTCATTAACCACCATTTATTGTGCGCCGACTGGTCGATCCGCGACAACGGTTTCGGCGAATTGCTGCCCAACGCCGAGGTGGTGATTATTGACGAAGCGCACCAGTTGGCCGACACCGCGTCGAATTTTTTGGGCATTAACGTCGGGGCGAAGCAACTGCAAGATTTGGCGCAAGACGCGTTGCTTGAATATTATAAAGATGCCACCGACATTCCGGCCTTACGCGCCGCCGCTGAGGAACTGGAGCATGAGCTGAAAGACGTGCGCTTGGCGTTTGGGGTGGAGATGAAGCGCGGCGAGTGGCAGGAGTTGCTCAATAACCCGAACATTATGGGGGGCTTGCGGGCGGTGCAGGCGCAACTGCAAGGCTTGCACCAACAACTGGAAATCGCTTCGGTCAAAACCAAGGGGCTGGAGACCTGTTTTAAACGCGCCGATGAGTTGGTGGCGCAATTGGCGGCCATTATGGACAGTGAGGGCGGCAAATGGATACGCTGGTATGAGGTGCACCGCAAATCGTTTACCTTAAGCCGCACCCCGCTGGATATTGCCGGTGAGTTCCGGCAGTTTATGCAGCAGCATCAGGCGGCTTGGATATTTACCTCGGCGACGCTTAGCGTCGCCAATAAGTTTGACCATTTTGCCAATAGTTTGGGGTTGGCGGAGCCGCGTTGCCATAGTTGGGAAAGCCCGTTCGATTATGCTAAGCAGTCCTTGTTTTACCATCCTAAAGGCCTGCCGCAACCGAATGACCCGAATGTTATCCCGCAGATTATAGAGTTTGTCTTGCCGGTTTTGCAAGCCAGTAAAGGCCGGGCGTTTTTTCTGTTCACCAGCCACCGCGCCTTGCAACAGGCGGAAAACCTGTTAAAAAACCGCTTGGATTATCCGTTGCTGGTGCAGGGCAGCCGCCCGAAAACCCAATTATTGGAACAGTTTAAACAGGCGGGGAATGCCGTGCTGTTGGGGACGGCGAGTTTTTGGGAAGGGGTCGATGTGCGTGGTGAGGCCTTATCGTGCGTGATTATCGACAAGCTGCCGTTCGCCTCGCCTGGCGATCCGGTGCTAAAGGCGCGTTTGGATGCGATGACCCAACAAGGCAAAAATCCGTTTTTCGAGCATCAGATCCCCGCCGCCGTGATTGCCTTACGGCAGGGCATAGGGCGTTTGATCCGTGACGAGAACGACCGGGGGGTGCTGATGGTGTGTGACCCGCGTTTGTTAAAACGCGCGTATGGGCAGTTGTTTTTGGACAGTGTGCCGCCGATGCGCCGTAGCCGGGATATTGCCGACGTGCAGGCGTTTTTTACTGAAGGGTAGGCGTGTGCCAGTACCCTGTCGTTGGTTCCTTTGTATTGGGTGTTTTGCCGAATGGCTAACCCATTAAGCTTCTGTTAAGCCTAGTGCGCTAGGCTATTGCCGTAGCTTCCCCCAATGTCTCGGCCATTGTGTTACCGAGATGAATTTTTAGCTGCTATACCCTATAGAAATGGAGCTATTTTTCCTAAAGCCTGTCTTAAATCCCCACAATCCCACACTCCTTCAAACCCTAGCCAATGCTACAGCGTTAACAAGCCTTTTTTAACGACTAGACTAAAACCTTAGCCGCCTGTGTGCGGATCTTTGTTTTGACTCCCCCATTTTTCAATAGGACTTTACACATGAAATTACTCGCCGTAGAAACTGCAACTGATGCCTGCTCGGCGGCATTGACGATTAATGGTGTTATCCATGAACGCTATGCCCTTGCCAGTAAAGAACATACGCAACTGATTTTACCGATGGTTGATGAGTTAATGAAAGCGGCGGGCCTGCAACCGTCCGATTTGGACGGTTTGGCGTTTGGCTGCGGCCCCGGTTCTTTTACGGGTGTGCGTATTGCCACAGGCATTATGCAGGGCATGGCCTTAGGCTTGGATTTACAGGTAATGCCGGTCTCGACCTTGGCGGCGATTGCCCAAGATTATTTTGACCAGCATGACGCGACAGTCGCCTATGTGGCGATGGATGCGCGGATGGGGGAGATTTTTTGGGGGGTTTACCAGCGCGATGCCGATGGCTTTGCCCAATTGCTCGGCAGTGAGGTGGTCACGCCGCCGGAGTTGATCGAATACCCCGATTTGCCGGGTGTTGGCTTGGGGACGGGGTGGGGTGTATACGCGCAGGTGTTGCTTGAGCAATTGAGTGAGCAAATCAGCCATTATGAAATTGACCCGTTGCCGAGGGCGCGGGCGATTGCTTCTTTGGGGATGAGGGGCTTTGCCCGGCAACAGGCGGTGTCGGTGGAACGTGCCATGCCGGTGTACTTGCGCAATAAGGTCGCCAAAAAAGAAGTGGAGCGCTGTTAAGCCATGCAGCCGCAGATCCTCAAGGCCGATGAGGCGGACGAGTATTATTTTGCCGAAGGCTGTTTTATCTTAGAGCTGTCCAATAGCCCCGCCGATGCCGAGGTGTCGGTCGCCAGGGCGCGGGTCAAGCCGGGTGTCACTACCCAATTGCACCGCCTGCACGGCGTAACCGAACGCTATGTGCTGCTGGCGGGTCAAGGCGTGGTCGCTATCGAAGGGCTGCCGCCGCAAACCGTCACCGAGGGTGATGTCGTCATCATCCCGCCGCGCTGTCCGCAACAAATCACCAATATCGGAGATGTTGACCTAGTGTTTTTGGCCATTTGTTCGCCGCGCTTCCGGCTGGAGGTTTATGAAGGGCTGGGGGAGGCATAGTGCCGCTATAGGCGCACGGCTTGGTCATCTTGGCATTTTCTTGTGGGTTGCCTGCCGTAACGTTATGCGGCATGTTCTTTGAACCATTCTTTAAGCGCGTCGTTCATGCGTGCCAGCTAACAGTTGGCTTTTGGATAGCAGGGTCCTAAGTTCAACTCGGCCATCACTCTCCGGGTCTTATAACGGCCCACGGGGAATCCTGCTTTTTTCAGCCCGTCCGACAGCCGCCGCGACCCATACGAACGCTTGGAGGCATCAAATAATGCTTGGGAATTCTCCATAAGCTTTTTATTTTAAACTATATTACCAGTATCTTCCGGCTGTTTTGCCCAATCATAATAGGCGCTGGTACTGACGGCCATCACTTTGCATAATACGGTGACAGGATAAGTCTTCTGTTGCTCTTGGACACCCACACAGGGCACTAGTACCCACACGAGGCACTAGTGAATCCGTACCTCACCCGAGTTCTTTCGCAAAAATACCCTCTGGGGCATAAAAGACTGCGGCCTTTTCGTGGTACCCCCGTGGGTATTATTATTTCGCGCTCCATCCGCAACTGCTCGTTTTCTTTGCGCAGCCGCACTAGCCCGTCGTAATCCGCCAGATTCATTGCTTGGGCTTTGGCACCAGAAACGGCAGGTTGGGGCTGTTTGGCCCTGACCCAACGTCCCAAAGCACTTAACGACACCCCTAAAGCTATCTGCCGCCTGTTGGTGGGTATAGCCTTTTCTCAAGCACCAATTTGGCCGCATCTTGCTTAAATTCCAGGGTAACAAAGGTTGTTTGACTTTATCTGTTTTGCTCATTTTTCACCTCTGCTGACATTATAATCTGCCTTTAGAAGTGTCCGGCTTTATTAGGTCATTTCATACACTATTTTGTTAGGATAGCGAAAGTCTTAAATAAGATGGAGTTGAGTAGTTACAAAAATTTAGTAAATTTAAAAATAGACTATTAATCATATTCGTCATATTCTATATAAACAATATTAACCAAACAGCTAGATTAGAAATAAGAATTTCGACTGAATTTAAGTCATTTTGTTAAGAAGATTATAGATTTATATTTTATGTCCGTGCCGTATGTTTGCATAGTTTTGTTAAGTATTATCATGTTATATGCCGCAATATGCGATAAACATATTAGGTATTATTAATAGCTTTAATAGCTTTAATAGCTTTAATGGCATTTATGGCTGTAAATAAAACCTATAACGACTTTAAATATATATTTTTCTTAAAAAACAGTTGTGCTTTGATTTCTCAAGCGCATCCTTTTAATAAAAAACATTAAATAATGTACATGTTCGAAATACAAGAAACACTTAATAACCCTTCTTTAAGGAATGCCTCGAACGTTACTGAAAGCGTTCGGGATAAAAGCATTCGTAAGACTTTATGTGTCAGTCTTTTAGGTTTTGACGTAGCAGCTCAAGAAAAATTAAGCCGTGCATTACAGACTAAAAGAGCAGATGGTTTTATATATCGGTTGCTGGACCCAACAGAAGAACAATTCGGGGCTGTCATTCTGGCCAACTACGACAATCCCCGCGCCCAAAAACAGATAGAAGCTATTCTTGCCTTACATCCCCGATTAAAGCGCATCGCTGTCAGCCATGGGGGTATCGATGACACTTCCGTCCACCAACTCCGGGGCATATTGATTACCGCCAAAATATTGGGCATATTGGACAAGGTTGCTGAAGAATTGGCCAAGGAAGAGCCTAACCAATCAGATAGCCCGACCCAGTTGTTTAAGCCGACGGGTGTGCCTAATGAACAGCCCTTAACCGCTCGCCTTGATGTTCTTGCAGAACCGATCCTTGCGTCCGCCTACAGTTGCCCTCCAGTTAGTCCGGTCGCCCCAAGCAATGAAGTTGCGGGTTATCGGGCTTTAATAGTCGATGACAGTATAGCCGTCCAAAAATCCTTGCAACTCCACCTTGCCAATATTAAGCAAATAGCGGCGGTTGATTTTGCCAGCAGTGGCGAAGAAGCTGTCGACAAATGTGCGTCTCAAAAATACAACGTGATTTTTCTGGACATCATAATGCCAGGAATGGACGGCTATGACACTTGTACGCTCTTGAGAAAAATGCCTGAGTACAAAAAAGTCCCGATTATTATGGTGTCAGGCAAGACTTCGCCCTTAGATGAAGTGAAGGGGGTGGTTGCCGGATGCACGACGTATTTAACCAAACCCGTGCAGCCTGAGGCTTTCCAGCGCCTCAGTAACCGGGTGCTAACGTGGTTGGAGCGGCAGAACCCGTCCAGTAACCCATAGTTTGGCGACCCGCTTTGGGTATTTCTAATTAACCGTATTAATAAATTTAAAGGTACGAACATGTCTATAAACACCATTTTAATCTGTGACGATTCCCAAACCGATTTGATGAGCCTGAGAAACGCTTTGTCGGACACCCATTGCCGCTTGATTACTGCCAGCGATGGGGACGAGGCGGTTAAAAAAGCTAAAAGCGAGCAACCGGATGTCATTTTCCTTGATATTGTCATGCCCGGCATGGACGGTTACGATGCCTGCCGCACTATCCATGATGATCCAGAAACCACGCATATTCCTGTGTTTTTTGTCAGTAGCAATAGCCAACGCGCTGACCGGGTTTGGGCGCAGATGCAAGGTGCTAGGGATTTGATCGCCAAACCTTATGAAGCGAAAGATATTCTTGACATATTAGCGACGCTTTAGAGCCATTTTACTAACCTAAGGGTGTCACTTTCCATGGCAACAGATATTTATGACGCAGATAGCTTAGGGCAAATTAATTGGGCGGAAATTCCGCCTTATGAAGCCCAGCAGGAAAGCGTGTTCAGCATTCGCATAGGCCATTGGGGTTTATTGGTTCCGGTGGCGCTGTATTGTGAGGTGTGGGATAAAGCCAAAGTCAGCCCTTTTCCAGATGTGCACCCGTGGCTGACCGGATTATTGAATTTGCGTGGTAATTTGGCGCCGTTGTTTGATTTGCATAAAGTTTTTTCAGAATCCAGTGCTGTTAATAAGACCCGCAAATTATTGTCGTTAGGGCGTGGCGAAAAAATGGTGGCGGTGTGGATAGACACATTTCCTGAAGTTAAAACCATTGCCGCTTTGCAGCGGCTTGAGAAAATTCCTGTGTTGCCAGAGCATTTGCTAGGTTATGTCAGCCAAGCCTACCAACAGGATGGGCAAGTTTGGTTAATGGTTGAATTTGAAGCGTTAATTCAAGCCTTAGGGCATCACCAGTACAGCGTTATGGAGACGGGGACATGACTAAGGGCTATCATTTGGGAATAGAGCCAGATTGGCCAAGCGATCCGTTGGCTTTAATGGAGAAATTGGCCGAGTTATCGGTACAGCGCGGTTATTTTGCGTTACAAGATGCCAATTGGGTACTGGCGGAAATAATCAGTACGCGGCAATCAGAGCCAACATTATCGGACGGCTCAACGATTGAGAGTTTGTTGGCCGAATGGGTGGGGATGGTTGAAAATTATTGGGCAAATCCCCGTGCGGCTGTCAGTGGCATCATAATGTACTTGCGCCGTTCTGAGCTGAAAGTGCCGCTTGCCGAAGAAGAATTTAGCCTATTGGCCGAGCAACTTTTAAATGAAGCCGGGAATTTAGGAGAAAATTTAGAAGAAGCTATAGGCGAGGATACGCTAAGCGGTACTGAGGCGATTTCACGGGATATTTTGTTAGCAAGCCTGGAAATCTTGGCCGAACAAGCAGGCAATCAAGGTTGGTACGGCTTACAAGACGCCAATTTGTTATTGCTCGAAACCTTGATGGAAGCAGACTTTGAGGGCTTGGGCAAAACAGTGCTAGATCAGTTAACCGTTTGGCCAGAATGGGTAAACCGTTATGCCGAACAGCCTCAGCAATCCATAGCGGCTATCATGGCGTTGTTGCACGAACCGTGCTTAGGCATCCCAATGGCAGATAATGAGTTTGCCCTATTGCAGGATCAGCTAACAAATGAAGTCTTTGATGTTACAAAATCCCCAACACTTTTCCATGAGGCGATAGAAGCTACGGAAACAGAAACGGAGACTGAGACGGCCATTGCGGAGCAAGAGCCGGCTATTAGCGATGAGTTGGTAAGATTGATGTTGTTGCAGACCGATAAGGTGCGCTCCCGATTGTTTGGGATTATTGTCGGGGATGAAATATCTGTGCGTGCAGGTTTGCGGGAAGGTAACTATGAAATGGGCAATTTTGCCAATTCGGCAAAAACCGCCGGATTTTCTGGTTTAAGCCGGATATGTTGGCATATCAAAGCGAATTTGCAACAGTATTTGCTGGCGTGTGGCGATTTTACCCAAGGGCAATTGGATTTGCTGTTGGCATGGCTGGATCAAGCCAAAGATTATTTGCCAAGTTACGATGATGCCGATGCGGCGCAATTGCTGGTATCGGGCTTGATGGATGAGGAATGGGATTTGCCATTGGGCTATGAAGAGATGGCCGATTGTTTGCGGCAAATCCGTTACGATGGCGCGTTGACCGAAGCCGGGGACGGACAGGCTGAAGCCCCGCGCAAAACGGTTGCCAATCCTGATGATGTCTCCCTCGCGCTGCCTGAAGATGTCAACACGGAGTTGTTGGACATGCTGTTACAGGAATTGCCTATGCGTACCGGACAATTTGCCGATGCGGTACAGCGTTTGCGGGCAGGTAACCGGGAGGCGTTAGATATTGCCCAACGTGCCGCCCATACCTTGAAAGGTTCGGCCAATACGGTCGGCATTAAAGGTATTGCTATTTTGACCCACCATATTGAAGACATTTTAATTGCCTGTGCCGACGCAGCGATGCTACCTGGCTTGGAGCTCGGCAATGCCCTGATGAATGCGGTTGACTGCCTGGAGTCGATGACGGAAAGCTTGCTTAGCCAAAGCCCGCCACCGCAAGATGCGCTGGCGGTGCTGCAAGACATTCTTGATTGGGCAAACCGCATTGATGATGAAGGTGTGCCTGATTCAGAAAATAGTCCGGCAAGGCCAGCAGATAGTGCTGCGCCCGAAGTAGTCGATGAAAACAGTGAACAAAACGCGCTTGGCCAAATTGCCATGATGCGCGTTTCTGTAGGGCAAATTGAGAATTTATTGCGTTTGTCTGGGGAGAACATCATTCTCAACAGTCAGGTTTCCGCAACCATGCACCGCATCAAAACCCAACTACAAGCCATGCAAACGCAATTTAGCCAATTGAAACGGCTAAATATCGAATTGGAGCAGTTGATAGACTTAAAAGATTTGTCCAGCAAGACCTTCATGGCGAATAGCTCCGATTTCGATGCTTTGGAAATGGATCAATACAACGAGTTGCACACCACCACACGCAGGTTGATTGAAGCGTCGGTGGATGCCCGTGAAATTAATGTTGATGCCATGAAAGAAATCGAGCAAATGGACGAGGTTTTGACCTATCAGCAGCAGGTGATGATGGACACCCAAGAGGCCATTATGAAAACCCGGCTGGTGCCGATAGCCAGCATCGTTTCGCGTTTGCAAAGGGCTTTGCGGCAAACCTGCCGTTTGACGGCTAAGGATTGTGAGTTGTCAATTATCGGTGATAGCTTGTTGATTGATAGCGACATGCTCAATACCTTAGTTGATCCCTTGATGCACATATTGCGCAATGCTGTGGATCATGGCATTGAACCTTCAGAAGAACGCGCATCTTTAGGAAAGCCTCCCCAAGGCCTTATTACCATTCAGTTTGAACAAGACGGGAATGCTCTAGTCATCCGCTGCCGGGATGACGGACGCGGTTTGAATTTTGCCGCAATTCGCCAAACCGCTGAACGGCGCGGGGTAATACAGCCCAATCAAGCATTGTCGGAAGACGAATTGGCAAGCATTATCCTCCGCCCCAATTTTTCTACCCGTTCCGAAACAACGCAGACCTCAGGCCGCGGCGTTGGTATGGATGCCGTGCATTTTCATGTCACGGCTATGGGTGGGAGCTTAGTTTTACATTCTGAGCAAGGTCAAGGCTTAACTGTGGAATTGAGAATGCCTTTACCGTTGAGCCGATTCCACGCCCTTATAGCCAATGCCGGCCCCTTTCGGGTTGCTATTTCTAGCAAAATGATTAGCCAAGTGTTTTATTCTGGTATTGATGACATCAGGCATACCGACGGGCAAGCTATGCTGTATTTAGATGGGCAGTCTTATCCGGTAAAAACGCTTAACAAATTGCTGAATATGCCCGACAGGCTGGCATCAGGGCAAGCCCACGGCGCTGTTTTGCTGGTGCAGTATAACGGAGGTATCACGGCAGTGTTGCTGGATAATATCATCGACAGCATTGATATTGTCATCAAAAGCTTAGGGCCTTATCTGAAGAAAATACCCGGTGTTATGGGGGCGACCATCATGGGCGACGGTTTAGTCGCCCCCGTATTGGATGTTGCAGAATTGCTGAGTTCAGGTAGTAGGGTAAGAGGCAATCTGGCTATTTTTGAGCCGGACAGCGATGAGCCTGAAGAGGCTTTGCCGATCATACTCGTGGTTGACGATTCGCTTAGCCAACGGCGTTCATTGGAATTGCTGCTGCATGACACCGGTTTTAGGGTTATCACCGCGCGGGACGGCATTGAAGCCGTCAATCTTATGCAAAAAAGCAAACCGGCTTTGGTCTTGACGGATTTGGAAATGCCAAGAATGAACGGCATAGAACTTGCCGCGCATATCCGCGCCAATACCGCCATCAAAACGGTGCCAGTGCTGATGATTACATCGCGGACGACTCTGAAACATAGAAAAATGGCGGAACAGGCTGGCGTCAATGCCTATCTGGTTAAGCCCGTGAGTGAAGACATTTTGCTGGCCAACATGCAATCGTTAATGGCTGTTACGCCTTAAGCAATTTTAGTTATCAGAAATCATTGTCTTAAGAATATGCAGGTTTTACGAATAAGTGATTGTTTATATAGGATAAAATCTAATAAACTGGAGTGTGCTGTTATTATTCGGCCCTCCACAAAACCCAAAGGGTAGTCCTTGATGCGCGGGAGGTTTCCATCGTTTCTGGTCGGAAGGCCACCGTGGTGGCATCGCCACACAAGCGGTGTTTCTTTTCGGTGCAATGAACAATGGCTCCAATGCGCAGTGAAATGACACCCGGTGATATGGCAAAGCTTTTTAACTTAGTCAAGCAAAGCGGTTTTTCCGCATCTAAGGCTTGCTTTTCTTCCGTCAACTGCCGGATATCGGATTCTGGTGGGTTTTTTGGCCTTGTTGAGAATCTGGCTTTTCTGGGGGATGGAAGTGAGTAATAACGTAATTTTAATTAGGAAACAGAAATGAGTGCGAATAATCCAAATTTATTCAGTCAATTGCTGCTTTGGCAAAAATTTGTGATATTAGGTATGATTACTTTAGTTTTGGTTGTCGTACCTTCTTATCTATATTTTTCCAACAGCCAACAAGCAATAACAAGCTACGAACGCGTAAGGATAGGGTTAAATGCCGGTTCAAAATTGATGGCTCTTTTAAAGTCAACGCAAAAACATCGGGGCTTAATGGCTGTGGTGTTGTTTGGCGACAAAAGTAAAGAAACTGATTTGCAAAAGGAAAAACTTGCCGTTAACCAAGCTATTGCCGACTTCGATAACATGGCCAATAGTTTTGATGATCCGCAATTAAGTGAAAAATGGCAGTTGATAACAAACAATTGGCTGAACATTGAAAGCGGGGTTGCCGCAATTAATGCTGACAGAAACACGCTATGGGAGATGCATAGCCATCAGATCGATTTGATAAAAAGTGCCTTACAATCTATTTTGGGTGATTCCAACATGACCTTGGATGCTTATCCGCAATCCTATTTCTTGGTGCAAGGGATAATGATCAATTTGCCTGAGTTATTTGATCAAATGGGTTTGGCACGCGCTTATGGCCGCGAATTTTTGGAAAGGGCTTTGTCTCCAACCGTAACCGACAAATCGGCCGATAAACAAAAGCATCTTGAGATGGAGCAATATAGGGTCTTATTGGCCCAAGCTGTCAATATGTCTCGCAGCAACCTGAAAAACAACGCAGATTCTTTGTTATTGTCGGTGGATAAAAATCCCGAACTTAAAGATGCTTTGGTAAAACGTATCAACGATTTAATAAAAGCTTCAGAGGTGTCCCTTAAATTGAGTGAACAACTGATTGATGCCAAGACCACGTCATACCCCACCATAAACGAGTACCGTGGAAAATATAATACCGCCACGGATGCCACTTATGAGTTGATAACCGAAAGCATCAACGCTCTTAACTCGCTAATTGACCAACAAATTGACTTAGTGAAGCAATCCCAATATGTCATTATTATCATAATGTTACTTTCGCTTTTGTTGGGTACCAGTATTGCCGTTTATATTGTTAATTCAATCACCCAACCGGTTAACCGGTTGGCGGGGGTCATGAAAAAAGTGGCCGTTGGCGAATCGATTCGGGTCAATATGAATTCCTACGACGAAATAGGCATCTTGGGCCGTCAGTTCGACAATATGCTAGATGAGCGGGAAGCCATCAATAATGAGCGGGAAGCCACCAACCGTCAGTTGGAAGCAATCAATAACAAAATTATCAAAGAAAACGAAAACCTCAACAGCTCCATTATTGAATTACTGTATGCCGTGGCTAAGCTTGCCAAACGGGATTTGACAGCCAAAGCGATAGTTGCCGAAGATGTGACCGGCCCAGTATCAGACGCGTTAAACTTGCTGGCGAGGGAAACGTCAAAAGTCTTGAATAAGGTTTTGCAAATTGCCAATGATGTTTCCAGTGTTTCAGAAATGGTGCAAAACCAAGCGACATTGGTAATTAACGTGGCCACCGATGAAAAGCGTGAAGTCGAAACAGCGTCAGCCGAATTGGTTGCCGCGTCCAAGGCCATGAACGATATTTCGTTATTGGCATTTTCTTGCAATGAAATGGCACAAAAAGCGATTACCAATACGGTTAAGGCGCAATCGTCCGTGTCGGGCACCGTGCAAGGCATCGCCGCGATTCGTGAGACTATCCGCGAAACGGAAAAAAGAATAAAACGTCTTGGCGAACGTTCCCAAGAAATCGGTGGCGTAGTGACTCTCATTAACGATATTTCCGAACGTACACATATTCTTGCCATTAACGCGTCCATGCATGCCGCATCGGCTGGTGAAGCGGGGCGTGGTTTTGCTGTGGTCGCTAACGAGGTGCAAAAATTGGCGGAAAACTCCCGCGCGGCAACGTCTAAAATTGCCGAACTGGTCAACAATATCCAGGTGGAAACGGCGGAAACCGTGATGACCATGAACGACGCGATTAGTCAGGTTGTATACGGGACTGATCTTGCCCAACAAGCTGGGCAGGAAATGGGTGAAACCCGTGATACGACCGCAGAATTGGTGAAAATGGTGCAACGGATTGCCGAAAGCTCCACTACCCAATCTGAAACGTCCACACGTTTGGTGCAACGGGCGCAACAAATCCAAAACAGCACCAACCAAACCTACGATCAATTGCAGGAGCAAGGTCGGCAAACAGAACGTTTGGTGGATTTGTCAAACGCGCTGTTGACATCCGTCAACGTATTCACCCTGCCTAAAGCGGCCGCTTAAGACTGTTTAAAATACACGATATTGGTTGTGTTTTTAGATTTGCTTGTAGAAATTGTTGCTAACGATGGGAAAAGACTTATGGGGTGAAAGGCGTTTATAAGCGTTTAGCTGTTGCTGAAGGCGGTGGTTACCTGTTTTTTAATCCACGAATTTTGCGTACCAACTAACACTATAGGTGTAAATATGAGTAATTTTAATGTTTATTTGGTTTTTGTTTCATATATTGTTGCCGTTATCGGATCGTTGATGGCCTTGATCGCCGTGCGCGATGCGCTACATGACGAACCTAATAGCCGTAGCAGTATGATATGGGTTTCTGCGTTATGTTTAGGCGGTGTCGGTATCTGGTCTATGCATTTCATCGGCATGTTGGCCTACAATATGAACGGTATGGCAATGAACTATAACTGGTGGCTTACCGCTTTATCGTTTGTCGTCGGTGTGGGGGTGGTATATTGCGGTTTGACCATTATGGCTATAGGAAAATTTGGTTTTTTGAAACTGATCATGGCCGGATTTTTAGTGGGTTTAGGCGTCGCGGCCATGCACTATACGGGCATGTTGTCCATGCAGATGCAGGCGGATACTAAATGGGACACGTCCATTATAGCGGTATCCACAGGCATTGCCGTGGTAGCTGCGATTGTGGCGCTATGGTTGGCCGTACACGTCAAACGACTATGGCAAATAGTCGTTAGTGCCTTGGTAATGGGGGTGGCTGTTTGTGGTATGCATTATACGGGTATGACCGCTGTTGAATTTGTTCAAAATGATGCGCTGCCAACTGTCTCGCCTATGGGATTGACCGGCACCATTTTTACCTTAATTATCATATCAATAGACGCGATTATTGTCATTTTTTCTATGCTGATGGTGATGGCTCGGGCGAATAAGCGCTTGTTTATTGAAAATAAACTGGCTTGAATTAATCTATAAGCATTTATGAAAACAGCAATAAGTTGTAACGATGGCCGTGAAACTACCGATAGGCGCAAATACCCCCGCTTTTCGATTAATGCGGACTATATATTGGTACTGGATGGCATTGAACATAAAGGTGTGGCCATCAATATGAGTTTGGGCGGCGCATATCTGGCCACAATTGAGCCGACCATCACCGAAGACAATTTATTCCAAGAAGGTGAATTATCCTTGAATGCCAACAATAAATCTCTACTCATGCGTTGCTACGTCACTTATATCGGAACACAGCAAAATGAGTATCCTATAGGCGTTGGCATTGCTTTTATTGAGAATGATGAAATGAATACGCTTTTAATAACTGAATTTATTTCATCATGAAAAGCTCAACAACAATAACAAGAAGCCAGCGGATTTAAAACACAGACCTACCGTGCATTCGTACGGATCGAAGCCGCCCTATAAAATATTAAAATCCCCGGCTTTAACTGGACATTTTTCTGAGATATTTTTTCCCCTGTTTATGCTTTGTTTAAGTTTTTATACGTTATTAAAGGAGATAGGGCAATTACGATTCTTCAAATAAAATAAAATTTTACTACAGGGATTTCTCGTGTTTTGACAAAAAAATAAAAATTCTATAAGCCTCTTGTATTTTATTTCGATCATCATTTGGCTGAGATAATAAACGTCAATACGCTTTAGTGAATTACCAATTATATTCAATATTTATCATTCTTGGAGATACTTCAAATGCTTAACAAATCGGCATTATGGCTGACAATGGGGACTTTCGGTGCCATCGGTTTTGCCAATACCAGCCAAGCCATGAGCGTGGAGCAACGGATGGCGGCGATGGAAAAGAAAATGGCGCAGATGGAAAGCCAATTAAAACACGCCGAAGCCGAAAACCAACAACTGAAAAGCTATCTGGCCGGACAAGCCCAACCTGTCCAAGCCGCCCCTGTCAAACAACTGGAAGACAAGCTGTCCGTCATTAGCCAACGTCTTGAAACCGACAAAAAAGCCGCCGATGAACAGGCCAAAAAAGCCCCTAAAATCGAGGTGTCCAATAAAGGTGTGGTCTTGAAATCCGCCGATGAAAATTACAAGCTAAATATCCGTGGCTATGCCCAAGCTGACAGTAATTTTTATGCCGATGATGCGCCGGTGTCTGCGGGCGAATTTGATAAGTTTCTGATCCGTAGGGCGCGGTTAACGTTTGACGGCACGTTGTTTAAAAATGTCGATTTCCGCATCTCACCCGATTTGGTTCCCGGCTCAAAAGGTGAAATACGCCTATTTGATGCCTTTGTCGATTTGCACTATTTCACTGCCGCCAGCCTGATGGCCGGTAAATTCCGCCAACCCGTCAGCTTGGAACGGATGCAAAGTGCGACCAATCTGACCTTTATCGAACGCGCTTTTCCTACTGAGTTAGCCCCTAACCGTGATGTAGGGTTTATGTTGCATGGGGCTTTTGCGTCTCCTGGCTATAAAGCGCAATATACACCGCAACCGGTTTTTAAGGAGTTTATCGGTTATGAAGTCGGGGTATTTAATGGTGTCCGTGATAACCAAGCGGTGCAAAATTCCGATAAAGAGACGGATAACAATAAAGAAGTTGCCGCGCGTTTGTTTTCGCACCCCTTTATGCATAGCGGCACGGCTTTTGAAGGCTTAGGCATGGGTGTGGCAGGTACTTGGGGGCAACCGCAAAATAATCCCCTCTCATCGCTAGTTAGTGGTGGGCAGCAAACCATTTTAAGCTATAACAGCACTGCCACTGCATCTGGCGAACAGTACCGGATTTACCCGCAAATGTATTGGTACTGGAAAACCTTTGGTATGCTGGGGGAATACGTCTTGTCATCGCAAAACCTGTATAGTGCCGGACTCAATAAACATGTGATACAAAACAACGAGGCTTGGCATTTCAATGTGTCTTATATGCTGACGGGCGAAAACAATAGCTTTTTTGCCATTAAACCCAACAAGCGCTTTGATCCGGCAGCGGGTTCTTGGGGAGCTTGGCAATTGGCCGCACGATGGTCTGAGCTGAATATCGACAAGTCGACGTTCCAAAACATCGGCTCAGTGGCCAACCCTTATTCCTTCGCCAGCTTAAGCAGTTCTGTCAGAAACGCCCAATCGTGGGCATTAGGGCTCAACTGGTACTTAAACGACAACCTGAAACTGATGACCAATTATGAAGAGACCGTGTTTATCGGTGGGGCTGCCGGCAATGCAGACCGGACGACCGAGCAAGCCGTGTTTTCACGGGTTCAGGTAGCGTTTTAAAGCGGCACTTAGAACGGGTGCTTTTGCTATACCCCGTCAATTTTGAAAGCCGTAGTTTCAATGCATCATCAATAGGCGGTGCAAGTGAGGATTAACCGTCCAGCCTTCGACAAGCTCAGGCCGAACGGTTAATCCTAAAAACCGAAAACTTGACTAACGTACTGACGTATACCCCCCAGGCACACCGGTTTTGGCTAAGACCAGTTGCCAAAGCTGGTTGTCACGCGCCCGGAACGCACCCGCGCAGGACAGCAGGTAGTATTTCCACATCAGATAGAAGCGGTGGTCGTAGTTGGCGATGATCATTTGCCAGTTGTCGGCGAAGTTGGCGAACCATGCCATCAGGGTCTTGTCGTAATCGGCGCCGAAATTATGCACATCCTCAATGACGAACTGGCCTTCAGCGGCTTTGCTGATTTGCTTTAGCGAGGGTAACATGCTGCCGGGGAAGATATACTTACCCATCCAGGCATCGACGCTAATCCGTGACTTGCTGCTGCCGATGGTGTGCAGCAAAAATAGCCCGCCGTCTTTCAGGCAGCGGTTGGCGACTTTCATATACTCGGCATAATTTTTATAGCCGACATGCTCAAACATGCCGATGGAAATGACATGGTCAAAGGTCTCGTCCAACTCGCGGTAATCGGCTAAGCGGATGTCGATAGGCAAATCTTTGCACAAGAGCTTGCCTAAGGCGACCTGTTCCGCCGATAAGGTGACCCCGACACAAGACACCCGATAATGCTCGACGGCAAACTTCATAAAACTGCCCCAGCCGCAGCCAATATCAAGGATTTTTTGTCCGGGCTGCAAGTTGAGTTTCCGGCAAATCAGATCAAACTTATGCTCTTGCGCCTCGTCGAGGTTTTTCGCTTTAGGCCAATAGCCGCAGCTATAGGTCAGGCGCTTATCGAGCATGGCTTGGTACAGGTCATTGCCAATGTCGTAATGCCATTTGATATGCTCCGGCGCCCGCTGGCGGCTTTGGTGGTTGTTCAGGCAGCCCAAGACCCGATTGATAAAGGTTTGCGGGTCGACAATGACTTTGTTCTCCAATTGTGCTTGGCAGATTTTGTTGAACAGCTCGTCTAGCTGGTGGCAATCCCACCATTCGTCCATATACGCCTCGCCCAAGCCTAAAGAGCCTTGGGTCAGGATACGTTGGTACAATTCGGCGTTATAAACGCGGATGTCCCACGGCCTGTCGCCATTAAAAACAATGTCCGTACCGATTAACAAACGCTCGATATTCTCCCTATATCGGTTGTGGGTATTATCAATTAGTTTACTCATGATTTTTATAGTTATTATTGACTGAGACCGCTATCGGGAAGTCCTCAACAAGCCTAATAACGGCGGGTTAAAATGACGGGTTGTACGGCTACAGGGGCTTTTATCGGGTCATGGTGGCACTCCTCGGCAAGGGGTTTTAGGGCTGGCTCCAACAGCATAACTTACCAAATCGTTCAAAATTATGACAATAAACCCCCGGCTGCTTTAGCTGTTTATAAGTCGCTAAATTCGTCGTAAACCGGCATTTCAAAATATTCCGCGCTACTGCCCAGCCAAGCCACCAAATGCCGTAAAGTGTCTTCGCGGCCGCGTTTTTTCAGGCCGCATTCCCAAACGATGGCCGCCCGCCAGCCCAGCACTTTCAGTTGGTAGAGGACTTTTTGGTCGCGGGCGGTGTTACGCGCAAATTTTTGCGCCCAAAATTCCGCTCGGGTCGCCGGGATATGCCCGCCTTTACAGCCCTCATGCTGGTGCCAAAAACAGCCGTTGATAAACACCACGGCATGGTATTTGCGCAACACCAGATCCGGCGAGCCGGGTAGGGTTTTGCTGTGCAGGCGGAAGCGGAAACCTTGCCGATGTAAGGCCGAACGCACCCACTGTTCAGGCCGGGTGTTTTTGCTGCGGATCGCCGCCATGGTGCGGGAACGGGCTTCGGGGCTGATGCGGTCGGTCATGGAAGGCGGTACTAGGTTCAGTGCTTGGCTAATAGCTGCCGTTGGTCGCAGTGTGTAAATTCGGCAAAGGTGTCGGTAAAGGCGGCCCGCGCCTGCTCGTCGCGCTCCGCCAATAGTTGCAGGAGTGCCGTCAGCGCCAGCTGGGTCGGTGCCGGAAAGGGTTCGGCCTGAAATTGTCGGATATAATCGGCCTGTACTTGGCAGTCTTGGATGGTGCCGAGTATGGCTTGCAGGTTTTTTAACTTTTTTAACAGATCCTTAAATAAAGGGGTAGGGTAGAGGGTTTGGAAGAATTCCATGAGGTAGCGGAGTTTCTTGCAGGTTTTCCGTAAGGTGTGGAAGTTGTCGGCGGGCGAGCCCCGGCGGATAGTTTTACCTTCGCGTAAGGCGCGGTGGTAGAGCTTGCCGATACGTTGGTCGGCGACCTGTTTGATGGGGCGGTGGGCATCGGGATGGGTGGCCTGTAATGCTTGCGGGGTGGGTTGTTGCAGGAATTGCGCCCAGTCGGTTAAGGTGTGGGTATAGGCAGTTGAGGCTAAGGTCGTCGCCAGTTCTTGTTGCCAGTGCGCTTGCTGGGTCAGCAAAAACGCCCGCAACGGTTCTAGGTCGGCACGGATGGCCAAGGGCAGGGCATTTTTATAGCCGTCAAAATCGAGCAAGTACACGTCCATATCCCGCACCGGGCTGGTCGCCCGCCCCAGTTCGGCAAAAAAGCCCGCATAATGGCGGCTAATCCGCTTTGGCAATACCCTGTTGAGTTGGCTTATACCCGCGCGGGTTTTGCGCACGGCAACCCGGAAATCATGTAAAAATTCGCTGTCGGTGCGGTGAATAATGCCCTGCTCATTGGCGCTGATGATGCCGTGCAGTTGGCGGTAGATGTCTTTGCAGGCGGTGTCGGCCCGCATGGCGGGGTTTAAGGCTAAGTCTAGCTTGCCGGTATAACTGCCCGGTTGGCAGGTTAAGCGTTCGGGCAAGAGTCCGGCGTGGTAAGGCAGCAAGTGCAGTTGGTTGGTGAGTAGGCCGACGAACTGCCGGGCGGCTTTCTCATAACCTTTTAAGGGCGCGACCCACAAGCGGCTAAGGCCGTCCTGATATTCTTCTAATACTAGCCGCACCAGCACTTTGTCCTCCGTATCGATGACGGTGGTCTGATGGCATTGGCAGGCTATTTGGCCAATATTGAGTAAGGCCCGCATGGACAGGATAGGTTCTAGCAAAGGGCGCAGGCTGGCGGGGCAGTGTTCGGTAAACAGCGGCGCGGTGTTGTCGGGCGGCGTTAAGTCGGCGCGTGCAAGGGTTTGTCCGTCTATGTATTGGCTTAAGGTCAGCCACGCGGCGGTTTTGGTTTGCGTTAGCTCGCAGCAGATACCTTTTTGGTATAAGCGCCAATCGAAGCTATCGTAATAACGGGTTTGCCCACGCTGGGTGCTGACCCGCGTCAGTTTGGCAAAACGGCTTAAGTCGGCAAACAATGCCGTGGCTGGGCTAGGACAGGCAAATGACTGGGGTAGTGGGGTCAAGATAGTATCCTATAATTAAGATGGGGGCTGGGCGGATAAGGCTATGACTTGGGCTGGAGCGGTTTGTTCAGTGTTTAGGTGGTGGCCTACGTTATAATAGCCCTATCCGAAGCTGGCTGCAAAATGCTGGTAAATCTTAACCCTAACACACTGCCGATCTTATTGCTTTACTGGATAGGGTCTTGTCTTCGCAGGGTAGAGGCGGAAGATTGTTTGTGCAAATAAGCTGTTATTGTAATGACCCTAACGAAAAAACCTTTTACGTTTATAGATTTATTTGCCGGCATCGGCGGTTTCCGCTTGGCGTTAAGCCAGTTGGGCGGGCGGTGTGTCGGTTTTAGCGAAATACACGCCGATGCCATTAACACCTATTGCGGCAATTTTAACGAAGCCGCCACGGTTAATTTGGGCGACATTACGCAAATTAAGCGTTTGCCCGCCCATGATATTTTAACGGCGGGCGTACCTTGCCAGAGCTGGTCTATTGCGGGCAAAAATTTAGGCTTTGATGATGATCGGGGGCAGTTATGGAATGACACCCTGTATCTGCTGAACCAAGCCCGCCCTAAGGCGTTTATTTTTGAAAACGTTAAAGGCTTGGCTGACCCGCGTAACCATGACGCTTTAGCGTATATATTGCAGCGCATTAACCAAGCGGGTTATTTCGCCCGCCATTTCGTTTTAAACTCCGCCGATTACGAGGTGCCGCAAGATCGGGTGCGGGTGTATATCATCGGTTTTTTAGACGCGGCGCAGTTGGCGGCTTTCCGCTTACCGCCCCCGCAAAAAAGTACGTTAACATTGTTGGATGTCCTGCAAGATTGCCAGGCGGTACGCTCTGCCAGTAGCCGTGTCGGGGAAACGGCGGATATTTTTGGTGATGCTCCGGCGGATAAAAAACGCGACCGGAAGACCAACGGCATGAATGATTTTTTCTTGTTCAACGATATCCGTAATGGCCCGACGACTATCCACTCGTGGGATTTACAGGCGACCACCGATAGGCAGCAACAGATTTGTTACTTGCTGTTAAAGAACCGCCGCAAACGGACGTATGGCAGATTGGACGGCAACCCTTTGTCGCTGGCGCATTTTCAGCAACTGGACAGCACGATTCAAGAAGAAGAATTGGTGGCATTGGTGGCTTTGGGCATTTTCAAAACCGTTGACTATACCTATACGGTTTTGCCTCATAAGCAGGTGCTGGATGCCGCTGAGCAACAGGTGTTACAGCAAGCGGTGGCTGGGGCAATCAGTTTGGATGCCTTAAAAGATTGCCGGGATTTAAAAAAAGCGCGTATCCCCTTTGAAAAAATCCTCACGCGTCTGGTCGCCAAACAGGTGCTGGTCTGTTCCGAAATCAGGTATGAATTTAGGTACACCAAAATCAGTACGGGCATTGCAGGGGTTAACCGGATTTTCTTGCCTAAATCCGAGGCGTTCCCTACCTTGGTGGCGAGTGACAGCAATGATTTTGTGGCCTTAAAAGATGTGGAGGCCGATAACGACCACGCGTATAAGCAAGCGTTTTTGGCGCAGATTTTCCATAAGCAGTTATATAGGAAAATATCCAAGGAAGAAGCGTGCCTGATCCAAGGCTTCCCTAAGCATTTTGAATTGCCGGCATCACGGAGCCGGTGGATGAAGTTAATCGGCAACAGCGTGTCTGTTCCGGTGGTGCAGATGCTGGGGCAGGCTATTTTAGCCACGGGCTGTGTGGATGGCGGGCGGGATGCTTGTCCGCCTGTGGAGGCGCGGCATGGGCTTAATAAGAGGATAAACCCGCCTCCTTAAAATCCTAGGCTCCATCAGGTGAAGAAATTGGCCACATTGATAAGCTTTAAGCCTCTTTCAGTTTCCTATTGAAAACCACGACCGCATTTCTTGGCTCTTCCTGACCGGAAATATGCCTACAAAATCAAAAAGCCCGTAAATTTCGGCCGTTAACAATACAGACCGTTAAATTTAATTTTTTAAAGTTAGCGAACCTAGGGTTATCGTGTCAAAAAAGCGGGTAGCAAAGTACCCTTATGAAAAATTACGACAATTTGAGATTAATATGAAAAGCGTTGACTTATTCGCTGGTGCAGGCGGACTATCATGTGGCCTAAAACAATCGGGCTTTAACCCCCTTCTTGCCAACGAGCTTGCGCCTCAGTACGCAGAAACCTACCAACTTAACCACCCAGAAACCCAAATGATGGTGGGTGATGTACGCCAAGTTTGCGAAGCCAATATTAAAAAGTTATTGGGGGTGGAGGAAGGTGAAATTGATCTTGTCGCTGGTGGCCCACCTTGCCAGGGTTTTTCTATCAATGCGCCTATCCGCACGCTTGACGATGCGAGAAACCATTTGTTTAAAGATTTTCTTCGGGTGGTTGCTGCGCTAAAACCCAAAGCGGTATTGATAGAAAATGTTCCGGGTATAGTGTCCATCGGTAAGGGGACGGTGGTACAGCAAATATACGCCGAACTGGAAATGTTAGGATATAAGGTAAACCATAAAATTCTTTTTGCCGGTCATTATGGCATTCCGCAAATGCGTTTCCGTACGGTATTTATTGGCATAAGAGGATACCAAGGGGAGATTGTGTTTCCTGAACCTGAGTTTGCCGCAAAAGCTGTGGCAAATTTCACCGGAGCCAAAGAACTGTGTATTTCAACGCCACCGCTTTTTTATCCCAATTTAAAGCCACAAGTCAATGTTTGGGATGCATTGTCAGATCTGCCTGAAATTGCCAATAACCAAATAACCAGCCCTGATGGGTACACTTGTCCTCCACAAAATGCTTATCAAACCTATCTGCGCAATGGCTGTGAACAATTGACCGCCCATTATTGTGCCAGACTGGCAGAGGTCAATCTTGAGCGGCTTAAACACATTCCTCAAGGTGGAAGTTGGCGGGATATCCCCCATGATCTTTTGCCTAACGGCTTAAAACGGGCAAGAAGAAGTGACCATACTAAGCGTTATGGCCGTCTGCATCCAGAGGCATTGTGTTCGACAGTGCTGACAAAATGCGATCCACACTGGGGGAGTTTTTTTCATCCGACCCAGAATCGGGTCATTTCTGTACGCGAAGCCGCAAGAATACAATCTTTTCCAGATAGCTATCGATTTTCTGGAAGTATCACCCAACAATATGAACAAATTGGGAACGCGGTTCCTCCGTTGCTGGGCAAGGCTATAGGGGATGAGATTATAAAAATGCTTGGAGACATTGCGTGATTACACGGCCTAAAAAAGATTTGGTTGAGATATTTGGCTATGCGCCCGATGATCTAACGTCACAGTGCCGTAGTCTTTGGCACCTATCGGCTTGTCCGTTTATTAACAGGCAGTGTACAAAAGCGAATCATGACAGCTCAATAATTTACGGGACATGCAGTGTTTCTTCCCCTTACGGGGATTGTGTCATTTGTCCTAATCGGCTTTATGAAAATAATTATGCAGTGCTCAGAACCGTCGCTAGCGAAGTTTTTGACAAAAACTTGCCATTTCTACTGTATGAGCAATTTATTCCCGTTAGAGAAAGTGCGAAAAATTGTATTGTTGCTCTGGGGCAAAACTCAGGGAAAGAAGTGAAAATCGGTACTAGCCTTGCAATGGATTGGGTTCTTGCAAGAGTCGAGGATGGGGTGCTTGTTGAATACACAGGGGTAGAAGTCCAAAGCATCGACATCACAGGGAATTACCGCGATTCTTGGCATTCATATAAAAATCTTTCTGAAACCGCCTTGAGTATTCCAAGCTCCCAGCACGGGATGAATTGGGCTAATGTCCATAAACGGCTTATTCCACAGATCATTAGAAAAGGCACTATGTATTCGCGTTCAAATCTTGTCAAATCAGGCCTTTATTTTGTGGTGCCAGATATTGTTTACCGAAAGTTTGAGGATATTATTGGTCAAGACATTCCCCTGCTCAAGGAAGGCGGCAAAGATGTCCTTACCATCCATACATACGAGTTATCGCCTTTTAAAAAACACGGTGAACAGCGTACTTTGCAAATAAAACGCAACATGCGTTTTTCCTTGGACGAGTTTTCACAACGCTTTATTTCAGGGCCAAATTTACCCAGCGGCGAACAGCTCGATAGTGCGGTTAAAAGAGTTCTTGGTGCTAGTTAAACGGTTTTAGGATTGCTCAATGATGATTCATGCTGTCTCGATGTTTGAATGTGCCGAATAATAATCCTGTACCAACTTGTTGATCGGAATGGAGCAGTAGCTTTGATCTGATGTAAGACGTTTGTTTGAGGGCAATAAAATAGCGGGTAAGTAAGCCTGTTAGGGTGGTGGGGTACTTAGCGGGTAGGGTTTAATAACTTTGCTTCCCTAAGCACTGGAAATTTAAGCGGATTGCCCACTTACAAAATTAACCCTGCAAACTATAATGAATAAGGTAAGTCTGCTATACTATATAAGAAAATTAAAATAATCTAATAGATGGCCAGCCCCCCTGTTCTCACCGAGGAACCTTATTTATGATTAAGATCAACTATCCGGCCCTTATCTCTCTGATGTGGTTGCTCATCAGCGGGTTAGCCCACAGTGCCACAATCCAGCAATACAAAGTGTTTGCCGCTAATGATTTAGGGATGCACTGTGTTGATGACGATTTTTCGACCTTTACCATTTTGCCGCCGTTTAATGTTGTGCAAGCGCAGGTGATCGGTATCGACGCGCTAGGCCACCCTTCGGTGTTGACCGCCGCCGATGGTGTGGAGCTGACGTATGCCGCCACCGCCGATGCGCACGGTTCCATTAACAGCTCGTGGTTGGATAAATACGGTGTGCCGAAAACCAATTTTTGGACATATCAGCAGGCCTACGGTTTAAACCTGCCGGAAGGCAAGGGTATTTTTGGCTTGACGCTGCCTAAAGATGCCAAAACCCGCGCCGACAGAACGTTTTCTTGGAACACTAGCCAAAGCGTTTTTAAGGCGGTGGGGGTGCCAATTTTGCCGATTGACGATCAGGGCAATAAGAATTTTTATCCTATGCTGCAACTCCAGGTCAGCAACGCCAAAACCCATGCCGCTTTTGTGGGGGCTACCACCAAGGTGGTGTTGCCCGTTTCCGATGAGACGACCTGTAAAAATTGCCATGCCACCAACGCCAGCGCCGCTATGCCGGGTAAATATCCTACGGTAACATGGTCGTTTGACCCTAACCCCAGCGTCCAGTATCGGGAAAACGTCCTCAAACTGCACGATTTTAAGTTTGCGACCGCGTTAGAAGTCGCCAAGCCAGTATTATGCGCGGCTTGCCATTATTCCCCCGCCCTCGACCTGACCGGATCAGGGCAAAGTGCCGAACAAAAACGGCACCGCACGATGTCGGCGGTTATGCACGATAATCATGCCGCTAAAATGGTGTTAAATGGTGTGGCGTTACCTGATAAGCCAGTGCTGGTAGGCGGCAAAATCCCTGCGTCCAGCAAGGAAAGCTGTTACCAATGCCATCCGGGTAGTGACACCCGGTGTTTGCGCGGGGCGATGACCCAGAATGTCACTTGCCAAAACTGCCACGGCAATATGCAGGCCACTGGTGGGCATTATCCGCTGAAACCCGGCGGTTCTTTAGATGGTACTAACGATAGTGGCAGCCGCCGTCCGTGGGTGGATTTACCGCGTTGCCAATCTTGCCATACTGGCGATGCCGTCAACCACTTGCCTGTTACCGCCAGCACTTCGGCGGATGGGTTGCGCCAGTATTTTGCTTTCGATTTGGCCGATCCGGCGGCTTCACCCCGGCTCGCCAGTAATAAACGCTTTGCCGAACAAACAGCTACCTTGTACCGTTTCAGTAAAGGCCACGGTAATGTCTTATGTGAAAATTGCCACAATAGCACCCATGCGATTTGGCCGGGCGATGCCAAACATCCTAACGACAATATCCCTGCCGTGCTGGCGCAAGGCCATACAGGGACGTTAGCGGAGTGTACCACCTGCCATACCAACGGCAGCTTGGGTTTGACCTTAAACGGCCCGCACGGTATGCACAATGTGAATGATAAGAAATGGGTTAATGGCGGTCATGGCGATTTTTATGAAAAGAACGCTAAAGCTTGTCAAGCCTGCCACGGTTTGGATTTAAAAGGCTCGCCCTTAGGCAAAGTGGCTGCTAACCGGGTATTCGTCACCGAGTTCGGCACTAAAAATTATACCGTCGGGGATAAGGTGACGTGTTTTGATTGCCATAAGGGGGGTAATTTTTAAGTGGGCTTTAATCGCTGTTGCTGAACCGGTCTGTTTTTGGCCGGGTTCTGTATCGCCTCAAATCGGTAAAGTTTTACCGATTTGAGGTTTAATAGGGGATTAAATGAACTATGTCGCGCCGCCATGGTGACTATGATGACAGGGCAATGGCTGCCAATAGCACTTCCTTGCTATCAGATTTCGATAACCGTTAAGCGACTTTCTCAGTTTCCTGTTGAAAATCCCAGCCGTTTCTGTTGCAATCAAGATTCATGAGGATACCTAAGGTTTTTGGAAGCCAATGACATCAATCCCTACTGACCCCCCCGTACAGGATTCTGGTTTTGCTTTGCTGAAAGGGCTTAGCAAAGCCGATGCGTATAACCACCCCACTGAGTCTATCCGTTTGATTGAAACTCATATTTCTTGGGTCTTACTGACCGGGCAATACGCCTACAAAATCAAAAAGCCGGTGAATTTCGGCTTTTTGGATTTTTCGGCCTTAGCGCAGCGTGAGTTTTTTTGCCATGAGGAATTACGCCTCAACCAACGTTTGGCGGCAAGCTGGTATCTTGCGGTGGTGCCGATAACCGGTTCGCCCGCTGCGCCTAAAATGGCCGGTACAGGTGATGCTATAGAATATGCCGTCAAGATGCGGCAATTCCCTTGTGCGCAAACTTTGCGGGAGTCCGCCGAGTGTGGGCAATTGAGTACGGATGAAATTGACCAGATCGCCAGTCTGGTTGCCGATTTTCACCATACGGTGGCTCGCACTGACGACCAGTCGCCTTATGGTAGCAGTCAGGATATACGCTATTGGTTTACCGAGAATTTTACCGGCATCCGGCCTTTTTTAAAAAGCTCTGGCCAAGTGCAACAATTGGCGGCTCTCCAGGTTTGGGGGGATGCAGAATGGCACAGCAAAGCCGCGCTGATGAAGCAACGCCAACAGCAGGGCTGGGTGCGCGAATGCCATGGTGATTTACATTTAGGCAATATGACGCTGGTCGATGGTAAGGTCATCCCGTTTGACTGTATTGAGTTTAACCCGCTACTGAGTTGGATTGATGTCATGAGCGAGGTGGCTTTTTTGATGAACGATTTGCTGCGTTTTGGCTATGAAGTGTATGCCTACCGTTTCCTTAACCGCTATTTACAAGCGACTGGCGATTATCCGGGGCTGGCTTTGTTGCGCTATTATTGGGTGTACCGTGCCTTGGTACGGGCGAAAATCGCGTTGTTGCAGGCTGACCAAAACCCAGAAGCTGATGGGCAACTGTGTGCTGAGTATGGCCTGTTTGCCGATTTGGCCGAACGCTTTACCCAACCCGGCAAGGCGGGGCTGATTATCATGCACGGTTTTTCGGGTTCAGGAAAATCGACGTTAGCCAGCCAAGTGGCGGAAAACATCGGCGCGTTACAGATCCGTTCGGATATAGAACGCAAACGCTTGTTGGGTTATACGGCGCAAGCCGATACGGGTAGCGGCTTGGGTACTGGCATTTATAGCCAAGAAGCCAGCCGGCAAACGTATCGGCACTTGGCGGTGTTGGCCAAAGGGGTGCTTGAGGCGGGGTTTTCCGTCATTGTCGATGCGGCGTTTCTTAACAGGGAACAGCGGGAGGGCTTTTTGCAACTGGCCGAAGACTGCCAAACGCCTTTTATTATCATTGCCGTGCAAGCGGCCGATGATACTTTGTGCCAACGTATCAGGCAACGGCAGGGCGATGCTTCGGAAGCGACAGTGGCGGTGTTGCGCCAACAGCAGCAAGCGGCTGAACCGCTGGGGGAAGCCGAGCAACGCCATACCATAGCGGTTGATACGGAGCGGGGCGATGCGCTGGAAAGGGTGCTGACCCAGTTAGGTAAGATATGCCCTTAGGCCATCGGCAAAGATTGAAGGCCTTTGCGTAGGAATGGGTAGGCAATAATTTAGGCAAACGTTAAAAGTACGGGTTTTGGAGCGCGGGCATCTTGCCCGCAAGGGCGGGCAAGATGCCCGCGCTCCAAAAATGCTTATGCCGAGGTTATTTTATGGAGATTTTTTAGGCAAAAATCTCTTCAAGGAAATTACCCATCGCCCGCCATGAACGGCGGGCGGCATCGGCTTGGTAGACGGTGCCGAAGGCGGGGTTGTTGGCTTGCGGGTTGGTGAAGGCGTGTAGGGTATGACCGTAGGTGTGCAGTTGCCAATCGGCGCCGACGGCGGTCATTTCCTGTTCAAAGGCCAAGGCTTGGGCGGGCGGCCCCATCGGGTCGTCGTGGCCGTGCAAGGCCAGCACTTTGGCGGTAATGGTTTGTCCGGCCAAATTATTGGGCGCACCGAGCAGGCCGTGGAAGCTGACCACGCCTTTCAGAGCCGCGCCGCTACGCGCCAAATCCAATACGCACAAGCCGCCGAAGCAAAAGCCAATGGCGGCGATGTTGCTGTCGTCTACCCACGGCAGCAAGCGGACGCTGGCTAAGGCGGCTTTAATGCGCCGTTGCAGCAAAGCGCGGTCTTCTATGAACGGTTGCATCAGGTGGCCGTTTTCTTCGGGTGAACTGCCCACTTTACCCGCGCCGTACATGTCCAGGGCAAAGCCCAGATAGCCTTGTTGCGCCAGTTGCTTGGCTTTGTCGTCGGCGAAGCTGTCGCGGCCTGCCCAAGTGGGGGCGATTAAGACGGCGGGGCGGCGGCCTTGCAGGGTATCGTCAAAGGCAAAGAAACCTTCTAAGACGGTATCGCCGTCCAGATAGTTGATGGTATTGGTGATAATAGCCATGTAGCGTTCCTACTCGATCATCAAGTTTTTCATAAAACCCGCCCTAAATAGGGCGGGGCATTGGTTAAAAAATAAAAGCTTGTAGGGTAAGACGGCTCCCTCCCCTGATGGAGAGGGCTGGGGTGGGGAGAATAAAATCAATAGCTTATGCTTCTGTCTCAGAGATTTTAAGCAGACTGTTTTTAGTCCGTTTAATAAAAAAAGCCTGATTTAGATTCTCCCCACCCCAACCCTCCCCATCAGGGGAGGGAGACGAGCTTCGTTGCAACTTGTTGTTTTAAATAGTTTTACAGTATCTGATAGCTAAGCTATTTATCTGAATGTTAAAAACTTGAACATCGAGTTCCTAAAGTTGCTGGGGTTTACAAATGCCCGTCGGCTTTTAAGGTTTTTAAGAAGCCTTCGGAAGCTTCTTCCACTAAGTCCAGTACCCGCTCAAAACCGTAGCTGCCGCCGTAATACGGGTCGGGGACTTCGCGGAAGGGCAGGTGCGGCGCGTAATCTAAAAACAGGCGGACTTTCGCCTTGTGTTCGTCCGGGCAGGCGGCGGCGAGTAGGGTATGGTTTTCCATGTCCATCGCCAAGATATGGTCAAAATCGCTGAAATCGTCGACAGTGAATTTTCTGGCGCGTAGTTTCGCCAATTCCACGCCCCGGTTCCGCGCGGCTTTTTGGGAGCGTAAGTCAGGGGCGGCCCCGATATGGTAAGCATGGGTGCCTGCCGAATCGACGGTAAAGCGTTCGCCCAGATAACGGTCTTCAATCAGTTTGTTAAATACCCCCTCGGCGGTTGGCGAGCGGCAGATGTTGCCCATACAGACAAACAGCACTTTGATTTTTTTCATGGTCGTATCCGTAAACAGAATGTTGATAGCGGTATTTTAAGGCTTAGCGGCAAAAATTGGCAGGGTTGATTGAGGTCAGCCGTTAAAAACCACTTTTTGCCGGACGCTATTTACCGCATTGCCCCTTAAGGTCATCACGGACAGGCAGTTTAAAGACCACTTGTACCCGCGCGTCGCTATGGCAGGGCAGGACATAGCCGATGGCGCCACGCGTGCCGGAGACAAAGCGCAGCATAGCCTCTTCGGAGGCGACCACATAGGGCGGGGTCAGGCCGTGGAAATATTGCTCGTTCCAGTAGGGTTCCAAGGCTTCGGCACGGCGGTGGAACAAGGCTTCGGAAAAGGCTTGGCGAACCGGGTGTTCGGGATTTAGGTTGAGCGGTATCCAACTGCTGCCGTCTTCGTTCAGCAAGGTTTTGCGCAAAAAAATATTCTCCAGCGTCTTGTGGCTTAAGGTTTTAAACGGCGTGTCCAGACCCGTGACCAACCATATCTCATCGGCATGGGCGGGTATGAGGGCTAATGCCGTCAGGCAGAATAGGGCGGTGCGCGTAAACATCATCAGAAGAACATGGAAATGGAAGTGAAAAAGCCGCTGGGGGCGACGCTTTCATTTTGGCTACCGAAACGGTACTCGGCCTTAAACACTAAGGGCACATAAGGCCGCCACGCCAGACCTGTAACCCCGATATGGGTATCGGTGCGGATAAATTGGTGCGTACCGTTTAGGTATTCGTAACGGCCTATCGCAAAGACTTGCTTGGCGAGGGGGGCTATGCCTTGTAGGTACAGGCCATGCTCTTGGCCTTGGCTATCGTTGGCATGGCGGTAGATGGCTTCGGTGGTGACTTCGTAGCCGTCTTTCTTCCAGACAAAATCCATGCCCACCATGTTATTGCGCTCGGCTTTGGGGTGGAGTTCGTTAGTGAAGTTAATAAAGGAGAAGCCGACTTGCCACGGCTCGGACAGCTCTAAATTGACCCGCCCGCCAAACGCGTCGTCAAACCCGGTCGTGCTGTTGTCGAAAATGTCAAATTGGCTGGAATGGTCGGCATAGACCGAAATGTCCAGATTGCGTTCGCTGAATTGAATACGTTGGGTGAGCATGAGGCCGTTAAGGTGGTGGCTAAACAGTTGCTCGTCAGTCACTAGCGGGCGGGTGGTCGTCCAAATTAGCGGCGCGGCGTGGATGACATTCCAGCGGCCTAGAGGGGTTAAGAATTTGCCGACCCGCACGGTCAGGGTGTCGGTGGCCAACAGGTCGGCATACAGGCGCTCGGCGCGGATCGCATTGGCAAAGCTGTTGGGGTATTGCGTGGACAGCCAGTCATCGGCTTCCACTTCGGCAAAAAACCGTAACCGTTGCAGCGGCGACCAGGAAATTAACAGGCTGATTTCGTCTAACTTGAGATAGTTAGGCTGGTTTTCGGGGTGCATATAGGAAACGTTGGCATAACCGCCCAAGTTAAAGTCCAGCGCGGGCACACTGATGCCGCGCCCCCATTTATAAGAGGGCGGTAGTGGGGGCGCTGCCCAACTGCCGCTTAGGCTGTGCCCGAGCAATAGCAAGACAATCAGGGTGGGGCATAGCGGCTTGGGCATAGACGGGTGCGGTAGGGGGTTATGGGTAGAGTATATAATAAACCTATTATAATGCTATGTCGGTTGGTGGGGAATTTGGGTTTTGTTTGGGGTGGGAGCATTTGGCTACAACCTGCGCTTCCCTGGCCAATACATCGACGGCGAGAGCGGGCTGTTCTATAATTACCAGCGCACTTATGACCCTAAGGCGGGCAGATACACCCAAAGCGACCCGATTGGCTTGGGTGGGGGGATGAACTCGTGAGCCTGCCATTAAAGCCTATAGTTTTTTGAAAAAAAATAGGTAGGTGAAAAAATTCAGAATCATCTAAATAGATTAATCAATCGTTGAGTGGAAGGAAATGCGCCTAATAAATCATAAAAGATTAAAGTTTAAAGGGTTGTTGATAATTCTCTTCGTAAATGTATTAAGTATCGCTGATGCGAAACCAATCAAGCAATGTTTTCCTTATAGTAACTTTCCTGGCCGATCAATTCAAAATATCTGGGTTCAACAAGCGCAATTGAAAGAAAGAAATATTCACGATAAGTTATCAAAAAGCTTATCGGGAACCCTTTTTTCTGCACTTAGAGAAAATAATATTTCTGTTCCTCTTCAGGAGTTAACAAATGGGGATGGAATTGCGTTTGCGTTTCGAGAACGATTTTCAGGTTGGCCGGGATTGAGTGATACATCTGCGATCCAGTATCTCACTATTCATATTCCTGACGGCCCATTTAAAAACCGTGAATTTGATCTATCAAAACATGATAAGGCTTTGGTTGTACTCACAGAAGGTTCGTCTTCATTCAGAAATTTTTGCTTTGGTTATGCAAAGAAAGGAACTCTTAAATTAATGGTTTCAAATGGGGATAACAGCGTATTGTTAAATAAAATGTCGCGCCCTATATTTGATACGATTGGTGAAGACACAATCTTAATGGACATCGACATAGAGGTAACAACGAAAATGACTAATGAAGCATGGCCAAGCCCAGAAGTCTGCGGAACCTGTGTTTTACAAGGACATTTTATATTTTTGAAATCTTCACTAACCGAGTTTAATCGACAATAAATTACTGATAGATAGGATCTGGGTGGAGTATGCTGTGCGTACCTTCCACTTGGCTATGGCGGACTGGGCAAGGTGCTTGTTTTGATGCAAATGGAAATATGACAGGTTTTTTAGGATCCTAGGATAATTACATTATGAATGACAAGGTAAGGATATTATTGTCCAGTGATTCTGATTATGAAAAGCTGGTCGCTGAAATTTATTACGAAGATAAATTTATTGGTTTACTTAACCAAGATGATGGGTTGGATTGTATGAAAATTGAGTTTCCTGACCAAAATGTACAAGAAAACTTGGTGCTAAGGAAGGTTGATTTAGCAATTTTTGAAAAAGCATTAAAAGAAGCCAAGCGAAAAATTAGTACGGTTAGCGTAGCGTAATCGTACGCATGGGAAGTCCGGCACCCTATGCGTACCTTCTACTTGGCCATGACAGACTGGGCAACCGCCTGAATCCAGTAGGTGCTAAAACCTACTGCCATGACACTCCGGCAAACTTGCCGACAACAGCCCCAAGCCTTCATCTACGGTGTCAAAAGCCGCCTGTCCGGCATCAGCAAAAGTGCCGCCTACCGCTATGGTAGCAACGCCCTAAGCCTGCACGTCAAAAACCAGCCTTACCCTGAACACGGGCGGGTCTATGGGTACGGCCAAACCAACCACCTGATCGGTGAATACGACAACAACGGTGCCCGCCAAGCCGAACACATCTGGCTCGGCGACCTGCCCGTCGCCATGCTTGCGGGCGGCGGCGCCATCTTCCCCGTGCTCAGCGACCACCTCGGCACCCCCCGCCAAATTATCGACGGCAACAAACAGGTGCGCTGGCAATGGGACAACCTCGACCCCTTCGGCGCCAACGCCCCCAACACCAACCCCGCCGGGGTGGGCGGCTTCGGCTACAACCTGCGCTTCCCCGGCCAATACGTCGACGGCGAGAGCGGGCTGTTCTATAATTACCACTATACTTATGGGTATTTGGTTTGTAAGCGATGTTGATCGGTGATAAACAAAGATTTGCGGTGGAATATGCGCTTGATTTTAATTCCGGTGGCGAATGGATGTATGGCAAGATTTGTTATTGGCTCGAAGGTGAGAGCATAGGCGATTATGAGCTTGGCACTTCTCTTAGGGATGTTTTGTCACAGTTGAAATATTTGCTATATGACTCTGGCAAACGCAATGCTGACGGCTTATGTTTGCAAGCACCTGAAAAGGTTTTTTATCAGCTCAATGAAGCAATTTATGGTGACAGCAAAAATGTCCGTGGTGAAATGCCTGATTCTCCAGCTCGGTTTGAAATAACAATACCTGTAGATGTCTTTGATCAATGGAAGATTTTTCTTATCGATTGTAATGGTTATTCGACGGTTTTGTATAAGGGGATTGAAGATAAAAATGTCCGTACCGCCCAGATTCTTTTAGGTGAATACGATCATGTTATTGGCAAGCTTTATAAGGCGCTGGAGTCAATTTACGCGCATGTCGCTGATTCGTAATATGTATTTGTAAAGCTAAGGGTAGGCATGAACTCAAACCAGAAAGGGTGATGTTATAAATGAATCACCACAATTATATGATTCAGATACAGGACTTTCTTCACCAATAAGGCCAAATTGGCAATAGGGCTTATGATTAATGAAAACGATAAAATAACCGTAAAAGCCGCCTATGCAGCGATGTATAAATTTCTTGAACATGAATATGAATTAACAAACTCAAATGACATAGCTGGCTTACTTGGCGGCATGTCGCTGTTAGAGAATGGGAACACTGCTGACCCGACTGCTTGGGCAGATTGGTTAAACGCAATTGCAAAGGCTTCATGTAATGACTGCGACATAAGTTTGCAGATTATTCCTGCAATTCGATAGGTATAGCTATTAGTGTAAGTGCATTTTCCTGGTATGCGACCAACTTTTGTACCTTATAACAAATAAAGTTTATGGGAAAACAAATAAATTTTTACTTATTACCATCAGATTTAGATGCGTTAGAGAGCAAATTGAAAGATGCTTGTCTTTTAATTATTCTGCATAGTAAATCAAGTTCTTCTTCGCCGAGGGAGTTATCTAATCTCAATTTAACTGAGAATAACCATCGCTGGTTATTCTATTATTTTGTTCACCCAGATGATATTGATTCGTTAGTGATTAATTTTGTACCTAAACAAAATCATTGGGTTATTGACGTGCTTCGTTCGCCGATAATTGAGGTTACTAGTTGTTTTTACGATGGTAAAATCTTGAGAAGAGGTAGAGTTTATTATACTGATAAATTTTATGGGAAAAATGATGAGGTAGTAGAAAAAACAGAAAATTTCAAAAAATGGGCCCAACAAATTTTTTTAGTTACAAAAAAAAATCTTCTAAAATTGAATAAGGATTATATTGGTGAAGAAACAAAACAATGGCTAGAGCAATCAGGCAACAAAATTCATTGATTCGAAATAACGGAATAACAGGGTTCGAATAACTACTGGCCCGCCGGCTCCAACGCGGTAAGACCTAATCCGTAACAGGTCCAACTAACAATTGCCAAACTTTTGTTCAGAGTTTGATAAAACAATGCTCAGCGCTTCCGCCCTATTAGCAACCTAAAGAAGCTTGGCAACAACAAAAATAATTAACAAAATAAAATATTGGATAACTGTAATTATATGTGTGCTGATAGCCTATTTTTCTGGTGTTAACGTCTTGTATTTTATTTGGCAGAGCGCCTTTACGAATGCAAATATCCCTAAGTTAGAATGTTTGGTTTATTCATACTCGTTTGTATTTGTTATTTCATTTTCATGTTTCATTTACTTTTTTATTAAGGCTATAAGGCGTAACACTTTGTAATGGGATAGAGTGCTAGCCTTTATACGATGGCTTAAAACGGCGTATACAAACGTTGTAGAAAAACCAACAATTAGCCCTCTTATCCCGCCGTTATCTTAGCCGGGTAGGGTACGCTGTGCGTACCTTCCACTTGGCTATGGCGGACTGGGCAACTATACTGTAATGGCTCCCCGCCACTGTCGGCAACACCAACAGCAACCGCCTGAATCCGCTAGGCACTAAAACCTACCGCCATGACACTCCGGCAAACTTACCGACAACGGTGCCCAAACCTTCACCTACGGTGCCAAAAGCCGCCTGTCCGGTATCAGCAAAAACGGCACCTACCGCTATGGCAGCAACGCCCTAGGCCTGCACGTCAAAAACCAGCCCCGCCCTGAACACGCGCGGGTTTATGGCTTACGGCCAAGCCAACCACCTGAGCGGCGGCAACGGCAACAACGGTGTCCGCCAACAGGAACACATCCGGCTCGGCGACCTGCCCGTCGCCATGGTCGCGGGCGGGGGCGGCATCTACCCCGTGCTCAGCGACCACCTCGGCACCCCCCGCCAGATTATCCCCGGCAAAACAGGTACGCTGGCAATGGGACAACCTTGAACCCTTCGGCGCCAACGCCCCCAACACCAACCCCGCCGGAGTCGGCGGCTTCGGCTACAACCTGAGCTTCCCCGGCCAATACATCGACAACGAGAGCGGGCTGTTCTACAACTACCACCGCACTTATGACCCTAAGGCGGGCAGGTACACCCAAAGCGACCCGATCGGCTTGGGCGGGGGGATGAACACTTATGGGTATGTGGGGGGGAATCCGCTTAACAGGATTGATCCAAGGGGTAATAATGAGGAGATATTTGGAATTCTCCTCATTGCCGCAATTGCTTACGATGCGGGACATAATATAGAATACAAACCAGGAGCTAATTCAGATGAATTCATTGTACGAATCCCTCCGCCATCAATGTGGACAAACGGTGTTCCATTGCCATTTCCAGCAGGAATAGACTTGACGTGCGGTATTGCGAAGACTCCTGTCGGAGATTTAGGATTTCCTAAAGGCATTAACTTTACAGTTGATCCAAACGTTGTAGAGAAACCAAAAATTAGTCCTCTTATTCCGCCGTTATCTTAGGTATTAGATTTATGTCGAATGATAGTAAATTATGGATATTGATAATGATATTGTTGTTCGTTATGTTACCCGTAGTGGCTGGAATTCTTGGGCCTTTCCTGAAAAAAATGGGTTTTGTTGATTTTTAATCAAATGGATAACGTAGCTATTATGGTAGCAACGCCCTAGGTCAACATGTCAAAAACCAGCCCCGCCCTGAATATGGGCGGGTCTATGGCTTACGACCAAGCCAACCACTTGAGCGGCGGCTACGGCAACAACGGTGTCCGCCAACAGGCACACCTCCGGCTCGGCGACCTGCCCGTCGCCATAGTCGCGGGCGGCAGCATCTACCCCGTGCTCAGCGACCACCTCGGCACCCCCCGCCAAATCATCGACGGCAGCAAACAGGTGCGCTGGCAATGGGACAACCTCGACCCCTTCGGCGCCAACGCCCCCAACACCAACCCCGCCGGGGTGGGCGGCTTCGGCTACAACCTGCGCTTCCCCGACCAATACGCCGACAACGAGAGCGGGCTGTTCTACAACTACCACCGCACCTATGACCCTAAGGCGGGCAGGTACACCCAAAGCGACCCGATCGGCTTGGATGGGGGGATGAACACTTATGGGTATGTGGGGGGGAATCCGGTTAATCAAATTGATCCGTATGGATTAACTGCTGAAGGTGCAGTACTAGGTGGTACCATTGGTGGGGGAGCTGCCATAGTTGGATCAATAGCTATCGACGTAACCACAGGTGGAGCAAATATTCTAGCTACTCCTTCTGAAATTGCATTCGCTACGGCCGCCGGTGCGGCTTTTGGAGATGTCGTTTCGGATTTTGTTAATAACGTGTCTAGCGCACTAGAAAATGCCTATGAAATGGCAAAAGGCGGCAATCAAAATGTCAGAGATAGTGGGCTTGAAGGCTATACAGACCAAGAAATTCAAGATTTATATGATAAGGCCAAGGGTAAAGATAAAAAACGTCTTGAGAAAGAATTAAAAGGCCGTAAAGTAAAAAATAAAAACAAAAGATGTCCATAAAGTAAGGGTGTTATCAAGTGAGCAGTAAAGATACTTTGTCAAGAGTTTTATTGGTCAAAAGTTGGCAAGAAAAAGCATATGACGAAATACGTCCTTTACTTTTTCAAGCGTTTGAAGATAAAAATTATTCTATTAGGTCGGCAGCTATCCAGGTCTTTGGGGAAATTGGCAATAAAAATGATGTTGATAAGCTGTTCCCATTATTAAAAGACCCGCATTATGAAGTAAGATATTTGACAGCCGAAACATTGGGTTTTTTTAACAATCAACAGTCAATTAGCTATCTAATTGACTCACTTGATGATGTAGATGAGGTTGTTAGATTAAATTCTGCTGACAGCTTAGGGAAATTGAAAGCGAAATATGCTATACCTAAGTTAATTGAAAAACTTACCGATAAAGATGAGTTGGTTAGAGGATATGCAGCAGAAGCATTAGGCGTAATAGGTGATAAAAATACCGTTTATGCTCTAAAAAAGGCATTGTTAACTGAAAAAAGAAATGCATCGAGGGTTAGAATTTTAACGGCATTATTTAAACTTGGCGAAGAATCAAACTTATCTTTGATAATAAAAATGCTCAACACAAAAAGCTATCGGGTAAGATGTGCAACTGCAAATATACTTACTGAATTATCTTTCGATAATAATATTGATGGGCTCTATGGAATATTGGAACAAAAACTTAAAAATGAAAAAACAGTAGCCGTAAAATCAACTATTACTAGATGCCTGAAAGAACTTGCTAGTGATAACTAACGCGGTAAGGTGCATTGCGTAGAGCAATGGGATGGATATGCGGGCGACTGTCACCGCCACCCTCTGCTGCTAAACGCCTTCGGCGAACGGGTCGCAAAATGGGGCGCTTATGTCCCCGCTGGCTCCCTACCGCTACGTCTACGACACCGCCGGACATCTGATCGGCGAATACGACACCAACAACACCCTGCGCCAAGCCGGGTAGGGTACGCTGTGCGTACCTTCCACTTGGCTATGGCGAACAGGACAACCATGCTGTAATGGCTCCCCGCCACTGTCGGTAACACCAACAGCAACCGCCTGAATCCGGCAGGTGCTAAAACCTACCGCCATGACACTCCGGTAAACTTACCGACAACGGTACCCAAACCTTCACCTACGGCGACAAAAGCCGACCCGCCCTGAACATGGCGGGTCGATGGCTTACCGTCAAGCCTGCCACCCACCTGAGCGGCAGCTACGGCAACAACGGTGTCCGCCAACAGGCACACCTCCGGCCCGGCGACCTGCCCGTCGCCATGGTCGCGGGCGGCGGCATCTTCCCCGTGCTCAGCGGCCACCTTGGCACCCCCTCCAGATTATCGTCGGCAAAACAGGTGCGCTGGCAGTGGGACAACCCCGACCCCTTCGGCACCAACACCGCCAAGACCAACCCCGCCGGGGTGGGCGGCTTCGGCTACAACCTGCGCTTCCCCGGCCAATACATCGACGGCGAGAGCGGGCTGTCCTATAATTACTACCGCACTTATGACACTAAGGCGGGCAGGTACACCCAAAGCGAATGCGTTTTCCAAATTGTGGGGGTTAAATGAACAAGGTTAGCAAATGCCCTACGGTTTACGATTATGACGCTTGGTCTTCTCCAGGCAATCAGCTACCCGACGAGTATGGCGAGGAACTGGCGGAGGACTTGCATAAATTGGGTATCCCGAAAGATGTTTTTTTGGGTTTGTCTAATGTGGCAGATAAAATTGATACTGAAAACCTACGTTCATCCATTGCAGATGGCGAAATAACGCTTGAAGATTTTAGGTTATTTTGCCAGCGGCAAGGTTTGAACCCTGATCCTCTGGACATCCATTCGGCCAATAAATGCTTGGAATACGCCTTTGGCCGTCCGTTAGCTTGGGTGCATGTTCCAGAAGACTCATATCCTGAGCTGTTAATAAAAATTATCGGCTTACTCGAACCTAGAAATATTAAAGTCGTGCATCCTTTAACATACGAAACTGTTGTTATTTCTTAACGGCTGTACGGCGAATAAAAAATGACGAGTAAGGAATGAAACACCACTGCTATATAATTCAGATACAGGACTTTCTTCACCCGTAAAGCCACAAGTCGGAAATGGAGCTTATGATTAATGAAAACGATAAAATAACCGTAAAAGCCGCCTATGCAGCGATGTATAAATTTCTTGAACATGAACATGAATATGAATTAACAAACTCAAATGACATAGCTGGCTTACTTGGCGGCATGTCGCTGTTAGATAATGGGAACACCGCCGACCCCGCTATTTGGGTAGATTGGTTAAACGCAATTGCAAAGGCTTCATGTAATGACTGCGACATAAGTTTGCAGATTATTCCTGAAATTCGATAATTTTAATTATTGGTGTAAATACATAATAGCTCTTAAAGTGATAAAAGTGATTTCGGAAATTGGAGTGGCAAGGTTAGATGGCTTTCTGATGGGCGTTATGGCGTTAAACGGGAGAATTAATGATTACTATGCCGGTGCCTTTATCCTTGAAAACACGACCGAACAAAATGTAGATATAAACTTGATTCAGTATTTTCAATCCCGTTGTCAGTTAAATGTGGATATGAAATATGATGTTAAATACAGTCAGATAGAGCAAGAGATTCAAGTATTTATAGCGGAAAATATTTTAAATTACCCCATTGGTCATTTTGATTGCAAAGCTGTAGATGATAAGAAAAAGTACATTTCTTTTAAAATCCTGGATATGATTGAGTTTTTAATGCCAAATTCTGAATATACATCATATAGATTTGAAAAGGCTATAAAAATTGAGGGCTTAATAGAGCATTCAACTTCAAAAGACACTTTTTTTTGTTTCCCATGCGCCCAGCATGTTCTTGTTTTACAGTTTAGTGTACCTTGCACTGGGACAGACAACGGATAGCTTGTAAGAAACAACGCGTATTACGGGGTTTTACCCATTCCGGCATACCGTATTTAGCCTAATTATGTAAATGTATGAGTGATTTTAGTATTATTTTTGTCAGCGAAACAAAACGAGACCATCTTTTGGTTGAAATTCATTTTAAAAAACAACGCTTATGTCAAATAAATAAGGAAAAAGGTTGTGAGAATTTGGAAATCGAATTTTTGACAGATATTTATATATCGCATAAAGACGTGGTGATGAGCTTTCCTTTAAGCGATTTTGAGGCAATTTTAAAGGAAGCCAAAGAAGGTCTTTTGACTTGTCCATAGCCGCTATTTGCTATAGAAAAATCAAGAAAAATGGTATAACTAATTGCTATGGAAGATAAAAATAGCGTTTATCCTTATGCGTATAGTTACAAGGGAAAATGCGGTTATTTGCTGTGGGAAGCTAATGGCGATGGGGATGTTTTTAAACAACATCAAGACAAGCTTATTTTATCTGTAGGTGATTTTGAAGAGGCTAAAAAAGTATTCGCAGGTTTGCCTTTCGTTATAAGATGGGATGAAGCGGCAATAATTGATTTTGATGTTTTCTGGAAAATACTTTCTGGCTTAGGGTCAGGCAGTATTATTGATGAGACTGCTTGTGAAGTAATGTTAAATGGTTGGAACTTCATTGAAGATTTAATTCGCACCTTTGCTTTAGATGCCCTGCGGGAAAAATTGCATGAACCGCAACTCAATAAAGTGTATGAAAAGTTTTTTTATGGCTGCAATATTGCCGCCGTCACACCTAGCGGGTGCGGTTATACTCCGCTTTGGCAACCACCAGAGGTTTTAATGCTTCGGGAACGGTTAGTGGATGTGTGGGATGAACAAGCGGCCTGTGGTAGTTATCCTGAACAGGTGATCGTAAGGCGGCGCGGTTATGGAAATAGAAATACCTACTGAAACAGATTGGGAAGAGTATTGGGCAGACTTGGATCAGCGCGATGCTTATGAGGTTTTTTATGGACGGACGAATGCAGAAATGCACAAAGAATTCCGCAAATACGTTACGGGAAGAACAACAGATTTGAGATTTATGCCAGCTATTCCGTTTAGGTACTATATGCTTGGTTTCAAGGACTTTGTTGTGTCTAGCCGATTCGATGAATTAGATGCGCCTGATGTTGCAAATTGCTATATATCTTTAGTCGAAGATAAATTAAAAGACGCTCCTGAGCATATACTCCCCATTTTTGATAAATTGCTAGGTACTGCTGAATATATTGCTAATCATCAAGATGATTATGGGGCATCTGTTCATATTTATGGGGATTTTCAAGACAAATTAACATTAATAAAAGAATTGGCGCGTAAGGCGGGTAGTGGGTAGAAATTATCTTTCCTAATCCATTACCAATGTCGAAAAATAGGGATCTAGTAGCCGGGGTATTTTAGGGGTTTACATATAAACTTAATCATGAAATTGAAAGCAAAAATGACGGTTAATGACCGTATTGTGGATGACAATTATCATCGTAGCCTCTCTCCTGGCATGGTTTATTCTGTTGTTCAAATTGATGATGAATATTTTCGTGTTATCAATGATGACGGAGAACCCATACTGTATCCAAAAGCTTTGTTTGAGGTTGTTGACCCTTCTGTTCCCGAAGAGTGGGTGACGATAACATTCGATGACGGTGAATATTTTATCGGCCCTGCTGAATTCAACAAAACAGGCTTCTATGAGGATTATTTTGATGGGGTTGCGGATGCCGTGGATAAATTCGAGTCTTTCCGAAAGGAATTTGGGCTACCCGCTCTTAAGGCAAGAAAAAATATCCCTGAGGTTTATATGATGGATGCTAAGGGCAAGCTGGAAGAATTGCTAAAGAAATATCAAAAACAAGTTCAATTCGAAGCGTTAGAGCTAACGTCCCCCGATCAATTGGGGGTTGACCAGGATAGCCCTTTTCATCTGGCTTGCTGGCGGGGCGATATAGATGATGCCAATATTATGATTGCTGGCGGGGCGGATTTAAATCTTGCCGGGGATTTAGGCGACACGCCACTGCATTATGCGGTACGGATGCAAAGGGAAGACGTTATTGTCGCCTTACTGGCAGCGGGGGCGATAAGCAATTTAAAAAATGATTACGATGACACGCCTTTAGATATTGCTGAAAATGAGGGAAATCAAGAAATTATTGCCTTGTTAACTCGGTAATCCAAGCCTTGGTGGGCAAGCTGTTTCTGCCCAAGTTTCCGCTCTTTATCAAAGAAAGGCCGCAGGATTTTTATTCACCACGCAAAAATCACGGTCTTCTCCTGACCCGTCATCTAAAACACCGCTGTCTCTTGAAATACCCCCAGTGCTAGGATACCGACACGCCAAGCCAACCGTGCGGCACCGAACGGCCAGACCCGCATAAAAGCGGGCATTCCCCCTTTCCCCGCAATTTTTTTGCCGCGCGGCGGCTATCGCCCTTATACTCTCTACGGTTAATCCCCCTCTTTTTCCTGCGCTTTTGACCGAGATACCCGCATGACCATCCGTTATACTTTGCTGATGTCTTATCTGCTGATTAGTTTGGCTTCGGCGTTGCTGATCACATTGATGATTTTTGTGCATTTGCGGGAGATTTTGCGGGAGGAGATTGATAATAAGCTCCAGTCGCAAGCGTCGACGATTATGCAGCAAATCGACACGGCGTTGTTTGAGCGGTTTGAGAATATGACAATGTGGAGCCAGTTGGAGGTGATGCAGGAGATTCGGGTGGGGGATGTCGATAAGCGGTTGGCGCATGTCCTGAACGAGCTGCACAGCGGTTATGGTGGCATTTATGGGCAGATTTTTGTCGTCGACAATCAGGACAAGATCATTTCCGCCAGTGATAAGAAGCTGATCGGCGAATGGTATCCGCATACCGAGCCATGGCTTAGCGTCACCCATAAAGACCATACCCACGCGCTGCATTTTCTGGATGCCGAGCTGGAGCAGTTATATTTTTCCATCCCTATCCGCGATGCCTTTAAAAACGGTACGCTGGGGCAGTTATACGCGAGTTTTGATTGGCGGGAGATGTTCCGGCTGTTGGATACGCCGTTGCCATTCAGCCTGAAAGATTCGGCGACCTATGCGTTGCTGATTGACGAGGCGGGTAAGGTGATCGCTACGTCGACGGTATTGCAGCACCGGCCTTTGCCGTTTGCCAGTTTGCCGGAGCTGTTGCCGTTGATGGGGCAGAAAATGACGGGGTCGCTGACGACGACGGTGGATTTTCTGGATCATGAGGCCGTTTTGGTGGGTTATGCCAATTCGCAGGGCTACCGTTCGTTTAGCGGCTTTGGCTGGCGGGTGCTGATTCTCCAGCCCAGTAAAAACGCGCTGTTGCCGGTTTGGGATTTGTGGGCGGCGATTCTGGCATTTTTAAGCTTGACCTTGGTGCTGGGCATTGTGGTGTCGTTTTGGATGTCGGCAAAAATTGCCCGCCCGATTGTCCAGTTGGCCAAGTTTACCCATGATTTTATGCTCGGTAAGCCAGTGGTGTCACCGCTGGTCAATTCTAGCCAAGAAATCACTGAGTTAAGCCGCCAGTTTGCGTTAATGATTGAGCATTTGGAGCAGTCGCGGCAGGATGTGATCAGGGTCGCCAAATTGGCGGTGATAGGCGAAATGGCGGCGAGCATGGCGCATGAGGTGCGGACACCGTTGGGGATTTTGCGCTCGTCCGCGCAAATTTTGCAACGCGAACCGGATTTGAGCGAGATCGGCCAGGAAATGGCGGGGTATATCCTGAGCGAAACCCAGCGCCTGAACGGTTTGGTGACGATGCTGTTAGAATGTGCCAAGCCGCGTGCGCCGCAGTTTGCCTATAATGATGCCCACGCGATTATCCGGCGTACCTTAGAATTGGTGCAAAGTCATGCCGAAGTGCGGCAGGTGCAGATTAGCGCCGATTTGGCTGCGACAAATTCACACTTGGATTGTGATAAAGATCACATCATTCAGGTGTTTTTAAATTTATTATTAAACGCCACGCAACACGTTAAGCTGGGCGGCCATATTGTGGTGGCAACCCGCAACCATGCCGACAGTTTTGAGGCAACCGTCAGTGACGATGGCCCTGGTATTACTGATGCCAATAAGGCTAAGGTGTTCGAGCCGTTTTTCACCCTGCGGCAAGAAGGGGTGGGGCTGGGGTTGACGGTTGTCCAGCAAATTGTTTTGGCACATCAGGGACGGATTTTTGTGACTGATAGCCCGTTAGGGGGCGCGTGTTTCCATGTCGTTTTACCTATGATCCATCAGGAAATTTAACAGAATGCCCAAACAAACGATTCTGGTCGTCGATGACGAGCCAAAAATGCGCCGCTTATTGGAGATTATGCTCACGCAGATGGAATATTGCGTGGCGCAGGCGGGTAATGGCCTGCAAGCGTTGGCGATGCTGGCCGAGCAAACGTTCGATTTGGTGATTACGGATTTACGGATGCCGGAACTGGACGGCATCGGCCTGTTGCGGCAGTTGCGTGAGCAAAATAATGAGGTGCCGGTGATTGTGGTCACGGCTTATGGTACGGTGGAGAGTGCCGTGGAGGCGATGAAGTATGGGGCCAGCGATTATATTGTCCGCCCCTTTGAGTTGGATGCGGTGACTGCTTCGGTGCAACGGGCGTTGCGCTTGGGTAAGATGCAGCGGGAAAACCGTTATTTGCGGCAAGCGGTCGCGCAGGGTTGGCAGGGCTTTATCGGCAACAGCCCGGCCATGCAGCAAATTTACACGCAAATTCAGCAAGTTGCCGCGACCAAAACCAGTGTGCTGATCCAAGGCGAAACCGGGACGGGTAAGGAGTTGGTGGCGCGGGCCATCCATAATGCTTCTCCCCGTGCCAAAGAGCTGTTCGTGTCGATCAATTGTGCGGCGATTCCGGCGGATATTTTGGAGAGCGAGCTGTTTGGCTACAGTAAAGGCGCGTTTACCGGGGCGAATAAGGAGCGGGTCGGTAAGTTTGAATTGGCGGATGGCGGCACGTTGTTTTTGGACGAGATTACCGAAATGGACATCGGTCTGCAAGCGAAGTTGTTGCGGGTATTGCAGGAGCGCAGTTTGGAGCGTTTGGGCAGTAACCGTACCATTACGGTCGATGTGCGGGTGATTGCCGCGTCGAACCGTAATCCCCGGCAAGCGATTGTCGACCAGAAGTTGCGTGAGGATTTGTTTTATCGTCTGAATGTGTTCAACATCGCCTTGCCGCCGTTGCGGGAGCGGCGTGAAGACATTTTGCCGTTGGCGACGTTTTTCGTCGAAAAACATGCGCGTGATTTCGGGTTTGCCAGTCACGGTATTGAGGCCGATGCCCAAGCCTGCTTGCAGGCTTATAGCTGGCCGGGCAATGTCCGTGAGTTGGCGAATATGATGGAGCGGGCGGTGGTGTTAAGTGGCGGCAAAACCATCGGTATCGGCCATCTGCCCAGTGATGTGCTGGAGGATATGGCACCCGCGCAAGCGCAAGCCCAGAGTCCTACGGCGACGCTGGGCAGCCTTAACCAGCAGGTTGAGCAATTGGAAAAGCAACTGATTGGACAGGCGTTAAGCCAAACGGGTGACAATAAGGCTAAGGCCGCGCAGTTGCTGGATATTAGCGAGCGGTCTTTATGGTATAAGCTAAAGAAGTATTTTCCGGGCTGATATGGGTTGCGGAAACTACGCTTTAGTGGGTCAGAAATTAGGGCATCCCCCGTTCTTTAAGTAAGTTTTTGTCAAAAAATTCGTTACTTCACTGTATTTGTCATCAATTTTTGGTAAAGTCCGCACTATCTGTATAACTATCCGTTTACAGAACAATAACAGCCGCCTGTTTTAGCCTCTATTACTGCGTTTAAGGCGGCCATGGCTGGGGCAGGCGGTTTTTCAGTAATCTATAATGAGAGATATTAACAATGGCTATTATTAGTGGCAATCAAAAAAGCAATACGCTGAGCGGAACGGGTCAAGCGGATATCATTTATGGCTATCAAGGCAATGATGTGCTGTCAGGTTTGGACGGTAACGATGTCTTGTTTGGTGGTAATGGTGATGATGTGTTAACAGGGGGCTTGGGTGACGATACCTTGGCGGGTGGTCAAGGCGCCGATACTTATCTGTTTGCCAGCGGTGACGGTGTCGATACCATTTATGATAATGGCGATTCCCAAAACATGGTCAAGTTTAGCAATATTGCGTCTACGGACGTGACCGCGCTGTATGACGACAGCAGCAACCACAGTTTGGTGTTAGAGTACGCTAATGGCGACCAAATTACCGTCAATGATTTTTTTGGCGGCGGCGCAGATGCTATCGGCCAATTCCAATTTACCGATACCACTTGGACGCTGGCTTATATTGCCAGCCATCACAATGGTACGGCGGCTAATGACCGTTTACAGGGGATTGATACCTTAAATAACACGATTAACGGTCTGGCTGGCGATGATACCTTAATGGGCGGCAGTCTGGCGGATACCTTGAGCGGTGGTGACGGTAACGATATGCTGCTCGGTTCTTTGGGTAATGATACGTTGGATGGCGGCGACGGCAACGATAGGTTGGGCGGCGGCAATGGCAGTGATGTGTTGATGGGCGGTAGTGGCGATGATTTCTTGTTCGGGGGCAATGGCAGCGATACTTTCGTCGGCGGTTTAGGCAAAGATACGAATGTCTTAAGCGAAGAAAGAAGCCTGTTAGATGTCGTGCAGATCAGTGCGGGCGATAGTTTGGTCGGCAGTTATGATGTGGTGAATGGTTTTACCTTAGGCAAAAGCAGTGGCTCTGACCAATTGGATTTGGACAGTACGGCTATCGCCGCCAATACCACGGGTGTGGACGGCATTAATGCCGGGATTATCCATAGCCACGCCATTAGCCATGGCATTATCAGTTTTGATGATGCGGATACCTATAGCTCTGCTTTAGCGTTGCAAGGCAAAAATTTAGGCGATATTTTTACTTATTTGCAAACCAATTTGACGCAGGGTGAAACGGTCGCCTTTACGGATATTGGCAATACTTATGTGTTCCAAGATGAGGGTACACTGGACACGCTGGTGCAATTAACGGGCGTAACCGCTGCCCAATTGGCCACTACGTCCGTCGCTGGCGGGGTGTGGTTGGTGTAAGCTTCTGTTTGCCGCCTAGATTATAGGCGGCATCCTGCCTTGGAGGGGTAAGGCCAGTGGTTTGTCTTACGCCCTTAAGCCACCCGCCGATACTGGCGGTGGCTTTTTAAAGGCTTCTGGTATGCTACCACTCGATCATCAAGTTTTTCATAAAGTCACCTCTAAATAGTGGAAAAGATTAGCGAAGAGCCAAGGCTTGTCAAGGTAGACGGCTCCCTCCCCTGATGGGGAGGGTTGGGGTGGGGAGAATAAAATCAATCTCTGAGCTATATGTATAAGCTATTGATTTTATTCTCCCCACCCCAGCCCTCCCCATCAGGGGAGGGAGCCGCCTTACTCTACAGACTTGTGTTTTTAACAAATCCCCCACCCTATTCAGGACGGGTTTTATGAAAACGTGAACATCGGGTTAAATGCTCTTAACCCGACAATATAAGGGTAATCTGGGTGAAATTCTAGGATAATATTGCTCTGCCCGTTTTTAGTGAGATGCCGTCATGCCAACTAACGTTGAACTTATCCTTTGCACCTGTCCCGATAAGGCCACCGCGAAAAAGCTTGCCCACTTATTGGTCAGCAAAAAACTCGCGGCCTGCGTGAACATTATTCCAGGAATCACCTCTGTCTACAGTTGGGAGGAGCAAATCGAATCGGTAACGGAGCAGTTGCTGCTGATTAAAACCAGTATCGGCCATTACGCGGCGATTGAAACCTTACTCTTTAAATATCATCCTTACGAGCTTCCTGAAATCATCGCGGTACCGATAGAACGCGGTTTACCTGAATATTTGGACTGGATCACCACATGCCTTTCTACAAAACAATAATTTTCTGCTGGCTGGCGATAGTAGGCCAAGCCGCTTTTGCACTCGACGACGACACCCTACTCCCCCCTGCCCAAGCCTTTAAGCTCAGTGCCCAAGCCCTCAGCGACCAACAGTTGCAACTGACGTGGGAGATTGCCGACGGTTATTCGGTATACCGCAATAATATGCGCCTGAAATCGCAAACCGCCGCGGTGACCTTGGGCGAGGGCGTGTATCCTGACGGGCTGATCAAGCATGATGAATTTTTGGGCGATATTGAGCACTACCACCACCAACTCCAAGTGGCCGTGCCGCTCAACAATCCTAACCATGCCGCCAGCTTGGAGCTGTTTGTGCAATACCAAGCGTGTGCCGACCGTGGCGTGTGTTACCCGCCGCAAAAGCAGACCTTAACCGTCAACTTACCCCCAACTCCAGCCGCCAGTACGGCCAGCGCCACCCCGGCTACCAACCCCTTGGCGCGTTGGGTAAAGGGTTTTTCCGGTTTCCAAGCCGCCGCCGAGCTGTTGCCGCCCGAACAGGCCTTCCAGTTTTCGGCGACGGTTAAAGATGCCCAGACGGTGCAAGTCAATTGGACGATTGCCGAAGGCTATTATTTATACCGCGAAAAAGTCCAATTGGCGCTGACCCAGACTGACGGCAGCCAATTGGGCGCGTATAGCATCCCCAACGGTACGCCACAACACGATGAAGCCTTTGGGCAAGTGCAAATTTTCCATAACACACTGGCGTTTAACGTCCCGCTAAACCGTGCGGGTACGGCGGCCACCACCATCAGCTTGGAAGCGAAATACCAAGGCTGCGCTGACCGGGGCGTGTGTTATCCGCCGATGAGCAAAACCATCAGCTTAGCCTTACCTGCCGCCACCGCCGCCGCCGCCGCCCCGGCTAACCCAAGCCTTACGCCTGCATCTTTATCGGAACAGGATGCCATTGCCCAAAGTCTGCACCAAGACAGCACGCTGGCGACGCTGGCAAGCTTTTTTGGCTTTGGCCTACTGCTAGCCTTCACTCCGTGTATTTTCCCGATGATACCTATCTTATCGGGCATTATTATCGGCCACGGCAACCGCATCAGCACCTTCCGGGCTTTTTTGTTGTCTCTGAGCTATGTGCTGGCTTCAGCGGTGATGTATACGTTGTTTGGGGTACTGGCCGCCCTGTTCGGGCAAAATTTGCAAACGACGTTCCAGCAACCGTGGATTATTGTCTTGTTTAGTGCCGTATTTGTGGTGCTGTCTTTGTCCATGTTCGGCTTTTACCATTTAGAATTGCCCAAGGCCTTACAGGCGCGGCTGCATAATTCCAGCGAACGCCATCGTGACGGCTCCTTATGGGGCGCGGCGATTATGGGGGCGTTATCGTCGCTGATCGTCGGCCCTTGCGTCGCCGCCCCTTTGGCAGGGGCGCTGATTTTTATCAGCCAGACCGGCAATGCCCTGTTAGGCGGGGCGGCGCTGTTTTTTATGGGGCTGGGTATGGGGATGCCATTATTGGTCTTAGGGGCTTCGGCACGGCATTTATTGCCGAAAGCGGGCGATTGGCTGAACACCACCAAAGTGGTGTTCGGCGTGATTATGCTGGCGGTGGCGGTGTGGATGCTCAGCCGGGTTTTGTCCCCGGCCATCAGCATGGCGTTATGGGCGGTACTGTTAATAGTGCCGTCCGTTTATCTGAACGCCTTGGAGCCATTGCCAGCGGACTGCTCAGGTTGGCGTAAATTAGCAAAAGGTTTGGGCGTATTGATGTTGGCTTACGGTTTATTGGTGCTGATAGGTGTCAGTATGGGTAATAGCAACCCGCTAAAGCCTTTGCAAGGCTTGGCGGCTTCGGGTACGGCACAAGCCGCCGATACCGGGCTTACGTTTGGCAAAGTGGCGACGCTGGCCGAACTGGAGGCTAAAATCCAGCAAGCCGCTGCCCGACACCAAACCGTCATGCTGGATTTTTATGCGGATTGGTGCATTTCCTGTAAAGAAATGGAGGCTTATACCTTTACCGATGCTAGAGTCAAAACGGCGTTGGCGAAATTTGTCGTGCTGCAAGCCGATGTCACCGCCAATAATGCCGATGACCAAGCCTTATTGGCCCGCTTCAAGTTGGTGGGCCCACCCGCTATCCTGTTTTTCGGCCAAGACCGCCAAGAACAGGCGGCGCAACGGGTGGTCGGTTATCAAGATGCCGATACCTTCCTAAAAACCTTAGCGGCGTTGCAACCATGAAAAATACCGGATTGATTTTATTGGCTGCTGTGTTCGCTTTAGCCGCCGGCATTCTCACCAAGCATCTGCTGACCTCGCTGGCCAACACCGAACCGACTCCCATGCCAGCCTTCACTTTGTCGGATCTGGCGGGCAAAACCCACAGCAGCGCTGAATGGCAAGGCAAAATCCTGGTCGTCAATTTCTGGGCGACCTGGTGCCCGCCCTGCCGTAAAGAAATACCGACCTTTGTCGCCTTACAAAACCAATGGGCCAACCAAGGAGTGGTTTTTTTAGGCATCGCTATTGATGAAGCGAAAGCGGTGAAAAACTTTCATGAGGACATGGCTATCAACTATCCGTTATTGCTGGCCGAAACCACCGGGGCAGCACTGGCCCGTGAATTCGGCGACGCAATGGAGGCCGTGCCTTACACGGTAATTGTCAACCAACAAGGGCAAATCATCTATAGAAAACCGGGTGAAGTCTCCAAAGACGACCTAATATCCCAAATTACCCCATTGCTTACACCCCAAAAATAGCTTATAAATAGGCGATAATTGGCTTTGAAGATGCCTACCATTTACAAAGAGGCGATCATGTTCCATAGCCGTTTTTGGGGCTGAGCGCGGTGTTACGGTAGGCCACGCCGGATTGCCGCGTGGTTGAAAAATTCCGTGCAGGCAAGCTGGGCAACCCAAGATATACTGTGAACGGCCAAATTTTCGGCTTTTACAATTCACCGTAGGGTACGCTGTGCGTACCTTTTTCACTGATTTTATTATGATTTTTTAAAGGTACGCATTTATGCCCCTGAGGGTACAGCGTACCCTACCAAAAAACCGAAAACTTGACCGTTTGAAGTATAGCACCAGCCTACTTGGACAGCGGACACGCATTTTTACAGGCAGGGTGGCCAAAACGTCCGTTGCAGCGGCTTAACTCCCTCTAATGACAAGGCACTCCATGCAGCCATTTTACGCTAAACTGACCTCCTGGCTTATTCTCAGCTATTTCTTGGCATTGATAGCAGGCTTTTACCTTATCCAATGGCAGCAGTTTTCAGCCTTATCCTTTCTTGCCGTGCTTTATGTGTCGTTATTTATCGCCGACTTTATCGGCGGTCTGGCACATTTGTTTATCGACTACCAGCCGTTAAATTACGCCAAACACTATGACGAGTTGTACTTTTATCCAGGCGACAGAAACACGCCGGATTTTGCCGATAAAAAACGGCAAATTGTCGAAAACTCCAGCCGATTGGATATGTCGGTTTACCATTTTAAAGTGCATCACCGCAATGTCTCGCCCTATCTGAACCGACGCTATGCCAGTTTTTTTTATGAAACGGTTGTGCCCTCAGCCATGTTGCTGATCACGGCGCTGGTACTGGCTACCCGTAGCGAACAAAATGCCCTCAGCGTTTATTTAGCCTTCGCTTTGCTCATCATTTCAGTGGGCGTATTGCACACCAATCATGTCCACAGTTGGGTTCATGGTTCAAAAACCATGCCGTGGGGCGTAGCGGCAATTAAAGTGTTGCAAAAAATGCGTCTGATGTATTCCATGGAAACCCACGCGCGACATCACAGCCAAGGTGAAAGTGGCTTTTGCTTTCTTATCGGACACGCCAATTTCATCGTCGACCCCCTTTGTCGCTTGCTGTTGCAATGGCATATCATCCACAAGCGGCACTGGCATGGACAACCATAGCTTGTCAGCGCTCAGTTTCCGGCGGGTAGGGGCGCAAGTTTCCAAGCTTTAGCGATAAGCCAGCAATTTTGTTGCTTAATTAAATAGAATAACCCGCTTTAAAAGGCAAGTGCTATGCAAAAAACGTTATCCTGTACGCTGTATAATGGTCAAGTAAAGCCGCTTGGTGATTAAGGGGTAAAATAGGGTTACCAGATCTTGTCGCCCTGAAAAATACTATGACGGACAAGAAGAAGGCAAAGAAATGGCTTGAAAAATATCGTGTCCTTCGTGTCTAATGACATTTAACTATGGGTTCCATAGCAGCGGGCTTAATTAATAATTAAGCTTCGTATGTTAGTCTGTACCTTTGGGTCAGCAAAATGCACAAATGTCTGCCTATAAAATGGATGATATTGATGATTAAAATAAACCTTTTTTATTTAAGGATGATGCCGATTAGGTTTTAGCCTCTGTATCTGTTGGTCACGTTTAAAAATGACGGTGGGGAATCTTATTGGCAAAGGTTGTAGGGCAGTACATTTCGTCAATGCACTCGACTGTTTGTGTTTAACACAGTAAACTGCCTACGCCACGTTAAGCAATAGAAACACTGGTCTTATTATTGCTAGAATAATGATACCTCCACTCTTTTAACCCATAGAATACCCACAACCGTCACGGCTGTACCCATTTAAAATTTACATCATAAGCCAAAATCGCCAAGTCAAGGTTTTTTGGAGCTTTTTTATGGTGCATAGTTACCTTGTCATGAAAAACAAACCCCTATATATTGCCTTTGAGTTTTTATCTCCACTCAGTTTTGGCTATGACGCAAAAATAATGCGGACACTAACTGATAGCGATGCTGATGTATCCGATCGCCTGTTCCGCTCTATTCATTCACCCACCTTAGCGATAGGACAAACACTTTAGAATGAATAACCGTGTTGCACTGATAGCTTATTCTGTACGCTTTCCCGGCACAGACACCCGACGCTTCTGGGGCGATCTGCTGGCCAATAAAGACATGGTCACCCATGTCGATGCCTTACGTTGGGCGCAAGAGCGCTTTTTGCACCCCGATAAACGCCATCCTGGCAGCAGCTATAGCTTTGCGGCAGGGAGTTTGGGTGACATATCCGGCTTTGATGCCGCATTTTTTGGCATTTCCCCGCGCGAAGCGGCGTTTATGGACCCCCAGCAACGGCTGTTATTGGAATTGGCGTGGGAAACGCTGGAAAATGCCGGGATAGCCCCGGCCTCTTTGCGCGGTAGCCAATGTGGCGTTTATATCGGCATTTCCAATGTCGATTATTCCTACCGCATGGCGGACGACTTGGCGGCTATTGAAGCGTCGGCGGCGACCGGCATGATCCCCAGTATCGCGTCGAACCGGATCTCCTACGTTTTTGATTTGCATGGCCCGAGCATTTCTATGGATACGGCCTGCTCTTCTTCGTTGGTGGCTTTCCATCAGGCTTGCCAAGCTATCCGGTCGGGAGAAATCAGCGAAGCCTTAGCGGGCGGCATTAACCTGCACTTGCACCCTTATGCGTTTATCACCTTTTCTAAAGCCACCATGCTGTCCAAAACAGGCCGTTGCCATGTCTTTGATGCGTCCGGTGACGGTTATGTGCGTTCGGAAGGCGGTGGGCTGTTTTTCTTAAAAAATTATGAGCAGGCTTTGGCGGATGGCGATCCGATCCTGGCTTTGGTGGCGGGCAACGGGGTCAATACGGATGGCCATAAATCCGGCCTGACCATCCCCAATCCCCATGCCCAAGCCGCGTTGATGGGCTCAGTTTATGCGCAAGCAGGCATTGACCCTAACCATATTGATTACTTTGAGGCACACGGTACGGGAACGGCAGTGGGCGATCCTATCGAAACCCATGCCATTGGCTTGGCCTTAGGGCAAAAACGCCGGAAACCGCTATTAATTGGCTCGGTGAAAAGTAATCTGGGGCATTTGGAGTCGGCCTCAGGCGTGGCGGGCTTGGCGAAAGCCTTAAACTGTCTGCACCACCGGGCGGTGCCGGCGACCATCGGCATCAAGAGTGTCAATCCGAACATTAAGCTGGCAGACTGGAACCTAAAAATCGTCACCGCCCCCCGGTCTTTAAAAAGCCAAGGCGGCTTGACCATCGGCGTTAATTCCTTTGGCTTTGGCGGCGCGAATGCCCATGTCATTTTACAGACCCCACCCACCCGACGGCTGAAAAAAGCCCGAACCCCCGTGCCGCCCGCGCAGACCGTACCACTGCTGTTAACGGCCAAAGACCCGACGGCCTTACAGGAGCTGGCGACGGCACTGGCAGATTTTGCCGCCGGGCATCCTGGCTTGGCACTGTATGATTTGGCGTATAACACCTTTTTCCAGCGCGAACGCCATGCCCACGGCTTGGTGGTGTTCAGCGCGACAGCGGATGATGCCGCCATCCAACTTAAGCAGTTCGCCGCCCAAACTACGCCGCCCGACAAAACCCAGCCCACCACCTTACGCGCCTATACCGGCCCGCATCTGCCCCAAGCCCAAGGCTTGGCGTTTGTCTATTCGGGTAACGGTTGCCAATGGCAAAACATGGGCAAACAATTGTTGGCGCAATCGGCCACCTTCCGCCGGACAGTGGCGCAAGTCGACGCGCTGTTCCAAACCTACGCCGATTTTTCTTTAGCCGATGAATTGGCGGGCCGCAACGGTAAAGGCCGTTACCAACGCACGGAAATAGCCCAACCCGCCTTATTTGCCCTGCAAGTGGGCGTTACTGAGGTCTTGCGCGAACACGGTTGCGAGCCGATGGCGGTCATCGGGCATAGTGTCGGTGAAGTCGCCGCCGCGTGGGCGTGTGGGGCATTGTCGTTAGCTGCCGCCGTACAGGTGATTTTTTACCGTAGCCACCATCAAGGCCGAACCCAAGGCTCAGGCGGTATGACCGCCGTCGGCATGAATGCCGAGGCGATGCGCCAATGGCTGACCGCCAACGGTCTGGATGAAGTCTATCTGGCGGGCATTAACAGCCACCGGGGCGTCACCTTGGCCGGGGCAGTCGGACAATTGGCCCGTATGGAAAGCCTGTTAAGCGCTGCGCAGATTTTTTTCAAGCGCTTAGATTTAGACTACGCTTTCCACAGCCCGGCAATGGACCCTATTGAGGCGGGGGTACGCGAAGATTTGGCGGGGCTTACCGTCAACCGCCCCATCCTACCTTTTTACTCTTCAGTAACCGGAAAGTGCCTGCTCGATGAAAAACTCGACGGGGCTTACTGGTGGCACAATATCCGCGAACCCGTGCAGTTTGCCAGCGCTACCAACGCCCTCTTAGCGGCTGGCTGTAACACCTTTGTGGAGATTGGCGCCCATCCGGTACTCCAAGCTTATTTGAATGACGGCCTGAAAAACGGTAACTATACCGGGCTGGTCATCCCGACCCTGACGCGTAATAACGATACCTTTGCCCAATTATTGCAGAGTACCGCGCAATTAATGTTATCAGGTGCCGCATTCGACCACAAACGTTGGTTCCCGGTCGCAGGGCAGCACCTGCTGTTACCCAATTATCCTTGGCAACGGGAAACGCTTTGGCACCCCATTACAGCGGAATCGCACGGCCTACTGTATCAAAGTACCCTGCATCCTTTGTTGGGCCACGCCTTAAAACAACACGCGCTGATTTGGGAAAACCAACTGGACACCCAGTTGCAGGCCTTTTTGGCCGACCACAATGTCGGCGGCGCGGTGGTCTTTCCTGGTGCTGGTTTTGCCGAATTGGCCTTGGCGGCGGCACATTTAAGCCACGCCACGGATTTTATTGATATTGAAGAATTAGAAATCCGTGCCCCTTTATTACTCAGCCATGACCACAGCAAAGTTATCCGCTTGGCTTTAACGGCTGACGGTAGCTTTACCATCCAAAGCCGTGACCACAACAAGCCCTCAGAGTGGCTACAACATAGCTTAGGACGGGTGTTAAGCGACCCGACCGGCCAGCACTTGCAAGTGCCGATGCCTAGCCTGCCGGAACGCGCTGCTGATTTTGACGGGGCTAGCCATGCCCAATTAACCCGCGCCGTCGGGCTGGATTATGGCCCGACCTTTCAGGCCATCGCCGAAGGTTGGCTGGATGGTGACAGCGCCATCGCGCGGCTGACCCCTGCCGCCGCCCTTAGCGTAGGGCTGGGAGCGTATTATCTGCACCCTGCCTTGCTGGATAATGCTTTCCAGTTAATTTTCCAAGTCCTGAAAGACGAACTGCACCAACATCGGGATATTGCTTTTGTCCCCGTTAAAATGGGCAGGCTGCATGTCCGTAGCACAAAAGCTACGCCACTTTGGGCCCACGCCCGTTTACTGCATCGTGGGGCGCATTCTTTAAAGGCCGAATTCACGCTGTTCGATGCGCAAGGCGAGGCCGTTGCCGTACTGAAAGACGTGCGCTTCCGGGCGATCCGCCTGCATAAGGCGCACACCCAAGCCTTACAGTATCTGGATTACCATTTGACTGCCGCCCCACTGGGTACCGCAGAGCCTTTAGCGGTGGCCTTTACCTTAGCTAACGGCCAGCTCAGCCCTGCATATCAAACGGCGGCACTGCGCTACAGCACGGAAGTGGAACCGTTACTGGACAGCTTATGCCAGCAATTTATCGCCGAAACCTTAAACGCTATGGCGGATGGGCAAGGTTTATTAAGCCCCGTTTGGTTGGCGGCGCATCACCAAAGCCATCCCGAAACGGCTCCGCTGTTAGCGGCCTTACTGGCGGTCGCCGCCGACCAACAACTTATCTTAGCGACGGCTGACGGCGGCTGGGAGCTTAACCGCGAAGCCGGACAATTAGAGGTTCCCGCTAGCGCAATCTGGCACACCTTGGTGCAAGACTATCCAGATTACTTCTATCTGACCCATCTGGCCGGACGTGCCGGAATGCACTTGCGCAGTTTGCTGGACGGTACACGCCAAGCCAGCCAACTGGGTATCGAAGCGGCGTTATATACGGCGATCAACCAGCATGTTTTTGCCCACACCAGCAAAGGCCCGGTGGCTTCGGAATTTGTTCAGCAGTATCAGCAGCTTATCTCCAATTTACCGGCGGGGCAACGCCTTAAAGTCTTGGAAATCAGTGCGCATAGTCCGGCGTTTGCCCCCTTGCTATGTCCGCAATGGGATTTTAACCAAGCCGATTACACCGTCGCCAGCATTGGTGACACGGCTTTTACCGCTACCCGCCATCTTTGCGAAAGTTACCCTTTATTGCATAGCCTACGCTGGTCGGAAACTGCCGAAGACAATCGGCAAGCCTTGGCAAAACCCGCCAATTTTGCCATTGTCCATCTGAATGCCGGACAGACCGAAATCACCCAACAAGTTTTAGGGCAATTAAGCGCGTTGCTGGTGCCTGGGAGTCCAGTTTGGATTATCGGCCTGCAACCGGCCCGCTGGATTGATGCCGTGCTGGGCTTGGCTTCCGACTGGTGGCTGGGCAATGCCGAAACCGGTTACTTGTCACCGCAACTCAGTGCCGAAATGGTCAGTAAGCAACTGGAGACCTTAGGTTTTGGTGCAACCGATTGCTTTGAGCTGATGCCCGATTGCTATTCCGGCACTTATATCCTGACCACCCATACCGCCCTTGCTAAGCCTGCGGATACCACCCAAAACCGCCAAACCTGGCTATTACTGGCGGATACCCAAGAGCCGGAATATAGCCGCGCCCAAGCGTTGGCCATTGCCTTGCGCAACTTAGGCCAGCAAGTCGCTATTGCCGCCCCCCAGCAAGACGGTTTCGCCGCCGTTTTGGCGCAGGCCTACACACATATCGTCCATTTGGCCGGTTTTGGGCAAACACAAGCCAGTTACCAAACCCAACGCTGTTGGTTGGCCAGCGATATTGTCCGCGCCTGTGAAAACACCGCCGCCAATACGACGGTCTGGTTGCTCACGTCACAAGTGGCAGGCTTGTTCGCCTGCGACCAAGCTATCACGGACATCACTGCCGACAGCATCGCCCATGATGCCGCCTTATGGGGTTTCGGGCGCTGCCTAATGAACGAAAGCAGCCAATACCGTATACAGTTAGTAGACCTTAATGGCGACAGCCCCGCTCTTTTAACGGCACTTACCAAAGAATTGCTCTATCCCGATGATGAGCAAGAAATCGTGTTGACTGCACAGGGTGGGCGGTTTGCCACGCGTTTGCGCAGTTGGGACAAACTCACCGCTGGCCGCAGTACCCCTAAAGCCACCGCTGACGCGACGGCTCCGACCGTGCGTTTAGGCTTTAAATTACCCGGCCAATTACGCAATCTGCACTGGCAAACGGTGCCGACCCGCACCCTAGCAGCCGATGAAATTGAAATCGAAGTAAAAGCCACCGGCCTTAATTTCCGTGATGTCATGTATACCCTAGGGCTATTGTCGGACGAGGCGGTTGAAAATGGCTTTGTCGGCCCAACCTTAGGCTTGGAATTTGCCGGACGGGTCAGCCGCATTGGGGCAGGCGTGAGCACTTATCAGCCGGGCGACCGGGTGGTGGGCATGGGGCCTGCCTGTTTCAGCAATCGGGTGGTGACCCAAGCCAATGCCATTACCTTAATCCCTGATGGCATCGGTTACGCGGCCGCCGCCACGATACCCAGCACTTTTTTCACCGTCTATTACGCCCTACACCATCAGGCCCGCCTACAAGCGGGCGAGAAAGTCCTGATCCACGGAGCGGCGGGCGGGGTAGGCATTGCCGCCATCCAAATCGCCCAATGGTTGGGGGCGGAAGTCTATGCTACGGTAGGCACTGAAGAAAAATGCGACTTTTTGCGGTTGCTGGGCATCAAGCATATTTATGATTCCCGCTCCTTACGCTTTGCCGAAGATATTCTTGCGCAGACGGGCGGACACGGTGTCGATGTGGTATTGAATTCATTGGCGGGTGAAGCTATTAACCGTAATTTCCAAGTCTTAAAACCCTTTGGGCGGTTTTTGGAATTGGGCAAACGCGATTTTTACGAAAACACCCACATCGGCTTACGTCCTTTCCGAAATAATATCAGCTACTTCGGCATAGATGCCGACCAACTGATGCAAGTTCGGCCAGAATTGACGCAACGCCTGTTTGCAGAAATGATGGGGCTGTTTCATGACGGCATCCTGCACCCTTTGCCGTACACCACTTTCGATGCCAACCAAGTGGTCGATGCTTTCCGCTATATGCAGCAGGCCAAACAAATCGGCAAGATTGTCGTCACTTATGAACAGGGCATTCCTGACAAAACCGACCCGATACAGGCCGACACCGTGCCGCCCGTGCATTTTAGCGCCGACAACTGTTATTTTGTCACAGGAGGATTAGGGGGTTTCGGGTTAAGATCTGCCCAATGGTTAGTGGCCCACGGTGCCAAACATCTAATCTTAGTCAGCCGGAGCGGCCCGGCTTCCCCAGAAGCCCAAGCTGCCCTAGCAGAATTTGCCGCCCAAGGGGTCGCCGTCCACGCTGCTGCTGTCGATGTGACCGATAAAGCCGCCGTCGCCGGGCTCTTAGCACAATGCCGGACAACCATGCCACCGCTAGCGGGTATTATCCATGCGGCGGCCGTTATTGAGGATGGTTTCGCAAAAAACCTCAATGCTGAGCAACTGCATAAGGTGATGGCACCCAAAATTGACGGGGCATTGCATTTGCATGAACTGACTGCGACGCTGCCACTGGATTTCTTTGTGCTGTATTCATCGGTGACCACGCTGTTCGGCAATCCGGGGCAAAGCCATTATGTCGCCGCCAACAGTTGGTTGGAAGCCTTAGCGGTGCATCGGCGGCAACGAGGCTTAGCCGCCACCTGCATTGCTTGGGGTGCGATTGATGACGTGGGCTTTTTGGCCCGTAACCCGAAAATTAAGGAAGCCTTGCAAAACCGTTTAGGCGGCCCTGCCCTCGCTTCCGAACTGGCCTTGGCACAACTGGGGCAACTGCTCCAGAACGATAGCGGCACTTTAGGGATTATGGCTTATGACTGGCATCATCTGAGCAGTTTCTTACCGAGTGCCCCGTCACCCAAATTTCGGGAATTGGCACTCCAAGCACCCGGCAAGGAACACCACGACGATTCTGCTGCCGACCTAAAGCGTCTGGTCGAGGAGTTGCCCGACGAGGCCTTAAAAACGCTGTTCGCCGATATGTTAAAAGAAGAATTGGCGCAGATTTTGCTGATAAGTAAGGACAAAATTGATGCCAACCATTCCATGTATGACATGGGACTGGATTCTTTAATGGGCGTGGAACTGATGATCGCTATCGAAGCCCGCTTTAAGGTGCAGATTCCGGTCATGGCTTTAAGCGAGGCCTCCAGTATCAACAAGCTGGCCGAACGCTTAATCGCCCATTTGCGCGGCGATACGGATGTGGCCGCTAACGGCGACGGGCTCCAAGCGCAGATCCATAGTGTGGCACAACAGCACGACTCGGCACTGACGGCAGAACAGTTAGTGCAGCTGACCAACGATATAGAAACTAACGGTACTAGCAGGATACTCACTTAACTATGACTGGCAAAAGTCTTTCGGGACACCTTAAAGATAAGCTCATTCAGCAAGCCCTTGAGCATAAGCTGAAACAGCTTGAGAAAAGCCCATCAGGCCTTAATCCGTTAGCAAAACATGCGGATATTCCTGAGGCGTGGTGCCGTTTTGACCAGCAGGCCGGTTATAAACAAATCCAGCTCATTTATAAAGGCAGCACACAACTGGGGGTGGGTAACCCATTTTTCCGTCTGCATGAAGGGGTGGCCGGCGCCACCACACAAATCGGCGGGCAAACCTATATCAACTATGCCAGCTACAATTATCTGGGACTGTCCGGCGACCCTAGAGTCTCGCAAGCCGCCAAAGACGCGGTTGACCAATACGGCACATCGGTATCGGCCAGCCGCTTGGTGTCGGGCGAACGGCCCGTGCATCGGCAACTGGAAACCGCCATCGCCCAAACTTACGGTGTTGATGATGCGGTGGTGATGGTCAGTGGCCACGCCACCAATGTCACCACCATCGGTTACCTGTTCGGGACTAATGACCTGATTGTCCATGATGAGCTGATCCACAATAGCTCATTAATCGGGGCGCAATTGTCGGGGGCTAAACGCCTGTCTTTCCCGCATAACGATTATGCGGCCTTGGACAGGCTCTTACAGGAAAATCGCCGCCAGTACGAACGGGTGCTGATTATTTTGGAAGGCCTGTACAGCATGGACGGCGACTATCCTGATTTACCCGAATTTATTGCCGTCAAACGCAAGCACAAGGCGTTTTTGATGGTGGATGAGGCCCATTCGCTGGGGGTTATGGGTAATAGCGGCTTAGGTATCCGTGACCATTTCGGCATTGACGGTAAAGAAGTCGATATTTGGATGGGGACGCTCAGTAAAACGCTGGCCGGGTGTGGCGGCTTTATCGCTGGCGAATCGGCACTGGTCGAACATCTGAAGTTTCTGGCGCCCGGTTTTTTATACAGCGTCGGAATGCCCGCGCAAGTTGCCGCCCCTACTTTAGCCGCCCTGCACATCCTTAAGCAGGAGCCGGAACGGGTGCGGCGCTTACAACAGCTCTCCGCCTATTTCTTGGCGCAAGCCCAACGCTTAGGGATGGATACCGGGCAAAGCCAAGGCATAGCGATTATTGCTGCCCTAACCGGCAGTTCGCTCAGTGCCGTACGCATGTCCGAGGCCCTCTTCCAAAAAGGCATTAACGTCCAACCCATCTTATATCCTGCGGTATCGGAAAAAAGTGCGCGGCTGCGGTTTTTCATTTCCTGCGAACATACCGAAGCGCAAATCGACCAAACCCTTCAAGCTTACCGTGAGGAAATGCCATGATCTTCATTAAGGCACAAATACACAGGCAAACGGCAGCCAATACGGGCAAACGCTCGTTTTTACTCCTGCAAGGCCCGTGTTCGCCCTTGTTTGCCAAGTTGGCCGACCATTTGCATTCCCTAGGCCATGCCGTCCATAAAGTCAATTTTACCGCGGGTGATATGTTGTACTGGACACCGCGTAAAGCCACGCTGTTCCAAAACGAGCTTAAGTATTTGCCCGACACGCTGGAGACCATCAGAAAAAAATACGCCATTACCGACCAAATCTTGTTTGGCGACTGCCGCCCCATCCATTTGGCGGCAAAACAGCACGCGCGGCAGCACGGCATCCGCACCCATGTGTTTGAAGAAGGCTATTTTCGCCCTTACTGGATGACGCTTGAGCGCGAAGGTGTGAACGGTTATTCTATGTTGCCTAGGGACCCTGATTGGTTTAGGCACACCGCCAGCTACATACCCGCCCCGGTTGAGACCGAAACCTTCCATTCGCCTTTTCGGGTGCGGGCCGGGCATGATGTCATGTACCATATCGCCGGCTTCAGCAACCCGTTCTTGTTCCGGCATTATAAAAGCCATGCCCCTGATCCCGTGCCTCTGGAATATGCCGGTTATGTTAACCGCTTCGTCAGGCTGCATCTGACGCGTAAACAAGATAGCGAAGACATCAACCACCTGCTGCGCAAAAAAATCCCCTTCTATCTGCTGCCCCTACAACTGAACAGCGACTCACAAATACAAGTGCATTCAACGTTTACCAATATGGTCGAAGTCATTGATCTGGTCATGCGCTCATTTGCCGCCCACGCCCCAACCCAGTCTTGGCTAGTGATTAAAACCCACCCCTTAGATGCCGGCCTGCTCAATTACGGGAAAATTATCGAAAAGTTGGCGCAAAAACTCGACTTAAGCGGACGCATCTTGTTTTTGCAGTCGGGCCACCTCAACACATTGGTCGCCAGTGCGCGGGGCTTGGTAACGGTCAACAGCACCGCAGGCGGCTTGGCATTGGAGTTGGACTGCCCGACCATCACCCTGAATAACCCCATTTATAATCTACGCGGCCTGACCTTCCAAGGCCCCTTGGATGCGTTTTGGACGAATAACGAGAAACCCGACCAAGAACTATTCCGCTGTTTCCGCAACACCGTCATTTACACCACCCAAGTGAACGGCAGCTTGTACAGCAAGCCGGGCATTGATCTGGCGGTGAAAAACGCCACGCGCTTCCTCAATGGCGAGAAATCGCCACTTGAAGCCTTATTATGAGGCCGGACAGCCAGACCATCCTTATCACTGGGGCGACTGGGGCGATTGGCGGGGCACTGGCCCGGCATTATGCCGCCTCCGGCCACCACTTGATTTTACAAGGCCGCAATAGCGCCGCCCTAGCCGCTTTAGCGCACACTTGCACCGAAGCGGGGGCCCACGTCACCACCCATAATTTGGATTTGCGCGACATCGCAGCCTTACAAGCTTGGCTGGCGAGCCTGCCCTGTCCTGATTTGGTATTGGCCAACGCGGGTGTCAACATCAGCCAAGGCGAGAACCGCCAAGGCGAATCGTGGGCGGAGATGGAAAGCTTGTTAGATGTGAACATCAAAGCCAACTTGGCGCTCGTCCATGCCCTAGCCCCGGCCATGCGCCAACGCCGCAGCGGCCAAATTGCCCTTATCAGCTCCCTGGCCGCGTATTATGGCCTGCCCGTCACGCCCAGCTATTGCGCCAGTAAAGCCGCGCTGAAAGCGTATGGCGAAGGGATGCGCGGCTGGCTACAGGCCGATAATGTGCAACTGAGCGTGGTCATGCCCGGTTATACCCAATCACCGATGGCCGACGCAATGGCCGGCCCAAAACCTTTCATGCGCAGCCCCGAACAAGCCGCACGGCTCATCGCCAAAGGCCTGGCCCGTAACCAAGGCCGCATCAGCTTCCCTTTCCCACTAAATTTCGGCACTTGGTGGCTAGCGGTATTGCCTGCCGCATGGTCTCAGCGTTTGGTGGTTTGGATGGGTTATGGGGGATAAAAGCCAAGGGGAACTTGCGAAGTCCGCCCTGAGCTTATAAGTAGGTGTGCGTATATTCTTTTAACATTCGTGAATTCAACCCCAGCCCTCTCGGCAACCGCTGCTTGCGTTGCTCTACCTCCTGTGGGTATTTACACCCCTGAGGGTGTGCATCCGTGCGCCCTTCGCAGATCCCTGTTGAACAAATGAAAGTCAGGGGAAAAAGCCCCTTATCCTGTTGAGCGGTTACTTACATCGCCTTATTGTCCGTCAAACGCCCGGATGCTGGCCAAAATCCCCGCGACATCCAAGCCGCACAAGGCCAGCAATTCCTCGCGGGTGCCCTGTTCGACGAAGCTGTCGGGCAGGCCGAGGTTGAGGACGGGCTTGAGCTGTTTGCGCGCTTGCAGGAGCAGGTTGACGGCGCTGCCCGCGCCGCCGGACAGGACGTTTTCTTCCAGGGTGACCAGCAGGTCGTGGCTGGCGGCCAGTTCCAAGATTAAGGCCTCGTCCAGCGGTTTGACGAAGCGCATGTTGGCGACGGTCGCGCCCAAGGCTTCGGCGGCGGCGAGGGCGGGCGTGACCAAACTGCCCCAGGCGAACAGGGCGATGCGCTGGCCGTGGCGGCGGATTTCGCCCTTGCCGATGGCCAGGGTGTCCAGCCCCGGCTGCACCGCCGTGCCGGGGCCTTTGCCGCGCGGGTAGCGCACGGCGGCGGGGCCGGGGTGCAAAAACCCGGTGCTGAGCATCTGCCGGCATTCGTTCTCGTCGGCGGGGGCCATGACCACCAGGTTGGGGATGCAGGCCAGGTAGCTGTGGTCGAAGCTGCCCGCGTGGGTGGGCCCGTCGGGGCCCACCAGCCCGGCACGGTCGAGGGCGAACAGCACGTCGAGGTTTTGCAGGGCGACATCGTGGATGAGCTGGTCGTAGCCGCGTTGCAGGAAGGTCGAGTAGATGGCGACCACGGGCTTGGCGCCTTCGCAGGCCTGCCCGGCGGCGAGGGTGACGGCGTGCTGTTCGGCGATGGCGACGTCAAAGTAGCGCTCGGGGTATTGCTGGGAGAATTTGACCAGCCCGGAGCCTTCGCGCATCGCGGGGGTGATGCCGAGCAGGCGGCTGTCCTGCGCGGCCATGTCGCACAGCCAGTTGCCGAACACTTCGGTGTAGGACGGGTGCGGCGAGGGCGCGGACTTGGGCAGGCATTCCTTGCCGGGGTCGAAGGCGGGCACGCCGTGGTAGGCCAGCGGGTCTTTCTCGGCGGGCGGGTAGCCTTTGCCCTTTTTGGTGACGATGTGCAAAAACCGCGGCCCCTGGATGTGCTTGAGGTTCTCCAGCGTACCGACCAGGCTGTCCACGTCGTGGCCGTCGATGGGGCCGATGTAGTTGAAGCCCAGCTCCTCGAACAGCGTCCCCGGCACGATCATGCCCTTGACGTGCTCTTCGGTGCGCCGCGCCAATTCCCACACCGTCGGCATCTTGCTCAGCACCTTCTTGCTCTCCTCGCGCACCGACGAATACAAACGGCTGGTCAGCACCTTGGACAGGTAGTTGTTCATCGCCCCGACGTTCGGGGAGATGGACATGTCGTTGTCGTTAAGGATGACCAACAAATTCGCGTCGATGGACCCGGCATGGTTCATGGCCTCGAAGGCCATGCCCCCGGTGATGCTGCCGTCGCCGATGATGGCGACCATCTGGCGGTCCTCGCCCTTCAGGCGGGCGGCGATCGCCATGCCCAACGCCGCGCTGATCGAAGTGCTCGAATGCCCCACCCCGAACGCGTCGTACTCGCTCTCGCTGCGGTTCGGGAACGCGCAGATGCCGTCGCGGCTGCGGATCGTCGTCATCCGCCCCTTGCGCCCGGTCAGGATCTTATGCGGGTAGGCCTGGTGGCCGACATCCCAGACCAGCTTGTCGGACGGGGTGTCGAACACATAATGCAGCGCCACGGTCAGTTCCACCGTCCCCAGCCCCGCCGAGAAATGCCCCCCCGACACGCTCACCGATTGGGTCAGGAATTCGCGCAGCTCCTTGGCGAGCGGCTTGAGCAGGTCTTTCGGCAGGCGGCGCACATCGGCGGGGCTGGCGATGTCGTCGAGCAGGGGGAAACGGGAGGAGGTATTCATGTAGACAAAAGTTCCTTAAGAAGTCGGGGCAATAGTAAAGGATGGGCTGAAAATAATGTAAGGGTTAAGGCTTGCTTCGGCCACGGCTAGGGATAAGTTCAGCCCCAACCGGGCATATCCTGAATTTGCGCCATAATGCTTAGCCAAATCCTCGGCAGACGGGTGATTATCCTGATTAATTTCCGAGCAATCAAGTGGGTAATGCCCGGCAAGGCAAAATGCCGTTGCTTTATCGTGCCACTTTATGCCGAAAAGCCGCAATCTTTGACAAAGGGCCGCTACAAAATCCAGTTAGCGTTTATAATAGCCGCTTTTAGGTTATTTTACCCTGAATGGATCGGTAATGATGCAAGCTTTGGCACTTTCTCTCCTTACGCATTGCGCAACCTGGGCATCGACTAGGGGCGGACAGAATAAGCTGTTTATCCTGATTTATCACCAAGTGCTGGACGCGCCGGATGTTATGCGTCCTGGTGAGGCGGATATCGCCAGTTTTAGCTGGCAAATGCAGCTGTTGGCGCGGCACTTTAATGTCCTGCCGTTGGCTGAGGCGGTGGCCCGCTTACAAGACCGGAGCTTGCCGCCACGTGCCGTCACCATTACTTTTGATGACGGTTACGCCGATAACCTACGCAACGCCGTGCCTATCCTTAAGCAGCAGAATTTGAGCGCAACGTTTTTCATCGCCTCCGGTTACTTGGAAGGTGGGCGGATGTGGAACGATACTGTTATTGAGGCTATCCGTAACCTCCCGCAACCCGAAGTGGATTTGAGCGCTTTCGGTTTGGGCGTAATGCCGCTGGTCAGCCCCGCGCAACGGGCCGCCACCGCCCGCACCTTGCTCAAGTGCCTTAAACATTTGCCGCCCGAACAACGCTTGGCGCATAGCCAAGCGCTTGCCGCACAGGCCACGCCGTTGCCCGACGACCTGATGCTTACCCGTGCGCAACTGCGCGAACTGCACGCGCAGGGTATGGAAATTGGTGGCCATACCGTTAACCATCCGATTTTGGCGACTTTGGACAAGGCTACCGCCACGGCAGAAATTGCCGAGAACAAAGCCTACCTGGAGCAACTGTTAGCCGCCCCGATCCGATTTTTTGCCTACCCTAACGGCAGGTTAGGCGATGATTACTTACTTGCCCACCGGGACATTGCCAAAGCGTGTCCCTATCAGGCGGCTTTCTCGACCCATCCGGGTGTGGCGACGGCGGCCAGTGATGTCTGGCAATTGCCGCGCTTTACACCTTGGGATGCCACACCGCTCAGATTTATGTTGCGGATGGTCTGGCTGTACCTTAAGGGCGGCTAAGCGTAACCGCACACTCTTTGCATAGACCATTTTTTTAGGTGACACCCTATGACTGCCAAACATTATAAACCTCTCTGGCTATGGGCGTTGGGCTGTTGCCTAGCGGTCGGTGGGACTGCCGCCTTGGCCGCCTCCACCCTCGCCCCCTGGGTAGGGGTGTCCTTAGACGGCGAACGTTGTAGTGGCCGCGAGATAAGTTACGGGCCATTTGATTATACCAATGCCGCGAACAAGGGGGACAAACTCAATATTGTCGAAACGTACCATTACACCAAAGATATCCAAATGCTCATTAAAGGCAATACCGGTTATTTGGGTGAAGACCTTGATTATACCGTAACGGCTTTCCCTAACCACCATAAGGCCTTAGGCACGCTGATGCACTACCAATTGATTTATCAGCACGACATTGCCACAAAAGCCAAGCGGCCTTTACCTTCCCCTGTGGAATGTTATTTCCAGCGGGCAATTCATTTTGCCCCGCAAGACCCCCTTAATTATATAATGTACGGGACGTATTTGCGCAAAAGCCAACATCCGCAAGAAGCCAATGAGCTGTATAAAAAAGCCTTGCAGGCCTTACCTAATGAGCTTAGCATCAACTACAGCTACGGCCTGTTTTTGTTTGAAAGTAAAAAATATCCCGAAGCGTTGGCGCAAGCCAAGTTGATTTATGCGCAAAATTTCCCTAAACAAAAGCTCAAAGAATTGTTGATAAAATCAGGGCATTGGCAAAAATAACCATGAGAGATATTGCGGTCACTTTATTATTTGCCTTGGGATGCTTTTATACCTTAAAAAGGCCTTATGTCGGCATTTTAGTCTGGTCATGGCTAGGTTTTATGAACCCGCACCGGCTCTGTTATGGGTTCGCCTATACCTTGCCGTTTTCCTATATCATCGCCTTGTTGACTGTTGTGGTTTACGCCATTTCAAATGAGCCTAAGGCCTTGCCTAAAGATAAGCTGGTGGTGCTGATCATTGTGTTTTTGCTCTGGATGAGCGTCTCGACTATTTTTGCCATGAACCCGGTAGACGCGAATGAATATTATATCCGCGTCCTGAAAATATTTTTTCCGGTCCTCTTATCAATGACTTTGTTCAAAAGCCGCGAACGTATCCACCAATTGCTCTGGGTGATTATTGTCTCGATTGGTTTTTTTGGTGTTAAAGGCGGCATTTTTACCGTGTTGAGCGGCGGTAGCTTCCACGTTTTTGGCCCACCCGAATCATTTCTCGAAGAAAATAACGCTTTGGCGGTTGCCGAATTGATGGTGATTCCGCTGATGGTGTATATGCGCGGCCAGCTTGAACAGCATTGGCAAAAGCAATTGATGCTATTTTGTATTGTCGCCATGGCGTTTTCTGCATTAGGCTCGCAATCGCGCGGAGCTTTTTTGGCTATGAGCGGGTTGGGCGGCTATTTTTGGCTGCAAAGCAAGCGTAAAGTGCCGGTGACGCTGGCATTAATCATTTTGGTGTCGGTGCTCTACCAATTCCTGCCCGAATCTTGGTATCAACGCATGGACACCATCAAAACCTACGATCAGGACGAGTCCGCACAAGGACGCATCCGAGCTTGGACGTTTGCCTATCACGTCGCTAATGACCGTTTGTTCGGCGGCGGTTACCAGCTATGGGCGCGGGTTATTTATCGGCAATATTTGCCTGGCTATACCGACGAAATGCCAGCCTATGTCGCCCACAGCATTTATTTTCATGTATTGGGCGAACATGGCTGGATAGGCTTGCTGCTGTTCTTGACGATTTTTTTTCTGGCTTGGCGTTATTGTTCACAGGTTGCTAAGCTGACGAAGAATAATCCTGAAAAAAAATGGCAGGGGGATTTGGCGACCATGATTAAGTTGAGTTTGCTGTCTTATCTGACGGGTGGGGCGTTTTTAAGCCTGTCTTATTTGGATTTGACTTGGCAATTGGTAGCCATAATCATTTTGTTGAAAGAAATGGCCACGCCCATTACTAAAGTCCCCGGCTTGATTGACCGTAAACTGAATCCTGACCTTGAAATACAGACAAAGAAGGAAAAGCAGCGCCGCTTGTGGCATAACCCCGAATAGAGCACCACCCTTTCAGGGCAAAAATCGTGTCAAAAATCGGCTGATGACAAAATAGCCTCCCCTTTGGGAGCGAATAAACGGTAAAATCACCCTTTGTAAAGGGCTAGGGAGCCACACGCATTTGCAAATGCGCGGTCTGGCAAGTAAGGGGCATCCGATGACAATTTATAGCACTATTGAGTAAGCACATTATGGCAATTGAACAAATGGTAAAAAATATCTTACGGCAGCATCTCCAGTTAGGCGATGCGGTGGACAGCTATCAGGCTGATACGCCCTTGCTTGGGGCGTTGCCTGAGCTGGATTCAATGGGGGTCGTTAACCTCATTACCGCCATTGAGGAAAATGTAGGCTGTGTCATTGACGATGACGAAATCAACGCTGACGTGTTTACCACCTTTGGCAGCTTGGTCACCTTTGTGGCATCGAAAAGTTGAGCATTAGCCCTTCCTTTATTGAGTCCTAATTATGAACCCTAGTTATTTGGGTGTTACCCTCACGCCTTTCTTCATTGACGGTAGCCAAGGGCCATTATTTTGCCTGTTCGTGCCGCCTAAAGATCCGCAGGGCGAAGTTTTACTGTTTTTGCCCTCTTTTGGCGAAGAGCTGAACCGTTGCCGGGTGATGGTCGCCATGCAGGCGCGGATGCTCGCCGAAGCCGGGGTGGGATGCCTGTTGTTGGATTACTATGGCACGGGCGATAGTGCCGGCGATTTTAGCGAAACCCGTTGGGAACAATGGCTGCGTGATGCCGAAACGGCTTGTGCGTGGTTGATAGGGCAGGGTTACACCAAAATAGGTTTATGGGGTTTGCGCTTGGGGGCAGTGGTCGCGGCAGAACTGGCGGCAGCAATCCCTGGACGGTTTACCCGTCTGTTGCTTTGGCAACCCGTATTGGAAGGCAAAGTGCTGTTTACGCAATTTTTACGCATACGCCTGGCAATGCTGATGGACAGGGGCGAGCCGAAAGAAACCACCCAGCAAATGCGTGAACGGTTACAGGCGGGTAAGCCGCTAGAAGTGGCGGGTTATGAAATCAGCCCGGTGTTGGCGGCGGCGCTTGACAGCAAGGCCTTAGTGGCTATCCGGTTACCCGCTGGCCTTCAGGTCAACTGGTTTGAGCTGACGCTGGCAGATCAGGCCGAGCTGAGTATCGCCAGCCAAAAAGTGGTCGCTGCTTGGCAAAGCCAAAACGTGGTAGTGGTTACGCAGTTTTTTTCAGGCCCTGCCTTCTGGCAATTGCATGAGCGCGAACTGACCCCCGACTTATTGGCAAAAACCACCGGCATTTTCTTAGGTGAGCGGACATGACGATAAAAACACAAGAAATCCCTTTGCTGATTGACTGTGAAGGTGTGGCACAAATCGGCATTTTTCATCGTCCCGAACAGGCGCGAAACATCGGCATTGTCGTCGTGGTGGCTGGGGGGCCGCAATATCGGGTCGGCTGCGCCCGCCAAATCATTTTGTGGAGCCGCCGTCTGGCAAGTGACGGCTATCCGGTGTTGCGTTTTGATTATCGCGGCTTTGGCGACAGTGCCGGCGAGTTTGTCGGCTTTGAAGGAGTGAACGCCGACATTGCCAGTGCCGTCGATAAGCTGATGGCACTGATGCCGGATTTGACCAGCGTTGTGCTTTGGGGCGAATGCAATGCCGCTTCGGCAATGATGATGTACGCTTGGCGGGATAAGCGGGTCAGCGGGCTGGTCATGCAAAACCCTTGGGTACGCAATGAAGCGACTCAAGCGCGGATGTATATCAAACATTATTATTTGATGCGCATTATGCAAAAAAGCTTTTGGCTGAAATTGCTGAACTTGCAGTTTAACCCCTTGGTATCCATGACTTCGCTGGTAGATCTCTGGCGTAATGCCAAGCTGTTTGAGGCCGTCCAAGAGTCGCGGGTGCGCCAAGAGTTCGAAAGCCTGCCAAGTTACCAGGAAAAAATGTGCGAAGGCTTGGCAAAATTTCCAGGCCCCGTGCTGTTACTGATGAGCGGCTATAGCCTAATCGGTAAAGAATTTGATGAACTGGTGTCGTTATCGGCGCGTTGGCGGGCGGTTTTAGCCGCCAAAGCCTTGACGCGTATCGATATGCCGGATGCCGACCATACCTTTTCGCGTTCACAAGACCGGGAAAAACTTGTCAACCATGCCCTCACTTGGCTTAACCAACGTTGATTTTATGAATGCACAGCCGTTAATCAGTATTATTATCCCGACCCGCAACCGTGGTGAATTGTTACAAGTTTGCTTGAATGCCATCCGAGCCCAGACGTATCCGCATTATGAAGTGTTGGTCATTGATGATGGTTCCAGCTTGGCTAACCGCGAAATTTGCCGGGGGTTGCTGCAACAGTATGACTCCCGTGTCCAATGGCACGAAGTTCACGCACCTGACACCCAAGGCTGCGGGCCTTCGGTCATTAGAAATAAAGGTATTGCCTTAGCCCAAGGCAAATATGTGACGTTTTGTGATGACGATGATTTTTGGACGTGCACTGAGCATTTGGCCACAGCGGTCACTTGTATGGAGCGGCAAGCGGCGCAAGTGTATTTTGGCGGCATTCAAGTGCAAGACCCTAGCGGCAATGTCATTATTGAAAAAATGATGCCAAAAGTCGAGCATTCCTTAAAATCGGCACAAAAACTGGCGGATTATGATGTCTACGCGGTCTCGCGCCAACAAATCCTGTCTTATCCCGATTATGCACACCTTAACATCACTATCACGACTAAGGCCTTGTTAGACAAAATAGGCGGTTTTTGGGAACAGATTAATTATTGCGAGGACATTAACCTGTTTATCCGTGTTTGTGATGCGGCCGAGATTATTTTATTCCGCCCCAGCATTTGCGCAGTACATAATGCGCCCGCCAAACGCTTGGATATGTCGGTGTCGAACAGCCTGAGCCTGCAAAATAAACGCTTGCTGGAAGTCAACGCTTACCAGCATTTGCTGATGGCGTGCGACAGCCCATGCGCCTTGTATTACACCCGCATCAGCCTGTCTTATTTGTATAAGGTCATTAGTGAAGAATTGGCACGGGGCGGTAAAAAAATGGCCGCCCTGCAATATGCCCAATGTGCCTTGGCGATGTACCCTACACTCAAATGGTCGGTTTATCTGGTTTGGCTACATCTGAGTTTTGCGTTTAGATAAGGTTGTACCATGTAGGAAAAGCAAACGGTGTTTGCCTGCCCTGTACGCCCTGATACTGATCTGTTGAACGGCAGCGGCTATTTAACCCCAGCTTTTCCGCAGTAACACTTCATCATGCCCAGGCAAGACCAAATCTGGCAACAGGCCGACTGGCCCAAAACCGTGGTGCTGGTAAAACGCCAAGGCCTTCTGATTAAACGCCGAAGCGACCACCCAGAGGTTTTGGCATTCCAAGCGGGCTTGGCTTTCCGCCCAAGCTAACAGTTCACCACCGATACCTAGCCCCCTAAAATCCGCCGCCAAGCCCAACAGTTCAATATAAGGCCCGCGCAGCCACGGATAGCGCAGGCAGATAACCCCCGCCAGAACCCCTTGTACTTCCACCGTATAACGCTTTAAAGCCGGGTCGGTGCGCAACAGGTATTTAGCCAAGGCTGATGCCGAAATATTTAAGGTTAACCAGGGTTCGCTGGCCGCCAATAGCTCTGCCAGCACCGTCGCTTGGGCGGGGCTAAGGGTTTGGGTTAAACGGCAATGCTTAAGGGTTTCTTCTGTTTGGCTAAAGGCGGTAGGGTTCATAAGTCCTTAGAGTAAGAGAGGGTTGAGGTGTGGCTATAGGCTAAAGCCTTGGTACGGCGGTTAACGTTTTAAACCGACTTTTCCCATCATTTTACCCGCCTGCGCCGACATAATTGCTATAATATCGGCAAAAATTGCCTGCTTGCCGAACTATGCCTTTTGCCAAACACTTAGAACATGCCATTGAACGCCTCATGTATGCCAGCCGTTGGTTACTGGCGCCCATTTATGCCGGCCTAAGCTTAGTGCTGCTCGGTCTGTTCATCAAGTTTTTTCAAGAGCTGTACCATTTTCTGCCGCATATTTTTGATATTGGCGAGACCGATTTTATCCTGAGCTTGTTGACCTTTATCGACCTGACCCTGGTCGGTAGCCTGATTGTACTGATTATGTTCAGCGGCTATGAAAACTTTGTCTCGCGTTTGGACATTGGGGTGGATACCGAAAAGCTGGAATGGCTGGGTACCCATGATTATGGCTCGATGAAAATGAAAGTGGCGACTTCAATTGTCGCCATTTCCTCCATCCATTTGCTAAAAGTGTTCATGGATATTAATGCCACCGCCAATGACAAACTGCTCTGGTATGTGGTCATCCATTTGACCTTGGTCATTTCCGCCCTGCTGATGGGCTATTTGGACAAACTGACGAAACATTGATGATACGCTTATTATTGCTGGGCACGGCGGGTTGCCATTTATGCGAACAGGCCGAGGAATTGCTTGCGGCCTTGCCGCCCGCGCAGGTAGCGGTCGAGCAGGTCGACATTGCCGAAGCCGAACAGTGGCAAGCCCGTTATGCTATCCGCATCCCTGTTTTATACCACCCTGAAACCACTTCCGAGTTGTGCTGGCCGTTTGACCAAGCCGACCTTCGCCATTTTATCGAGGCATTATGACTGAATTCCGATTAGAAAAAGACAGTATGGGCGAGTTGCAAGTCCCTGCCCACGCCCTGTACGCGGCGCAAACCCAACGTGCGGTGGAAAACTTTCCGGTCAGCGGCTTGGCGATGCCGCCCGCGTTTATCAAAACCGTCGCCTTGATTAAAAAAACCGCCGCTATCGTCAATGCCGAGTTGGGCGAGTTGGATGCCGATGTGGCGCAGGCGATTATCGCCGCCGCCGAGCAAGTCATCAGCGGCCAGCACCGCGACCAATTTCCGGTCGATGTATTCCAAACCGGCTCCGGCACCAGCACCAATATGAACGTCAACGAAGTGTTGGCGCAGTTGGCCAGCGGCTTGGCGGGCAAAGCGGTCAGCGCGAATGACCACGTCAATATGGGGCAAAGCAGTAATGATGTTATTCCCACCGCCATCCATGTCAGCGCCGCGCTGGAATGCCAGCAGGCACTATTGCCCAGTTTGGCGCATTTGGCCGCGACCATCAGTGCCAAAGCCGCATCTTTAGACCATGTTACCAAAACTGGGCGCACCCATTTGATGGATGCCATGCCTGTGCGCATGAGCCAAGAATTGGGCGGTTGGGCATTGCAGATCCGTAATGCCAGCGACCGTTTGCAAGCGACCTTGCCGCGCGTTTATAAGCTGGCCCAAGGCGGTACGGCAGTCGGCACCGGCATTAACGCCGACCCGCGCTTTGCCGGCCAGTTCGCCGCCGTGTTAAGTACGGCCACCGGCCTGCCGTTTACGCCGAACGAGTCGCTGTTTGAGAGCTTAAGCTGTCAAGATGCCATCGTCGAGTTATCGGGGCAGTTGAAAGTCATCGCGGTCAGCCTGATGAAAATCGCCAATGACCTGCGCTGGATGAACAGCGGCCCCTTGGCGGGCTTGGGCGAAATCGAATTGCCTGCCTTACAGCCGGGCAGCAGTATCATGCCCGGCAAAGTCAATCCGGTTATCCCCGAAGCCACGGCCATGGTGGCGGCGCAAGTCATCGGCAACGATGCCACCATCACCATTGCCGGCCAATCCGGCAGTTTCCAGCTTAACGTCATGTTGCCTGTGATTGCCTATAATATCTTGCAAAGCATTGAGCTGTTAAGCAACGTCAGCCGTTTGTTGGCAGACAAGGCCATCGCCGGGTTTACGGTGCGGCAAGATAACCTGCAACAGGCTTTGGCGCGGAACCCGATTTTAGTCACTGCCTTAAACCCCATCATCGGCTACGCCAAAGCCGCCGAAGTCGCCAAAGCCGCTTATAAACAAGGCCGCCCGATTATCGAAGTCGCCGCCGAAATGACGGAATTGAGTGTGGAGGAATTGGCGAAGCTGTTGGAGCCTGCGGGTTTGACTGAGGGCGGGATTGGGGGTTGAGTGGGCTAATGCCCTGTTTTTTTTAACCGTGCCATATAGGCGCGGTTAAACCACGCCTTTTATTAATTCTGCCGCCTGTTTTGGGAATTTGGTGATTAGCCATTTTAAGGCTTCAAGTTGATCGGCGGAGGTCGCCCGCCGCACTTGAATCAGCAGGTTTTGTAAGTCAGGGCGGGTCAGCATGGCATTAGATGCCCCCTCATTGCACACGGAGCAGATAGCCCGAAGATTTGAGGCATCGTCAGATCCGCCTTTGCTCTTGTCAATAATATGACCAAGATGTAAGCGCGTTTTTCGGGTTGGGTCATAAGGATGGGGTTCACCGGCGACCGCACCGCACATCTGGCAAGTAAAACCATTCCGGTCAAGCACAAAGGCGCGAGTCTCTTTTGATATGGCGTGTTCAAAGGCGGGTTGCGGCTTTGCGGTTTCGAGCAAATATTGCCCTGGCTTCAAGGCACTGCGGTCATTGTGGGTAAGGATTAAATAGCCTTCCTCGTTTCTTAATTCACGGATTCGCCGCGCCCATTCTGATTGGTTGCCGGCGACCTCCCGCAATTCATCAGAATCCATAACACGGTTAATGTTTGCCAGAAAATGGGCGCGAAGCTTACTTCTCGCCCCACCTCTGGGGGGTTTCGGTTTGGTCATGATTACGCCCGTTTAAGTTTTGGTTTGGCGGCGGCGTTAAGTGCGGCGCGGATTTGTGTGCCGACAGCGCAAGCAACGGGGGGAGGGAAGGCGTTGCCGATTTGTCGGTAGGAGGCGGTTTTTTTGCCGCTAAATTGCCAATCATCAGGAAAACCCTGTATGCGGGCGGCCATACGGACAGTCAGGCGGGGCATCCCCACAAAATCTTGCGCTGGTGAGCCGTCAGCGATGCCCATGCCATCGACTCCTAATGAAGCCCACGCTTTTTTTGCTCTGGTTGGCCCTAAATCAGGGCCGCCATGTTTTTTGCTGCCACCCACTAGGGTTGGGGCTATATCACAAGCCCTTTCCTGCCAAGGTTTCGCCCCTTGCCAGCCATTGAGTGCCATAAGATCGAATAAGGCTTCTCCTACGGTTGGCGGCGGGGTGGTAAGGGGTGAAGGCCAATTGAAATAGCTGGCGGCCTCTTTTTTCAATGCGACAAAGACGACCCGTGGGCGTAATTGCGGGACACCAAAATCACTGGCATTTAATAAACGCCATTCCGCAAGGTAACCCAGTTTTTTTAGATCGGTGATGATGTTGGTACGGTATTCGTCAAAGATAGCATCCAGTAAGCCCCTTACATTTTCAAGCATGATGGCTTGGGGCTTGCACTCGGCAACTAACCTCAGTGCTTCCGGGAATAGGTCTCGCTCATCTTGATCGCCAAGCTGCTTTCCGGCTTTTGAAAAAGGCGGGCAAGGTACGCCGCCCGCGAAAAGCTCGATGCCTTGCCATTGTTCTGCCGAATAATGGCGGATGTCGCCTTCGGTAACGTGCCAATGCTTCCGGTTAATGCGTAGGGTTTGGCAGGCAGGCGCTTCAATTTCAACAAGATTGACATGGTCAAATCCCGCCCGCTCCAAGCCTAGTGCTTGGCCACCCGCACCAGCACATATTTCTATAGAATTCAGTGACATAATTTTTTTAATGATAAAGTAGTTTGATTATTCTACAGGTTCAAAAACGTTCGGCCTAGTACAATCTTGATGGAAGCGGAGAGGCTTGGGAAGCTGACTTGGCTGCTTTGCAAGTATTGACGGCGTGGGTTATGGTGATAAGTTAATAACGTCGAAGTGCATTTAAAGGTAAAAAGCAAACTATGCTGGGCTTTTAGAGTAAGCTTCTGAGGTACTTTGCATCTCAATTATCTGGCTTTTCCTTTATAATGGCCGTTTAATTGGCTTGTTGCCCAGCATAAGCACTATTTTTATGGCAGGGAAAACTGTTCTGCCATCTTCAACCCAACCTAAGAAACTCATGACCACCCAACCCAGTAAAGATTTAGAAACCTTCGATAACCCACAGCCTGGCCGTGATTACACGATCCGCATCGACATTCCCGAATTCACTTGCCTCTGCCCAAAAACTGGCCAGCCGGATTTTGCCACGCTGCAAATCGAATATGTACCTGCCGCCCTGTGCGTCGAACTGAAAGCACTCAAGCTGTATATGTGGACGTTCCGTGAGCGCGGCGCGTTCCATGAAGCGGTCACTAACGAAATCCTTAATGATATTGTCGCCGTGACCCAACCCAACTTTATGCGTATCCGTGCTGAATTTAACGTGCGCGGTGGCATTTACACCACGGTCGTCGTCGAGCACCGCAACCCGGCGTGGCAAGCGCCCGAATTGGTCAATCTGCCGTAGGATCATCATGACAGTGAAAGAAGCCCTGTGCGTCTTGCCGCAATATATTTTGCCGCAACACAGCCTCTCGGTATTGCTGAGCAAGCTCACCCATAGCGAAAATCCCGCCGTTAAAAAACTGTTCATCGAGCAGATTATCAAGCATTACGGCGTGGATATGAGCGAAGCTTTGCAGCAAGACCTTAGCCAATTTACCAGCTTTAACGACTTTTTTACCCGTGAACTCAAGCCGGGCGCACGCCGTTGGCCGGACGCGCTAGGGGCGGTGGCTTGCCCTGCCGATGGGGCGGTCAGCCAAGCCGGGGCGATTACCGACGGCACGATTTTTCAGGCCAAAGGCAAAAGCTTCACGGCGACCGCCTTGCTGGGGGGTTGTAGCGAACGTGCCGCGCCGTTCCAAAACGGCCAGTTTACGACCATCTACTTGGCCCCCAAAGATTACCACCGCCTGCACATGCCGATAACCGGCACGCTGAAAGAAATGGTGCATGTGCCGGGGCGGCTGTTCAGCGTCAATACCGTTACCACTGCAAATGTGCCCGGGTTGTTCGCCAGAAACGAGCGCGTCTGTTGCCTGTTCGACACTGCCGTAGGGCCTATGGCTTTGGTGTTGGTCGGGGCGATTTTTGTCTCCAGCATCGAAACCGTCTGGCATGGCGTAGTTACGCCGCCGACTATCCGCAGTGTCCGCCAATGGTCTTACGGCAGCGATGCCCCGACCCTGACTATTGGCGCGGAAATGGGGCGCTTTAATATGGGCTCGACCATTATCGTGCTGTTCGGTAAAGATGCCGTGCAATGGCAGGATGGCTTTAGTGCCGGGAAGACGGTACGGCTGGGCGAGCAGATCGGGCGGTTGTTGTAACCTGATGTGTTGCCGCACCCAGGCCGATAATGGCCTAAGTACGACTGTTTCGGCTTATCCTATCGGCTACAATTTAGAATAATCCAGTTTAAAGGCCCAAACGGTTGTTGTGGTGTACCAGCGTCCTGTTATCAAGAAGAACATTTTCATTTTTGGGCTATATTTCAACATAAAATTTAAGCTGTTCAGATCGGCGTTAGGGATTTGCTTGGCATTAGGAATGTTGATGTAGCTGTTTTTATCGGGATCGTAGACGACCGTATCGGACGGGTCTTCTGTTGTGCCTTGAGAGGGCAATAATAAAAACACACCTTGCTTGGTATCATAATCGACGGGAATTTGGTCATCTGGCGTGATAACGTCGCCGCTTGGTTGCCTAACTTCCCAAGAACCCGCTACCGCCGGATCGATATTCGGTGAGTAAACGGCTATCTTGGTGTTTTGTTTGGCGTAATTTCCAAAGACAACTAATTTGTCACGCACCGAGTCCCGCACCATGTTGGTGTGTATTTGTATTTGCGATGTGGGTAGGCCGCCAACCGGGTTAGGGACTTTAACCCACGCATCGCGCTTGCTGTTCATAAACCATAATTGCCCATTCCAATCATTGGACGTGCCGGGTATGAGCGCCCATATCACATTGCGGAGCGGGTCATATTCGGTACTGGAGGCAAAAAGGCTAGGCACTTTCGTGGGGTCAGTAGCGCCTTGATTAGCAAAAGTGTGCCATGATTTATTGTTCAGATCATAAAGCCAAGTGGGGTGTATCGCATTGGGGAATTTTTGAAAGGCATACCAGCTATGCGGGTCTATGGCAGCGACAACCAAATTGTTGGTCATCGGATCATAGGCCACCTCATCATAAGTGTGCATAGCCCAAGGCATAGGGTTGGCCAGGCTGCCTGAAATGGCCTGTCCTTTCGCATCAAGTTGGTAAGTATCGAATGTGGTGGCCGGATAATGTGTTGTCCAGCTCAGCGTATCGGTGTTAAATTCACGCACTGAATTGTCATAAGTGCCGTGCGTTTCGGAGCCATAAGTTATTAAATTACCCGTTTGCTTGCTGACTACCATTGACGCATGGTAAGACCGCCACCAATCGGTTTTTATTGATGAGACCTTAACCCATGTATTGACAGGAAAGTTTTTCCCTAAATATAGCGGGTTTTGACGAAAGCTGAATTTCATATTGACATGCGGCTGGCTTGCGTCTACAAAACCATTGGCAGTTATTTGAAAAGCAGGGTCGGCAGTTGCAGAGCTATTAGCGGTCAAACTCCCAAAAGTTGCCTTAGCTTGAGTAACGGTTACGTTTGATGATAGCGATGACGCAGTACCTGTCACATCTAATAGGGGCCGTGTACCGTCATTGTAAATGGTGGCTTTGTAAGCGATATTGTATTCTGTACACTGTTTAGTTTTATTTCTGTTAAAGACGCTTTGCCATGTTTTAGGAAATCGGCTTTGTAGCGAGGTTTTGTAAGCGGCTTCGCACTGATTAACCCAATCTTGCGTGTGGTCAACCGGCGTTGCAGAGACCACTTCAAATGGTGAGGTGATTTTGATCTGTGCCTCAACATTAAATGCACAAAGTAGCGGCATCATGGCCAGCAATAATAAAGGTTGGCGTCGATATGTAAATAAGCAATCCTTATTTGGCATAATATGTTCTCCGGTAAGTTAGCGTATAAGGGATGGATAGGAAATAATTCAGGCAAACACTAAAGGGTACAGGTTTTGGAAAGCGGGCAAGATGCCTGAATGCCAGAGTTGTACTTTCGCCTGTTCAACAGATTTTATTTCATGCACATTCCTAAGTCATTATATTTGTTATCTTAATGGTTCCCCCAAAATGACCAGATAAGATAGGGGGGCAAATGTTCTCAATGCCCCCTTATCCACGGTGCTGATCACGGAAGAAATCATAACAACACTGGGCGTATTAAGTCCAACGTTAACGTCACACAGCTTGTAAGCGTTCACCTCCCCCTAATACACGCAAATATCGCCAGAAAATGCCCCCATGAAGCCCGACTTTAACCAACCAGCCCATAAGCCTTGGGGCCATGGAGGCCGTCAAATTGGCTGCTAAAATGAAGGGGTGAACAGTTACCATTATTTCCTGTCCGTCCCTTATTTTGCCCAAACCCTAGCCTATGCTGATTAAATCCACTTTTAAACCCGCCGGATGGTTGCGTAACGGCCACCTGCAAACCCTTTATCCGGCCTTATTACGCCGCCAACCCGTCGTGCCACAAGTAGAGCGCGAACGCCTGACCACGCCCGACGGCGACTTTTTGGACGTAGACCATTGCGGGCATACCGGGCCACGGGTGCTGATGCTGCACGGCCTGACCGGCAACTCGCAATCGGGTTATATTAAAGGCTTGCAAATCGCCTTCTTACAGCGGGGCTGGTGCAGCACGGTGATGAATTTTCGTGGTTGTAGCGGCCAGCCTAATAACAAAGCCCGTAGCTACCACTCCGGCGAAACCGAAGACATTCATTTTGTCTACCAAACCTTACGCCAACGCCACCCCGATATCCCCTGTGCCGCCATCGGTTTTTCCTTGGGCGGCAATGTGTTATTAAAATGGCTGGGCGAACAAGGCGATAAATTAACGCTAACGGCAGCGGTCGCCGTCTCCGTACCCTTGCTGTTAAACCTGTGTGCCAGCAAGCTCGATAAGGGGTTCTCGCAGCTTTACCGGGCCAATTTATTGGCCGAACTGAAAACCTATATGCACGTCAAACAACGCCATCTGGAACAAAATGGCTTTGCTGACGAAGCCGAAAAAATCCGCCGACTGGGCGATTGCTCCGCCATCCGCTCGTTCTGGCAATATGATGATATTGTCGTCGCTGGCCTGCACGGCTTTACGGATGTCCACGACTACTACCGCCGCTCCAGTTCCCGGCAATACCTCCAACATATCACCGTCCCCACCCTCATCATCCAAGCCGACGATGACCCGTTTATGACCCCCGCCGTGCTGCCCACCGCCGCCGAATTATCCCCTGCCGTGCGCTTGGAAATCACCCACGGCGGTGGCCATGTCGGCTTCGTCGGCCACCAAGGCCTAAAGCCTGTGTATTGGTTGGAACAACGGATTCCGGCATTTTTGTCGGGGTATTTTTGAGGACTGACTCTGTTTATGGGCTGGCAACCCAAACGCAGGATTTTTTTGCCGAATTGCCCCAAACTGGGTAATATGGCGGGCTATGAAAAAAAGTGACTTTTACTACGATTTACCCGACGCGCTGATTGCCCAGCATCCCTTAGCCGAACGTACCGCCAGCCGTTTATTGTGCATGGGGCGTGGCACGGGGGAACTGTGCGACAGGCAATTTAATGATTTTATCGACTTGATCCATGCCGATGATTTGCTGGTGTTTAACGACACGCGGGTGATTCCCGCGCGGCTATGGGGACATAAGGCCAGTGGCGGCAAGGTTGAGATCCTGATCGAACGGCTGCTCGACGAACACCATGCCATTGCCCATGTCCGTGCCAGCAAAGCCCCTAAGCCAGGGACGCTGGTCGAACTGCCTGAAGGCTTAGCCTGCACCGTCACGGGGCGCGATAATGACCTGTTCCACCTAGCCTTTCCCCAGCCTATCTTGGCCGTATTGGCGCAAATAGGCCATATCCCCTTGCCGCCGTATATCACCCGTGCCGATGACAGTGGGGATTATAGCCGCTACCAAACGGTATTTGCCAAAACCGCCGGAGCGGTGGCGGCACCGACAGCCGGACTGCATTTCGACGAAGCCTTGCTGGATAAGCTGAAAGCTAAAGGGGTGCGGAGTGCGTTTGTGACCTTGCATGTCGGCAGCGGCACTTTTCAGCCTGTCAGGGTAGAAGACTTGGCGGCGCATATTATGCACAAGGAGTATTTCAGCGTCACTGAAGAGACCGTCACAGCGGTAGCGCAAACCCGCGCCCGGGGCGGGCGGGTGGTGGCGGTCGGCACAACGGCGGTGCGGGCTTTGGAATCGGCGGCACGTTCGGGAAGCTTGACCGCCTCATTCGGTGACACCCAGTTGTTCATCACGCCCGGTTATACCTTCAAGGTAGTCGATGCCTTATTGACCAATTTCCATTTGCCCGAATCGACTTTGCTGATGCTGGTCAGCGCGTTTGCGGGCTACCAGCCGATCATGGCGGCTTACCGCCATGCGGTAGCCGAAGGATACCGTTTTTTCAGTTATGGCGATGCGATGTTTTTAAGCCGCTAGCTCGGCCTAAATGTTTACTGTTGCAATCATAATTCATCTGTCATTCGGCTGTTAACTTCGGAGCACTTGCCCGCCGCACAGTGGATGGCATACCCGCTTGCCTAGCTTGCCAAAGGTCATAAGCGGCGGCTGGCTGATCCATAAATCTGCCCTGCCACCGTTTTCTGCACCTAACCAACTTTCAAGCCGTAGGGCCATTTCTGGCGATAGTGCATCCTTAGCATTTAACACCCTAAAATCCATAAACTTGTATTAATACCAGACCGGACAACTAAAAAACAGATTGCCAATCCTTCAACAAGACAACATGTCCGAACTGAGCCGTTTTTGATACATGCCTGTTGTCAGCGGTAATGAAGGTGCAGTTATTGGCGATAGCCAAGGCATGGTAGCTGGCATCGTAAAAGGACGGGAAACCCGATTTTAGATGGCCTGTTTCGCACATTTCAATGGCTTTCAAAATACACGGCTGATCCAAGTCAACCAGCTTTAAATTGGCTTTTTGGTATAGCCCAATCAATTCATAAGCCTGTTGAGTCGGGAAATTGCTCACGCTGGCAATGGTCAGCACTTCGTAAAGAAACAAGCTAGGAACAATGACTTGATAATTTCTCTTACTGATTTCCGTTATAAGCTGGACAGCCTGTTCTTTGTCGTCTTCCTCTAAAAAGAGCTTATTGAAAACACAGGAGTCTAAAACGACCTTATTTTGCATGTTTCATTTTGTTATCAAGTAATTCCTGCTCTTTCCCTTCCCTGAGCATCCTGACCATTTGTTCAGATGAATACTCTGTTTTTACAGGCTGGATGGTGGCAAGCATTTTTAAAAATTTCTGTGCGTTCTCTTCGCGTTCAATTTCTTCAAGGGCATTAGCGATGGCCTTGTTCATTAAGGCCGTTTTTTGGCCTCTTGGGATACGGTCAAGCCGTTCCCTATTTTCTTGGGTAAGGTACAAAGTCGTCCTGACCTTGCCTTGTTCCGGTGCTGTTAGGGTAGCCATAATGGTGTCATTAAAAGTTAATAGCTGATAACACCATTATATGACACCTATTAAATTATCAACTATTTTTATAAAAAACCCGTTGCGCTAGTTCGGGGTAGTTTTTCATAATGGAACACTCTGCACATGACAAAAAATGCCCGTTGAAAATAGGGCAAAATACAGTTTTTTCTAGGTCGGACAATGCGGAATACTCGCCCGTTGCACGGTGGATGGCACACCCGTCTGTCTGGCTTGCCATTAAGGACACGGGATAAGGCGGTGCGGGTTACGCCAAGCTGCTTGGCGGCTTCGGTGATGGTTAGGCCAAGTGCGGGCAAAACGTCTTCGCGCAAAACTTCACCGGGATGTGAGGGAGTTAGGCTGTTAGTCTGTGGTTGCATCATCCAGCTTATCTTGAGCAATATAATTGTAAATATCCTGTAACCATTGCTCGGCTTCCGCCGTCCAATTTATTTCTGCCATATACGGATTCGCCGCGCCATTTCTTCATTAGAAACCGTCCGGCCTTGGCGGGAATCCTCCAATCCACGTTCCACCCTGCGCGAAAAAGCCAATTCCTGCAAAATCTCATCAAAACTGCTATCGTCAGGTTGGGCACGAACAATATTAGCAACTTTTTCTTTAATTGTTGGCATATAAAACTCTCTCATGCTATTGATTATATTAAAAATATACATCAAAACACGGGTAACACCTAGCTGTTCGACAAATTATTTAATCGTAATTTAATAAAGATAAGTAAAAAGCCCAGCCATTTCACTTCCCAATACAAAAACTAGAAAAAATCCTCCCCAACAAATCATCAGAAGTAAATTGTCCGGTAATTTCCGCCAAGCTGTGTTGGGCGGTGCGTAAGTCTTCGGCGACGAGTTCGCCGGCTTGGTTGATTTGTAATTGGCTTAAAGCGGTTTCGACGGCTTCGTAGGCGCGGGCCAGGGCCTCTAGGTGGCGGCGGCGGGCGATGAAGACGTTGTCGGTGGCTTCGTTAAAGCCTACGCTTTGTTTGAGGTGGCGGGCCAGCATGTCCATGCCGGCACCGGTTTTGACAGAGAGGTAGATGCGGGTATCCGCCGCGTTTTGCTCTAGGGTAGGGGGGATGTTAAGCAAATCTATTTTGTTGTAGATACGGGTGATTTCGACGTTATCCGGCAGGGTTTCCAGCAGGGCTTCGTCGTCGGGGTCGCGGGCATCGATCAGCAAGAGGATTTTGTCGGCTTTGCGTATTTCTTCCCGCGCCCGGCGGATGCCTTCTTGCTCGACGGGGTTGTCGCTATCGCGCAGGCCTGCGGTGTCGATGATATGCAGGGGCATTCCGTCGAGCTGGATGCGCTCCCTCAAGACATCGCGGGTGGTACCGGCTATGGCAGTGACGATAGCGGCCTCATGTCCGGCCAAGGCGTTCAGTAGGCTGGATTTTCCGGCATTGGGCTTACCTGCCAGGACGATGGTCATGCCTTCGCGCAACAGGCGGCCTTGTTGGGCGGTTTTTTGGATTTGCGCCAGCCGCCCTAATAAACTGACGACGCGCTTTTCGACCACGCCGTCGGTGAGGAAATCGATTTCTTCATCGACAAAGTCAATGGCGGCTTCGACGTAGATGCGCAGTTCGGTCAGTTCTTCAACCAGTTGGTTGATTTGCTCGGAAAATACGCCCTGCATGGAGTTTTGCGCCGAGCGCACCGATTGTTCGGTACTGCTGGCGATCAAGTCGGCAACGGCTTCGGCTTGCGCCAAATCCAGCTTGTTGTTTAGGAAGGCGCGTTCGGTAAATTCGCCGGGGCGGGCCAGACGGCAACCTAAGGCGAGGACGCGCCGCAACAACATATCCAAGACCACTGCGCCGCCATGGCCTTGCAGTTCGAGGATATTTTCGCCCGTGTAGGAGGCGGGGGCAGGGAAGTACAGGCCTATGCCGGAGTCGATAACAGTGCCGTCGGCTTCTTTAAAGTTGCCGTAGGTGGCGTGGCGTGGCGTGAGGGCTTTGCCGAACAGGTGTTGGGCGATGGCAGGGGCGGCTGCCCCTGAGATGCGGATGATGCCGACACCGCCGTTACCCGGCGGTGTCGCAATCGCGGCGATGGTATCAGGATCAATAACCACGCGGGCGGTTAGGGTTCATTGGCAATGGTTTTGGTGATATACCATTGTTGGAGGATGGACAGGGTGTTGTTAACGACCCAGTACAGCACCAAACCTGCGGGGAAGAACAGGAAGAACACAGTGAACACCAGCGGGAACATTTTCATGACCCGTGCCTGGATAGGGTCTATCGGCGCGGGGTTCAGGCCTTGTTGGATTTTCATGGTGATGCCCATGATAATCGGCAAGATGTAGAACGGGTCTTCGACCGATAAGTCTTGTATCCATAGCATGAAGGGGGCTTGGCGGAACTCGACGGTTTCGCTCAATACCCAATACAAGCACATAAAGACGGGAATTTGGATCAGTACCGGGAAACAGCCGCCTAAGGGGTTGGCTTTTTCTTTTTTGTACAGAGCCATCATTTCGGTGTTGAAGCGTTGGCGGTCGTCTTTAAAGCGCTCTTGCAGTTCTTTCAGACGCGGCTGGATTTTGCGCATTTTCGCCATGGACTTAAAGCTGGCTTGCGACAGCGGGAAAAACAGCAGCTTGATACACAAGGTCACACCCATAATCGCCACACCCCAGTTACCCGTCAGGTCATGGATTTGGTTCAGCAACCAGTAAATGGGTTTGCCGATAAAGGTCAGGACGCTGTAGTCAACGGTCAACTCCAAACCTTTGGCGACTTTTTCCATAACAGGTTGGACTTTGGGCCCGGCGTACAGTTGTGAGGTAAAGTCGGCGGCGGCGTTGTTGTCGACAGTGACCAGCGGCGAGTAAGAGCCGATAACGTAATGTTCGCTAGCCAAGCTTTTGGTGTAAAAATGGTTTTCTTGGTCAGCGGGCGGAATCCACGCGGAGGCGAAGTAATGTTTGATAAAGGCTGTCCAACCGCCTTGGGTGCCGACATCCAAGTTACCTTCTTGCATATCGTCATAGCTGATTTTTTTATACTTGTCTTTTTCGGTGTAAATCACCCCACCGTCATAAGCCCGCATACCGCCCATCATAAAATTGCCTTTGTTGCTATGGTCAGGCACACGCAACAGTTGGCTATATTGGCGGATCACCCAAGGTTTGCCGCTGGCGTTGTCGATATGTTGGTTAAGGGCAATGTCGTAGCTGCCGCGCTTAAAAGTGAACGATTTAGTGACGCTCAGGCCGCTGTTGTCCGTCCAGATCATCGGTACGGTCAGGGTGTCTTGGCCCGCGTCTAAGCGGTAGCTGTCTTGGCTGGTGGTAAAAATGCTGTAATGGTTAGCGATAGCGCCGTTATCGGCGATTAAGCCGCTTTGGGCTATAAACTGTTTTTCCGGTTCGTTGTTGAACAGGCGCACAGGGGCGTGGTTTTTTTCGGAAACGGGCAGGCCGATCAAAGCACGGGCTTTATTGACGACGCTGTTGTCTTGTTCGGTGGGGTATTGCAGCAAGTCCATGCTGCGGATGGTGCCGCCTTGTAAATCAATTTCCAGGTCGATGACATCCGTTTTGACTGTTATTATTTTGCCGGATGTGCTGAGGCCGGGAACTGGGCTGGCGGTGCTGGCGACAGCAGGCGCACCAGTTGCGGGCAAGTCTTCGTGGCTGGCTTCCAAGTTGGGGGTGGTGACGGCGGCGACAGTAGCCGGCTTGGGGCCGTAATCTATCTGCCAGGCCTGCATCATCAATACGACTAGCATCGCAAATGTGACGACTAGTACAAATCTTAAATTATCCATTCTTATTTCTCAATTTATCTGGAACGGGATCAATGCCCCCTTCATGGAAAGGGTGGCATTTCAATAATCTTTTCAGGGTGAGATAGCAGCCAATGACAGCGCCATAGCGGGACAGCGCCTCTAAGGAATATTGGGAGCAGCTTGGATAAAAACGGCAGTTGGGCCCAAGCAAGGGGCTAACAAAGTATCGGTAGAACTTTATCAATGCTATGAGTATGAAGCGCATCGGGTTACCAACTTAAGCCAGTGTTTTTCCAATGACTTTCTTAATAGTTCCAGCGGGGCATCGACGGCTTCCCTGCGGGCTAAAACAACAATGTCAAGGTTTCCTAACCGTTGTTGTAACCGAAAATTTTCCCGAACAGTCCGCTTAATGATATTTCTGTGAACGGCTTTTTTGATATTTTTTTTAGCTATCGCCAATCCCAGCCGCGGATGATCTAAATCATTTTTTATCGCTAATAGGGTAAAATATTGGTCGCTGGACTTTACCGGTTTCGCAAAAACTTTTTTGTACTCAGCGGGTTTTTTTAACCGGGACTGTGGGGGGAAACCAAAATCGTTACTAAACAACCGCAAATCTATAGGGCCAATTTATGGCGGCCTTTCGCTCTACGCGAGTTTAACACCTTGCGGCCACCGACTGTCGCCATTCTGGAACGGAAGCCATGGGTTCTGACACGTTTGATTTTACTGGGTTGGTATGTTCTTTTCATTGTTGCTCAAGCCTACTGGGATAATATTATCAAAAACGGATAAAAAAGACGTTGGATGATAGAATAAAGCGCTTGACCTGTCAATTCTGTAATGACATGTTTTATTAATGCAGAGTGGCAAAAGCCCTGTTTCTCTTACCTCACAAATCAATATCTTATCTACTTCAATGAGTTCAATTTGGGATAACTGCCTTGCTAAACTTGAAAATGAAATCGCCAGCGCCGATTTTAGCACCTGGATACGGCCTTTGCAGGCGGTCGAAGGCGACGGGCGCATCACCTTGCTCGCGCCGAACCGTTTTGTCTTGGATTGGGTGAAACAACACCACTTTGCCAAGATTGAAGAGACTATCCATGAATTCTCTAACGGCAGTTTAGTGCTGAACATGGAAATAGGCTCGAAAAAGTCACCGTTGCTGACGATGGCGAAAATCGTCAAACCTGCCGAGACTAAAAAGGCCATCCCCAGTTTCCTGAACAAAACGTTCACGTTCGACACCTTTGTCGAGGGTAAATCCAACCAGTTGGCGCGGGCCGCGTCGATGCAAGTGACGGAAAACATCGGCAAAGCCTATAACCCCCTGCTGATCTACGGCAGTTCCGGCCTAGGCAAAACCCATCTGATGCAGGCCATCGGTAACGGGGTGCTACAAAAAAACCCGTCGGCGAATATTATTTATCTGCATTCGGAAAGGTTTGTCCAAGACATGGTGAAGGCCTTGCAGCAAAATTCCATCGACACGTTTAAGAGTTTTTACCGGACGATTGACGTGCTGCTGATTGACGACATCCAATTTTTCGCGGGCAAGGAACGCTCGCAAGAGGAGTTTTTCCACACCTTCAACACCCTGTTGGAAAAAAAGCATCAGGTGGTGCTGACCTGCGACAAGTACCCGAAAGAAATTATCGGCTTGGAAGACCGCTTAAAATCCCGCTTCGGCTGGGGCCTGCCAGTGTCGATAGAACCGCCCGATATGGAAACCCGCGCCGCGATTTTGATGAAAAAAGCCCAATTGGCCGGGGTTAACTTGACCCAAGAAGTGGCATTTTTTATCGCCAGACGCATTCCCTCCAATGTCCGGGACTTGGAAGGGGCTTTGCGGCGGGTGATTGCCAACGCCCAATTTACGGGTCGGGAAATCACGACCGAGTTTACCAAAGAAGCCCTGCATGATTTGATTTCTTTGCAGGATAAGCTGGTCAATATCGACAATATCCAACGCACTGTAGCGGACTATTACAAAATCCGCGTCGCTGATTTAGCCTCGAAAAACCGCAAGCAGATCATTACCCGCCCCCGCCAAGTCGCCATGTGTTTGGCGCGGGAACTGACTTCGCACAGCTTTCCAGAAATAGGCAATGCGTTTGGCGGTCGTGATCATACAACAGTGATTAATGCCTGTAAGCGTATCCGTGAGCTAAAAGAGGCCGACAGTAAGATGGCGGAGGATTACGCAAACTTATTGCGCTCACTATCCCACTAGCTGTGGATAACTGTGTGCATAAAGTGCGCTTTATCTGTGGATAACTCTGTGGATAAAATGTGGATAATTGTACCGACGCGCATTTGTTAAAGTTATCCACATTTTATCCACAGGATATCCACAGGATATTCACAGGCAAAATGTATATATAAGATTATGTTATTATTAATTAAATAGAAACTTATCCACAGTTTTTGCCTTTACTAATAATAATAGCTTTTAAAATCTTTATTTATTTATATTTAATTAATCCCCATTGTGCCGAAAAGTTTAATTTTAGGTAACCCATTAATTTAATAATACGGGGGGATGAAAAAACGGTTTGAAAAGTGTTGTACACTTCGCGATAAAAATTTTAAAAAATGGGTTCCTGAAAAATGGACGGACATAATCCGCCCAATTCCAGCTACAAAGCATGAACAGTAAAAATCCGGCCTGTGGATAACTTTGGGGATAAGCAAGGGTTTTTTTGCAATAAATGTGTATAAATCTCCAGCTTTTGTGGGGATAATCGTTACACATAATCCCAATAAGCCCTTATACAAGCGTTTGAAAAATTACAAGCTATTGAATTAAAATAAAATAAAAAGTTATCCACAGTTTTTTGTCCCGCTAATACGAATAAGATAAAAAGAGTATGAAATTCATTATTAACAGAGAAGTTTTGCTAACACCTTTGCAGCAAATTGTTAGCGTTATCGAAAAACGCCAAACTTTACCCATCTTAGCAAATGTTTTGATGGTGGTCCATGAAGGGCAATTGGTTTTGACGGGCACTGATTTGGAAATCCAGATTATTGCCAAGATTGCCATTGAACCCGCAACACCCGGCACGATTACCGTGCCGGCCCGAAAGTTATTAGATATCTGCCGCTTATTGCCTAAAGGTGCGGAAATTAAATGTGAACTGCAAGGCGATAAAGTAAAAATTTCTTCGCACCGGAGCCGTTTTTCTTTAAGCGCGTTGCCGGCCGACAATTATCCCGAATTTGCTGAATCGGCCTTAGAAAACCATTTCTTTATTAATGCCGGACAGTTTAAAAAGGCCTTGGATAAGACATTGTTTTGTATGGCTAACCAAGATGTGCGTTATTATTTGAACGGCCTGTTGCTGAATATTTCCAACAGCAAATTGAAATTGGTCGCCTCTGATGGCCACCGTTTGGCGATTTATGAAGACCAATTGCCGCAGGCGACAGGGTTTGAGGCGCGGATTATTTTGCCGCGCAAAGGCGTTTTGGAGTTAAACCGTTTGCTGGATGATCCAGAAACAGACTTAAAAGTTGAATTCTCCAGCAATAATATTCGGATTTTTATTAAAGATTTGGTGTTTTCGGCAAAATTGGTCGATGCCAAATATCCCGATTTTAGCAAAGTTTTCCAGCAAGAATTTTTTAATCCGCTGTATATCGACAAGCAATTGTTCCGCGAAGCTTTAACCCGTGTGGCGATTTTGTCGAATGAAAAATTTCGGGGCATCACGCTGGATGTCAGCAGCGAACGCTTAAGCATCAGCACCCATAATCCTGAGCAAGACGAGGCCGAAGAAGAGTTGGCGATTGATTATCAGGGCGAGCCGTTGACCATTTCTTTTAATGCCCAATATTTATTGGAAGCCGTCGCCAATTTGGATTCGGAAGTGGCCGCGCTGATTATCGCCAGCAATGCCAGCAGTTGTTTTGTCAATGAACAAAATGAGCGCACTTACCAGTTCATCGTTATGCCGATGCGCTTGTAACGTTCCTGTTATGAGTTTGCTAAAACTGGATATTTATCACGTCCGCAATATTCACAAGGCTTCTTTACAGCCTTGCCCGACGCTGAATTTATTGGTTGGCGACAATGCCAGCGGTAAAAGTTCGCTGTTGGAAGCGATTTATATTTTAGGCAGGGCGAAATCGTTTCGCTCTGCCAGCATTAAGCCGGTGATCAGCCTGGATCAGGAGCATCTGATTGTCTCCGCGCAAATTCAACAAACCGCCGAGGGCGGTGTCAGTCAGTTGGGCATCCAGCTTGACGGCAAAACCATGGCGATACGCATTAACCAAGAAACCCGCCAACAACGTTCAGAACTGGCTTATGCCTTACCCGTACAGCTTATTCACCCAAAAAGTTACGAGTTGCTGGATGGCGGGGCGCAACTGCGCCGCGAGTTTTTGGATTGGGGCGTTTTTAACGCCGACACCCGTTTTTTGCCGATGTGGCGACGTTTTAAGAAAGCCTTGGCGCAACGTAATGCCGCGCTAAAGATAAAACGCTTTGAGCAATTGGCGGTTTGGAACCAAGAGCTGGCGTATTACGGTACAATAGTGCAAGACTATCGGCAGCGTTATCTGGAAAAATTGCAGCCTGTGTTTATAGCGATTAGCCGCCAATTTTTAGCGCTGGATACGATTAGCCTACAGTTGCTGGGGGGGTGGGATAGTTCTAAATCTTTGCTGGAAGCGTTAGAACAGGATCTGGATAAAGATTTGCGCTATGGTTTTACCCACAGTGGCCCGCACCGGGCGGATTTTCAGGTACGCGTCGAACAGCAATTGGCAAAAGAGTTTGTTTCACGCGGGCAGCTAAAATTATTGGTATTGGCTTTAAAGCTTAGTCAAGTGCAATTGCTGGCGGACGGGCAACAGCCTTTAGGCTGTGTGCTGGTTGATGATTTTGCCGCCGAACTGGACAGCCAGAACCGTGTTAAGTTACTGGATTTTTTGGTGACGCTCAATTGTCAGGTATTTATCACCGCCACCGCCGCTACCGATTTTGGCGATTTAAGCCATATACCTAATTATAAAATGTTCCGCATGGAACAGGGTTGTGTGAATCCGTATTAATGTTCCACGTGGAACATGGCCGTTCGGGTTTGTCCCGATGTTCCACGTGGAACATGGCCGTTCGGGATTGCCCCGATGTTCCATGTGGAACATGGCCGTTCGGGATTGCCCTGATGTTCCACGTGGAACATCAACCTAGTCTAAATGGCTTGATGTCTGATAAAACCACTTAATTTGAAATTGGGCGTTTTCGTAAGCTTGTTCACGAAGATTCGGTAAACGCTAGCTTATGCCCGATCTTTAAGCATATTTCACCTCGCCCCATACGCAGTCTATAGCTAGTGGTATAATTAGGCCACTATAACAAAGCACTTTATTCTCAATTTGAGGTTAATTAATGTTCCACGTGGAACATGGCACTAGCAAACCAATGTAATGTTTCACATGGAACATTCAGGCAACTACAGGAAAAAAGAAGAACCACATGAGCAACAATAACGATCAATACGATAGTACCAATATTCAGGTTTTGAAAGGATTGGATGCGGTACGAAAACGGCCGGGTATGTATATTGGTGATACCGATGACGGTTCCGGTTTGCACCACATGGTTTTTGAGGTGGTTGATAATTCTATAGATGAGGCGTTAGCGGGTTATTGTAAAGAAGTCCGCGTTATCATCCATACCAACGGCTCAGTGACGGTGGCCGATGACGGGCGCGGTATCCCTGTTGATATTCATGAGGAAGAGGGCCGTTCTGCCGCCGAGGTGATTATGACGGTGTTACACGCAGGCGGTAAGTTTGACGATAACGCCTATAAAGTTTCCGGCGGTTTGCACGGTGTGGGGGTCTCGGTAGTGAATGCCTTATCGGAAGAACTGAATTTGGAAATCCGTAAAAATGGCCAATTGTACAGACAGCAATATCTGATGGGCGAACCGGTTGCGCCTTTGGCGGCGGTGGGCCCGGCAACTGGATCAGGCACACAAATCAATTTCAAACCCAGCAATAAGACGTTTACCGATGTCGAATTCCATTACGATATTCTGGCAAAACGTTTGCGGGAACTGTCCTTCCTAAATTCCGGTGTCCGCATCAGCTTAGAAGACGAACGTACCGATAAGCAAGATGTGTTCGAGTTTGAAGGCGGCATCAGTGCCTTTGTGGTACATCTGAATAAAAACAAAATCCCGCTGTTCCCGGAAGTCTTTTATTTTAAGGCCGAGAAAGAAGGGGTGGTCGTAGAAGTGGCGATGCAATGGAACGACTCATATCAGGAAAACGTGTTTTGCTATACTAATAATATTCCGCAACGCGATGGTGGCAGTCATTTGGCCGGATTCAGGGGCGCGTTGACGCGCACGGTTAACCAATATATTGAAACCAGCGGTATCGGTAAAAAAGAGAAAGTCGCCACTACGGGTGACGATGCCCGCGAAGGTCTGACCGCCGTGTTATCGGTTAAAGTACCCGACCCTAAATTCTCTTCGCAAACCAAAGACAAATTGGTGTCTTCCGAAGTCAAACCGTTGGTCGAATCGACCATGAACGAAAAGTTGCAAGAGTTCCTGCTGGAAAAACCGCAAATAGCGAAAGCCATTGTCGGGAAAATCCTGGATGCCGCACGGGCGCGGGAAGCGGCCCGTAAGGCGCGGGAAATGACCCGCCGTAAGACAACATTGGATATTGCCGGTTTACCGGGCAAGTTGGCCGATTGCCAAGAGAAAGACCCGGCCTTATCAGAATTATTCTTAGTCGAAGGGGACTCGGCGGGCGGTTCGGCCAAGCAAGGCAGAGATCGGCGCACTCAAGCGATTTTGCCGTTAAAAGGTAAAATCCTTAATGTCGAAAAAGCCCGTTTCGACAAGATGATTTCCTCAGAAGAGGTCGGTACCTTAATCACTGCCTTAGGCTGTGGGATTGGCAAAGACGAATATAATTTGGCGAAATTGCGCTACCACCGCATTATCATCATGACCGATGCCGACGTGGACGGCTCACATATCCGCACCTTGTTATTGACCTTCTTTTACCGCCAGTTGCCGGAGATTGTCGAAAAAGGCTATATCTATATTGCCCAGCCACCTTTATATAAGGTTAAAAAAGGTAAGCAAGAGCATTATGTCAAAGACGATGCCGCGTTAAACGAATACCTGATCCAATTGGCTTTGGATAAGGCGCAGTTATTTACTGATGAAGCTGCACCGCCCATACAAGGCCCTGGGCTGGAGAAACTGGCTAAGGACTATGTCGCTATCGTCACCACCATTAACCGCCTGTTCAGACGCTATGACGAGGCTTTTTTGGAGCAATTGGTGGCGATGGCCGTCGTTAATGAGGCACTGAAACAAGACCCGCAGCAATTGGCGGACTGGTTCGGGCAAATTATCCGGCAATTGAATGACAGTTTCGGCACGGCGGTGTTTAGCGTCGAGCTGGATTATAAAAGCAGCAGCGACTTTTCCGCCGTGGTCAGCAAACGCCTGCACGGCATTATCAAAACCTTTGTCTTGCCGTCGAACTTTTTCAACAGCAAAGACTATAAGCAAATGGCGCAATATGCCGAAGACACGGCAGGGCTGTTTAATGATTATTCGCACATTAAAATGGGCGAACGCCAGCAGGCGGTCAGCAGCTTTAAGCAAGCGTTCGACTGGATGATGCGCGAAGTGAAAAAAGGCCAACACATCCAACGCTACAAAGGGCTGGGCGAGATGAACCCCGAACAGCTCTGGGAAACTACCTTAGATGCCAATAACCGCCGTTTACTGCAAGTCAGGATTGAAGATGCCATCGCCGCCGATGAAATCTTCACTACGCTGATGGGGGATGTCGTGGAACCGCGCCGCGACTTTATCGTTAAAAATGCCTTAGATGTAACCAATCTGGACGTTTAATTATGCTCACTTACCCGCAAATTGATCCTGTCGCCATTGCCCTTGGGCCCCTGAAAGTCCATTGGTACGGGCTTATGTATTTGGTCGGCTTTGTCGCCGTCTATTTTTTGGGGCAAAAAAACGCCCAAAAGCCCTGGTCGCCCATTCCGCCCGAAGCCATCGAAGACTTGGTGACTTACGGGGCGTTGGGGGTGATTTTGGGTGGCAGGATAGGGTATGTGCTGTTTTACAAGTTCAGCAATTTCCTCCACGACCCCCTTATGCTGTTTAAGATTTGGGAAGGCGGCATGGCCTTCCATGGCGGTATGCTGGGGGTGTTTGTGGCGATGTGGTTCTACGGCAAAAAGCAGAACTGCACCATGATGCAATTGATCGATTTGATTGCCCCGCTGGCGCCCATCGGTTTGGGGGCAGGGCGGATCGGCAATTTTATTAACTCGGAATTGTGGGGCCGGACAACCGATGTGCCGTGGGCGATGGTGTTTCCGAACGGGGGCCCATTAGCCCGCCACCCCTCGCAATTGTATGAGGCGTTTTTGGAAGGTTTGGTGCTGTTTATCATTCTGCAAATCTATGCCAGCAAGCCCCGTCCGGTCATGGCGACGACAGGCTTGGCGGTGTTCTGTTACGGTTGCTTTAGGTTCTTTGTCGAGTTCTACCGGATGCCCGACGCGCACCTGGGGTATCTGGCCTTTGACTGGCTGACCATGGGGCAGATACTGTCCACGCCGATGATTATTATTGGCGCGTTATTGTTTTATTTTGCCCATAGAAAATCTGCTTAAAGGCAGCAAAGGCTGACAAAAAAGGCTTACCTTATGGTAGGCCTTTTTTTTTGCCTGCCTGTCAGCTTGTAGCGGCTACAAATTCTATCTAGGCACTTCACGCCTTACCAATAGCCACCCCAAATCTTTACAGTATTTTTACCCTGTTTACGCTTACACTGAGCTTGTTTTCGACAACTATGCTGACGTTTACCGTTAGCTTTAGTCTAACTATAAGGTGATTTATGAGCTGGATTTTTCTCGTTTTGATGGTGGCTTTTTTCGCCGTCACCGGTTTCTTGGTACATGCCTTGGAAAAATTAAGGGGGCAATCATGAGTTGGGTTTATCTGTTAAGTGCGGCTTTAGTGGCGGGGATTTTCGTCTACCTGATTGCCGCGCTGTTTTATCCGGAGAAGTTCTGATGACTAGCAACAGCCTATTACAAATTGTCTTTTATATGGCCGTCTTAATCGCCTTGGCTAAGCCCTTAGGCGGTTATATGGCGAAAATTTATGACGATGAGCCGGTGGTGATAAACCGCTGGTTGGCGCCGTTTGAAGCGTGGATTTATCGCCTTAGCGGGGTTAATCCCCAGCAAGAGATGCGTTGGACAGACTACGCCATCGCCCTGTTGGTCTTTAACCTGTTAGGGGGATTGGTGGTGTTCGGGCTACAAAGCCTGCAAGCCTCGTTGCCGCTTAATCCGCAAAACTTGCCTAATGTCAGTCCTGACTCGGCCTTTAATACGGCGGTCAGTTTTGCCACTAACACCAACTGGCAGGGCTACGGCGGTGAGGTGACCATGAGTTACCTGACCCAGATGCTGGGCTTGACCGTACAGAATTTTGTCTCCGCCGCTACGGGCATGGCGACACTGGTTGCTTTAATCAGGGGCTTTACCCGCCGCAAAGCCGATATTATCGGCAATTTTTGGGTGGATATGACCCGCAGCACCTTATATATACTGATGCCTTTGTCATTGGTTTTGGCTTTGGTGTTGGTTGGGCAGGGGGTTGTCCAGACCTTTAGCCCTTACCAAACCGTACCCTTGTTGGAACGCGTCAGTTATGAGCAGCCTAAATTGGGGGCGGACGGAGTGGCTTTGCAAGATGCCAGTGGCAAGCCCGTACTGGAAGCGGTTGAAGTAAAGGAACAAATGATAGCGGTGGGCCCAGCCGCCTCGCAAGTGGCGATCAAGCAACTGGGTACGAACGGCGGCGGCTTTTTTAACGTCAATTCCGCCCATCCCTTGGAAAACCCCACCCCGTTAAGTAACTTTTTGGAAATGCTGTCTATCCTGCTGATTCCGGCGGCGTTGTGCTACACCTTCGGCATGATGGTAGGCGATACCCGTCAAGGTTGGGCGATTTTGGCGGCGATGACGCTGATGTTGGTCGCGCTGATTTTTGTCACTGTCCCTGCCGAGCAAAGCGGCAATCCGGTTTTTAGTGCCTTAGGTGTTGACCAAATAGCCAGTGCCGAGCAGTCCGGCGGCAATATGGAAGGTAAGGAAATCCGGTTTGGCATTACTAATTCCGCTCTGTGGGCGGTAGTCACCACAGCCGCCTCCAACGGTTCGGTGAACGCCATGCACGACTCGTTTACCCCTATCGGCGGACTGGTGCCGATGTGGTTGATGCAGTTGGGCGAAGTGGTGTTTGGTGGGGTCGGTTCGGGGCTGTACGGCATGATAATGTTTGCGATAGTCGCGGTGTTTGTCTCCGGTCTGATGATAGGGCGCACCCCCGAATATTTGGGCAAAAAAATCGAAGCTTACGAAATGAAAATGGCGGCGATCACGATTTTAATTCCGCCGCTGATGGTGTTGGGCGGCACGGCGTTAGCGGTGATGCTGGAGGTCGGCAAGTCCTCAATTTTTAACCCTGGGGCCCACGGTTTTAGCGAAGTGCTGTACGCGCTGTCCTCAGCGGGTAATAACAACGGCAGCGCGTTTGGCGGCTTGTCGGCCAACACCCCGTTTTATAACACCCTATTGGGCGTGGTGATGCTGTTTTCCCGGTATTGGTTGGCGGTGCCGGTCTTGGCTATCGCCGGGGCTTTGGCGGCGAAGAAAATTGTCCCGGTGGGCCCAGGTACATTGCCGACGCATACGCCCTTATTTATCGTTTTATTGATTGGCACGGTGCTGATGGTGGGGGCGTTGACATTTGTGCCTGCTTTGGCCTTGGGCCCAGTGGTTGAGCATTTGCAGATGCTGGGGGCTGTCGCCGCTGAATAATAGGCATTTGTCTGTTGTGCAGTCGGATTCAGTAGCCAATATCTATAAAGGAAATAACATGAATAACAAATCTGTTTTGAGGTCTTTAGGCGACCCGCAAATTCTCGGTGACGCCTTGGTCGAATCGTTCCGCAAACTGTCCCCGCAGCAGCAATGGAAAAATCCGGTGATGTTTGTCGTTTATATCGGCAGTATGCTGACCACCCTGCTGTGGGTGCTGGCTTTGAACGGCGAGGGGCAAGATCCGCCGCAGTTTATTTTAGCAATCACCCTCTGGTTATGGGGTACGGTGTTGTTCGCCAACTTTGCCGAAGCGATAGCCGAAGGGCGCAGCAAGGCGCAAGCGGCGTTTTTGCGCAGTGCCAAACGTGATATCGCCGCAAAAAAACTCGACGAACCGCGTCATGATGCCAATTACTCTAAAGTGGCCGGTTCGAGTCTGCGGCGTGGTGATGTGGTGTTGATAGAAGCGGGGGATTTTGTGCCGGGTGACGGCGAAGTCATTGAAGGTGTCGCTTCGGTGGACGAGAGCGCGATCACTGGCGAAAGTGCCCCGGTGATCCGCGAATCCGGTGGCGATTTCAGTTCGGTGACGGGCGGCACACGGGTCTTGTCCGACTGGTTGGTGGTGCGTATCACCGCCAACCCAGGCGAGGCTTTTTTGGATAGGATGATTGCCATGGTGGAAAACGCCAAACGGCAAAAAACCCCTAACGAGATTGCCCTGACTATTTTATTGGTGGCGTTGACGCTGGTGTTCCTGATGGCGACAGTAACTTTGTTACCGTTTTCCTGGTATGCCGTGGCGACTTCAGGGTCTGGGCAACCGATCACGCTTACCGTGTTGGTGGCCTTGTTGGTCTGTCTGATCCCGACCACTATCGGCGGTTTGCTGTCCGCCATTGGGGTGGCGGGCATAGGCCGGATGATGCAGAAAAACGTTATTGCCACCTCAGGCCGTGCCGTGGAAGCGGCGGGCGACATTGACGTGTTGTTGCTGGACAAAACCGGAACGATCACTTTAGGCAACCGTCAAGCCTCGGCGTTTATTGCCGTGGCCGGAGTCACCGAGCGCGAACTGGCCGATGCCGCGCAATTGGCTTCGATGGCTGATGAAACCCCCGAAGGCCGTAGTGTGGTGGTGTTGGCGAAACAAAAATACGGCTTTAGGGAGCGGGACGTGCAGTCTTTAGGGGCGACTTTTGTGCATTTCTCGGCGCAAACCCGCATGAGCGGCGTGAATATTGAAGGGCGGCAAATCCGCAAAGGGGCCGCCGATGCTATCCGTAGCCACATCGAAGAGCAGGGCGGCAAATTCCAGCCGGAGTTCCGTAAAGTGGTCGATGATGTGGCGCGGCGCGGCAGCACCCCGTTGGTGGTGTCGGAAGGCACACGGGTGCTGGGGGTGATTGAGCTTAAGGATATTGTCAAAGGCGGCATTAAGGAGCGGTTTGCGGAATTGCGCCAGATGGGCATTAAGACCATCATGATCACGGGCGATAACCGCCTCACCGCCGCCGCGATTGCCGCCGAAGCCGGGGTGGATGATTTTCTCGCCGAAGCCACCCCAGAGGCGAAACTGAAACTGATCCGCCAATACCAAGCCGAAGGCCGTTTGGTGGCGATGACCGGGGACGGCACCAACGATGCCCCCGCCTTGGCGCAAGCTGATGTTGCGGTGGCGATGAACAGCGGTACGCAAGCGGCTAAGGAAGCGGGCAATATGGTCGATTTGGATTCCAACCCCACCAAGTTGATTGAGATTGTCGAAACTGGTAAGCAAATGCTGATGACGCGCGGGGCTTTGACCACCTTCAGTATCGCCAATGATGTCGCGAAATATTTTGCGATCATCCCGGCCGCGTTCGCCACCACTTATCCGGTGCTGGATGTGTTGAACGTGATGGAGCTGGCGACCCCGGCCAGTGCGATCCTGTCGGCGGTGATTTTCAACGCCTTGATTATCGTCGCGCTGATCCCGTTGGCGTTGAAAGGCATCAAGTACAAACCTGTCGGTGCCGCGACGCTGTTGCAAAACAATTTATTGGTGTACGGGGTGGGCGGTTTAATTGTCCCATTTATTGGCATTAAAGCGATTGACCTGATCTTGGTCACGCTAGGCTTAGTTTAAGGAGTTGGTCATGGTTAAGCATTTAAGACCTGCGGTGATGTTATTTATCATCTTGAGCGTGTTAACCGGTGTGGTATATCCGGCTTTGGTGACGGGGCTGGCGCAATTGTTGTTTCCTGGTCAAGCGAATGGTAGCCTGATGACCGCCGAAAATGGCAAAGTCAAGGGTTCTAGCCTGATCGGGCAACCGTTCAGCAGCCCAGACCATTTTTGGGGACGGCCTTCCGCCACCGGGCCTTTTCTTTATAATGCGGGAGCCTCTAGCGGCTCCAATCTGGGCCCTACCAACCCGACCCTGGCCGATGCCGTAAAAGCCCGGCTTGAGGCTTTAAAGGCCGCCGATCCTGGCAATGAAACCCCCGTTCCGGTGGATCTGGTTACAGCTTCAGGCAGTGGTTTGGATCCGCATATCAGTCCGGCAGCGGCGGCTTATCAAGTCCCGCGTATTGCTAAAGCGCGTAAAATGTCTGCCGACAAACTCAGCGCTTTGGTGGCTGCCCATACCGAAGGCCGGCAATGGGGGCTATTTGGCGAGCCTAGGGTCAATGTTTTGGCTTTAAATTTGGCTTTGGATGCACTGCGCTAGGTGGGTGGGATATGAAATATAATTATGGCTGGTGTTTACTGGCGGCGGCTGTACAGATGGCTCATGCGGGCAATATCGAAACCTATAATTTGCCGGCCAGCAAGGTTTACCAAGGCTATTGCCGGCAAGAAGCGTTACGGTTGCATCCGGGGGTGATTGCCCAACAACGGCTACTGCACAGCAACGGAGAATTCTTGTTGCGTAATGGAATACAGGCGGGTGACGGTTCGGAATGGTTTGTTGTCTGCGATTTAGCCAATGGCAACATAATCCGCGAGCAAAAACTGGCTGATGGTAAGATTTAAGCGACTGTTATCAATGAGTATTTTTCTTGCCCTTGCTTTTTTCCTGCTCTTTAAGGGGTAGTTTTATAAAAATCCTGTCTATCGGGTAAAAATGGTAAACATCATGCAAATCGAACGCCCTGATCCTGACGAACTGTTGGCCCGTGTCGAACGGGATACTATCCGGGCCAGACGCGGCCATTTGAAGATTTTTTTTGGCGCGGCGGCCGGGGTCGGTAAAACTTATGCCATGTTACAGGCGGCGAGAGAAAAGCGCGGCGAACATATCGATATTGTCGTCGGTTTGGTGGAGACCCATGGGCGTAAGGAAACCAGCGCCTTATTAGAGGGTTTGGAAGTGTTGCCCCCCAAACAAATCAATTATCGGGGGACGATTTTGCAGGAGTTTGACCTGGATGCCGCGCTTAAACGCAAGCCTTCGGTCATTCTGGTCGATGAGTTGGCGCATACTAACGCCCAGGGTTGTCGGCATCCTAAGCGTTGGCAGGATATTGAAGAGTTGTTGGAAGCAGGTATCGATGTGTATACCGCGCTCAATGTCCAGCATTTGGAAAGCCTGAATGACGATATTGGCCAAATCTCCGGGATTCGGGTCTGGGAGACTGTGCCGGACACCGTTTTTGAAGAAGCCGATGAAGTCGAACTGGTGGATTTGCCGCCCGATGAACTGCTGAATAGGCTGAAGGACGGTAAGGTGTATTTGCCGCAACAGGCCCAAGAAGCGGCGAAGAATTTTTTCCGCAAAGGCAACCTAATCGCCCTGCGCGAATTGGCCCTGCGGCAAACCGCCAGCCGGGTCGATGCCCAGATGCTGGACTATCGGGAAAACCATCGTATTCGGGATATTTGGCAGGTTAACGAGCGGATTTTGGTTTGCATAGGCCCTAGTGCCTTAGCTGAGCGCTTAGTCCGTGCGGGCAAGCGTTTTGCTACCAGCTTACGCGCGGAATGGATAGTCATTTATGTCGAAACGCCTGAACTACAACGTTTGTCCGCCGAAAAACGTGACGGTGTGTTACGGATTTTGCGCCTCGCCGAGCAATTGGGCGCCGAAACGGTCACCTTAAATGCCCCCGAAATGAGTTCGGCGATCATCAAATTTTCCAATGAACGCAATGTCACCAAAATTGTCATTGGTAAGCCGACCCGCCGGGGGTTACGGCGGGTGTTGCTGGGTTCGGTGGTGGATGTGCTGATTAGCGACGCGCACAACATTAACCTGTATTTGCTGGGCAGCCCTAGGCCTGGGCAGGACGGCGGCGACAAGCCGGAGCCCTCTTTATATCGGAAAAACCCTTTGCCGGGCTTGGGTAAACGCCCGGCACAGAAATACAATACGCGTGGCTATGCGTGGGCAGTGACCGTTACCGTTGCCAGCACTGCGTTGGCTTATCTGATGTTCGGGCGGTTTGAGCTAGCCAATCTGGTCATGGTGTTTTTGTTAGGCGTGGTGTTTATCGCCACTCGCTTTGGCCGCGGCCCGTCCATTTTTGCGTCATTTCTGGGTGTGGCAATTTTTGACCTGATGTTTGTTCCGCCTTATTTCAGTTTTACGGTCGGCGATAGCCAATATCTGGTGACGCTATTGGCGATGTTGACCGTCGCCATGCTGATCAGCAGCTTAATGGCGAATGTGCGCTCGCAAGCGAAGGTGGCCGGGCATAGGGAGCGGCGGGCGACGGTACTGTATGCGATGAGCAAGGATCTGACCGCCAGCCAGAGCGAAGACGAAATCGTGCGCACGGCGGTGCATCACCTGTATGCCGAGTTTGGCAGTAAAAACGTCATCCTCTTTCCCGATGCCACAGGCCGTATCGTTTATCCCAGTGGCCCGGCACTGCCGGAATCCCTGCTCACTGCCGACTTGAGCGTGGCACAGTGGGTTATGGATCATGACGAGATTGCCGGGCAAGGTACCCATACTTTACCCGGTGCCGATGCGGTGTATTTGCCGTTAAGCGTCAAAGAAACCATGTTGGGTGTTTTGGTGTTGTTGCCCGTCAATTTACGCCGGGTGTTCTTGCCGGAACAACAAAAATTGCTGGAAACTTTCCTGAGCCAAATTGCCCAGGCGATCACCCGTGTGCGCCTGACCGAGCAGGCCCGAAAAACCCAAGTGGAAATGGAGGCCGAGCGTTTGCGCAACTCGCTGCTCAGTTCCATTTCCCACGATTTGCGCACCCCGCTGGCGACAATTGTCGGTTCCGCCAGCACCTTAGTCGAGGACGACAATGCGTTGCGGACACAAGATAAGTTGGAATTGAACCGGGCCATTTATGAAGAGGCGCAACGGATGTCGAATTTAGTCAACAATATCTTGGACATGGCCCGGCTGGACGCAGGGGCGGTGGTGCTGAACAAACAATGGTATCCGTTGGACGAAATCATTGGCGTGGTGCTGACCCGTCTGCAAAAACGCTGTATAGGCCGTCAAGTCAGCGTTAAATTGCCGCCGGGTATGCCTATGGTTTATGTCGATGCGGTGATGGTCGAACAAGTGCTGATCAATTTGCTGGAAAATGCGTTGCGTTACACCCCGACGGGTAGCCCTTTGGAGATTATGGCGGAAGGGGAGGGGGAAGCGATGGCAATCTCGGTGGCCGACCGTGGCCCGGGCTTGCCTAGGGGCAGCGAGAACAAACTGTTTGAAAAGTTTTATCGGGCGCAGAATGAAGCGGCACAAAGCGGTGTCGGTTTGGGTCTGGCGATATGCAAAGCCATTATTGAGGCGCATGGCGGTAGCATTCGGGCGCAAAACCGCCCTACTGGCGGGGCGGTGTTTTCCCTCCTGCTCCCTCAGGACAGCCCGCCGCCCTCAATGGGGCGGGAAGACAGCAACGGCACGGCTGACTAACTATGACCCAGACTAACCCTATTATTGTCATTATTGAAGATGATCCGGCTATCCGCCTATTTTTACGGACGGGTCTGGGGGCCCACGGTTTCAAAGTGTTTGAGGCTGAGCGCGGCCAACAGGGCATCATTGAAGCGGGGGTGCGTAAGCCCGATCTGGTTATTCTTGATCTGGGCTTGCCGGATATGGATGGCGTGGAGGTGATAAAAGCGATCCGCGCCTGGTCGGTTATGCCGATCATTATTTTGTCCGCCCGCAGTGCCGAGCAGCATAAAATAGACGCATTAGATGCCGGAGCCGACGATTATCTGACCAAGCCTTTTGGTTTGGGCGAATTGTTGGCGCGGATACGGGTGGCCTTGCGCCATGCCGTTGGTGGGCCCGCACAGGATGAGGGCGGGGTTTTTGTTACCGGGGCATTAAAAGTGGATTTGCTTAAGCGGCAAGTGAGCATCGATGGGCAAGACATCCACCTTACCCCTATTCAGTACCGGCTCTTAACCCTGCTGATTAAAAATGCGGGCAAGGTTTTGACGCACCAATATATCCTTAAAGAAGTCTGGGGGCCGTCCTATAAGGACAATTCGCATTATTTGCGCATTTATATGAGCCAACTCCGGCAAAAATTGGAGATTGACCCTACGCAACCCCAATATTTGCTGACCGAATCGGGCATCGGTTATCGGCTTAAGGTCTGAACCTGCCCAATAGGGGGCATAAAAGGCCGGATAGGGCGGCTAACACTGCAAAAAAAGTAGTAAGACTGCAAAATTAGTAACAGCATTTTTTGCAGACAGGCTTAGGGTAGGGCAGTTAAAGACGCTGAAAGCCGTTAAAAAAACATAAAATACTTAAAAATCAATTATTTATTTTTTTTGTAAAGTGATGGCATGAAATTCGCTTATATCAATAAGTACCCATCATTGTGTGCAGGATATTTATCCATTTATTTGCCGGAGCTCAGACCATGAAAAAAGAAATGTATCAAGCCGTAGGATTCACCGCCTTATTGGTGGCTTCATCTTTGCCCTTGTCGTTTGTGGCGATGCAGGCGCTTAATTTAGTTTTCGGCATGATTGCCGTCTAATGCTAATCTAAATTCGGGATAAAGTTTACGCCAACAGGCAGGGTTTGCCCTTGGCCAAATTTTATCCCGATGCAAATTGCAAGGCCATGAAACCATGTTTTCCTGGGCCCAAGTGTTCGGCTATCCCGCTAAAAGACTTGCAATAACTGAGTTATCGCAAGAAAATGTCCCCTCATAGAACCCGATTTTTGCAACCCCGCCACCCAAGCCAAACCGCTTGATGAAGCGTAGCAGGCTATCAATGCGTTTAGGGTCTCCTTGCCAAAAAAACAAGCCGGACAGTCAGTATTGAAGACGCTGTTTGCCGTTGGCCTACTAAACCGTCTATGATGCTAGCTTAGGATTGTATAAAGACCACTCAACTTATTCGTATAATGGCCATTTTAAGTCGGCAGACACGTTGCCGCTTGAATAACATCCTGGCACTTAGCGAAGACACTCTTTTTGAACACTCATGAAACCCACCAAACTCTACGGCCTGCATTCGGTGCAAGCGGCTCTTGATTATTCCCCCAAATCCATCAACAAAGCCTGGGTGGATACCCAACGCCAAGATAAGCGCTTGGCGCAAGCACTGGATGCCTTGCTGGATTTAGGCATCGAACCGGAAAAGGTCGAGCGTAAAAAGCTCGACAAACTCGCCGAGGGCAATAACCATCAAGGTATCGTCATTGAAGTGGACATGCCCGGCGAATTGTCCGAGCAGGAACTGAAAACGGCGGTGGAAAACCTCGACAGCACCGCCTTGTTTCTGGTGTTGGATAACGTCCAAGACCCGCACAATCTGGGCGCGTGTTTGCGTACCGCCGATGCCACGGGCGTACACGGGGTAATTATCACGAAGGATAACGCTACGGGCATTACCCCGACCGTGTGCAAAGTCGCTTGTGGGGCGGCGGAGACCGTACCCGTTTATCAAGTCACCAATCTGGCCCGCACCTTGCGCTGGCTGAAAGATCAAGGCGTGTGGGTGATGGGCGCGGCGGGCGAAGCCACCCAAACCGCCTATCAGGCCGATTTTACCGTACCGCTAGCCTTGGTGGTCGGGGCGGAAGAAAAGGGGATGCGCCGCCTGACCCGTGAGCAATGCGATGTGTTGGTCAAACTGCCGATGTTGGGGCAAGTGGACAGCCTGAATTTATCGGTGGCGACCGGGGTGCTGTTGTACGAAGTGATCCGCCAGAGATTAAAGCCATGAGTTTAGCGCGGCCTGTGTCCTTGGTAGCCGAAGGCCTCAGCTGTATCCGTGATGACCGGGTATTGTTCAGCGATTTGGCGTTTCAGGTCACTAATCGCCAAGTTTTGTTATTGGAAGGCCGTAACGGCAGCGGCAAAACCTCGTTATTGCGGATTTTATGCGGTTTCCGCGAACCGGATGCCGGGGAAGTGCGCTGGTGCGGTGAGCCGATTAGCGACGTGCAGTACCGTATTGATATGGCTTATGTCGGGCATTTGGAAGGCATTAAAAAAGAACTGACCGTGCTGGAAAATCTGCATGTCGCGTTGGCTTTGGCACAGGCAGGGGCCTGTAGTATCGGTGCGGCGTTGGCGCGGGTACAGTTGGCGGGTTTTGACGATGTTCCGGCGCAAGCGCTGTCTGCTGGGCAAAAGCGGCGGCTGTCGTTGGCGCGGTTACTGATTACCCATAATGCCTTATGGATATTGGACGAGCCGTTTACCGCCTTGGATAGGCAAGGCATTGCCTTAATTGAGCAATTGATGGCGGAACATTGTGACCAAGGCGGTATGATTGTGTTAACCTCACACCATGAATTAAACTTGCCTACTGTTGACGTACAACGTATCCGCTTAGCCTAATGTCCTTAACTGCCGCTTTTTTTGCTATTATCCGTCGGGATTTAATTTTAGCCTTGCGCCGCCGCTCGGAAATCGCCAATCCGCTGTTCTTTTTTGTCCTGGTCATCACCCTGTTTCCGTTGGGCGTAGGGGCTAGGCCGCAGCTTTTACAGGCGATTGCGCCGGGGATTATCTGGGTGTCGGCGTTATTGGCGGCCATGCTGTCACTGGACAGCCTGTTCCGCTCGGATTTTGATGACGGCTCGTTGGAGCAATTGTTGCTCAGCCCGCATCCGGTGTCGGTGTTGATTTTAGGCAAGGTGTTTGCCCATTGGCTAGTGACAGGTTTGCCTTTATTGCTGATCGCGCCGTTATTGGCGGTGTTTTTAGGGATGCCTAACCAAGCCTTAGGGGTGTTATTGCTGACGCTGTTACTGGGTACGCCGGTGTTAAGCCTGATCGGGGCGATTGGGGTCGCGCTGACCGTGGGGTTGCGGCGCGGCGGGATGATTTTGTCGCTGTTGGTGTTGCCCTTGTATGTGCCGGTGCTGATTTTTGCCAGTAATGCCGTAACGATGGCGGCGACCGGCTTGCCCGTTGTGGCGCAACTGAATATATTGGCGGCGATACTCTTGCTGGCGCTGACCTTAGCCCCGTGGCCGACGGCGGCGGCGTTAAAAATGAGTGTCAGTTAACTGCGGCGGCTCTCTGCCTAAGCAAGCCGCCGCTAGAGGCCGCTAACTACTGGGCGCAATACTGCCAAGTCGGTACCGCTGTTTCGATAGTATAAGGCGTAGAAGGCGAGAGGATAAATTCGCTCGCGCCTTGCTCAGCCGCCCCAGGGGTTTTGCTGGCGTATTTCCAATCGTAAGTATAACCTAAGCCTGTCCAAGGAACATTAGGCGAGTTACGGAAGCTGCCGTAATAGACGTTTTTGTAAAACGCCGGATAGTCCTTAATGTTTTTGACGGTCGGCACCGTGCTGGAAAAGTTCAGGTTACAGCTACTGTCGTTGGTTTCGGGGTCAACACAAGGGCGGAAGATGTCGCTAGGGTTTACCCACATTTCGACAAACACATCGTAAGACCAATCGGAATCCAAGCCTAAACGCTGTTTCAGGCGATAGTCCAAGTCGGCGGGCGTGGCATTGGGATGGTCTGTTAAGTATTGGTGGCAAAACGCTTGCATTTTCGGCGCTAAGGTCACCCAGGTCACAAAGCTTTCGCTAGATGAGGTTTGGGTATAGGGCAACAGGAAGTTTTGGTAACTGCTTTGCGATTTCCAAGTGACGACCTTAATTAAGGTCTTATCGGCATTCCAGACCAAGGTGTTATTGTCTGGGGAGATCACGTCAAGGTTAGTGACCAGTTCGCTGGCTTCGGGCAGGGCGGCATCGCGGTTAGCCACGTTGTATTTGACGGGCGGGGTTGCCAAAGCGGTTTGGGCAACCAGCGCGGCTAGCAGGGCGGACAGCAATAAGGATTTTTTCATCGGACAGTCTCCAATTATAATGGAAAATAAGGTGCATAAAATTCATAGGTAAAGAATTTCTTTGCTAGGATAATGAAAAGCCCCGGCTATTTCTATGAACTATTACCATTTTGCCGATTTTTTTAATGCTTTTTGCCATCACGCATAAAAAAACGCCCTTACCCATAGGGGCAGCAAAAGATGGGCGGGGCGACAGGTTGTCGGGCTATTTTGTCGTACCCTTGAGTGATGTTAGCCCGGCCATAATGATAAAAAACATAAATAATGCGCTTTAACCCGCGTAGATTAGCTGCGCACCCACATACCTTAATAACATTGATCTGGAGCAACGTATTATGGCATCATCGAAATACCTGTCGATTTTCTCCCCTGCGACCCCACAGCAACGCCAAGAGAACTTTGCCGATTATTGGCAATTCACCCAACACCACGGCGGCGAACTGTTCGAGGCCGAGCGGGATTTGGCGAAAAAACGCGCTAAGCTACAGGCGTTTAAAGACAACCCCGTTAGCTTGCGTACACCCTTAGCGAATCCTGATGTCTTTTACCGCAATTATATCGAGATGCAGGACGATCCTAAGTCTTTAGACCGGATGACGTTAATGCTCACCAGTATGTACAAGTTCGCCCGCCATGAATGGGTCGGCATTAAAGGTGCGTGGGATGTGGTGCCGGACATGGCGAATTCGCACAGTGTCGAAGATAAGATTAGCCGCGTCCATTTGGCGGAAGAATTTTGCCATTGGCGCTTATTTGATGAAATGCTCCGTACTTGCGGCTTAGATAAAGTCGAATGGGTGCCGTTAACCCCGTTTAAGGAATGGGTTTACGAGCAATTCCCAAAAGTGCCGGGCATTTTTATGGACCCCCCTGCCTTTGTCACCGAACTGATGGGCGTGACCTATTATTTCCACCTGCACCGTTTGTTTGATGACGTGCTGGCGGACGAGCCGGAAGTGCGCCAGCGCCTGCATGAGTTGCTGGACGAAATCACCATTGACGAAATCGCCCATGTCGGCCAACGCCGTAACTTTATCGGCCCTATCGGCATGAAAGCCTCAAAATGGATGGTGCGGCCTTTATATAAACTGTTTTTTGCCGACATCCCCGAAGTGGCGGAGCTATTTGATGTCGAGCAAATGGTTAAAGACGGTGAAGCGTTTGATTTTAATGAAGTGCCGGAGTATATGGTCGAGCAGAGCTGGATACCTTCATACTGCAAAGCCTGAATAAAGCCGCACTGACACCCGAAAGGTTCAAAGTAAACCGAGTGTTTGCTTTGAACCTTTCTTAGTTTTGTGGGTAATACGTTTTTGTGGATGACCTTTCTTTTTAAAACACCTTAATTTATATGTTTCTAATTCCTGATCCGGTCGGCAGATTCTTTCATCGTATGGCCTCCCCCCCGCATTTCTACGCATTGACTGAAAAGCTGATGCCGTGGTTGGTAGGGATATTTTTAATCTTACTGGCCTGCGGCCTGTACGGTGGCCTATATCTGGCCCCACCCGATTACCAACAAGGCGACAGCTACCGGATTATTTATATCCATGTCCCTAGTGCCTGGATGTCGCTGTTTATTTATATCGTCATGGCGGTCACGGGGGCAATCGGTTTGGTTTGGCGCATTAAGCTGGCGGAAATCGTCGCTATCAGTAGTGCCTCGGTCGGGGCGAGTTTTACTTTTATCGCCTTGGTGACCGGGTCTTTATGGGGCAAACCCATGTGGGGGACGTGGTGGGTGTGGGATGCGCGGCTAACTTCCGAATTGGTGCTGTTGTTTTTGTACTTGGGCGTGATCGGCCTGTACAATGCTATTGATGACAAACGCACCGCCTCCAAAGCCGTGGCGATTTTGGCCTTGGTCGGTGTCGTCAACATTCCGATTATCCATTATTCGGTAGAATGGTGGAGTACCCTGCATCAAGGCCCTACCGTCACGAAAATGGACAAACCGTCCATCCATGTCACGATGTTAGTGCCCTTATTGCTGATGGCGGTGGCGTTTAAATTCTATTATGTCATTGCTATGCTGCAACGGGCGCGGCTGGAGCTGCTGCAACGCGAGCGCACCGCCAACTGGGTCAAAAAACTGCTGACGGAGCCGACACCATGAATTTGCAAGAATTTTTCGCCATGGGCGGTTACGCCTTTTATGTGTGGACGGCCTACGGCATCTGCTTTGTGGTGTTGCTCGCCAACATCATCTTACCGATTATCCAGCGCAAACGCTTGTTACGGCACTTGGCGCTGAAACAAAAACGCCATAATTTATAAGCCTATTATGAAACCTGTAAGACGACAACGTTTAATCCTGATTGCCTTAATGGTCGTAGGCGCGGGTCTGGCGGCCGCCTTCGCGCTGAAATCCTTTAACGAAAATCTGATGTACTTTTTTTCCACCACCGATGTCAGCGCCGGCAAAGCCCCCCAAGACGCGCTGTTCCGCTTAGGCGGCATGGTCGTAAAAGGCTCGGTCGAACGCCCCGGCGATGGCCTGATGGTGCGCTTTAAACTGACCGATTTCAGCAAAGAAGTCACTGTAGAATACACTGGCATCTTGCCGGATCTGTTCCGCGAAGGCCAAGGCATCGTCGCCAACGGTAAGTTAGACGGGCGCGGCGTGTTTGTCGCCGAAGAAGTGCTGGCGAAGCATGATGAGAATTACATGCCGCCGGAGGTTAAGGCGAGTTTGAAAAAGCAGGTTGAGGGTAAGTAAGGGCGGGGCAATTTATGACGCATCCTAAAATGACGTATTTCCCTGACCAAGATGTGATTCATTTGGCGATTACAGACGAAGACGAAGCGGGGAGTATGGCATTAAGCCCTGATATTACCGCTGAACTGAATGCTGATGGCGATTTGATTGGCATAGAAATTTTAAAGGCCAGTGCGTTTTTAAGGGATGTTATTCTTGAACGTTACCCAAGGAATGGGTAGGAAATAATTCAGGCAAACGCTAAAGAGTACGGATATTGGAGCGCGGGCATCTTGCCCGCTCTTGCGGGCAAGATGCCCGCGCTCCAAATAAGCAATTCACTTTAACTACGATACGCCACGATGCTAACCGAATTATATGTTACAAATTTTAAGGCCTGGAAAGAGTTGGATATTCGGCTAGGGCGTGTTACTGGTTTATTTGGTACAAACAGTTCGGGTAAAACCAGCATCTTGCAATTTTTGTTGCTGTTAAAGCAAACTAAAAATGCGACAGATAGCGGGATAGTTTTAGATTTAGGTAGCCAAGGCCAGTTGGTTAATTTGGGTACGTTTAAGGATTTGATTTATGGGCATGAAGAAAGCTTGCCTTTAGCATGGAATATAAAATGGAAACTAGATGAGGCGTCAACTCTTTTTAAAAAGAGACTTTTACTAGGAATCGAAAGCGACGCTATTGATTTAGAAACAAAGGCTGCGGTTGTATTTAAAGATAAAGAAATGAAAATGCATCTTTTAAGCTATCGTTTTGACGATTTTTATTTTGAAATACAGCTAAAATATGAAGGCTATGAGTTTCATGCTTATGAAAGCAATCTCATTAGAGCGAATACGGTGTCTGGAAATCAAGATAAACAGATGTATCCTAGAAAAACCCATTTATTCCCTAGCAAGACTTATTTATATAATGATGGAGTGACGGTTGAGCATAACGTTAAATTAAGCATGATTTTATCTATTATCGAGTCTGCATACGAAGATATGATGGATCAAATCTACTACCTTGGCCCGTTACGCGAATATCCAAAAAGAGACTATCAGTGGTCAGGTTCAGGGCCTATGGATGTGGGTTATCGTGGCGAAGGGACGATTAATGCCATATTAGCCGCGACTTTTCGCGGTGAAACCCGCACCTTAAACGATACAGATGAGCCTAAGCCTTTTCAAGAAATCATCGCCTATTGGCTGAAACAATTAGGGCTGATCCATACCTTTGCCATTAAAGAACTTGCCGAAGGTTCTAGCTTATATCGGGTGATTGTCAAACGCGATCCAGAAAGCCCAGAAGCGTTTTTGACTGATGTCGGTTTCGGCGTTTCCCAAATATTACCCGCCCTAGTCTTGCTTTATTATGTGCCAGAAGGCAGCACGGTATTAATGGAACAACCGGAAATCCACTTACACCCTTCGGTGCAAAGCGGTCTTGCCGATGTGATTTTACAAGTGGCGCAACACCGCAATATTCAGGTGATTGTCGAAAGCCATAGCGAACATTTGTTAAGGCGTTTCCAGCGGCGTGTTGCCGAAGCGCACTATCCTGCCGAAGACATAAAACTGTATTTTTGCGCCAATAACGGCGGCAAAGCGACCTTAGCCGATTTAGATATTGATGAATTCGGCGATATCAGAAATTGGCCAGACAACTTTTTTGGTGATGAAATGGCGGAAATTGCCGCCACCCGTACCGCCGCATTAAAACGTAAAATGCAGGCCGTTTAGCCGATGCCGGAAAAACTCGTCATCGACACCAATGTGGCGATCAGCGCGAACGGTGTCAACACCCACGCCTCTTTGGCTTGCCAATGGGCGTGTATCAAGCTATTGCAAGATTGTAAAAACCGACAAATTGCCATTGATAAACCCGGATTAATCATGGACGAGTATCAAAGGCATTTAAGCTACGCAGGCCAGCCAGGAGTCGGCGATATGTTTTTTAAATATCTGCATGATAACCAATACAGCACCCATAATATCCTTATGGTTAACATCACCTCATCCGATGATGACCGTAAGGGCTTTACTGAATTGCCCGACAATCACCTGGATATGTCAGACCGTAAATTTTTAGCCACGGCTGTGGTGGCTAAAGCCACGCTAGTTAATGCCACTGATAGCGATTGGACGGAACAGTCCGGCTTACTGGATGACTTAGGCATTGCCATTAAACAACTGTGTCCCGAACATAGTTGTAAGTGACCGCATACCTCACAAGGCATATAAGGGATTATCGGCAAAAATGAATAATACGCTTCTGCCTAAGCCAAAATACCTCTGGGTTCCTATCGGTATGGCATGGTCAATGGTATCTATGCGTCCAGAAGCGTTCTGTCTGAGCGTGCTTTTGCTGATAACGCTGAGTTTGCCGACGTTCCGCCGCAAGGCTGGGCTGCTAGGTATTATAGGGGATTGCTCGCCTTGTTGCCTTTTTCGCCGATAGGGATTACCGCAACCGATGCGCCCGCCCCGCCTAAGCTTATCGAGTGCTGCCCTGGAATGCCGTTACGGTATAGGCAAGCGAAAGCGGCTGCACAACGCGGGGAATGTGTGTTCTGCTCCGACATTATCATGGGGTTTGCGGCAAAATACTATCTGGTTTGGTAACTTCTGACTGAGATAACAACGGCGGCACACAAAATCTCTACGATAGTTGGTATGATATAAACGGCTGCCCTTGATAGTTACCTAGCCCTCCAAATCCTAAACTCATTTAAAAACGACGACTTGCAAACGACATGATCCCAGAACTAGGCCACTTTTCCCTCATCCTCGCCCTGTGTATGGCACTGGTGCTAGGCACGTTACCCATCATCGGCGCATTCCGGGGCCAAGCGGGGTGGTTGGCGGTGGCGCGGCCCGCCGCTTTTGCGCAACTCTTATTCGTTGCCATTGCTTACGGCTGTTTGACCTATAGCTGCATTATCCACGATTTTTCCGTAGCTTATATCGCCCATAATTCCAATACCGCGTTACCGTTTTTATACCTCGTTTCCGGGGTGTGGGGGGCCCATGAAGGCTCTTTGCTGTTATGGGCGTTGGTGCTGGCGTGTTGGACAGGTTTGGTGGCGCAGTTCAGCAAAACCATCCCCGAAGCCACGGTGGCGCGGGTGTTGGGAGTGATGGGCTTGGTGTCCATCGGCTTCTTGCTGTTTTTACTGCTCACCTCCAACCCATTCGAGCGCTTGTTTCCCGCGCCCCTAGAAGGCCGCGACTTAAACCCGTTGCTGCAAGACCCCGGTTTGGCGATCCATCCGCCGATGCTGTATATGGGCTATGTCGGCTTTTCGGTGGCGTTTGCCTTTGCCATCGCCGCTCTGCTAGAAGGCCGCTTAGATGCCGCTTGGGCACGCTGGTCGCGGCCTTGGACGAATATGGCTTGGACGTTTTTGACCTTAGGCATTGCCTTGGGCAGTTGGTGGGCGTATTACGAACTGGGCTGGGGCGGCTGGTGGTTTTGGGATCCGGTCGAAAACGCCTCCTTTATGCCTTGGCTGGTCGGTACGGCGTTAATGCACTCACTGGCAGCGACCGAAAAGCGCGGCGTGTTTAAGACTTGGACGGTATTATTGGCGATTTTTGCCTTTTCTTTAAGCCTGTTAGGCACCTTCCTAGTGCGTTCCGGCGTGTTGACTTCTGTCCACGCCTTCGCCAGCGACCCGACCCGTGGCTTGTTTGTCCTGATCTTCTTGGCTATCGTCGTCGGCGGCTCCTTATTGCTGTACGCCATCCGCGCCCCATACGTCAAAAGCAGCGCGACTTTTGAGCTGGTCTCTAAAGAATCGGCGATTTTATTAAATAATGTCTTACTGGTAGTCACCGCCTCCAGCATTTTGCTGGGGACGCTGTACCCGCTGGTCATTGACGCGCTGGGCTTGGGGAAAATCTCCGTGGGCCCACCGTATTTTAACGCCGTGTTTATCCCCCTGATGGCACCTTTGTCGGTAGCGGTTGGGGTCGGCGTATTGCTGCGTTGGAAAAAAGACAGCTTGGCGGCGTTGGGTTTGCGCTTGCGTTGGATTATCGGCGGCTGTGCCGCAGGTGGCTTGGCCCTGCCCTTGCTGATGCCGTTTTATTCCTGGGGAGCGGCTTTGGGGTTAACCTTGGCCTTATGGACAGTCGCCATTGCCGTTTTGGCCTTTAGCGAGCGTTTGGGCGTTAAAGGCTTGTCTTGGCAGCGGTTGGTTGCGATTCCGGCGGGCTTTTACGGCATGACCATCGCCCATTTAGGGATAGCCGTGTTCGTGGTCGGCATTACCTTAACATCGGTGTATAGCGTCGAAAAAGACGTGCGCCTTGCGCCTGAGGAAACCCTGGATATGTCGGGGTATATTTTTAAGTTCCACGGGGTCAAAGAAACTCAAGGCGCGAATTACGTTGCCCAACAAGCCTTTATCACCGTCAGCCATAACGGCCAGCAAATTGCCCAGTTGGAACCGCAAAAACGTGTTTATCAGGTGCAGACTATGCCCATGACCGAAGCGGCGATTGATGCCGGGCTGTTCCGGGATTTATTTGTCGCCATCGGCGAACCGCTAGGCGACGGCGGCGCGTGGAGCTTGCGGATTTATTATAAATCCTTCATCCGTTGGATTTGGTTGGGGGCGATATTTATGGCCGTGGGCGGTTTGTGCGCGGCTTGTGACCGGCGTTATCGGGTGACTAAAACCGTTTAGGGAGAGCAGATCCTGGCTTAGCCACCGCTCCCTTCGGCTTCGCTCAGGGAACGAGGCTTCGCTCAAGTAACGGGATACCCCCCGCTCCCTGAGCGAAGTCGAAGGGGAGGGCGTGTCAGGCAGATATACCTCGCCCTATTGTCCGTCAAACGCCCGGATGCTGGCCAAAATCCCCGCGACATCCAAGCCGCACAAGGCCAGCAATTCCTCGCGGGTGCCCTGTTCGACGAAGCTGTCGGGCAGGCCGAGGTTGAGGACGGGCTTGAGCTGTTTGCGCGCTTGCAGGAGCAGGTTGACGGCGCTGCCCGCGCCGCCGGACAGGACGTTTTCTTCCAGGGTGACCAGCAGGTCGTGGCTGGCGGCCAGTTCCAAGATTAAGGCCTCGTCCAGCGGTTTGACGAAGCGCATGTTGGCGACGGTCGCGCCCAAGGCTTCGGCGGCGGCGAGGGCGGGCGTGACCAAACTGCCCCAGGCGAGCAGGGCGATGCGCTGGCCGTGGCGGCGGATTTCGCCCTTGCCGATGGCCAGGGTGTCCAGCCCCGGCTGCACCGCCGTGCCGGGGCCTTTGCCGCGCGGGTAGCGCACGGCGGCGGGGCCGGGGTGCAAAAACCCGGTGCTGAGCATCTGCCGGCATTCGTTCTCGTCGGCGGGGGCCATGACCACCAGGTTGGGGATGCAGGCCAGGTAGCTGTGGTCGAAGCTGCCCGCGTGGGTGGGCCCGTCGGGGCCCACCAGCCCGGCACGGTCGAGGGCGAACAGCACGTCGAGGTTTTGCAGGGCGACATCGTGGATGAGCTGGTCGTAGCCGCGTTGCAGGAAGGTCGAGTAGATGGCGACCACGGGCTTGGCGCCTTCGCAGGCCTGCCCGGCGGCGAGGGTGACGGCGTGCTGTTCGGCGATGGCGACGTCAAAGTAGCGCTCGGGGTATTGCTGGGAGAATTTGACCAGCCCGGAGCCTTCGCGCATCGCGGGGGTGATGCCGAGCAGGCGGCTGTCCTGCGCGGCCATGTCGCACAGCCAGTTGCCGAACACTTCGGTGTAGGACGGGTGCGGCGAGGGCGCGGACTTGGGCAGGCATTCCTTGCCGGGGTCGAAGGCGGGCACGCCGTGGTAGGCCAGCGGGTCTTTCTCGGCGGGCGGGTAGCCTTTGCCCTTTTTGGTGACGATGTGCAAAAACCGCGGCCCCTGGATGTGCTTGAGGTTCTCCAGCGTACCGACCAGGCTGTCCACGTCGTGGCCGTCGATGGGGCCGATGTAGTTGAAGCCCAGCTCCTCGAACAGCGTCCCCGGCACGATCATGCCCTTGACGTGCTCTTCGGTGCGCCGCGCCAATTCCCACACCGTCGGCATCTTGCTCAGCACCTTCTTGCTCTCCTCGCGCACCGACGAATACAAACGGCTGGTCAGCACCTTGGACAGGTAGTTGTTCATCGCCCCGACGTTCGGGGAGATGGACATGTCGTTGTCGTTAAGGATGACCAACAAATTCGCGTCGATGGACCCGGCATGGTTCATGGCCTCGAAGGCCATGCCCCCGGTGATGCTGCCGTCGCCGATGATGGCGACCATCTGGCGGTCCTCGCCCTTCAGGCGGGCGGCGATCGCCATGCCCAACGCCGCGCTGATCGAAGTGCTCGAATGCCCCACCCCGAACGCGTCGTACTCGCTCTCGCTGCGGTTCGGGAACGCGCAGATGCCGTCGCGGCTGCGGATCGTCGTCATCCGCCCCTTGCGCCCGGTCAGGATCTTATGCGGGTAGGCCTGGTGGCCGACATCCCAGACCAGCTTGTCCGACGGGGTGTCGAACACATAATGCAGCGCCACGGTCAGCTCCACCGTCCCCAGCCCCGCCGAGAAATGCCCCCCCGACACGCTCACCGATTGGGTCAGGAATTCGCGCAGCTCCTTGGCGAGCGGCTTGAGCAGGTCTTTCGGCAGGCGGCGCACATCGGCGGGGCTGGCGATGTCGTCGAGCAGGGGGAATTGTAGTGCGTTCATAATTAGTAAAGGGGTTCGCGGTAAAACATCAGGATAAAGCCAATTTGAAACAGGGCGGCGACTGAAACAAAGCCGGCCAGTTCTTTGCCCGGCGAGTCGAGCTTGAGTTCCAGCCAGCGGCCACAGGCCAAAATCAGGGCAAAAATTCCCATTGTAGTGTGGCCCACCTGGATCAGAAACGCACTTTTGGCTTGGAAACCAATATGGGAATGGGTCAGCAGCATCAGGCCACCGAACGCCGCCAAGACAGGAAACACTAGCGGCAAGGCACTATCGGCATTTTTGGCACGTCGTGCCATCAGCTCAAATATTCCGAGCACCAGCACCAGTAAGGTGGCAATCCGATGTTGTAAGACTTCGCCATTATTGAAAGTGCTTTCCCAAAAGCCGATGGGGCCTAAAGGCCAGGTTTCGGCATCACTACGGAAAAACAGAAAAATCCCTAAGCCGACAAAACCGATGGGCCAATAGCGGCTCAGCGCCAATAGCGGGTGGCTGTGGGCCCATCGGCTGTAGGAAAACATCGCCAACAGACCCATCGCGGTAATGAAAATACCCGAAATATTATGGTTGTAGTTTGACCATTCGGTCGCCGCCAAGGACGGAGTTTGGCCGACAATCGCCACTCGCCCCGCTTCCCCCGCCAGTAAGGCACTATGGGTGGGTGAGGTGGTTTGCGGCCATTGCGGCGTAAATGTCCCTAAGACTTCTTGCCAAGCCGCAGTCAGGTTGGGGATATCAATCGCGGGCGGTTGCGAAGCCAAGCTGGCGGCGGTAAACAATAAGGTCACTAAGATTAAGGCTTCGGCTTCAATATAATAAGGCACCCGTCGGCGTAGCGCGTGCTGGTTGCCGGACAGCAGGAAGTCTGCGACAGCAGTGCGGTTCAGCCAAGCAAACGTTAAGGCCAGCCCTAACAGGATAATCTTGACCATCAATAAGTTGCCGTAGCCTGTACCGACCAAGCCGTTCCACGAGTCGATGTATTGCCAAGCAATCGGTACGCCGGACAGCAAGATGCCGCCCACGGCCAGCCCGCCAAATAAGGAGAAGCGCTTAAGCAACAGCGGCCATAATTCGGCGGCGACAGCTTGGCGGCGTTGCAACTGCCATAGGTTCAAGAGCATAAATACCCCGCCTATCCAAGCGGCGGCGGCCAGTTGATGCAGTACGGTCAAACCCATCAGCAGCAGGCGGTCGTCAAAGCGTCCGGCGGCATGGACGAGCCACGCCCCCGACACCACCATAGGTACAGCCAATAGCCCAGTGTTTTGCCAATGGTCTTCGGAGTCGGGATGGCGGCTTAAATAATAATAGGCATAAGCCGCCACCAATAGGGTCAGGGCGGCACGGATCAGGCCACCGATAAATTGGCTGGTGTCGGCAAATTCAGGGAACGGTGATTTTTCCAGTATCGCCGCCATCAGCCAAATTTTTAAAATAATCTTAAAGCCTTGCGCTGCTGCAAGCCAAAACCCGCCTTGATAAATTAAGCGGATAGTGGTGGCCGCTAAAATAGCCGGGGTGTTGGCCTGTTGCCAAGGGCGCAGCACAAATAGCCCCCATAATAGCCCGCCAATCATCAGCGCGAAGCATATCAGGTCAAACCCGCCAATCAATGAGTCGAGAAAATCTGCAATACCTGCCATAACATAGCCTATGGGGTAACAGAAAAGTGGATGACATCTTCGGTCAAATGCCCGTCGGCGGCAAATACTTTTAGGCGTAGCGCGTAATCGCCCGTTACCAAAGCGGGTATATCAATAATGATCTGACCGCGTTGTGGGCTTTTATGGGTAGCCAACAGCTGATGTTTGTCGCCTTTGCTGACCAGAAAAATTTGCGACAAGGCCAGTTCAATTTTGGAATTGAAGCTTAACTGCACTTGCGCGGGTTGTTGGGCATGGATAGGGGTATGCGCTAGCGAGTCTTGGGTGACCACCGCATGAGCATAAGCCCCTGCGCTGCCCAAGTAAAGTAAACAACAAATAAGCCAATATTTCGTCATATTAGCCGCCTTTTTTACCTTTCAGGGCGTGTCCGGCCAAATTTTTGCCCAAGTCCCAGATCGAACCGGGGACTTGGTGGGTGTCGGCAATGGTCTTGGCGAACGCGCTGATGATATGGTCGCGGTCTTTTTGGGTCAGGGTTAGCGGCGGCAACAGTTTGACCACATTCATACCATGCCCCGCCACTTGGGTCAGGATATGGTGTTCCTTAAACAGCGGGATGGTGATCATCTGGCAGAACAGGCCTTTGTTGGCGGCTTCCAACATCGCCCACGCCGCTTTTAAGGTCAGGCTTTTCGGGGCTTGGAATTCAATGGCGATCATCATGCCCTTGCCCCGCGCTTCTTTTAAAAATTCGTATTGGCCGCTCATGGCATTTAAGCTGTCAATAATGTCCGTACCCACTTTAGCGCAGTTTTCGACCAGTTTTTCTTCTTCCAAGACATGCAAGGTCGCTAAGCCCGCCGCCATCGCCATATTGTTTTTCGAGAAAGTCGAGCCATGCACGACTGCCCTGTCCATGCGGTTATAGACCGTGTCCATGATTTTTTGGGTGATGGCGACCGCGCCGACCGGGACAAAACCGCCGGACAGGGCTTTGGCCATGCAAATCATATCGGGTTGGACTTGCCAATGGTCTACCGCCCAGAATTTACCAGTCCGGCCTAAGCCGGTTTGCACTTCATCGGCGACAAACAGCGTGCCGTATTTTTTGCAGAGGCGCTCCACTTCCGGCAGGTAGTTGTCGTCAGGCAAGTTTACGCCTTTGCCTTGGATAGGCTCGACGATGAAGGCGGCGACATTTTTTTGGCTCAAAGCCGCTTCCAGTGCCGCCAAATCGTTGAACGGGATGGCGCTGCATCCGGGCAATAACGGCCCGAAGCCTTCGCGGAAGATGTTTTCGCCGTTTAGGGACAAAGCACCCATGGTCAGACCATGGTAGCCATGCTCACAAAAGACGATTTTTTCGCGTTTGGTGGTGTAGCGGGCAAATTTGATCGCCGCTTCTACGGCCTCAGTACCCGAATTGCAGAAAAATATCTTGTTGAGGTTTTCTGGCGTAGTTTTTAAGATTTCTTTGCCTAACAGGCCGCTCAGCACCGACACGTCCAATTGCACCAGATTCGGCAATTCTAGGGTGAGAGTTTCTTGCAAGGCTTTTATGACGGTAGGGTGGTTCCGGCCTACCGCAAACACGCCGAAGCCGCTGAGTAAATCCAGATATTCGGTGCCGGTTTGGTCATACAAGTATTGGCCGACCGCGCGTTGGTAATGGCGGTCATAGCCTATGGTCTTTAAGACCCTGACCATTTGATTGTTTAAATATTGCTCATGTAAATCAAACTTATCTGTGCTGTGTTGCGCAAACAGTTCGGCGATGCTGAATGTCATGGGTTGCCTCGAAAGGGTTACGGGGAGCTGTTTGAAAAGCCGTCAACCTAATTAGAGGCTTTTTGACAGGTATGGTTCCCGTGTGTAACCGTGATTAAAAATGCAGGGCCGGCCTAGCCGACCCTATTGCAAGAAATTATAGCTTGTAACCTGCCCGGAAGAAGAGGGCTAGTGGTGTTAATAATGGGTGTTACACAGTCGTTTTCTGGCGATTAAAAAAACCAATTATGAAAAAGCTGGCCCTTTCATTCCTGGCCTATTAACGCGCCACGCTGCGGCTGTGAAAAAATTCGCTGATGGCGACAAGTTGCCGGGCAGCGATTTTAAGCGTTTTTTTGGCGGCGCTAAAGTGCAGACCTAGCTTAATGAGTCCGGGCAATTCTAAAGGGTGCAAAACCAGAAACAGCAAGAGGCGGCTGAGGACAATATCCCCCTCGGTATTGGCGGCATATTGGATGGCGCGGGGCAAATCCATGCTGACGGGATCGACAATGGCACGGATCGCCAAAAACGGCAAGGCGTTACGTCCGGCGATTTTGGCGATAGCAACACTTTCCATATCCAAAACCTGAGCCTTGGTAATGAGTTGTAAATACTGTTTCTCTTTGCTGGTCGAGACGATAGTCTGGCTTTCCGCCAAGCGTCCGGTGTGTACCTGTTGGGCTTGCGCCAGCAGCTTTTTGCTATGGCTGTGCCAAGCCGGGTGGACGGTGATTTCTTGGTCATCGCTGCCGACTAAGGTATCCGCCAACGTCAGGTCGCCGGACTTTAAGCCCGGCTGTAAGGCGGCGGCGCAGCCCCAACTGATGAGCTGAGTCGCGCCTTTGGCCACCAACAGTTCGGCGGCGGCTTGGGCATTTTTGCTGCCCGTACCGGAATACGCCACCAACAAGGTATTGGCAATAAAGACGCAATGGCCTTTGTCTATCCGTTTAGAGGTCAGCGTCGCCAATTCTTCGGGAAGCGCGACCACGATGCCGGAGATCATTTTTTAGCCAGCTCGTTGCGGTATCTTGCCAACGCCCACAAGGGGAAAAACTTATCGTAGCCATGATACTTCAGATAAAACACTTTCGGAAAGCCGGGTGCGGTAAAGCACTTGTCGTTCCACAAGCCATCAGTTTGTTGGTGGTGCAAGATAAAGTCGATGCCCGCCTTGACTTCGGGGCTACGCGCTTCGCCCGCCGCCATCAGCGCCAAGACTGCCCAAGCGGTTTGGAACGCGGTGCTGAAACGGTATTGGCCGCTGTAGCTCAAGTCATGGTAGCTGAAATTGTCCTCGCCCCAGCCGCCGTCGGCACGTTGGACGCTCTTTAACCATTGTGCGGCCTTAGTGTACAGCGGGTCGGTTTTCGGCAGGGCGGTTTGCTCTAAGCCCAACAGCACCGACCAAGTGCCGTAAATGTAGTTGGTCCCCCAGCGGCCAAACCAAGAGCCGTCGGCTTCCTGTTCGCTACGCAGATACGCTAAGGCGCGTTCTAAGGCCGGCAGGTATTCGTCATGGTCTTGGGCAACCCGCGCCATCAGCATCGCACATCGCGCACTGACATCGGCAGTGGGCGGGTCGAGTAAAGCGCCATGGTCGGCAAAGGGGATTTCGTTCAGATAATAGTAAGTATTATCGACATCGAACGCCCCATAACCGCCATTTGCCGACTGCATCCCGACTATCCAGCGGGTCGCACGGTGGATGGATTCGTCCAGTTCGGGCAATTGCGAGTCGGCCATAGCAAAACCGACAATCGCCGTGTCATCGACATCGGGATAATGCGGGTTGGCAAATTGGAATGCCCAGCCGCCGCCCGCCAAGTCCGGTTTGGTAATGCGCCAGTCGCCCGGCTCATCGCTCAGTTGCGTCGATTTCAGCCACGCGTAGGCGCGGGTCAAAGCGGGGGAGGCAAGCCGCTGTTCAGGGGCTTTGGCCTTGTCGGCTTCTTGCAAAGCCAAGGCCGCTAAGGCCGTGTCCCAAACCGGTGACAAACAAGGCTGGCAATAGGCATCATACTCGTTGACCACCAACAGTTTGTCGATGGCTTTGCGTGCGGTGACCACCCGCTCATGTTCGGGTGCGTAGCCGAGCAGTAACAAGGCTTCGTAAGCGTTGACCATGGCCGGAAAAATCGCCCCCAAGCCGTCTTCGCCGTTCAGGCGTTCGACAAACCAATCGTGCGCTTTGGTGATGGCGCGTTGGTGCATCGCCTTAGGGATTAACGGGCGGGTGAGCCTGCCCAATTGGTCCAAACCTAAGAATATTTTGTTCAGTACTGTCCGCTCAGGGAAATAATGCCGCTCCTGGTCAGGATGGGTGACAAACAGTTCCAAAATACCCACTTGCAACGGATTTTTTGCCTCCGCCTTTAAGGTGCAGAGGATGAACAGCGGCACCATCACCGCACGCGACCAATACGACACCTTATCCAAATGGAAAGGGAACCATTTTGGGAACAGCATGATTTCTACCGGAATATACGGTACGCCGCGCCAAGGCAATTGTTTGAACATGGCGAGGGCGATACGGGTAAAGACATTGGCCTTAGCCGCGCCGCCCTGGCTGAGGATGTAATTGCGCAGGCGCGTCATGTGCGCCGCTTCCGGCGCGTCACCCGCCAGCTTTAAGGCGTAATACACTTTAACGCTACAGCTAAGGTCACCGATACCGCCGGTAAACAGTGGGTAGCTGCCGTCTTCGGATTGGCGTGAGCGCAAATAGTTGGCGATTTTAGCCTGTAAGACTTCATCAATCTCGCCGATATAGTGCATCATCATAATGTACTCGGACGGGATGGTGCAGTCGGCTTCCAGCTCAAACACCCAATAGCCGTTTTTATCCTGGAGTTTCAGCAAGGTGTCTTGGGCTTGGCTGATGGCTTTGTTCAGGTCGAAGGCATTGGAGTGGATCGCATTGGATGCACTCGGTGCATGGCTATGGTCAAGGTAATGGGTAGAATCAGTAAACATAAATAATGTCCTTAAAAATCGGGATTAGCTTTTGAGGAGGATATCGGGTACGACCAGCCGGGTGTGGCAAGTCCTCGGCTAGTCCAATTGAACAATACGTTGAGCAACAGATTACTGCGGCCCATCAGTTTGGTGGCGATAATCGTCGTTTTGACGCTATTGCGGGTGATTTTGACTTGCTCGGATGCAGTAAAGTTAAGGTTTTGCTTGATCTTGCATAAGGTCAGCACCGCCATACCGATTGCCCACAAACAAAAATTCCGCAAGCCCGTCTCGTGGGCGGGGAGCAGCAGCGTATAGTCCAAGGCCTTGCGCAAATGCGCATGGGCAATCCCTATCAAGTGCTCCAGCCCTGTGGTGAAGGCAGGGCAAGCGTTGGCGGTGCGGATGTCTTTAAGGTCAAAGCCGGTTTCGGTAAAAATATCTTGCGGCAACCAACATACGCCCCTTCCGGCATCGTCCCAAATGTCTTTGAGGATGTTGGTCATTTGCAGGCCTTGGCCAAACGCGACCGACAACTCCAGCAGCTCGGTGCGGTGGCGGGCGATGTCCGGCGAATAATGGCAAAACAGCCGGGTAAGCATTTCGCCGACACAGCCGGCAACGTAATAGCAATAGCGGTCCATATCAGCCAGCGTCGCCAAGCCGTTATGCAAATTTTGTGCCTGAAAAATCGGCATGCCCGCCGCCATAGTTTTGACGCAATCGCTTAAAGCCGCGACCTGTTCGCCCTCGAAGCTGTGGGTGATTTGGATAACCCGTGGCAGCAGATGGATTAAGGTATGTTCGGCGGCAATGGTTTGCTCGGACAGCAACGGCGCGAGTTCGACCGCGAACGGCTCGGAATTGTCGCCCGTCCTGACCACTTCAATAAATTCGTTACAAAAATAGGCTTTTTGTTGGGCGCTCAGTGACACTTCGTCTTCTATGGTGTCAACAATCCGGCACAACAGGTAAGCGTTCGCCACGGCCCGGTATAACGGCACCGGCAATTGCGGAATGGTCAGCGCGAACGTTCTTGACACGCCTTCGAGCAAAGCGGCCTGAAAGTCGTCATCCGAGAGCTGGCTCAGTAATTTTGGGTTGTCCAGGGAAATTCGAGATGTGCCCATAATAGTACGGTTAAATCATCTGGCTTAAGGTTAAGTTGCTTGCTTGCAATAATAGACTGTTTGTTGGTATTTTGCAAAGTAATGTTGTTTTATTGCCAATATCCTGATTTGATAGGCTTTACAAGGCAATTATTGGGAACAAAAACAGTTATTTAAAGGTCTTTGTTGTATTTATGTGAAAATGGCTATAAAGCCACGGTTTGCCGCTGTTTGCGGATTATTTATAGTAAAGACTGGAGTCGATTGTTAAAAGATAGTATTCTAGTCAGCAATAGCTAAGCGTTTGTATTATATAAAGCCCACGCGCTGGCTTTGGGCTTGTGGCAGGCCGCGTCAGGAGAGGGTTGCATTTATGCTACGGCTGTTTTCTTGTTGCTTTATTGCCACAGGCTTATTATTTTCCCCTAGCTTCACAGAGGCTAAGCGGCAGGGCGAGTCACATCGGCTGCCGCCAACTTAATCATTTTGGAGGATTTACAAATGGGTGTTCCTTTACGCCAACAATTAACCGTCGGCACTTACCTGATCAAGCAGAAATTAAAAGGTGTCAAAAAATATCCGCTGGTGCTGATGCTGGAGCCTTTGTTCCGTTGTAACCTTGCCTGTGCCGGTTGTGGTAAAATTGATTATCCCGATGAGATCCTCGACAAACGCCTGTCGTTTGAGGAATGTATGCAGGCGGTTGACGAATGCAACGCGCCGATGGTGTCGATTCCTGGTGGTGAGCCACTGATCCACAAGGAAATGCCGCAAATCGTTGCCGGCATTATTGCACGGAAAAAGTACGTTTATCTGTGTACCAACGCACTGTTGCTGAAAAAACGTATTGACGATTACACGCCGTCGCCGTATTTGACCTTCTCTATCCATTTAGACGGTATGCAAGAACGCCATGATGCCTCGGTTTGCCAAGATGGCGTGTTTGAACGTGCCGTCGAAGCCATTAAGTTGGCCTTGGCTAAAGGTTTCCGGGTCACGGTCAATTGTACCCTGTTCCAGGGCGAAAATGCCCAAGAGGTTGCCGAATTCTTAGATTATGTCATGGAACTGGGTGTTGAGGGCGTGACCATCGCTCCCGGTTTCAGCTACGAACGCGCCCCGCAACAAAATGTCTTTATCAAAGGCCGCGATGTTAAAGAGCTGTTTAGGGGGATTTTCAAAATCGGCAAAAACCGCAAGTGGAAGCTCAACCATTCGTCCTTATACCTGGATTTTTTGGCGGGCAACCAAAGCTACGAATGTACGCCTTGGGGCAACCCTACCCGCAACGTCTTTGGCTGGCAAAAACCGTGTTATTTGCTGGCTGACGAAGGCAATGCCGCCAGCTTTCAAGAATTGCTGGACACTACGCCTTGGGAAAAATACGGTAACAGCACCAACCCTAAATGCGCTAGCTGCATGGCACATTGCGGCTATGAGGCGACGGCGGTTGAGGATATGCTGAGAAATCCCTTAAAAGGTTTGCTGACCGCGCTGAGAGGGCCAAAAACCGACGGTGATATGGTGCCTGAGCCTATGCCCGAATTGGTGGTGGCCAAAACCCCGACTTTGGCGGGCATTCCCATTCGTGTGGAAATGGCCGACTAAGCGGCCCGCTTTGGGAGTGCCGGGCTGCTGCCCGGCTCCCCTGTTCATGCCAACCGATAAACTTTATCGTTAATAGGGTTTAGGATAGGCATACTGATATGGCCGTACCAATGCAGCGTAAACGGGCCATTCTGTCTTTTTTCTTGTTGGTGCGTGTGGGTTAAGCCAAGTGCATTGGGGTGTCTCCCTGCCCGCCTGAAAACCGTAGCCCCTATTGAAAAGGCGTTTCGCCAGCCCGCACCACGATGTGTATAAAGCCATTAATCGGCAAAGGTTTTGTGTGCCTTGCGGTTAATACGGTAGGTGGGGCTTCGCGGCCTATTTGCCGGCCCAGCGTCCGGTTTTGGCAAAACCCAAAAACACAAATCGACTGATGACGTAAAGCAAACTATGACCTAGGAGGTTCGCGGTGATTGTTTTTAAAGATGTATTAAAGAAAATAACAGGGGCGGTGGTTCTTTCGGCACTGCTGTTGGGATCGGCAGTTGCCGAAGAGGTGGCCACTGCCCGGCAAATTGTCGATAATTTTCAGGCGCAATTAGTGGCGGTGATGAAAGAAGGCAAACAGCTCGGTTATGCCGGACGCTATGCTAAATTATTTGATGCCGTCGCCAATAGCCACGACTTAACTAAAATTGCCCGTATTGTCGTCGGCAAAGAGTGGGAAAAATTATCCGAGGCACAGCAGCAGCAATTGATCGATGTGTTCAGTAAATTGAGTGTCGCCTCTTATGCCCATAATTTTAAAGAGTTTAGCGGCGAAACGTTTGTTTTTGATTCTGAGGAAGAAACTACCCGGGGCGGCGTGGTTATCCATGCCCACCTGACCATCCCGGACGACAAAGATGTCAAGTTTGATTATATGCTGAAAGAAAAAGGCAGCAGTTGGCGCATCATTAACATCATCGCCAACGGTGTCAGTGATCTGGCGTTAAAACGTTCGGAATATACCAGTATTTTACAACGTGATGGCTTTGATGCTTTAATAGCGAAGATTAACGAGAAAATCGACAACTATTCAAAATTATAGGTTTTACCCGCAATGAACGGATATCGTACTATTAGGCGCAGTGCCGCCGCCCTTTTGCCGCTATCTTATGCATTAGTTGGCATTATGGCGTTAAGCGGTTGCGCAGCGACGGCTACTAAGGACGGCCAAGCTGCCGCAGTCAGTCCTGATGACCCTTACGAGCCGTTCAATCGGGCCATGTATGGCTTTAACGATACGGTTGACAATTATATTGCCGAACCCATTTCTAAAGCTTATCGGTATATAACGCCCCAGTTTTTTCAGGACGGGGTTTTTAATTTCTTTAATAACGTCAGAAACGTTGACGTTATCACCAATGATTTATTGCAAGGTAAGCTTCAGCAAAGCGGCGAAGACAGCCGCCGTTTGCTGATGAACTCGACGTTGGGTTTGGGTGGTCTGTTTGATGTCGCCAAGTCAGTAGGCCTTGAGCAACATGATGAGGATTTTGAGCAAACCTTCGCGGTTTGGGGTATGCCGCGCGGCCCGTATTGGGTCATCCCTTTAGTGGGGCCTAGCACCACGCGCGGTATTCCGGCGATGATTCTTGACGCGGCTTTGACCCCGACCTCTTATACCGCCTACCCGGTGCAAGTGGCTGTGGCGTCGCTGATTAACACCCGTTCCAATGCCGAAGGGGCGTTAAAGTTTATTGACGAAGCCGCCTTAGACCCTTATGTGTTCACCCGCGAATCATACTTGCAATGGCGCGAAAGTTTGGCGAGCGACGGCAAAAACACCCAGGGCACCGATCTGGATGCCGAGTTAGACGCGAATGATGCCGAGGCCAGTTCCAGTCCGAAAAAACCGCCCGAAAAAATGCCAGCCGCCAAGGCCGCTAGCCCAGCGGTCAGCTCTAGCCCAAGGACTGTTGCGCCTGTTGCCGAACCTAAGCCTACCGCTGCGTCGGCCCCACCGTCATTTGCGGGGACGGCGCAATCTTTTGATGCGACGGCACAAGCCTTTCAAGGCATTAATGCGAAACTGGACAGGCTAAGTAAGCTAAAAAACGGGTCTGCCCATTAGTTTCGGGCTAATCTAAAAGTGCAGCAGGGAATGGGTTTCGTAACCGTCTAGCCTGTCCCTGCCTTGCAGAAAATCCAACTCCACGACAAACGCGCAGGCTTCCACCGTTGCGCCCAGCTTTTCAATCAACTCGCAACTGGCTTTTGCCGTGCCGCCAGTTGCCAGCAAATCATCAATGAGCAACACCCTGTCGGTGTCTGCCAGCGCGTCGCTGTGTATTTCCAGCATCGCCGAACCGTATTCCAAATCATAAGACACGTTCTGCACATCATAAGGCAATTTGCCGGGTTTGCGCAGCGGCACAAACGGTAGGCCCAGTTCCCACGCGACCAACGAACCAAAAATAAAGCCCCGCGCCTCCATCCCTGCCACTGCCGTAATAGGGCGGCCTAAAAATGGTTGCAACAACAAATGCACTGCCAAGCGTAATGCCGCCGGGTCTTTGACTAAGGGGGTGATGTCCTTAAAAATAATTCCGGGTATCGGAAAGTCAGGGATGTCGCGTATTTTACTGCGGAGTCGGTGCATAATGGCCTCGTAGTGGTTTGGGATAGGGGTACTCATGAAGCAGAGCAAGTGTATCTAAGCAAAGGCTTTATAGCGGTTTTTGGGTCTCTTTAGCCAAGGGTATCTGTTAAACCATTGCAAGCTAGCGGCCCTAAAACGCCCTATAGATCCTCTGCGCCACGATTAATAGGGCACGGTTTTAGTACCCTCAATAAAACCGTAAATACCCAAGGCGGCGGCGCCAGCAACGGGTAAAACCGTGCGGCACTCTTGTATCAGGATGCCTGTGGCCACAGCCCCCGCTATGGCGGCCTCCCGAAACGGCAAGGGAGCGGCTTGGCAATAGGCAAGAAAAAACGGCGCTAAGCGTTCGTAGGACTCTTGGAAACTCAGTTGCGAAAACTTGGCATCCAAATATTTCGTATCGACGGTAGTTTCGGTGATGGGTTGTCCCAGTTGTTGTAAGGTCACCAGCATCATATCCATAAGCTTGGGGCCGTGCTGGTTGGCCTGCTCGGATAACACCGTTGTGCCGGGAGCCAGTTTGTCATCAAGGCCAAAGCTTTTGTACATCAGGCTACCCGATAGCCGCGCCACCGACATAATCAGCGTTTCCGCGTGTAAGCCGCGTTCGGTCGTCAGCCGTTTTTTTGCGGTCTCGTTAAAGAAACTGGCGGCGGCAAGCAGCACTTTCTGTTGGTCATTGTCCATAGTCATCTTGATTTGAGTAGAGTGAAAAGTGTCTCATGCGGCACGGAACCGTTCAAAACCATTGGCTGACAACGGCGGTGCTAAAATAGCAAAATGCGGCACTAAGCTACAATGCGGGGATTTTTTTGTCAATGTGGTGGCGGCAATTAGCACGGCGGCGTAGCGGTTTGCGCCGCTTATTTATGTTGCCGTCAGGCAATCCCCATTTGCCTTGTCGGTATCTGTCCGCTTCACCCTGCCGACCTTGAAAAAGAACGGGCCTACGGTCAATCAAAGCTCAAACAACTTGAGCTGATGAGTTTTATTAATCAGTTCGACCAGATTATTAACCTGTAGTTTGCGCATGATATTTTCCCTATGTTTATCAACGGTCTTAGGTGACAAAGCGAGTTTTTCGGCGATTTCCCGCGTCACCAGACCGGAAAAAATCAGTTTTAAAATCTGCAATTCGCGTGTGCTTAAAGGCAGTTCAATATCAGCTATGGTGTTACCCACCGCTTCGGACACATAATGTCCGCCCCGCATCACCTGCTGGATAGCCAGCAACAATTCCGCTGCCGCACTGTCTTTTAACAACACGCCATCGGCTTTGGCCGCGACTAATTGTTTTAAAATAGGGCCTGAGTGGCTACCGGTCAGGGCAATGACTTTTAAATCAGGATAGCGAGCCTTGCAATAAGCCAGTAAGGCCACCGCATCGCCGCCGGGGATATGGTAGTCTAAGATCAGCAAATCTGCCTGTTGGCTATACAATAGCGTTTTAAGGTGTTCTAAATCAGCAATTTCTGCAACCACGCAAAAATCGGGGCGGCTGTGTAACAACAGCTTTAAGCCTTCGCGAAAAATCGCATGATCGTCTGCCAAAATAATGCGCATGGGATTGGATATAGGTCAGGATAATACGGTAAAGTGCCGAATGTAGCACAGATATGTCTATTAGGGGGACGATTGGCCTTAGCAATTAAACTATTTATCCTTAGCGTGTTGTTAACCATTAATAATATAGCAACGGCAGAGGCTAAGGCGGTCTGCCAATTACAAACCCAAGCAGAATTGGCCTTAACTGCTTGTATGCAGACGCTGGATCCGGCTACGGTTCCTTGGGTCGGTTTGGCGGGCAAGCCCCTAATGGCAGACAATCTTAATTCTGGCGCGGCACACTGGCTAAGGCTTGACATCGATAACGCCAATGCTTCCGACATACGGCGGTTATTGGCGGTCGGCCTACCCGATGCGTTTTTTCTGGCGGTTTTTCAAGCCCAAAATGGCCGTTTGGCAACCGTGTACAGCATAGACCAAACCACGACCTTTACCCAACGTCCGGTCATTAACCGCTTTTTGTATGTCCCGCTGACCTTGGCGGCAAACGCCCCTACCACGCTTTATCTTGCCTACCGCACCCACGGCAAAACCCCCTTGCAAGCGCGTCTGTTGACTGCCGAAACCCTCGCGCAACAGGACACGAAAAATGATGTCCTCAACGGTGTTTTGTTGGGGGTGTTACTGGTGTTGGCCGCTCTCTTGTTTTTCAACCACAAAGGCGTAGGCCATGCCGAAAGCCGCAATTATGCAGGCTTGATTGTATTTAGCCTATTGTTTTTAGGCCAAGTCCAAGGCTATAACTTCCAGTTTTTGTGGCCTGAACAGGCCGCTTGGAACAGGTTCGCCCCCGGTTTGATAGGCATCGGTTCCGTCATTACCCATGCTTGGTTTAGCTTGCGGTTTTTACAAGTGCAGCAACGGTTCCGGCGCTTATATTTTAGCTTTGTCGCGCTTATCGGCCTAGCCTTTTGCAGTGTGCCGCTATATGGCAACGCCTATTTCACCGAATGGGTGTCCCTGCTCGTGGTCTTATACGCCACGGTGGCGGTGGTGGCGGGTGTTTTGGCGGTGCGCCGGCACGTCCCGGCGGCGCGGTTTTATTTGTTAGGGGCGCTTTCCTTGATTGTTTTTAATGTCGTTTTGATGTTGTTGAGTATTTTTGGCCTAAACCCGTTCCCGATGCTGTCCATTTTCACTTATCCCAAAATCGCCTATATTCTGGAGCCGGTGTTTTTTATCATCGCGGTGCTGAACCAGTTGCGGCGTTTTGATGAACAAAAAGCCGAGTTGCGGGTGAAGCGGCAAGCCGAAACCGAGTTGTTGGTCAAAGCCGAGCAAGAGCGTTTGGCCGCCCTGCAAGAAGCCAAAAACCAGCAGCTTTTATTGGCTTGCGCAAGCCATGATTTATCGCAACCGTTAGCCTCGATACGGTTTGCCATTGACGCATTACGCGTTAGGGAAGAGGCCGACCCTGTCGCCCAGCACATCAATAAAACCTTGGATTATGCCCAAGGCCTGATCCAGGGCTTAATACACCAGGCCCGCCAGGAGATAGGCGATGACCAGGCTGACCGTGTCTTGCTATTTGAATTGTTTGACCGCTTGCACAGTGAATTTGCCACCGCCGCCGCCAAAAAAGGTTTGCGGCTTGACACCGTGGGCAGCACTATTGAAATCAAGGGCTCGGCCTTGCTGTTACACCGCATCCTCAGTAATTTAATCGGCAACGCCATCCGTTACAGCCACAAGGGCCGTGTGTTGGTGGGCGTGCGCCGCCGGGCGGATGCTATTGAAATTCAGGTGCTGGATAGCGGGGTGGGCTTATTTGCCGCCGATTGTTTAGCCTTGATGTCGCCGTTCCGGCAAGGGCAGCACCGTGATGAGGCTGGTTACGGTTTAGGGTTATTTATTGTCAAAACCCTGTGCCAACAATGCCATTATGAATTAAAAGTCACCTCGAAATTGGGCAAGGGCAGTGTGTTTGCCATCAAAATCCCCTTAGCGGACTGTATTACTGAACGATAAGCCCCGGCAGTTACGCGCCCGTCACTAAATTACGGACATCACCTTATTGTTGCCAAACCTATCTGCCTTTATAGTGAAATCCCGTAAAAATTTTGTTGGGTTTTCAATAAACGAGGATAAAACAATGCGAAAAATTAACGCAATAACAGGCGGTTACCCACGACTCTGCCGCGCCTTTACCGTGGCTTGCCTGTCGGTTTGGGCAGTCGGCAATATCCAGGCGAGCAGTCTTGTCCCCCAGACCCATTTGGACGGTAGCTGCATACCGAAATTTTCAGTTTCACTGCCTGTATTCGGGCCGGCGGGTTCTATTCCGCGTGTCGATGCCTACACGCACCGCAAGCTGACGGTCACGATGAAGGAAATTGACCAGACGGTTTTGCCTAAGGGGCTTACCGACACTTGCGGCAAAGGGGTGACGTTTGGCAAAACCCGCGTCTGGGCTTACGAGACTGCCGACTCTGCCACCAACCAAGTCTTAGGCCCTGCCAATTGGCCTGCGGTGACGCTTGAAACCCGGAGCAAAGTGGCCACACAAATGACGTTTGTCAATCAGTTGCCGAGCTTCAATGCCGCCAGCCCTTACGGGCCGGGGTTGGTGCAGGGGCTGATAGCGGTGGACCAAACCCTGCATTGGGCCGATCCGCTACAGAAAATGTGCGGCATGACCACCAGGGATTGCTCATTGTCGGAAAATACCAGCAACGCTTGTTGCCTGCCTTATACGGGGCCCGTCCCCACCACGGTGCATTTGCACGGGGCAGTCATCCCGGCGCGGTTTGATGGCGGGCCGGATTCTTGGTTCACACCTGACGGCAAAACCGGCTCAAGCTATAATTCGCTGGGCAAGCCCAGCACTGGCGAAGCCATTTACCAATATGTTAACGACCAGGAAGCGGGAACCCTTTGGTTCCATGACCATGCCTTGGGCGTGACCCGCACTAACGTACTCGCCGGGTTGGCGGGCTTTTATTTCATCAGGAACCCGAACCTGGAGCCGAAAAAACTCCCCAATGGTGCCTATGAGTTGGAGATGGCTATCCAAGACCGCCAGTTTGACACCAACAGTCAGTTGTACTTTCCGACCGAAACCACGGTTAAGACCCATCCGTACTGGTCGGTGATGTTTGAAGGCGATGTGGCGATGGTCAACGGGGCGCCTTGGCCTTATTTGAATGTGGAGCCGCGCCGTTACCGCTTGCGTATCCTGAACGGCTCAAACCACAGGAGCTATGACCTGACCTTTGGCCGCGCCGCCGCTTACCAAATCGGCGCGGATGAGGGCTATCTCGGCAAACCCGTAAAAATCAGCAACGTGCATTTAAGCCCTGGCGAACGTGCCGATCTGATTGTGGATTTTAGTAAATTGGCAGGCCAGACCGTCACCTTGGCAAACGATGAACCGGGCGAGATGTACCAACTGCCCGACATTATGCAATTTCGTGTCAATACCGCGCTAAAGTCTGGCGACACCAGTTGCAACCCTGCCAAACTCCCTGGGACACCCGGATACTGCACATGGCCAGTGCCAGCGGCACGGCTGACCGATGGCCAAGGGCATGTGTTGCCTAGCGTTAAAATTGACAAAGTCCGGCAATTCGTGATCAACGAAAACTTTGATTATCCGAACAATATTGAAGAATTTGTCAACAACACCAAATGGGATGGGCTACTCTCGCCCAGCATCGCCGCCGAATTCCCTCAAGACGGTGTTAGCGAGACCCCGCGCGTCGGCGCGGTCGAGTTGTGGGAAATCATTAATATCTACTCGCCCGGCGTGGCCGCCCAAACCCATCCGATACACACGCATCTGGCGCAATTCCAAGTCCTTAACCGCCAAGCCATCAACTTGAAAGGGTATCTTGCCGCTTGGAACCGTGCATTTGGCACTGGGCCGGCACCGCTGCCAAGCTCATGTGCTCCCGGCAAATACTGCCCAGGTTACGGGCCGCCGTTGGCTTACAACACCCCTAATGCCGATGGGGCGGTCGGCGGCAATCCTGCGCTGGGGCCTTTCCTTTTGGGTAGCCTAATCCCGCCTGATGTGGGCGAAACCGGGTGGAAGGACACGGCGACCGCCCACGCCAAACAAGTGCTCAGAGTTTTGGTGCGCTGGACTCCAACCGACACCCCGGTAGTGCAAGGCAAATCCTATATCGGCAGCAACCTGTTCCCATTTGATCCGACCCTAGGCGATTATGTCTGGCATTGCCACATCATCGACCACGAAGACAATGAGATGATGCGGCCCTATAGGGTGTCAAATTGATGCGGGTTGGCGATCAGGGTGAACAGTACCCGCCAGACACGACAACAAAAAACTTATCCTTCCGCCAAACCCATTGCTTGTTTCGCCAGCACCGCTTTGGCGGCGGGGATATGGTCCAGCAAGGTGAGGCCGACATTTCGCGCGGCGGCTAGAGCCAACCAGTCATTAGAGAAGATTTTCACCAAGCTGTCGGTAAAACCGATGACGCGGGCGTGATCTTTGCGGCGGGCTTGGCTGTAGCGGGACAAGACCTCACGGCTACCGAGGTCTTGCTGGCTGTGGGCGGCGGCGCTTAAGGCCTCGGCGAGTTGCATGACATCGCGCAGACCCAGATTAAAGCCTTGTCCGGCGACCGGGTGCAGTTGGTGGACGGCGTTGCCGATAATTACGGCGCGGTCGGCCTGCATGGTGTCGGCGCGGATCAGTGACAAAGGAAAGGCGCGGCGGGGTGCGGTTAAGGTTAAGCCGCCTAAGCGATAACCGAAGCAGTCCTGCAACTCACTGAGAAAATCGGCTTCACTGCCCAGCATCAGCGCTTCAGCTTCATCGGTGGTGCGTGTCCAGACCACCGAGCAATGGTATTTGCCTAGCGGTAATAAGGCTAGGGGCCCCGACGCGGTGAAGCGTTCGTAAGCGGTATTGCGGTGGGGCAGGGTGGTTTTGACGGTGGTGACCAAGGCGGTTTGCCGATAATCGGTGCTGTGTTGGGGGATGTCCAACAAGGTGCGCACCGAGGAAAGGCCACCGTCAGCCCCGACCACTAATTTTGCGCTGATATTCAGGGAATCGCCGTCTTGTTTCAGGCTGACATTCATGGCTTCGCTGCCGGACATTAAGCCCACCACCCGCGCCGGGGTGATCCGGGTGATAGGGCTTTGTGCGACCAAATCGGCGACATGGCCTTCCAGGTCACGGGCGGTGATGACATAGCCCAGGGCGGGGACGTGGGCTTTAGCGGCGGACAAACGGGTCTTGCCAAAATGCCCACGGTCAGAAATGTGGATATGGCCGATGGCGGTAGCTTTCGCGCCGATGTCTTGCCAAATCCCCAAGGCTTCTAAGGCGTTGACCGTACCTGCGGCTAAGGCTAGGGCGCGGTCGCCCGCTGCCGAAGCCTGTAATTGGGCGCGGCTATTGGCTTCGGCAATAGCGATGCGCAAGCCAAAGCCTTGCAATGCCAAAGCCAGACAATTACCCGCCAAGCCGCCGCCGACAATCAGCAAATCGTAATCGTGTGCCATTAGGCCCCCTGCATGATAGCTTCAATTTCGGCAATGGTTTTCGGGGCGCTGTGCGTTAGCACCTCGTGGCCGTCTTCGGTGACCAACACATCATCTTCGATACGGATGCCGATACCGCGCCATTGCGGGTCGACTTTTTTACAGTCGGCAGGGATATACAAACCCGGTTCGACCGTCAGCACCATGCCCGGCTCTAAGGTACGCCAAGTGTCATCGATTTTATAATCGCCGACATCATGGACATCCATACCCAGCCAGTGGCCGGTGCGGTGCATATAAAAAGCCTTGTACTTTTCGTCTTTAACCAACTTTTTCACACTGCCTTTTAACAAACCGAGTTTGACCAAGCCACGGGTCAGGACTTCGACCGCCGCTTCATGCGGCTGTATCCAGGTCGCCCCCGGTTTCACTTCGGCAATGGCGGCATATTGGGCATCCAGCACTAATTGGTAAAGCTGACGCTGCGCGTCGCTAAACCGCCCCGACACCGGAAAGGTGCGGGTAATGTCGGCGGCATAATGGTCGCATTCCGCTCCTGCGTCTATCAGCAATAAATCGCCGTCTTGCAGTTCGCAATCATTGGTCGTGTAATGCAGGGTACAGGCGTTTTTGCCGCCCGCGACGATCGACGGATAGGCCACGGCGCGTAAGCCAGCCTGCATAAAATGGTAGACCAGTTCCGCCTCCACCTGATACTCATAACGCCCGGCCTTGCAGGTCTGCATGGCCTTAATGTGGCCTTGTGCCGACACTTCGGCGGCATGGCGCATCAGTTTCAGTTCGGCAGCACTTTTAAACAAGCGCATTTCGTGCAGGATCTGCTCCAGCGCACTCAGTTCATGCGGGGCGGACACGCCGGAACGGGCTTTTTGGCGCAGTTCTTTAAGCCATTCCAAAACACTGGCATCTAAATCGGCATCATGGCCCAGCGGATAAAAGACTTTACGCTTACCCGCCAACAGTTCAGGCAGGCGTTCCGGCACGTCTTCGATAGGAAAGGCCTGATCGGCGGCATAATGCTTGGTCGCGCCCTCCAGGCCGGCATGGGCACCTTCCCAAAGGGCTTTGGTCGGGTCAAATTCGCGGCAAAACAGGATGTATTCGCCTTCTTCGCGGCCAGGTACAAACACCGCTAAGGCATCAGCTTCATTAAAGCCTGTCAGGTAGAAAAAGTCGCTGTCTTGGCGGAACGGGTAATCGACATCGCGGTTACGCGTGCGCGGCATGGCACTGCCGATCAGGGCGATATTGCCGACTCCGATATCCTGCATTAAGCGTTGGCGGCGTTTGTTAAATTCATTGGCTTGCATATCACACTCCTAGTGAAGGGCCCTGCCGCTGTCATCGCCCAGTTCTTCGCGCAATAACAGGACAGAAGATTTGAGGTATTCGGTGATTTCCACAAACGCAGACTCATCTTCTTCGCCTTCGGCGGCGGTGTCCAGTTTGGTAAACTCGGCAACGTCCCTTAGGATGCTTTGGGTATCGTGGCTTAAGGCGGTGTTAGGCTGACCGCAGCCTGTGCCGAACAAAAAGCCGTGGCACCAGTCTTTTAAAGCCAAGAGCCGCTCCGGCAAGGGCTGCTCGTCGTCGGGCAGCAACAGCGCAAATTCAAAGCTGTCGCTGGCGAGCAGGCGGCGCGTTTCTTCAAAGAGCCGGACCAGCAAGGGCTCGGCATCGGACGGCGACGTGGTCGGCTCCAACAGCGCGTCCAGCCAATAGGCCGGGGTGGTCTGGCGGTTGACGCACAACATGCCGGTGGCAATACCGTGCGCCTCGGCGGCGCTTAGGTCGGGGTGGGTTTGCTTTAATAAGCTATTGACGGTTGTGTAAGGCATAATTTCCGCATAATAAATTGCACTATCGCTAAAATAAAAATACTGCTTATGCTACCATTGATTGTTAACTTGGATAATAGTTTGTTCATCCCAAACCGCAACGCTTGAGCCGCCATCATGACCGCATCACATACTGACCAACCTTTAGCATTACAAGAACTTGAAGAAAAACTCGACCGCCTTATCGAACAATACCAGGCCGTTAAGAACGATAATCGCCTGTTACGGTTGCGCGAGCAGGAATTATTGGAAGAAAAGACCCAGCTTTTGGAAAAATCCGCCTTGGCAAGAAGCCGTGTGGAGGCTATGATTACGCGTCTTAAAGCTTTGGAGCAAGCCCATGACTAACCGACCCCATGCCGTTGCCTTAATGATTATGGGCAAAGAATACCGGATTGCCTGCGATCCTGAAGAACAGGACGATTTGCTCCAATCTGCGCAGCAGCTCGATATGCAAATGCGCAAAATGCGCGACTCCGGCAAAGTTAACGGTGCTGACCGCATCGCCGTGATCGCCGCGCTGAATTTGGCGCATGAACTACAAATCGCTAAAAATCAAAACCTAATGCTCAAGCAGCAGCTCAGCGACAGCTTGGCCAATATCGGCAATAAAATAGAAAACGTTTTGGAAAACTCTTAAACGCGTTAAACTATTGGCCTGTATCTCCTGCGGTGTTCGACAGTGTGCTGGGTGTTTCCTGAACCTGTATTAACCCCGGGGGCTTGTTGCTTAGCTCATGGTGTGCATGCTTGTTTTAGACAAGAAGCCTGAATGGCTAGCCGTGTCTCCACTTGAACTGTCGGTTCAAGGACGAAAGTGCGTATCGGCACAGGCGGGAGATACATACCCTCAAAGACCTTTCCGGCCTGATTGCCTAGGCTGGCGGGTTAGGCTTTTCCGTTGCCCAAAAATCCCCGTGCCGCAGGATTTGCCTGTCTTATACCCACCTGACAGCCGCCCTGTGCCTGTGCTACACTCTGCCCAACTCTCCCCACTCGCCGCACCGCTGCCATGCAAGACGTTTTTGTTAACCCGTTCACCGATTTCGGCTTTAAAAAACTGTTTGGCGAAGAGCCGAATAAAGATTTGTTGATCAGTTTTTTAAATACGCTGTTGCCGGACAAGCACCAGATTGCCAGCTTGCAGTACAGCAAAAACGAACACCAAGGCGCAACAGCCCTAGACCGGAAGGCTATCTTCGACCTGAGCTGCAAAAGTGCCACAGGCGAACGTTTTATCGTCGAACTGCAAAAAGCCAAACAGAATTTCTTTAAAGACCGTAGCGTCTACTACGCCACGTTTCCTATCCAAGAACAAGCGCAGCGGGGCGAGTGGGATTTCCAACTGGCAGCCGTCTATACTATCGGCATCTTAGATTTTGTCTTCGACGAAGATGCCAAAACAGGCGATCAGGAGGTCATCCACGCTATCCAACTGAAAAACCAGCACGGGCGGGTGTTTTATGACAAGCTGACCTTCATCTACCTGACCTTGCCGCATTTTCGTAAAACCTTAGCGCAACTGGACAATCTGCAAGACAAATGGCTGTATGTGTTTAGGCATCTGCACGAATTCGACGATATCCCGCCGGAGTTGAAAGAAGACGTGTTTGCCAAAGTCTTCGCCGTGGCGAAAATCGCCAAATTCAGCCGCTCGGAGCAAACGGCCTACCGTGACAGCTTGAAATATTATTGGGATTTAAAGAATGTCACCGACACCGCTTGGGAGGAGGGGCATGAGCGGGGGCGTAAGCAAGGACTAGAAGAAGGTCGTGAACAAGGCCGTGAGCAAGGCCGTGAGCAAGGTATCAAACAAGGATTGGAAACAGGCGTGGAAATCGGGCTTGAAAAAGGCATTGCTAAAACCCGCCTATTGGCGGTGCAAAATGCCCATAACATGGGGCTTTCCGCTGAGACTATCGCGGGAGTTTTACAATTGGAACTTGCCGAAGTGGAACGGCTGTTAGCGCAGGTAAACAATTAAATGAGCAATAAAAATTCGGGCTTTGCCACCATCAACGGCACCGCCGCCGCTTTGCCGCAAAAAACTATCCTGGTGCTGGGTATCGGGCGTGGCGGCACCTCTATGGTGGCCGGGGTCTTATCTAAGCTGGGCATTTATATGGGTGACGGGCTATCGTCGCGTTATCAGGACAGCACCTTGCTGGATTGCCTGAAACGTAACGACAAAAAACAGGCTAAAAAAATCATTAAAGAGCGCGACGCCAGTTATCCGGTCTGGGGCGTGAAAAAACTGCGCTTGTGGCGTTGGGAACGGCTGTTCCGGGAACGGGTCTATGTCGTGGTTGTCCGCGATATTTTCGCTACCGCCAACCGCCGGACAACTATCTACAATATTTCTTTATTGGCGGAAATGTTTAAAGTGTTGGGGCTTAATTTTGCCCTATTGCTGTTTTTATGGACAACCAAACGGCCTATCTTTATCGCTTCTTACGAAAAAGCCTTGCTGTTCCCTGATGATTTTATCGCGGGTCTGGCTGACTTTCTCGGTTTGGCAGACAACCCCGAACAGCGCACGGAAGCTGCGCAATTTATCAACCCGTCACCGCCGACCTATACCAACACCTTGGTCAATTTTAAGGCCATTAACGCGAACAAAGCCTATTTGGGCTATATCGACCTGCTGGAAGCACAAAAGATCACGGGTTGGGCTTTATCCACCCTCCATAACGACCCGCTCATGCTGGAATTGTTTATTAACGGCACTTATCGGCAAAGCGTCAGCACTCAGCTATCGCGGCGGGATGTCATCCGCCAAAACCCGCACTATTACGAACACTGCGGCTTTGTGTTCCACTTGGCTGAAGGTGAGGGCTTAACACCCGGCGACCATGTTGATGTGCGGATTGCCGGCCAAGACCAAGCGTTGAACAATTCGCCGCAAGCGTTTATTTAACCCGCGCCTCCCAATTTGTCAGGCCAGCTTGTCTCTGTGCCGCTTAATGAGTGGCGGCCTTTAAATAGGGATTAGGATGCTTAACTCAAGAGCCAAGACCTGACCTTGGCCGACTCTTTTGCGGTAACGGGGATACAGGCGCACTCGGACGAGGTCATGGACAGGTGCAATACCGCACCCTTTTTAAAATCATTATCCACCGCCGCTAATTTGACGACATAGTCTTTATTGATAAGCAATTTATTGCCTTCTTCCGTTTCGATTTCAAAAAATTGCATAGGGGTTTCCTGATAGTGTTGGTAAGGGAGATTGTTGGCTATCACCGTATATAACGGCCCGTCTAGCCTAAGCTTTCTGACAAGCTAAGTTTTCTATAATTCACAAACGCTTTCCTTAATCCGACTTTGAATAAGGAATGTGCATAAAATACGGCCTCTTCTTCGGAGCGCGGGCACAAGCCGTACTATAAGCTTTATCGCCACTACAAAAATAGCCATAAAAAACGGGCGGATCGCCGTCAGCCATCCGCCCGCCATTTTAACGCATCAACTTACTCGCCAAACCGCTCAATCATTTTTTCCACTTGCTCGGAAAACTCTTCCAAATTGCCTTTGGTTACGGTTTCGACCGGAATCACCAGCGCGGTGGTCAGGTTGAGGTAAAAATACACATAGCCTTTGCCATATTCCACCCGCAACAACTCATCCCAGCCCATCTTATTTTTGCCGCTGGGCGATTTTTCCAGCAAATATTTCGGGTTGGCGGGGTCTATGGTCAGGCTGTACTTGCCGAACATGTCATTTTTTTCTTTCGGCGTATAGCTTTTCAAAATCTGCCGATGCAAATCCAACATCATGATCTTCGGTGACAGCAACGCCCATAACAACGCGATGACCATCACATAAGCGGTAGTTTGCACGTCGTTATAATAAAAATAATAGAATGCGCCAATTAAAAAAATCACCCCGGGTACCATCAGGCGGTTCTTTTTGATATTGTGCTGGATTTCATCATTTTTAGAGAACTGCAACTCATTAAAATGGATCAGGTCTTGTTCGCGGAACTCATATTCAATTTCAAACATATTGTTATTTTTGTTGTTGTTAAAAAAGGGCTTAGTGCATTTTTATTTTGATATAAACGCTGCGTCTAAAGGCGTTGGAAAGCGTCAGCATGGCGGTGCGGAAATAGCCGTGGATAGCAATTTGGTGCATTTTATACAGCGACAAATACACAATTTTGGCGATAAACCCACCGATACTGACCGTACCCATCAAATTGCCCATCAGATTGCCGACCGTGGTGTACTTGCCTAACGACACCAAAGAGCCGTAATCATAATAAACAAACTCGACCGGACTGCCGCCTTTTAGGCGGTTGATGATGGACTTGCCCACCGCCGTGGCTTGTTGGTGCGCGGCTTGGGCGCGGGGCGGCACATTGCCGGTACGGCCTGTCCAGGCACACGCCGCACAATCGCCCATCGCAAAAATATTGTCGTCACTGGTTTTTAAGGTGCGGTCGACCACCAATTGGTTAACATGGTTAGTTTCCAGGCCATCCAGGTTTTTCATCCAATCCGGCGCCTTAATGCCCGCCGCCCAGACTTTAATATTAGCCTCGATAAATTCATCATCATGGGTGGTGATGCCTGCGGAAGTGACTTCAATCACCCGCCGCCCCAGCTTTAAGTCCACGCCCAGTTTCACCAATTGCTGTTGGGTCGCCAACGCCAGCTTATCCGGCAGGGCAGGCAATAAGCGCGTGGCTGCTTCGATAATGGTCAGTTTAACATTGCTGGTCTCGTTCAGGCCGTAAATCGCCAGCACGTCGGTCACTTCATGCAGTTGTGCGGCCAGTTCCACCCCGGTCGCCCCCGCCCCGACAATAGCAATGGATAAGGGCTTAACTGTCGCGCTATCTTTGCCGATATAATTTTTAATATACGACTCAAACAATTGCTTTTGGAACTTAAACGCTTGCGAGGTGGTGTCCAAAAACAGGCAATGCTCGGCAACCCCTTTAATGTTAAAGGTATTGCTGACACTGCCGACTGACATGACCAAGGTATCATAAGCAAAGGTGCGGCGCGGGATCAGCTCTTCGCCCGCCTCGTTAAAAGTCGGGCTGACATAAATTTCCTTAGCGGTACGGTTCAGGCCTTCCATCTTGCCTAGGCGGAAGCGGAAATGGCTGCGGTGCGCCTGTGCCATATATTCCACTTGCTCCGATTCGTCCAACGTCCCCGCCGCCACTTCATGCAGCAACGGCTTCCAGATATGCGTGGTGGTGGCATCAATCAGCGTAATTTCCGCCAACTTTTTCTTGCCCAGCTTATACCCTAAAGTCGTCGCCAGCTCAAGACCCGCCGCACCGCCGCCAACGATGACTATTTTATGTATCGCATTGCTTTCATCTGCCATAGTGTTTGCACCCTTGTCTGTGATTATCGATGGTGACATTATAACGAATCCGTGACCCGCTGACTGGTTTTGCGCAGAGATTATTTGCTTTAGGGAACGGTAAGGGTTTGGCAGGGTGTTTTTGTAACCGCAGGCTGGGCAGGCTCCGCAAATAAAATGCCTTGCCGCTCTGGCTGTACGCGAAAAAACTGCTATCATGCCTCGTTTTTTAGTAATATAAAAACAACTCTAGCGCGTGTCCCATACCCGCCGGGCCAGCTTGACCCGGCGGCCCGGTAACTCTTGGCAGGATCTACCCATGCAATCGACCACCCAACGCAGAGAGCGGTTTGAGCAGTTAATCGCCGCCGCCGAACGCGATATTCAGCACAATCCCCGACGTTACACGATTAAGGTCGCTTTGTTGGCATTGCTAGGCTATGCCGTCATTTTTGGCATGTTACTGGTGTTAATCGGCTTGGTCGGCGGCCTCGGCTGGGCGGCTTTAGCCAGTACCGCTTTCATCCTGTTTTTGTTCAAGACTAAGCTGATTTTTGCCTTGCTCATCATGATTTATGTTTTGTTGCGGGCGTTATGGGTACGTTTTCAGGCACCGGTCGGCTATCGCGTAAAAGCCAAACAGTATCCGGCAATTTTTACCGAACTGAAAAGCCTTAGCCGCAAGCTCAAAGCCCCGAAAGTCCATCAGGTTATCCTTACCCCCGAATATAACGCCGCCATTGTCCAAACCCCGCGTTTGGGCGTGTTCGGCTGGTATAAAAACACCCTGATTTTAGGTGTGGAATTGTTGCTCAGCCAATCGCCTGCACAAGTGCGCTCGGTCATCGCCCATGAATTAGGCCATTTATCCGGCAAGCACAGCCGTTTTTCCGGCTGGATTTACCGCGTCCGGCTGAGTTGGGACAGGATTGTCAACGGCTTAAGCCAGCAGAATAATTTTGGCACTAACCTGCTGCGCCGCTTCTTCAACTGGTACGCCCCCACCTTTGCCGCCTATTCTTTCGCCTTAGCCCGCGCCAATGAATATAACGCCGATGCGGTCGCCGCCCAACTGACTTCACCCGAAGACATTGCCCATGCCTTAATCAACACCCATGTCGTGCAGGGTTGGGTCAACGAACACTACTGGCAACCGTTTATCCGCCAAGCAGACAGTATTCCGCAGCCACCGGGTTCACCGTATAGCCAGCTTTTGGATTTTTTACAAGCGGCAACCTTTGACAGTCATGCCTTACAAAGCAAAATCGATAAGGCAATGGCGGTCAAAACCGGCTATTACGATACCCATCCCGCCTTAAAAGACCGCTTGGCAGCCTTAAAATGCCCTGCCAGCCCGCCAGAGCGGGTCAGTTATTCCGCCGCCCAGGCTTGGTTTGCCGGGCAGTTACCCGATATTATGGCGCATTTTGACCAACAATGGCGGCAACAAAATGAAAGCCGTTGGGAAGAACGCTACCATTATATGCAGGAAGGCCGCGCCAAGCTGGCAGCTTTACAGGCCACGCCATTGGCCGGGATGGCCTCGGAACAACTGTGGCAGTTGGCGGTGCTGACGGAAGAATTCGCCCCCGACCAAGATTGCCTGGCTTTGTTTGAGCGGTACAAAACCCAAGAGCCGGAGCAGGCCAAAGCTGATTTTGCCATCGGCAGGCTATTGCTGGCGAAACAAGATGCCGCCGGGTTGGATTTTATAAAACAGGCAATGGACAAGCAGGAGGATTTGCGCCTAAACGGCTGTGATTGGCTGATTTATTATTATCGGGAGCTAAATGACACGGCGGCGGTCGCGTACTGGCAAGAACAGGCCGAGCGGCAATACGACATCAACCAAGCTGCACAACAAGAACGGGCTTTTGTCGCCAATACCGACCTTCTGGTCAGTCCCGGCAACCACGCGGAGATATGCCAACAAATCCGCGAGCAAATCCATACCCTGCCCGGTGTAAAACACGCTTGGTTGGCGGAAAAGCCTATGCGGCATTACCCAGAAGCCAAAACCTATGTCTTGGCCTTTGAAAAGACCCTCTCTAGCAGCGAAGGGGCGTTAGTCAAAAGGCTGGTCGCCGAATTGGAGATAGAAGGCCTGTGTTTTGTGGTGATGAAAGGCGGCAAGAGTAAGGTGGTCGCCAAGCAGGCCATCAAAGAGGGTGTGCAGCTATTTTAAGGGCCGCTTTTGCGGGGCTTAGTGCGCAGTAAAACAAAACGGCTTAAAATCCTTGGGCACACATAAAGAAAACTGCTCGTCATGGATTTTGGCGAAGTATAAACCTTGCGCCAAGACTTTTTGCTGTAATTGTTGGCTGGCATCTACCGCCGCAAGAATGCCATAGAGCTTTTTATCGGCTAATTCGGGAAATAATACACGAAAATTACGGCATTGTTTCAATAATTGCTCAATGCTTTCTTCGCGCAGATGGCTTTTTACCTCGACGATAATCGCCGTGTTGATATCGCCGTTTGTGTAAGCCAACACATCAATTTCCTGCTCGTTACCGCTTTTATCCCTCACCCGTACGCTGGGGTTAATAGTAGTCATACCAAATTGTTCGGAGAGGATTTTGGTCATGGAGGGCAAGGCCAAACCTTCGGTAAAGCTGCCGAATTTATTGGCAATACCGCCGATTTGCTTGCTCAGCTCTTTAATGGCTTTATCGGTTTCTTTTAATGCCCGGTCTACTTCTTGTCGGGAAATGGCCGCTTCTTGTCGGGAAAGAGCCGCTTCTTCAGACATTTTTTGCTGGTTGATGGCTAGGCTGGCAACAAGGTCTTTTAATTCTTGGTCGGTCATGGTTGTGGTAGGGTTAAAAATATGCCAAGGTCAGACATCATTATACGCCAAACTTTGTGACAAGTATTTTTACCATTGTGTTACGGATTCAACGCAAAAGTACCAGCGAAATGGGCCGAATGGGCAAATCACAGTAAAAACCCTCGGAAACTTTCAAACGGCCTTGTGGGTAGTTAGGCGGCTTTCGGTGTCAATAAGGGTTTTCGTGGCGGCAAAGGCACCACTTTCTTCCCTGCCTGAGCCTGACGTTTGAGAATATCCTCAAAGAGGGCATCAGGATCATGATTAAACTTAGCGGCGTATTCTTCACGGAGCGCACGGGTTTCATTCACTATCGGGTCTTGCCACATGGTTTTAGCTTTCCCCTCCCCCATTCAACCAAGCTAAATATCGCCCAACCCCTTCCTTAACGCTCAAAAACGCCTTGCCATATCCCGCCGCGCGTAGTCCGCTAATATCCGCCTGGGTATAGCTTTGGTAAGCCCCTTTTAAATGCTCAGGGAAGGGGATGTATTCGATATGGCCCTGCCCGTGCCAAGCGATGACGGCTTCGGCGACGGCTTTGAAAGGTTCGGCTTGGCCGGTACCGACGTTGAAGATGCCGGATTGGTTGGGGTGGTCTAAAAACCACAGGTTAACGTCGACGACATCGCCGACATAGACAAAATCGCGTTGCTGTTCGCCGTCGGCGTAGCCGTCGCAGCCCGCGAACAGGCGGGCGGTTTGGCTGGCGATGATTTGCTGGTTGAAGTGGAAGGCGGTGCTGCTCATCGCGCCTTTGTGCTGCTCGCGCGGGCCGTAGACGTTAAAATACCTGAACCCGGCAATCTGGCAGGTGGCGGTGGGCAGGATGCGCCGGACGTATTGGTCAAATTGGAATTTTGAGTAGGCGTACATATTGATCGGTTGCTCACAGGCGCGGTCGACGCTAAAACCTTTCGCGCCGTTACCGTACACCGAAGCAGAAGAGGCATAGATAAACGGGATGCCTTGCGCCAGACAAATATGTAGGAGTTGTTTGGAATACTCGTAATTGTTCTGCATCACATACTGGCCGTCCCATTCGGTGGTGGCCGAGCAAGCGCCTTGATGGAAAATAGCGCGGACGCGTTGCAAAAAATGGCGGTCGGCAAGCTTGGCCTGCAAATCGTGCTTGTCGCAATAGTCGGCAATGTCCAGATCAGCGATGTTGAGCATTTTGCGCCCGTTCACCAAGTTATCGACCAGTAAAATATCGCGCTCGCCGCGGTCATTTAAGGCGCGGATGAGGTTGCTGCCGATAAAACCCGCCCCGCCTGTCACTATAATCATTCGCTACCCCGTGCTTTGTTAATCATTGATGTGGTGGAATGCCCCTCCACAAAGTGTAAGATTTTTACTGCCCCGCCCGCTTTAATCACGCAGTCGCCGCCCGCCACTTGATCGGGGCTGTAATCGCCGCCTTTGACGATGACATCGGGCAATAGGCGGCAATACAGGCGTTCGGGGGTGTCTTCCTCAAACGCCACCACCCAATCGATACAGGCCAAGGCCGCTAAGACGGTCATGCGTTGTTGCAGGCCGTTAATCGGGCGGGTTTCGCCTTTGAGCCGTTGCACCGACGCGTCGGCATTGACGGCAACAATCAGGCGTTCGCCTAAGGCTTTGGCTTGTTGCAGGTAGCTGACGTGGCCGGCATGTAAGAGGTCAAAACAGCCGTTGGTCATGATGACCCGTTCGCCGCCCGCTTTGGCATGTTCGATCAGGCAGGCCAGCTCGTCTTCGGAGACGATGCCATATTGCGCGTCGTTAGGGTCGCCGTGCAGGGCGCGGGTCAGCTCTTCTTTAGACACCGTGGAAGTGCCGAGCTTGCCGACGACAATGCCGCCCGCCAAGTTTGCCAAGTACATGGATTCGGGTAGGGGCAAATTCAGCGCCATGCCTAAGGACATGACGGCGATGACAGTATCGCCCGCCCCGGTCACGTCAAACACGTCTTTGGCTTGGGCGGGCAGGGATTCGTGGCGGTCGGGTTGGATTAAGGTCATACCCGCTTCGCCACGCGTCAGCAATAAGGTGGCGATTTGCTGGTCGGCAAGGAGTTTGCGGCCTCTTGCCAACAGTGCCGATTCGTCGGCGCAACTGCCGACCACGGCCAGTAATTCCCCTAGATTAGGGGTAATGACATCGGCATGGGCATAGCGTTGGAAATCGGTGCCTTTAGGGTCGACCAGCACTTGCAACCCGGCTTGTTTGGCTAATGGGATCAGGCTGGCGACATCGGTTAGGGTGCCTTTGCCGTAGTCGGAAAACACCAGCACATCGTGTTCGGGCAAGAGCTGTTGTAAGTGCGCTTGCAGCAGGCTACGGTCAAACTGTAGCGGCAGGTCTTCAAAATCGACGCGGATCAGTTGTTGGTGCTGGGCCATAATGCGCAGTTTGCAAATGGTGCGCAGACCGGGCTGGACAACAAACAGGCATTCCACGCCTTGCGCTTGGAGCAGGCGTTTTAATTCTTCACCTTCGGCATCATCACCGACCACGCCCAGTAAGGTCACTTGCCCACCCAGATGGGCGATGTTCAGGGCGACGTTGGCCGCGCCGCCGACCCGATCTTCGCTGTTATGGACCCGCACTACCGGCACGGGGGCTTCGGGGGAAATCCGCGCCGCTTGCCCAGACCAATAACGGTCGAGCATGACATCGCCGATAACAATAATTTTCGCCTGACTGAACTCAGGTAAAGTGGCTAGCATGAAACGTTCCTTTAATTTTAAAAAATCGGCGCGGCTGAGCGGTAAGTTGGCGTGCATCTATTTCTGACCCCTGTAAATATTTAGGGTTATACACGGCCCATTGTTAACAAAACATAACAATAAGCAAAACCTTTTCTGGCAATCCTGATGGCGGATTAGCGCGATGTTTGCTTAACTGGCTGGTTGAAATATAGGACGCTAGTCCTGCAAAAAGTTCAGGTTAAAAAGCGTTTGTGCATCGGCTTAACACAGAATGGCAGACTATTGGCCAGCAAAGTGGCTTTCAATGGCTCCGCACCACCAATGTCCAATTAAGATATGCGCCTCTTGGATACGCGCGGTCACATCAGATGGCACCACCACGGCAGCACTGGCTAAAGCGAGCAGTTGCCCGCCGTTGCCGCCAGTCAGGGCAATCACCGCCATGCCTTTATGTTGCGCCACTTCGGCGGCTTTAAGGATGTTCGGGCTTTTGCCGGAGGTGGAAATGGCGATAAGACAGTCTTGCGGGTTTGCCAAGGCCTCGACTTGACGGGAAAACACACTCTCAAAGCCGACATCGTTACTGTGGGCGGTAAGGATAGACGAATCGGTAGTCAAGGCTAAGGCGGCTAGGGCGGCGCGGTCTTTTTCATAGCGCACCACCAGTTCAGCGGCGATATGCTGGCAGTCGGCAGCACTGCCGCCGTTGCCGCACAGCAGGATTTTACCGCCGTGTTGCAAGGTCTTGATTAAGACATCACCCGCCGCCGTAATGTCTTCATGACAAGCGGCCAATCGGGTCATCATGGCTTGATGTTGCTCAAGCTCAGCTATAAAAGTGCGCAAAAAAACTCCTGAGATAAACAGTGGGGTTTCGGTAGGGGGCAAGCCCCCCGCCTGGCTTTGTTATGGCCTATCAGTCTTTCAAACGTTTGTAAGCGTTGATCAAACCATTGGTGGAGCTGTCGTGGCTGGTGATGACCGCGTCGTTTTGCAATTCCGGCAAAATGGCTTTAGCCAAGATTTTGCCCAATTCGACCCCCATTTGGTCAAAGGAGTTGATGTTCCAGATTACGCCTTGGACAAAAATTTTGTGTTCGTACAGCGCCAAGAAGGAGCCTAAGGTTTTGGGGGTCATTTTTTTGCATAAAAACGAGTTGGACGGCTTGTTGCCCTCAAACACTTTCGAGGCGACCAAAACGTGGTCTTCGCCTTCGGCGGGGGTCAATTCCCGTTTCACTTCGTCTAGGGTTTTGCCGCGCATCAAGGCTTCCGGTTGCGCCAAAAAGTTAGACACTAAAATGTCATGGTGGCCGGGCAACTTATAATGGCTGTTGGCGGCGACCAGAAAATCGCAAGGTATCAGTTTGGTACCTTGGTGGATAAGCTGGAAAAACGCATGTTGGCCGTTGGTGCCCGGTTGTCCCCAAATAATCGGCCCGGTGCTGTAGTCGACTTTGTCGCCGTCCATTGTGATGCTTTTGCCGTTGCTTTCCATATCGCCTTGTTGGAAATAATCGGCGAAGTAGCGCATGGATTGGTCATAAGGCAGTAAGGCGTGGGAATCGGCATCAAAGAAATTATTATACCAAATCCCCAATAAGGCCATGATGACCGGGATATTTTGCGCAAATGGAGCGGTGCGGAAATGCTCGTCCACTTCGTACGCCCCTTCCAGCAAGGCCTCAAAATTATCCATGCCGATGTACAAGGCAATCGACAGGCCAACAGCTGACCATAGCGAAAAACGCCCGCCGACCCAATCCCAAAATTCAAACATGTTTTCGGTGTCGATGCCAAACGCGGCGACATTTTCGGCGTGGGTGGAAATGGCGACGAAATGCTTAGCAACGGCGGCAGGGTCTTGGGCGGTGGCCAAAAACCAATTTTTCGCCGACGTGGCGTTCATCATCGTTTCTTGGGTGGAAAATATTTTTGACGCGACAATAAACAGCGTGGTTTCGGGGTTAAGCGGCTTAAGTTTTTCAACAATATCCGTCTGATCGATATTAGACACATAATGGACTTTTAAGGCGCTGGTGCTGTACGGGGTCAGTGTCATTGAGACCATTTTCGGGCCTAGGCCGGAGCCGCCTATGCCGATATTCACCACATCAGTGATGGTCTTGCCGGTATAGCCTTTCCACGCGCCGGAGCGCACCGCTTCGCAAAAACCGCGCATTTTTGCCAAGACGCGGTTGACATCGGGCATCACGTCTTTGCCGTCGACATAGATGGGCCGGTTGCTGCGGTTGCGCAAAGCGGTATGCAGAACGGCGCGGTGTTCGGTGGTGTTGATGGCCGCGCCGGAAAACATCGCGGCGATCTTTTCTGCCAACCCTTGCTGCTCCGCCAAAGCAATCAGCAGAGGCAGGGTTTCGTCGTTAATGCGGTTTTTTGAATAGTCAAAAAGAATGTCATTGAACGTCAAGGAAAATTTGGCATGGCGCTGGGGGTCTTGGGCAAAAGCCTCGCGTAAGACAAAATTTTGGATGTGATGGTAATGGTCTTGTAAGGCAGACCAAGCTTTTGATGTAGTCAATGATGACATGTGCTGGGGGCTCCGGTTAAATGATGATGGCTTAAGTCTACGAAAAGGCGGAAAGTATAGCAATACCAGCGCAATAGCACGACGATTTGCTTCTGCTATTATTAATGGTAAGCTTGCTGTTATCGAAGCCTTTATTTGCTGGGCTTGATATGCTAGAGTTGATAGTTGCTATCCGATAATAATACAGCAAATAAGGTTATTTACGGTTAGCTCTACGTTAAAGGGCACAGAATATTTATATAATAATTACTATTTATCGAGACGGGAAAGTATTATGAAAACCGCACACATTGTAAAAAAAGGTTGTTTGGCACTATTAGGCTTGGTTTTTTCCGCTTCAGTATGGGCGCACGGTGGTGCGGCAGGTACGGATACCGACCAATGTAAATTTGAATTGGAACCGACCCATTGGATACATTATACGGCTTATCAGCCAGTTGCCTATTCTGCTGAAGAGTTTTGCGGTAAATTGCCGGGCATTGACACTAAAACCCAATTGGTGTTCGACTATCAAGACATGCGTTACAGAAACATGACGGTTGAGTTTGAAGTGACCAAAGAACCTGAAGGTACCCGTGTGTTCTTCCTGCCTGCGGCAAAGCATAAAGCCGGTACGGTCAACCTGGAACTGCCTAACGGCGTACCCGAAGCGGGCCAGTATTTGATTCATATCACCTTAATCCCTGACCAAGGCGAGCGTTTGGATGCGCACATGAGCTTTAAGGCCGGCAGCGGCGGGGCGGTAGGTAAAGGCAGTCTGTTATTATACGCCTTCTTTGCCTTCGCTGGCTTGTATGTGTTGTATCTGTCTCATGCCGGATTTAAAGGCGCTATTGACGGTCTGTTAGGTAAAGCGAAAAAATTCTAAGGCTTATAATACGGCGGGTTTGGGGGTGCCAGATGTTGGGCAATACGCTATAATACCCTGCATCTGGCTGATTTCTAATCAAAAAGGAGACAAATAATGGTGAAGTTTTTAGCGGTTGGTGGCCTTGCTATCCTGTTTTCCGCTTCGGTTGCGGCAGTAGATTACCAAGAGCATGACGGTATGCTCATGAACCATGGTGACGGCCATCTGATGGACATGGCGGGTGGCATGGTCATGGGGCAAAACGCCGACACTTTGCCCGGCGGTTGCGACAGTATCTCCGAAACTAAAGAGATTACCGTCCATGCCGGCCATAAATACGCCGAAAAATTCCCTGGCCGGATGTTTGCTTTTGATACCCAAGAATACCAATTCAAACCCTGTACTAAGCTGACGGTGCATTTTGTTAATGAGGACAAAATCCGCCACCAATGGATGATGCACGGCTTGCCGAAGTATTTGTACCCTAAAGGCATGTTCCATTTGGAAGTGTCAGGACCTGCGAAAATTTCCGGCACCTTGATTTTGCCGCCCGGCGACAAAACCTATCTGGTGCATTGTGATATTGCCCAGCACATGGAAAAGGGCATGAAAGCCCAGCTTAAGGTCGGTAAAGGCGACGGCGATTTGCCGAGCATTCCCGGCGTGACGGCTAATGTCATCGCCGATGATTATAAAGTTGGTCTGCCCGAACTGATTGCCACAGCCGCCGAAGCCGATAAACAGGCCGCCGCCGCGCCGCCTGTGCCTGATGTCATCAGCCCCGCTGCGGCCAGCACAGCGGTGCCTGCGCAACCGGAAGGCTTTTTTTCTGGCGTAATGGTCATCGGATTGGCCGCCGGCTTGTTGTTAGGGCCGTATTTGGCGCGTAAATTCCACGGCATGAGCGCGTCGGAAATTATCGCCACGATTTTTGAAGGCGTTGCCCTGCTGGTTGAGCGCGGCGTTAAGCTGTTATCGGCTTTGTTAAAATTAGTCTCAGGTAACAAAAGCAACGTGTTGCCTAAAGTTTAAGGCTGAGCATCAGAAAAACCCCTGTGCCTCTAACCGCACAGGGGTTTTTTTTGGCGGTGGCTTTTTTGCCAAATTTGGCTAAGCGTTTAATCGTTATTGTTTTGTGGGCAGATTTATTAGCCTTATTGTTCTTAGTCTGACGCTTAAAACGGGCAAGTTTTCGCGCTCTTCTGAGGCAGTAAAAATTGAACCAACCGTTTAGAATATAAAAGGAAAACCCATCATGGACAGTTTAAGTGGTTTGACAGGACTGTTTGCCAGTGCCTTTATTTCCGCGACAATCGCCCCCGGCGGCTCGGAAGTGGTGCTGGCCTATCTGGTTAGCCAAGGCCAGCATCCGCTCGGACAGTTGCTGCTGGTGGCGACCTTAGGCAACTCCTTGGGGGCAATGACCACTTGGGGCTTGGGGGTGTTGGCGGCGAAAAAATTTCCGGTCGCCGACTTACTGCCGAAAAACCGCCAAAAAGCCTTAAACCTAGTCAGGCAATACGGTTTGTGGACACTGCTGTTTTCTTGGTTGCCCGTGCTGGGTGATGCCTTGTGCTTTGCTGGCGGCTGGTTAAGGCTTGCGTTTTGGCCCGCGTGTCTGCTGATTATGCTGGGCAAATTGGCCCGCTATGCGGCAGTGGCTTGGTTTTTCACTTAGCCAGCCCTATTCTTAAACAACAGCCGCTTACACTTTTGGTAAGCGGCGCTACACTATCAGACAGAGGTACTTGTGCTGCGGCATTTTCCCCAACCCCATTTGCTCTACCCCCATAAAAAAAGAGATTATTTCATCGCCGCCTTCACCTTTTTTTGCGTGGCGGTGTGCCTTATCAGCGATGCCAACGCTGATATGGCGAAGCAAAATGCCTTAGGCGTGTGCGGCTGGGTATTTCTGACCGGACTATTGCTGGGTGAAGCCAAAGATGTCCGGGTGCAAGTCTTAATTGCCGTGCTGTTCGCCACTATCGGCGAACATTTTGCCTCACCCTATATGGGCGGGTACACTTACCGTTTCAGCAACGTCCCCGCTTATGTACCGCCGGGGCATGGCATGGTCTATCTGACCGCTGTGGCACTGGCGCGGTCAGGCTTCTTTCTGACCCATGCCAGACAAATCGCCGCCTTTGTGGTCGCCGTCTGTGGTCTATGGTCGTTATGGGGCATCAGCGGCATCCCCGACCAAGGCGATTATGTCGGGGCTTTACTGTTTGTGGTGTTTTTAGCCTATCTGTTTAAAGGCCGCTCGCCGATGGTCTATTTGGCGGCGTTTTTCATCACCACTTGGCTGGAGCTGATCGGCACCGCCGTCGGCACTTGGAAATGGGCGGCCATCGACCCCGTCCTGCACTTGCCGCAAGGCAACCCGCCCAGCGGTGTTGCCGCGTGGTACTGTTTAGTGGATGCGGTGGCTATCGGTGGCGCACCGTTAGTCATGGCTTGGGCAGGCCGAGCGCGTGACTATTGCAAATTACAAAAAGCCCGAAAAAATGCTTATCAGGGTGCGGGTAACGAATAGCCCGGCACTGTCTTTCCCCCATCAATAGCGAGAAAATGATATGAAACGTCGTGATTTTATGCACTTAAGCGCCGCCGGACTGGCGACAGGCCTACTGGTCCCCGCCCTTAGCCAAGCCGAAACGGCACCCGCCGTAGCTGCCGAAACGGCTGATTTATACTATACCAAAGACTCCGCCGGACGTTGGAGCGGCAAAGTCGCCACGCATTTGCCGACTATTGAGATCAGTAAAGCCGACGGCAAAGTCACGGTAAAAGTTGTCACCGCCCACGAAATGAAAGGTTACGAACACTACATCGTCAAGCATGTTTTGTTAGACAAAAACCATAAATTCTTGGCCGAAAAGCTATTCAACCCGATGGAAGACAAAGCCCCCATCTCGACGTTTACCTTAGACGGCTACAGCGGCACCTTATACGCGCTCAGCCTGTGCAACAAGCATGATTTATGGGTCAATTCCACCGAAGTGTAAGCCTATCGGGCAGGCCGGGCAAGCAGTCTTGCGCGGCCTGCGCCACTAGCGCCAATTGCCAAACCGCCGCTTTAAGGCATACTGCTTAAGTAGGTGCGCATATACCTTTTAACATTCGTGAATTAAACCCCACCCCAGCCCTCCCCTTCGCAGGGGAGGGAGCATCTTCCCCGTCGAACAGGCGAAAATCAGGGGGAACAAGCCCCTCCCCCTGGCAAGGGGGAGGCTGGGAGGGGGTTACAGAGATGCTAATGTCAAGCGTTAAAAGATATATGCACATCCGCTTAATAGGCGGCGCAACGTTGGCCACTCAAGCATTCTATATTCTGGAGAAGTTATGTCGATTTTAGGGATTGGTATTCATGTCATCATCGCGATATTTTTTGCCATCCACGCCCTGCGTAGCGGCCAGCAACTGTTTTGGCTGTTTATCTTATTTTCATTCCCGTTGTTGGGCAGCCTCGTCTACTTTATCGTCATTTACCTGCCCGACTCGCGCATAGAAAGCGGGGCGAAAAAAGCCGTCGCCGTCGCCGCGAAAGTCCTAGACCCCACCCGCGAATTGCGCGAAGCCCGCGCCGAATTTGAATACTCCGGCACGGTCAAAAACCGGACACGCTTTGCCGCCGCCCTATTAGAAGCAGGCCGCGCCGAAGAAGCCGCCGAACATTACGAAGCTTGCCTAAAAGGCCCCTTCGCTACCGATCCGGTCATCCGTTTTGGCGCGGCGCGGTGTTTTGTCGAATGCGGGCAATACGCTCCAGCCATAGTGCACCTGACCGCCATCCGTGCCGACGACCCCGCTTTCCGCGCCGAACAGCTCGCCATTTTACTGGGCCGCGCCTACGCCGGACTCGATGACAACACAGCCGCGCAAACCGAATTCGCTCTAGCCGCCGAACAGTTCGGCAGTTTTGAGTCGCTAGTCCAATACGCCATCTGGGCGTTACGCAGCGGCGATTTAGACACCGCCACCCGCCTGAAAGTCGCCATCGACGAGTCGATGGTACGCTGGAACCGCCATACCCGCGAGTTGAACAAACCGTTGTTAAAACAGCTTTATGATGCTTATGCGGCGGCGAAAAAGTAACGTTGCCGTAAGCCATTAACGATAGCAACGGAAAACCAACCCTAAGGTCTATCCTAGCAAAGGTTATGATGTCGCATCTAACCTTCGCTTACAGGAACAACGCCATGTCTAAAACCACCTCTGACCTTGCTTTAATCGCCCGCTCTGGCGGCGGTATAACTATTTCATCGGCAAAAACCACCGCCGACCTCAGTGCCATTGCTAAAGCAGGTATCGGGTCGGGGGCGTTTTTAATTATTCGGGAGGCGGGGAAAAAGACCACGGCGGATTTGTGCGCTATTGCCGCCGCTAATCCGGGGCATGTGCTGTTTGAGTTTGATTAAGGAATGGGTAGGAAATAATTTAGGCAACTGCTAAAGGTTACGGGGCTTGGAGCGCGGGCATCTTGCCCGCCACCTTTGCGGGCAAGATGCCCGCGCTCCTCTCCTACAAAATCCCTCATCCTAAAGCCCTATAGGACTGCTTACGCTAAAGCCGTAGGCTGAACGGTAACTCCCAACCCCATCACCCGCGATTAATCCGGTTAGCAATAATCTCCTCAACCACCGACGGGTCTGCCAAGGTCGATATGTCGCCGAGGTTATCCAACTCATTCCCGGCGATTTTCCGCAAAATGCGGCGCATGATTTTGCCGGAGCGGGTTTTCGGTAGCGCGGGGGCCCATTGGATGGCTTCGGGGCTGGCGATAGCACCAATTTCGTTTCTGACTAAGGCGACAAGTTCTTTTTTAATCTGCTCGGAAGGTGTAGCGCCCATTTGCAGGGTGACAAAGGCATAGATAGCTTGGCCTTTGATGTCATGCGGGAAGCCGACCACAGCGGATTCGGCGACGAATTCATGCAGGTTTAAGGCACTTTCAATTTCTGCCGTACCCAAGCGGTGGCCGGAGACGTTCAGCACGTCGTCAACCCGTCCGGTAATCCAGTAGTAGCCGTCGGCATCGCGCCGCGCCCCGTCGCCAGTGAAATAATAGCCCGGATAGGTTTTAAAATAAGTGTCGATAAAGCGCTGGTGGTCGCCGTAGACCGTACGCGCTTGGCCGGGCCAGGGGTGGTTGAGCGCCAGCACGCCTTCGGCCACGCCCTCCAGCACTTGCCCGCTGGTCGGGTCGAGGATGACGGGCTGTACGCCAAAGAACGGCAAGGTCGCCGAGCCGGGTTTTAAGGCGGTCGCGCCGGGCAAGGGTGTGATTAAAATGCCGCCAGTTTCGGTTTGCCACCAAGTATCGACAATGGGGCAGCGTTTTTCGCCGACAACATGGTAGTACCACTCCCAGGCTTCCGAGTTGATCGGCTCGCCGACACTGCCCAAAATCCTCAGGCTGCTCCGGTCGGTGCGGGTGACGAAGGCGTCGCCTTGCGCCATCAGGGCGCGGATGGCGGTGGGGGCGGTATAGAAAATATTGACGTGGTGCTTGTCGATCACTTGCCAAAAACGGTCGGCTTCGGGGTAAGTCGGTATGCCCTCAAACATCAGCGTGGTCGCACCATTGCATAAAGGCCCGTAGAGCACATAAGAATGTCCGGTAATCCAGCCGACATCGGCGGTACACCAGTAGACATCGCCGTCGTGGTAGTCAAAAATGTATTTGTGGGTCATGGCCGCATACAGCAAATAGCCGCCCGTGCTGTGCTGTACGCCTTTGGGCTTACCTGTGGAGCCGGAGGTGTATAAGATGAACAGCGGATCTTCCGCATCCAGCCATTCCGGCTCGCAGTCTTCTGCCGCCAAGGCCATCGCTTCGTGGTACCAGACATCACGGCCTTCTTGCCACGCTACCGTTTGCCCGGTGTTTTGGATGACAATGATTTTTTCTATACTAGGGCAATTCGCCGCCGCCTTATCGACGGTGGCTTTAATGGGGATGACCTTACCACCGCGATAGCCTTCATCGGCGCAGACCAAGTAACGGCATTGCCCGTCTTGGATACGGTCTTTTAAGGCTTCGGCGGAAAAGCCGCCAAACACCACCGAATGCACCGCGCCGATACGGGTACAGGCCAGCATGACCACCGCAGCTTCGACAATCATCGGCAAATATACGCAGACATGGTCGCCTTTGCTTACGCCTTGGGCTTTGAGGACATTGGCGAATTTGCAGACTTGCCGGTGCAGTTGCGTGTAGGTGATTTTTTGGGCTTGATCGGGTTGATCGCCTTCCCAGATAATCGCCACTTGTTCACCGCGCGTCGCCAAATGCCTATCCAGACAGTTATAACTGACATTGAGCTTACCGCCTTCAAACCAACGGATATAAGCAGTGGGGTAGTCATAGTCCATGACCTTATCCCAGCGTTTTTGCCAGGTCAAAAACTGCCCCGCCTGTTCATCCCAAAACGCTTCAGGCTGGTCTATGGACTGCTGATAAAGGCGTTGGTAAGTCGCGGTGGTGATATGGGCGTGGTCGGCAATATGCGGTTTGACGTGGTAAAGATGCGGGTCGGACATGGGGCGGTTCCTGAGCGGGTTAACGGGCTGGGTAGTGGCGGTATTATAAACCTTTGCGACGGCTTGAACCTATCGCCTTATGGAGGGCAGGCACCGCCACCCATTAAGCGGCACAGAGACAGGCCAACCTGATAGGCTGGATTAGGCGCGAGGTTAAAGCCCTCGGCAAAGGCATTCCACTGGAATGGCCGTAACGAACGGAGTGCAATGGTCTTCAGCCATTGCACGATATAACCGTGTGTAACAAGGTTTAGCTTAACGTCGGCTCCTATTTCTGTGGCAAGTGGTGAGGTTATTCATACCCTGCTACTTAATGCCCTAGGGCTGGGCGACTCGGCACGGGTTTTATAGAACTGCAAAAGAGTCTTCGCCGTATCCGTTATCAGAAACCGCGCCCAAAAATCCGCGTAATGGTTAAAATTTGTGCTGACACTGGTGTTGACTTGAATGGTCAGGCGTGTGCCGTTGGCTTCCGGTTGTAAGACGTAGGCGGTGGATTCCACATTGAAATAATGCCCGCCGATGACGATATGCTCGTCAAGCGAACCGGGCGGGAACGAGTCGGCGGTAAATTTATAATCCCAAGCGATATAATGGTTTGGCTCCCATGCGGTGATAATCTCGGCAAATTTCACCCCGCGCTCCCACTGTAAAGCCCGCAAGCCGCCAACCCTACCTTCGAGAGTCCGCGCCTCTATAGGATAGGGGGCGCCGATTTGATAAATTAAGCCATCTTTAAACTCCGCTTTTTGGATATTTAAGGGATAATTGATGTGTTGCCAAATGGTCGCGGGCGGTGCGGCGATAAAAATGCTTTGGGTAACGGTTTGGTGTAAAGTGGTGGCAGGTAGCCTTTGCTCTAACGGTGCCAGCATAAACGGCATGAATAAACCCACCGACAACAGCTTAGGGCTATTGGATAAACCTAATAAAGAGCCTAATGCCGCAAAAATAACCCCCAATATCGCCAAGACAATAAATATCGGTAACGCCATCACAATACAAAGGATACCTTCCCGCAATAACGCCCCGGCAGCAAACACCAGTAAGGCAACAGAAAGCACCGATAACACACTGGAACCCGCCCAACCCGCCAATTTTCGCCGCTTGACGAAATAAGCAATTAACAAGCCCATAGAAAAGGGGATGCCCACCAAAAATGACACTAACATTAAGCCGCTAACGCCTTTTGCGGGCGCAGAAAAGAGCAGAGCAAAGATTTTGTAAGCGCTTACCCCATACAAGGCACCGAGCGCCATAATGCCTGTTCCGGCAATCATCTTTAAGCTCCACAGGGTAAGATTAACGCCACCCAAGGTATAAGGATAAGGCGATGGGGGCTTAGGTTCTAAATTTGGCATAGTGTCACCATAATCAGTAAAGTGATGAAGGGCAGCATCCACGTTAAGGCGGGATTTGTAGCCATTAACTAGCGTCTTAAATGTGGCAAGGCAAAACCATAGCACTGGCTTACACCATAAACAGCACTACTTTGCCGTTAAGAGCAATGCCAAGTAGGTAAAGGTTTTCGCCTTGTGGGCTTGCAACAAAGGTTATGAAAACAGATGCTAGGGTAGTGCTAAAAAGCCGGATCAGCTTCCTATTTGATAAAACAGGAACAATAATTTCTGCTTTTAGGGGCTTTTTTGCTTTTCGCCGGACAATAAAAAAACCCGCAAAGCCTTGGGCTTGCGGGTTTTTGAATCTTGTTGCGGGCGATCCGCTTAAATAATAGTAGCTGGGAAGAATCGCCATTATTCTCTTGTAAGGGTCAGTCCGTTATTTTCTTACAAAAGCGTCTTTGCTAAGTAGCTTGATGAGCAAGCCAAGACGCTTTTCTGACCGATATAGCCTGACTGCCAATGCCCGCGTAGGCGCGGACAAACTAGCCGCTAATAAAATGCGCTCTTTACCGCTGGAAAATTAAGATGTTAAGCACCGCCCCTATTAGCCAAAGCCTTGCCCATCTCACCAGGGTCGTAGCCATAAATGGGTACTCCGTTAATCACCACGATAGGTATGCCGTGGCCGTGCAACTGATTATAGCCGCTACGGCCTTGCTCGGAATGCTCAATATCCAAGTCGGTGTACTTTATATGGTGTTCGGCAAAATATTTGCGGGTTTTAGCGCAGTACCCACACCATGTTGTGGAGTATAGGATGACTTCGTTTTTTCCGGTTTGACGGGTAATGGCAGGTGGCGGGCCTAGCCAAGCACTGATTTTGTCGTGGTTTTGGATAAGCCCGCCAGTAATGGCAGCCAATGCAAGAAAAGTGCTGGTTTTCATGTTGTCGCCGATAGCTGCCGAGGGTTTGCGCAAATGATCGTCATTTTAACCGCTTTAAGGCAATTGCTATTAACGTTCATTGCTGGCGACCGAAGCTACGCCATCTTATTTGAATCGTGGTCAGACAGTTGCAGCACCTGCGCGAACACTCTTGCGCCGAAGATAAGCGCCCAATGCGTAACAAATAGGCGTGATAGCGACCAGCGCGAAATGCAGCGGCACAGAATCAGAGGCTTTCCCGAAAATCAAAGAATATACGCCGATTCCTACACAAAGCCATGAGGCTAGCACACCGTTGAGAATCTCATCGTGCTTAGCAAGCCATGCCGCAATATAGCCGCCAAAGATTGAGCAACTAAGGCCAATAAATAATTGCACACTATAGAGTCCGACATTGCTATGAATAGCTTCCACCGCAGCCATGCCGAGCTGATCTTTTGGTAAACCCAACAGGCCTCGACTGCTTATGACGTATATACTGAGCGGAATTCCTAGAATACCTGACAACACGACATCAGTGATGCCGCCGATAGCGATGCCTTTGAATGAAACCTTCATCTTTTTCCAATCCCCAACGTTACGGTAAGGTGCGTGCCGCTAAAGAAAGCCGCCGCCGAATTTTGATAAAAATTGAATTTCAAACCCGCCAACAGGCGGCGCGTCTTTGACTGGCTTGTTGGGTTTGATAATAACCGACAGAGCCAAGTGATTTGGTGAGGCTAAGCAAACGGCTCAACGGCCACCGAGTAATCGGTCATACTCGCTGTGGTGACCAATCCAAAACCATACAATATCCTGCCCATCTTCGATGGCAACAGCCCGATAGTGAATACCAATCCGAGCCGACAAAAACCTTCCGACTTTCTTAAAATGCAGTGAAGGGTGGCAGGGATCGCGTTTGAGTATTTTATAATTTTCATTGGCAAGCCGTTGAATATTCTCAGGTAGTACCGCGTAAAACCGCCAAAATTTTGGATTTGCGCGATGTCTCACAGGTCAGTGCATCGGCCTTCACGAAGATCACGCAAAGCTTCCTCAGCAAGCGCATCAAGACGGCCTGCCGCAACGTCATCTTCAAGCTGTTTATCCCAAGCTTTAGCGTCGAATTCTTGAAACCAGTCACGAAAGGCGGAAAGGTCTTCACGGGAAAGCGTGGCTACAGCCTCTTCAATCTCAGAAATCACAGTCATTACCAGTTACCTTTTAGTATTGATTAGGTTTTGTATATTAGCTCATTTAATAGTGCCAATAATACAGCGAAGCTGCTTAACCGCCAACGGTCGGCACGTCCCTGACTTTGACTGACTTAGCCTTCATATCCCATCCCACCGAGATATGATGGAATCATCATCAAAGACCGAACCCTTTCATTTTCTTTTTCCGTCAAGTGCCGACATACAAAAGGATAAACATTAAGTAAGAATTCTTTTAAATCTTTAAATGCGTCGTCGGAGTATACGGTTCCACCTCTTTGTTCATTTAATACAGACATAATCCATTTAATGAAGACAGTAGGCATCATTACATCGCCAATATCTTCCCATCCATCTATTAAATCAGTTCTTTTTGAGCGTATATGTTGAGATAGAGATTTATCACAATGACCTCTACAAGTCCAGAAAATATATTCGAAGTACTCAGGCTCATTTTCGTAGTCCGTACGCTTTCGCTGCCAAAGCGTTATTATTCCTTTATCTTTGCCATCAAAGAGCTCCTTACCACATGTTTTACATTTCAAACTGGGGGAATCTGCGAATATTTTTGCTGGTTCTGGGTTTTCTGTTTTCCACGCAGCTAAGGAAATAGGGAAAAAACGTTCGGCCAATTCAAGACCCCGCGCTGAATGCACCAATTCTTTTTCAATCTTCTCTCTATCAAATATCTGATATTCGATACGCTGTTTCATTCCTTCAAGATTACCCGATAGTCCGCTACTAGATAACGTTGAATAGAATCCAATAAATCCTTGGCAGCTATTAGCCAAAACTCGATCACTAATATTTCCATCATCATCAGGGGACACTGATCTACCGCTATGAGCTTTATGTTTACAACTTACAAGCCACCGAATAATTGTTTCGCCACCAACGCCAGTTCTTTTTTCTTCAATAATAAGATCAACACCACCATCCGCACCTCTGTCTGGATCTGTAATGATTTTGTATCCCATAAATGACAAAAAATCACGAGCAAATAACTCGAACGTGTCTTGTAAACCTGTAGCGACATGTGCTTCAGGTATTTCTTTAAAGTTGAGTATTGGCATTTAGTTACGATTATTTTTGATGACTAACATTACAGTAAATACCACACAGCTAACGAAAGCTAAGCTACTTACCCTTGATAAAAAAGGAATTTTAAACCCGCTAACACGCAGAGCTCACCTTTTACCGACTTATTGGGCTAAAAATAAACCAATAAATTTATATTATTATTTTATTTTGTTTTAATATTAGCAAAGAAAATGCAATAGCTATTAAATTAATGGCCGATGGCTCAGGTATTGAGTTAGAGGCATTTGATACTGTTACAAAGGTGAATTGTGGATAACCAGCAAAATCTGCACCTAATCCTGCACTGGAGAAGCAACCATCGCAAACACCGTAAGCCCAATTACTATTAGGATCAGGAGCTGCAATGTAATTATGACCATGAATGTCTTTCCCAAAATTAGCAACTGCTGCCTGAAAAGTGCCAACATTAAATAGGCCATATGGCATCCATAGCCCAGCACCTTCCCCTGCGACAATATCAATCCCATTAATTAAGCCGGAAGTTCCAAATGTTTCTGCTGGTGCTGAATTTAATAGATGAGCAATTCCCCTTAGGATTGAGACGGCTTCTGAGGAAGAAGTGACATCAAAGTTATTACTGGGCCATATATTATTTGCCGCCCCATCAATAAACCTAACGTTATAATCATTAGAGCCAACTATAAGATTGTTAATGCCGAATAGTTTATCTGGTGTGTCGTAAACAAAGGTATATCCGAATGAGGCAGGTGCAAACCCCATCCCTAAAACAAATAAGAATGTACTTAAGGAAAATTGAATTGTGTTCATGAAGGATAGCTTATCTTCATATTTCTTCATTATAGTGCCTATGAGGTTGCCCAACGTAATGTAGATAGCTTAATTAACGCAAGATATTACGTCATCCGTTTGCCTGTAGTTATTTAAGTTCTTTTTTATAAATTTGATAGAATTTAGCACATCCTATAGCTTATGCAATACCTGTTAGCTAATTCACCTATCCAGAGACCTAAACGGTTAGGCCAAGTCAGGTAAAAATTAGCTTTAAGCAATTACAGTATCCAGCACAGAACAGGCTTACACTGATTGGATTAGGCAGTTTATCCCGCATTTTGGAAGCGGTATCCGCGTGAGAGGAGGCTGAGGTCGAACAATTTTTTTCCGCATTTGGTAGTGGTGGACAAGGTGTCAGTCTAGAACCAAGTGCGTCCGGCGTTGTTGTTTTTGTGCAAAGCGGATTTAGAATATAGCGTCCGATGCAAAGCAAGCGACGGGCTAATAGTAGGTCTTGAAGCCAGTTGCCTTTATGGCTCACGGTGGCTTATCGTTGGTAGATACAGCTATAGGTATCGTGCAAAGGCTAAAGACCTTTGCACTCCGGGGAGCAAGAGCTGCTTACCCAACCTACCCCCCAGCCCGTGCCCGCAAAATCGCCGCCACCCTCAGCAAATCTTCCGGCGTATCCACCCCCGCTGGCGGAGTCTCCGCAACCACTTGCACCCGCACGGCTTCGCCTTGCCATAATATCCGCAGTTGCTCCAAAGACTCGACGCTTTCCAAGACCGAGGCGGGCCAGTGGCAGTAGCGGCGCAAAAAGCTGACCCGATAGGCGTACATGCCGATGTGGCGCAGATAAGGCATAGCCCCTGAGGGTGTGCCGCCGTCGTGGCTGAAGGCGGCGCGTTCCCAAGGGATGGGGGCACGGCTGAAATACAGGGCGTAGCCTTGCTTGCTCAGCACCACTTTAACGGCATTGGGGTTGAAAATTTCTTCGGGGTCTTGTATCTCGGCGGCTAAGGTGGCGATACCCGCGTGTTGTTGTCCGGCCAAAGCGGCGGCGACATCGCGGATATAGGCCGCCGGAATCAGCGGCTCATCACCTTGCAGGTTAACAATGATAGTGTCCTGCGCCCAGCCAAAGCTTTCGGCGACTTCGGCAATGCGCTCGGTGCCGCTTTGGTGGTCAGGGCGGGTCATCACGGCGGTAAAGCCTAAATCTTGCACGGTCTGCAAAATGCGCACATCGTCGGTGGCGATCACCACTTGCTCCGCCCCCGCCTCGCTGGCACGGGCGCAGACATGGGCGATCATCGGTTGTCCGGCAATGTCCAATAGGGGTTTGCCCGGCAAACGGGTGGAGGCGTAACGGGCGGGGATAACGACTTTAAAGGGTTGGTTCATTGGTATAAGGCTTCGGTTTCTTCAAAGCTTAAGGTGCGGGCTTCGTCTTCCAGCATGACCGGAATATCGTCGCGGATAGGGAAGGCCAAGCGGTCGGCGCGGCAAATCAATTCTTGCTGGTCTTTTTGGTAGCGTAAGGTGCTTTTGCAGATCGGGCAAGCAAGAATATCGAGTAATTTTTTATCTATCATGGCGTTGGCTCTGGAGTAGGGATAAAAGTTGCAAGGCAAACTCCGCCTCAGGCTCGGCCTGGACGGGAACAAACCAATGCTGTGAAGTGGCAATTGCGGTACATTTTACCGCGTCTTTTTCGGTCATTAACACCGGATAGGCATCGGCGTAGCGAATATCGTCGGATTGGTAGGCATAATGGTCGGGGAAGCGGTGGTTTTTGCACACTAATCCGGCACTTGCCAATTGCTTAAAAAACCGTTCGGGGTTGCCGATAGCCGCTAAGGCGTGGCAGGGGCTGCCGGAAAACGCGCTTAAGGGCCGCTGTTCCCCCGTGACCAGATTAACGGCGCTGTCGCCCTTAAGCTGCATGGCGAATTCGTTGGGTTCGGCTTTGTCGCCGTTAACGACGATAAAATCGACACTTTGTAAGCGGTTGATCGGCTCGCGCAAGGGGCCGGCGGGCAGGCAATAACCATTGCCGAAACGCCGCTCGCCATCGACCACGGCAATCTCAATAGTGCGCCCTAGGGCGTAATGTTGCAAGCCGTCATCAGAGATAATGACATTACAATCGCTGTGCGCCAGCAGGTACTGGGCGGCGGCGACCCGTTGCGGCGACACCACCACCGGACAGGCCGCGCGTTGCGCCATCAGCACTGCTTCGTCGCCGACTTCGGCGACCGGGCTATCAGGCCGGACGAATTGCGGGGCTTGGGCTTGGCCGCGATAGCCCCGGCTGATGATGCCGGGGCGGAAGCCCGCCGCACGGAGCTGCCCGGCCAAATAAATCGCCAGTGGCGTTTTGCCCGTGCCGCCGACGGTGATATTGCCGACAATAATCACTGGAACGGGTAAGGTGTGGACTTTCTTGAGGCCGCTACGGTACAGCCAAGTGCGCAAACGCACGATGTCGCTGAACAAGAACCCTAAGGGCATCAACCAAGTGCCGATAATCAGGTCTTTGTACCAGATATTTTCAATGGCGCGGATCAGGGCTTTTTTCATTCGGCAGGCTTGGCTTCGGTGGCAAAACTGATCTGGTTAAAGCCCACGGCATTGGCGGCTTCTAAGGCGGTAATCACGGCCTGATGCGGAGTTTTGCCGTCGGCGTTAATGACAAACGGCACGGCAGCCCCTGGCGTATGGCGTTTGCGCAAGGCTTGCACCAAGGTCTCGACTTTTTGGTTCAGCAGTTCATGGCTAATCCCGTCGCCATCTTCCAAATAATACACGCCATTGGCATCAATAGTCAGGCGGATGGTCTCCAATTCTGCCTCGGTCTTTTCGCCGTCGGCTTCGGGCAGTTTGACTTTGACTTGGGTTTGTTTGTTAAACGTGGTGCTGACCATAAAAAAGAACAGCAACAGCAAGACCACATCGACCATTGAGGTCATGGAAATTTCTGGCGTAACCCGCCGTTTACGGTGGAATTTCATTCTATCGCCTCACGGTCGCCATGCAAAATATCAATCAGCTTTAAGGCCTCGGCTTCCATATACACCACATATTCATCCACCAAGCGTTCAAAATAACGGTGGAAAATCAGGCTAGGGATTGCTACCGTCAGACCGGCGGCAGTGGTGATTAAAGCGACGGAGATGCCGCCCGCCAATACAGCCGGGTCGCCGACACCTTGGTCGACAATGGCATTAAAAGCTTGGATCATCCCTACTACTGTACCCAACAACCCCAACAGCGGGGTTATCGAGGCGATAGTACCAAGGGCGTTTAAAAAGCGTTCCAGCTCATGCACCACTTGCCGCCCCGCTTCTTCGATGGATTCTTTCATCACATCGCGGCCATACTGGCTATTGGCTAAGCCAGCCGAGAGGATAAAGCCTAAGGAAGAGCTGTTTTTTAAACGCCGCAGGATGGTGTCGTCGAGTTTTTTATCGCGTGCCAACCGCCACACTTGGGTCACCAAATCTTGCGGCAACACTTTGCTTTTTTGTAATGTCCAAAAGCGTTCGACAATAATCGCCGTGGCGATAATGGAACATAATATGAGCGGCAGCATCAACCAGCCACCGCTTTTAATGATATCAAACACAGGAGGTCCTAAATGAGGTGGGAGTTAAAGTCCCGCCCGGATAATTATCTGGGCAAGCCATTAAATATTATAGCCTAATAAGACAGCTTTGCATGGTGCCGATCGCTTAAGCTTAAGGGTTTTTCGCGCAGGTCCAGTTGCGCTTAATTGCCGCTTTCACGGCCTATCCAACTATAGGTCAGCAGCAAGGCCAGTGCACAACACAAGGCCGAAGCGGTATAAATGCCCGTCGCGCCGATAAGGTCAAAATAATAGCCGCTGGCATAGCTGCCGACCATGCCGCCCAAGCCGGCACTAAAACTATTATACAAGGCTTGGCCTTTGCCTTGGTGTTGGCTACCAAAATAGCGGTGCACCAGATGTATCGAGGCGATATGCGCCCCGCCGAAGGTCATGGCGTGGAGCAATTGCGCGGCCACCAGCCAGGCGGTGGAGTCGGCCAGATAGGCGATTAACAGCCAACGCACTACGCCCGCGCAAATGCTGGTGAGCAACAAAGCGCGTAAAGACACCCGCGCCAATAGGCGGCGCATAAAAATAAACAAAACGATTTCGGCAACAACCCCCAAGGCCCATAGCCCGCCGATGAGCGTCACCGAATAATGGTGTTGTTTCAGGACTATCGAATAAAACACATAATACGGCGAATGGGCGATTTGCAATAAGGTACAGACCGCAAAAAATGCCATGACTTCCGGCCTTTTGACAATATGCCAAAGCTTATGGGGTTGATGGTCTTGGCCACTGGCCCGCGCTTCGGGTACGCTTAAAGCCGCCAAGCCGATACCCAGCAACAGGGCGATAATAATGCCCGGCAATACGGTTAAAGGCTGCCAATCGAGCAGTCTGCCAACGCCTAACACCGCAACAATAAAGCCCACCGACCCCCATAAACGGATTTGGCTATAGCGTAACGCTTCGGCCTTTAAATGCGCCAGCGTCGCCGCCTCAAACTGCGGCAGGGCGGCACTCCAGAAAAAACTGAACACCAGCGTCACCCATACATACTCGTTATAGCTGTGTGCATATAAAAATCCGCAAAACCCTAGCGTGGCGAGAAACGACGCGAGGCGGATAATCGGCAGGCTTTTGCCGGTATGGTCGGCAATCCAGCCCAAGCTATTAGGGGCGATAATTTTGCAGCCTACCAGCAACGCCGAAAGCTGGCCGATTTGGACGGTATCAAAACCGGCATTTTTAAGGTACAAGCCCCAGTAAGGGATAAACGCACCGAGCGCGGCGAAATAAAACCAGTAAAAACTGGACAGCCGCCAATAAGGGATAGGCATAAGGTATTGTTAAGTAAAATCAGCGATTGTAGTGTAAAACGTCAGGCTAATGGCAATTTTATCCCGCCTCCGTTGTTTATGCCTACAGGCTTACCCATCAAAAAGTGCTGTTCATTCGCCCCCAAAGTCAAGCTATCCGCCTACTGTCCGCTTTTTTCATAACCTCACTTTCCCCGTTTGAGTCCGGCATTCATAACAATTACCCAGCAAACTGGCTATTTTTACGGCTCCACCGTTAAAATAGCTGACAATAACCTCCCCCTTGCGCTTTTTTCGCCATTCAGGTCAAGCAACTCATGATAATCTCCCTTGTTTTGTCGCCGTTACTGGTAGGATTGGCTGTATCTTTTCTGCTGGAACAAACCCTAACCCCAAAGCCGCGCCCGGTTTGGCAACGCCCTTTCGTCAGCACGCTTATTCATAGCGGTTTATGGGGCTTAGGGTTTGCGGTGCTGCTATTGATCTTGCAACGGCCTTGGTTTGCCGTTGTTAATTTGTTGGCGTTCCAATTGCTGTTAGTTTTGGTTAACCACGCCAAATTCGCCAGCCTGCGCGAGCCGTTTATCTGCCAAGATTTTGAATACTTCACCGATGCCATCAAGCATCCCCGCCTCTATCTGCCGTTTTTTGGTATCGCCCGCACCGTGGCGGCAACCTTAGGTTTTGGCGGGGCTTTCGCCATCGGCCTGGTGCTGGAGCCATCTTTGCTGGACGCATTGCCTCTGTGGGGCTTTCTTGGTTTGGTGGCGGTGCTGGGCTTAGCCAGTCTGCAACTGTTGCGCTGGGTTGGTCCGCGTTTGCCAGCCTTAAGTTACCAACCCGCCGAGGATTTGACCGCCTTAGGGCAATGGGCGTTTTTTTACGGCTATGGGCGCATGGAACACCTAAACCGCGAGCTAGATTGCCAAGCCAGCCCGTTCCGACAGCCACCGCCTATCGCGCCTGAGCGTTTGGCGCATATCGTCACCGTGCAAAGCGAATCGTTTTTTGACCCGCGCGGCTTGTCGGCGACCATTAAACGCTCGGTACTGGCGCATTTTGATGCCAGCCAAGCCAGTGCTTGCCAATACGGGCGTTTACAAGTACCCGCTTGGGGAGCCAATACCGTACGCACCGAAAGCGGTTTTTTTACCGGACTGACCCCGGCGCAATGGGGCATACACCAGTTTAACCCCTACCGTCTGTTGGTGGACTACAGCCTCCCCAACGTCGTCGCTTACCTTAAACAAGCCGGGTATCGGACGCTGTGCATACACCCCTACCATGCCAGCTTTTACCAGCGCGACCAAGTGTTCCCGCGTTTGGGCTTTGATGAGTTCATCGACTTGAGCCGCTTTAGCGAAGCGCAAAAATGCGGCCAATTTACGGGTGACCTGGCCGTTGCCGACACCATCCAAACCCTGTTAAGCACTGCCGAACAGCCGCTGTTTATTTTTGTCATCACTATGGAAAACCACGGCCCGCTGCACCTTGAACAACCGCCCGCTGATGCCGCCGCGTATTATGACACCGCACCGGAAACGGGCTGTAATGACCTGAGCGTATACCTGTATCATTTACACAATGCCGATCTGATGATAAAACAGCTTAAAGACAGTCTGGCGGCCAGCCCCCGCCCCGGCCTATTATGCTGGTACGGCGACCATGTGCCTATCATGGCCAGCGTCTACCAACGCTTCGGCGAACCCGATGGCCGGACGGACTATTTTCTCTGGCACACGGAAAATACCGCCGCGCCGCGCCAACAAGACTTGCCGATAGACAAGCTGGCGGAAGCCATGCTGGATTATGCAGGTTTGCGGGTTGCGGGGGAGGCGGTTTAAACCGTGCTTTAGGGGCTGTTTTAGATAATAATACACAAGACCATAATCTGCTTGGACTAAAGCGTTTGGCGTTTATGGTTTTTAGCCATTTTACAACGCCTTAGCAAAGGCTAAAGACCTTTGCATTCTAGTTGAATAATCCCCCCGCTGCCCAATAGCCATAAGACAATCGTGACCTCCCTTCCAGTACCTCCAATTACCCCATCCTCTACGCTACCCCGCATCGCCATTATCGGCGGTGGCCCGGCTGGCTTAATGGCGGCGGAATTTTTGAGCCGTTATCCTGTCCGAGTAGACGTGTACGACAGTATGCCTTCGGTGGGGCGGAAATTTTTAATGGCGGGGAAAGGCGGGATGAACATCACCCATGCCGAACCCTTTCCGGCCTTTGTGTCCCGTTATGGCGAACATCAGGCCGAGGTCGCGCCGTTACTGGAGGCGTTTCCGCCGACGGCGTTGCGGGCTTGGTTAAGCGAGTTGGGCATAGAGACCTTTGTCGGCTCGTCCGGGCGGGTGTTTCCCACCGATATGAAAGCCGCACCTTTGTTGCGCTCATGGTTACGGCGCTTACGCGAGGCGGGGGTGGTGTTCCATACCCGCTGGTTATGGACGGGGTGGCAAACGCCCGGCCAAAGCTTGGTGTTTCAATCCCCGCAAGGTGGGCAAGTTATCCATGCCGAGGCGGTGATTTTTGCCTTGGGCGGCGGCAGTTGGCCACAGTTGGGTTCTACCGGACAATGGCAAGAGCCGTTCCGGGCTCAAGGTATCGCCGTGCAGTTGTTGCAACCCGCCAATTGCGGCTTTACCGCCGCTTGGAGCGACCATTTTAAAAGCCGTTATGCCGGGCAACCCTTAAAGACCCTCACCCTGCGCCTGACCGATAGCCACGCGCAGACGCTTAAGCAACAGGGGGAATGCGTGATTACCGAGACGGGTATTGAGGGCGGGCTGATTTATAGCCTGTCCGCCGCAATTCGCAACTGCATTAGCCAAACTGGGCAAGCGGTGGTGTATGTGGATTTACTGCCCGATAAGGACGTGGCATGGCTGCACCAACGCTTAGCCCAGCCGCGCGGCAAAACCTCGTTGGCGAATGTATTGCGTAAACTGGGGCTGGATGGGGTCAAAGCGGGATTGGTGCGCGAATTAGTGCCAGCCGCTGATATTCATGATGCCCAACGCTTAGCCCAAGCCATTAAAGCCCTGCCCTTAACATTATTGGCGGCGCGGCCTTTGGCGGAAGCCATTAGCAGTGCAGGTGGCGTGGACTTTGCGGGGCTTAACGAAGACCTAATGCTAAAATCCCTGCCCGGAGTGTTTTGTGCCGGGGAAATGCTCGACTGGGAAGCCCCGACCGGGGGCTATTTACTGAGCGCCTGTTTTGCCACAGGCCGCCAAGCGGGCTTAGGAGCGTGGGCGTGGTTGGCGGATCAAACCGCAACTGTTGAGCCGCCGCCTGTTTAAGCGATAGAATCGCTATCATCCTTTATTTTTTATTATCTGCCCATGAACACACCAGCCATTTTATTAGGCGTTAACATCGACCACGTCGCCACCTTACGGCAAGCGCGGGGTACCCGTTACCCCGACCCTGTCCAAGCCGCTTTGGTGGCCGAGCAAGCGGGGGCGGACGGCATTACCGCGCATTTGCGCGAAGACCGCCGCCATATCCAAGACAGGGATATTTTTCTGTTGCAAGAGCGGCTGCATAGCCGCCTGAATTTAGAAATGGCGGTGACGGCGCAGATGCTCGCCATCGCCCTGCAAGTAAAGCCCTATGCCTGTTGCCTCGTGCCGGAAAAACGCACCGAACTGACCACCGAAGGCGGTTTGGATGTAGCGGGCAATTTGGCGGCTATGCAGCGGGCGTGTGGCGATTTGGCGGCGGCGGGCATTGAGGTATCGCTGTTTATCGACCCCGATTTTGCCCAGATTGATGCCGCTGTGGCGGCAGGCGCACCTGTGATTGAGCTGCACACAGGCCGCTATGCCGATGCCGCCACCGCGCCATTACAAGCCAGTGAGTTAGCGCGTATCCAAGCGGCGGCGCAGTATGCGCATAGTGCGGGGCTACAGGTGAATGCCGGCCATGGCCTGCATTTTCATAATGTCGAAGCGATTTGTGCAATACCGCAAATTGTCGAGTTGAATATCGGTCATTCGATTATTGCCCAGGCGGTATTTTCGGGATTGGCGCAAACGGTGCGGGATTTGAAACAAGTGATGCGCCAAGCCAGGGCGGCAGTCCGGCCTTAGGAATTAGCTAGGGTCTTGGAGCGCGGGCATCTTGCCCGCGCTCCAAATAGGCAGCTGCCTTACGGTGTTTTTATGGATGTTCCTAAGGGCTACGGACGGGGTTTATCGCCCCGTCCGTTATTGTGCCTAAGCGTAGGCCGATAAGAGAGGGCTTACTTCTTTTTACGGTTTTTATGCGCCTGATAGCTTACGCCAGGTTCGGCAACGATGGTTTCCTCTGCATCGGCTGCCCCGTCGGTTTCAGCAACGATGATAACATCGGCTTCCGCAATCGGCTCCCCAACTTCAGCAAACTCCTCTTCCGCTGGCTCTTCAACTTCGGCGGCAGCTTCTTCAACCGCTGCGGGCTCTTCCACTTCGGCGGCGACTTCTTCAACCGCCGCTGGTTCTTCCACTTCGGCAGCAACTTCTTCAACTGCTGCGGGTTCTTCCGCTTCGGCAGCAACTTCTGCAACCGCCGCTGGCTCTTCCACTTTGGCGGCGACTTCTTCAACCGCTGCGGGTTCTTCCACTTCGGCGGCGACTTCTTCAACGGCTGCGGGTTCTTCCGCTTCGGCAACAGCCTCTTCAACGGCTGCGGGTTCTTCTGCTACGGCAGCAACCTCTTCAACGGCTGCGGGTTCTTCCGCTACGGCAACAGCCTCTTCAACGACAACAGGTTCTTCCTTCGGTAACAAAGGTTCGATAAAAGCCAGAAACCAATCCGCTTCCTTAACGGTCGCCAAATCAGGGTCTTGCATTATGTCGCTGGCATCGGGCAGACTACCGCGCTCTTTCGAAAGCTCAAAGGCTTGCAGACAAGCTTGCGAATCGCCGCGCAAGGCGTAGATACAGGCCAGATTATACGAGGCGGTGCCGGTCTGGATTTTATTGGCGGCTTCAAAGTGCTTTTGTGCCAAGGTGTATAACACATCATCCGGTGCCGCCCCTTTCAAGCGGGCCAAATCCATATACGCCACGCCGCCGTTAATTGCCGCGCCCAAATAATTCGGGTTAATCAGCAAACAAAAAGCGAATTTGTTAATGGCATCCTGATAAATGGCCTCGGCTTGTGCGCCTTCCTTGGTTTTGGCTTGGTGCAATAAGGCAAAGCCCCAATTATATAAGGCATCGGCACGGATAGGGTCATCCAGCAAGACCTCGGCATAACCGGCATAAGCACTTTTAAACAATTGGTCGGCGGCGTTGCCTTCGCTTTTCCGTGCCTGCTGGGTTTGTTTAATAGTGGCAGAGAGTTTGGATTTTTTCGTAAACGACGATAATAACGACATACTGGCTCCTCTTAACAATAGGGTTTATGGACTAGCTGCTGATAACAGATAAAATAACCGCCTATCCATTAACAACAAGTGCCCATTGTAACTCGACTATGCAAGAAATTATCGACACGACGTTAAAAGAAAAAATCCACCTGGAAACTTCCCAAATCGCCTGGAGCGAATTGCAACGCTTTTTTGCCCAAGGCTTGGCGGTTAACGTGGGTCGTGAGTTGGATTTGATCGACGTTGCCTATCAATTTGCCGCCGACAACAAAACCCAAGTGCAAGCGTGGCTCAGCGCCAAGCAAATCGGTTTGGTGTCGGATCCGCAAGCCCTGCAATGGCTGGAGGCGAATGCCTTGGTTTGGGTGGTGGTGGTTAAACCTTGGCTGTTGGTGCAAGATAATAGGGTGGCCTCTTGCCCCTCAACCGATTAACATCCGCGCTAAAGGGCTGTCATTATCGACCACTAAGCGGGTTTCCACATCGGGGCATTCGCATTGCCCGATCAGCGCCGCCAATTGCTCAAGTTGTCCGGCGTGGGTTTGGCTAAAGTCGGCGATAGTTTCTTGTATCGCGTCATCCAATAAGCCAAACGCTTGCTTAACGCCCGTGTTTAAGCCTTTTAGGGCACTTTTGCGTAAGGATGGCTGGGCTTTTTTCAGGATGAAGAACGGCACCAGCCAAGTGATGGCGATCAGTAAGCTGCTATGGATGGCAAAGTCTACGCCTAGGTAGTGACTACTGGTCTGGTTGCTTTGGTAAAAGCCCAGAAAGACCTGATAGCCGACCCAAGACATCGCCGCCAACGGCAGGGTTATTTCCAGTAAGCGGATAACTTTTAACAAACTCCGGTGCAAATGGCTACCTGGGCGGGCTAAGGCTTGCCGCACCGCCAGTTCGGTTTGCCCTTGTAGTATTTTCGCGGCTTTGCCGCGCAGTTCCGCCAGGGCGGTTTTTAACGGCAACACGGGCAAGCCCTGTTGGGCGGCATCTAAGACGAATAAATCTAACGCATCGTCAAAACGGGTTTGCGCCCATTCATCCCACAACGCGACGCGTCCATTCGACGGGTTGCCGAGCAAATCGGCGGCATGTTCGCCATAATAGGTGGCGGCGTTTTTGATCGGCCAGACAAAACCTTGTCCCAAGACGGTGACGGCCTGTTGCCAATGGTATTGCCATAAGCTGGGGAGTTTGCTGACCGGGGCTTGGCCGACCAAGCTGGCGCGGATGTCCTGCAATTGCTGTTGCAGGGCGCGTTTACGCAGGGCTTGCCCGCGCTGTTGGAGTTGTTGCACGGTATGGCCTTGCGCCAAAGCCATGATAGTGGCTTCCAGTTGCGCGAATTCATCGGTTTGCCAGTCGTCGGCACAGATGGTCTTAAAAATAATCGGCTCAAAAAAACCCGCTTTGTGCAGTTGTTGCTTAAAATCCTCGTATTGTTCGGGCTGGCCCCTATCCCATTGGTTGAGCACAAACAGCCACGCATGTTTGGCCCCTTCGGTCAGTAACAGCCGCCACGCTTTTTCGTCGCGGTAACGTTCGGGGCTGACCACATAGACCAATACGTCGATATGCGGCAACCATTGCAGCACCAGTTGCTTGTTGCCTTGTTCGGTGCTGTCAAAATCCGGCATGTCGATCCAGATAATCTGCTTTTTCGCCTCTTCATCGTGCTGGGCGATTTTAATATGGGTAATCGGCAGCTGTTCGGGCAGGTTTTGGATGGCGACGCTGTGATGGTGGAAAAGGGTGACTTCCCGCGAAGTCGGGCGTTCAACCCCGACCCGCGCAATCGGCTTGCCCGCCAAGCGGTTCAGCAAGGTGCTTTTGCCGACCCCGCTGCCGCCCATAAAGGCGACGATCAAGGGCCGGGCTTCTTGGGGGCTGAATAGGCTGTCGGGGGATTTGGTTTCCAACTCTTTCAACTGAGCGGCAGCCTCGGCGCTAATCCAGCCGGCCCCAAGTGCCTGTTCGGCCCACTGTTGGGCGTTTGCTACTACTTCAGAGTAATCGTAAGCCATGGCGTTTCTCTGTCAATTGCTGTTCCATTGCCCCTAACTGTTCGGGCGAGATATTAAAGTGACTGTTGCCGGCCAGTTGTGCGGGCAAGGCTTTCAGGGTATTGCCTAACGCACCGCTAAACAAGTTCAAATCGACGGCGTTCAATTGCTGTTGCTTAAGGTGCGCTTCGACTTTGTGCATATAGCCGCCGATGGCGCTTTCCGCCAGCAAGGAGGTGACGGAAAGCATGGCGGGGGCGATCACCAGATCATGCACACCAATGCCGCCCGTGTGTAAGGTCAGCGCGATCATCGCCGCGTCGGCGGTGACGCGGGTGGCGCGGAGGCTATTTAACACCATCGGCTGCTCTTGGAGTTTATGATATAAACGCTGGGCGCTGGCTTCCACGTCTTGCTGGAATTCCAAATGATAATTTTTGACCGCCACCGCAAAATGCTGCAAAATTTCTGGACGCTGGCGGCGTAGCGACGAGCTTAAGCCCTGCCACCAGTCTTGTTGCTGGTGTTGCTCCTGCTTATCCAGCAAACGGTCGGCCAATTGGATGAGGGCGTGTTCGGCCAATTGGTTTAACAGTTTGACTTCTTGGCTGCTGTCGGTGATATGCAGGCGCTTGCCGCCGAGCTTGAGCATTTGCCGCATCGGCCAGGTCAGGATTTTCCGCGCCCCGGTCATAATCCCCGCCAAGCCGGGCATTTCCAATAAGGTCAGCAACTCCGCCATCGCTTGTTGGAAAGTTTCGTAATGGTGTGGATGGTTCAGATAATCGCGCTGATAGTGGTTTAAGGCTTGTTTTAGCACCTCATCCAGTAACGCTTGCCAATCGCCGACTAGTTGGTGCTCGGCACGCACCGGCTCCAGCCAGGATTGCCAGTGCTGTTGTAAAAAGGCTTGCTCAAACCGCGCATGTTGAGCGGGGTTGGTTTTTTTCGCCAACTGCTTAATGCGCCCGGCTTGGCTGTCAGGCCACTGCGGGCCACCCAGGGCTTTTTGATAATACAGGGGGATGATGTCGGGGCAAGGGTCGCGGCGGGCTTGCTGCCACTTGTCTTTTAAGGACGGGATTAACAACGCTTCCGAGCCTTCGGCCAATTTGTTCAGGCAAATCAACGTCGGCTGGTTCAGTGCCGCCAATTCGGCCATCATCTCCCAAACCGATTGGTCGGCGTATTTTTCTTTACTGACCACCAACACCAGCACGTCCGCTAAGGCAATGCTTCGGATGACCCCTTCGCGGTAAGTTTGGGAATCTATTGAATCAAAGTCCGGCGTATCCCATACTATACAAGGCGGTAAATACGCCGAACGGCTATTGGTGTCACTGACCGAATAGCAATCGTAGCGGTGCTTACTGAGCTGTTCGGGCGACAGGCATTGGAAGCGCCCGAAATAACGCTGCAAACCTTGGCAGTCGCTCTGTTTTACGGCGTGGCAAAAGCCCTGCGGATGCACAGTATAACCGGCCAGCGGACTCACCCCCGCCGCCGGACTGCCCAGCAAAGCGTTGACCAGTGAGCTTTTGCCCGCTTGTGTAGGGCCGATGACCGCCACCTGTAAGACCTGCGGCTCTTTCGCCGCCAACCATAAGCCTTTGCGGACAAAGGCTTCCGCCAACGTCAGTTGGTCAATGCGCTGCTGATAATCCAAGGTGGCGGCTTTGCCCGTTTGCGCGACTATGGCTTGATAACGCTGTTTTAATAATTGGATAAATTCCAGCATAGTTGTTTAGCTCAGGGTTATAATAACTGACCATTTTACTTTGTTTAGGCGATACCGAAGCATCAATAGCATTGAATTATATTAATTTTTTGCCGTCTGCCCAGCCCGTTACTGCCCGTTTAGGCAGGGGGCGAATGCCGTCAGGATGAAGCCTTGGCGGCAAGCACGAAAAAATCGCGCGGCTAATCTTGCCTTCGGCATTGCTTTCTGTAATCTGGCGTATATAACAACGACTCTGACTATAAAATCCCATCCGCTAAAAATAACAACAAAGCCGTTATAAACATTGAGGACTTCTTTATGAAAAAACTTCCCATTTTGCTTATCTTATTAAGCTGCACCGCCCTTATCGCCTGTGGCAAAAGCCAAGAAATCAACGGGCAGAACATGAAAACCGCTTACCGTTCAGTCAGATCCCTAAAAGAGCGCTTGCCCCAGGAAAACCGTATCGAATTTGAAGTGTCGTTTTGGACTATCCGTGATGCCAATAAAGACGACAAACAATTCTTGGATATTGTCGGCGGCAAAAGCCCCCAAGAAATTATAGAAATCGGCAAACAAGTTTATCAAGAGCGGAAAAATGCCAACTATAAAGGCTACGACCAGTATTCTAGCTGGGGCGAAATGATCACTAAATTCGGCCGCGAAAGAATCGATCAGGATAACCGCAAATCCCCCAAAAAAGAAGATGCCAAAGACAAGGCCAATGATGTGCTGTACAAGCTTTAAAAAAACTTGATGTTAATGCAGCAGGGGGTGGGGCAAACCCGTTTGCGCCACCCTTTTGAGGGTAGCCCGCCGCGTTGGGCTTTTACTCCCCCAATGCCCAACCCACCTAAAGCCGTTGCCTAGGCAAGGCTTTTTGCCCCGGAGCATTTTGCAAGGACAGCACACTGACAAATTCGTTGGCTTCGGCGATGATCTGCTCCATTGCCAACAGCAATTGGGCGATGTCCATGCCGATGTCGAGAAATTCATGCTGTAAGGCGGCAATCGCCCGCGCATTGAGGTTATGCTTAAGATACAGCACCTGATCCTTAAACGCCGCCAATACTGGCTGAATTTTACCTTCCGCCTTGTGCATAGCCTTAATCAGCCGCGCATACTGCTGTCTGGCTTGCTTTAATTGCTGTTTGCTATGGTTGCGCAAGGCTCTGTTGCTATACTCGCCCAACTCACGGTCCCATTCCGTAAACAAGGCCTCAGTTACTTCTTCAATGCTTCGGATACGTTGGCTGACCGCCTCGGCTTTGGCGCGGCATAACTGATATTGCCGATTCAGCAACTGGTATTTATGTTCTAATGCCGTATCTTGCACCGCCACCAAGCTGTTAAAACGCTCCAGCGCATCGGCAAAGGCATCCCGGGTGTCTTGCAAACTGCCACAAGCCTGTTCCACTTGCGCAACCACAATCGCCCGCTTAGGCTCGCCTATCGACTCACGCGCGTGAAAATACATGGCTTGGAGCGGCTTGCTAAGCAGTTTCTTTAAGGTGCGTAAGGATAAGGCGAGTAAACCGTGGGAATTGGAATAATCAGGCATCGGGTAACAAGATAGGTGGGCGGTACGGCAAAAGGGGACAAGGCCGGATATTACGTTAAAAAAGAGCCAAAAAAGTTATTTTTTGGCTCTTGCCGACAAACTCGGCGAATCACTCCGATTTTGCCGCCACATCCGCGAGCAATTTCTTTCTGATAAAATACGCCGCCGCCATGCCGCACAAAGCAGGGATTTGCGTGACCAGGAAAATCATGGTCGGGCTTTTGGTAAACAACGCCGCCAACGGTGCCAGTGCGGTCAATTTGAACGCCCACCAAGCCACCCAGTAACCGATCACGCCAATTATCGCCCATTGGAAAGCGGGCTGGCCTTTTTCCTTTGCGGTCAGATAAAACCAGACTAATATGGCAATCCCTGCCGCTTTAGCTAAAATCAACATTTTTTTCACCTCTTATAATATACCAAGTTCCCCGCCATGATATTCGATAAACTGGCCTTAATGAATACTTTTTTAGCAACCCGCGCATGAACGGCTTGTCTGACCCAACCATGCCTCGCCCGCGCCTTGATCCGGCTAGCTTCCAAGAGCGCCTGTTGGCGTGGTTTGACCAGCATGGCCGGAAAAACCTGCCTTGGCAACAAGCCATTAGCCCTTATCGGGTTTGGCTGTCGGAAACCATGCTGCAACAAACCCAAGTCGCCACCGTCATCCCGTATTTTCAGGCTTTTACCGAGAGCTTCCCGACCGTCGAAGCCTTGGCGGCGGCCCCTATAGATGAAGTATTGCGGCATTGGGCGGGTTTAGGCTATTACGCGCGGGCGCGTAACCTGCATAAAGCCGCCCAACGCATTGCTGAATTGGGCGGCTTTCCTGACACCCTAGAAGGGCTAATGGCCTTACCCGGCATCGGCCAATCCACCGCTGGGGCGATTTTAAGCATCGCCTTTAACAATAGCCACCCGATCCTGGACGGCAACGTCAAGCGGGTGCTGACCCGCCTGAACGCCATTGGCGGTTGGCCCGGCCAAAGCCAAGTCAGCAAAGCCCTATGGGCGCTCAGCGCCGAACTGACCCCTAGCGTCAGGGCGGCCGAGTACACCCAAGCGATAATGGATTTAGGGGCGACACTGTGCACCCGCAGCAAACCCTTATGCTTAGCCTGTCCGGTCAGCGCCGATTGCCAAGCTTATCGCCAAGGTAACGTATCCGCTTACCCCAGCCGGAAACCGCCGAAAACCTTGCCGATTAAAGCCTGTTTTTTGCTGCTGCTCTATACCCCCGACCAGCGTATCTATTTAGAAAAAAGGCCGCCCACCGGCATCTGGGGCGGCTTATGGAGCCTGCCGGAATTTGCCGCCCTTAATGCCGCCGAAGACTGGTGCTTAAGCCGAAACTTGCTTATCAAGCAACGCCATAGCTTAGCCAGCAAACGCCACACCTTCTCCCATTACCATCTGGATTACACGCCGTTGCTGGTGCAGATCGAAAACCCTACAAATAATGTGATGGAAGCGGAACAAGCGCTCTGGTATAACAGCGCACAAATCAGCGGCTTGGGTCTGCCCGCCCCGATCAAAACTTTACTGCAACAATTTAATACAGACTACTAGGAATCACTATGACGAGATTAATACACTGCGTAAAACTGGGTGAAGAAGCCGAAGGCTTAGATTCGCCACCTTTTCCCGGCGAAAAAGGCCAAGAAATCTATGAAAAAATCTCCAAATCCGCCTGGCAAGCGTGGTTAAGCAGACAAACCATGCTGATTAACGAGAACAAACTGGCTAGTTTCGACCCGAAAGCCCGCGCTTATCTGGCCGAAGAACGCGCGAAATTCTTGTTTGAAGGCCATAATGACATGCCCGCCGGGTATGTGCCGCCTAAGGCGTAGGGGCTTCCTTAGATCTTATTACTCGATCATCAAGTTTTTAATATTAGAATAAGCAACTTAGCCATTAGATATTGGATTAGTATTTTAATTAAGTAAAAACAACAAGCTGCAATGGAATCCGTCCCCCTCCCCTGATGGGGAGGGATGGGGTGGGGAGAATCTAAATAAGGCTTTTTTCATTAAACGAAATAAAAACAGTCTGATTAAAATCTCTTAGCCATTAGCATAAGTCCGGTTTGCCGTGGCGCATGACGATGGACAACGGGCCTCCTTGGGGTGACGACCGCGACAACCCCTATACGCCGTTGACGGTCTGGCTGTTGCGCTTGGGCATCAAAGTCAGCCATTCGCGCCCCTACCACCCGCAAACCCAGGGCAAGGACGAACGCTTCCACCGCACCCTCAAGGGCGAGCTTTTGGCGCATGAGACTTTCGCAAACTTGGCCATTGCCCAAAAGCGTTTCGATGCTTGGCGGGACATGTACAATCTCGAACGCCCGCACCAGGCACTGGGTTTGCAGCCGCCCGTCAGCCGTTACCAAGCCAGCCCGAGGCCGTTCCCGGAGTCCTTGCCGCCCATCGAGTACGCCCCTGACGACCAAGTCCGTATGGTGCAGGCCAAGGGCGAATTTAGCTATTTAGGCCGTACCTGGAAAGTGGGCAAGGCTTTCAGGGGCTATCCTGTGGCTTTAAGGGCTACGCCTCAAGAGGGCGGCCTTGATGTCTATTTTTGCCAATATAGGATTGCCTTTATTGACCTAAAGGCCCCACAATAACCCGAAAAAACCGTCACCCATGTCCCCGAACATGTGTTACCTATGTCCCACGTCCATACACCCATCAGGGGAGGGGGACGGATTCCATTGCAACTTTTTGTTTTTACTTAACTAAAATACTAATCCAATATCTAATGGCTAAGTTGCTTATTCTAATATTAAAAACTTGATGATCGAGTTATAGCATCTAGCGTTAAGCAAACGACAGGCTAAAGCTAGCACACTCGGTCAGGTTATCGTGCAATGGCTAAAGACTATTGCACTCCGTTCGGTGCAGCCCTTTAAAATCATGCCGTTATTAAGCAAAAAGCGGGGGAGCGCAATGCGCTATCGTTTTGCAGATTACCAATGATGACGATGCCCCAGAGATACGGGGTATTGTCGATAATGAATTTAAAAAGATCGGGTGCGAATAGCCACCTGAAACAACACTTTTAGGGGAAAAAACATGAAAACCACGCATTTATCTAGCCGCAGGCATGTAACCATTCCAAAAACAATATGCGATGCTTATCATTTGGCCATCGGGCAAGAATTAGAAATTGAATCTACCCCGCAAGGCATTTTATTGAAGCCCAAAAAAATAATGCAACATACTTCTATCGACGCTATTGCGGGCTGTTTGGCTTATCAAGGCGCAGCAAAGTCCATAGAAGAAATGGACGAGGCCATTCAACAAGGCATTGCCGCTGAATGGGGATAACATGATCGCAGTTGACACCAATGTGATAGTGCGATTTTTAACCAGAGACGATGAAGCCCAATATCTCAAGGCATACCGTATTTTTGCTGAATCCGCACTGCTTTTTATCCCCACTACCGTTATTTTGGAAACAGAATGGGTATTACGGTTCAGCTACCGTTTCCCATCTGACCGTATTGGCTATGCCTTGTCGGGTTTACTGGGATTAACTAACGTCATGACTGAAAATAAGGCCGCTGTGTTTAACGCCTTAGCATGGCATCAGCAAGGAATGGATTTTGCCGATGCTTTACATCTGGCGTGTAGTTCATCTGCCAATGAATTTGTCAGCTTTGATAAGAAGCTCATTAATAAAGCGATTGGTTTAAATGTCGATATAAAGTTAATTGATCCTAGCACTTTACCGCGCCGATGGATAAACAACAGTTCCAAGTCGTCTATCCCGTATTGCCTATGAATTTATTGGCCATTTATATTTTATTGCCGTAAGAAAAACGGATACCCAACCGAAATCCCATTTAATACTTCAGGAGCCATTATGCAAACTGTCACCGTTTCTGAACAAGGCCAAGTTATTATCCCTCTCGACATCCGCAAACAATTGGGCATTACGCCAGGATGCCAGCTTAGCTTTATCATAGAAGGCCCTAACTTAAGGGTTGAAGTCAATCGGCGCATTCAGCCGACAAAACCTGAAGAGGGTTACGGCTTGCTCGTTTGCAAATTGCCGGGCGAACGGAATCTAGCGGATTTTGATGTTGCACAGGCTATGCGGGACGCTAAATGATAGGGCTAGACACCAATATTTTAGCCCGTTTTTATGTCGATGACCCCAACGATTTGCAGGCAGTTAAACAACGCCCAATAGCCCGGCGCATCATGACTGAATCACCCCAACTGTTTGTTCCATTAACCGTTATTTTAGAATTGGAATGGGTGTTACGCGCTTTTTATGGTTTTGGACAGAGTGATTTTCGCCACGTTATTGAGCATCTGCTAGGGCTAGCCAATGTTACCGTTGAAGAATGGCCCCGCGTCTCCCAAGCCTTGGCTTTACAAGCAGAAGGTTTGGATTTTGCCGATGCTTTGCATCTGACCGCTTGCCGTCATTGTGAGAGTTTTTACAGCTTTGATGACCGTCGTTTTGCGCGTCGTGCCGCTCGCTTAGCAGTAACACCCAGCGTCTTTGTACCTACAGAACAATAATGATGCGCAAACCGTTACCATAGATTGTCCACCAGAAATTTTGTTGAGCCTACATGCCAATACCGAAGAATTTTTTCCCTTCGCACGGCGAATCACAAAGTTTTGGAACGCAGACGCAACATAAGTGAATTTCACCATCCCTTTTTATTGTGTGTCTAGTGCATGGACGCTATGATTAGTAAATTCGCTAAACGCGCCACTAGATGAAGGCGCGGTAATCATTGCTCAATATGAGTCAAAATTTGACCGCCACAGCATTTTGGGAGCCATTATTAAAGGAAACCTAGACAGAAATTAAATATGGATGCACAATGGATATATGAAAAATGTCCAATAACGATATGTGATGAAAGAACCAGGGCTGCGAATAAGGGTCGAAAATCAATTAAGAGAAGACTTTCTGTGTGCATGCAAAAAGAGTGATTTAACTGCTACGCAAGTCCTGAGAGATTTCATGCGTCCATATAGAGCAGCAAAGTCGTGGCAAGCAAACCGACATTTTTCAAGGAATGATCGATACAAGCTATAAAATAAACAAGGTTAGTAAATGAAAAGCTCGGCAGCATTAGTGATGAAGCGACGTAATGATTATCTGGAAGAACTTGATTCGCTTGTCATACCAAAGCAAGGCAATGGTTTAGGATACGTTTCAGTATTCTGCGGCGGCGGCGGGTTAGATTTGGGATTCTCGGCAGCGGGGTTTAAACCGCTTTTCTCGTCTGATGTTATGCCTTCTTTCTGCGAAACTATCCACAGGAATTTAGGAAAACATATTGTCGAAAGTCACGACATAACCATCTTGCCTGGAAAGGAAGTTTTAGAAAAAATTGGCGTTCCAGTCGATGTAGTTATCGGGGGGCCTCCTTGTCAATCGTTCAGCATATTAGGTGACAGAAAATCTATCGGCGACCCTAGAGGTAAACTCGTTTATGAATATGCCCGATTCATTCGAGAGATTAAACCAAAGGCATTCTTATTTGAAAACGTGCCTGGAATTTTAACTGTTAATAAAGGTGAGGACTGGGGGAAATTACTTGCTTTCTTTGAAAACGAAACTGGTTACCACATTCAATGGACGAAGCTCAATGCCGCTTGGTTTGGCGTGCCTCAGATTAGGCAGAGAGTTGTTGCTGTAGGTTTTTGCGACGAAGATAGTTTTTCACGATTCATGTGGCCACGTCGCACACATACAGATTCGTATTTGAAAAATGAATTGGGATTACAGATGCCTCGTGAGGCTAGCCTAGCTTTTGAAGACGTGCACTGTCTTCCAAACCATATTTTAAGAGCGCACGGTGAGAGGGTAACTACTCGCTATAGTCAAGTCCCACCAGGAGGCAGGGATAAAAAAGATCATACTGACCGGGTGCATCCTGATCATCCATCGGGTACGGTTTTGGTTGGATCTGGAGCAGGCGGAGGCAGGCCTTTCATTCATCCATTTGAGCATAGGCACATTACCGTTAGAGAAGCAGCTCGTCTTCAATCATTTCCAGACTGGTGGGTTTTTGCTGGCGGGTCAACCGCTGCTTATCGCCAAGTTGGTAATGCGGTTCCGCCTTTAATGGCAAAGGCGGTTGCAAATGCAATAGCTAAAGCGTTGGATGGCAAGTAATGACGAGGCAACTTCCCTATCCTGGCCATAGTTGGTCGTTTACACAGCATGCAGTGGGGCTAGAACCAAAAACGCTTTATGATCTTTTGAAATGCGCAGCACCATTTGAAGGTAATATCGATGGTTACGGACAAAAAATCACTGAATTGATGATTGCTTCAGGTGTTTTAACCGCCAACGAGCGAAACGGAACTCCTGATGCTTGGAGAGACTATCAACAGTTGTTGGCTGAACTCGGCTTAATTTATTCAACAAAAATTTGTCGGGCACTAACGCTAACTGAGCTGGGGCACATGCTTCTTGCTGGGGAAATAGGTTTTTCAGAATTAGTCGGGGTTCAGGCTCTTCGATTTCAGTATCCGAACGGGCAAAAATCGACTATTCAAAGTAGGTTACGAGAAGAACTAGCGTCTTCTTCCATATCTTGCCCAAAGTCGCTGACTGAACTTCAGGCCGACAGGCAAATTTTATTGAAACCAGGTGCATTGATATTAAGAATTCTTATAGAACTATATAATAAAGGTTTAGAGCCATCTCTTTCCGTGTCTGAATGCCAAGCTTTTTTAATTCCATGTCGCACTAATTCTGAATGGACAATGGCATTGTCAGAGATTGTGGTTTACCGTAAATCTATGTCGAATATAGATAATATAAATAGGCACAGTAGGCGTAATATTCAGGATTGGTTTAAATTTCTTCAAAAATCTGATTTTTTCGAGAGTGGCTCCCAACGCCAGATTTTTCTTAGCTCTTATGCTAAAACGAATATCGATCTTGTAAATGATTACTGCGCTTCGCAGGAAGAAGCCGCTTCGTTTTGGATTCCAGTTGGATTCAATAAAGAACATAGATTAAATTGGTTTGATTGGTATGGTCATATTCCTTTTGAAGCTCAGAAGGCTTTGCGTTTTGATGTAGCTAATAATGCTGAATATTTAGAACACAACTATATAGCAGGGGTTGAGGAAGACATCGAGGAGGAGAACGATATTGTATCTTCAGATATTACTAATGTTAACCTAAAGCCTTTAGACTTAGAACATCTTGGGCGGGATACTCAGCATGAGTTTTCCGAAGATTTGGAGGCGTTAGTTGAAAGTCTTCGAAATGGCGCTCAAAAGCGCCATGCAAAAACACTTCTTCACGACCGGATTATAAAAGACCTTGCTAAGTCATTTATTGCTCAAGGAGCAACTGTTGAATCAGACCCAGGCTCCATAGACCTATTTGCAACATGGCCAACCGGTGATTCAGCAATATTTGAGGTAAAAACTGTTACTCGCAGAAGTTTTCAAAACCGGATAAGAACTGCAATTGGGCAAGTTGAAGAGTATGCTTACCGACGGAAATATGCTGATGGATCTATTTCTGACCGAGTGATTGTTGTAAACACTGACCTCGATAGTAAGGCATGGCAAACAGCTTTCTTAACTGATCATTTAGGTATTGGATTGATATGTAAACCAACTTCCTCCTATAGTGCCTATGCCCCAATTGACGCACGAACAAAGGATTATTGGCTTACCCTATGAGTCCTAATGTTCAACCTATATCCTGCCCTAGACGACTTATGCGGCCATGAGGATTTGAACCCCGAAAAACCAACAAAATTGTTAAATAATTATGGCTTTACCAACCGATTGCCCAAAGATGAAAAAATCATCAATGCGCTAAATTTCAAGCTCAATATATTGCAGAGAAAACCAATCCTCGAACGGGTTAAGGGCAAGATAACGGCTTATATTGAAGGCTTAGGCGGAACGGTTTAACGGTATAGCCTTAATCACAGGGATGAAGATCCTGTTAGGGCTTAGAAGCTGGAAATTTTGAGGCGCAGAAAGGGGAGAAAGGGGAGAAAGGGGAGAAAGGCTTGACTATGTCAAAGTGACTGGCATTAGCTTTTGGCTTTAGAGGAGCGATGAGCCGCTCACCATAACTAGCTACCCATTGAATTGGTATCACGAAATGGCATATCTGAGGTAACTTACAAAATAAGTATCTTATACGTAATTGATTTTATTGGTCGGGACGACAGGATTTGAACCTGCTACCACTTGTCCCCCAGTCAGGTAAATAATAGTTTTTTACAGTCTTATAAAATCCAAAATATTTTTATATCTTATTTTATTCATATAGTTAGTGATATTCATCGTCCAATACTGTACAGTACCGTTTAACTAAATCCGTCAAAAATGTTATACCGGATGTTATACCGGAAATCTGTAAAAAAGGGTGAATAATGGCATTAAACAAAATCTCTGACGCGGCTTTTAGAAATTTTAAGCCCAGTGACAATGTACAAATTATTTCAGATGGGGGTGGCTTAATTATCCGCGTCCGCCCAAAAAATGAGGGTGGCTCCGTATCCTTTATGCTGTCGTATCGAATTGAGGGCAAACAACGCCAGATAACTCTAAAAGCAAAATCGCTAAAGGAAGCACGAAAAGAGAGGGACATATACAAAGAACAAGTCAAGCAAGGTAAAGACCCAATTTTAGAAAGAAAATTGGAAACCGAGCGTACCCGACAGCAGCAGCTAGAAGAACAAGAAAATCTTGCTAAACTTAATGCGCGGATCACGGTTAATGATTTGTTTATCCGCTGGACTGAGATCGATTTAATAAATCGAAAAGATCGTCAAGAAATAATCAGGATGTTTAATAAGGATGTGTTACCTGTTCTGGGTGATTTGTTTGTCGAAGATGTACGCAAAGGCCACATTACTCAAGTAACCGATGCTTTATTAGTGCGCGGTGTTAACCGCATGGCAAAGGTGCTGCTTGGCCTAATGCGCCAGATGTTCCGTTTTGCTGTTGATCGTGACATTATCGAATTTGACCCCACCGCGAGCATACGGAAAGCAAAGGTAGGCGGAAAAGATGTAGAACGGGATAGAACATTAAACCAAGATGAAATAAAACAACTAGCCCAGCAATTACCAAGTTCTGGGCTAATGCAGTCTACTGAATGCGCTATCTGGATCGCCCTATCAACATTATGCAGAATTGGAGAATTATCCAAAGCTAAACATTCAGATATCGATATTGTTGCAAAAACGTGGAAAATCCCCGAAACTAACAGCAAAAACGGCAAAGCGCACGTCATTTACCTATCAAACTTCTCACTGGCACAATTTAACAGGTTAAAAAGCCTGTCAGGAAGTGAAACATGGTTATTCCCTAACCGTGATAATTCAGATCATGTTTGCGATAAATCCATAACAAAGCAGATTGACGGACGGCAGACAAAAATTATCTATAGCCACCGCTCGAAACATAGCCAAGCCCTAGTTTTGCCTAATGGCAAATGGACACCTCATGATTTACGCCGTTCGGGAGCCACATTAATGGGCAAATTGGGCATCCAAGGTGATGTAATTGAAAAATGCTTGAATCACACGGAAGAAAATAAAGTTAAGCGAATTTATCAACGACAAGGTTTAGAAGAGGAGCAGGCCGCAGCTTGGCAGACTCTAGGCGAACGACTTAATTTATTGCTGGGTTGCTTATGCTTGCCGAATGATTCACTACCGTACACTTTTTCATAAAACAAATATTATTTAATTATCAATGCGTTATGTTTTTATGATTGAAAACAGGCAAAACGGCGGCAGCGGTATGCCGTTGGTCAGGAAGCGTTTCAGCAGGCGTTTGCCCAACTCAAACAGGCTCAGGTCGCAACGGTCTGTCCGGTGGACAATTTTGTCCCATCCGGTCTTGATGGCGTAAACCCCCAGGAAGACATGCCACAAATAGGCCAGGGAAACGGCGATCAGCAGGCGCGAAACCCGTTCGGGTGCGCGTAGGCCGCTCTTTTGCAACTGGAAGCCCCGGCCTTTAAAATCGGAAAACATCGTCTCGATGCGGAAACGCTTCCGGTAATACAGGCGTGCCTCTTGGGGCAGCGTAAAGTTACTGACCAGATAAATGGGCTCCAGGTAACCTTATATTTTTGCAACTAAAGTCTTTTAGTTCAGTAGCGTTTGTTTTTTTCGGCAAAAACCGCGCCACCCTCAGGAGCCCCAAGATCATCGAAGTCAGAAGATGATAGATCGCCGCAGCCGTTCAACATGTCATCGGAGAGACATCTTTTCCAGCTTAACAATTTGTCGAGCTTCATATCGAAGGTAACGAATTCAGCAGTAATCACTGGGTAATAGATGTAAACATCTTTTGTTTGACCAATGCGATAAGCCCTATCAGTTGCTTGGTCTTCCTTAGCAGGATTCCAGGTTCGGGTGTAGTGAATGACATGATTTGCAGCTTGGATGTTGACGCCAAATCCAACAGCTAATGGGGAGAGGATAATTATACCAAAACCAGGTTTTTCTTGAAAAGCTTTTATTCGTTTTTGCCTGCTATTGGCTACCGAAGCTGCCGCCGAAGTAGAACCATTAATAATGTCGGGTAACACCTTAAAACGTTCGGCTATATAGCGTTGAAGTTGTCGTTGCAGGTCAAGAAACTCGACAAACACTATAACTTTGTCGTTTCGTTGCCTAATATCAACCAATAATTCTAAAAGCCATTTTAACTTCGGCGATTTCATTTCTCTTTCTGAGAGCGGCTCATCAAGTGAGGCTTTAGAGCCAATCGGATAAGGACTTGTGCAAAGTTGTCGTAAGTATTGAATCAGGCCTAAGTGATTTTTTATAGCACTGTCGCTTTGTTTTTCTTGATAACCTTGAATAACCTGTCGATATAGATCTCGCTGATAAGTTGACAGCGGTAACAAGCGACAACTTTCAACTTCGATTTTACTGGGGAGGTCTTTAGCCACTTGTGCTTTAGTTCGCCTAAGCGTTTGAGGCTCAATCAAAGACCTTAATTCATTGACACGGGCTTTCTCCTCTTCAGTTTTAGCTTCAATAGGTCGTCGGTAGCGTGATCCGAAATCATTTAAAGCACCCAATAGTCCAGGCTGAATAAAGTCAAACAGACACCATAAATCAGCCAGTGAATTTTCTACCGGGGTTCCTGTACATGCAATTTTCAGACGAACATTTTGCTTTTTAGCTGAGCGGGTTACCAGCGCATTAGGATTTTTAATTTTCTGGGCTTCATCACAAACCATAATCGACCAACGCTGAGATGCTAAAGAAAGCTCTAAATCTCGCAAGGTTTCATAAGTCGTCAATACCACTTTGGTATTTCCCAGCCAATTAGGCACTAAGAATTTGACTAAGCCCTCGCGCACTAATTGGGGATCGATTTCTGACCGGTCAAGCTTTTGATCACTTAACTGTTTACCATACAACATCAAGACTGACATAGCATCTGGCGTGAAAAACTTGTCGATTTCCTCTAGCCAATTTTCCAGTAATGACACAGGAGCTACAATCAGGATAGGGTCAATATGGGGTTCATCCTCCATGCAACGAGCGATAAACGTAAGAATTTGAAGGGTTTTCCCCAAACCCATGTCGTCAGCTAATAATGCGCCTCGACAATGCTGCGGGGACTGGTGCCAAAGATGTTGGAGCCATGCGACCCCTTGCAGTTGATGTTGTTTGAGGCTAACGGATTCACGTAACACGCTGGGCAATTTTACCTGACTATCGCTAGGTAGCTCTAAAGCTTGCTTTCTATTTTCTTGGTAATCGACCGTGTAAATATTGCTTTTTAGCAATAATGATTTAGCTGAGGATTTTTGTTGTTTAGCGGTAAATTCGCCTTTTCGTATCTGTTCTTCAGTGGTTTGAATAACTTCCAGAATTTGTTTGGCTTCAGCAACCGACACAGGTTTATCAACACCTGGAATAGAAACCATATCTAATTGCTTTTGTTCTGCTTGATCAATCGCCTCTTGAATAGATTCTCTGCCACTGTTACTTAATTGAAAATTTACAGGCGTTGCCGAATTGTCTGGCGTAAAAGCAAGGCCAAACTCTACATTTGATGGCACCCAACCTTCTTCGTCAGATTTTCTGGCAATAAACGGCGAAACATAATTTTTTTCAACACCAATGCCTTCTATGCGGCCGGAATAACGACCCAGATCAAAAATATCAGCATAGGCAATACTAATATGATGTGCGGGCAACCATTCCGACAGAAGTAGTTTCAGGTTTACCAATTGATATTCGGCATCGCCCAAAATTTCAAGTTCATAGCCTTCCCAAGCCAAGCATTGAAAACCCATTTGAATTTGTTTATCGAAGCGTTTGATAAAATTTTCCAGCTCCTTGGTATCTGCAAATGAATAGCGATTGGTTTGTTGATTTGTAGAGGACGTAGATTCGATTAGTAAACCTACACCAATAACCTTACCGTTTTCGTCATAGTCAACATCGATAAAAAACTGTTCAAACTCAATGCCAGCGGCCTCCCTGGCTTCTTCGAATTGAGCTTCATCAATTACCGCAACAGCAGCATCTCCCAACGCGGCATAGGGATTTCGAATGAAGGCTTCTGCACGTTGCCCTGCCACATAACGTCCCGGCCAGCGCCGTAATTCCTGAAGCACCGAGCGTACTTGAGGCGAAACCAACACTTGAATAATCCCTTGGCCGTCTGGAATGTCATAACGTTCAGGCACTATTGCAAATTTATCAAATGTATCCAGCCATTGCTGCGGCGCCCCATCAAAATTGGGTTCTACTTGGACGGTTTTATTGCCCGAACTGGCTGATTTATGTAAATGCAGGAGTAACTTTTCTGGAGACAACACTACAGTTCGCTGTAAAAAATCCACCATTGGCACCTGTGCAGAACTAGCATGGCGGCGTATTAAGCTCCAAGATTGCCGATTAGTTTGGGGCGTCCTGCTGTCTTTAGGTAGGCGATAAAAAGTACGCACTTCACCAACCAAACGCCAAACGGCTTCTGTTAAAAGGAATTGCTCATCTTGGTACTGGATAACCGCGCCAGTAACCTCTGGAGCTATTGCAAGCTTGTTTCCTTGCTGATTTACCCAATCACTTAATGTGATGCGAAAATCCAAATCTTCCAAAGAACCTGTGCTGGCAAGACTGGGGCGAAAATCAGTAAATTCAGGCAATTTCAGTAGATTGAGCAATTCATTCGAACTGCCCACTTCATCCGCCAAAAGCTTATACAGCGAATCCCAGCTTAAAAATAACTGGTTTTCGATTAGCGCTATACGCCCCAATTCCTCAACCTGATTAAGTAGGCTAATGCTGGTTGAATCTTGACCAAAACACTGCCATTGGTTCATCCAATCAGTTAATTCCGGTATAACGCCATAATAAATACCATCGTCTGTAAATTGGGTATTCAGATAGTGGGAAGCCTTTGATGTAACGGCGACTTTGTGGCTGGCTTTAAATGGCCATAATTTTTTAAACTCCATCATTCCCGCCACCAACCCCGGCCTTCTTTATATCGGAAACCGGCACTTTTTAACATGGATGCCGATCCATGGGTTTGAGGCACATGTACCCAAATTGCCCCGCCTTTGTCTCTATGATCATCAAAATGCAAGTTTTGTGAAATGCAGAAAGCCTCAATACTCTTGCTGTCCAAAGATTGTAACGATTGATTGGTTGATGAGGATAAGGCTTCATATTTGCTTTTATTCAAGCTCGCATTAGCAAAAGAGCGTAAAAAATCAGCAAATTCTTGCTGCCAACCATCGAAATGGGATAGCTTTCTTTGCCATCCGGAATGTTTGGTATTTTTCAATCCATTTCCTGTTCCTGATACAGTAGTTTGACCTATCGTAAAAGGAAGATTATCAGCGCTAAATATATGGCAAGCGTTATTTTGCTTACCAAACTCAATGAAAACAAAATTACCAATCTTCATTAAAAACGCATTGTCATTGTTTTGATTACTGTCTATTAATCGCATACAGTGACCTTCCATTTGTGTACGAATTCTTTTGAAATCAGCCTGCTGGTTATAAAAACTATTGTTTCCTAGTGCTAACCAAAAATCATCAATGGCTTCGGCATATTGCAACCAAAACTCCATTCGCTGGGTATCTGCCTGGCCACCTGCTTGCAATAGCACGAAGAAGTCCTTTATATGTTGCTTGGTTAGCCATAGTTTTACCATTTGAGTGGCTGCATCGCCAATCTGGGCATACCAGAGTGGTTTGTTGGATTCTAACCAGGGACTTTTCCATTCCCGTAACGCCATGTCACGAAGTGCGTGGTGTTCGGCATGTTCTTTACATTGTTCATACCGCCTAAGTAATAAGGCCAAACCTTGAGTGATCATCCCAGTATGCTGCTCCAGAAGCTGTATCAAAAGTGTTAATTGCGATACAAATTCCCCATCTTTCAAGGTGATAGCCGCTTGAACATGAGCCAATACCAACTCCTTCATTACCCAAGTATCATCATCAATACCCAGTCGACTTTTGAGTTCCTCCACAACCGACATATCACCTGCTAACATGGCTTTACCATAAGGTTTGCAAGGATTATCCGCCAGCAAGTTCCGGTGTTCGTAAAGGGCTTGCGCCCATTCCATTACCGGCTTTTGTTTATTCAAAGCTTTGCAGAATTGTGCTAGAAATTCCCGTAACGCCAACCAGTTTTTATGGCCGATGACCTGTTCGGTTTGCTGACCCGGATAACGCAAATAACCTTTCAGTAAACCCTGATAACAGCGCCGAAACTTTCTCGGTTCTGGTTGTAGCAGTTCGACTTCTTTGAGTAGCTTAGAAAACAAAGTTTCATGTTCAATAACTCGAGTTAAAGGCGTACCGTAAGGAGATGACACGCCAAAGCACACATATTTAACGTCTCGGTACGTCGATAGATGGTGGTTTTTCAAATAATCAATCACCGCTGCCGCTATGCCTAGCTGGTCTTCTGCACCTCGTGAAATATCACCATATTCTGTGCGTAAACTTTGCGTGGTTCGCGCCATCTCTTCGGACAAATCCGGGATAGGGGTTAGCAGTGCTTCGGCATTGATTTGCAGCAAACGGTTACGGAAAGTAGCAATTGAATTCATGCAAATGTCTAAACCTTAGCTTTCGCTTTGCTTGTGGTGATTGACAGGTTCGCCCATAAAACCGTCAAATCATCGCTGATTGTTAAATCAGCAAGATTACGCAGAAATTTCACAAACAGGAAACAGATTATGACGTTGTGGGCGCGACGTGCGAACTTACGGTCATCGAAGGTCAAAAATGCACTGCAAGCCGCAGATGCAGCCAAATGCAGGGCATCTGGAAACTCAAGACCAGCACGACACCCTGTTATGGCTGTTCGAAGCGAAAGCTCATCTTCGATAACAACATTCGGCAAGCCTTGCAAATGTTCGAAAACGGTCATGACTTGTTCTGGCGAAAAGCGAAATTTCTCGGCCTGGGTCAGCACCCAGAAAAACTCAAGCAATACCGTTTTTGTCACAAACAATTCGGGTTCATCCCTAAACAGGCGCAAGGCAATCGGCGATTGCTGAGCGTCATCTTGTGCATAGTAGCGCACCAAGATATTAGTATCGACCGACTTCACAACGATTGCACCGCGCCTTTGGCAATGGCAGCGTCCATTTCTTCCAGCGTAACTGTGCTCCCGGTATAACCTAAAATTTTGGAGCCTTCTTCAACCTGCGAGGTTTTATTTTTTCTAACCGGGCGCATAACAATAGCGTCACCTTGGCGTTCAAAAGCCAGTTTAGCACCAGGTTTTAAGCCAAGAGCATGAATGAGATTGTCAGGAATGTGGACATCGCCATGAATGGATAAAGTGGGCATGTAGGTTATTCTCCCAAATGAATTTATGGTACACAGAAAACATTATCCGATTTATGAGGCCGAATGGGTATGGAAAATATAGCAAGTTAATGGTTAAATCGTAGATAAGTTAGATTATTCGATAAACTGATTTGCCAGTAACCAATCTATTGCTCTCCGCCAATAAATACCTTGTTCTGCTAAATCCTTATTTTGCTCTGCAACGATACCAAATAGTTTGGCTATTTTTTTAGTATGCACCAGTTCGACTGAGCGGACGGCAGCATGGCGTGCATATTCAATCAAGACACACTTAATGTCTTCGGTGGATTGTTCTTTAAAACATCGCCGCCACATATCGCTTGCTTGCTCTTTCATTTCGGCTTCCAAAAAGCAATCTGCTGCAACGGAATATCCAAATATTCCGCCACTTTCAATCTCCCGCATTGCCCATTTTAGCGATTCATTTAAATCCTTTTTTACACCATCACCATCTTTATAGGCTAAAGCTAATGCATAATATGCAGGGCTGTAGCCAAGTCCCGCAGATTGCATGAATAATTTGAATGAAATTTTTAAATCAGGAATAATTTTGCTGCTGCCGAATTGATACTCTTCTGCCAAATCAAAAAGCCGTTTGCCCTCAGCGTATTCCTCATCATCAGTGTCTTTTACAAGCTGATTATTAATTACGGCTTCATCTCTGATCTTGATAAATGCCCGAATCACCTCATACGGCAGAGCTGAAAAAGCTTTATCCACTTTGACGATGATTCCATCTGCCTTGAGTCGCTGAATGAACTGCTTCATGATGACTTTGGTATCGTTAAAACCCTCATAGCACAATAAATGACTAGGTAAAGGCAGTTCATCGAGCCAATCTTCAGGCTCCTCTTCCGTTGCGGTCAAAATCATGTTGTAAGGCGGGTCTTCCAGCATGGCGATACAAATATATCCGGTCATGTTTTTCTCCTAAAGGGCACAAGTGCCAAAGCTATCCTCGATAGTCGTGGGCGGAGTACGAGAGGGTTCTTTAATACCTCTAAATTCCAGCCTTAATTCAATTCTTCGGCTTTCTTCCAGGGTGTCTTTTTGCGAATTGGAGGAATAGCCACCAACCAGAAATAGCTGGCGAATGTCTTCTTGCTGTTGTGACGACAGTTCAGCTTCCCCCAAATCGTGTTTGGCTAGCAGTACGCATAGCACCCGTTGGCTGCGCTGCATACTCAAATTAAGGTTGAGCAAGTAACTACCGCGTTTATCGGCAAAGCCTTCCACAACGATACGCTTCAGCCAATCCTTGCCCAGCTCACTGTTGGCAATTTCCAATACATGAGGAATAAAAGTACGCAGTAAACGCGCTTGATCTTTATTGAGTTGGTGACTGGCCGTATCAAAGCGGGCGCGGTCACCAAAATCAACCGTCTGACGATCACGGTTGACATGGATACCTGAAAATTGAGGGTCTTTTTGTGTGGCTTGTTCTACTTTGTCCAATAACTTTTCGATGGCTTCTTTACGCGCATCGGCGGCGCGTTGTTCTTCGGACACAGTTTTGGTGACCGCCAGCAGAGCCACACTCATAACCAGCAAGAACATTACCATCAAAGCGGTCATTAAATCGGCAAAGGAAATCCAAAACGGTTTTTCGGCTTCATCCTTAAGCTTTTTGCCAATAGTGATACGGGTGCCAAGCATGGTCTATCTCCGATCCGCAATATTATCTGCCACTTCACCCAGTTCTTCGATGGCGGTTTTCAAGTAGTCGACCGCATCCTTGAGTTCTTTCTGATAAGCGGTATTACTTGATTTCAGCCCCTTCACGACGTTGCTGGCAAAAACTTCGTGTGCATTTCCCAATTCTTCACAGACTGCTTTAAAAATGCCATCAACCGATGATTGCGCCTGTTGTAGCTGTTCGGCAGATTGTTTGATCTGATTGACCAAGGCTTGCGAGACGGCCGCGTCCTTTTTCGCGGCTTCAACGGTGGCTTTCAATGCTTCGACCATTCCTGACATTACTTTACCCGCCGTGTTGTAATCATTGAGCGCGGTTTGTACGGTGACGGCGGCGGTGTTGAGGGCAATGGAGGTGGTCGCCATTTTGTCGGTTACGGTTTTGGTTTGCTGGATAACACCGGCGACACTATTACCGGATTTGGCAAAGTTATCAGCAGCCATTGAGAGCGTTCCGGCACTGTTTTCCATGCGCTGGATATTGTCTTTGGTGACATCTCGCATAGCCGCCACAGCCGTTTGCATAGACTTTGCAGCCTCATTGGTTTGCGCTGTCATGGCTTGCAGTTGCAGGCTCAACTGTTCAACCAATCGGTTGGCTTGTTCCGCTAGTTGTTGCTGTGTGGAGTGGTGCAACAGCGTCGATTGCTGTGCCTGTTGGGTCATTAAATCTACAAAATCAGTGACCGTTTTATTGAGGCTATTGACGGTATGTTCGACTTTTTCATTGATTGAAACTAATGTGGCCTGCATGTTTTCAAAAAACCGGCGTTGCTGTCCGTTTTGCGCTGATGCGGCTTGTAGCGCATTTTCCTTAAGGGCTTCAACCATGACTTGGAGTTGCTGCTGCACAACAGTTTGGGCGGCGGTAGCTTGTTCATCAATGCTTGCCATACTACTTTGCATTCTTCCTGTCAGCGCTTCAACAGTATGTTGCGTATGCTGTGAAAGTGTTTTGTGTTGCTCGGCATTAAGAGTGGCGGTTTGGGCGGATTGTTCTTTCATTACATCAATCATTCCGGCAAGTTGCTGTTCCATTGCCGACAGACTGGTTTGCACTTGGGTTGCCAGTTCCTGATTTAAAGCCGAAGCATTCTGTTGCAGTTTATCCTGCTGATTTTGATAAGTATCGGCAGCGGCTTGGGCTTGGGCTTGAAGCTGTTCAGTCATCGCCGCCACTTGGCCACCCAGTAAAGCAAAGGTTTGCTGAAGTTGACTATTGGTTTCTGATTGTGAAGATTGCACCATCTCGCGCAACTGGCTGACAAATTCTGTCATGGTCGTATTTAAGGCAAGTTGTCTGGCTTCCATTGACTCAAGCGCGGCACTCAAGCGCTCACTCATCACCTCCGCTGCATTTTTTCCCGCATCACCCAAGCTATTGGCAAGCTGATCAAAGCGAGCAACGGTAGATTGCATAGCCGTGGTGGTTTGCTGTAACAACTGATTGATGTCGCCCATTTGCCCACCAAACATGTCTTTCATTTGCTCCGAAAAAGCTACCAATGCCTCATTGAGCGCACGGGTGACCACTTCGCCATTCGTATCCGTCGTGGTATTGACGGCAGCCGCAATTTTTTGCAGTGGCTCACTTAAACTATCTGAAATGGCTTGGGCGATACGGTTGCCGCTATTCTCGGAACTGATTGCGAAACTCGCGGCAATGGCTTCAGTTTGCTGGAGAGTCATTTTTTCCAGCATTTCCTTCAAGTCTAAAACCAAAGCATCTTTGAGCTGCATGGTTTGTGTCGCGCTGCTTTCACCCGCTTTGACCAACCTTGATAAATATTCTTCTCCAGCACCGCTTACGAATAACCCATCCAGTAATTGACAGAGCTCTTCAACCTGTTTAATACGGCGCGTGACAATAAGCTTTTCCAGAAATGTTGTAATCATGGCTAAGGTGATGGCGCTTGCTGACACAGCAAACGCTTCGACCACACCATGAATTAACGCGTCCAAACTAAGGCGAACAGTTTCAGGATTGCTACTGACGGAAAACGTTGATAGCCCCCGCAACAATCCGGCGAAAGTACCAATAATTCCTATACCAGTCAGAATGCCTGGTTGATGTTTGAAATATTCAGTTTTTAGTTCTACAGCAACCAGCGTTTCGACATTAAAATACACTTCTGCCGGAACGGTAGAACGCCAGCAAACTACGCGTTCTTGTCCCATTTCGTCAGGAGCCGTTTGTGGATGCAGGGTTTCGGCAAATTCGATCCAGCAATGATTCAGCTTAGGAAGCGTCATGATCTCATTACCAATAAAAACAATGTCTATTGCTTTGCTTTTGCAAGTTATATTTTGGAGTTTCTTTATCGCTTGAGCTAAATGTTGTTCCAACCGTTGCGAAGGAATAAAAAACTTGAAAAAAAAGTATCCGATTAAAGTTAAGATGATCGAACCCAAAATCCATAAATGCCAATAGGCTTTCAGGTTATCTACATTGATAAAATCCATTACAAGTCCTGTTATAGTGTCAATATTGCTCTTCGTAGCCACAGAATCTAAACTCAATGCAGCCGTGATATTTATTTCAATATTTAAGGTTAAAACCACCGGCTTTAGCCGGTTAGCTTTAGCATTAATGTTCAAAAAAACAACTCGACAGCGCGGGACACAATGTGGGTGGACTTTAGTCCTCTGTGTCCCGCGCTAACCAACCTACTTTCAGCAGGTTTCTATTAAGTTATTGAAATTAATCAAGATTATCAATAGGTAGTAAAGGTGTTTCGCTGTCTACTTCCAGCGCCTCCACGCCGCGAAGCTTGCGTTCCATCACTTTTGTACGTGTCGTTTGTAAGTTTTCAAGTGAGGTCGATGCAGAATTAATATGTTTGTGGACAGTAGCCAATTGCTCGGAATATTTGACGAATTCGGTTTTTACTTCGGCAAGTACCTTCCACACTTCGCTGCTGCGTTTTTGTACGGCTAAGGTTCTGAACCCCATATTTAGACTGCTCAACAACGCAGACAATGTCGTAGGCCCGGTAACGGTGATACGGTAGGTACGCTGCAATCGCTCAAATAGCGCGGGGTGACGTAACACTTCCGCATACAGGCTTTCAATCGGCAGAAACATGATCGCAAAATCGGTGGTATGCGGTGGGTCGATATATTTACCGCTAATGTCTTTGGCAAAGCTTTCTATGGCTTTTAAGAGTAGTTTTTGTGCGGCATCAATTGTGACAATATTGCCTTCTTCCAATGCAAGCAGTAAGGTTTGATAACTTTCCAATGGGAATTTAGAATCAATCGGCAACCAGACGGTTTTTTCGTCAGATTTCCCCGGCAATTTGATGGCAAATTCGACGTTTTCCCGGCTGCCTTGTTTGGTAGCGACGTTGACGGCGTATTGGTCAGGGGACATGATTTGTTCAAGGATATTACCCAGTTGATACTCGCCCAATATCCCGCGTGTTTTGACATTAGATAGCACTTTTTTAAGATCACCAACGCCAATAGCCAAGGTTTGCATTTCACCCAAGCCTTTATGGACTTGCTCCAAACGGTCGCTGACTTGTTTAAATGATTCGCCCAGACGTTTTTCCAAGGTTTCATGAAGTTTATCATCGACCGTTTTACGCATTTCGTTAAGCTGTTGAGTATTGTCTTCGCGTATGGCCTTTAATTGATTTTCTATGGTTTGACGGATGTCAAGAATGCTGTTTTTAGCCTGCTCATTAGCTTCAGACTGTTGTTTGTTTAAATCTGAAAAGCGGGTGCGTAATTGCTCGTTAAATTCCTTAATCCCTTCTGAAAATTTGCCTTCAAATGATTTCAGGCTGGCGGTTAATTCATTGCGATTTTCCTTGGCATCATTTTTTATAACGCCTTCAAAAGCATTGAGTCTTTCTAGAGTTTTATCCCGAAACTCGTCCTGCTTTTTGTTAAGTGCCTCGCTGGTTATGTGAAATGATTGCGAAACACTCTGCTTAAACTCGTTGGAATTGTTGATTAGTTTTTCGGAAAGCTCGTTCAACGCGGCTTTGAATGAGTTGAGTTGCTGAATTTGTATCGCGCCGTTTTCAGATATTCGCTTAAGCAGTGTGTCTTGCAGGTTTTTAAAAACATCTTGAATTTCACGGCGATTTTCGGCACTGACCTCCCGAAGTTCTTTCCTTGATTCAGATAAGCCATTGTTTAAGCCGTCTTGAATATTAAGCAGTAATCGCGTCAATTCGGGGTCGGTGGCAGTATTTTCATTTAAACGTTTATTGATTTTCAAAAATACAATTGTAATAAAGATCAATAAGACGATTAGAATTAATCCGCCAATCATTAGGTATATAAATAGAGGTTCTGTCATGGCAGATATAGTACTAAATGGCTTTTAACCGTTAATTGTTGAAAAAAATTCTTTTTCGCGAAAAGCTTTGTTTAACGCGGGCAGTGATTTTCTCTCAACGTCACGTCTAATAAGGCTTCCATAATAAACGGTGACATTGCCTAATAAATTGAACTCAATCATCCCGACTGAGTTGTATTTGTCGCAATTCTACATTATTTGCTTATTTGTAGCAGTTTTTCATAATGCAAACCACTGGCAGAAACGGTAAAAAGGCATTAAATCTTATGCTAACAAAGTCATTTTTGTAGGTAAATGTTTTTATTCGTCAGTTTTAGGAATAAGACCAGTCATTCAATAAACGAATGGCTATATGACGGAATGACAGCATAGCAGCTATGTCCGAGAAGATATTCCGCAAAAGAGAGGTTTCCGAACGGCTTTTGCCATGTGGATGCGGCGGAGTAGCAATGCAGCCGGGTGGAAAAGCAGTCAAAGTGCAGCGGACATTGCAGTGTAAATCCAAAGCTGTTGCAGTAGCAATTCCGTGGTGGTTTTCACCAATTACAGGTGCTATCTACTATAATCACCGAAATGATAAGGGCGAAAAACATCAATATTAGAAGTTACGCATTGACAGAAAGGACTTTTTGAAAACCATGCCAATATGAAGTGATGTAAAAATTTTTACTTTTTAAAATCAAAATATTGAAAATTTAAATTTATAGATTCCCTTTAAATTATGACTGGGCTGTATTTTTCACAAAGAATATTTAAGTGCATGATTTTTATATAGTCTCCGCTGTCAATGCGTAACTTCTAAATATTATGGCAGGATTCGGTCTACATAACGGACGGTCAACAATGCCCAGAACGGCTTTTTTGGGGCTTAACTGACCGACAATAATGGTATAAAATGTGTGGCATGTGTATCCTAAATTCCTTGCCAGGAATTTGAGGAAGACAGCGAGAATTTTGTGGTTTCCATTAGGAACCCGAAAGATGTGCCAGTTCAGCACGAAAAATAACGAATAAACATTGCGGATATTTCGCGAATATAGAAACAAAGTGGCCTTTAGGCCATGAATTAAAAACAAAACGGCTCGGCTGTGATTTAAAAACAACGCGGATATTTCCGCAATATTATAGATCAATAGCTTATTAACGCGTAATCAACTGCGTATATAAGCATAACTTTACTCACATCGACAGCATCCCTGATGCTGGCATCGACTATTTCATTTTACCGTTTGTTCCACTAGGAACGTCGGCTTCACTTCGTTTTGCCACCTGCACTCGCCAGGCCAAGGTAAAACTATCCTCCTTCGATGCAATCAGAAAACACCGTTTTTGCGGCTTTTTTCCTGCGTCCACCACATCCCGCGCCGATCCAAAACACCCACGTCCAGTGGCTCAGTTTTGCCCCCCTCGTGCGCCCCAAAACCGTTTATGTCGGACATAAACGGTTTTTACAACACCCCTCAACCCTACGTCCTACGCGGACAACAGCTTTTTCAAGCTTGGAGGTTATCGGGGGTTTTTCTTTGATTGGAAGCTTGAATAGAGCGTTGTTTCTGTCGTTTTGTGACAGAAATTTGGGCTGACCACCACTCTTTTCCTATCAGGACAACCACATATTCTCGCTTCGCGCAGCGAGTCAGAAATTGCGCGTCTCAGGTCAATTTTTGCACACCCTCCGCCGGCTAGGTAAGCCGTGCTCTTCATTAACCTTTATTATTTTTTTGGTTTTGTGTGCAATATTGGCCTTCATTCCGACCAAAGGGCGATACATCAGCTGTCTTGGCAATAAAGGGAGACACCCCTTGGTGGATAAAACTGATTTGAATGGGCTTATCGCCCAGTTATTAAATGATTGATAGGAATCTCACTATGAGCAAGACAGAAAAACCTACAACACCATCCGCAGTGGACGCGGGCAATCACCATTCTGTGCCGACTGATATGGCCGCAGCCGAGCAATTGGTCAAAAACGGAGTTTTGTTTCTGGCATTATTGAATTGTTGGCCATTTTTGGGCGGTCACACCCTGTCGGGTGACAAACTTGAGAAACGGTGGCAGATCATACGGTCGTTTTTTTGCAGTTTGATTGCCGAAATGAATAAGGTATTCAGAGAAACTGACGGAGGGTCGAAGGCGGCAGAACAGCCTGCTTTAGCGTTCATCAGCCAATGGCATCCGAATGCGGGTATCGAGCTTGTTGAATTAAATAACACGGAGGCTGAGCTGTATGGCGGCGACCAAAACATTGGTATCTGTTTCCGGCGCATGATATTTGGGTAAAAGGATATTTTTATCAAAACTGGATCATTAGCCGCCAACGCTTTGGCGGCTAATGATGGCGGCAAAACTGCCACTACTGCCCTGCTCCCACTATCATGGGAGCAGGGTCACAACCGGATTAGGGTGAAATATGTCTACACTGTCTGAACAGGTTATAAGCCTGTCCTACCGTTATGTCAGTAAGGGCAGCAAGGAAATTTCAAAGCCAGTGACGAAAGACGGCAGCGAACATATTGAATATGTGCCATCGCAAGTTGTTTCAGAGTATTTCGCCTTAGTATTTCAGCCCGCTAAAGGCAAAAATCTGGATGGAATTCTTTATCCCAGCTCGGTTCACTCTGGCGGGCGTAATTTGGTTTTGTTTCCTAGCGAAAGGACATTTGAACCCATATTCGATCAGGTCGGATTTTTATCTGGGTGGATGCTTTAGAAAAGCGACTTACGATGAAAACGAGTCTGTTTCTCAAGATTTAAGCGTAAGTTCCTTGTCATCTTGGGTGTTGGCGGCATTCTTAAAAAATTCTTTAACCAATTTTAATAGTTCATCAGAGCTTTCTAGGGCTTTTTCAAAGTCATCAAGGTTTATATTAGGGTCTAACAATTTCAGAATTTTCAGTCGCGGATATAAACCAAATCTCGCCTTAGCCTTCCTCACCATGGAAAGGGAGGTTCTTTTAAGGCCAATTAAATTAGCCAGTTCCTCGTCCGTATCACTTTTAATCAATTTTTTTACTAACGCGAGAAGCTGTGCGTCTGCTTCTGGGGATTCGCCGTCTTTTATATCTGCCAACGCAATGATAGCTGCATGATCCTGAATTTTTTCAGCAATCACTTCCGCAAGATATTTTGGCGCAAGACTTTGTATGAAACTAACGGCTGATAAATACCCAAGTTTGTCGAGTATTTTGAGCCGTTGCAAGTTACCTAATTTCACTTCATTTGCGCGTATTTTATAGATCGCGTGCCTTGTAAGCTTTAAATAATCAGCCAGTTGGACATCGGTTTTATAGCCAAGATAACCTTTAAGCGCATCCAATAATTCAATATCACTGTTCATAATAAATGGTGATTACATTGACATACCATTTTATATTCCTTAAAATTGCTTCCGAGTAAGTCTTATTTAGTGCATAAACATATTTTTCAGTATATCAATCCAACAAGGTGATGTCGATGACATACGATAATAGTAACAATTTAACCGCGCCCGCTGTATCAACTAATGTACAACCTGAACTCTGGCGTTTACCCAAAGTTTGTAAGTTTGTTGGCTTATCAAAATCAACCATTTATCAAATGATTCAAAATAAAAAATTCCCCGCCCCTTTAAAAATAGGTGCGAGGGCTGTCGCGTGGAGAGCCGATATTATCACGAAATGGATACAAGATCGTCCGCTTTCGATGTAATTCTTATGACAAAAAATGACATTCTATTAAATGGTTCTGCTAGCGTTGACAAAGCAAAATCTAAAATGATTGAAAATCAACTTATTGTTGACGTTGAAAATAATCCAGACGGAGAAAAACGCCAAAATGAAGTTGCCCAAATTGCCAACGTTGCCACTATTGAAGAAGCCATTAAGATAGTCGAAGATGTTTTGCCAATTTGCGGCAACAATCCTGAGGAATTGTTTTCCGCCCAATTTTTAGATGCGCTTAGACTAATCAAATCTAACCCTCAGTTATGGGCAACTTATCGCACCAAACTGAAAACCGCCAAACCTAGTGCGGTATTGATGGCGGATATTGATCAAGCATCGGCACAACCTCATGACAATATTAATAAAGCCGGCGATTCCGTCGCCTCAGAATTAATTGAACTGGTAAAAAACCGCTGTGAATTGTTTTTTGATACCCAGGCCAATAAGAGTTTTGTATCACTCGATAGTGATGGAGTGACGCATACGCTAGCGATTGGTAGCCGATATTTTATTGAATGGTTAAGTTATGCTTATTACAAAGCCACAAGCGGTGAAGGTTCTTCAGGTCGATCAGCCAGTGAAGCGGCAATTCGTCAAGCCAGTTTTGTCTTAGCAGGCATTGCCAAACATGAAGGGCACCAGCAAACCGTACATTTGCGCGTATCGGAAAATAATGGCTGTCGTTATATCTTCCTAGCGGACGATAGATTGCGTGTTATCGAAATTTCGCCTACAGGTTGGAAGTTGCGGGACAAAACGCCTATAAAATTTTGGAAGCCAGCATCAATGCAACCTTTACCGATACCACAAATAGGTGGGGATTTTTCGTTATTATGGCAATTTATCAACATACCAGAAAACAGCAGGCTTTTAGTTCTGGCATGGATTTTAGAAACTTTCCGTGCAGAAACACCCAAGCCTATTTTAGCCCTGTGTGGCACTCAGGGGAGTGCTAAATCATCAACCCAAAGCAAACTTAGACAATTGATTGATAATAACACGGTCAATTTACGGGCTGCACCAAAATCTGTAGAGGATGTTTTTGTAAGTGCCGGCTGTAATTGGTTAGTGAGTTTTGAAAATCTCTCTAAACTGACACCACAAATCCAAGATGCGCTTTGTACATTGGCCACAGGGGGCGGTTTTGCTACCCGGACGCTTTACACCAATGCGGACGAAACCATCATTGAAGTGAAACGCCCTGTCATTATTAACTCCATACCCAATGTCATCACTGCCCAAGACTTAAGCGACCGAGCTATCAGCATAGAATTGCCATCAATTATCTATAGGGAAGAAACTGAAATAAATTTCCAATGGAATGCGGCCAAGTCATCCATTTTGGGGGGCTTGCTGGATTTATTTGTTTCAACAATGGCACAACTTCCCTACGTTAAGCTAATTAATCCGCCCCGCATGGCTGATTTCACCAAACTGGGTGAAGCAATGGCGCAAATACAAGGTTATTCACCAGGAACGTTTGAGGCTATATACAAAGCTAATCGGGCAGAGAGTATTGGCCGCACTCTGGAATCGTCACCAGTAGCCGTTGCCATCTGCGAAATGGCCGAAAAATGCGCCGCAAATTCATCAACCATTTTCTATGGCACCGTAAAATCATTGCTTGAAGAATTAGCCTTGCATAGACATGATACGGAAAATTGGCCGAAATCGCCAAAAGGCTTAAGTGATGTGTTAAAACGCCAATCACCTGCATTGGCAGCACTTGGCATTGAAATTATCTCCGGCAATCGGATCGAGCGGGTTGGTGGCAGCCGAGGGTTAACAGTAACTATCAAGAAACATGGCGGCAACTTTGGCAACTTTGGCAACATGAATTGATTAGTTTTACCCCACAAAAATATACAAGTACCGCTTGACCTTGCATAGTGGTCAGCTTCAAAAAACTTGAAATTCAGAAAGAATCAGGAATAAAGAGGTGAAGAAACTTGATGCTTGTAAAAGCTTCGCCAAGTTAGATGGTGAAAATAAAAATGATATGGAACGATTGGGCAATAACAGCGATGTATAACATTATGGATATTTTTTGCCTAACTGCGGCCAGCACTAAAAATTGTTATACCGTATGTTATACCGAAACCTAAAAACAGACTGGATACAAAAAATGCTATTTTATAACCTTTTGATTTTATTGGTCGGGACGACAGGATTTGAACCTGCGACCACTTGTCCCCCAGACAAGTGCGCTACCAAGCTGCGCTACGCCCCGATATAGTTTCCCGAAGAGTTTATGTCTAGTCGAAAAAGACGATCATTATACTATTTATATTCGCTCAAAACCATAAATTTAATCTTTTCCCCAGCAAAAAACTAGCCCTTGCCGTTAAGCTTTGTGGTCTTTTCAATATTGGGCAAGATATAAACCCACCGTTTAAAGCCTTTCGGGTCTTACCGACCCGAAAGGCCTAGACGACAATGCCGCGTCCGTCCGCTAGTTGCCCGACGGCGCGGCCTTCCGCAAGCAGCGGGGCTTAGTCTCTCAACAGCTCGTTAATGCCGGTTTTGCTGCGGGTCCTCTCGTCCACTTGTTTGATGATAACGGCGCAATACAGGCTGTAAGTGCCGTCTGCCGAAGGCAGGTTGCCGGAGACGACCACGGAACCGGCGGGGATGCGTCCGTAGCTGACTTCGCCCGTCATGCGGTTGAAAATTTTGGTGCTTTGGCCGATATACACGCCCATGGAAATGACGCAACCGTCTTCAACGATCACGCCTTCGACGATTTCGGAACGCGCCCCGATAAAGCAGTTGTCGCCGATGATGGTGGGGTTGGCTTGCAGCGGCTCTAACACGCCGCCAATGCCGACACCGCCGGACAGGTGGACGTTTTTGCCGATTTGCGCACAAGAGCCGACCGTCACCCAAGTATCGACCATCGTGCCGCTGTCAACGTAGGCGCCAATATTGACGTAAGAAGGCATCAGGATAGCGCCAGGGGCGATATACGAGCCATGGCGGGCGACGGCATTGGGAACGACGCGAACGCCCGCTTCGGCGAAATCCGCTTCGCTGTAGTTGGCGAATTTACATTCCACTTTGTCGTAGTAACGGGTGTTGCCGCCGTCCATCAGGCGGTTTTCGTTGATACGGAACGACAATAACACGGCTTTTTTCAACCATTGGTGGGTCACCCAGTCGCCGTCGATTTTTTCGGCGACGCGCAGTTTGCCGCTGTCCAGCAATTTCAGGGTTTCGGTGACGGCCTCACGCACTTCGGGGCTGGCTGTGCTGGGGGTGATGTCGGCACGGTTTTCAAAAGCGGTGTTAATGGTGTTTTCTAAGGTCATGGCTGTTCTTTTTATAAGATGTTAAGGAAGTTTTTAATACGGTGGGCGGATTTTATACAGGCATCCAAGGGTGCGACCAAGGCAATCCTGACGTGATTTGCGCCGGGGTTAATGCCGTTAAATTCGCGCGAGAGAAAGCTGCCGGGCAATACGGTCAGGTTCTCGTGGGCGAACAGTTGCCGGGCAAATTCGGTGTCGCTGAACGGCGTTTTCAGCCAGACATAGAAGCTGGCGGGCGGTTGGTTAACCGGACAGGCTTCGCTGAGGATGCTGATAAAGGCGGTGAATTTTTCGCGGTATAAGCGGCGGTTGTCTATAACGTGCCGCTCGTCCTGCCAGGCTTTGATGCTGGCGTGTTGGGTAGGCAGGGGCATGGCGCAGCCTTGGTAGGTGCGGTATTGGAAATACTGCCGCAAGATGTCGGCATCGCCCGCGACAAAGCCGGAGCGCAAGCCGGGGGCGTTGGAACGCTTGGATAGGCTATGGAAGACCACGCAACGCTTAAAAGCGGTGTTGCCCATTGCATAGGCGGTCTGTAACAGGCCGACGGGCGGTTGGGCTTCGTCGTCGTACAATTCGCTGTAACATTCGTCGGAGGCGATGATAAAGTCGTGTTGTTCGGCCAAGTTCAGCAAGGTTTGTTGCTGCTGTTGCGACATGACCGCGCCGCTGGGATTGCCGGGCGAGCAGATATAGAGCAGTTGGCAGCGTTGCCAAACACTGTCGGGGACGCTGGCAAAATCCGGCAAGTACCCGGTCGCTTCGGTGGTGTTGACGAAATAAGTGTCCGCCCCCGCCAGCAAGGCCGCGCCTTCGTAGATTTGGTAAAACGGGTTGGGCATGACCACTAAAGGCTTGACGGCAACGCTGGCATCAACAACGCATTGGGCGAAGGAAAACAACGCCTCGCGCGTACCGCTGACGGGCAGGACGTGGCTATCGGGGTCGAGAGCCGCGACCGGGATCGCGTAACGTTGCGCCAACCATTCGGCAATGGCCAACCGCAGTTCGATAATGCCCTTGGTGGTGGGATAAATCCCCAAACCTTGGCTATGCGCTAATAAGGCTTCTTGGATGAAGTGCGGCGTGGGGTGGCTGGGTTCGCCAATGGACAGGACAATCGGGGCTTTGTCATGCGGCGGGGTAATGCCCTGCTTCAGTTGCGCCAGTTTTTCAAACGGGTAAGGATGCAGGCTTGCTAGGTTTGGGTTCATGGCTTCAGTCTAACGCATAAAAGGTCTTAGGGTGTCCGGTAGTGGCGGACTCCTGTCAATATCGGCTTGTTTAACGGCAATGTGGGCGTTTACCTGCGGCTTGGGCTTGCTCATAGTAAGCCAGCGCTTGGGGCATATGTTGTTGTAAATTGCCGATACGGGTGGCATCGGAAGGATGGGTGGACATAATTTCGGCAGGTTGCTGGCCTTGTGACGCTTGGGCCATTTTTTCCCATAAGGTGATGCTTTGTCTGGGGTCAAAGCCGGATTTTGCCATCAGTTCCTGGCCGATCACATCCGCTTCGCTTTCATGGGTACGGCTAAAGGGCAACAGTATGCCGTATTGCGCACCGAGGCCGAGCAAACCTAAAACTTGGGGGCTTTGCCCCCACGAGGTTTGTTGGGCTAACGCCATGCCCTGCTTGGCGAGCATCTGTTCGGAGGCGCGTTCATTACTGTGCTTGGCTAAGACATGCCCTACTTCATGGCCGATAACTGCCGCCAATTGGTCTTGGTTGCCGTTTACCAGTTTGATTAAGCCAGTATACACGCCGATTTTATTGCCGGGTAAGGCAAATGCATTAACGGCGGCATCGTCAAACACTACCACTTCCCACTTGCCGCCCATCTGCTGGGTAATGGCGCTAGCCACACAATGGGCCAGTTTATTAAACTGGGGATTGCGGCTAATGGCTTTTTCGGTTTTCATGGCGCTAAAGGTCTGTAGGCCCATTTGGTCAATTTGCGCATCAGGCATAACCATTAACTGGCTGCGGCCAGTAGGGCTAGTTGTACAAGCGGCCAATACCGTAGCTGCAAACAAAGCAAGAAGGTTTTTCTTCAACATGCGTCAATCCGATAGCGTAAAAAAATCGCCATTTTAACGTAACTTGTTAGGCTAGGGTGAAAAAATATCGGCCATCGCGCAGTCGATAGCGTGCCATTGCCAAGTAGCCCTACCCCCTTACTAAGCTCCGTTACTTTACTTGACTGATAGCCTTGGGAACGCGGGCATCCTGTCCACTTTTACGGGTCAAGAAGCCCGCGTCCTCAAACTAAATCAGCAATGGAAGCCCTCAGACTCCGTTAAGACGACTGCTGCCCCAAGGTGGTGATTTTTTTATACCAACCCTTAAGCTGTTCAGGCAACTGCTTTGTCAAACCGCCGTCAGCGGCGGGTTCGGCAGCAATCTCAAGTGCTGGCTCCGGCTCCGGCGGCAAGGATGGGGCTTTTTTAAAGACATTAAACCACGGTTTGCTGACCGCTTCGGTAGGCTCGGGGATTATTTCGGCGATAGGCTCAGGTTCAGGCGGCGTGGTCTGGGCGGCTTTTTTCAAAAAACCTAACCAGGCAGGTTTATTGCTGGCTGCTTCCGCTATTTCTGGCTCTGTCTCGACAATCGGTTCTGGTTCTGATGGTGCGGTCGGCGGCGCTTTTTTCAAAAAGCTAAACCATTCGGGCTTATTGGGTATGGCGGCAGGCTCCGGCTCAACGGCGACAGCTTGCTCAGGTTCCGGTTCAGGCTCGATAACGGCCTGCTCAGGTTCGGATGCTAGCGGTCGGGACTGGCTGGCCTTTTTAAAGAAATTAAACCACTCCGGCTTATGGGGTGCGGCGGGTGGCTCGGCTTCGGCGATGACAAGCGGCTCTTCTTCCTGAACGGCGGCAACGGTTGCTTCAGGGGCTGGCTCGCTTGGCAGGGACGGCTTTTTGCCTAAATGCAAATCGTTTTTAACGCTGTTAAGCAATTTGGCAAACAAAGGCTGGGCAGGCGGACTAGCCTCAACAAGCTCTGCCTGAGCCGCCTCAGCAATAACCGGTTCCGCAACCGCTTCTTCTGCTTGGACAACGGGCGGCTCAAACACAGGCTCGGCAACTACAACCAGTTCAACTTGCGCAAGCTCCGGTGCGGCGGTAAGCTCAGGAGTCAGCACTAGCGGTTCGGAGGCTGGATTAGCCTCGATCGGCGTGGCGGCCTGCCCTTCCTCTACCAACTCAGTTAACGTGTCAGCTATTTGATGCGAAGGGCGTACCGCCATGCCTAGTGCATCGGATACTTTTAAATAATCGACCTCAAGTTTGGCGATATACGCTTGATAATCGGCGATTTGGGTCTGCAATTCCAGCACTTCGGCACTGCTGGCGGCAACCTTGGCCGCTAATAAGGCTTCGGTTTGGCGCAGCTTATGTCTGCTGGCATTTAAATCGTCAAACACTGTCAGGCGGCTTAAGCGCAAATTTTCAAGGGCCGTTTTATAGGCCTGATTTTGCCGTACCAGCTTCTCGTCGGGCTTGGCGGCTTTGGCTTGCCGCTCTAAGGCCGCGTTTAATTGGCGGACATGTTGCGCCGATTGGTTTAAATCGTCAAACACCCGCAGACGCGCCATTTCTAAGCCAGCTATATACGCTTTTTGCTGACTGATTTTCCCTTGCAGTTTTGCCAAAACGCTGGCGGCAAGCTCTTGCTGCTCAACCAAGGCTTGGGCGGATTGTTCCAAAGACCCATCCTGCTCTACCAAACGGCTAATGGCCTTAGCGACCGCCCCGTTTTGCTGTTGCCAAACGCTAGCCTCTTCCCCGGCTTCCGGCTCGATGGCTAAGGCCGTATTCAAACTGGCCAACACCTCAACCGTCTGTTGTTTAGCCTGCGTCATCGCTCCATCAAGCTCACTATAAGCGGCCTGCACTTGCGCCAGTTCTTGATCGCGTTTCAGCAATATAGCGCGATAACGGGCGCGGACAGACAAACACAGCAACACAGCAATGGCGATACCCGCCGCCCCTAGGCCGGCCGTGCCGCCTAGGTAAGTTTGGATCATGTCTAAATACATTTGCATAACATCCCCTCCTCTAAATGATAGCTTCGCTACGGAAGCGGCAGCTTGTTTCAGCCTACACCACCTACTGTGGCGGGCTTGCTGTCTTCTTGTTAAGTGAAAACCTAAAAAAATCAAGGCATAATCTTCTCAGGCAAAAAAAACCTGCCCAAAGAAGATGGGTGAAATACTAACTGATGTTATGCAAATGAATCCAGTCAAATTTTGTCAGGATTTTTAGCGGCAGGGAATGTCGTCAGAAATGACGGGCAACAAAAGACAATAACGGTACTGATTCGCCCAAGACAGGCATTTACAAAGAAGTCGGCACCGTACTATTAGCCTGATAATGCGGTTGATAAACCGCCCACCCCAAAACGAAAAATTCCGCCGTGCAAAACTTTTGCAGGGCGGAATTCTCTAAACGGCAACCTTAAGGAAATGTAGGCCAAAAAGCCCGGCATCACTCTGGTCTGTCAACTAACTCAACATAGGCCATTGGGGTGTCGTCGCCGGATCTGAAACCGCATTTCATAATCCGCAAATAACCGCCTGAACGGTCTTTATAACGTGGGCCGAGTTCGTTAAACAATTTAGTGACCATATCGCGGTCACGCAGTTTAGCAAATGCCATACGTCTTTTGGCAACGCTGTCTTCTTTAGATAAAGTAATCAGGGGTTCAGCAAAACCCCTTAATTCTTTAGCTTTCGGTAACGTGGTTTTGATCAATTCATGCTTGAACAGTGAATTGACCATATTGCTGAACAGCGCCTTACGGTGGCTACTGTTCATATTAAATTTTCTACCTGATTTACGATGTCTCATGGTAATGATGACCTAATAATATTAATGTGTTGTTGAATGGGATTGGTCGGCCAGATTGTCAGGCGGCCAATTCTCCAAGCGCATACCCAACGACAAGCCTTTCAATGCCAGTATATCTTTTATCTCGGTCAATGATTTCTTACCAAGGTTAGGCGTTTTTAACAGCTCGACTTCGGTACGTTGGATCAAATCACCAATATAGAAAATATTTTCGGCTTTTAAGCAATTGGCTGAACGGACAGTCAATTCAAGATCATCAACCGGACGAAGCAATACAGGTTCGAAGATTTCTTCAACTTCCACTTTCTCTTCTTCAAGCTGATCATTGACTTTTTCAAAATCAACAAAGACAGACAATTGCTCATGCAAGATAGTTGCGGCGAGCTTAATAGTCTGCTCTGGATCGACAGTTCCGTTTGTCTCTAACTCAATAATCAGTTTGTCCAAATTAGTACGCTGTTCGACACGGGTGCTTTCAACCTGATAAGCCACTTTCATAACTGGGCTGTATGAGGCATCCAACTGCAAAGAACCCATGGCGGGCGCGTTATAGCCTTGCAACGCCTTACGCACACTGACAGGCTCGTAACCACGGCCACGACGCACTCTGATCTTCATGTTCAATACGCCAGCTTGGGTCAAGTTGGCGATCACCAGATCAGGGTTGACGATTTCGACATCGTGCGGCAGAGTAATATCACCCGCCAAAACGCTGCCTGCGCCATTTTTAGACAGGGTAAGCTCGACTTCATCTTTTGAATGTAGGATTACCGCCAATTTTTTCAAATTAAGCAGAATGTCGATAACATCTTCCTGAACGCCTTCGATGGTGGTGTATTCATGAAGTACGCCTTCAATCTCTACATCAGTGACTGCACAACCTGGAATAGTTGACAGCAAAACCCTTCTCAAGGCATTACCTAAAGAATGGCCAAAGCCACGTTCAAGCGGCTCAATAACAATTCTTGAATGGTTAGGGGTTTTATTTACAACCTCAACAAGACGAGGCTTCAATAAGCCAGAAATAGAATTCTGCATTTATATCCCTCGAATTTCAATTATTTAGAGTAAAGCTCGACAACTAACTGTTCATTAATATCGGTACCTAAATCAACGCGATCAGGTAATGAAGTGAATGTACCTGTCATATTTTTTGAGTTGACATCAACCCATGCCGGAAAACCATACTGCTCGGTCACTGCCAACGCATCAATAATACGTTGTTGTTTTTTCGCTTTTTCACGCACGGCCACCACATCGCCAGGGGCGACTTGGTAAGACGGGATATTAATCAGCACACCGTTCACTTGCATGGATTTGTGGCTGACCAATTGGCGGGCTTCGGCTCTGGTTGACGCGAAACCCATACGGTAAACGACGTTGTCCAGTCTTGATTCCAGCAGGTTCAACAAGTTCTCACCTGTCGCGCCTTTTTTCATATCAGCAATTTTGTAATAGTTTCTAAATTGCTTTTCCAAAACACCGTAGATGCGGCGCAAACGCTGTTTAGCGCGTAACTGCATCGCATAGTCAGAATTTCTGGCACGCTTGGTGCCATGCTGACCGGGTCTTTGGTCTAATTTACATTTGCCTTCCAAAGATTTGCCTCTGCTTTTTAACAGCAGGTCAGCGCCTTCTCTTCGGCTTAATTTACAGGTAGGGCCTAGATATCTTGCCATATTATTGCTCCAAATTCTCTATACGCGGCGTTTCTTAGGTGGACGGCAACCATTGTGAGGAATGGGAGTGACATCAATAATATTGGTGATTTTGAAGCCGAGGTTATTTAACGATCTAACCGCAGATTCACGTCCAGGACCTGGACCTTTAACCAGTACATCTAAGTTTTTCATGCCAAACTCTTGGGCAACAATACCCGCTTTTTCAGCGGCAACCTGTGCGGCGAACGGGGTACTTTTTCTTGAACCACGAAAACCGGAACCGCCAGAGGTAGCCCAAGACAGAGCGTTCCCTTTTCTATCGGTTATTGTTATTATAGTATTATTAAAAGACGCATGGACATGGACGATACCGTCAACCACTTCTTTTTTAATACGTTTTCTTGAACGATTTGGACTAGCCATTTACTTTTTCTCTTTAAAGAATATCTTATTTTCTAATAGGTTTACGCGGACCTTTTCTAGTCCGGGCATTGGTTCTTGTCCGTTGCCCCCTTAACGGCAGACCACGGCGATGCCTAATCCCGCGATAACAACCTAGATCCATTAAGCGTTTAATATTCATAGAAACTTCGCGGCGAAGATCACCTTCCACTGTCATCTTTGAAACGACTCCACGAATCGTTTCCAACTGATCTTCGGTTAATTCTTTTATTTTAATGGACGGCAATATACCTACTTCCGCACAAATTTCAGATGCAGTTTGACGGCCAACTCCATAAATCGCAGTTAAGGCAATAACTGCGTGCTTATGATCTGGTACATTTATCCCGGCAATACGTGCCATTCAGATACCCCTTTGACTAATATTCTAAAGTTAAGTGCCGAATTATAGCACTATAGAAATAAAGACACAACAAAATCAACCTTGTCGCTGTTTATGTCTGCCATCAAGGCAGATAACCCGAACGACACCGTTTCTTTTGACTATTTTACAATTTCTACAAATTTTTTTTACAGATGCACGAACTTTCACTGCAAACTCCTAATTGTTTTTACAACAAAATCATTTCTTTAAATTGGCTTTCTTCATTAAGCCTTCATATTGCTGTGACATTACATGGGTTTGCATTTGAGAAATGAAATCCATAACCACTACGACAATAATCAACAAAGAAGTTCCGCCAAAATAAAAGGGAACATTCCAATACACGATTAAAAACTCCGGCAACAAACAGACCAGCGTGATATAAAACGCACCGATTAACGTTAACCGGGTCATCACCTTGTCGATATACATGCTAGTTTGCAAACCGGGTCTGATACCGGGTAAGAATGCACCAGATTTTTTTAAATTTTCAGCAGTCTCTTTTGAATTGAACACCAATGCGGTATAGAAAAAGCAAAAGAAGACGATGGCGGTAGCATACAGCAACACATACACAGGCTGGCCTGGTGAGAGCATGGTGGCAATATCCTGTAGCCAGGCAAAACCTTCCGCATTACCAAACCAGCCCGCAATCGTCGCAGGGAACAGGATGATACTGGAAGCAAATATGGGGGGGATAACACCCGCCATATTTATTTTTAAGGGTAAGAAACTACTTTGTGCGGCATAAAGCTTGCGGCCTTGCTGGCGTTTAGGGTAGTTAATCAGAATCCTTCTTTGGCCGCGCTCAACAAACACCACTAAGGCGGTGACGGCGACCGACAACAAGAACAGCAACAGGATAAAGCCGCCGTTCATTTCGCCCGTTTGCGCAAGCTCCAAGGTACTGGCGACCGCTTTAGGCAAACCTGAGACGATACCGGCGAAGATAATCATGGAGATGCCGTTACCGATACCTCGCTCGGTGACTTGCTCGCCCAACCACATCAAAAAGACCGTTCCGGTCACTAAGGTGATGGTCGTGACGGCGATAAAACCGAAGCCAGGATGCAAAACGACCGACAAACCGCCGGCTGTTTGGTTTTGTAAGGCCAAGGAAATGCCAATCGCCTGGAAGGTGGCCAAGACCACCGTCCCATAGCGGGTAAATTGGGAGATTTTACGTCTGCCCGCCTCACCTTCTTTCTTCATCTGCTCCATTGAAGGCAGCACCACCGTCATCAACTGCATAATGATTGATGCGGAAATATAAGGCATGATACCCAGAGCAAAAAGACTTAAACGCATCAAAGCCCCACCTGAGAACATGTTGAACATGTCCAAAATTGAGCCGCTCTGCTGTTCAAACATAATGGCCAGCGCTTTAGGGTCTATGCCAGGAACCGGGATATGCGCCCCGACCCGATACACCACAAAGGCACCTAAGACAAAAAACAATCTTGCTTGCAGCTCGGAAAAATTGCCCGGCTTGTTGGTCATTTGCGCTCTTGGAGTATTCACTGAATTAAGCCTCTATTGTTCCACCAAGCGCTTCAATGGCTACACGTGCGCCACCAGTAACATTAATCCCTTTAATGGTGACAGCTTTAGTGACTTCACCCGATTTAATGATTTTTGCTAACTTAGTAAAAGCAGGGACGATATTCGCGTCAATCAATGCCTTCAAATCAATGACCTCAGAAGTCAGGCCGTTCAGCTCGCTCAAACGGACTTCGGCAGAGAATTTTTGTGATCTTGATTTAAAGCCGACTTTCGGCAAACGGCGTTGCAAAGGCATCTGACCGCCTTCGAAACCGACTTTGTGGAAGCCGCCACTTCTGGCTTTTTGACCTTTATGGCCTCTTCCGCAAGTTTTGCCCATCGTACAGCCGATACCCCGGCCTACGCGTCTGGATTTTTTGCGTGATCCTTCACTGGACTGTATGGTATTCAGAAACATTATACTTCCTCAACTTTTAGCATATACGATATTTTATTTATCATGCCTCTGTTTTCTGGCGTATTAAGAACTTCAACGGTTTGATGCATCTTACGCAGACCCAAGCCTTTCAGACACGCTTGATGTCTGGGTAAACGCCCAAACTTGCTCTTAATCATTGTCACACTCAATTTATTAGTAGCCATGTTACGTTATCCGATAATTTGATCGACAGATAAACCACGTTTGGCGGCTATTTGGTTGATGTTGTGCATTCCAGTAAGGCCGTTGATGGTTGCTCTGACCACGTTGATGGGGTTGTTGGTGCCGATACATTTTGCCAAGACATTATGTACGCCGACAACTTCAAAAACCGCACGCATCGCGCCGCCCGCGATAATGCCCGTACCTTCGGAAGCAGGCTGCATGTAAACTTTCGCCGCTCCGGTGGTGTTCATGATCGGGTATTGTAAGGTGTCGCCTTTCAGAGACACTTTACGCATGTTTTTGCGGGCTTGCTCCAATGATTTTTGGATGGCAATTGGCACTTCGCGGGCTTTGCTCACACCGTAACCGACACGGCCTGCGCCGTCGCCGACCACTGTCAGGGCGGTAAAGCCGAACACGCGGCCACCTTTAACCACTTTCGCTACCCGTCTTACGTTAACGAGCTTCTCTTGCAAACCGTCAGTACTGCCTTGGGCAGGTGCTGTAGACATTTTATTCTCCTAAAACTTCAAGCCGACTTCACGCGCAGCATCAGCCAATGCTTTCACGCGACCATGATATTTAAAACCAGATCGATCAAAAGCAACCTCAGTGATACCCGCAGCAAGCGCCCGTTGGGCGATGTGCTTGCCCACTTCAGCCGCCGCCTGGATGTTGTCGGTATTTTTCAATCCCGATTTGATGTCCGCTTGTGTGGTTGACGCGCTCACCAAAGTGCTGGTGCCATCACCGCTGATGATTTGGGCGTAGATATGCTGGGAGGTCTTATGAACCGATAAGCGGATGGCATTTAATTTTTTTATTTTGCAACGCAATTTCAATGCGCGCTTCATACGAGTTTGCTTCTTTTCCATCACGCCACCTTATTTCTTCTTAGCTTCTTTCTTGATAACAGTCTCATCAGCATATCTGACACCTTTGCCTTTATAGGGTTCAGGTGGACGATACGCCCTAATTTTGGCGGCCACTTGCCCTATCTGTTGCTTATCGCTGCCTTTGATGACGATTTCTGTTTGAGTGGGAGTCTCAATCGTCACGCCGGCAGGGATTTCGAACTCGACAGGGTGGGAGTAACCCAAAGACAAGCTTAAGACAGTTTCTTTCGCTTGCGCTCTGTAACCTACACCGATCAAGGTCAGTTTTCTTTCAAAACCCGCAGAAACACCAGTAACCATGTTACTGACAATCGCCCGTGCAGTACCTGCTTGGGCGGTCGCAATTTTGTCATCCTTATTCCAGACCAGTTGCATAACGTCATCAGTGATATCGACGCTGACTGCCGGATTAAGCGCAAACGACAACAGACCTTTAGCTCCTTTAACGGTCACGCTGTTGTTCTCTAATTTTACGTCTACACCCTTAGGTATAGTGATTGGGGCTTTAGCAATTCTTGACATAACACGCCTACATTAACAAACAGTACAAATAACTTCGCCGCCATGCCCGATAGCGCGTGCAGCCCGGTCAGTCATAACACCATTTGATGTTGATACAATAGCAATACCCAAACCACCAAGAACCTTTGGCAACTCATCTTTAGATTTATAGATGCGTAAGCCGGGTCTACTAATTCTTTTAATATTTTCGATAACCGGAACACCTTTATAGTATTTCAGTTCGACCGTCATTTCGATGTGATTACCTACCGTTTCTGTACTAAAATCGGTTATATAACCTTCTTCTTTTAATACTTTTGCTATCGACACTTTCAATTTTGAAGACGGCTGCTTGATAAATTTCTTACCTGCCGATTGGCCGTTTCTGATGCGTGTCAGCATATCCGCTACAGGATCTGTCATACTCATTATTATTTCTCCTAACTCGATCTACCAGATATTACCAGCTAGCCTTAACTAAGCCAGGCACGTCACCACGCATTGTGGCTTCTCTCAGCTTGTTACGGCTCAGGCCAAACTTACGATAATATCCGTGCGGACGGCCGGTCAAATTACAACGGTTACGCACTCTGGACATGCTCGAATCCCGTGGCAGCTTTTGCAGTTGCACTTGCGCCAATTCTTTGTCTTCAAACGATGTGTTAGGGCTTCTGATGGCTTCTTTCAAAGCGTCACGTTTAGCACTGTATTTTTTTACCAACTTTTTGCGCTTGTCTTCACGAGCGATCATTGATTTCTTTGCCATGATAAACCTACCCTTAGCTCTTAAATGGGAAATTGAACAGTTTCAGCAACGCTAAACCTTCTTCATTTGTCCGTGCTGTCGTAGTGATGGTAATATCCATGCCGCGCAAAACATCAATCTTGTCGTAATCAATTTCTGGGAAGATGATCTGCTCTTTAACACCCATTGAATAGTTACCACGACCATCGAAACTTTTTGGGCTAAGGCCCCTAAAGTCGCGGATCCGTGGGATTGAGATGCTGATCAGACGATCCAAAAACTCGTACATTTTTTCGCTGCGCAAAGTCACTTTGCAGCCAATCGGCATATCGTCACGGATTTTAAAGCCCGCGATGGATTTTCTTGCCAAAGTGACCACTGGCTTTTGGCCGGCGATTTTTTCCATATCGGCGACAGCCGCTTGCAACACCTTTTTGTCGGTGACTGCGCCGCTCACGCCCATATTTAAAGTGATCTTAGTGATCCGTGGCGCCTGCATGACGGACTTGTAGCCAAACTGCTGCATCAATGCCGGAAGCACGGTTTCTTTATATGTTTCTTTTAATCTTGCCATAACCCATCTACACCTTAATTATCAACGACTTGATTGGTAGATTTAAAGTATCTGACTTTTTTTCCATCTTCCAATATTCTAAAGCCAATACGATCTGCCTTTTTTGTCGCAGGATTATACAAACCAATATTGGAAATATGGATGGGCATGTCTTTTACGACGATGCCGCCAGAAGCTCCGGTATTTGGGTTCGATTTTTGAGTCTTTTTGACTTGGTTAATTCCCTCAACCAATACTTTATCATTCTTAAGAACCTGGGTCACACGGCCGCTTTTGCCTTTGTCCTTACCGGTCCGAACAATAACGTCATCACCTTTTTTAATTTTTTGCATATTCTTCCCCTTATAATACTTCAGGAGCCAAAGAGATAATTTTCATAAATTTTTCCCCTCTAAGCTCGCGTGTTACTGGGCCAAAAATGCGCGTACCTAAAGGTTGCAGGTTATTGTTTAAAATAACCGCCGCGTTACCGTCGAAACGGATTACCGAACCGTCCGGGCGACGAACACCCTTACGGGTTCTGACGACCAGGGCGTTATAGACTTCGCCTTTTTTTACTCTTCCGCGCGGGATCGCATCTTTTATGCTGACTTTGATGATGTCACCAATGCCGGCATAACGTCGGTGCGAGCCACCCAGGACTTTGATACACATGACCTTTTTCGCGCCGCTGTTATCGGCGACATCAAGGTTAGTTTGCATCTGAATCATGATCTATTCCTAATTTGACTGTATATAAATAGCTGCTGCTATTTGTTCGAACTTTCTAAGACCTGAACAAGCATAAATGTTTTGTTCTTTGACAACGGTCTGCAAGAGGCTATTGAAACAAGATCGCCTTCTTGGCAAACATTGTTCTCATCATGGGCCATCATTTTAGTCGAACGTTTAATGTACTTGCCATAAACGGAGTGTTTGACCACCCGCTCAACCAAAACCGTGATGGTTTTGTCCATTTTGTTGCTGACCACCCGACCGGAGATGGTTCTTAATTTAGTGACGGCTTCGCTCATATCATGCACCTACCATTTGTGTTAATACTGTCTGGATACGTGCGATATCACGTCTTACTTTTCTCACTTGGTCTGACTTAGAAAGCTGGCCTGTGGCTTTTTGCATTCTAAGGTTAAATCGCTCGCGTGACAGCTCGAGCAACATAGCCTGTAATTCGGCTTGGGTTTTTTGACGTAATTCGGTTGCTTTCATTACATTATGGTCCGAACGGTAAAGAGTGTTTTTAATGGCAACTTGGCGGCGGCAAGCGTAAACGCTTCGCGGGCCAGCTCTTCGGAAACCCCTTGGATTTCGTACAGCATTGTGCCAGGTCTGATTTGTGCAACCCAGTATTCTACACTACCCTTCCCTTTTCCCATACGAACTTCTAATGGTTTTTTGGTAATTGGCTTATCTGGAAATATTCTGATCCAGATTTTACCGCCACGCTTGACGTGACGGGTAATGGTACGACGTGCAGATTCGATTTGGCGGGCGGTCAATCTGCCACGGCTGATGGATTTCAAGCCGTATTCACCAAAGCTGACAGACGAACCTTTGACGGCCGTACCGTTGTTTCTGCCTTTGTGTTGCTTACGAAATTTGGTTCTTTTAGGTTGAAGCATGACTTTTTCCCTTCAACTATTTTTTAGATTCAGAATTAATGGAGGCGATATGCGCGTCCATGTCGAAGACTTCACCTTTGAATATCCAGATTTTGATACCGATAATTCCATAGGTGGTGTTCGCTTCGGCGGTCGCATAATCGATGTCGGCACGCAGGGTATGCAAAGGCACACGACCTTCCCGATACCATTCGGTACGCGCAATCTCAGCACCGTTCAGACGGCCACCGATGCTGATTTTGATGCCTTCGGCACCCAAACGCATGGTGTTGGTCACGGCACGTTTCATGGCGCGGCGATACATAATCCGTTTTTCAAGCTGTTGGGCAATGCCTTCGGCAACCAACTGCGCGTCCAATTCAGGCTTTCTGATCTCTTCAACGTTAACTTGAACGGGGATACCGATCATTTTTGATATTTCTTGCTTCAACACATCAATGTCTTCGCCTTTTTTACCGATCACAATACCGGGTCTTGCGGTATGGATGGTGATGTGGGCGTTGTTAGCCGGACGGTTGATTTGGATGCGGCTCACTGAGGCGTTAGCCAATTTTTTTCTGATAAATTCCCTGATCTTCAGATCTTGATGCAGAAAAATTGGGTAATCTTGCGAACTCGCATACCATCTTGAATTCCAATCTTTGACAATGCCAAGGCGTATGCCCGTTGGATGTACTTTCTGACCCATATCTATAAACCCCTACTCGAATTCTGCAACGCTAATTGTGATATGACAGGTTCTCTTAAGGATATGGTTCGCACGTCCTTTGGCTCTCGCCTTAAACCGTTTCATAGTTGGCCCTTCGTTGACAAAAACGGTGGACACCCTTAAATCATCAATATCAATACTCTCATTGTGCTCCGCATTAGCGATAGCCGATTCGAGTATTTTCTTTATGATAGCGGCAGCTTTTTTGGAGCTGAACTTCAATGTGTTCAGAGCCTTATCAACCGCCAGGCCACGAATTTGATCGCCGACCAGACGGGCTTTTTGGGCAGATAAAGGCGCATTACTTAATTTTGCGGAAATTTCCATTATCTACAAGCCCCTATCTCGATTTCTTATCAGCCACATGGCCTTTATATGTACGGGTAGGTGCAAATTCACCTAATTTATGGCCTATCATATTTTCAGAAATCAACACTGGAATATGGAGCTTGCCATTATGTATAGCAATGGTCAAACCGAGCATGTCGGGAATGATCATTGATCTTCTCGACCATGTTTTAATTGGTTTCCGATTATTGCTGTTTACGGCATCTTCAACTTTCTTCAGAAGATGGTGATCAATAAAAGGACCTTTTTTAATTGAGCGCGGCACGTTAATCCCTCTCTATTCTACTTACGGCGTCTGATAATCATATTATCAGTACGTTTGTTTTTTCTGGTTTTGTAGCCTTTAGTCGGCATACCCCACGGTGATACCGGATGTCTGCCGCCGGAAGTACGACCTTCACCACCACCATGCGGATGGTCGACAGGGTTCATAACAACACCTCGGACAGTAGGACGGACACCCCGCCATCTTGACGCACCGGCTTTACCTAATGAGATCAGGTTATGTTCGGCATTGGAGACTTCACCAATAACCGCCAAACAGTCGGCCATCACTTTACGCATTTCACCAGAACGCATTCTGATGGTGGCATGGGCGCCGTCCCTAGCAACCAATTGCACTGAAGTGCCTGCGCTTCTGGCGACTTGTGCGCCTTTGCCGGGTTTCAGTTCAACACAATGCAGGGTAGTACCCATCGGGATGTTTCTTAAAGGCATACAGTTGCCTGTTTTGACAGGCACGGTCTCGGAAGAGATGATCTCTTGGCCGACTTGCAGACCTTTTGGGGCAATAATATATCTGCGCTCGCCGTCTTTATACAGGACTAAGGCGATGTTGGCGGTACGATTCGGATCGTATTCCAAACGCTCGACTACCGCAGGGATATTGGTTTTGTTTCTTTTAAAATCAATAATACGGTATTGTTGTTTATGACCACCACCAACATGACGTGTTGTTATGCGCCCTTGGTTGTTACGACCACCGCTTTTACTGATTTTGCTTAATAAAGGTGCATAAGGGCTACCCTTATGCAATTCATCGTTTTTTACTCGTACAACAAACCGTGATCCTGGTGATGTCGGTTTTGACTTTACAATAGCCATGTTTTTTACCGTTTCCTATTGACCTTTGACGTAACTGAATTAAGCAGTGGCAAACTCTATGTCAAACCCTTCCTTAAGTTTCACATAAGCCTTTTTCCAATCGGACTTTTTATATAATGAACGTGCCGATCTTTTTTGTTTACCTTTAACGTTCAGCACATTAACAGAGTCAACTTCAACACTAAACATCAATTCCACTGCACTTTTAATTTCGTCTTTGTTGGCCCGTTTATCGACCTTGAAGACAAATTGTTTGTTGCTTTCCGCAAGAGCCGCGCTTTTTTCCGAAACTATCGGTGCCAGCAGGACGTTTGCCAATTGATACGAACTCATACTCACGATAAACGCTCCTCAATGATTTTCAGCGCTTGGGGGGTAGCGATGACTTTATCGGCCGAAACCAACAGGACTGGGCTTAAGTTTATCGCTTCAACAACTTCTACATAAGGGATGTTACGCGCCGCCAAAGCCAGATTGACATCTAACTGTTCGACAATAATCACGACCCGTTTGGCATCAAGCGTTTTCAGCTTGGCGACCAATTCCTTCGTTTTTGGCGTACCCGGCAAAATATCTTGACTGACCACCAGACGCTCTTGTCTGAGCAACTCGGACAAGATTGATTTAATGCCCACGCGGAACATTTTTTTGTTTAACTTTTGTTCGTATGATCTGGGGCGTGCCGCGAAAGTCACACCACCGGTGCGCCAGATAGGGCTACGGGTGGTACCGGATCTGGCACGGCCTGTGCCTTTTTGACGCCAAGGCTTGATACCGCCGCCGCTGACATCCGAACGTGTTTTTTGCGCTTTAGTACCTGCACGACCACCCGCCATATAGCGGACGACCAGCTGATGCACCAACGTTTCATTGAAAGCCTGACCGAATACCGCATCAGCCACTTCGAGCTGACCGGCAGAATCGCCTTCGTTTAAAGCAGGTATATACAAACCCATGACTTAACCCTTATTCCGCTTTTTCATTGCGGGCGTGATAATGACATCACCGCCCTCAGCACCAGGCACTGAGCCTCTAACCAAAATCAAACCCCGTTCCTCATCAATGGCATGGATAGTCAGGTTTTGGATAGTTTTTTGCACCGCCCCCATATGACCTTCCATCTTTTTGCCTTTGAAAACCCGGCCCGGCGTTTGGTTCATACCGATAGAGCCTAATACCCTATGCGAACGGGAGTTACCGTGGGTAGCATCCTGCATGTGAAAGTTATGACGCTTGATACCGCCGGCAAAACCTTTACCAATGCTTCTGCCTTGGACATCGATATACTGACCTTCGGTGAAGAGGGTCAACGGCAATACCGAGCCAGTGCTAAATTCATCACCTTCGCCTTCTTCAAGACGGAACTCCCAAAGACCACGACCCGCTGTCACATTAGCCGCAGCGTAATGACCAGACATTGCTTTGTTGACCCTGGAAGATTTTTTATCACCGGTTGTGACTTGGATCGAGCGATAACCATCGCGTTCGATGCCTTTCACTTGAGTCACTGTATTTGCTTCAATCTGGACAACAGTCACGGGTACTGATGAACCGTCTTCACAAAAAACTCTGGTCATTCCACATTTACGACCAATAAGACCTATTGACATTTGCCAATTCCTCTACTTCTAATTCAATTTTATTTGAACATCGACACCCGCTGCCAGATCCAGTTTCATCAACGCATCTACAGTCTTGTCTGTCGGTTCTACAATATCCAACAATCTTTTATACGTCCGCAACTCATATTGATCGCGAGCATCTTTATTAACATGCGGAGAGATCAGGATTGTGAAACGCTCTTTTTTAGTAGGCAAGGGAATCGGGCCTTTAACTTGCGCACCGGTTCTTCTTGCTGTTTCTACTATCTCACCAGCCGATTGATCAATCAATTTATGATCAAATGATTTCAAACGGATTCTGATAGTTTGATTTGACATATTTATTACTCAATAATAGAAGCAACAACACCCGCACCGACGGTACGGCCACCTTCACGGATTGCGAAACGCAAACCGTCTTCCATCGCAATCGGCGAAATCAATTTCACCGTGACCGAGATGTTGTCGCCAGGCATAACCATTTCGACACCTTCGGGCAATTTGACCGCACCGGTCACGTCGGTGGTGCGGAAATAGAACTGTGGGCGGTAGCCGTCGAAGAACGGCGTATGGCGACCACCCTCTTCTTTTGACAAAACGTAAATTTCGGCATTGAAGTGGGCGTGTGGCTTGATGGTGTTTTTGTGCGCCAAGACTTGGCCGCGCTCGACATCATCACGTTTGGTACCGCGCAACAGCAAGCCGACGTTGTCGCCCGCTTCGCCTTGGTCCAACAATTTGCGGAACATTTCGACACCAGTGACGGTGGTCGATACGGTCGGGCGGATGCCGACGATTTCAACTTCTTGGCCGACTTTGATGATACCGCGTTCGATACGGCCTGTAACCACCGTGCCACGGCCTGAAATCGAGAACACGTCTTCGATAGGCATCAGGAAAGCGCCGTCGACGGCACGTTCAGGCAACGGGATGTAGCTGTCCAACGCTTCGACCAAACGGACGACGGACGGTGCGCCGATGTCGCTGGTGTCGCCGTTCAACGCCAACAGGGCGGAACCTTTAATGATCGGGGTGTCGTCGCCTGGGAATTCGTACATGTCCAGCAGTTCGCGGATTTCCATCTCGACCAGTTCCAACAACTCTTCGTCGTCGACCATGTCGGCTTTGTTCAGGAACACGACGATGTAAGGCACGCCGACTTGGCGTGACAGCAGGATGTGCTCGCGGGTTTGCGGCATCGGGCCGTCAGCGGCGGAACAGACCAGGATCGCGCCGTCCATTTGCGCGGCGCCGGTGATCATGTTCTTGACATAGTCAGCATGGCCTGGGCAGTCAACATGGGCGTAGTGGCGGGCAGGCGACTCATACTCGACGTGTGAAGTGGCGATGGTGATACCGCGCGCACGTTCTTCAGGGGCGTTGTCGATTTGGTCGAAGGCCTTAACCTCACCACCTTGCATTTCGGCCATGACTTTGGTCAGGGCGGCGGTCAGGGTGGTCTTGCCGTGGTCGACGTGTCCGATGGTGCCGACGTTGACGTGGGGTTTGCTACGCGAAAATTTTTCTTTGGCCATGAGTTAATACCTTATATTTATTCAATTTTATGAAGATTTTTTAATGATAGCATCTGCGATATGGGCAGGCGTTTCATTGTACTTTTCAAACCGCATACTGTATGTAGCGCGTCCTTGGGTGGAAGAACGCAAGTCAGTCGCATAACCAAACATTTCTGCAAGCGGCACTTCGCAACTGATGACCTTACTGGCCGGCAAATCCTCCATACCCAGAATGATGCCGCGCCGCCTGTTGATGTCACCGACGACATCGCCCATATAGTCTTCTGGTGTTACAACTTCGACTTTCATTATCGGCTCCAGCAACACGGGCGACGCTTCAGCCATGCCTTCGCGGAAGCACATCGAGCCTGCAATCCTAAAAGCCATTTCGTTCGAATCCACATCATGGTACGAACCGTCAAATAATGAAACCTTAACGTCCAAAATAGGAAAACCGGCCAAAACACCGCTTTTTAGCTGGTCTTGAACCCCTTTGTCGACAGCCGGGATGTATTCCTTAGGCACCACGCCGCCAACCACCTCATTGACGAATTCGTAACCTTTGCCCGACTCCAGCGGCTCTATGCGCAACCAGACATGGGCATATTGCCCGCGCCCGCCGTTTTGCCTGACAAACTGCTTTTCGTGTTCGACCGTCTTACGGATAGTTTCACGGTAGGCAACTTGCGGGTTGCCGATATTGGCATCAACGCTGAATTCCCTTTTCATGCGGTCAACGATAATTTCCAGATGCAGTTCACCCATACCCGAAATAATCACTTGACCGGATTCGGCATCCGTCATCACCCTAAAGGATGGGTCTTCCTGCGCTAACCGCGCCAAAGCGACCGCCATCTTATCTTGGTCGGCCTTAGTTTTAGGCTCCACCGCTATGGAAATGACCGGATCGGGAAATTCCATTTTTTCCAAGATCAGCACCGCATCCAAGCCGCACAAGCTGTCGCCCGTGGTCACATCCTTAAGGCCGATAGCCGCGGCAATGTCGCCCGCATAAACTTCCTTAACCTCTTCCCTGCTGTTGGCGTGCATTTGGACGATACGCCCAATACGCTCTTTTTTCTTTTTGATCGGGTTATAAATGACATCACCCGAATTCAACACGCCAGAATAGACCCGGAAGAAAGTCAATATGCCAACAAAAGGGTCGGCAGCAATCTTGAAAGCCAAAGCAGAAAAAGGCAAGCCGTCATCAGCATGACGTTGCACCTGCGTTTCTTCGTCTTCTAACAAACCAACTACGGGGGGTATATCTGTCGGTGCGGGCAAATAATCAATAACGGCATCCAATAACGCCTGGACACCTTTATTCTTAAAGGCGGAACCACAAAAGGCGGGGACTATTTGATTATCGATTGTCCGTAACCGAATACCCTGTTTTATTTCTTCATCGGACAACACACCTTCAACCAGGTATTTGTCCATATACTCTTCGCTGGCTTCCGCCGCCGCTTCAATAATGGCTTCCCGCCATTTTTTGCATATCGGCAACATATCAGCCGGAATGTCATCTTCGACAAAGGTCATACCCATATTGGCATCATCCCAATAAATGGCCTTCATCTTGATTAAATCGACAACACCCTTATAATTCTCTTCAGAGCCGATAGGCAACTGCATAGGCACGGGAACCGCACCTAACCGATTTTTAATTTGCCCGATAACCCGCAAGAAGTCAGCACCCGTGCGATCCATCTTATTGACAAATACCAATCTAGGCACCTTGTACTTATCGGCCTGCCGCCACACCGTTTCCGATTGTGGCTCAACACCGCCGACCGCACAAAAAACCGCACACGCACCATCTAACACCCGCAATGACCGCTCGACTTCAATGGTAAAGTCAACATGACCGGGCGTATCAATGATATTGATACGGTGCTGCAAATACTGCTTTTGCATCCCGCTCCAGAAACAGGTAGTCGCTGCCGAGGTAATAGTAATACCCCTCTCCTGCTCTTGCTGCATCCAATCCATGGTTGCAGTACCGTCATGCACTTCACCGATCTTATGAGAAACCCCTGTATAATACAGGATGCGCTCGGTCGTCGTCGTCTTACCCGCATCAATATGAGCCATAATGCCGATATTGCGGTAACGGTCAATAGGCGTTTTCCGAGCCACTCTACCTAAAACCTGAATAAAGGCTAGAAGCGGTAATGAGAGAAAGCTTTGTTAGCCTCTGCCATTCTGTGGGTATCTTCACGCTTCTTCGCAGCATTACCCTTGCCTTCGGAAGCATCCATCAGCTCACCAGCCAATTTAGAAGCCATCGTGCGCTCATTTCTTTTGCGTGACGCATCAATCAACCAACGCATTGCCAAAGCCATACGTCTTGACGGACGCACTTCAACAGGCACTTGATAAGTCGCGCCACCGACACGGCGGGATTTAACCTCAACGCGCGGCTGAACATTTTCCAAGGCTTTAGATAAGACATCTAAAGGAATGGTATGGCCTTTATTTTCAATAACATCAAGAGCACCATAAACAATCGATTCAGCGACTGACTTTTTACCGCTATCCATGACCATATTCATGAACTTAGTCAACATGACGCTATTAAATCTTGGATCTGGAATTATCTCTCTTTTAGTTGCAACTCTTCTTCTAGACATTTTTACTATCCAATATTTTTAGCTTTTTGGCCGTTTAGTTCCATATTTAGAACGTCCGCACTTTCTGTTATTGACACCTGAAGCATCTAAGCTACCACGGACAACGTGATAACGGACACCTGGTAAGTCTTTAACCCGGCCGCCCCTTATCAAGACCACGGAATGCTCTTGCAAGTTATGGCCTTCACCACCGATATAACTACTTACCTCAGCACCATTCGTCAATCTGACCCGCGCTACTTTACGCAATGCAGAGTTAGGCTTTTTTGGTGTTGTGGTATAAACACGGGTACAAACGCCCCGGCGCTGTGGGCAAGCTTCAAGAGCAGGCACATTGCTTTTTTCTATTCTTTTAGCACGCGGCTTACGAACCAACTGGTTAATCGTGGCCATATTTATTACTCACTCCGATAGACAATTAACTGCCAGACAAAATTAAACCAACCGTCAAGATTAAAATCACTGACAGTCAAAATTGTTTTCGACTTTCTAAATCACTTTAGCTTACGTTAGCAGGACATTTTACTTACCTATAACGTATAGGTCAAGCATATTTTAAATATCATTAACTTCGCTTAGATATTTAAGGCTTGCTTCAACGCTTCTTCGGTGTCTACCACCGTAGCGCTGGCGGTTTCTGCCAGATGCTGTTGCGCGAAACGGTTCTTTCTGTTTTCATGATAGGCCAACCCTGTACCTGCGGGTATCAGCCTACCGACGATAACGTTTTCTTTCAGACCTTGCAGGCTGTCGCTCAACCCGCGTACCGCCGCATCGGTCAAGACCCGGGTGGTTTCTTGGAAAGACGCAGCAGAGATGAACGATTCGGTCGCCAATGACGCTTTGGTGATACCGAGCAGCACCGATTCGAAGCTGGCCGGAATCTTACCTTCATTTTCAATCCGCTCATTTTCAAACCTGACCGCCGCACGCTCTACTTGGTCGCCTTTTAAGAACGCCGTGTCGCCGGACGCGGTAATCTCAACTTTTCTCAGCATTTGCCGAATGATACATTCGATATGCTTATCGTTGATCTTCACACCTTGCAGACGGTAAACGTCTTGAATTTCCTTGACCAAATAGTTGGCCAACTCCTCAATACCCCTCAAACGCAGGATGTCGTGCGGCGTCAATTCACCTTCGGCGATGGTTTCGCCTTTTTCCACATACTCACCCTCAAAGACGGTGATATGCCGCCATTTGGGGATCAGGGTCTCAACCTGTTCGCCCTGGGCATCGGTAATGATGACCCGTTGCTTGCCTTTGGTTTCCTTGCCGAAAGAAATGGTACCGCTGGTTTCCGCTAAAATCGCCGGATCTTTGGTTTTACGCGCTTCGAACAAGTCGGCGACACGCGGCAAACCACCCGTGATGTCACGGGTTTTACTGGATTCTTGCGGAATTCTTGCCAATACGTCACCGACCTTCACTTCGCCGCCGTCCTTAATACCCGCAATCGCGCCGGCGGGTAAGAAGTATTGCGCCGGAATTTCAGTGCCGGGCAGGTAAATGCCGTTGCCGTCATGGTCAAGCAGCTTCACCATAGGCCGCAATTCTTTACCCGCACTACCGCGTTGCTTAGGATCGGTAACGACCAAGGAGCTTAAGCCCGTGACTTCGTCGGATTGTTTTTGTACCGTCACGCCGTCAACAAAGTTGACCAACTCGACAATACCGTCCACCTCGGTGATGACCGGATGCGTGAATGGGTCCCAAGTGACAATAATGTCGCCGGCACTGATCTTGCTGCCTTCCTGTACCGACAATACCGCCCCGTAAGGGATTTTGTAACGTTCGCGCTCACGGCCATAATCATCGACCACGCACACCTCACCTGAACGGGACACCGCGACCAAATTGCCTTCGCGGTTGGCGACTGATTTTAAGTTACTAAGGCGTACCGTACCCGCCGATTTGACTTGGACGTTACTGATCGCCGCTGACCGCGAAGCCGCCCCACCGATGTGGAACGTCCGCATGGTCAACTGGGTACCCGGCTCACCAATGGATTGCGCGGCGATAACACCGACCGCTTCACCGATGTTGACGTGGTGGCCACGGCCTAAGTCACGGCCATAACAGGCCGCACAAACACCATGACGGTTTTCGCAGGTGATGACCGAGCGGACAATCAACTGGTCGACACTGTGCTCGTCCAACACCGATACCCAATGCTCGTTCAGCAACGTGCCCGCAGGTACGATGATGTTCTCGTTAGCCGGATCCATCACATCGTTGACCACCACACGGCCCAAAACGCGTTCGGACAACGGCTCGACCACGTCACCACCTTCAATGATCGGCATCATGACCAGACCGTCTTTGGTGCCGCAATCTTGGCCGGTAATCACCAAATCCTGGGCAACGTCGACCAAGCGGCGCGTCAAGTAACCGGAGTTGGCGGTTTTTAACGCCGTATCGGCCAGACCTTTCCGCGCTCCGTGGGTAGAAATAAAGTATTGTAAAACGTCAAGACCTTCACGGAAGTTAGCGGTAATCGGCGTTTCAATGATCGAACCGTCCGGCTTCGCCATCAGACCGCGCATCCCCGCCAACTGCCGGATCTGCGCCGCAGAACCCCGCGCCCCTGATTCCGCCATCATAAAGATGGAGTTAAAGGATTTTTGTTTGACGGTATTGCCTTGTGCATCAACCACCGACTCTTCACCGAGGCCGTCCATCATGACCTTAGCGACTTGGTCGTTAGCATGGGACCAGATGTCGACAACCTTGTTATAGCGCTCGCCGTCGGTGACCAAACCCGATGAATACTGGCTTTGGATTTCGTTCACTTCGGCTTCGGCGGCGGCAATAATGTCGACTTTTTTGGCCGGAATCGCCATGTCTTCAATACCGAAGGACACACCGGAAATGGTCGCGTAACGGAAGCCCAAATACATCAGCTGGTCGGCCAACACGACGGTTTCCTTATTGCCCAAATAACGGTAGCTGTAGTTAATCAACCGCGAAATGTTCTTTTTGGTCATATCGCAATTGACCAATTCATACGGCATCAAGTCGGGCACCACTTCCCAAATCAAAGCCCGGCCTACCGTGGTTTTGACCCGGTAAGTCTTGGACTCTTTTTCACCCTTATCGTTAAGGAATTTTTGGGTAATGCGCAATTCGATTTTCGCCTGCAATTCCACCGATTTGGCTTGCAACGCCTTATGGATTTCCCCGGTATCGACAAAAATGCTGCCGTCGCCCCGTGCGTTAATTTTTTCGCGGCTGATGTAATACAGCCCCAAAACCACGTCTTGGGACGGGTTAATGACCGGCTCACCGTTCGCTGGCGACAAAATGTTATTGGTCGCCATCATCAACGTCCGCGCTTCTAACTGCGCTTCAATAGACAAGGGGATATGCACCGCCATCTGGTCGCCGTCAAAGTCGGCGTTGAAGGCGCTACAGACCAACGGATGCAGCTGGATAGCCTTACCTTCGATCAGGGTCGGCTCAAACGCTTGGATACCCAATCTGTGCAAAGTCGGGGCGCGGTTCAGCAAAATCGGATGTTCGCGGATAACCTCTTCGAGAATATCCCAGACTTCCGTGCCTTCACGCTCGACCATTTTCTTGGCGGCCTTAATGGTCGTCGCCAAGCCACGGAATTGCAGTTTGCTGAAAATAAACGGCTTGAACAACTCCAAGGCCATTTTTTTCGGCAGGCCGCATTGGTGCAAGCGCAAGGTAGGTCCTACCACGATGACCGAACGGCCAGAGTAATCGACGCGCTTACCGAGCAAGTTCTGCCGGAAACGGCCTTGCTTACCCTTAATCATGTCTGCCAAAGACTTCAAAGGCCGTCTGTTAGTACCTGTAATGGCACGGCCACGACGGCCATTATCCAACAGGGCATCTACAGACTCTTGCAACATGCGCTTTTCGTTGCGCACGATGATGTCCGGGGCGTTCAAATCCAACAAGCGGTTCAGACGGTTGTTACGGTTGATGACGCGGCGGTACAGGTCGTTCAGGTCAGAGGTCGCAAAACGGCCACCGTCCAACGGCACCAGAGGGCGCAATTCGGGCGGCAATACCGGCAACACTTGTAAGATCATCCATTCGGGGCGGTTTTTGGAGCTTAATAAAGCATCCATGACCTTCAGGCGTTTGGCGTATTTCTTGATTTTAGTTTCTGAGCTGGTCGAGTTAATCTCTTCCCGCAAGATATTGACCTGCTCTTGCAAATCAATGGCTTTGAGCAATTCATAAATCGCTTCCGCACCCATCTTGGCGATGAAATCATCACCATGCAACTCGACCGCATCCAGATATTCGTCATCGGTCAGCAACTGGCCTTTGTCCAAAGGGGTCATACCCGGATCCAAGACCACGAAAGATTCGAAGTACAAGACCCGCTCAATTTCGCGCAAAGTCATGTCTAACAACAAGGCAATCCGCGACGGTAACGATTTTAAAAACCAAATATGCGCGACCGGACTGGCCAAGTCGATATGGCCCATGCGTTCACGGCGGACTTTTGACAAAGTGACTTCAACGCCGCATTTCTCACAAATCACCCCACGGTGCTTCAGACGCTTGTACTTACCGCACAGACATTCATAGTCACTGACCGGACCAAAAATCTTGGCGCAAAACAAGCCGTCACGCTCAGGCTTGAAAGTACGGTAGTTGATGGTTTCCGGTTTTTTCACTTCACCGTAAGACCAAGAACGGATCATATCTGGCGAGGCCAAACCAATGCTAATACCGTCAAAATCGTCGGCACGACCTTGGCGTTTTAAGAAGTTCATTAAATCTTTCAAGAGCTCGTCCTCTTCAAAATAATCTCTGGCAGAATCCAGAGCAGGCATTCATGTAGCGGCAATCAACAACGCGGGCTTATTCGCGTTGCAATTCTATATCCACAGCCAATGAGCGAATTTCTTTAATCAAAACGTTAAAAGATTCCGGCATACCTGCTTCCATTTTATGATCCCCATCCACGATGTTTTTGTACATGCGGGTACGTCCGGTCACGTCGTCGGATTTGACGGTGAGCATTTCCTGTAAGGTATAGGCCGCACCGTAGGCTTCCAACGCCCAGACTTCCATTTCCCCAAAGCGCTGACCACCAAACTGGGCTTTACCGCCCAAAGGCTGCTGTGTGACCAAGCTATAAGGGCCAGTCGAACGGGCATGCATTTTATCGTCAACCAAATGGTTCAGTTTCAGCATATACATATAGCCGACCGTGACTTCACGTTCGAACGGTTCACCCGTCAAACCATCGTACAAGGTGATTTGCCCGTGTTCCGGCAAATCCGCCAATCTGAGCATGGTACGGATGTCTTCTTCGTCCGCACCATCAAAAACCGGGCTGGCCATCGGCACACCGGCCACCAGATTCGCCGCCATTTCAAGAATTTCTTTATCCGTAAAGGAGTCCAGATCTTCTTTGCGGCCACTGCCGTTGTAAATCTTGTCCAGATACTCGCGGATCTCGTTAATCTTGGCTTTCGCTTCGAGCATTTTGCCGATTTTGATGCCCAGACCCTTAGCCGCCCAGCCTAAATGGGTTTCCAGAACCTGCCCTACGTTCATCCGCGACGGTACGCCCAACGGGTTCAGAACAATGTCGACCGGATTGCCGTCGGCGGTATAAGGCATGTCTTCTATAGGCCGGATCATCGAGATAACCCCTTTGTTACCATGACGGCCCGCCATTTTGTCACCCGGCTGGATACGCCGTTTGACGGCCAAATAGACCTTAACCATTTTCAGGACACCTGGCGGCAAATCGTCGCCCATGGTGATCTTCTTGCGTTTGATTTCAAACTTCTCGTCAAAATCTTTGCGCTGTTGCTCGATTTGCGTGGCGACCGTCTCCAATTGCAGGTTCAGCTCTTCATCCTGCATTTTGATTTTCAGCCAATCCGAACGTCTCAAGCCATCCAAATAGTCTTGGCTAATTTCGGTGCCGGCCCGCAAACCCACACCCGCCAAAGCGACCTTACCGATTAACAGCTTGGCGACACGCAAGAAAATATCTTCTTCAAGAATTTTCAGTTGGTCGTCCAAATCCTTACGGTAGCTTTTGATTTGGTCTTGCTCAATATCCAACGCCCGCTTGTCTTTCTTGACCCCATCACGGGTAAAGACCTGCACGTCAATGACCGTACCTTCGATACTGCCGGGCACCCGCAAAGAAGTGTCTTTAACATCGGCCGCTTTCTCGCCAAAAATGGCGCGTAACAACTTTTCTTCCGGTGTCAGTTGGGTTTCGCCTTTCGGAGTTACCTTACCGACCAGAATATCGCCGCCTTTGACTTCCGCACCGACATAAACAATGCCGGATTCGTCCAATTTCGCCAACGCCTCTTCACTGACGTTCGGGATGTCGGCGGTGATTTCTTCGGGGCTGTGCTTAGTGTCACGCGCAACGCAAGTTTTTTCTTCAATATGAATGGTAGTGAAGCGGTCTTCTTTCACAACCCGCTCAGACACCAAAATGGAGTCTTCGAAGTTGTAGCCGTTCCATGGCATGAACGCCACCAACATATTTTGCCCCAAGGCCAACTCACCCATATCGGTGGACGGGCCATCGGCAATAATATCGCCCTTGTTAACAATGTCACCCGGCTTCACCAACGGTTTTTGGTTGATACAGGTGTTTTGGTTAGAACGGGTATATTTGATCAGGTTATAAATATCCACGCCTGAGCTGCCAGTTTCGGTTTCGGTATCGTTAACCCGAACTACGATTCTGGCGGCGTCGACCGCTTCAATCTTACCGCCACGGGTAGCGACCACCGTCACGCCGGAGTCTTTGGCGACCGTCCGCTCCATACCTGTACCCACCAAAGGCTTTTCTGCCCGCAAGGTCGGTACGGCTTGGCGCTGCATGTTAGAACCCATTAACGCGCGGTTCGCGTCATCGTGTTCCAAGAACGGAATAATAGAAGCGGCGACCGAAACAATCTGCTTAGACGACACGTCCATGTACTGTACGGTGTCGGACATCGCCAAGGTAAACTCGTCTTTATGACGGCAAGATACCAGACCGTCAACCAACTTACCGCTTTCGTCAACCGCGACACTGGCCTGGGCAATAACAAACTCGCCTTCTTCAATCGCCGACAAATAGTCGACTTGGTCGGTAACATGGCCATTGACCACTTTCCGGTACGGGGTTTCCAAGAAACCATAGTCATTGGTACGCGCATACACCGACAGCGAGTTAATCAGACCGATATTCGGGCCTTCAGGCGTTTCAATCGGGCAAACCCGGCCATAATGGGTGGCGTGTACGTCACGCACCTCAAAACCGGCTCGCTCACGCGCCAAACCGCCGGGACCTAAAGCCGATACACGGCGCTTATGGGTCACTTGCGATAAGGGGTTGTTTTGGTCCATAAACTGCGACAACTGGCTGGAACCAAAGAATTCTTTAACCGCCGCCGACACCGGCTTGGCATTAATGATTTCTTGCGGCATCAGACCTTCGGAATCGGCCAAGGTCAGACGTTCCTTCACGGCACGTTCAACCCGCACCAAACCGACGCGGAATTGGTTTTCGATCATTTCCCCGACCGAACGGACACGACGGTTACCCAAATGGTCAATATCGTCGACATTGCCGTTACCGTTACGGATACTGATCAACTCTTTCAGGACATCAATAATGTCTTCTTTCGTCAGCGTACCTGTACCGATAATCTCTTCGCGGCCTAAGCGGCGGTTAAATTTCATCCGGCCTACCGTCGACAAATCATAACGGTCATCGGTAAAGAACAGGTTTTGGAACAAGTTTTCCGCCGATTCTTTAGTCGGTGGCTCCCCAGGGCGCATCATCCGGTAAATTTCCACCAACGCTTCCAGCGTGTTGCTGGTTGTGTCCAGACGCATGGCGTTACTGATGTACGGCCCTCTGTCCAAATCATTGACAAACAAGGTATTGATTTCGACAATGCCTTTTTCAATACAACGCTCGATCAGTGCGTCGGAAATTTCATCATTAACGTTAGCGACCAACTCGCCAGTCGAGTGGTCAATGACGTTGTGGCCCAAAATTTTGCCGATCAGATAATCGCGCGGCACTTCCACTTCGGTCATGCCGACCTTGTTCATTTCGCGGATATGCTTGGCGGTAATACGGCGGCCTTCTTCAACCAGCACTTGGCCGTTATACTTAATGTCGAAAGCGGCGATTTCACCACGCATACGTTCCGGTACGATATGGAACAGGCACTGTTGGGCACTTAAAGTAAACTTGTTGGTTTCGAAGAAAATCTTAATCATTTCTTCGTTTTCATAACCTAACGCCCGCAACAAAATAGTCGCCGGGATTTTTCTGCGCCGGTCTATCCGTACATAGACGCAATCTTTATGGTCAAACTCAAAATCCAGCCATGAACCACGGTAAGGGATCACCCGTGCATTAAACAGCAACTTGCCGGATGAATGCGTCTTACCTTTGTCATGGTCAAAAAAGACCCCTGGCGACCGGTGCAATTGCGAAACAATTACCCGCTCCGTGCCATTGATAACGAAAGTTCCATTTTCGGTCATTAAGGGCAATTCGCCCATATAAACTTCTTGCTCGCGGATATCTTTAACAATTTTTGCGTTACCCGGGGCATCTTTGTCATAAATGACCAGACGCACTAAAACGCGTAACGGCGCCGCAAAGGTTGCCCCGCGCTGTTGGCATTCTCTGACATCAAAAACAGGATCACCTAGTCTGTATTTGACATATTCGAGCACTGCATAACCGGAGTGGCTCTCAATGGGGAAGACGCTGGAGAAGGCGGAATGCAAGCCTATATCGGCGCGTTTCTCAGGAGTGGCACCCAATTGCAGAAAGCTGGCATAAGAGTTGATCTGCGTTGCCAGAAGATAAGGAACTTCGAGCACTTCAGTGCTTTTGCCAAAGTTATTTCGAATACGCTTTTTTTCGGTAAAAGAATAGGACATATCGCTTCCAAACTTTTTCGTCATGAAATGTTTTTACTGTACAAATCGTTGTAAACAGTAAAAGGCCGGTGACTTTAGGCCACCAGCCATACTTAAAAGACCGAAGTCTTGATGTGGGTCAATATTATTATTTAATATCGACTGTCGCGCCCGCTTCCAGCAGTTGCTTTTTGATCGTTTCCGCTTCAGCTTTAGGAATGCCTTCTTTCAGGACAGTCGGTACGCCTTCTACTGCGTCTTTCGCTTCTTTCAATCCCAAACCAGTGATGGTGCGGACAGTTTTAATGACAGAAACTTTGTTTTCGCCGAAACCGGTCAGGATAACATCGAATTCAGTTTGTTCTTCAACTGGAGCGGCAGCAGCGGCAGGAGCGGCAGCAACAGCTACGGCGGCGGCGGCAGAAACGCCAAACTTTTCTTCCATTGCTGAAATTAATTCAACAACTTCCATGACAGTCATATTAGATATAGCGTCCAAGATTTCTGCTTGTGATATTGCCATTTTTTTGTTCCTCGAAATATAATTAGTTTTAACGGGTTAGATAAGAAGCTTAAGCCGCTTCTTTCTGATCTCTGATCGCCGCCACTGTGCGAACCATTTTTGCATGCGGTTCGGCCAAAGTACGGACAAATTTCTCGATAGGCGCCTTAATGACCGACATCAGCATACTGATAGCCTGATCACGGGTCGGCAAGCTTGCCAAACGGGCCAATTCGGACGAGTCATAAAGTTGACCACCGATTGCCACCACCTTAGGGATTAATTTGTCATGACCTTTAGCAAAATCACCAATCAAACGCGCTGCCGCACCCGGATCGTCCATTGAGAAGGCAATCAGCAAAGGGCCTACCAGGCCGCTTTGCATACACTCAAATTCGGTTCCGGCAACAGCACGTCTTGCCAGGGTATTTTTTACGACCCGCAGATAAACGCCAGTCTCTCTTGCTTTCTTGCGCAGTTCGGTCAGTTCCGTTACGGACATACCCCGATATTCTGCTGCAATGGCAGAGTGAGCTTTAGCGGCGATTGCAGCAACTTCTTCGACGACAGCTTTTTTGCCATCCAAATTTAGTGCCACGCTTACCTCCGATAGTTTCTGAATTATTCAGATTGATAAAATGTACCTTTTCAGGCACTCCTTTAACGGCTCTTTCCCCAGTATAAATGCGTAGGTCCAGTCTCCGTCTACGCAGGAAATTAAGTTTTGCAACACCTGCGGTCTTTGACGGCCACCGCTTAGAAGGCGGCGACCCAAAGTTTTGTTAAGCAGCTAAGCTGCTGGGGTCTAACCACAAACCAGGCCCCATTGTTGAGGACAAGGTAATCTTTTTGATATAAATGCCTTTGGCAGAAGAAGGCTTCGCTTTACGCAAATCCGCCAACAGTGCTTCCAAATTACCTTGGATGGCCGCCGCATCAAACGTAACCTTACCCAATGTGCAATGGATAATGCCGCCTTTATCGGTACGGTAACGGACTTGGCCTGACTTGGCATTTTTTACCGCCGTGGCGACATCAGCGGTTACTGTGCCGACTTTCGGGTTAGGCATCAGGCCGCGCGGGCCTAAGATTTGACCTAACTGGCCGACGACGCGCATCGCATCAGGTGAGGCAATAACCACATCGAAATTCATTTCGCCTTTTTTGACTAAGTCGCCCAAGTCATCCATACCGACGATATCCGCACCCGCCGCACGCGCAGCTTCCGCATTAGCACCTTGGGTAAAGACCGCAACCCGAACCGTTTTACCGGTACCGTTAGGCAACACAGTCGCACCACGGACGTTCTGGTCGGACTTACGCGGATCGACACCTAAATTGACGCTGACATCAATCGCTTCGTTAAATTTGGCGACGCTTAATTCTTTCAGCAATTCGACCGCTTCAGTAATGGAATACTGCTTAGTGCGGCTGACTTTTTCTTTAATAATTTTTGCTTTTTTAGATAACTTAGCCATTACAAGCCCTCCACGTTCAGGCCCATGCTACGCGCACTGCCGGCAATTGTTTTTACCGCCGCTTCAAGATTGGCGGCATTTAAATCTTCCATTTTGATTTTGGCAATGTCTTCCAATTGCTCACGGGTAACGGTACCGATTTTTTTGGTGTTCGGGTTGCTGCTGCCGCTCTTAATGCCCACGGCCTTTTTCAACAGGATAGTTGCCGGTGGGGTTTTGGTGATGAAGGTAAAGCTACGGTCACTGTAAACGGTAATGACGACCGGTAAAGGCAAACCTTTTTCAACATCTTGAGTTTTGGCATTGAACGCCTTACAAAACTCCATAATGTTAACGCCACGCTGACCGAGCGCAGGCCCGATTGGTGGACTTGGGTTGGCTTCACCTGCCTTTACTTGTAACTTAATATACGCCGTTATCTTTTTTGCCATCTTAAACTCCAATGTGGGTGCAAGCGCTTTTCAGCTCCCCTTAGAAACAAAAATCCCAGCCTTATACAGACAGGGATTTGAAAAATCATTTAGCCAAACAAAAGGTTAAGTTTTTTCAACCTGAGCAAAGCCCAATTCGACAGAAGTAGACCGACCAAAAATGAGCACCGATATTTTCAGCTTACTTTTCTCATAATTGACTTCTTCAATAGCACCATTAAAATCCTTGAATGGCCCGTCGATAATCCTGACCACCTCACCTGCCTCAAACAGGATTTTTGGCCGAGGCTTATTGACACCCTCTTCAACACGGCTTAATATTGCCATCGCCTCTTTTTCGGAAATGGGTGCAGGACGGTCGGATACCCCACCGATAAAACCCAAAACCTTAGGGACATCCTTAACCATGTGCCACGTCTCATCGGTCAACTCCATTTGCACCAAGACATAACCGGGAAAAAACTTGCGCTCACTTTTGCGTTGCTGACCCATGCGCATTTCGACGACTTCCTCAGTAGGCACTAAGATTTTGCCGAAATACTGCTCAAGGCCATCGCGTTTTATTCTTTCTTCTAGCGACTGCTTAACTTTATTCTCAAAATTAGAGTAAGCATGAACCACATACCATCGTAACGACATTCCTTATTACCCGCCTTGACCAGTTAACAGGCGCACACCCCAAAACAACACGGTGTCCAATAACCACAGCACCAAACCCACGACCGTAACCATCGCAAAAACCATCAACGTGGTTTTCATGGTCTCATCGCGGGTTGGCCATACTACTTTTTTTACTTCCAGCTTCGATTCGACAGAAAACGCCCAGATTGACCGACCCAAAACAGTGGTCAGCATCATAGCAACGACACCGGAAAATACGACCAGAAGACCCATGACACGATACAACAACTGGACATCCGAGAAATAGTAGAACCCGCCGATACTTGCCACCAAACAGACTACAGAAGCAACCTGCTTAACAATATCAAGGACGGAAACGTCAGTCTCTACTTGGGTGTTCATAGGCTATTGATTATGAAATTGGAAAATATAGAAATGTTTTATCTGAGTGGCAGGCCAGGAGGGTCTCGAACCCCCAACCAGCGGTTTTGGAGACCGCCATTCTACCAATTGAACTACTGACCTGTATCAGAAAAACCTTTAAAGAGCAGGATATAATATACTATTGCAGAATATTATTCAAGCTTTGATGTGAAGGATGCCGGCGTCTCCGGCATCCCAGAACTGCTTATTCAATAATAGAAGCAACAACACCCGCACCGACGGTACGGCCACCTTCACGGATTGCGAAACGCAAACCGTCTTCCATCGCAATCGGCGAAATCAATTTCACCGTGACCGAGATGTTGTCGCCAGGCATAACCATTTCGACACCTTCGGGCAATTTGACCGCACCGGTCACGTCGGTGGTGCGGAAATAGAACTGTGGGCGGTAGCCATCAAAAAATGGCGTGTGACGGCCACCCTCTTCTTTTGACAAAACGTAAATTTCGGCATTGAAGTGGGCGTGTGGCTTGATGGTGTTTTTGTGCGCCAAGACTTGGCCGCGCTCGACATCATCACGTTTGGTACCGCGCAACAACAGGCCGACGTTGTCGCCCGCTTCGCCTTGGTCCAACAATTTGCGGAACATTTCGACACCGGTGACGGTGGTCGATACGGTCGGGCGGATGCCGACGATTTCAACTTCTTGGCCGACTTTGATGATGCCGCGTTCGATACGGCCTGTAACCACCGTGCCACGGCCTGAAATCGAGAACACGTCTTCGATAGGCATCAGGAAAGCGCCGTCGACGGCACGTTCAGGCAACGGGATGTAGCTGTCCAACGCTTCGACCAAACGGACGACGGACGGTGCGCCGATGTCGCTGGTGTCGCCGTTCAACGCCAACAGGGCGGAACCTTTAATGATCGGGGTGTCGTCGCCTGGGAATTCGTACATGTCCAGCAGTTCGCGGATTTCCATTTCGACCAGTTCCAACAACTCTTCGTCGTCGACCATGTCGGCTTTGTTCAGGAACACGACGATGTAAGGCACGCCGACTTGGCGTGACAGCAGGATATGCTCGCGGGTTTGCGGCATCGGGCCGTCAGCGGCGGAACAGACCAGGATCGCGCCGTCCATTTGCGCGGCGCCGGTGATCATGTTCTTGACATAGTCAGCATGGCCTGGGCAGTCAACATGGGCGTAGTGGCGGGCAGGCGACTCATACTCGACGTGTGAAGTGGCGATGGTGATACCGCGCGCACGTTCTTCAGGGGCGTTGTCGATTTGGTCGAAGGCCTTAACCTCACCACCTTGCATTTCGGCCATGACTTTGGTCAGGGCGGCGGTCAGGGTGGTCTTGCCGTGGTCAACGTGTCCGATGGTGCCGACGTTGACGTGGGGCTTGCTACGCGAAAATTTCTCTTTGGCCATGAATCTATACCTTTAACTTTTTGACTTTGCAAAATGGAGCTCATAACCGGATTCGAACCGGTGACCTCTTCCTTACCAAGGAAGTGCTCTACCTACTGAGCTATATGAGCACGACCATAAATGGAGCGGGTGATGGGAATCGAACCCACGCAATCAGCTTGGAAGGCTGGAGTTCTACCATTGAACTACACCCGCATTCTTGTAAATATAAATGGTGGAGGGGGGAGGATTCGAACCTCCGAAGGCAGAGCCGGCAGATTTACAGTCTGATCCCTTTGGCCGCTCGGGAACCCCTCCAGTATCGGGTAAGCTCACTATTATCTTGGCAAAGACTGCCTTTGTCAACGGATTATTTTTATTTTTATTGTTTTCTTTACTCAAGCAAGTGAATTGTGCCTTCAGCGCATTTAATAATTCATTAAAAATCAATAAAATAATAAATGCGCAGCCGTTATATGCCAAACTTAACGTGACCAATACCACAGGCAAGGAATGCGCGGGGTTTTTGAGCCATTAACCCACTTTCCTCAGTGCGTAAACGGCTCCAGCCAACACCAACAAACTGGGGGTAAAGGCTACCAACGGCGGATTAAGGTTGTAAATCAAGCCGACATGGCTAATCGTCATATCCAAAACATTAAAGCCCATGCCAATGACCACGCCGATCAGGATGCGGCTAGCGGCGCTCACGCCGCGCTTAACCCCAATAACAAACGGTGTGGATACCAGCAACATGACAAAAATGACTAACGGAGTCACGACCCTGCCCCAAAATGACATCTCATAAAGCTGTGACTTTTGCTGGTTTTCTTTTAAAAACTGCACATACAAGGCCAAATCATACAAAGATAAATTATCGGGATTGACGACCACAATCTTTAACAAGTCAGGGGCGATGGAGGAATTCCACACCTGCTCCGTGGCGCTGCTGGCCTGTATTTGCGCAGTAGTGACCGCCGAAGCCTGAATATTTTCCAGCCGCCACTGCTGTTTGCCCAAGTATACCGCCTCTTTGGCGTGGACAGAGCGCAACAAATGCCGTTGCGCATCCGTTTCATAAATACTGATGTCGGCAAGGTTGCCGTTATCTTCGAGCAAACGGATATTGATAAAACGCGTCCCCTCACGCAGCCATATCCCATATTTGAGATTGCGGAAAAATGCGTTATGTTGGGCGGTAGCCCGCATGACCTGTGCCTTTTCTTCGGCAAAAGGCGCGACAAACTCACCGACCAGAACGGCTAAAGCCACCCAAAAGCAGCCAGCGACCAACACCGCCCTAATAATCCCGAACACCGATAAGCCCGCCGCCCGCATCGCAATCAGCTCATGATGGTTGGCGATAGCACCTAAAGCAAAGAGACTGCCGATTAATGCCGAAGCCGGCATCAGCTCATAAAATACGGTAGGTGACGTTAAGGTGACAAAATAACACACGTCGGCAAGACTATAATCACCACGGCCTATATCATCGAGCTCATCGCTGAAGGTGAATAAATCGAACAGGGTAAGCAACAAGATGGCGGCAAAAAAAGCCGCTTTTAAAATGTCTTTGGCGATGTAACGGGTCAGGACATTCATGCCGCACCCCTTTGGGCCAGATGACTATACAGCCACCGCCAGCCATATAATCTGGCCAACAACACCCCGCCTACCGCCAACAGCAGCAAATTAACCCCAGCACCTCCTAACCAAACAGGAATGACTTCTTTTGTAACCCACAACTGACTGATCCGCAACAAATTGCCGTAACAAAAATAAATGACAAAACCGATCAGGATATTACCGAACACGCCGCCGCGCGGTGACACTTGCGCCAGCGGCACAGCCAAAAGGCTCAGCAGCAACATACCTAACGGAACCGACCAACGCCGCTGCAACTCCGCCCTGTCGACGGCGGCGCCAGAAACCCAGAGGGTTTCGGCGGCAACAGCGGTACGGGTATAAAAAACCGCCGTATCCGGCTCCTCGACCCTGACAGCATAATCCTGAAATTTTTCAATGACAAAATCCAACTGCCCCGGTACGCCCTGAACCCGCTCACCGTGATAAAACACCACATAGCGGCCTTCCGGCAGCTCCCGTAACCGCGCCGATTCGGCGGTAATGATGCTGGGCGTACCGCCTTGGCGGTGCTGGACGAAGACATCGTGCATGACATTATCATCACTGATGCTTTCGACATAAAACACCAAATCCCCTTGACTATATTCACTGAATTTTCCGGCCGCGATACCCCGCAAATCCGCAGACTCGTCACCCGCGTGCATAATATTGGCGGTAGTGGCCTCCGCCCACGGCGTAGCGTATAAAGACAGCCCGGCGGCAGCGACACTTAAGGGCAACACCAACAAAAACACGGCACGGTACAAGGTCAACACCCCTCCCCCAGCGGAAGCGACGGCGGACATCTCCTGGTCGCGGTACATTTTGCCCAGCACCATCAGCACGGCCATAAATAAAGCGGGGGGCAATAGCGACACGCCAATGATAAGGGTTTTTAACGCCAATAAGGTCGCCAAGGTCTCGCTGGACACCCGTCCTTGAATCGCCTTATCCAACACCCGAATAAACTCGCGGCTGACAATGATGACGACAATCACCGACCACACCGACACCAGTGTTTTCAGTAAATCTTGGGCAATGAGCTTATCCAGCACCGTTAAGGTAAAAGTGCGACGGATTTTTGGGGCTTTAGGGCAATCGGCTAGCAAATGTGGCTCCTTAAACTTAATGCGTGTAGTGGCGAAGTTAGAGTAAAACACCCGTCCGCCTATTTTTCTATGGCTTTCACAGCTCAAAATCCTTAATCAGAATTGCTGTTTCACGCCTACGATACGGGAATTTACCGCCTGAAAGGTATATAATCTCCCGCCTAACCTTGAGTCGGCAACGGTTTGCCGCCCAACTACCCTCTTTCCTTTGCAACTGGACGATAACGTTATGGACTATTCTATAGAAACCGCGCCATTAGAAACACTTGAATGTGACTGCCTCATTGTCGGTGTTTACCAAGATCTGCAACTTAGCCCCGCCGCCGCTCGCCTTAACGATAGCACTGGCGGGCTGATCGGCAAAATCCTCAGCCGTGGCGACATCAACGGCAAGAATGGCGAAACCGTCTTATTGACCACTATCCCCGATAGCCCTATCGAGCGTATCCTGTTAGTCGGCCTAGGTGAAAACAAGCCTATATCCAGCAAAATGTTCATTAAAGCCTTAGCGGCCGCTGTTAACAGCTGTAAAAAACCGCCCATCAAATCCGTCGTGTGCTGCTTGGCTGAATGCGCGGTCGAAGGGGTGGATTGGACATGGAAAACCCGCCAGATTGCCGAAGTGTTCGGTGACGCGGTTTATCAATATACCCAAACCAAATCCGACAAAACCACCGAAAGCCAACTGGCCCACATCCGCATCAGCGCAAATGCCGATACCGCAACGGCAGCCCAAATTGGCTTGCTGCAAGGCCAAGCTATCGCCGAAGGAGTCGGTTTTGCCAAAAACCTGGCGGATTTGCCGGGCAACGTTTGTACGCCCGCTTATCTTGCCGAACAAGCCATCAGTTTAGGCGAGCAATTCGCTAAGCTGTCCACGCATATCCTTGAAGAAGCCGATATGCAGGCTTTAGGCATGGGCTCGCTGCTCTCTGTGTCGCGGGGCAGCCGCCAACCTGCCAAACTGATTAGCTTAGACTATCAGGGCGGTGAGAAAAATAGCAAGCCGATTGTCTTAATCGGCAAAGGCCTGACCTTTGATGCCGGCGGCATTTCCTTAAAACCGGGTCTGGGCATGGATGAGATGAAGTACGACATGTGCGGCGGCGCAGCGGTACTGGGCGCACTGTTAGTCGCCGCCCGCCTAAACCTGCCTTTAAATATCATTGGCTTAGTGCCTGCTTCAGAAAACCTGCCCGATGGCGACGCGAATAAACCTGGCGACATTGTCACCAGTATGTCCGGCAAAACCATCGAAATTTTAAACACCGATGCCGAAGGCCGTCTGATCTTATGCGACACCTTGACCTACGCCGAACGTTACCACCCAGATGTGGTCATCGACATGGCGACCTTAACCGGAGCCTGCTTAGTGGCCTTAGGGCGCATCCCCAGCGGCTTGCTTGGCAATGACGACGCATTGTGCGACGACCTGATCGCCGCCAGCGAAACGGCTAATGATAGCCTATGGCGGCTACCGTTGTGGGAAGAGTATCAGGAATTGCTAAAATCCAACTTTGCCGACATGGCCAATATCGGCGGCAAAGATGCCGGAACGATTACCGCCGCATGTTTCTTATCGCGCTTCGCCGAAAGCTTCCGCTGGGCACATTTGGATATCGCCGGCACCGCTTGGCGCACCGGCCAAGCCAAAGGGGCGACTGGCCGACCAGTACCGCTGCTCAGCCAATATTTACTCAACCGCGCCGCCCAGCTTTAACTGCCCATGCCGGACATCAGCTTTTACTTGTTAAGCTCCACATCAGCACAAGAGCGCTATTTATTTGCCTGTAAACTGATCGAAAAAGCCTACCGCAGCGGCGTGGCCTGCTATGTATTGACCGACCGCGCCGAACAAAGCCAGTTGCTCGACAACCTGCTCTGGACATTCAGAGCAGGCAGTTTTATCCCACACCAGATTTATAATGGGCAAATACCGGACGCGCCCCTGGTAACGCTGATAGGTCACCAGCCAGCGCCCGCCGCGTGGCGGCACACGCTGATTAACCTATCTACACACTGCCCAGAAGCGTTTTTACACCTCCAACGGCTTTTGGAAATCCTCGACCAAAATGAAGAGACCAAAGCCGCAGGTCGGCAACGTTACCGCCAGTACCAACAAGCCGGTATTAGCATTGCAACGCATAACCTATAAATAGAAAAAACCGACACGACATCATGGAAAAGACTTACTCACCGCACTCAATCGAACAACGCTGGTACCAAACATGGGAAGACAAAGGCTATTTTGCCGCCCAAGGCACAGGCGAATCATATTGCATCATGATCCCGCCGCCTAACGTTACAGGCAGCCTGCACATGGGACACGCCTTCCAAGACACCATTATGGACGCGCTGATCCGCTACCACCGCATGAAAGGCTGCAACACCTTGTGGCAAGCGGGCACCGACCACGCCGGTATCGCCACGCAAATGGTGGTCGAGCGCTTATGCGATGCCGAAGGCAAAACCCGCCATGATTACGGGCGCGAGGCCTTTATAGACAAAGTGTGGCAATGGAAGGAAGAATCCGGCGGCGCCATTACCCGCCAATTGCGGCGCATGGGTTCGTCATTAGATTGGCAACGCGAACGCTTCACAATGGACGCGGGCATGTCCGATGCGGTGCAGGAAGTTTTTATCCGCCTCTATGAAGAAGGCCTGATTTATCGCGGCAAACGCCTGGTGAACTGGGACCCGGTTTTGCATACCGCCGTTTCCGACTTGGAAGTCTTACCCACCGAAGAAAACGGCTCAATGTGGCATTTGCGCTACCCGTTGTCCAATGACCAAGGCTTTCTGATTGTCGCCACCACCCGCCCTGAAACCCTGCTCGGCGATGCCGCCGTGGCCATCCACCCCAATGACGAGCGTTACAAGCATCTGCTGGGCGAATTTGTCGAACTGCCGCTGACGGGCCGGCGCATCCCAATTATTGCCGATGACTATGTCGATCCCGAATTCGGCACAGGCTGCGTAAAAATCACCCCTGCCCATGATTTTAATGACTATGAGGTCTGGACACGCCATCGCCACACCTCGGCCATGCAAGACTTGCCGCAGGGCGGCCTGATTAACATATTCACCATCAATGCCAGCGTCAACGCCGACGGACTGATACCTGCCGCTTACCAAGGCCTGGACCGCTTTGCTGCGCGTAAGCAAATCGTCGCCGACTTAGAAGCTCAAGGCCTGCTGGAAAAAATTGCCGACCATAAGCTGATGGTACCGCGCGGCGACCGCTCCGGCAGCGTCATCGAACCGCTGCTGACCGACCAATGGTATGTCAAAGTTGCCCCGTTGGCAGAACCGGCAATTGCCGCCGTCGAAAACGGCGACATTAAATTTGTCCCCGACAATTGGAAAAACACCTATTTTGACTGGATGCGTAATATCCAAGATTGGTGCATTTCCCGGCAAATTTGGTGGGGACACCGCATTCCGGCTTGGTATGACGAGTTAGGCAATATCTATGTCGGCGCCTCCGAACAAGCCATCCGCACCCGGCATAACTTGGCCGACGACTACCCGTTACGCCAAGACGAAGACGTGCTGGACACTTGGTTTTCGTCTGCCCTCTGGCCGTTTTCCACCCTCGGTTGGCCGGAACAAACGCCGGAATTGGCGCAACATTACCCGACCAGCGTTCTGGTCACCGGGTTTGACATCATTTTCTTCTGGGTCGCGCGGATGATTATGATGGGGCTGAAATTCCAAGGCCAAGCGCCGTTTAAGGAAGTCTACATCCACGGCTTGGTGCGTGATGCCGAAGGCCAAAAAATGTCCAAAACTAAAGGCAACGTCTTAGACCCCATCGACATCATCGACGGCATTGACTTGGAAACCCTGGTCGCTAAGCGTACCGGCGGCATGATGCAGCCACATTTGGCAAAAAAAGCCGAACAGGCGACCCGCAAAGATTTTCCGGACGGCATTAGCCCTTACGGCACCGACGCGCTACGCTTCACGTTCGCGTCGCTCGCCTCCACAGGCCGCGACATCCGCTTCGATCTGGCGCGTACCGAAGGCTACCGTAACTTCTGCAATAAACTATGGAATGCGGCCCGTTATGTGCTAATGAACACCGAAGGGCAAGATTGCGGCTGCGGTGATGCCCCCTGTGAATTCAGCCAAGCTGACCGCTGGATCAGCTCACGCCTGCACCAAGTCATTGATGCCACTTGCCACGCCATCGACCATTACCGCTTCGATTTAGCGGCCCAAGCACTTTACGAGTTCACTTGGAACGAATATTGCGATTGGTATTTGGAACTGGCTAAGGTCTCCCTGCAATCGGACAACCCCGCCCTACAACGCGGCACGCGCAAGACTTTATTAACGGTACTGGAAAACGTGTTACGTCTGGCGCACCCCATTATGCCCTTCATCACCGAAGAAATCTGGCAACGGGTCGCACCGCTGTTGGGTATTACGGGTGACACGGTGATGTTACAGGGGTATCCTAAGGCGGACACCGCACAAATAGACCAGCAGGCCATTGCCGAAATCGATTGGCTCATGCAGGTGATTTTAGGGGTACGGCGTATCCGTGGTGAAATGAACATCGCCCCGGGCAAACCCTTGCCCGTGTTGCTCCAACACGGCTCTGCCGCCGACCAAATATTCGTCAGCAATAACTTGGTTTATCTGCAACGTTTGGCGCGGTTGGAAACCTTAACGTGGCTGGGCGACTCGGAGGCCGCACCAGAATCGGCCATCGCCTTAGTCGGTGACTTGCGCATTTTAATCCCTATGGCCGGATTGATTGATAAAACCGCCGAATTGGCGCGTCTGGATAAGGAAATCCAACGCCTAAAAAACGATTTGCCGCGAGTGGAAGGCAAACTGAACAACCCGGCTTTTGTCGATAAGGCCCCTGCCGAAGTCATTGATAAAGAAAGGGCCAAACTGGCGGAAATGCACTCCATGCTAAACAACCTTGAGCAACAGCACACCAAAATCAGCGCCTTGTAAACTTTCCGTTGCCCGAAAAAAACCCACCGAATGAGGGTTTTTTTCGGTCTAAGCTAGACAAAACAGGGAATTGCTCTATATTTTTAATGATGATAAAAACTGACCTAACGCATGGCTACTGAACCGACTGACATTCAACTAAGAGGGCTTGCCAAATTATTGGTCCAAGAAGGGCTGCTCACGGAAAGCCAAGCCAGAAACAACATTAAAGAAGCCAAAGAAAATAAAGTCCAACTGATTAGTCACTTAGTCGCCAATAAGGTTGTTGACAGCAACACCATCGCCCAAAAAGCGTCTGTTGAATTTGGCCTGCCGTTTTTGGATTTGGATGCGGTTGACTGCCATAGTTTACCCATTGCCTTAATTAACGAAAAACTCATCCGCAAACACCATGTCTTACCGCTATTGCAACGTGGCAAGACTTTATTTATTGCGGTATCCGACCCGACCAACCATTTGGGTGTGGAAGATATCAAGTTTCAGACGTTGATGCGTCCGGAACTGATTCTGGTTGAAGAAAGTAAACTCAGCCGCGCCATTGAAATTGCTTTGGAAGTCCCCGAAACCACCATGATGGATTTGCTGGACTCGGACTTGGACAATGTTAACTTAGGGGCCGACGATGGGGCGGTAGTGGTTGACGGCAATTCGGATGCCGACGAGGCACCGATCGTCCGGTTCGTCAATAAAGTGCTGTTGGACGCCATCAAAAAAGGCGCGTCCGACATCCACATGGAACCTTACGAAAAAAACTTCCGGATCCGCTTCCGGCAAGACGGTATGCTCTACGCCATCGCCAGCCCGCCCGTTAATATCTCCACGCGCATCATCTCGCGGGTTAAGGTCATGTCGCGCATGGACATTGCCGAACGTCGCGTCCCCCAAGACGGGCGTATCAAACTGTTATTGTCAAAAACCAGGGCCATTGACTTTCGGGTCAATACCTGCCCGACTTTGTTTGGCGAAAAAGTGGTATTGCGTATTCTCGACCCCACTGCCGCGCAACTGGGCATTGAAAAACTGGGTTTTGAGCCTGAGCAGCAACAACTGTTCCTCAAAGCCATCCATAAACCTTATGGCTTGGTACTGGTAACTGGCCCTACGGGTAGCGGCAAAACGGTATCGCTGTACACAGGGCTAAATATCCTCAACAGCATCGACCGTAACATTTCCACCGCCGAAGACCCGGTGGAAATTACCGTCGAAGGCATTAACCAGGTCAACGTCAACAACAAGGCCGGGCTGACTTTTGCCGCCGCGCTGAAAGCCTTTTTACGGCAAGACCCTGATGTTATTATGGTCGGTGAGATCCGCGATTTGGAAACCGCCGATATTGCCGTCAAAGCCGCCCAAACCGGCCATTTGGTATTGTCCACCCTACATACCAACGACGCGCCGCAAACGCTCAACCGGCTAATGCAAATGGGGGTAGCCCCTTTTAACATCGTCTCGGCGGTCAACCTGATCATGGCGCAACGGCTGGCCCGCCGCCTCTGCGAACGTTGTAAAGCCCCTATTAAATTTCCCGACAAACTGTTATTGGAGGCGGGTTTTACCGAAGAGGAACTGCCTGACTTGCAACTGTTCGCCCCAGTCGGTTGTGATAACTGCACTAATGGCTATAAAGGCCGGGTGGGCATTTATCAGGTTATGACCTTAAGCGAAAAAATGTGCGAATTGATTTTGGAAGGCGGCAACTCCTTACAACTGACCCAACTGGCGAAAGCCGAGGGCATTAACGACTTGCGTGCTTCTGGACTGAATAAAGTCCGTATGGGCGTAACTAGCCTACAAGAAATTGACCGAGTAACCAAGGAGTAGACATGGCAGAGAAAACCGACCAAATTGATTTTGTCTGGCAAGGTCTGGACAAGGTAAAAAATAAAACCAAAGGCGAAATTTCCGCCATCAGCGAAGTGGTCGCCAAAGCCGAATTACGGCGGCAGGGCTTTCGCGTCACCAGCATCAAGAAAAAAGCCAAACCGCTGTTCGGCGCCCGGCCAAAACCCATCACACCCGGCGACATCGCCATTTTTGCCCGCCAATTGGCGACCATGATGGGGGCAGGTTTACCCTTAGTACAGGCGATTGACATCGTCGGGCGCGGCCACGAAAACCCCAGTATGCAAGCCATGCTGATGAAGATAAAAGGCGATATTGAGGCGGGCGATACCTTAGCAGAGGCCTTGCAACGGCATCCTATCCAGTTTGACGAACTGTTTTGCAACTTGGTGCGGGCAGGTGAACAAGCCGGTGTATTGGAATCCTTACTCGATAAGGTCGCCACTTATAAAGAAAAATCCGAGTCCATGAAAAAGAAAATCAAAAAGGCCCTCACCTACCCTATCGCCGTATTGGTGGTGGCGTTTTTGGTGACGGCCATTTTGCTGTTGTTTGTGGTGCCGGTGTTCGAAGACTTGTTCAAAAGCTTTGGTGCAGACTTACCGGCCTTTACCCGTATGGTCATCGACATGTCGGCATGGTTGCAAGCGTGGTGGTATGTGGTACTGGGGATTTTGCTCGGCGCTTATTACACCTTTGATTTTTTCAAAAAACGCTCCAAGGCCTTCAACCATTTTCTTGACCGGATGCTCTTGCAAGTTCCCGTCGTCGGATTGATTATCAACAAATCCGCGATCGCCCGCTTTGCGCGTACCTTATCCACCATGTCCGCCGCCGGTTTACCGCTGGTTGAGGCATTAGTCTCCGTAGCAGGGTCTTGCGGTAACATTATTTATGCCGAAGCCGTTATGAAAATGCGTGAAGATGTCGCCAACGGCCAGCGCTTACAGTTTGCCATGCAGCAGACCGGAATATGGCCGCACATGGTGCAGCAAATGGTCGCCATTGGTGAAGAGGCCGGCTCTATGGATGCCATGCTATCGAAAGTAGCCGACTTTTACGAAGAAGAAGTGGATAACTTGGTAGACAATTTAAGCAGCCTGATGGAACCCATTATCATGGTCATCTTGGGTATTCTGGTCGGCGGCCTGATTGTCGCCATGTATCTGCCGATCTTCAAGCTCGGCGCTGTCGTCAGCTAAGCCTTTCACATAACAGCATATGATAGAGCTCCTAGACATATTATTCCGCTCGCCCTTGCTCTGTACGGCATTGGCAGGCGTGGTCGGCTTGCTGGTAGGCAGCTTCCTGAACGTCGTCATCTACCGCCTGCCGGTCATGATGCAGCGCAGTTGGCGCAAGGAATGCCTGGAATATCTGGAATTGCCGCCTGAACCTGAGGCGGCACCATTCAACTTGGCCTTGCCGCCCTCACGCTGCCCGGCTTGCGATGCCCCAATAAAAGCCTACCAAAACATTCCGGTAGTCAGTTATCTCGTCTTACAAGGTAAATGCGCCCACTGCCGCAACCCCATTGCCTTGCGTTACCCGCTCTTAGAAGCCTTCACCGCCCTACTGTCAATCGCTGTCGCTTGGCATTTCGGCTATAGCCTTCAAACCGTGTTTGCACTGTTACTGACTTGGGCCTTAGTCGCCTTGAGCTTTATTGATATCGACCACCAATTGCTGCCCGACTCGATTACCCTGCCCATGCTATGGCTAGGCCTGCTGCTGAACGTTTTTGGCGTGTTTACCGATAGCCATGCCAGCATTATCGGGGCGGCGGCGGGTTATTTGGCGTTGTGGTCGGTCTTCCAACTGTTTAAACTGCTGACGGGCAAAGAAGGTATGGGTTATGGCGACTTTAAGCTGCTGGCCTTATTCGGTGCTTGGCTGGGCTGGCAAGTATTGCCGTTAATCATCCTCTTATCGTCGCTGGTCGGTACTGTCGTCAGCATTGCCGTGCTGCTCATCGCCAAACGCGACCACCGCATCCCCATACCCTTCGGGCCTTATTTGGCCTTGGCGGGCTGGATTGCCTTATTATGGGGCACGGACATCAATAAGCTGTATTTGGCCGTATCCGGCTTATGATCCCATGTTAAAAGTCGGCCTCACCGGCGGCATAGGTTGCGGAAAAACCACCGTCTCAGAATTATTCGCCGAATTGGGCGTAGCCGTTATTGATGCCGACCTCATCGCCCGCCGCCTAGTCCAGCCCGGCCAACCGGCCTTAAGGCAAATTGTGGCGATGTGGGGAAAAGACATGCTGGAGAGTGACGGTTCGCTCAACCGCAGTCGGTTACGCGAGCGGGTATTTAGCCAACCAGAAACCAAACAAGCTCTGGAAGCCCTATTGCATCCCTTAATTTTTCAAGCCATGCGCACGGAAATGGCAGTGCTTAACAACCCTTATTGCCTACTCGCCATACCCTTATTGTTCGAAACCCAAATGACGGCTCTAGCCGACCGGATATTGGTGATCGATTGCCCGACCCAGTTGCAAATTGAGCGCGTACGCCGCCGCGACCAATTATCTACCGGGCAAATTGAGGCGATTATTGCCAGCCAAGTTTCCCGTGAATACCGCCTTGCCCATGCTGACGACCTGATAGAAAACACGGCCAGCAACGACAAACTTGCAGAAGATGTCAAAAAACTGCACAATTTATACCTTTCATTCAGCAATTGCCAGGATTAACTTGTCTGTGAACAACACCATTACCTATGAATTCCCGCTCAATGAACGTATCCGCGTATTCATCAGGTTAGAACAACTCTTTCAACAATTCGGCCACTTTTCAGCAGGTGCGACTGTGGCCGACAAACGTGCCGCCATCAGCGCCCTGCTCGACATCATGTCCATTTTTAGACGCAATGACCTAAAATCAGAAGTATTAAAAGAACTTGACCGCAACACTAAAGTGCTGGGAAAAATGGCCCACAATGAGGGCATTGATGCCGATAAACTGGAAAACATCCTTGCCGAAGCTGCGTTTATCAGCAAAAACCTCTATGCTGTGACCGGAAAAATCGGTATGAACGTCATGGAAAGCGACCTGTTCCAAAGCATCACCCAACGCAGTTCCATTCCGGGCGGCACCTGCTCGTTTGATTTGCCCGAATACCACCATTGGCTAGAGCAAGATGCCGCCTATTGCCGAAAGGATTTGGAGTTGTGGAGCAATCCTTTTCATGACATCCGCACCGCCATCGCACTGGTATTGAACTTGATCCGCCATAGTAACTCCCCCACTGAAGAAGTGGCGGTGGCAGGCTTTTTCCAATTCACCCCTGACCGTAACCAAACTTTCCAACTCCTGAAAGTTAGCCTGGATAAATCCCTGCCCTGCTTTGCCGAAATCAGCGGCGGCAAGCACCGTTGCACCATCCGCTTTATGGTGCCGCCGGAAGATGACAAACGTCCGACCCAAAGCCCTGATGACATTCCTTTCCAACTGACTTGTTGCCTATTCTGATGTCTGCCTCCAGCAAACCCCTCACCGTTGCTTGCCCTACTTGCAAAACCCCTGTTGCGTGGTTGCCTGAGCAAGTGTTCCGGCCATTTTGTTCGCAGCGCTGCAAATTGATCGACTTAGGCGAATGGGCAATGGAAGAAAAACGCATTCCGGGCGAGCCTCTCCTTGACGGTGACGAAGAAGACGGCGACCATCCTATTTGGCAATCCTAAGTTTACCGAGCCACCACCCACTTGAAATTTTAGGCGCTGACCGTTTACGGACGGGAAGCCCGAAATTGCCAAACACAGCAACAGCAAAAAAGCCTTGTCCTTAAATCAAGGCTTTTTAAAAGCTGCCGTTATAGCAAAGTCCCCGTTATCCTGTCTTTAACGGGCAGACAACCAGACTTTAAACCAAAAATGCCCGGATCGAAGCGATGCCTTGCGCCCCGGCTTGCCGCGCCATAGTCAGTGACGTTAAGGCCATGCCGCCTAAAGCATACACCGGTAAATTAACCCCCGCCACCCACTCAGAAAAAGCCCCCCACCCTAAAGCATCAGCATCCGGATGGGTCAGGGTCGGCAAAACGGGCGCCAACACGGCAAAATCCGCCCCTATAGCTTGGGCGTACCGCAATTCATCAGCATTATGGCAAGAAGCCGCCAACCAACGGACATTTTTAGGACGCTGTTTCAATACCCGCAAATCTTGGCTGGTCAAATGGATGCCCTGCACCAACGGATGCTCCGCCAGACCCAATGACGAGTTAACCAGCACGGTTATGCCCCGCCCTTGACCACTGACATTAAGTTCATCCAAAAACGCCGCCACAACCGCCCTAGGCAACCCCTTAGCGCGAATCTGCACCAATGTTGCGCCACTGGCGATAATTTTCTGCCAATGCACCCGCAACCCCGCTCCGTTCTCCGCTTCCAAAATGGCGTAATAAGGCGGCAATTGCACGGCGGCGATAATGGGCCGGTTCGCAGCCGGAAACGTATAAGCCGCCAAATCTTCCGGCTCCACCCAACGTACCGGTTGGCCTTCGTTACCACGCGCCAGCCCCGAAAACCCGCTGACTTCAAATACCAGCAACTGCACTTCACGTTCGGGGTATTGGTGGCAGATACTGATTAACGGCGTTGCCGACTGCACCGTAATATCCAACTCCTCTTTCAACTCGCGCCGCAACGCTTGGTCGGCGGTTTCACCCACCTCCAGCTTGCCGCCGGGAAATTCCCATAAACCGCCTTGATGTAGGGTGGGGGCGCGTAAAGCGATCAATATTTGTCCGGCGGCGTTACGCACCACACCAACGGCCACCTGCATACGTTGTTTGCGCATTATCGCCCCTATCTGCCATCATGTCCGATATTCGGCATTGATCTTGACATAATCGTAAGAAAAATCACAAGTCAACACTTCTTGACTGACCCCGCCACGCCCTAAACTCACCGTAACCGTAATCTCTTCCTTATCCATTACCGCTTGCCCCGCCTCTTCGGTATAATCCGCCGCTCGGCCACCCCGTCTGACGATACACACATCGCCCAGATAAATCTGCACCGCCTCCAGCACTAAATCGCTAACGCCGGCCCGTCCGACTGCCGCCAAAATCCGCCCCCAATTGGCATCACTGGCAAAAAAGGCGGTTTTTACCAAAGGCGAATGGGCAATGGTCTTAGCCACTTGCACCGCTTCATCAACGGTCGCCGCCTCCGTCACCACAATCCGCATCAGCTTGGTCGCCCCTTCGCCATCACGGACAATCAACTCCGCCAATTGCTTAGCCACCTCCATAACGGCGGCGGCGAACAGCCGATAATGTTCAGAATCTGCGTGTAGCTCCGGCACTGCCGAATAACCGCTGGCCATCAGCACACAGGCATCATTGGTGGAAGTATCGCCATCGACTGTAATCCGGTTAAAAGACTGTCCGACTGCCTCTGTCAGACACTGCTGCAATAACTTTTGGCTGATTTTCGCATCCGTTGCCATAAAGCCCAACAAGGTCGCCATATTGGGATGGATCATCCCCGCCCCTTTGGCAATACCGTTAATGGTAATGGTCTGGCCGTCCAATTCCAGTACCCGGCTCACACCTTTAGGAAAAGTATCGGTAGTCATAATCGCCCGCGCCGCCTGTAGCCAGTGATCTTCCGCCGTATCTAACATCGCCAGCGGTAACACGACCATCATTTTATCTATCGGCAAAGGTTGGCCAATGACCCCTGTGGAAAACGGCAATACTTGCTTAGTATCACACCCCACCAATTCGGCTAAGCTGGCACAAACCATTAAGGCATCCTGTATCCCCTGCTCACCTGTACCCGCATTGGCATTGCCTGAGTTAACCATCAGCCAACGGGGCTGTTGCGACAAATGTGCTTTAGCAATCTGCACTGGGGCGGCACAAAAGGCATTTTGGGTAAACACAGCCGCACAACTTGCCTGCTCCGGCAGGGCTATCAATAACAAATCATCTTTTAGGGTGTTTTTGATGCCGGCACAAGCCGTACCTAAAGTGATGCCCGCCACGGGCGGCATTGCTGGAAAGTCACATTGACCTTGCTGTCCTACAGCCATAATAATCCTCGTTTTAATTGACCGGAATGCGCGGGCATCCCGAAAAGTTTATAGTTTAAAAAATACCACTAACTGATTCAGTTGCGGCACTTGCATCTGCAACAATTCGCATTGCGCCTTAACAAGCGCCAAGCTTTCCGCCTGCGCCGATAAGGCCAAAGGCAAAATCAATTCCACCTCAGTCTGTCTGTCCAAATAATGCAGCCGGAACTCAAGCCCCGCCGCCATATCGCCCAAATAAGCATCAAGCAAATCCTGTACCGCCGCCCTCGATAAAGCGGGTTCCTGATAGCTAAAGTCTTGGTCATCTTCGGGGTCGACATGCACCAACACATCCAGCACGTCATCAAAACGGCTAATCAGCACATCCCTGACCGCGTCACCGATACAATGGCCCTCGGATACGGTAATGCGCGGATCAACGACAATATGGGCATCGATATAGGCATCTTCGCCCATACGGCGGGTACGCAACAGATGGATACCTTTCACCCCTTCGACGCTTAAGATCACCTGCCGGATCTGCGCCACCAACGACGGCGGTAACGAGGTGTCAACCAATTCCTTAATGCTGTCGAACACCAGATTAAGGCCGATTTTGGCGACCATCAGCGCCACCACCGCCGCCGCAACCGCATCGGCAAACGGATAGCCCTGCAAGACACCGACAATACCGCACAACACCACCAAGGAAGACAGCGCATCACTGCGTTGGTGCCAAGCGTTCGCCAACAATAATTTTGAACGGGTGGTTTTGGCTATGCGCTTCGTATAGTGATAAAGCCATTCATTGAGCAAAATAGATAAAGCGGCAATACCCAATGTCATCGGTTCGGGAGTCGGCAAATGCTCAGGATGGTGTACGCGCTCCAACACATGCCAAATAATCGCCGCGCCAATGGCGACCAAACTCAGCCCCAAAATGACCGTGGCGATAGTCTCAAAACGCCGATGCCCGTAGGGATGGTCCGGGTCGGCCGCACGGCTGCCGAACCTGACCGCGATAATCACCAGCAAATCACTGAGCAAATCCGATAAGGAATGGATGCCGTCAGCAACCAAAGCCGCCGATTGCCCCACAATACCGAACGTCAGTTTAATCGCCGTCTGCAAGATATTAACCAAAGCCCCGACCAGACTGGCGCGTCTTTTTAGGCGTTCAGCCATTACCTCACTGGACACCGCCGCCATTACGCACCCACCTCCAAAATAATAAAATACTCATGGTCGGCAGACCGTGTGGCCAGTACCTTATGGCCGTTAATCCGGCACCAGGCCGGAATATCTTGCATAATACCGGGATCAGTACCTACCACCTCCAAAATGTCGCCGGGCGACAATTGCTTGACCTTATCTTGGGTGCGGATAACCGGTAAAGGGCAGAGTAAACGGCGGGTATTAAGGGTATGTGTCGTCATGGCGATAGTCACTGGGTTGGCAACCTAATTAAGCTGGAAAGAATAGTTTAATTATAACGCGGTATTGCCAAGCCTTAGCGGATTTGCGGCAACCGTCACGCGATAGCAGACAAGGGCTATAGGCCAGAGAGCAGATTTTTTGCCCATCGATGACGACAGGCATTGCCGAGACTAAAAGCTCAAATGACAGGTGGGAAGGGCAACCCCTAAATTTTTGGCAACAAAAAAGGCCGGATTTTTGACAAATCCGGCCTTTTTTATCAGTAACTTGTTACTCAGCAAGAACCAGTGCTTTTACTTTTGAATTCAGTCTGCTTTTGCTGCGTGCGGCCTTATTTTTGTGGATAATGCCTTTGTTAACTGCGGAATCGATAATGGGCACAGCCGTTTTATACGCTGCTTGCGCCAATTCCTTGTCGCCCGCCCGTACTGCGGCAATGACCTTTTTAATGAAGGTGCGTAAGTTGCTGCGTTGTCCTGCGTTGCGAATACGGCTTTTTTCCGCTTGTTTCGCGCGCTTTTTAGCTTGTGCTGTATTAGCCATGGTGTCTCGGTTTTTTCAAGTTAAGTAAAATAGCCGTGTATTATCTTTTTAAATGTTATTATTGTCAAACTTTTTAGCGAGTTACGGAGCCGAAGATTGAGCAGGCAACTTTTTAAAGCCACCGCCGCCGTTAGCGGCCTGACACTGCTGTCCCGATTGCTGGGATTTGTCCGCGATATGCTGATTGCGCGGCTGTTTGGTGTGGACGTGGCGACCGATGCGTTCTTTGTCGCGTTTAAGCTTCCCAACTTTCTGCGCCGGTTATTTACCGAAGGCGCGTTCGCCCATGCCTTTATCCCGGTTTTGGCAGAGTATCAAGCACAAAATGACCCGGCTGCGGTGCGTCAGTTTATCAGCAAATCCGCCAGTATGTGGGCTTTTATGTTGTTAGTGCTGACCATCATCGGTGTGCTGGCTGCGCCCTTGCTGATTTTATTGCTGGCTCCAGGCTTTAATTGGCAAGGCCCGCAACACGATTTGGCGGTACTGATGTTGCAGATCACCTTCCCTTACCTGCTGTTTATCGCCTTAGTCGCCTTTGCCGGAGGGATTTTAAACGCCCACCATCAGTTTATTGTCCCGGCCTTCACCCCTGCCCTACTCAATATCAGCATGATTGCCGCCGCCATTTGGCTAGCCCCTCTACTGGCCGAACCCGTCACCGCGCTGGCATGGGGCGTACTGATTGCCGGCCTCGCCCAACTGGCACTGCAAATCCCGCCGCTCATGCGCTTAGGCCTGTTGCCACGCTGGCAACTGGATTTTCGGGATGAGGGGGTCAAGCGCCTGTTTAAGCGCGTTGTCCCGGCCATTTTTAGCGTCTCGGTGACACAAATCAATTTACTACTGGATACCTTAATCGCCTCCTTCCTAACCGTCGGCAGCGTTTCTTGGCTGTATTATTCCGACCGTTTGGTGGAATTTCCGCAAGGCCTATTAGGTTTGGCCTTAGGTACGGTCATCTTGCCGCAATTGGCTAAACACCACGCCCAAGCCGACCCCAAGGCTTTTTCCAACGCCTTAGATTGGGGCTTGCGGCTGGTGTTACTGACAGGCATTCCGGCCACTCTCGGCCTGATCCTGCTAGCCGAACCCATGTTGGCGACGCTGTTCCAATATGATGAATTTACCCATACCGATGTGCAACTGGCCGGACAAAGCCTGCAAGCTTACGCTCTAGGCCTACTGGGCTTTTTAATGATCAAAGTGCTGGTGCCGGGCTTTACCGCCCGCCAAGACCTCACCACCCCTTTACGTTACGGCAGCTATGCGATGGTGATTAGTCTAGCAGGCAATGTCCTGGCGATACCGCTCGCCCATGCCGGACTGGCCTTAGCCACCTCCTTAGGGGCACTTATCAACGCCCTGCTCTTACTGAACAAATTACGCCAAGAGCGCGTCTATCAGGCCGCCCCCGGTTGGGTGCTGTTTTTGGTACGGGTACTGCTGGCCAGTACGGCAATGGCGGCCTATCTGCACTACGGCGTAACCATTGATGATTGGCAACACTGGCACACCACGGCGCGGATAGTGAATTTGCTGAAAGTCATCCTGCTCGGCGCAGGCGTTTATGGTGCCATTTTGCTAATAACAGGCTTAAGACTACGGCATTTAAGCGTAGCCCATGATAAGATAAATAATTTTTTATCATCGTAAGCTAAGCGCCCGCGCCGCCCGTAACCGACCGGGTACTGCAAACGCGGAAAATGCGCCCCACCCAGCGGCGGGGTACGGATTGAAAGGACTGAAGACCATTGAAACATGCACTTAATTAGAGGACTGGCACAATTAAAACCTTTCGTGGACGGGTGCGTACTGACGATAGGCAATTTTGACGGCTTACATCTAGGCCATAAGGCCGTGATCGAAAAACTGGTGGCGCGGGGCGAAGCCTTAGGCTTGCCTGTGGTCATTATGATTTTTGAGCCGCAACCGCTGGAATATTTCTTAAAGGATAACGAACCCTCACGCCTCAGTGCCTTGCGCGATAAAGTGATCCAATTCAGCGGCCTGCCCGTGGATTATTTGCTGATAGCGCGGTTTAACCGCCAATTTGCCGATGTCGATGCCGACCAGTTTATTGATGAGATTTTGCTGAAAAAACTCAATATCAAACATCTGGTAGTCGGCGACGACTTTCATTTTGGCAAGGCGCGGCGCGGCAATTTTGCGTTGCTGAAAGCCAAAGGCCACCGCCACGGCTTTAGCGTTGAAGATACCGGCTCTTATCTGGCCGAAGGTTGCCGCGTCAGCAGCACCCTGATCCGTGATGCCCTAGCGGCAGGTGATTTGGTGCAGGCAGAACGCTTGCTGGGACGCAGCTATTCGATTTGCGGACGGGTCGCCCACGGCGACAAACGCGGGCGGACATTAGGCTACCCGACTGCAAATATCCGGTTATTCCGTAAAAACACCCCCATAAATGGGGTGTTTGCCGTGACCATGACCGGCATAGATGGCCAAGAAGTCATGGGCATCGCCAATGTCGGCAGCCGCCCTACCGTAGACGGCAGCTCTAAAGTGATATTAGAAACGCATTTGTTTAACTTCAACCGTGAAATATACGGGCGTTATGTGGAGGTGCATTTTAAGCACAAAATCCGCGATGAGCTGCGTTTCGCTTCGGTGGAGCAGCTAAAAGCCCAGATTGTTTTGGATGTGGCGGTGGCTAAGGAATGGCTGTCACAAAACTACCATTTAGAGCAAAGCAAGTGATGAAAATTTATATGGACAACTGCTGCTTGAACAGACCCTTTGATAACCAAGCTGATCTCAGGGTTCATCTGGAAGCGGAAGCAATAAAAACAATTATTACATTAGTTGAGCGGCAGATATGGCAATTAGTAAGTAGCCCTATTTTAAAATTTGAAATAGCAAAGTTAACCGATGAACCGCGAAAAATAGAACTAAGGCTAATGGAATCGCTGGCTAGCGAGGTGATTGAAATAAATTCCTCAATGATTAACAGAGCTAAACAATTTGAAAGTTTCGGCGTACAAGCGTTTGATGCCTTGCACTTGGCCTGTTCGGAAAATAATGCCGACATTTTCCTGACGGTCGATGATAAGTTTATAAAAAAGGCGCAAACTATTAATGGGCTAAAAATTACCGTCCGCAACCCCTTAGTCTGGCTTAATGAGGTTTTACCATGAGTGTAATTGACTATAAAACAGAACAAGAAATCTACAAAACTGGTATTGACATGCTCTACCAAGGTCTTGGTGCGAGCGGCTTTATACGATTCATACAACAGTTTAACCAAGGCCACGGTAACTATGCCGAAGATCGCCAACAATGGCAACAACCGTATTCGGTCGATGCAATCTTATTGGAAATGAAAAACGAAACCTTGCCGTAGCTTAAAATTGCCCAGTGATTTACAGTGAAACCTATATTTCTTCAATGGAGATTGCTTTTGGATAAATTGCGCGTTTATGTGCCAACCACCCCTGCCATTGAACAACAAAGGGACACGCTTCGTAACAGGGTTAAGGAAGCTGAATCGAATTACGCGACGGGACACGTGGCAACAGGCAATATTGCTGATTTGTTCAAGGCTTTAGACGATGAAAGTAGAGTTGATTGATATTGGCACTCATTGACGTGTATTAAAAAATTTAAAAGATAAGAGCTTATAAAAATGGATTACAAAAAGACCCTAAACCTACCCAACACCGCATTTCCGATGAAAGGCAATCTGGCGCAACGTGAGCCGGAGCAGTTGAAAAAATGGCAACAATTGGAATTGTATAAAAAAATCCGTGCCAACCGTGCGGGTAAGCCGCTGTTTGTACTGCATGATGGCCCGCCTTATGCCAACGGTGAAATCCATATCGGCCATGCGGTCAATAAAGTATTAAAAGACATTATCATCAAAGCCAAAACCCTCAGCGGTTTTGACGCGCCTTATATTCCCGGCTGGGATTGCCACGGCCTGCCTATTGAATTGCAGGTGGAGAAAAAAGTCGGCAAGGCGGGGGTTAAAGTCTCCCCGGCCATTTTCCGCAAAGCCTGCCGCGAATACGCGGGCAAACAAGTCAGCCTGCAAAAGGACGCATTTGTGCGCTTAGGCATTTTCGGCGATTGGGAACAGCCGTATTTGACGATGGATTTTAAATTCGAGGCCGATATTGTCCGCTCCCTCGGCAGGATCAACGCTAAAGGCCACATCACCAAAGGTGCGAAGCCTGTACATTGGTGCACCGACTGTGGTTCGGCCTTGGCGGAAGCGGAAGTGGAGTATGAAAATAAAGACTCGCCTGCGATTGATGTACGTTTTACAGTAGTCGATAAATATAAAAATGACTTTTTAAGCTGTTTTAAACTGAACGATTCTGATAAGAGCTTTAATAAAAACCATTTTCCTGTCTCTATAGTGATATGGACAACTACACCTTGGACTTTGCCTGCTAATCAGGCGGTTGCATTAAATGCTAATTTGACTTACGGCTTGGTTGAATACAAAGGCAAAGACAATGATGAACCTAGCGAATATATAGTTTTAGTAGCAGAAGAAAATAACGATGGAACGACAAGAGTTTCATCTCGTATCACAGGACGTTATACCGATAAGGACTGTGAACAGCATGGATATTGTAAAGGTGGGGATTTAGTAAATTTCATAAATACGCTTAATGATAAAGACGCACATCCAAATATATTACAACATCCATTTTATGATGACCGACAAGTTCCTCTTATTCTTAGCGACCATGTAACTACAGATACTGGAACAGGCGCGGTTCATATTGCTCCAGCACATGGACAAGAAGATTATGTTGTCGGCCGCGCCTATGGTTTACCTGTTGATTGTCCTGTTGATAGCAATGGTGTATTAACCGCCCCGCTATTTGCAGGTCAACAAGTGTTCACTGCCAACGATCAAATCGTAAAAAAACTGGAGGAACTGAAAAAGTTACTCCCTGTGGCTAAAGAAAAAGATCGAATCATTAACCACAGCTACCCGCATTGCTGGCGGCACCACACCCCGATTATCTTCCGCGCCACCCCGCAATGGTTTATCTCTATGGACAAAAACCACTTGCGCGAGTTGGCCTTAAGCGCCGTCCAGCGCGTGGAATGGATTCCTGATTGGGGGCAAGCGCGTATCGAAAGCATGATGAATGGCCGCCCTGACTGGTGTATCTCGCGCCAGCGCACCTGGGGCGTGCCGATTACCTTTTTCGTCCATAAAGAAACTGGCGAGCTGCACCCGCGCACCGCCGAACTGGTCGAACAAGTCGCACAACTGATCGAGCAACAAGGCATAGAAGCATGGTTTGAACTGGACACGGCACAATTGTTGGGCGCGGAAGCCGAATTTTACGACAAAATGACCGACACCTTAGATGTCTGGTTCGATTCGGGTGTCACCCATGCCGCCGTATTGGAGCGGCGCAAAGAACTGCATTTCCCCGCCGATTTGTATCTGGAAGGCTCCGACCAGCATCGCGGCTGGTTCCAATCATCGTTGCTGGCCTCGGTCGCCATGAACGATGTCGCCCCTTATAAGGCCGTGCTGACCCACGGCTTTACGGTCGATGCCAAAGGCGAAAAAATGTCCAAATCCAAGGGCAACGTCATCCCGCCACAATCGGTGATGAAAAACCTCGGCGCGGATGTGCTGCGTTTATGGATAGCCTCCACCGATTATCGCGGCGAAATGCGCGTGTCCGATGAAATCCTAGAACGCACCTCCGACGGCTACCGCCGCTTGCGCAATACCGCACGGTTCCTGTTGTCCAATCTGGCTGATTTTGACCCCGCCCAGCATCTAGTTGCCACTAATGGTTTGCTAGATTTAGACCGTTGGATTGTAGACCGTGCCTATCTGTTGCAAGAAGAAGTCAAAGCCGCTTACGAAGCCTACCAGTTCCAACACATCTTCCAAAAAGTGCATCATTTTTGCGTGATTGATTTGGGCGGCTTTTATCTGGACATCATCAAAGACCGCCAATACACCGCCAAAACCGATGGCCTTGCCCGCCGTTCGGCGCAAACCGCCATGTACCATGTGTTGGAAGCACTGACCCGCTGGCTGGCGCCTATCATCAGCTACACCGCCGAGGAAATCTGGCATTACCTGCCCGGACAACACAGCGAATCGGTGTTTTTGGAGACCTGGTATGAAGGCTTGACGGCCCTGGATGAAACCTCACCGTTAAACCGTGACTTTTGGCAAAAAATTATGGCCATCCGCACCGAAGTCAGTAAAGAACTGGAAAAAAGCCGCGCCAGAGGCGAAATCGGTGCCTCCTTAAATGCGGAGCTGCACCTGTATGGCAATGCCGCCCAGCAAGCCGATTTAGGGCAACTGGCCGATGAACTGCATTTTATCTTCATCACCTCCAAAGCCACCGTACTGCCCGAACAAGCCGCGCCGGAAGATGCAGTCGCCAGCGAAATCGACGGCCTAAAAATCACAGTCGTGGCCTCGACCGAGCAAAAATGTGTACGCTGTTGGCATCAACGCGCCGATATTGGCGTAAATCCAGACCATCCCGAACTGTGCGGGCGTTGCGTTGACAACGTTGCAGGCACAGGGGAAGTGAGACATTATGCTTAAATGGTTATGGTTGTCAGCTTTGGCCTTAGTCTTAGACCAAGCCAGTAAAATCGGTATCTCCAGCACCATGCAGCTGTATGAGTCGATTGCCCTGATACCTTCGCTAAGCTTGACCTATGTGCATAATAAGGGCGCATCGTTCAGTTTCTTAAGCGAAGCGGGCGGCTGGCAACGCTGGCTATTTGCCGCCCTAGCCGCCATCGTCAGCACCACCTTAAGCATCTGGCTGGCACGGCTGCAAAAGCATGAAACCCTGCTGGCCGTGGCTATCGCCCTAATTTTAGGCGGCGCTATCGGCAACCTGATCGACCGCTTGATTTATGGCTACGTCATCGACTTTGTTGATTTTTATGTCGGCACTTGGCATTTCGCTATTTTCAATATCGCCGATGCCGCAATTAGCGTCGGCGTGGGGCTGATGCTACTGGAATCTCTGGGCGTGGGCAAACCCAAAGAAAGCGGCGTAACGCAGTAAATATCCCCATTATGCCCCTTAATGGGGCATAACAACACTAGCGACCAGACCCACACAAACAGCATCCACCTCTACATCGTCATTTTGCCAGGAGTTACACCATGCGGATATTAACCCCACCTTTTGCTTTGCTCGCCCTCATCACCCTGTGTTTGGGCAATGCCCCTGTGTTTGCCGAAAACCCAGACCCCCACGCCGCGCATCACGCACAAACCAGCATCGACTGGCCCGGCGTTTATTACGGCTTTACGCCATGCGCAGATTGCAAAGGGGTTAAAACCTCACTGGCCTTAAACAGTAACGGCAGCTACATCCTGATGACCCAAAATGTCGGCAAATCCGACCGGGAATTTGTCGAAAAGGGCAAATTCACTTGGCATGAGGATACCAAAACTATTATTCTGACCCCACGCAATAGCCCAAACTCACGCCACTATTTGGTCGGCGAAGATACCCTAACCCAGCTCGACAGCAACGGCAGCGTCATCACCGGAAAAAATGCCGACGGCTATATTTTGCGCCGGAATGCGCTGAGCCAACCACAAGCGGCGCATCCGAGCCATTAACCTTGCTAAGCGGATGTGCGGGAAAAATCCCCATCCCATCCGCGCCCATCCCCGCGTTTTACGCTATAATTAGCCCTTTTAACTCAACCCAACAAAGCCAGCCGTGTCGAGTCTAAACAACGATTTATCTACCTTTCAAGGCCTTATCCTTGCGTTACAAACTTATTGGTCAGAGCGAGGCTGCATTTTATTACAGCCTTTAGACCAAGAAGTCGGTGCAGGCACCTTCCACCCCGCCACTTTTTTACGCGCTATCGGCCCTGAGCCGTGGAACGCCGCCTATGTACAGCCGTCGCGCCGCCCGACTGACGGACGTTTTGGCGAAAACCCCAACCGCTTGCAGCATTACTACCAATACCAAGTCATGCTCAAACCCTCGCCGGACAATATCCAAGAGCTGTATCTGGGGTCATTGCGGCATTTAGGTTTTGATCTGCTCGAACATGACATCCGTTTTGTCGAAGACAACTGGGAATCCCCCACCCTAGGTGCATGGGGCTTAGGCTGGGAAGTCTGGCTGAACGGTATGGAAGTCACCCAGTTCACTTATTTCCAACAAGTCGGCGGTTTGGAATGCCGTCCAGTCACGGGCGAAATCACCTACGGCCTGGAGCGGTTGGCGATGTATTTGCAGGGTGTAAAAAGCGTTTATGATCTGGTCTGGACGAAAACCCCGCACGGTATCGTCACTTATGGCGACGTGTTCCACCAAAACGAAGTGGAAATGTCGGCGTTTAACTTCGACCACGCCAACGTGCCGTTCCTGTTCACTTGTTTCGACACTTACGAGCAAGAATGCCAAAAGCTGATCGAGCTGAACCTGCCGCTGCCTGCTTATGAAATGGTCTTAAAAGCCTCGCACACCTTCAACCTGCTCGATGCCCGCCATGCCATCTCCGTCACCGAACGGCAACGCTACATCCTGCGTGTGCGGACTTTATCGCGTGCCGTAGCCGAGGCTTATTATGCACGGCGCGAGTCGTTGGGGTTTCCGATGTGTAACACGCCCACCGAGTGAAATGGCAAACTTTTTCAACTCCGTAAATATTACTAATTTCAAATCGCTTAAAAGTGTGACCTTAAGCGATTGTAAGCGGATTAATCTGCTGATTGGTAAGCCGAATGTGGGCAAGTCTAATATTTTGGAGGCATTGGGTTTATTTGGCTTGGGTTATGTGCGTTTTAACCGCAACAAAAAATTAACGCAATATGTCCGGTTTGAAAATGTGCCGGAACTGTTTTTTCAGGGCAATATACACGAACCCATCTGCATAGCGATAAATGATGATGAATCTAATTGTCGGCTTGACTATTTTGATTCAAACCCACAAACCCTGCAAGAAGTTATCGAGCATTATGATAAGGCATTAAACATAAATTTGTTTCTTAACGGTCACCATAATCACCTCTTCATCAATAACGATCTGAATGTCATAGAAACGCCACAATTTACAGGTTTTGCCCCTGTTAAAGCCTATAAATTTACGGCCAACTTGGTACTGGAAAAACAAAACCTGCCTTATCTTGTCCCGCCATTTGGCGTTAATTTGCTAAATGTCATTCAGGCAGATAAGGGTTTAAAGGGAGATTTGGCGCGGATTTTTTCTGAGTATGGCTTAAAGCTGGTTTTTGATATGGCCAACCATTCGCTAAAGCTCATGAAGGAAACCAGCGGTGATGAAATATTTTTGCTGCCTTATAGCTCGATTGCGGATACGTTACAAAGAATTATCTTTTTCAAAGCCGCCATTGCCTCCAATCAGGATTCAATCCTATTGTTTGAAGAACCCGAAGCCCATTGTTTTCCGCCATATATTACCCATATTGCCAAAGAAATCATCGGCTCGGAAAGCAATCAGTTTTTTATCGCCACGCACAGCCCTTACATCCTTGATGCCTTTTTAGAAAATGCGCGTACCGATTTGGCTATTTTTATGGCGGATTTTAAAGACGGGCAAACGGTCATTAAACGGCTGACGGATGCAGAACTCAATGACGTTTACGAATATGGCTTAGACTTATTTTTTAATGCCGAGCTATTCACGGATGAAATCTAATATCAATCTTTGCGTGCTGCCGGAATGTTATCTTGACACCAACCTGCTTGAAACGCTGGTGCCTCCTGACAAAATCGGCAGTACACGCGGCTATAATCACAAGCATAGTTGCAATAAAGTGGTTGATGATATGCTGGGCAAATTGCAGGATGATTTTGCCGTAGGCATAGTGGATAAAGACCGAAGACCATTAGAACGCACCGCCCAATTTGTAAACATTGACGAGCGGCACGGCTTAAGGCTTTGCAAAGACCCTAACAAAAACCATTACTTGATCTTTCACCCGCCGATAGAACAATGGCTGCTTGATGAAGCTAAACTAGTCGGCATTGCTTTAGACGCTGAAACTTATCGGTTGCCGACTACTTTAAAAGGCCTGTTGCAAGAAACTAAGCATGAACATAGCAAGCATGATAAACGCTTCAAATGCTTGTTCCGTGACTTAAAAGCTGCCGACGCACCAGGTATCAATTTATTGGCAAAATGGCTAGAGCATTTAAAATCAAACCCTTACAATACCGACATCAACACATTACAAAACCTGTAATCAAATACATCCAACAAAGGTCGCCCTGTGTCAGAACAACAACATTTACTTTTCGAATTAGGCTCTGAAGAATTGCCGCCCAAAACTTTGCTGAAACTGAGCAACGCGTTGCTGAATAACATCATCCAGGGGCTTAACGCCGCCGAGCTGACGTTTACGGCCAGCAAAGCCTACGCCACACCCAGACGCTTGGCGGTGCTAATTGAAAACTTGGCGACCGCACAGCCGGACAAAACCGTGGAAAAACGTGGCCCTGCCATCCAAGCGGCGTTTGCGCCCGACGGTTCGCCCAGTAAAGCCGCATTAGGCTTTGCCAGCAGTTGCGGCACAACCTTTGATCAATTGGAGCGGCTAAAAACCGACAAAGGCGAATGGTTGAGCTTTACCCAAGCGGTCAAAGGCCAAACCACCGCCGAAATCATCCCCGACATCATCCGCCAAAGCATTGCCGACTTGCCGATAGCCAAGCGGATGCGCTGGGGCAGTTTTGCCACCGAATTCGTCCGGCCTGTGCATTGGGCGGTATTACTGTTCGGCGAGCAAGTCATCAGCACCGAAATACTAGGCCTAACGACAGGCAACACCACCCTAGGCCACCGTTTCCACGCCCCGCAAGCCATCACCATCAGCGACCCGCAAGCTTATGAGGCGGCGTTATTCAATGAGGGCAAAGTCATTGCCAATATTGAACAGCGTAAAGCCATTATCCGCGCCAAAGCCCAAGCGGCGGCCGCTGCGGTGAACGGCATCGCCCATATCGAAGAGGATTTGCTGGAAGAAATCGCCGCCCTCAATGAGTGGCCAATACCCGTCACAGGTAACTTTGACCCGCGCTTTTTGGAACTGCCCGCCGAAGTGCTGATCACCACCATGCAGACCAACCAGAAATATTTTCCGGTCAAAAATGCCGAGGGCGGCTTATTGGCGCATTTCATCACCTTCAGCAATATCGAAAGCACCCGCCCCGAATCCATCCAACAAGGCAACGAACGGGTGGTGACCCCCCGCCTTGCCGATGCGGAATTTTTCTGGACACAAGACCGCAAACAAACCTTGGAGCAGCGCGTCGAAACCCTGTCCAACATCGTCTTCCAAGAAAAACTGGGTACGGTTGCCGACAAAACCTTACGCGTGATCACCCTGGCCGAGGCCATCGCCACGCAATTGTCGGCCAATACCGATTACGCCAAACGCGCCGCCCTCTTGGCAAAAACCGATTTAATGACCAACATGGTCGGCGAATTCGGCAACCTGCAAGGCATTATGGGACGTTATTACGCCTTAGCAGAAGGTGAAGCGGCGGAAGTGGCTTGGGCGCTGGAAGAACAGTATTTCCCTAAACAATCGGGCAGCGAAACCGCCAGCAGCACCACTGGGCAAATCCTCGCCATCGCCGAAAAACTTGATACCTTAACAGGCATTTTTAGCGCCGGATTGATACCGACTGGCGATAAAGACCCTTACGCCCTACGCCGCGCCGCATTAGGCACATTACGAACGATGATAGAAAATGGCCTGAGCTTGGACATCCCCAAGCTCTGTGCGTTGGCGTTGGAACAATTTCCACACAGCTTCGACAAAGCCGCCACCCAGAACGCCGTGGTCGAGTTCATTTTTGACCGCCTCAAAGGCTACTGTCTGGATAAAGGCTATAGCGCCGATGAATTTGATGCCGTCATGACCTTAGCCCCCACCGAACCGCTGGACTTTATGCAGCGTCTGGCGGCGGTAAAAGCCTTCCGGCAACTGCCCGAAGCCGACAGCCTAGCGGCGGCCAACAAACGTATCCGCAATATTTTGAAAAAGTCCGACACCACCCCGGCGGAAATCGTCGGCGAACTGGTCGAAGCCCAAGAATTGCAATTATTAGCCGCCGCCCGGCAATCCGCCCAGGACATTTTGCCCTTATTGGCACAACACGATTATCAGGCCACCCTTAACCGTTTGGCGGGCTTGCGCAATGATGTCGATGCGTTTTTTGATAATGTCATGGTCATGACCGATGACTTGGCCTTACGCGCTAACCGCTTGGCCTTGCTGGAATTGTTGTCGGCACAATTTCTGACCTGCGCCGACTTGGCAAAACTGCAATCCTAATGCAAAACCCGGCCATCGGTTTCGCACCACTGCTGCACCGTCAAGGAACTATACGCCTTGCCGGGCAGTCGATGCCGCGTACCTGCAAGCTAGCCTTGACTCTTACCGCCTGCCGCCCATGAACCAGCAACGCTTCGTATTATTAGACCGTGACGGCGTGATTAACCAAGATTCTGAAGACTTCGTCAAGTCACCTGACGAATGGTTGCCTATCGCGGGCAGTTTGGAAGCCATTGCCCTGCTCAACGCGCACAGCTACCAAGTTGCCGTCATCACCAACCAATCGGGTCTAGCACGGGGCTTGTATGATTTGGCCATGCTGGAGCGCATCCATGCCAAGATGCACCGCTTGGCCGCCGAACACGGCGGCACTATCGCAGCGGTTTATTTCTGTCCGCACGGCACCGACAGCACCTGCGCTTGCCGCAAGCCCAAACCCGGCTTATTACTGCAATGTGCGGCGGAACAGCACATTAACCTAAGCGAAACCGTGATGGTCGGCGACTCATACCGCGACCTGCAAGCCGCTTGGGCAGCCGATGCCTTACCTGTCCTGGTGAAAACCGGCAACGGCAGACAAACCTTAAACGCCCATCCCAACCTTACTATTCCTGTTTTTGACACTCTTTATGACGCAGCCAAACACCTCGTATCAGGGCAATAAACTCACACTTTACTTAGGGTCAAGCGTACTTTTTGCCTGGATCATGCTCACCCCGTTCATTTTTGGGCCAGTAGTCATCACCTGCATTATCTTCCCCTTCTCGGTACGCTATGCCATCGCCAATTTTTGGGTCGGCTCCATACTCTGGGTAGCCAAAGTGTGTTGCGGCGTACGTTATAAAGTAGAAGGCTTGGAAAACATAAAAGACCTGACCGCCGCCGTGGTGCTGTGCAAACACCAATCGGCTTGGGAAACCCTAGCGCTCAGACAGATTCTGCCTACCCAAACCGCCTTATTAAAACGTTCGTTACTGTGGTTACCGCTTTGGGGTTGGGCCTTGGCGACCCTAAAGCCGATTGCCATCGACCGCACCCAGCAACGCGCCGCCCTACGCATGTTGCTCGATAAAGGCACACAATACTTAAACGAAGGCATTTGGGTGGTGGTTTTCCCAGAAGGCACCCGTACTGCCCCAGGCGAGGTGAAAAAGTTTAATGCGGGCGGAGCCATGCTGGCCGAAAAATCCGGCTATCCGGTCGTGCCTATCGCCCTTAATTCAGGACAATGCTGGCCACGCTACAGTTTTTTAAAATATCCCGGCACCATCACCGTCAAAATCGGCCCGGTCATCGCTACCGAAGGCCGCAAAGCCAACGACATCAACACAGAAGCGGCGGATTGGATAAAAAACGCCATGGCGGCTATGGAACAAACATAACCACCCCAACCGCACTTTTTTGCGAAAAAACCGACACCTAGCCTGCACAAGCACAACTTGCAGGTATAATGCTAGTTAACCTTCAAAAAATAACAACAAAGGCACAACACACATGAAAAAACGACTGCTTATCGCCTTATTGCCTGTTTTATTAACGGCTTGCGCAGAGAAAGACCAATATCAGGCAGCGGTATTGGCACACATCCAAAAAGACCAACAATTACAACAAGAACAGCATTTAAAAGACTATAAAATCGACCCCGAACGGCTCGCCAAATGCGTCGTGGACACCAGTGCCAACAAAATGCCCGGCATCTTCATCTACGACCCGTCCCGCCTGACAGCCTTCCGCAATTACACCAAAATGCTCAACGCGCCTTTTGCACCGGATCCTAAAAAAGCCTTTGAAGAGTTGCGTATCCTATTCACCCCCGAACACACCCTTGCCGAAGCCCACGCCAATTTTACCGAGAGCATGTTAGATTGTTATTCGGCAATGGTCTCGGAAAGTGAGCCTGACGCGAAATAAAGCGGGGATTGGGGAGGGTTTCCGGCTAGGCGGAGACCCTTTTGGTTTGAAATGAGGGTCTAAATGATAACCATAAGGAAGCGGTAAGCATTTTTTCTTATGGAATAGAGCGAGATACTGCAAAGCATCAGGTGAAATTCAATCATCAGAAGGGGGCGAACAAATCCGCCCCCTATACAACACCGCTGAACTTAAGCCTTCTCTTTACCCGCTGGCTTAATCAACCGTATACCCAACTCCTTAAGCTGCGCATCGGTCACTACCGCAGGCGCATTGACCAGCGGACATGCTGCCGATTGGGTTTTTGGGAAGGCGATCACGTCGCGGATAGACGTGGACCCCGTCATCAGCATCACCAAACGGTCTAAGCCGAACGCCAAGCCGCCGTGCGGAGGCGCACCGTATTTCAAGGCTTCCAACAAGAAGCCGAATTTTTCTTGCGCCTCTTCTTCACCAATGCCCAAAATGCCCAAGACGGTTTGCTGCATGGCAGAGCGGTTGATACGGATGGAGCCGCCGCCGACTTCGGTACCGTTCAGCACCAAATCATAAGCCCGCGACAAAGCCGCACCCGGATTTGCCACCAACTCTTCTACAGAGCAACTCGGCGCGGTAAACGGATGGTGGATGGCATTGTAACGGCCAGCTTTTTCATCCCAATCAAACATCGGGAAATCGACAACCCAGACGGGTTTCCATTCGCCTTCCAGCAAGTTCAAATCATGACCGAGTTTAACACGCAACGCGCCCATCGCTTCGTTGACAACATGCGCCTTGTCCGCACCGAAGAAAATCAAATCCCCTTCTGCCACATGTGTACGCGCTAATATTTCCATCAGCACATTCCAAGGCAACGATTTAACGATAGGCGATTGTAACGCTTCTTCAACCGCCGCTTGGCGGTCGTTAACATCACAAGCACTCAAATCGGGCAACGCGTTGACCTTAATATAGGCCAAACCTTTCGCCCCGTAGATACCGACAAATTTCGTCAATTCGTCAATCGCTTTGCGGGTCAGGACTTTACCGCCATTAGGCACACGCATCGCAACAATACGGCTTTTCGGATCATTTGCAGGACCTGAGAATATTTTTGAATCGACCGTTGTCAACAGATCGGCAATATCCACCAACTCCAGCGGGATACGCAAATCAGGGCGGTCGATACCATAACGCGCAATGGCTTCTTGGTAGGTCATGCGCGGGAATTCGGCAGGCAGGGCGACATTGATCACCTTGGCGAATAACTGGCGGATCATCTCTTCCATGATGACCATAATCTCGTCTTCGGTCATGAACGAAGTTTCAATATCCAACTGGGTAAATTCAGGTTGGCGGTCGGCGCGTAAATCTTCGTCACGGAAACAGCGCACCACTTGATAGTAACGGTCCATACCCGCCACCATCAGGATTTGCTTATACAACTGCGGCGACTGCGGCAGGGCGAAGAAAGCATTCTCGTGGGTACGGCTAGGGACAATATAATCGCGTGCGCCTTCGGGCGTGGCCTTGGTCAGATATGGCGTTTCAATCTCAAAAAATTCGTTATCATCCAAGAAATTTCTCAGCACCCGCGTAACATCGCGGCGCACTTTCATTTTTTCTTGCATGGCGACGCGGCGCAGGTCGATATAACGGTAACGCAAGCGCAATTCTTCGTTGACTTCGATTTCGCTTTCGACAGGGAACGGCGGGGTTTCCGACTCGTTTAAGACTTCAATCTCTTTAGCCAAAATTTCAATCGCACCGGAACGCATATTGGCGTTGACCGTACCTGAAGGGCGGCTTCTGACAAGGCCGGAAATTCTTAAGACATATTCGCTACGGACACTTTCCGCCGTCGCAAAAGTATCGGCGGTATCGGGGTCGACTACGACCTGCACCAAGCCGGCACGGTCGCGCAAATCAATAAAAATCACGCCGCCATGGTCACGCCGTCTATGTACCCAACCGCAAATCTCAACGGTTTCGCCTAGCTGTTGTGTATCTAATTCCCCGCACTTGTGGGTACGCATAATATTTCCCTGTTATTCTTAGTAGATTTTGAAGGGCCTGCCACCAAGCAGGCCAAGTAAATGGGTTAATGGCTTTTAGTACAGCCGCCGCCTGGGCAACTGGGCGCAGCTGCGGCAGGTGCGCTGGCTTCGCCTGCGACATTTTTCTTAGCGCCGCTTTTAAAATCTGTTTCATACCAGCCGCTGCCTTTAAGGCGGAACCCGGCGGCGGAGATTTTTTTCATCAGTTCCGGCTGGCTGCAAGCCGGACAGACCGTCAGCGGCTCAGCATTGAGTTTTTGCAACGCTTCATGGGCATGGCCACACGCTTGGCATTGGTATTCGTAAATGGGCATAGCTAACTCCTAAACAAAATAATAAGTACAATAGGGCGCAATGGTCGTTTTTCAAGGCACTTACTATAGAATAGCCGCCATTTTACAGACATTTTTTCGACAAACTAGCCTACCATGCAAACAATAACCCTCACCCGCCCCGATGATTGGCATATCCACGTCAGAAACGGCGCTGTTTTAGCAACCGTGCTGCCGCATACCGCCCGGCAATTTGCCCGCGCCATCATCATGCCCAACCTAAAACCGCCAGTCACCACCGTAGCACAAGCCGAACAGTACCGCGCGGAAATTCTCCAAGCCCTACCCGAAGGCATGGACTTCACACCGCTGATGACCCTATACCTCACCGCCGCAACCACCACAGACGAACTGCAAAAAGCCGCCGAAACCGACTTTGTCCACGCCGTCAAACTCTATCCGGCAGGGGCGACCACCAATTCGGATGCGGGCGTGGGTAACATCCAAGCCATCTATCCACAACTGGCGGCTCTGGAACGCCACGGTTTGCCGTTATTGGTGCATGGCGAAGTCACCGATGACGATTGTGACATTTTCGACCGTGAGCGGGTCTTTATCGACCGCCATTTACGCGCCATAGTGGCCGAATTTCCCGCCTTACGCATTGTCTTAGAGCATGTTACCACATCCGAGGCCGTGCAATTTGTCGAAGCGGCCGGCCCGCAAGTCGCCGCCACCCTCACCCCCCAGCATTTGCTGTTAAACCGCAACGCCCTGCTGACAGGCGGCCTACGTCCGCACCACTACTGCCTACCCATCCTCAAGCGCGAACAGCACCGCCAAGCCCTAGTCGCCGCCGCCACCAGCGGCAACCCCAAATTCTTTTTAGGCACCGACAGCGCCCCGCACCTGACCCACCTAAAAGAAGCCGCTTGCGGCTGTGCAGGCTGCTTTAGCGCCCCTGCCGCCTTAGAACTCTATGCCGAAGCCTTCGAACGTGCAGGCGCGTTGGACAAACTGGAGGGCTTCGCCAGCCACTACGGCGCAGACTTCTACCGCCTGCCCCGCAATACCACCACCGTCACCCTGACCAAAACCGCATGGCGCGTACCCGCCACCATTCAAGGCGAAGACGGCGTGGCGATTACCCCCTTATGGGCAGGGGAAGAATTGGCCTGGCAAATGCGCTAATGCCCTCCCCCAATGAATAGATTTTTTTATTGCGCCCATTTCGCGTACCATGCACCCTCACGGCGATTAACCAGGAACTGACACCTATCCCATGGACACCCCAGCCACCCTACCCTTGGACAAACGCTTTAGAGGCTACCTACCCGTCGTTGTTGACATAGAAACGGCAGGTTTTAACCCGAAAAAAAATGCCGTACTGGAAATTGCAGCCGTCATCGTCGAATTCGACAGCGACGGCAACCTAGGCATTACCGAACGCCATTCGACCCATGTCGTGCCGTTTAAAAACTCGGAACTGGACGAAGCTGCGCTAAAATTTAACGGCATCGACCCGCACCACCCGTTCCGCATGGCGATAGAAGAACACGCAGCCCTAGACTTGCTGTTCAAACCGATCCGCCACGCCGTCAAACGTAACAACTGCACCCGCGCCATTTTGGTCGGCCATAACCCGGCCTTTGACATCGCGTTTTTAAACGCCGCGATCACCCGCACCCACATCAAACGCAGCCCGTTCCACCCGTTCAGCACCTTCGACACCGCCACCCTAGGCGGCTTGGTCTACCGACAAACGGTACTGGCAAAAATTGCCCAAGCGGCAGGCATAGAATGGGACAACGACAAAGCCCATTCGGCGCTCTACGATGCCGAAAAAACCGCCGAATTGTTTTGCATCATCGTCAACCGCTGGAAACACTTAACGGCCTTGGCGGCGGATGGCAAGACCGACACAGAAACCAGCACCTTGCCATAATACCTGCCGCCAAGGCTTCGCAAGCCGTGAATTAAGCAACACCACAAAGCAGCAGACAGCCTTTTAACAAGTTGTTCCAACTGAATCTTAAGAAATTTCCATTGACTCTAGGAAATCATAGACATATAATGGCGGACTGATTTTTTAACAGATTAATGCTTGACGGAGCTTACGCAAATGTATGCGGTAATTCAAACAGGTGGTAAACAGTACCGCGTTGAAGAAGGTACAACCCTAAAAATAGAGAAACTGGAATTGGGCGAGGGCGATAGCGTCGAATTTGACAAAGTTCTCATGATCCAATCCGGCGATTCGGTACAAGTCGGCCTGCCCTTCATCGAAGGCGGCAAAGTAACGGCGACCGTTATGTCTCAAGGCAGACATAAAAAAATCAAAATCGTTAAATTTAGAAGACGCAAACACCACATGAAACACATGGGGCATCGTCAATATTACACAGAAGTCCAGATCACTGGCATTTCTGCTTAATCAGGAGTTAAAGAAATGGCTCATAAGAAAGCTGGTGGTAGTACCCGTAACGGCCGCGACTCGAACGCAAAACGCTTAGGCGTCAAACGTTATGGCGGCGAAGAAGTTATCGCGGGTAACATTATTGTCCGTCAACGCGGCACCCATTTCCATGCGGGCGATAACGTCGGCTGCGGCAAAGACCACACCTTGTTTGCAGTTGCAGACGGTAAAGTGGTTTTTCAGGTTAAAGGCCCCAAAAACCGTAAATTCGTCAGCATCGTTGCTGCCGCATAATACCTAAAACGCTGGGCTGGCCTAGCCAGCGTCTGTTAAGACCGCCTGATCGTACCTAGCCCTGTCTTTTGCATCTGTTAGGGTATCCAATAAAACGATAGGTGGTGCTTATGGCATTAACGGTTAAGTTTGAAGCAGAAAACAACCTCTTTGTCGTCCATACCACAGGGGTCTTGGTGCGCACCGAAGCTGATGCTATAAAAAAGCAGGTGGTCGCGTTCATCAAAACCTATGGTCGCGCCAAAGGCTTGATTATTATTGACGAAGGCTTTCTCAGCATAGCCACTTTTGTCAACTGGGATGATGACGAGGATGACGAATTCCTCCAACAGCACGTTGACAGATTGGCCTTAGTCGGCGATATGAAATGGCGCGACAGCGCCTTATTGTTCTTGTTGCACGGTTTTGTGCCGTTTAGCATCCATTATTTCAAAGCCGACCAAGAAGCCTTTGCCAGAGCATGGCTGCACAGCTAAAGCGCGTAAGCCGTCGCCCTTTCGGGCGTTTACTGCCCATCTATTCGCTAACGCAGAGAGCCGCTTGCGTCTCTGCCACAAAAGACGCAAACTATTGCGCCTCTACAAAAGCTCCGCTGTTTGCATGGCGGGGCTTTTTTTGTTTTTACAGTCTGGTCTTAAGCGGTGTAAGTAATTATGAAATTTGTTGATGAAGCAGAAATTCGCGTAGAAGCGGGTGACGGCGGCAACGGCGCAGTCGGCTTCCGGCGCGAAAAATATATCCCCATGGGCGGCCCTGACGGCGGCGACGGTGGCGACGGCGGTTGCGTGTACTTAGTCGCCGTCGAAAACATCAATACCTTGGTCGATTTCCGTTACCATGCCGTACACAGGGCCGAAAAAGGCCAAAAAGGCATGGGCAATAAATGCACGGGTAAAAAAGGCGAAGACTGCTACGTTGCCGTACCGCTAGGCACACAAGTGTCCGATGCCGAAACCGACGAAGTCATCGGCGACTTGACCCGCCTAGGCCAAACCCTGTTGGTCGCCCAAGGCGGTTTCCACGGCTTAGGCAATACCCGCTTTAAAAGCAGCATCAACCGCGCCCCGCAAAAAGCCAGCAAAGGCACGCCCGGCGAACACCGCCAATTGCGCTTAGAACTGACCTTAATCGCCGATGTCGGCCTGCTAGGAATGCCCAACGCCGGCAAATCTAGCCTGATCCGCTCGGTATCGTCCGCCACCCCTAAAGTCGCCGACTACCCCTTCACCACCCTGCACCCTAACCTCGGTGTCGTGCGCATTGACGACCTACGCAGCTTCGTCATCGCCGATATTCCCGGCGTTATCGAAGGCGCAGCGGAAGGCGCGGGCCTAGGCTTACAATTCTTAAAACATCTGTCACGCACCGGACTGTTATTGCATCTGGTCGATGTAGCCCCTTATGACAGCACCGAATCGCCCGTAGAATCGGCACAAACCATCATCCGCGAAGTGGAAAAATGGAGCGATAACCTCGCCACCAAACCGCGCTGGCTGGTCTTAAACAAAATCGACCGCTTAAGCCCCGAAGAAGCCGAAGAACGTTGCCAAGCCATCATCGACGAACTGCAATGGACTGGCCCGGTCTTTAAGACCGCTGCCATTAACGGCGCAGGGACGCGGGAGCTGATGTTTGCTATTATGAACTTTTTGGAAGCGCAAAAGCGCGGCGATAACGAAGAGGCCTAACGCCCTCGCATGGCATTACCGTAGGGCAAATGGACGAAACGATTAAAAGCTGAGACGAGAGCTTATCATTGCTACCGATACCAATAGCAGAGGGAATACCAAACCGTGAGCAGAACACACTTTAAAAACGTCAAACGGGTGGTCGTTAAAATCGGCAGTTCCCTGTTAACCAAAGGCGGACAAGGGCTGGATAAAGCGTCTATTGCCGCTTGGGTCCAACAAATGGCCGAATTGCGCCAGCAAGGCATTGATATCGTGCTGGTGTCATCCGGCTCGGTCGCCGAAGGCATGAGCCGCTTAGGCCTAAAAAGCCGCCCAAAAACCCTGCACGAATTACAAGCGGCGGCGGCAGTCGGGCAAATGGGGCTGGTGCGGACATTTGACGACAACTTCCAAGCCCACGGCCTCCATGCCGCGCAAGTGCTGTTAACGCACGATGATCTGTCAGACCGCCAACGCTATCTCAATGCGCGTAGCACTTTACTGACCTTGCTGAATTTCGGTGTCGTCCCGGTCATCAATGAGAATGACACCGTCGCCACCGAGGAAATCCGTTTCGGCGATAACGACACCCTCGCCGCGCTGGTCGCCAATTTGGTGGAGGCCGAGCTGCTGATTATCCTCACTGACCAACAAGGCCTGTTCACAGGCGACCCCGGCTTATATCCCGACGCGACACTCATTCCAGAAATCAGCGTCAATGATGACCGGCTGGAAAAAATGGCGGGCGATAGCCGTAGCGGCTTAGGGCGTGGCGGCATGTCCACCAAAGTCCGCGCCGCACGGCTGGCTTCGCGTTCGGGCGCGGCCACCGTAGTCGCCTCCGGCGGTGCGGCGCACGTCATCAGCACCGTCATCGCAGGCCACGAACTCGGCACTTATTTCGTGCCTGACATAGAACCATTAGCCGCACGGAAACGCTGGCTGGCAGGGCAATTGCAAGTCAGAGGGCAATTGGTCTTGGATGCGGGCGCGGTAAAAGTGTTAAAAAGCGACGGCAAAAGCTTGTTGCCTGTCGGCATTAAAACCGTCTCCGGCCAATTTGAGCGCGGCGAACTGGTGTCGTGCGTCGATGAAAGCGGCGCGGAAATCGCCCGCGGCCTGATTAATTACGGCATTAACGATGCCCGCCTGATCGTCGGCAAAAGCAGTTCGGAATTTGAGAAAATTTTGGGCTATGCCGACGATGCCGAAATGATCCACCGCGACAATATGGTGCTGATTTAAGTGCTTTTTCTTGCCGCAGATGCCCTGAACATCATCTGCGGCAAAACCGTTACAGTTTGTTTCCTAAATAAGCTAATATTCCGCTTTATCTTTGTAATGAGAATTGTTATTATTTACATAACACCTTCCTTTCGGAGATACCCCCCATGTATGTATGTGTCTGTAAAGCCGTCACCGACAAGCAAATAAAAACCGCTATAGATAACGGCGTTTGTACCCGCCGCCAATTGTTTGAATGCTTTGGGGTTGGCAGTGATTGCGGCAAATGTAATAAGCATGTGAAAGAATTGCTTAACCAAAACCCAACGGATTACTCTATAATGCCCTCGGCTGTAAACCAACCCCTCCTCAACGCCGCTTAAGCCCTATAGGTACGACTATGAAAGGTGACACAAAAGTTATTGAATTCCTCAATAAAGCCCTGACCAATGAACTGACCGCCATTAACCAGTATTTTTTACATGCGCGGATGTACAAGAATTGGGGCTTTAAGAAACTGAACGAAAAGGAATACCACGAATCCATTGATGAAATGAAACACGCCGATTTATTAATCGAGCGAATTTTATTTCTGGAAGGCCTGCCCAACCTGCAAAGCTTGGACAAGCTGATGATCGGCGAAAACCCGCAAGAAATGCTTAGCTGTGACCTGAAACTGGAGCAGATAGCCATCCCTTTGCTACGCGAAGCGATTGCCTACTGCGAAACCGTCAAGGATTACATCTCCCGCGAGATCTTAGAGCGCATCCTTGAAAACGAAGAAGAGCATGTCGATTGGCTGGAAACCCAGTTTGAATTGATTGGCCAAGTCGGCATCCAAAACTACTTGCAATCGCAAATGTAAGCACCCAAACCTGCGGCCATTTCGGTATAATACGCCTTTTTTGTCCTGGATTTACGTTCCAGCCTACAATAAGGAAGACCATGCCCCCTATCGTTGTTTGCGCCCTTTACAAATTTGTCACCCTCGAAAACTTCCAAGCCTTACGCCAACCGTTGCTTGACGTTATGGAAGACCAACACCTGCGCGGCACCTTGCTGCTCGCCAGCGAAGGCATTAACGGCACAGTAGCCGGTAGCCGCGCCGGTATCGACACTTTACTGGCTTGGCTACGCCAAGACCCGCGTCTGGCGCAGTTAGATTACAAAGAATCCTACACTGACACCCTGCCCTTTAACCGCCCTAAGGTCAAGCTGAAAAAAGAAATCGTCACCCTCGGTGTCGAGGGCATTGACCCGTTGCGCGTAGTCGGCACTTACGTCAGCCCCAAAGACTGGAACCAACTGATTTCAGACCCCGATGTCGTGGTGATCGACACCCGCAACGATTACGAGTACCAAGTCGGTACCTTTAAGAACGCAGTCAACCCTAAAACCGACAGCTTCCGGCAATTCCCCGATTTTGTCAAAACCCATCTGAACCCCGACCAGCATAAAAAAGTCGCCATGTTCTGCACGGGCGGGATACGTTGCGAAAAATCCACCGCCTATTTAAAAGAGCAGGGTTTTAGCGAAGTCTACCACCTGCAAGGCGGCATTTTAAAATATCTGGAAGAAGTGCCGGTCGAAGAGACGCTATGGCAGGGCGAATGCTTTGTGTTTGACGAACGCGTCACCGTCAACCACCAGTTAGAAAAAGGCGATTACGACCAATGTAACGCCTGCCGCTTGCCCATCACCGAAGCCGACAAAACCAGCCCCCTCTACCAGCAAGGCGTAAGCTGCCCACACTGTTACAATAAAGTGACCGCCGAACAAAAAGCCCGTTTTCAGGAGCGCGAAAAGCAAATGGCACTCGCCAAACACCGTGGCGAAGCCCATATCGGTGCCGATGCTGCCAAGGCGCTGGTTGCCAAACGCGCCGCCAAACTGCGCCGCCTGCAAACCCGCCAAGCCGACACCGAACAGGCCTAAGATATGGACAAATGCCCCTGGGCACTGGCAAGCCCCCTAGAAGAACACTATCATGATACCGAGTGGGGCGTACCTGTCCATGATGACCGCTTGCTGTTTGAGTTTCTGATCTTGGAAGGGGCGCAAGCGGGTTTAAGCTGGGCGACCATCCTGAAAAAACGCGACGGCTATCGGCAAGCTTTCAACCATTTCGATGCCGCCCGTATCGCCTGTTATGACGCGGCAAAAATTCAAGAACTATTGGCCAACCCCGGCATCGTCCGCAACCGCCTAAAAGTCCAAGCCACTATCGGCAACGCCCAGGCCTTTCTGGCCATACAAGCCGAATTTGGCAGCTTTGCCGCCTATATCTGGCAGTTTGTCGGTCATCAGCCTGTGCAAAACACTTGGGCGACCCTGCGCGACGTACCCGCCAGCACCGCCCAGTCCGATGCCATGAGCAAAGACTTAAAAAAACGCGGCTTTAAATTTGTCGGCAGCACCATTTGCTATGCCTATATGCAGGCGACCGGCATGGTCAACGACCACCTTATTGGCTGTTTTCGGCATGGGCAAACATAAAAATTCGCACCGAGCCTGTTAAGGGGCTACTATAAACGCCCCTTAACCTAGCCGATAAGAGGCCACACAATGCGTTATTTACATACGATGGTACGCGTCCACAATCTCGATGCCACACTGGATTTTTACTGCAACAAACTAGGCTTGCAAGAACACCACCGCATGGACAACACCGCAGGGCGTTACACGCTGGTGTTTCTGTGCGCACCGGAAGATGCCGCCCAAGCACAAGCAACCCACGCGCCCTTATTGGAGCTGACCTATAACTGGGATAGCGAAGACTACACAGGCGGGCGTAATTTTGGGCATCTGGCATTTGCCGTCGATAACATCTACACGACTTGCCAAACCTTATTGGATGCGGGGGTAGTCATTAACCGCCCACCGCGTGACGGCCACATGGCCTTTGTGCGCTCGCCCGACGGCATTTCCATTGAATTGCTGCAAGCAGGCGGAGCCCTCGCTCCGCAAGAGCCTTGGCTGTCCATGCCCAATACCGGCAACTGGTGATATACCCTACCTTAATTTAACGCGGAGGGCACGAAAACAACCGCGTGTCCTCCGTGGTTAAGGTTTTTTTAAACGGGCACTGCCAACACGCCTGATTTTTACAGGCTTGTAGAAAAAATGTTAAAAGGTTTATGAACGCTTACCCATGCCCTGCCGGGACAGCGGATAGCTGTTAAGAATTGGCTAAAATTCTTGCCAATCAATTTTCCCAATACGGCGAACGCTCGTAGTACTTGTATACTTCACGATTCCAGTTTTCTTCGTCCATTGAAGGCCAATGATCTGGATTGAAACCAGGTGCCGCTTCCAATCGCTCCTTGGAAATATTGAGCACATACTCGCTATTCTTCAGGCTGTAATCAAGTGCGCTGAATGGAATTGCAAATAGCTTTTCCCCCATGCTGAGAAAACCGCCAAACGCTACGACGGCATATGCAACCCTGCCTGTACGAGGGTCGATAACAATTTCCTTGATGTCTCCGAGGCTGTCGCCTTGAGGATTAATGACTTTGGATCCGGTGATGCTGGATGCTTTTACGGGCGCATTTGAAAAATGATGTAGATGAGTCACTTTGATTCTCCGGTTATGTGATGATGTAAACAGTAATTCAGTGCTGCATATATCCGACTACTTTAGGAAGCCAAGCAATGAATTACAGCCGTCATGCTAGACGGAAAATCACACGTACTCAGTACGGTATCGCACTTAAAAAATTATTGTTGGTGTATCGATTCGGATGAACAGCAACAAAACACCATCACTATCCAGGCTAAATTCGGACAGAATCTGATCGCCATAAAACGGTATGTGTGGAATCGCACGGACTTCCTAAAGCGGAAGGGCGTATATAGGTAATATAGAGTCCGACGTTAAGCAAGCGACATGACTGGCGGTTGGCCTTAAAGCCGGATCGGCCTGTGTTGATTAATTAGCGACGGCATCTATACCCATCATTTTCCTTGAAACCCGTTCTCAGTGGAGTTCTAACATGCGTAATTTAGTTGCTGGATTAATTCTAATCATGACATTGCCGATGGTTTGTAAGGCCGAAAAAGCCGCTACCAACACGCCAGGAGTCCCGGTTGCCGGATCTAACGAAGTCCAACTTCCAGAGACCGTTCCGAGTCCATCTCCTGAGGCATTATCACCCGACTCCCATCCAGGGAAGACCCCACAGGGCGGTAGTGCAGACTCCCCCAATACGCAAAGCGAAGCCTTCAATATCTGCTTACGCGCTACCCAGCGTTTCGAGCAACAGGAAAAGGCAAAAGGAACTAGCAAAACGGTGTCAGCGCCGTTGTCTGCTTCGTGCAAAACGGAATTGAAACCAGCATCGTATTGGCTTTGCATGGACAAAGAATCCATTACGGAAGTCGACTTTAATGTCGCCCATACACATTGTGCGAAATAAACTAAGTTTTTAAATTAATCCACTGTATCGAAGGTGTAAATAAATCCGTGTAACCGCTTATTTTTGAATGCCATAAAATATGGCAACGAAGGAGAAAAAAATGGGCAACATGATAACAGTCTCTAAAATGAGGTTCTGCCGCAACTATTTACAAGAGCTGAGCCCGCCCTAATTGGCGGGCAAAACTAGCCTACCAAATGGAGATAGCCTCCGGCGTTAAGCAAACGGCAGGTCAAACGTTGGCACACACGGTTAGACCCATCGTGCAATGGCTAAAGGCCATTGCACTGTGTTCTGTGTCGCTCAATGCGTGACGGCATCTATAAATTGCTGGTAAGTGGGACACCGCGCTCCGCCAAAATCTCTTCCAGATCGCGGTGGGAAACGCCATACCGGACATAGAAGAAAACTGCGTACAGGATAACGTCTTTTGGATAGTGGACACTTTTAAAGCTGATCTTAATATTCTGGCAACAAAAATTAGCAAATTATTCACCAAGATTGGGGCATTTGCGACAGAACCTCAGATCGCCTGTTTAATCCGTGCCAAGGCGTTTTCCAAGTTCGCCATGCTGGTGGCGATAGAAATACGGATATGACCGGGGCAACCGAACGGCGAACCCGGCACTAAAGCAACACCCGCTTTTTCTATCAGATATTCGGCAAATTCCAAATCGTCATTAATGCCATCCAGACGGGCGATCAATTTTTCGACGTTAGGGAACACATAAAACGTGCCGTCGGTTTCCAAGCATTCGATACCGTCAATACCGTTTAATTCCGCAACCACGAAATCATGGCGTTTTTTAAACTCCACACACATCTGGTCGATAAAGCTTTGGTCGCCCGTTAAGGCCGCTTCCGCCGCCACTTGGGAAATGGAAGTCGGGTTAGATGTACTTTGCGATTGGATGGTACACATCGCCTCGATCAAATCGGCAGGCCCTGCGGCATAACCGATGCGCCAGCCCGTCATCGAATAGGCTTTCGATACCCCATTCATCACCACCGTGCGGTCATACAGGTCAGGATGGGCATTTAAGATATTGACAAACGAACCTTTTTTCCACAATACATGCTCGTACATGTCATCGGTGGCGATAATAATGTTCGGAAACGCTTTTAACACGTCGCCCAAAGCCGACAATTCCGCTAAGGAATAGGCGATGCCGGATGGATTGGACGGGCTGTTGATAAAAATCAAGCGGGTTTTATCGGTAATCGCCGCCCGCAATTGTGCAGGGGTCATCTTAAAATGCTGGGCTTGGGTGGTTTCAACAAACACCGGCACACCGTCCGCCAATAACACCATATCAGGATAAGACACCCAAAACGGCGCGGGGATAATCACCTCGTCACCTGCGTTCAACAGCGCTTGGGTCAAGTTGAACGAGCTTTGTTTACCGCCACAGGACACCAAAATTTGTTTGGGCAGGTACTCTAAGCCATTATCTTGTTTAAACTTATCGATAATCGCTTTTTTCAGGCTGGCGATACCGTCAACTGCCGTATATTTGGTAAAACCGCTGCCGATAGCCTTAACCGCCGCCGCTTTGATATGCTCAGGCGTGTCAAAATCCGGCTCACCAGCACCCAAGCCAATAATATCAAGGCCTGCCGCCCTCATAGCCGCAGCTCTTGCGGTGATGGCCAAAGTGGGGGAGGGTTTGACGGCTTGGACTCGGTGGGATAGTGGGATGTTCATAGTATTATGCTGTGTAATCTGCGTGTAAAATGCCATTAATTATACACTAAGGGCCAATACTTGCTAGTTGGCAAACAGTAAAACCCGCCTATTGTCATTAAAATAACAAGGTTATTTCAGGGTTTTTCAACAACTTTTTGGGGTATATAGACCATTAGGTTATGATATGGCTTAAGAGCGTTTAACTTCCCCTCTGCCTACTTAGATTTTTAACATCCCACCACCCGAAAAATGCCCTGTCAGGGTATTTTTTGTGTTCGGCATTAAGCCCGTGTGCGGCAACAGTAAAAGCCCCCCCGGACTACGGCTAAACGTAAGCAGGCAGTGGGGCTATGGCATGACTACTTATACTTCAAACGGTCAAGTTTTCGATTTTAGGATTAACCCGTTCGGCTGTCTCCAGACAACCCCTGTGGCGGAGCTTGTCGAAGGGCTCACCACGAACGGATTACCCGAAAAATTGACCGTTCAGGGTATAGCTGATTTTGCAAGAAACTGTTTTTTTATACATAAATGGGCATAAGGTAAGCAATGAGCATAAGTGATCCTAAAATAAGAAGTCTATTTTTATCCTGTGACGGTTTTTTGAATGCCGCCGTAGTACAAAAAAAGCTAGTCAGTGAAGGCGGCGGTGTCGATTTATTAATTGATAACGAGTTCATCAAATCATTGGACGCTTCGGACGCACCCGAAGCCAAAGACCAGCCGTTGTTACTGAACATCAACCAAATCTGCGATGCTGGCTTTGAGCATCAGCCCGCTTACTGGGCCATCGACCCATCACACGCCAACCTAGCCAGCTTAGGTTGCGACCTGAACGAAAAATGGTCGCTGTACAACGGCCATACCCTCTATATCTATCAAAATGCCGGTATCGACAATAGCGTCGATCTGGTCTATATCGATCCGGTGGTCGGCGAATTTATCCCGATCGACGCTAACGGGCATTATCAACTGGGCGGCCATTTCGGCCTGCACCGTTGCTTGGCAAGCTATATTATTGAAGTCTATGACGCACAGTACAAAATCATCACCCGCCAAGAAACCAACATCCCCGAAGGCAAACTGGGCGGCAGGGACTTAGAAGGCTATATTAGCATTACCGAATATTTACAAGCCCCCAAAAAAGCCGCCTTTGTCCGCCTACTGGTACGCAAATTTCCAGCCAAATCCTTAGAAAAAGACAGCTTTCTGTTTTTTACCCAACCGGCGTTCACTTTGCTGGCTGGTGAAGACAAAACACCGTTAAAATGGGAAAAATCATTGATTAGCGTCGAAGGCTGGCAAACCTTACGCAAATGTGACCACACCCAACTGGCCTATATCCAGTTTCAATTACCAGAACACGCTTATGATGGCGAACAGCACACCATCATCCTGATCGACCGGAATAGCGGCTTACCTGCCCAAGGCTCGCCTAAGACGTTCAGCTATGCAACCGATGTCCACGGCAAGCTCGAACAACTCGAAGGCTCACGCGTCATCGGCTGGATTTCACAGCCTGATATGCGGGTCGAATTGTATGTCGACGGGCTGTTTGTCATAGACACCACCTCGGCAAAAGCCGATGACAACGCGCAAGTTTTCGGGTTTAACATCGCCTTGCCCGTACAGTTGTTGGATGGCCGCCCTCACCTTCTGGAAGTCAAAGCCCGGCCTTCGGGCAAACTGATCGGCGTACTGGCGGAAATCACCCCACCACAACTGACCCCTTGGGATGTGCTGCAAAAATATGCCGCCAAACCTCTACCCGCCAAACTATCCCCCGCCGCCGCCTACCGCTACGAGGCCATGCGTGCCTCCTTACTGGCCTTGTCTGCCGCAGCGGGCAATAAAGACGGTGAAGCGCTGGCGGCCTTAGTTGCGCACGTCACCTGCTTAGGTCGGCTGCATGAGCAACTGGTGGCGGGGTTTGACAAAATCCGCCACTTTGAACACCTCAGCTTTCCGGTAGTTGAAACACCCGATGTCAGCATCGTGGTGCCTGTCCACAACAAGTTTCCGGTCACTTATTATTGCTTAGTCGCCCTCTTGTTTGCGTACAACAAAGCCAGCTTCGAAGTGATTCTGGTCGATGACGGCTCCAGCGACGATACCGTGGATGTCCTGGATTATGTGGACGGCATCCAATACTTGCGCAACGAAACCTCGCAAGGCTTTATCCGTAGCTGTAACCGGGGCGCAAGTATCGCCAAAGGCCAGTATATCGTCATGCTCAACAACGATACCGAACCTACCGTGCATTGGTTGGATGAGTTGATCTTCACCTTTGAGAGTTTCGACAAAGTCGGCTTGGCAGGCTCTAAATTGCTGTATCCCGACGGTAAATTACAGGAAGCGGGCGGCATTGTCTGGAGCAGCGGCAACCCGTGGAATTACGGGCGCAGCGGTAATCCGCACGAACCCCGGTTTAGCTACACCCGCCAAGCCGATTATCTGTCCGGTGCGGCCATCATGTTGACTACCGCCTTATGGAAACAAGTCGGCGGCTTTAGCGAAGAGTATTGCCCTGCCTATTTTGAAGACACCGACCTGGCCTTTAAAGTCCGGGCGGCAGGCTATAAAACCCTGTTTGTCCCCCTGTCCATCGTCTATCACTTTGAAGGCATCAGCAGCGGCACCAGCGTCACTTCCGGTACGAAGCGCTATCAGGAAATCAACCGGCCTAAATTCAAGCAAAAATGGATCAATAGCTGCCGTTTCAACGGCGAAGAAGGCAAGCAGGTCGACCTGAACAAAGACCGTGGCATCAACCATCGCGCCCTAGTGATTGATTACCAAACCCCACGGCCTGACATTGATGCGGGCAGCTATGCCGCCATCCAAGAAATGCGCCTGTTGCAGTCATTGGGCTTTAAAGTCACCTTTATACCGGAAAACTTTGCCTATATGGGGGCATATACCGAGCTGTTACAACGGCTTGGCATTGAGGTCATCTACGCGCCGTTTGAATACAGCATGCAAACGTTTATGGAAAAGCGCGGCAGTGAATTTGATGTGGTTTACATAACCCGTTACTACGTCGCCAAAAACCAACTGCATTGGGTACGCCAATACGCGCCGACCGCGAAAGTCCTGTTCTGCAATGCCGACCTGCATTTCCTGCGCGAACTGCGCGAAGGCATCGAGCGCAACGACCAAGAACAGATTAACAAAGCCTGTGTTATCCGGGAGGATGAACTGTCGATTATGCGGCAAGTGGACGTGGTGTTATCCTACAACCCGATTGAACATGCCGTGGTGCTGTCGCATAACCTCAATAGCACCAAAATTGTCACCTGCCCTTGGGTCGTGGACATCAAAGACGACATTCCAGGTTTTGCCGACCGCCAAGACATCGCCTTTTTAGGCGGTTTCGGCCATCCGCCCAATAAAGCGGCGGTGTTGTTTTTCATCAGCCAAGTGATGCCAATCTTGCGCTACCAACTGCCCGATGCCAAATTCCGCATTTACGGCAGCAATGTACCGCCGGAACTGGAAAAACTGGCCTGCGACGATGTTATCGTCGAAGGTTACATCGAAGATGTTGCCGACATTTACAATACCTGTAAAGTCTTTGTCGCCCCGTTACTGACAGGTGCAGGCATTAAAGGTAAAGTGATCGACGGACTCGCGCATGGTACGCCGTCAGTGCTCAGCCCCATCGCCGCCGAAGGCACACCGCTACGCCACGGCCTGGAAGTCATGATCGCCGAAACGGCGCAGGACTGGGCAGATGCCGTCACTGAGCTGTATATTGACCAAAGCGTATGGGAAAAAACTTCCATTGCCGCGCGTGAATTTGCCGCCCGCCATTATTCTTTTGAAAATGGCCGCAAATTGATGCTAAAAGCCTTGGAAACCTGCGATGTCTTTGCCTCTACCGACAACCAAGCCTTAGCGGTCAACAAAACGCGGACTTCCTTGTAATAAACTTATCGCATTTCACTTGCAATACCTCTATAGTGACCTAGACTATTAATTTGACTATTGCCGTTATGTTACCCTGCTTATACTGAGTATAGGCAGGGTAACACACAGGTTACGCCGATGCCTCGTCTGAAGCTAACAGCCGACTGACCCCAAAATACTATTGGCTAACGCCGCTTAATTTAACGATTACAACGACCGATGACAAAACCGACCCTGCTGTTACATATTGGTACCGAAAAGACAGGCACAACGTCGATACAAGAGTTTTTAGCGCATAACCGCCGCCGTTTACAACAAGCGGGCATCTTGTATCCTAGTAGCCTAGGCGACAAAAATCATATCAAATTGGCCGCTTATGCCGAGCTGAGGCCATGGTCTTTCGGCAACAAAAATTTAGGAATTAATAGCGCGGAAAAACATGCCGAGTTTTGCTTAAGGTTAGAACAACACCTGAGCGATGAGCTTAAACGCCATGACTATCGCAGTGCCATTATATCTAACGAACATCTTCATTCGAATGTCACCAGCATCGGGCAAATCGAAACCATAAAAGCACTTTTGGAACGGTATTTTTCGGATATTAAAGTCTTGGTCTATTTCCGGCGGCAAGATTTAATGGCAGTGTCCCTGTATTCCACTGCCCTGCTGGTCGGCTTTACTCCCGCCCAGCATTTGGACGTGGGGGCCGCCCGCAACTACTATTACCGCTTCGATACCATTTATGATAATTGGGCGGAGGTATTTGGCAGCAACAACATCATTGTCAAGCCATTCGCGCGGGAAAAGCTCCTTGCTGGCAATGTGGTCTTGGATTTTTGTGCCACCGCAAAACTGACCCCTGAACTCGGTTTAGCCATGACCGAACGTAAAAATGAGTCGTTGTCGCTAGAAGCGGCCTGCCTGATCTTAGAACTGAATGAACGGATTAAAGACGGGCGGCTGGAGTTACCGGAACCGGCCGCCCGCAAGCGCAACCAATTAACACAAAAGATTACCGAATTGTTTAAAGGCGGAACCTATTATCCCAACCGTCAACTGGCTATGCGTTTTTTCCAGGCCTGCTCGGAAACCAACAACGCTTTACAGGAACGGATTGGTGTAGATTTGTTCAATGATGATTTTTCCATGTACCCCGAACAGGAGAACGTCGAGTTGTTTGCCGCTAAACGCCTATGGGCAAAAACCGCCTTAGACAGCTTTGATCTACATACGCCCGCCCCTTAACAGCCAAGCGTTTGCCGATACCCCGCGTAAAAAGCAATCCCGTTAAATAAAAACGCCATGTCCACCCTACACTGGACTGGCAGGTGTAGGAGGGACATGGCGTAATACGCTGCCCTATGCCTTATTAGCGGCAAATAAGAGCTTTATACCTAACGCGCCGTCAAAACGTCAACCGCAGCCCTACCCAACCGGCCCGGGGCGCACCCGGTGACATAAAGCGACCGTCATTAAATTTGCTCCCCAACACATCGGCGGCATTACCGTACATACCAAACGAACTGTAACGTTCATCGGCAATATTGTCCAACTTAGCAAACACGGTAACATGTGGGCTAACTTTATATTCCGTTGTGGCATTAAACAGCCAGTAACCTGCCAATGGCCGGGTGACATTCGCCTCATCACCGCGATAATATTGGCTGCCGCTATACAAACCATTTACGCCTATCGACCACTTCCGCCATAAATCCACCCCCACCGCCAATTTGAGTAAATGCTCAGGAATGCCCGGGATACGGTCGCCAGATTGTACGGCGATAATTTGCTCAGGGTTAAGCGGATTCTGTATACCAAAACCGTCGAGAAAAATGGCATTCAGATAGGTATAATTGGCCGAAAAATGCCAATCGTCAATACGGCCAAATAGCTGCGGATAAGTAATGTTACTGCCCATTTCCAAACCTTGCCGCAAGGTTTTACCGACATTGCTAAAATAGCCTTGATTATTGAAATTACTGGAAAAATCGCGGCGAAAAATAATGTCGTTCTCATTGGCGGTATGGAAATAGCCTAAATTCCATTGCCCGTCACCTTTCCCCAACAGCCCCTTTAAATGCCCTTTAAAGCCCCCTTCAAAGGTATTGGCGACCACCTGCTTTAACTCAGGGTCGCTGACAAACGAATTCGGTAACTTACAGGGGGCAGCCGGATCGGCACAGCTCAACTCCATCGGGGTCGGGGCGCGGGAGGATTCACTGTAACTGCCATATACCGTAACATTCGGCAAAGCTTGATAAGTCAAGCCCGCTGACGGGTTAAAGCGCTGGAAAATATGCTGGCCATTCAAGTTGCGGTCGGCATTGATATAACCGTCCGCCATCGCCAGATCAATATGGTTATAGCGCCCGGCAACCGTCGCCGTCAGCTTATCGGTAATGGATAAACTATCGGTGGCATAAAACCCCACCGTATCGCTATGAGTATGTAAGCGCACCCTCGATTCATCGACATAAATGCCGCTGCCGATAGTGCCACGGTCGGCGGTCAATTCGGCCAGTTCGGTATCCGAGCCAAAATGCACATCGGCATTGTCATAACTGGCCCCCACCGCCAAACTGTTTTCGTGCGCCCAGACATCGTGCGTAAACAACGCCTGCGCCGTACCGCCACGCGTATACATATTGGTATAGCTGACGTTATTGGTCGCCCCATCGACGCTCTCACTAAAATTGACCGTGTTGCCTTGGGTGTCCAACACCGGGTCGCCTTCACCAGTACATAACAACGCCGCGTTATCGGCACAAGCGCTATAATCGCTGCTGTCGCCATTAAACGAACGCATCCGGTTTTGCCGAAAATAGACATTACCCGTCAGCTCGACCGTGTCATTCAGCGCGTAATTGCCCGCCAATTCGGTAAAGAACAAGCGCGTGACCGTCTGGTCGGGATGGGTAAACACCGCATTGCGGTCTTGCGCCAACAACTGTACCGGCGCCGTGCCATTACCGCGCAAATCGTTATCATTGGCGGCGACCGTCAAATCCAAACCGCCCCTATCGCCATGCCAGCTTAACGTCCCTAAGGCCTGTTTCGCCGCCGACGGCGAAAAATCCCGCCAACCTTGCTCTTCAAAACTGCGCAAATCCAAGAAATAGCCCAGCTTACCGTTATTGCCGCCGCTGGTGATCTCCTCAACATGGCGGTCAAACGAGCCGCCGTAAACCTCAAGCTGATGGCCGGGCGCAGAAAATCCGGTCTTGGTTTTCATCACCACCGCCCCGCCCAACGTATTCAGGCCATAAACCGGATTGGAGCCGCCGTGTAGCGTAGTCGATTCAAGTGCTCCAGGCGGAATTAAATCCCAATTGACCGAATCGCCAAACGGCTCGTTAAAGCGCACCCCGTTGACATACACAGACAAGCCCTGCGGCAACCCCAGCAGCGGCGACGCGACAAAGCCGCGATAATAAATATCCGGCTGCAACGGGTTATTCTGCGCCTCGTTAATATGGACACTGCCTAAATAACGGTTAAGATACTCCGCCAACGACAGGCTTTGCGCCTGTTGCAATTGCGCCGAAGACACCGTCTGCACCGCCGCCGGGATTTTATCAACCGACACCCCGCCCACCGACTGCATGGGGGAGACCCCAACCACCTCGACAGCCTCCAAATCAACCGCCGCTTCCTCCGCCCTACCCCCGGCCGCCACAGCCAACAAACTCACGGCCCAAAAAACCTTCTTCATGTCTATCTTACTTCACAAAGCCTATAAAACCGCCATCTTAGCTAATCTGCCCGATAAACCCTAGCCACCCGCCACAAAAAGGAATTATTCCTGCTAACAGAGCGGCTTTTGCCAATAGCATGGCTGTTGAGTTGCTTTTAACCGCCATGACTGGCAGAATTCCGACACCCCTTCCGACACCCCCAACCATTATGCCCAACCAGACCTTGCCCCACTTCAGCAAACACCTGCGCACTGACTGTGCCCGCGACTTGCTCGCCCTCCTCGCAGGCGGCCTATACACCCTTGCCTTCGCACCTTTTAACTACGCCGTTCTAGCCCCCATCGCCCTGCTCCTGCTGTTTTCCGGCTGGCGGCACGCCACACCGCTACGCGCCCTACGGCGCGGCTACCTGTTCGGCTTGGCCGCATTTGGCATCGGCGTGTCATGGGTTTATGTCAGCATCCACGATTACGGCCATGCCGGATTGTTCAGTGCAGCGGCATTAACGACCCTGTTCTTTAGCTTTTGGGCACTGTTTCCTGCCTTGGCGGGCTGGTTGACGGTACAGTGCCGCGCCAGCCATAGCATTCTGGGTGTGGCATTAATTTGGGCATTACTGGAATACTTCCGTGGCGTACTGCTGCTGAACGGTTTTCCGTGGCTACTGGGGGCATATTCGCAACTGCACAGCCCCTTAGCGGGCTACATTCCCCTGATTGGGGCTTATGGCACGGGTTTTTTGCTCGCCTTGTCCGCCGCCCTCGCCGTTGCCGTACTGCACCACAACAAACGCCGTTACTGGCTAGGCGGCCTACTGGCACTGATCTGGATCGCAGGGGCAGGGCTACGCCACATCACTTGGACGACCCCTATCGGCAAAGACCTGCAAGTGGCCTTAATCCAAGGCAATATCAGCCAAGACCAAAAATGGTTGCCGGACAACCAAATGAACACCTTGATGCTGTATAAAAACCTCACCGCCGAACACTGGGGCGCAGATGTTATCGTCTGGCCGGAAACCGCCATCCCCGCCTACTTATCCGAAGTCGAAGGCTTTTACCTCACGCCCCTACAAGCCGAAGCCCTCCAGCACCACACCGATTTAATCGTCAGCCTACCCGCCGAAGGCGACACCGACACAATCATGTATAACGCGGTACTGACCCTAGGCCAACACCCCGGCCAATACAATAAAAATCACCTACTGCCCTTTGGCGAATACATGCCCTGGCAACCCTTATCCGGCTATATCCTCAATAAACTCGACATCCGGCTAGGTGACTTTACCCCCGGCGGCGACCAACAACCCCTATTACAAGCGGGCGGCTACCCTTTCATCACCTCGATATGCTATGAAGATGCCTTCGGCGACGCCAACATCAACGGCCTGCCCCAAGCCGCCTATCTGGTCAACGTCACCAATGATGCCTGGTTCGGTGACTCTATGGAACCGCACCAACACCTGCAAATCGCGCAAATGCGGGCATTAGAAACTGGCCGCTTTATGCTCCGCGCCACCAACACCGGCCTGACCGCCGTGATTGCCCCCGACGGCAACATCAGCGCCAGCGCCGTACCATTTACCACTACCGTGCTAAAAGCCAACATCACCCCAATGGGCGGTATGACCCCCTACGCCCGAATCGGCGACCAGCCTATAGTGCTGGTATTGCTGGGAATTTTTTTAGCGTGGTGGGGGTGTCAGGTGAATGCGGGGTATAAGCGCGGTAAAATAAGTTAATACAACACAATTAACGGCTATTTTTAGAATGCGCGACTGGAGCCTAATGCAAAAAGCCCTTTCTCCAGACATTGTTGCAAGGTCTGGAGAAAGGGCTTAAGCAAGGCAACTGCCCCACATCATCAATGCACATGAAGGCAGTCGTTTTGAGTAAGAAGCCATCGTAACTGTCGTTGAACTTGGTCTGGGGTAATATCGGTCAGCGTCGCTTTTTATAGCCATTAAACCTTCTCTGAAGTCCGTCATCGTCCATCGGGTCGTGGGTATTGTATAAATCGCAACTTAATAGTAACTTATATATTTCCTTATGATGCTCCAATACATAGGTGTAGTTTTTTCTAAACTCACTTCCGGCCTCAAAGGCGATGCCTTTTGAAACCCCATACACGCCCGATATGCCATCGAGCGGCAGTGATTTTATATTTTTGACACAAGTAGCAAGCGCATTTGGCAAATCAACCCTATCATATAGTTTTGGAAACAACCCGTAAGATGATAAGACAAAGGGGCCGTCTATATTGTCAACACCCGCCCCAGAAGCTAAAAGAGCATCTACAAGTAATTTGTATTTTGGGCATGAGTTAACATCTATTGATCCATGGATGTATATAAAAACATAGTATATATCAATATTTAGCAAGGTGTTTTTTTGGCTCGGAATGCCATAGCAACGTTCCAACTCCTTCAGATTGTCCAACCTAAAGGTTTTTCTTTTGAAAGGCCACATAGCATATCCCTCTCATAATCTGTGCTATTACCTTTAGAATCGGCAAGCAGTGTCATTAAGCCGTCCGTTGTGTAGACCCTGTTCAGCCATAGGTGCATTCGTATTGGTTATCAGGATTACGTCAAGTTAGGGGTTATGCCTGAGAAATATATAACAATTGCTTTTGTGGATCATCATATTCCACATAAAAAGTAATCAAATATTCATCCCCATCTCTGGCAAAAATAAACAAAACTTGATCACTCGGTGAGACCACAATTTGCTTACCCATAAAGTTATCCAGTATTTTATTCCAATCCCATACTATTCTAGTACCACAGGGAAGCTCTAAATAAATATCCTGTTCTCCTGAAAGAACATCAATCCTCGGTTTATCTGGCACAACATCAAAATTTACTGCGTTTTGACCAGGTGCAATCACTGCATATAGATCATTAGCAAAAAATAAAACCAATGTACTTCCATTGAATTGATAGCCCTTTAAAATTTTACCATTTATCAAATCCAGCTTAACTTTATATAAATTTTCTCTTTGTTTAGCAGCAGCGACTGCTTCAGACATTGAATTATATTCATTGTCACAAATGCCTTGTGTTACCCGAATAATCTTATCCATACCACACCTTTAACCATATTCCACACGAGACAGAAACCAAAGGGACAAATTTACCAATACTTATCGTTTTTTGAGGTTCTATGACCCTATTTCCATCTGCCTGTTTTCGGATTTCTCAATGCCGATTGCCATTCACCGTTAGAATCCACACCAGTCCATTTTTCAGTGTAGCCCTGGTCGCGTATGTCAATATTTTTTGTTTTACCTTCGTACTCAACTTCATCTAATAGGATTACCGAACCAACAGCCGCCTCAAATGAATCTTCATCCCTTTACAGTTGCAGCGTATTACCTGATAAATTTATCAATCAATGCCTGCTCAATCCGAACCCCATTAATTTCCCAAACACGCCCTTCTTTACAGGATCTAGCCTGTAAATTTAAGTTTTTGAACAACAGCTCATCCCCAAATATTTCCCCAAACCCTTCATGGGAACACACATAGCACAAAATAGTCGATTTATTCATTATAATTAAATCCTCCCATTTTTTGCCGCCATACCAGAAAATACAGGTGCTTTTAATGAATGCAAACCCATAAGGTGGATTACCTTAGGGCAAATTCGCCTTATGGGTTTACGGTATGCGCCTTACCACGTTGTGCGAATCAACCTATCGAATTAGGAATTAGCGCAGAGTGTTTATATAAAAAGCTTCTTACTTGTTCAGATTGTGTATTGAAATCAATGCTGTTAATTTCATCAATTTTAATTGTAGAAAGTCCGTCATCTTCCCCAAACTCATTGACTAAACGGACGCTAATCAATTCCGAATCTAACTTTTCGACAATTCCTACCAATGAATCATCAGGATCATTTCCCCAAATAACGATTACAACTGAATCCTCTAAAGATTGCTTTAAGGCATCCTCAAAAAGATTACCTGATGATATTTTGTTAGGGTATATTTCGTTGAATACCTTGCCTTGTTTTTTGTTTAACAGTTCAATTTTTTTTTCATATTTTCCATCATATTCAATTTTAACAATATCCGATAATAACCTTATTTCAAATCCGGCATTTTCACCATACTTCGAAAGAGTGCGCAACCGAACATGTTCATTTGTAATTGAATCTACATATCCAACAGAATATTGCCCCCAATCGTTAGCATTAACATACGCCGACACAATAATATTATGTATTTTTGCGTATTCTAAAATTTGTTTAAACGGCATCAATTTTAACCCCAATAGAAAAATAAAAAATTTTCTAGATCACCCTTTCCCAGTCCAGCGTTCGGCTATGTATTTGAACAAATAGCTTCGTCAATATTTGTTAATTGACTCAAAAATTCCTTATTTTCAACACCGTTAATTCTAGGGATGGCCATATAAACAACAGGTTTACTTAAATTATTTATTTCATATGGATCAACAATATCATTATTGATATAAACAGATATTGACTCTATTTTCTTTGTATCATTATTGTATAAACCGGACGCATAATACTCAGTGCCTTTTATTTTTAACAGAACCAGAGGCGGTGCGACGTGATCGATTGGCACTTCAACAGAGTTGAGTATTGGGCGCATTGCGGTTTCATCTCCTCCATCAGGTACGCCCTCCGCATCAACTTGGATACACCATACCCACACAGGATATTTAATGATGTCGTGAAAAGTTATATCACTTATGAGTTTCCAAGAACCATACTCTTCAAAAATATTTTTTTTCATCTTAGGAAAATCATGATGTTGATCCAACCCAAAAGGATCAATAAAATTAACCGGATTCCCCAACACATACCCATAAAGGTTACCCTCCCAAACCCAATCGGGTCTTTCGCCGTCCAGCGTCCGGTTTCGGCATCATAATCCCTTGCGCCGAAGCGGACAAGTTTGGTGCGCCGGTCGTACAGGCCGCCCGCGTAGCCAAAGGGCCGGAAGCCAACCCGCAGTAAAGTGCCTGTGAAGCCGTGCCGGATTACCTTAGAGTGAATCCGCCTTATACGGGTTATTTGTGGCACAAATCCTTAACTATTTCTTGGGGACTCCCTATGCAATGCCATTGTAGTTCGCCGTGTACGAATTCAGGTATAAGTGCAATAGTTATCTGGTTCGGATAATTGACACCGATTAACACACCTTGGTCAGACGCTAAATAGGTGAAATCAGATGATACCGATGTTGGTATATGCACTTTCATCGCTTGACAGGCAACAATTGGCAAGTGTTGCCCGCGCCAGCATTTATTAGCTGCTTCGCTTGCTGCCCCCAAGGTTTGCATGATCTCCATCAAGGATACTTTTGATTTGGGCAACGTGTCACTGCGAAGCCCTATCCATAAAACCATAAGTAAAAAACAAAACATACACAAAATTACTAGCAACAATGAGTATTTTATTTTCATTATTCAACTAAATTAATTACAAAGGACACGATTTGCTTCGTCTACGCCAGAACTCTTCCACAACATTTTTAGCAATAATTTCAGCAAGTTTATCCAACGGGTCATATAATTCACCATGAGTTAACATTTTCTCAAAAGTGCTTTGCTGAACATGTAGCTATTCATGTGCGATTGTTTGAATAAATTGCTCTGCTAAAGGATCATAAACTGGAGTTTCACCTTTGCCGTAGATATTTGCATTGATTTGAATATTATTTTGAATATCAGTGTACCCTTGACAGGCACAACAAGCTTCAGGAAATAATCATACTTTGTAGTTCATTTAGTAAATTTGGATGCCCTGAAACCAAGGCTAATAAACTTTTAATGCCGCCACCAGCGGCAAATAGAAAGTATTCACAACCTTCAACTTCGTCTAAATCATATGTGGTAACAACGTCAAACGCCCTGTTGTCTTCTATAATGTTATCAATTTCATCATGAAGAAACTCTGATTCTAATCCTACACAACAGAATTCAATACAACCCATTTTTAAAAGTGTAACGATAAGTTTTTCAGCTTCCAAACATTCGGTTTTATTTGCAGCAGGTAAAAGCACAGCAAACGGAGAAGATATATTTATATTAATCAGCAGCCCATCATTTAACGAAGCAAAACAAAGGACACGCGTTCCAAAATTAAAGCATTTATTTTCCATTCGTAAGTTTATCAATGTTATTCTTAAATGTTTGAATTTCTTTTTCTAGATGGTTTATTCGAGCTTGTTGAGCAGCTTCAATTACTTCTTGTGGCTGCCCTTCCATTCCTGGCCTAACAGTTGGATTTGCCTTAAAGTCATTTAATTTTTGCTCATGCTCTGCAATCCGTTTTTCAAGCGAACGGATACCTTTTTCAGCTTGTTTTCCTAAGGTTTTGCAGTCGGGCCCAACAGCTTCGCCAGCCTCAAGTGAATCATAATCTTCATTACCTTCATCTTCGTGAGTCGCATTATAGATTATCACGCCTAGCGGTAATCCAGTTGTTTCTGTAATGGCATCATTGATAGCGTTGCCAACAGCCCACCCGACATTCCACCCACTCCTTGCAGCCCAAACAGCGTTTTTTCCTTTCGGATCAAGCGCATTCACAGGATCCCCGACCACATACCCATAAAGGTTACTGTCCCCGCCGCCAAACCCAATCGGGTCTTTCGCCGTCCAGCGTCCGGTTTCGGCATCATAATCCCTTGCGCCGAAGCGGACAAGTTTGGTGTGGCGGTCGTACAGGCCGCCCGCGTAGCCGAAGGGCTGGAAGCCGGGGTTGGTGTCTTGGGTGATGTTGCCCCAGACATCGTAGTCGATGCGCTGGGCGACGCTGCCGTTAGCGGTGTTGATGACCAAACGCGGGCTGCCGAGGTGGTCACTGATGATGCGGTAGGTGGCGCCATTTTTGGTCAGGTAGTCCGGCACGTTGGCTTTGCTGGCGTAGACGAAGCGGCTGACTATTTGGTTGTTGCCGTCCAGTTCGGCGATGGGGTTGAGTTGGTTTTGGTAGAGGAAACTCTGCACCAACACGCCGTTGACGGTTTTGCCGATGCGGCGTAAGCGTGCGTCCCTACCACGTTGCCTTTTCAGGTAAAGTTTGTTTAATCGCCGTTATTTGTTCGGGGGTCAAAGGCAACAATTCATCAATGCGGCTATTCGGCCACACGGGCAGTTTTTCTAATGACCCCCACCCCAAAAACTATCGCTTAACGGCAACGGGTAAATAAGTTAAATTAGCGGCTATGGCGGCTAGGTTAAGCCTTTTGTCCGCCCACGCCTCTTGTGATTCCGTCAGAAATTAACAAGCCCAGATCAAACCAATGGATTAACCTGTGCAAAGAAAACCACCTGAAATTGTCGCTGCTGTAGACCTAGGGTCTAACAGCTTCCACATGATTGTTTGCAGCTTAAGCAATGGCAAACTGATCACTTTAGACCAATTGAAAGAAATGGTCAGGCTGGCCTCGGGGCTGGACAAAAATAACATCTTAGATGCCGACACCCAACAACGGGCTTTGGCCTGTTTGGAACGCTTCGGGCAACGCATCCGCAACTTTCCGCCGGAAAGTGTGCGCATTGTCGGCACCAACACGCTGCGGGCGGCCAAAAATGCCCCGCAATTCCTCGCTAAGGCCGAACAAGCCTTAAGCCACCCCATCCATATCATTTCGGGTATTGAAGAAGCACGGCTGATTTATCAGGGCGTGGCGTTCAGTTTAGGGTCGCAAGGTAATGTCCGGTTGGTGATGGACATTGGTGGCGGCAGTACCGAATATATTATCGGCAGCGGTGCAAACCCGCTGAGCAAAGAAAGCCTGCACATGGGCTGCGTGTCGCTAAGCAATTGGTTTTTTCCGGACGGCAAACTGTCAAAAGCCGCTTTCGACAAAGCCGTGCTTTTCGCCGAACAGCAACTGGAGCCTATCGAAACCCGCTTCCAACCTTGCCATTGGCATGAAGCCATCGGCGCGTCAGGCACCTTAAAGTCACTTGCCAAAGTGCTACAGGCAAAAAACTGGAGCAACAACGGCATTACCCGTGCCGGATTGGAATTGCTGGCCGAGCATTTATGCCAATGCACCCATATCAGCGAACTCAACTTGCCGGATATCGATGACGAACGCCTGCCAGTCTTTCCGGGCGGCTTAGCGATTGCCTACGCCACCTTCAAAAGCCTGAACATCGAACAGATGACCATTTCCGAAGGGGCGTTGCGGGAAGGCTTGATCCAAGACATGTTAGGGCGGATTTACGACCAGGACATCCGCGCCGCGACCACACAGAACATCGCCGAACGCTACCATACCGACCGCCAACATGCGCTACGGATTAAGCAGACGGTTAAGTACATCCTCGACAACGTCACATCGGGTAAAAACGCCGCCACTGCGCAACAAGCGTTTATCACCGATGAAAACGGCCACCAGTTTTTGGATTGGGCCGCCGATCTGCACGAAATCGGCCAGGACATCGCCCACAGCCAATACCATAAACACAGCGCTTACGTTATCGAAAACGGCGATTTAGCGGGTTTTTCCAAGCAAGACCAAACAGTCTTGGCGGCCATTATCCGCTCGCATAGGCGCAAATTTTCCTTTGCCCGCTTCCTCAACCTGCCCACCCCGTGGAACGAATATGCCCCGTATCTGACCCTGATTTTAAGGCTTGCCGTGCTGTTGCGGCGCAACCGTCATGACGAAGACTTGCCGCCGTTTAAAATCAATCTGGGCAAAAATAAAATGTCCCTGAAATTCCCTAGCGGCTGGTTGGCGCAAGCGCCGCTGACCCATGCCGACTTGGCGCAGGAAGCAGACTATTTAAAAGACGCGGGCTTCACCCTGACGTTTTCCTGACCGACATGATAAAACACCTATTGCGCTTACCGCTGTACTGCCTGGGCACGCTGCTGGCAATAGGTGTGATTATTATCCTGTTCGGGGTCAGCGACCACCCCGATGTACAATTGGGCTGGACACTAGGCCATGAAGACATACTCCGCGCCCGCAAAATCCTCCGTGAAGGCTCAAAAACCAGCCCCGACGAAATCGGCACCTTAGTCCTGTCAAAAGAAGACCTCAACCTCGCCGCTAATTACCTGCTGAACCGCTACAGCAAAAGCGCGGTAGAAATTTCCTTAAAAGCCAACAAGCTAAAATTTATCGTCACAGCCACCTTGCCGGAAAACCCGCTGGGCAAATACCTTAACATTACGATCAGGTTGGGTAATGCCGACGACGGCCCCTTGCCCACCGTCACCAAATTTAAGGCGGGAAAACTGCTGCTGCCCTCCAGCATTGCCGCCTATCTGATTGATTACGGCATCCGCCATTCAGCCTTAAACGCCTATTTTCTCCTCGCCACGCGCCAGATCCAGACGGTAAAAATTGACCCGGACAAAATCACCGTCACTTATTTTTCTGACCTCAAGACCCTCATCCAATCGCGGCAACTGCTCTCCCCAGAAGCCAGTACCAGCGCGTTTAACGATTACCAGAAAAAGCTCGGCGAAATTGTCGCCGGACACGACCCGAAATGGCGGCTGTCTTTTGCCGATTTGCTCAAGCCTTTATTTACCCTCGCCTACCAGCGCTCTGACCTGAACAACGCCATTGACGAAAACAAGCTCGCGATCATCGCCCTGAACGACTATATCAACAAACAAGAGACCCACCGCTTCCTGACCTCAGCCAACGCCAGCACCCCTTATTACGCGGCATTTATGTACAAACGTAGCGATCTGGCGCAACATTTCATCGGCTCGGCGACCCTGACCGCCTCCATGAACGGGCAAGTCTCTAAAGTTGTCGGCGAAGAAAAGGAACTGAGCGATGCCGACGGCGGTAGCGGCTTTAGCTTTGTCGACTTGGCGGCGGATAAGGCCGGCACCCGTTTCGGCGAACTCGCCACCGCCTCACCGGAACAAGCCCGCAAATTCCAAAAAGCCCTATCGGAAATCAAGGGCTACAATGACATCATGCCCGACCCCACCGATTTGCCGGAACACATGAACGAAAGCGAATTTAAATCCCGTTACGGTTCGACCAGCAGCCCCGCCTACCAACGCCTATCACAAGAAATTGACGAACGCATCGCGGCAATCCCGCTGTATAAACAAGATTAAGCCGCCAAACCAGCGGCTGATGCCGCCAGTTTGGGCTAACAGACCGAAAAAGCGTTAAAAAAGCCCCGCCAATATCTGTCAGCACTGGATTTATCGCTTATTTTTATTATTTATTTTCAATAACATAAAAACTCATTAGCTATTTTGTGGCCTATTCACAGTTTGGGCGGTAATAGTTAATTTCCTCAGTGGCGTAATTTTTATATAGTCGGCAGCTTCGCATCGTGCGGCGCAAACAAACCCAGGAGCCACTATGTATACATCGCTTTTTTCAGCCGAAGTCCAAGCCGTATTTGACCAAGCCTGCCGCGCTTCAGGGCAAACTAACGGGCCATTCCCGTCACCTGCCGACTGGCGCGACCACAGCATTTATTTTTTGCTGGTTGACCGTTTTAACAACCCGTCCGCCCCACCTGCCCATTCCCCTTACGACGACCCCCATTATGACCGCTTCCAAGGCGGCACGTTTAGGGGCATCCGCCAACGCCTCGACTACATCAAAAATTTGGGTGTGGGGGCGATTTGGTTAAGCCCGGTACTGAAAAACCTGCCTTTTTCCGATACCACCTAGCATGGCTACGGTATCCACGATTTTCTCCGCGCCGAACCCCGCTTTGCCGACAATCCGAACCAAGCCGACGACGAATTACGCGCCCTAGTCGATGCCGCACACCAAGCGGGGCTGTATGTCATTTTCGATATTGTCCTTAACCATACCGGCAACGTCTTCGCCTATAACGGCAACACCACCGCCCCGTATTCCGATATCCCTTTGCCTATCCAATGGCGCGATGCCGAAGGCATACCCCAAGCCAATTACAGCGATGTCGCCAGCATCGCCAACCCATCGGCTGATGCGTTTGTTTGGCCTACGGAACTGCAAAACAACGCTTATTTCCGTCGGCAAGGCGGCCCCGACCCGAAGGGGCCGGATACCCTAGGGGATTTTTCCGCACTCAAGCAACTGATGACCGACAACTCTGAGCTACAAAACTATTTAATCCGCGCCTATCAATATGTCATCGCCCGTTATGACATAGACGGCTTTAGGATAGACACCTTACGCTACCTGCCTGCCGATTTCGCCCTGACGTTCGGCAATGCCGTGCGCGAGTTTGCCCTGGCCATCGGTAAGAAAAATTTCTTTACCTTTGGCGAAGTGTGGGACGGTAACGCCGAAAACGATATCGCCCGCTTTATTGGCCGCAACACGAAAATGGGCAACGATGCCAACAGCCTGATAGGTGTCGATGCCGCGCTAGATTATCCGCTGTTCAATACCCTTAAACCCGTTATCAAAGGCAGTCAAGCACCCAGCACTGTCACGGCGATGTACCAATGGCGCAAACAAAGCGAGCAATTTATCTTAAGCTCCCACGGCGATGCCACCCGCTATTTCGTCACCTTCCTCGACAACCACGATGTGAAAGAACGCCTACGCTACGCCAACCCCAACAACCCCGACCGCTATAATGACCAAGCCACCCTAGGCTTAGCCTGTCTCTACGCGCTGCCGGGTATCCCCTGCGTTTATTACGGCACCGAGCAAGGTTTGCACGGGGTAGGCTCTGATGCCGCCGTCCGCGAAGCCTTATGGGGGATCGCCCCGCAATTTCCGCAAAACGGCTTGTTTTACACCGAGCTGAAAAAATTGGCGGCAGTACGCGCCAGCTTGCCCGCCCTACGCTATGGCCGCTTTTATTTCCGGCCCATTTCCGGGGATGGGAAAAACTTTGCGGTGTCGGCATTACCGAATGGGGTATTGGCTTGGTCACGTATCCTTAACGACCGGGAAATCCTTGTTATCGCTAACACCAGCACCACCCAAACGGTTAACGTCTATGCCATTGTCGATATGTCGCTGAGCAGAACCGGCGACCAGATGACAGTTTGCTACAGCAATAAACCGCACCCCCAAGCGCCCAACCCTGTCGCCCGCTTCGGGGCAGTGACAGTCTCGGAAGTGGACGGCCCGACAGGCAAAGGCCCGATTAATGCGGTGCGGGTAACTTTACAAGCGATGGAAATACAGATTTTGCGGATATGATAAAACGGAGCTAGCCATCGCCTACCCCGCTTAAACCACCATCTGCGACGTGATCTTAGGGATAATCAGCAATAGCAAAAATAGCGGCGCCAGCAAGATCAGCAACGGCGAAACCAAAAGAAAGCCGAGAAAATGGCTATTGACCCCTTGCTGCAAACGATAGGCGGTACGGGCAGTCGATTGGCGGATGACCTCAACCAAGTGACTGAGCCAATCCAAAGGGATCAATAAAGCGAAACCAAAGCCCAATGCTAACAGCACTAAGGAGTAGACAATCGCCACTACAGCCGCTATCGGCTTTAACAGCAAATAAGTGTCGGCGACATAATTATAAAGCCGCCTGACCGCGTGGCAAAAAATGCTGTTGACCATTTTAAACGCACCAGAACCATCTAACGCGCCGCTGGATTCATTGGTAATGAAACTGTCCATCGAATCGCTGGACAGTTTGGGTATAACCAAGAACACAATCAGCAAAGGCGACAAAACCACTAACAGGATAGGCCGGAACAAAAACGAGAACAGGCCGCTGTCAATATAATCGCTATGGGTTTTCATCATACCGATAATCAGATGCCGACAAGCATCGGTAAGCTTGCCCAGCCAGTCTAAGACAATCCCCAAATAAAAAAACAGCCCTATTGCCGTTAAAACGACCGAATAAACCACAGCCAACGGCAGAACAAGAGGTTTTAACGCCCAAGCCGCCTGCCCCAAATACAGCCAATTATTCCCCGCAGCCTTAAAATAGGAATGCGCAATATGGGTGAAAATACCTGTATTCATGCAGTTAATTGATTAGTATAAGATAATGGCTTTCTTATGATTGGTGCTGGGTAAAAGAGCTTCACCCTATAGCTACCCCAAAAGGTAAAACCTCTGTTATTAGACGTGGCAATATAAGCGCAAGAAAAGCTTTTGACAACCCATCCTTGCACTAGCAAAAAAATTCACAAAAAAATTCGCAATGCCGGAACTTTTTTTTTGGCATAGCGTCTTAATCCTGTTCGCCTTTCACGGCGACCAGCCAGCCGTATTCCCCCCTTTGTTAAACGGCTGGTTTCCCCTCAAGCCCCAGGGTTTTTCTCCAGACTCTGGGGCTTTCTTTTGCCCGCCAGAAACGTCCAAAGCTTGTTAAGCCTCTTGCGCTTCGGTAGCCATCTCAACCGTTTCCGCAACTTGCTGTTCAGGATTAAACAACTGGTCTAAAGCCTGGTGCACTTCATCGACACCCACTTTTTTTAATGCCGAAAACAATTGGATGGTCAAAGGTACAGTCATGTCTTTCAATTCACGGCGCACCTGCAATAAGGTATTTTTACCCGCCCCGTAGGTCAGCTTATCGGCTTTAGTCAGTAAAATATGCAAAGGCAATTGGCTATGCTCGCACCATTCGACCATTTGCCAATCGAATTCGGTCAACGGATGGCGGATATCCATCACCAAAACAATCGCGCACAAAGATTTGCGGCTGGTCAGATACGTTTCCATCAGCTTATGCCAGTCTTGTTTGACCGCCAAAGGCACTTTCGCATAACCGTAACCGGGCAAATCGACAAAGCGCAATTGTTCGCTAATCTCAAAAAAATTGAGCATTTGGGTGCGCCCTGGGGTCTTACTGATCCTCGCTAAGCCAGTGTGGCGGGTCAGCGTATTGATCGCACTGGACTTTCCGGCATTGGAACGGCCAGCAAAAGCAATTTCCAACCCCTCGTCGGCAGGCGTGTCCTTAAGATGCGGAGAACTGTTTATAAATTTGGCTTGGTGGTAAATTGGATTCATCGTTGCCTCGCTTAAGCGTAGTAATTAGGGTAGAATTTGATGGATAACACAGCCTGCACCATCTTAAAGGCTATTATAACGAACTGGTGCCGCCGCCACGCCTAAAGCCACCTGTGCAGCAAGCGGGGCGGCGGGTACACATCGGCAACCAATTAATTTATTCCGAAGGGGAAAACCTGATGAAAAAACAATGGCTGGCACTATCACTGGCTCTGGCACTCACTGGCGCATCTGGCGTATCACAGGCTGAAGGCACAGCGGAAGCCGGAAAAAGCAAATCGGCGACTTGTGCCGGCTGCCACGGGGAGCAGGGTAACAGCATGGTAGCAACATTCCCGAAGCTTGCCCAGCAGCATCCGTCTTATCTGGTAAAACAGTTACAGGCATTTAAAAACGGCACGCGCAAAGACCCTATGATGTCAGGCATAGCGGCAGGCTTGTCGGATGACGATATGGCCGACATTGCCGCTTATTACGCCGAACACAAAATCAGCGACAACCCCCTGCCGATTTTAAATGACGACGATGACACTGCCGACCAAGCGGCCATAAAACCCGAAGAAAAGGTCATCGCCTTAATCAAACAAGGTGGCGACTTATACCGCAACGGCGACTTGACCCGCGAAGTGTCCGCGTGCATCGCCTGCCACGACCCCCAAGGCAAAGGCAACAAGCCTGCTGGCTTCCCGCTGGTCAAATCCCAACATGCCGATTATCTGATTAAAGCCCTGACCGATTTTAAATCCGATGCGCGTAGCAACAACCCCGAAAACATCATGCACATGATCGCCAAAAAAATGACCGACGAAGAAATCAAAGCCGTCGCCTATTATATTTCCATGATGAAATAACTTTCGCCCTTTCCTACACTCTTACGGAGCCTCTGACCTATGCTAAAAAAACTTGCCCAAGCCAGCCTGTTAACCTTGTTGCTGTTCTGCTCAGCATCACAGGCAGAGTCTGTCGGTTATGAAACCCTCTCGCCCGCCCAACCGACCCAACACCCCGACAAAGTCGAAGTGATTGAGTTTTTCTGGTACGGTTGCCCGCATTGCTATGCGTTTGAGCCTGAATTGGCGAAATGGCTGAAAAAACTGCCGAAAAACGTCGAATTTATCCGCCAACCTGCGGTGTTTAGCGAACAGTGGGGCAAACATGCCAAAGCGTATTTTGTCGCCGAATCGTTAGGTGTGGTCGATAAAGTCCACGCCGATTTGTTCGATGCTATCCAAAACAAAAAACAAAAGCTGGAAACCGAAGAAGAGCAAGCGGCGTTTTTTGTCGCCCACGGTGTCGATGCCGCCCAATTCCATGACGCGTACAAATCCTTCGCGGTCGATTCCAAAATGCGCCAAGCTCCGGTCACTGCCGCCCGTTACGGCATTACCGGCGTACCCACAGTGGTCATCAACGGCAAATATGTCACTAGCGGCCCTATTGCAGGTAGCCACGAAAAAATGCTGGAAGTGATGGATACCTTGATTAAACAATAAAGCGCGAAATAAGCGCCTAACCGCACTTATCCAAGAAAGCCGCCGCCTGCACTTAAAAGGCGGCGGCTTTTTTATTTACAGCCCTTCGGCCAATTGCTGCGCATAGCCCGTATAACCGCGCGGGGTCAACGCCAATAACGCCGCTTTGGCCTCATCAGGCATATCCAACTGGCTGATGAACACTTGCATTTGCTCCGGCGTAATGCGTTGGCCACGCGTCAGTTCTTTCAACTTCTCATAAGGTTTTTCAATCCCATAACGGCGCATCACCGTTTGGATAGGCTCCGCCAACACTTCCCAATTCGCATTCAAATCCGCTTCTAAGGCCTCGACATTCAATTGCAGCTTAGAAATGCCTTTTAAACTGGCTTGGATAGCAATGCTGGTATGGGCAATGCCGACCCCAATATTGCGCAATACCGTCGAATCGGTCAAATCCCGCTGCCAACGCGATATCGGCAATTTTTCCGCCAAAAAGCCAAACAGCGCGTTCGCCAAGCCTAAATTGCCTTCGGAATTTTCAAAATCAATCGGGTTGACTTTATGCGGCATAGTCGAAGAACCGACTTCGCCCGCCACCGTGCGTTGTTTGAAATAGCCCAAGGAGATATAACCCCACACATCACGGTCAAAATCCAGCAAAATCGTGTTAAAACGCGCCAGGGCATGGAAGAACTCGGCAATATAATCGTGTGGCTCTATCTGGATGGTATAGGGGTTAAATTGCAAGCCTAACGATTCGACAAAATCCTGGGCAAACACCGCCCAATCGACATCAGGATAGGCGACGCTATGGGCGTTATAGTTACCTACCGCGCCGTTAATCTTGCCCAGCAACTCGACCGCTTGCAGTTGCGCCAACTGGCGTTGCATCCGCGCCGCAACATTGGCAAATTCCTTGCCCACCGTGGTCGGGGTCGCCGATTGCCCGTGGGTACGCGCCAGCATCGGCTGGTCGGCGGTGTCGGTGGCGATGGTTTTGATGGCGTTGATGCAATCGGTGATTTGCGCGGCGATAATCTCCCGCCCCGCTTTCAGCATCAGCGCGTAAGACAGATTATTAATGTCTTCGGAGGTGCAGGCAAAATGGATAAACTCGCTGACCTGCTCCAGTTCGGCACAGCCCGCGATTTTTTCTTTCAGCAAATATTCGACGGCCTTAACATCATGGTTAGTGGTTTTTTCAATGTCCTTAACCCGCTGCGCGTCCGCCTCGGAAAACTGCCCGATAATGTCATCCAATAACCGGTTAGCCGCCTCACTAAAAGGACTGACTTCAATGATTAAGGGATGTTGCGCCAAAGCCTGCAACCAACGGACTTCCACTTCCACGCGGTAACGTATCAGCCCATATTCGCTAAACACCGGACGCAGTTTTTCAACTTTATCGGCATAGCGGCCGTCGATGGGGGAAATGGCGGTTAAACTAAAATTTGTCATGTTTTTATAGGTAAAAATAAAGGTAGTGGGGATAAAAGAGGTTATTTAACAGGCATAACGCCACCTTTCCGGCGTAAACCGTAACCGACCCGATAGACATCGGGCATGTTGATTCTGCCATCGTGCATGGGCTGAAAAATGCCCAAGGCAATCAAATCTTGTTTGAGGCCTTCGTAACCTTGCTCTAAACGACTAGGTGGCAAACGGATGCCTTCCTCATCAATATATTGTAATTTATCTTTGATCGTATTTTGCTCCCAACGCTCTACAAGAGCATCAAACTCACAAGGAACACTCATACCTTGCAACGGATTAATTAGGACTTCTATCCATCGATAGTCTTCTTTTAATTCATTAACTCGAATTTGCGAAGCTTGCTGCACACCTTTTTTAAGTGCTTGGTAATGCAAAGGGAATCTATGATCTTTGACCGCTTCATCTAAAGCCGCCTGGCGTAATGCCGCCAAAAAACTGCGCGGACTGACTTTGCCATGGCTATCTCCCAGGTGATTAGGCAACCATGTATAAGTATTGCCTCTCCTAGCATTAGCCCCCATCCATTTACCAACGAGCTGATGGAAAATCTCTTGCTGAACATTCTCATATTTACGCATATCATCTGGAATTATCCAGACACCCAACTCATGTTTTTTCCACGGTTGATTAAAATATTTTTTACAAATATCACGAAATTCTTTGCCGCCCTGAGGGGCATTTCCTAAATATTGCCATAACAAGTTATATAACTCTAACTTATTCCATTCCAGTGGGACTTTGTTATTGTTAGAAATAACTTTTGAACCATCTGGAAAAGAATAAACATACGGGTCTTCCAGCATGTCGGGGCGAACGAAAATTTTTAAACGAATCGCTTTGAATGAACGAAATTCCAAAGTGACTTGCAACAATCCTCTCAATAAGTTTTTTAATGATTTCCAATCATCGGCAGTCCGTTCTAAAGCATCAAACAACACTATATGCTTTCTTTTTTCTTGATCTAGTTTCCTATCAATTTGAACCAATTTGCGTTCTAATCTTTCGTATTGTTTTTGAAAATGACTGATTTTTTCAGACCATAATGTATTGCTCGCCAAACCAAAGTCTCTTTCTCCGAGAATGTTCCAGAAAATAATAGTCAGCCAAATAGTTTGCGCATCACTCTTTTGTAACAACTGGGATAAAATTTTTTTGCTTGGATAATTGTCAGAACGGGTTTGGCCAAAACCGGCAGAACATTCAATATTAGCCAACTCCGCACTTCGAGGTGATAGATCAGCAACCAAGCGACGGCGTTCCGGGTCTTGCAGTTCTAGCCACCATTCACTTTTTCCCGCCCCGCGAATACCCTCAACCAACATACTGTCAGGTTGGAGTGCTTTCGCATGACTGGACGGCACATAGAAATACTGCATATCGATTAGCTTATCGCCTGATTGATGCTGCTGCTCAGGCAAGGCTAAAAAAGCTTGCCGAAGTGCTCCAACGGGAAAAACACTCATAAGATCATTCGCCTAAAACAAGTTGGGTGGCGGTCTGTAAAAAATTGCCATAACAGGCCGTTAACTGCGCTCCATTAATTTTGAAATAATCTTCGATTGCTAGAGGATCGAATTCTTGAAAAGTCATATTCCACAAAATTTCCACCGGAAAATGCGAAGCCTCGTTGTCATCCAGCGCATAGCTAAATGTATCGAAATCTTCGGCGGCAGTTTCTTCGTAGATAGTCTCTAAAAACAGGTTATAAGCCGATTCACGGCAACGGGATAAATAATCCGCCCGCCCCAATTCCGGCACCATACCCGCAACGACCTTCAAATTTTCCCTAAACTGACCTAAATTGCCATTCCACTTTTGCCAGTGTGAAAACAAATAGCGATAGGCTTGCCATGTTTGCGGGGTATTGACCGCAAACAAAAACGCCATATCAGTTAAGCGGGTAATGGCGATAGCGGCAATATCATGAATACCGGCCCGGCTATCAAGCAAAACAATATCGGGTTTTTCCTGCGCCTCCAGTTGCTCTAACAGCAAAGCAAGCCGATGGGCAAAATCCAAGTTTTCCCCGTTTTGATTGATGCTCATATAAATCCGCGACAGTTTGGCAATATAATCCTGTTCTTTGCCACCTGCGGCGGTTACGATGCGAATCACCCCTTCGCAGTTTTCGGCTAAGGGACTGGTTGCCACCATCTCGCGCAATAACTCATCATCGGCTTGCCCTACGGCTTCCTCTACTAGCCAATCGACAACCCCAAAATCGGGTAAGTTAGCTTGTGGCAACAAAATTTGCCCAATGCCCGGCGATTCAAGATCCAAATCTACAACCAAAACTTTTTTGCCTTGTTCGGCCAAAAACCAAGCCCAGATAGCCAAAGCGCTAGAACGCCCTACCCCGCCTTTAATGCCAAATAAAGTTGCTCTTTTAGGCTTGGTATTTCTTTTTATGGGATTGCGTAACCAATCTTGACCTGTAATCTGCTTATCTAATAAATAGATAGGTTGATCCGTATTAGGAATGCGAATTTTATCAGGTGAGTCCGTAATGCTTTCACTGTTAAAAAAGTCCTGCTTATAGAGAAAAATCGCCTCAGCGGGGTAGGCAAACTTCCCTAACGATACCTCTAAGCTCTCTGCCAAATCTTGTTGCAGTGACGTTTGCTCACTTGACAAAAACAAACGGATTTTGCCATAAAGGTCACGGATTACAATCGGCGGCTCTTGACCTAAATGCGCATAATGGGCTTCAATAAATTTAATGGCAAGGGGCAATGCGTCCTGAAATCTGACGATTCTAGTCATTGGATTACGCCCTTAATAAACAGCTCTTGCAAAAGATTGTGTAATTCTCTTGTTGCAGAGCGATGGGAGTCGGTACGCTGTTTGTCAATACAACATTCGTGAACATAGCGTTGAAAAATATCCCAATCACCAAAATAGTTTACGTCTGGCATACCATACCCACTCCTCGCCAGTAGATCCACATTAAACGTAACAGAAAAATGATCCCACAAATCCCTTGCAGCATATTGATTATCAAAATGTTTTTTATGAGGGCTGTTTCTTAAAAAATCCCCCGTAATAGGGTCGACACTATCTGGCTTTAAACCAACAATAATGTGTTTTAAAACACACTCTGATGACACCCCATAAAGTTGATCGGCATTAGCCCAACGCGAATGGGCATAAAGCAATTCACCATCATTAAAATGCCGGATAGCGGCGTTTTTAAAATCAACTCTCATGGTAGCCCTCGATGGGGAAAATGGCGGTAAGGGGACAATTAGTCATGTTTGTGTGTCCCGATACCTTTTAAGTGTTGTGTCATCTAAGTAGTGTGTCATCATTTGTTAAATTAGAGCTTGCCGCCAGGGCGGGCTACAGGCTGGGTGTCCTGATCGAAACAATCCACGCTAGTGCCTGTAAAGGCTTGAATCAAGTAACGGCGCATATCGTGGTCATCTTGAAAAACACTCATCCAGATTGACCAGAAGCCTGTGCTGGTAGCAGTATCAATAATTGAGCCATACATTTCTTGGCTTGTATGTATGCTTAATCTTAACTTAGCCCTCTCGGCTTTTCCCCAAGCTTCCTTACGCTTTATCCAACGCCGATCTTGTTTGCTCAGCTTTGGATGCCCTGGCTCCCTATCTAGTCCGGTCAATGCCAACGTCTTACCCGCAATCTGCTGATGCTCTTGCGTTAATGCCGCGTGAATTTGTGGCGCACAATCTTTTTCATAAAAAAAGCCGCGTAACGTGTTATCGGTGTCCGGCCAAAAATAGACGTGTAGATTATTGGCATTAATCGGCTGGTCATTTTTGATACTATTGCAATTTTGGCAAGCCAATAAAAAATTAGACCACGTTGTCTCTAAAATAGGCTCTAGGCTTTTAGGTTGGATATGCTCAACAGCAGGTGTTTGCAGTGGGCTTTCACAATAGCAACAATAGTCACCTATACGGTCAATTAATTCATCACGCGCATCGCCGTACTTTTTGAAACCGATAGGATTACCCTGCTCATCTGTGGGTACATCACCACGACAAACAGGCCTCATTGCCGCGCATTCCCATCCGCTGCTTGGCGTTCCATCTTTAAAAACGCCTGAAATGCAGGATCATCACTATAGGGCAACAACAAATCATCCAGCCGTTGCCGCAAACGTTGCTTTTCCCCTTCACTCGCGGACGGCAGTTGTTTCAATGCCGTGTAATAGGCTTCAGCGGCTTTTTCCATATCCAAAAACCGCTGGCTTTGCTGAGGGAGTTCCACTCCTTGCTGGTTTTCGGCAATATCCTCGATGCTTTTGCTGTCAACAGCTACCGCTTGGTTAGTTTCCAAATCCCATAACAAAACATCTTCGCGGTGATAAAGCGACTGGATAATAAACGGAGAATGGCTACTGGCGACAAATTGCACCTTAGGGAAAGTGTCCAATAACCGCCCCACCACTTGACGTTGCCATTTAGGATGCAAATGCAGGTCAATTTCATCAATTAACACAATGCCTTCGGTTTGCTTGATAACATTGGCTTGCAATTGTGGATTCAGTGTTGCCATCCGATAGGCAATATCAGCGACCATGCCTATCATGTTGCGGTAGCCATCACTTAAAAGATGAAAAGGGATTGTTTGATTTTTACCTTGAACGACCGTTTCAATCCGTAACTCATCCCAATCCATATCCCACCATGCCCGTTTGGCATCGGGAATCATACTGACAATAGCTTCACGCACCGCCTCTAAGGCATGGCGACGCTCTTGTTTCTGCAAAGAGGCCAGCTCTTGGGTTTTAAACCAACTAAAAAAACTTTTTTGATCGGACGCTGGATTTAAACAATTTTGATAGCCATCAAAACGCGACCCAGGGCCTTTATGTCTTGTCTTTTCATCGTCTAGTTGTTGCCACAACCTCCCCGTTCCATAATAAGCTATTATTGGAAAAACAATATTTGGGGCAGCTGTTTTTTCTATTACCGACCTTATTACCTCAACATACTTGCGATTTATCTCGTAAGAAGAAGATCGTTGATCCAGTCCATTAAGGTCATCCTTGCTAAAGCAATAAAATTCATCTTTTCCCTTTCCTCTACCATTTATCCAATAAAATTGTTCGCCAACAAAAAACCCCCAAATGCGAATAAAAGCACTGTTTGATATTTCTTTCAAAACAGCTTGCCCCATTATTAGCTCTTCATAACGCATATCACTAGATGCCATTCTAGGGCTATCATTGACCTTAATATCGGTTATTTCAAATACTTCAAATAATATACTCCCCATTGAAATGGCAAGCGCATCCAAAATAGCAGTCTTCCCACTACCATTATCACCAATCAACAAGGTAAACCGATCCGCCAGCATTAATTCATAATGCTGGAAACAACGAAAATCCATTAATTCTAACTTAGAAATTCTCATTATATTTCAACTCAATAATCCCCCCGCCCAAGCAAACCTCGCCCAAATAGAACACCACCGACTGCCCCGGCGTAATCGCCCGTTGCGGCTCGTCAAACACGGCTTTGCACCGCCCGTTGGGCAACGGTTGCAAATAACAGGCTTGGTCAGCTTGGCGGTAGCGGGTTTTCGCGGCGCAGCGCAGGGGTTCGGATAGCGGCACACCGCTACACCAGTCCAAATTGCCCGCTTCCAGGGTATTATGCAGCATCAGGGGATGATAATGGCCTTGGCCTACCACCAGCACGTTATTGGCCAAATCCTTGTCCAGCACATACCACGGCTCGTCTGGTGCGTCTTTAACGCCGCCTATACCTAAACCTTGGCGTTGCCCCAGTGTGTAATACATCAGGCCGTTATGCTTACCGATCAACTGGCCTTCGGGGGTGCGCATCTCGCCCGGCTGGGTAGGCAGATAACGCTGCAAAAATTCCTTAAACTTGCGCTCGCCGATAAAGCAAATCCCAGTGCTGTCTTTTTTCTTATGGTTCTCAAAACCGGCTTTTTTCGCCAACGCGCGGATTTCCGGCTTATGCAAATGTCCGATAGGAAACAAAGTGCGCGACAAGGCTTTTTGCCCCATGGCATAGAGAAAGTAACTTTGCTCCTTATTCGGGTCTAAGCCTTTGAGCAACTGAAACACGCCGTCGCGTTCGGCGACGCGGGCATAATGCCCCGTGGCAATATGGTCAGCCCCCAAATCGTCTATGGCATAATCCAAAAACGCCTTAAATTTGACGTGTTTGTTACACAAAATGTCAGGATTGGGAGTGCGGCCTGCGGCAAATTCCGCCAAAAACACCTCAAACACCTCGTCCCAGTATTCGGCGGCAAAGTTGACGGTCTTTAACGGGATGCCCAAACGGTCGCACACTTGTTGTGCATCCGCCAAGTCTTGCATGGCCGTGCAGTATTCGGTGCCGTCGTCTTCTTCCCAGTTTTTCATAAACAAACCAGAAACTTGATGGCCTTGCTCCAACAACAGCAATGCCGTCACCGAAGAATCGACACCGCCGGACATACCGACGATAATGTTTTTACTCATGATCCAGATCGAGAAATGATTTTAATAACGCTAAAGGGTGGCGCTGGCCTTGCATGTATTCATCGACACCCAGTAACACTAAAGGGCTACGCAGACGGTGCGCCTGTGCGGCAATTTCGTCACGGGTCAGCCAATGGGTGGCGACAATACCCGTATCCAAGGGCTGTGTCGGGTCGTGGCTATGGCAAGACCCGGTAAAAAGAACCCGAAGAAAGGTCGTAGACTGTGGGTTCCTGCGCCAAAGTTGTAGGGAAACAATCGCCTCCGGCTCAAATTGCCAGGCGGTCTCTTCCCTCACCTCGCGCTTGACGGCGGCGATCAGGTCTTCATTTTCTTCAAAATGTCCGGCTGGCTGGTTAAATTGCAGGCCGTACGGGGTTTCTTCTTCAACCAACAAAAACCGCCGATCCTGCTCAATAATGGCGGCGACGGTAACGTGAGGCTTCCAAACCATCTAGGGGCTTCCCATATCAACAAAAGCGGATATATTACTCGATTTAGGCGGTCTATGTTGCTAAAGATTCACTAAATCTTCGCTAAATTTTCACTAAATATTCGGTAAAGGCTTAGTAAAGATTCGGGCCAATTGCCCGAATTCTTGCGCAATCCTAAGGCAGATAATAATTTGTTATGTATAGACGCTTGAAATGCTCTACACTTAGCATTATGTTAGTACACATAGAGTCTTATTTATCCGGTTACTATGTCCGATTCAAATCCGTTCGATAATGATAATGACCTGGCAGTCCAGGAAGCCAAACCTAAATTGCAAAAGCCACCGCTCTATAAAGTCATTCTGCTGAATGACGATTTTACCCCGATGGACTTTGTCGTAGAGGTGTTGATGGATTTTTTTGGTATGTCAGAAGAATTGGCAACGCAAGTGATGTTGCAGATACATACGCAAGGGGTCGGTGTTTGCGGAACGTATACCAAGGACGTTGCTGAAACAAAAGTAACTATCGTCAATGAATATTCACGCGAGCACCAACATCCGTTGCTGTGTTCGATGGAAGTCGTGTAAGGAGCGTTTATGTTAAGCAAAGAACTTGAAATCACGTTAAATAATGCGTTTAAAAATGCCCATGATAAACGCCATGAATTTATCACTGTCGAACACCTGCTGCTGGCGTTGCTTGACAACGCCTCGGCGGAAGCCATCATGAAAGCCTGTGGCTGCAATATAGCGCTGCTGAGGAGCCAATTGACCAAATTCATTGACGAAACCATGTCATTGATCCCGCCGGGCATCCAGCGCGACACCCAACCGACTTTAGGCTTCCAGCGGGTGCTGCAACGGGCGGTCTTCCATGTCCAAGCCTCCGATAAAAAAGAAGTGACCGGAGGCAACCTGTTTGTCGCCCTGTTCAGCGAACAGGACTCCCATGCGGTGTACCTGCTCAATAAACAGGACATTTCCCGCCTGGACGTAGTCAATTACCTCTCGCACGGCATTTCCAAGATTGACCAAAACCATCCCGAAAATAATGCCCCCGACCCTAGCCAGGACAACAACCCCGATGCCGAATCCGGCACCCCGTTGGACAGGTACGCCACTAACCTGAACGAAGAAGCCTTAAAGGGGCGGATTGACCCATTAATCGGGCGCGAACCGGAAATCGAGCGCACCATCCAAACCCTATGCCGCCGCCGCAAAAACAACCCCTTATTGGTGGGCGAAGCGGGAGTCGGCAAAACCGCCATTGCCGAAGGCTTGGCGAAAAAGATTGTCGAAGAAGATGTACCCGACGTACTGTTGAAAAGCGTCATTTACTCGCTAGATTTAGGCGCCTTAGTGGCGGGTACTAAATATCGCGGCGACTTTGAAAAACGCCTGAAAGCGCTGATGAACCAACTGAAAAAAGAACCCAACTCGATTTTGTTCATTGACGAGATCCATACCATCATCGGCGCGGGTTCTGCATCCGGCGGAGTCATGGATGCCTCCAATCTGATCAAGCCCGCGTTGGCGGCTGGGCATTTGCGCTGCATCGGCTCGACCACTTACCAAGAATATCGCGGCGTGTTTGAAAAAGACCACGCCTTGGCTCGGCGTTTCCAAAAAATCGACGTATCCGAACCTTCGGTCGCCGACACTATCTTAATCCTCAAAGGCCTGAAATCGCGTTTTGAAGAACATCACGACGTAAAATATTCACCCGATGCCCTGCGCCTGGCTGCCGAATTGTCCGACCGCTATATCACCGACCGCCACTTGCCCGACAAGGCGATTGATGTCATTGACGAAGCGGGGGCCAAACAGCGGATGACCGCCGAGGCCGAACGTAAGCAATTGATTGACGTTGCGGAAATTGAAGAAATCGTCTCAAAAATCGCCCGTGTCCCCGCCAAATCGGTGTCTTCCAACGATGTCGAAAAACTGGCGAACTTGGAAAAAAACCTCAAAATGCTGGTGTTTGGGCAAGATGAAGCTATTGCCGCCCTGGCCTCGGCCATCAAATTGTCACGCGCAGGCCTGCGCGACAGCCAAAAAACCATCGGTTCGTTTCTGTTTGCAGGCCCTACGGGCGTAGGCAAAACTGAAGTGACCCGGCAACTGGCGAAAGTGCTGGGCGTGGAACTGATCCGCTTGGATATGTCCGAATACATGGAACGGCACACCGTATCCAGACTGATCGGCGCACCTCCGGGCTATATCGGCTTCGACCAAGGCGGTTTGCTGACCGAGCAAGTGACCAAGCATCCCCATGCCGTGCTGTTGCTGGACGAGCTGGAAAAAGCCCACCCTGACGTGTTTAACCTGTTATTGCAAGTGATGGATCATGGCTCACTGACCGACAACAATGGCCGCAAAGCCGATTTCCGCAACATCATCTTGGTCATGACGACTAATGCGGGGGCAGAAGAAGGCAGCCGCGCATCCATTGGCTTCACCCACCAAGACCATGCGACCGATAGCCTAAAAGTCATTGAAAAAAGCTTCTCGCCGGAGTTCCGTAACCGTTTAGATGCCATCATCCAATTCAAGCCGCTGGATATTGCCATCGTCGGGCATGTGGTCGATAAATTTATCTTTGAACTGGAAGCCTTATTGGCGGACAAACAAGTCACCCTGACCCTAGAGACCGAGGCGCGTTTATGGCTGGCGGAAAATGGCTGCGACCCCAAAATGGGGGCAAGACCGATGGCGCGGTTGATACAGGAAAAAATTAAAAAACCCTTGGCAAATGATTTACTGTTCGGCAAATTGGCGAACGGCGGTCATGTCACCATTTACATGGAAAATAACCAACTGGGCTTCGCCATAGAAGGCAAAGAACTGATGGTATCGGAAGACAGCTAAAAACCTTAGGATGCGCTGATCCCAAAGCAGGATTAGCGCATACGGAAGGAAATACGGCCTTTTGACAAATCGTAAGGGGTCATTTCCACCTTAACGCTGTCACCCGTCAAAATACGAATGTAATGCTTACGCATTTTGCCGGAAATATGTGCAGTAACGATATGACCGTTTTCCAGTTGCACACGGAACATGGTATTAGGCAGCGTGTCGATGACTTTGCCTTCCATTTCGATTTGATCTTCTTTAGCCATGGCTATAACCTCTCTATTTAAAAACGCCCATTATAACATAAGCTGGAGGTTAACAATAAAAATGTGTCGCATCAAACCGTCAGCAAGCCGACATCCCCATACTCCGTCCATTGTTTATTAAGCAATATCTGCATAGGCTGGTACTGGCTTTTATAGGCCATTTTCTTACATTCCTTAATCCAAAACCCCAAGTACAAAAACGCCAACCCGGCCTGCTTGGCGTGTTCTATTTGCCATAACACCGCATAAACGCCGGGGCTGTACTCGGCAAAATCCGGGTCAAAAAACGTATACACCGCCGACCACCCCAATGCTAACTGGTCGACCACCGCCACCGCCACCAACTGCCCGTTGATAGCAAACTCGACAAAACGGGTATCGCACCACGAACTGCCTAAAAAAGCCATATACTCCTCAGGGCTGGAGCGTGCCATATCACCCTCGGTATGGCGCAACGCCTGATAACGCAAATACAATTCATAATGCGCCTGCACAAACACCGCCGGCCTGACGCTGACTTGAGTCGCCAGATTGCGCTGCCAACAGCGTTTCTGGCTACGGCTGGGCACAAACTCCGCTACCGGCAAACGCACCGACAAACACTGGGCGCAACGCTGACAATTGGGCTTATAGACATCGTCGCCGCTACGCCGGAACCCTTGCGCCATCAGTTGCCCATATATCTCGGCAGTCATCGCGCAGGAAGGATGGACAAACACCGAACGCGCCAGTTGCCCCGGCAGATAACTGCACGGATGCTCTTCAGTCAAAAATAAAGGTAAGGTTCTCATACCGCACTCCAAGCAGAAGGGCTGGCGACACCGTCACAATAACGCCCCAGCCATTGCACAAAATCATCCCGCGAGATCTCTTCAGCCCCTAAACTGACCAAATGCTGTGAATGGACTTGGCAATCGATCAGCCGGTACTGCCAAGACTTAAGATGGCCCACCAACACCGCAAAAGCCACCTTTGAGGCATCGGTACGCGTATGGAACATCGACTCACCAAAAAACACCTGCCCCAACGCCACGCCATACAAGCCGCCGACCAACTCGCCGTCCAGCCAAGCCTCCACCGAATGGGCGATACCTAAGCGGAACAGCTCATTATAAGCCTGCTTAATGTCGACAGTAATCCAAGTGCCCGACTGCCCCGCCCTCGGTTGGGCGCAACAGTCCATAACTTGCGCAAACGCCCGGTCTATGGTCACTGTGTAGACATTTTGCCGCAAAGTCTTACGCAAACTGCGCGAAATGACCAGCTTATCAGGAAACAGCACCAAGCGTGGGTCAGGCGACCACCATAAAATCGGCTCGCCTGGGTTATACCAAGGAAAAATCCCCTGCCGATAGGCATTCAGCAAGCGTTTTTTTGACAAACAGCCGCCAATCGCCAATAAACCATCCGGCTCTTTTAAGGCTTTTTTTACGGACGGGAACGCTTGCTCGGGATTTTTCGGATTAAGAATAGTCAGCTTCATTGATCTGCCACCTCATCTACACTAACGAGAAACACCGGTTGTGCCAGCGGCATGAATACGACTAGGATATTCAACCCAACAGATCATCCAAATACTTCTCTGCATCCAAGGCCGCCATACAGCCCGCCCCCGCCGAGGTGATCGCCTGCTTATAGACAGAGTCCATCACATCGCCCGCCGCAAACACACCCTCGACACTGGTCGCGGTGGCGTTGCCTTGGATGCCGCTACGGACTTTAATATAGCCATGCTCCATCTCCAACTGCCCGGCAAAAATGTCGGTGTTCGGCGTATGGCCAATAGCGATAAACACCCCATGCACATCGACATCTTGGGTGCTGCCGTCGCCGACTGACTTGACCCGCAAGCCCGTCACGCCCATATCATCGCCCAACACCTCATCTAGGGTGTGCCCCCAGATAATTTCGACATTGCCATTTTTGGCTTTTTCCAGTAACTTATCAGAGAGGATTTTTTCTGAGCGGAACTTATCGCGGCGATGCACCACCGTGACTTTTGAGGCGATGTTGGCAAGATACAAGGCTTCTTCAACCGCCGTATTCCCGCCGCCTATCACCGCCACAGGCTTATTGCGGTAGAAAAACCCGTCGCAGGTCGCACAAGCCGACACGCCCTTACCCTTAAAGGCTTCCTCAGAATCCAACCCCAAATAACGCGCCGAAGCACCCGTGGCAATAATCAGCGCATCGCAAGTATAAACGCCCGTATCACCTGTTAAAGTGAACGGTTTCGCCGACAAATCCGCCGTATGGATATGGTCAAAAATAATCTCGGTCGCAAAACGCTCGGCATGTAAGCGCATCCGTTCCATCAGATCCGGCCCTTGCAAACCTTCCACATCACCCGGCCAATTGTCAACCTCGGTGGTGGTGGTCAATTGCCCGCCTTGCTGCATACCCGTAATAATCACTGGTTGCAGATTGGCGCGGGCGGCATAAATCGCCGCCGTATACCCCGCAGGGCCGGAACCTAAAATTAACAGGCGACAATGTTTGGAATCACTCATGGACAACTCTCTACAAAAAAAGGATAGTCAGTAAATTATGCAGGGGAAAGCGCGTTTCGACAATGTTATTGTTGCCTAACGCCAACTTGGGGGAGACCACAAAAAGCCCCGACAATTCCCGACTGTTATTAATGCAAAATTTAACACGATTCAACTATAATCATCCCTTAGCCGATTTCACCTTATCGAATCAACCTTATGTCTGCTGTAATGGAAGAAAAAACCTTTCGCGGCCTCCGCGAAATCGTCATCCTAAGCCTGTTTGCCTGCGCCTTGTTTTTCTTAATCTCCCTGGTGACTTTTAGCCTGGAAGACGGCGGCTGGACACACAGCGCCGCCAATAACCGCCCCGCCAATGCCTGCGGCGTGATTGGGGCTTGGCTTGCGGATATTAGCCTGAGTTTTTTCGGCCTGAGCGCTTACCTGTTCCCGCTCCTGATGGGCTGGCATAGCTACCATTTTTTCCGCCCGAAAAAGATCACCCACGAAAAAACCCTGATCAAAGCCCTAGGCATGATGGCCGGCCTTACCTCCGGCACTGCTTTGCTGCACCTGTATGTGCTGCGGGTACACATTGACTTGCCGCGCGACACGGGCGGCATCCTAGGCGAAGAAATCGGCGACTTGGCCTACCGCCTGCTGGGCAACTCAGGGGCAACCCTATTCCTGATCGTCCTGCTGCTCGCCAGCATCACCTTGGCCACCGAAGTGTCTTGGTTAGCGGTAATCGACTGGATAGGCAAACAAACCTTTATGCTGGCGCGGCTGGCCTTCCGCTATCTAAGCCAATTTAAGCCTAAGCCCACCGCCGTAGCCCCTACCCCTGACGCGGTAGGCACGGCTGCGATGCTGATGCCGCCATTGCCAAAATTGACCAAGAAAGCGCCGGAAAAAACCGCCGCTAAGACCGTCATACCTTTACCGCAAGCATTCGAAAACCTCGTCGAAAAAGTCGCGCCTAAAGCAGAAAAACCCAGCAGGTTCGTACAAAAACCTGCTATTCCGGTGTATTCCATGAGCGAAGGCATTTTGCCTTCCTTAGATCTGCTCGACCAGCGCGAATCGCATGTCGTAAGCTATTCGCAAAGCGATCTGGAAGCCATGTCGCGGCGGGTCGAAGAAATCCTCGCCGATTTTAACGTCACCGTCAGTGTGGTCGGCTTCCATCCGGGCCCCGTCATCACCCGCTTTGAACTGCAACCGGCCGCTGGCGTTAAAGTCAGCCGCATCAGCACCTTATCCAAAGACTTGGCACGCGCCCTGCTCGTCACCAGCGTGCGTATCGTCGAAATCATTCCCGGCAAATCGGTGGTGGGTCTGGAAATCCCCAACCGCGAACGGGAAATGGTCAACCTGCGCGATTTATTAATGGCGAACAATTTCGCCAACGCCAAATCCCTATTGACCTTAGCAATGGGCAAAGACATCGCCGGTGCGCCCTTGGTCGCCGACTTGGGCAAAATGCCCCATGCCCTAGTCGCAGGGACAACCGGATCGGGTAAGTCCGTCGCCATCAACACCATGATCTTAAGCTTGCTGTACAAAGCCACCCCAGCGCAAGTGCGCATGATCATGATCGACCCGAAAATGCTCGAACTGTCGGTTTACGCCGACATTCCGCACCTGCTGACCCCCGTTGTCACCGACATGAAAGAAGCCAGCAACGCCCTACGTTGGGCGGTCGGGGAAATGGAGCGGCGCTATAAGCTGATGTCAAAAGTCGGCGTAAGAAACTTGGCGGGCTTTAACCAACTGATCGAAGAAGCCGCCGAACACGGCGAATTTATCAAAGACCCGATGTACCAACCGCAACAAGCCTTTGCCGATGATGACGAATACCCCGTCTTAAGCACCTTGCCCAGCATCGTCATCATCATCGACGAACTGGCCGACATGATGATGATCGTCGGCAAAAAAGTTGAGGAGCTTATCGCCCGCCTCGCGCAAAAAGCCCGGGCTGCCGGAATTCACTTGATCCTCGCCACCCAACGCCCGTCCGTTGATGTCCTGACCGGGTTAATCAAAGCCAACGTGCCGACCCGCATTTCCTTCCAAGTCTCCTCGCGCATCGACTCGCGCACGATTCTTGACCAAGGCGGCGCGGAAACCCTGCTCGGCAACGGCGACATGCTGTTCTTGCCGTCCGGCACCAGCATCCCCATCCGCGCCCACGGCGCGTTTGTTGATGACCACGAAGTGCATCGGGTGGTCGAGTTCCTCAAACAAACCGGCCCCGCCAACTACCTAGAAGACATCACCAAAGAAGTCGGCGACGGCAACGAAAGCTTTGGCGGTGCGGGCAACGGCGGCGGCAGCAGCAGTGGCGAAAACGACCCGCTGTATGACGAAGCGGTGCAATTTGTCACCGAATCGCGCAAAGCCTCCATCTCCAGCGTCCAACGCCGCTTTAAGGTCGGCTATAACCGCGCCGCCACACTGATCGAAAACATGGAAGCCGCCGGAGTCGTCAGCGCCGCCGAATCCAACGGCTCACGCGTGGTGTTGGCCCCCCTGCCTATTAGGGACTAAAGCCCTTGGCACATTGGCCTAGCCCAACCACGGCTAGGCCAATATTGCGTCCTGCCCTGCCCTTTCCAAACAATCGGCCAACCTCATTGATGCCAACCCCCACCCTAAATTTACCGACTGGCAATGCCATGGTTCAAGCGCAATATTATCACCAACCACTCTAGTAAACCCAAAGAAATTCTTCTATGCTTATGGTTTTAACCACCGACGGTAAAAACCATGACCATTAAAGACTGGGACGAAGAAGACCGCCCCCGTGAAAAACTATTACAACGCGGCGCGGGCGCACTCACCGATGCCGAACTGCTGGCCATTTTCCTACGCACCGGCACACCTGGCAAATCGGCGGTAGACTTAGCGCGTGACCTGCTCGCCGATTTTGGCTCCTTAAAAGCCCTGCTCGATGCCGACCAAGCCCGGTTCTGCCAAGCCAACGGTTTAGGGCCTGCCAAATACACCCAACTGCAAGCGGTGTTGGAAATGGCGAAACGGCATTTTAAAGAAATCCTCCAACGCGGTAACGCCCTGACCAGCCCCGACATCACCCGCGCCTACCTCAGCGCCCAACTGCGCGGCTACAATTACGAAGTCTTCGCCTGCCTGTTCCTCGACAACCAACACCGCGTCATCCAACTGGAAGAGCTGTTTCGCGGCACTATCGACGGGGCCAGCGTCTACCCTAGGGAAGTCGCCAAACGTGCCCTACACCACAACGCCGCCGCCCTCATCTTCGCCCACAACCACCCCTCCGGCATCGCCGAACCCAGCCAAGCCGACAAACACATCACCGACAAACTGAAACAAGCCTTAAGCCTGTTCGACATCCGCGTACTCGACCATTTTATTGTCGGTGACGGGCAACCGTATTCGTTTGCCGAACATGGCTTATTGTGAACATCAAGACAACACCGCCGACAAAAACACGGCTTGGCGTTTAAACCTTTCCCAGG